>NZ_JABFCN010000018.1 GCF_013087515.1 Rhizobium sophorae | reverse complement strand
GAAACGACGACCGGCAACCATTGCACGCCGGTCAGCACCGTCCATTCGTTGAGGCGGAAGCAATAGGCGAGCCAGATCGTCAGAACACAAAAGCTGGAATCCACCAGCAAGGCCAGGGCGCGTTTGGCAACACGCGGCATCGCCAGCAGAGGGGCGACGAGCGCTTGCATCGGCACTAAGAACCAACCTGAGCGTGGCGTCTCAGTGGGAGTATTTTCAGGCATTGCTTACCAGCGTCTCGCAGATCAATGGACAACCACCTTCTTGTCGCTTTCTGCAACGAGCGCAACTGAAATAATCGGAAATTACGGTCTTCCGCACCGACTTATCTATCAGAAGTAGGTGATTAATGCCGTATGCCCTTGCCGCCCTTGTTCCGCGAATTTGCGCCAGCGTTCGGTGAATTTCCGATTCTTGTCCGGTGCGCCGGTGGCTTTGGAGATGATCACCGGCCGATTCGCTTCTCGATTGCCAAGCTCAATCTCCTCAAGGACTGTCAGATGGAGCTTGAGATCATGCTCGACGGCAAAACCTGTTTTTGTGTGCGATTTACGCAACACCATATTCTCGTTGATGTGGGACCAAAGCAGGCCCTTCATCCACCTGTTTTTTTATAGGTGATGCCGCCTTGGTCCACGTCGTCTGCTGGCTCCCACTCGCCGACAGCATCCTTTTGCCGCATCCATAGTTCGAACTGCAGAACGGTTGCGAGAGCGATCGACGGGTAGCCCACGGCATGCGCCGCAATGCGGACTGCTGCCAAATGGTCTCCTGTCATCACGGACGTGCGGGGAGGGGCGTTTTGAAACGGATTTTGGAAAGGATCGTATCGGCACGAAAGCAGTCGTCCAAACCCAAGATGACGCCGTAGCCGATCAATTGGCGAACCGTGTCCCTGGCATGCTTTGCACGCCAGGGGCGGGGAGGCATGCCCTCGGCTTTTGGCTCTCCTCATTGCGAATGCGGCGCTTGAAGTCTGCCCACAAGAGTTTTGCGATCCGGCGCGCGCTGCTGGTGGGGGCGCAGTTGGTGACCGCGTCGGCCTGGTGTTAGATGAGCGGGAGTCACGTCTATGCGGCGTTACGCAATCCCCACTGTCGGCCAGGGCGCGGCCGACTTGGAATTTGCATCCGGCAATGTGCGCGGCGAGAATCAAGGTGAGACTCATCCTGATCGCCGCGCCATAGGGAATGAATTTCCACACTCGCCACGCCGGTATGTCTTGAAGGTGAGCCAGTCCATTGCAGATCCGCGCAGGTCCTTGCACTCACGGCAGGCTGCGGCCATGTTAGCGAGCCTGGTCCAGCCCCTCCGGCGGTTGGTGATCAGATGCTCAAGCGTGGCTGTGTTCGGTGGGATGTAACCGGCAGCGCGAGGCATGAGGATCATCGGGGCAATCGCAGTAGCAACACGTGCCGCCCTGTTTTCAAAAAGATCACGAGTTAGAGCTCGCTTCACTCCGGTCTTCAAAGTGGTTCTCGTTGGCTTTCACGTGTATGCGCCCTGCCCCGTACGGAACGGGTGGCCATGCATCTCCCCGCTGGTCAATCGGATGCAATAGAGCTCCAGCCCATTTGCGGAGAGTGATCGGACTTCGATGACGGCGGAGTGGTCGTTGGTTTCTGCTCCTTCCAATGGACATGAAAGGCTTTGCAGAGGGCCCGATCGGCGTCTCATTGTTCGTGTTCAATATCGTTTTTTGGGAGCAGAGCGGATATTTCGACGCGGCTGCGAAAAACCAGGCACCCAACTCTCGCAGTGTCTTGCTTCCTTCCAGCGACTGCAGAGCTATGTTCCAAGCGACGTTGACGAGATCGTTGTCGCAATTCGTTGGACATTTCGCCTGTATCCGATCCCAGGAGAGACTGATCGGCTAACATTCGACAATGGCGAAGGAGACGAGGAGATCGAGGATTACTGCGAGAACTGTGCAGCCGTTAACGCGTTGTTCTAGACCGACGCAAGATCAAAGGACCTAGCGGTTAACGGCCTTCTACAAGGCTTGAAAAAACATCGGAAAAAGGGTTGTCGTAGTCTATCCGATACCTGAGTTGGGCTGGGATATTGCCAAAGTCAATCTTCACCACGCAGGGCTATGAGAGATATCGACATCCGAGGCAGTTTATATGGAGCGGAACAAGTTTGCGCTTGCTGTCCTGGACCAGATTGAAGAATCCGCATTGCTTCGAAAGGTGCGGCCAGCAGATGTTCTATGCAGCAATGGCGTCGACGGGAGGTGCTTCGGTCAGCGGGACGGACAACCACTTTATTATGATGATGACCACCTGTTGGCACCCGGGGCCGACATGGTGACCGATCAAGTTCTTAAGGCGTTACAGTAATCTCCAGGTCGGCTTGGATGGCCGGAATTCGTGATCGAATTCCCAAACTTTGACCGACGTGCCACGTTTCGACCTTAAAGCTCCGGTCTGCTCTTATGCATTAAGAACATGCATTGGAGGTGCATCGGACAACAATCTGTGGGACACGGAACACGCCGCGATGTTTGGCGCGAACTCGCTCGCTGCCGTGAACATCATGTTTGTTGATGGATAAGGGCATATATTCGCGGTAGGATGCCGCTGATGTTCTTACCAGGACTGCGAATGAGGTTCGCGAAGTTCGGAGGGTGCATCGGACCCGCAGGTAGGCGAACAATTAGAGGAAACTTGAGGCAATGGCCGCCTTGTGCCTGGGATACGCGAAGGATGCGTGATTGCTACAAGGGAAGCCCGTGACGGCGCCGACTATAAGATCAGGGCGTAGACATCGGCGCCAGCCGGCCGGTCTTAGGGGCGTGGATCTCTGGCCAGGCCGAGGGCACATAGGGATCACTCGCACTGGCAAATACGGTGGCCAAGACACAGACACCCAAAATGAACGCGGCAATTATTTTGCATGTCATCTCGACGCCTCACCAATCCAGCCGATCTTTCCAATGCAAGCACTGCGTGAACGAAACTTAATGAACCGCGCCACTCCCGGCAAGAGCGGCAGCGCCAGCCTCGCTTAAGCCCTTAACTCGGCGGTGCGCCGGGCGCCACTGCCTGCGGCGCATAAACCAAATGGTTGCCGTCCGCCTGTCGCACGAGGCGAGGGCCGTAAAGTCTGACATCGTCATTGAGATCGACATCAACGAACGCCACGCAGTCGCGCAGGCCGGCTTCCTTGGTGGGGGTGGACACACAGGATTTTCATGGTTGATCTCCTTGTTTTCGCGCAGGACAGCGCGCCCGCCGGTGAGCCGGCAGGTTGGTTGATGGTGATGAGTAGGGACGTCACCCGTGGATGACTGGAACGGGGCCTAATCATTTCAATAGTTAGGACGGAGGGTATTGAGAGCTTCTATGCCAACCTTAAACGGTGGCGTCGCGTCGCAGCCCGATGCGACAAACTTGCTGCTTCTTCAAGCTCGCAAGCATCATGCTATGGCTCAAATGATTAATTTGTCACCACCGCCTAGACTAGTTTCATTGTGCCGGTTCCGCGTCAACCGCAGAGACCTATAATACGCAAGTCGCTTAACCGGGCTTGGGTATACGGGGTTGCACTCGTTCGGTCGTTTCCATAAACACATCCCGAAGATTGAAGGCGACGTGAAAAATGACAAAAATTGCGCTTATTACTGGTGTGACTGGTCAGGATGGTGCCTATCTGGCCGAATTGCTTCTGAGCAAGGGCTATACAGTGCATGGCATCAAGCGACGATCCTCATCTTTTAATACCGGCCGCATCGAGAACATCTATCAGGATCCGCATGAAGCTCATCCGCGCTTCATCCTGCATTATGGAGATATGATCGACTCGACCAATCTCCTTAGGATCGTGCAGCAGACACAGCCCGACGAAATCTATAATCTTGCTGCACAAAGCCATGTGGGCGTCAGCTTCGAAACCCCTGAATATACAGCAGACGCCGATGGTGTTGGAACGCTGAGATTGCTCGAAGCGATTCGAATCCTGCGTCTCGAGGAAAAGACCCGGTTCTACCAGGCATCGACCTCGGAACTCTACGGTCTTGTGCAGGAAGTGCCGCAGAACGAGAAGACGCCCTTTTACCCGCGTTCTCCCTATGCCGCAGCCAAGCTCTATGCCTACTGGATCGTCGTGAATTATCGCGAGGCCTACGACATGCATGCGTCGAACGGCATTCTTTTCAATCACGAAAGCCCGCTTCGGGGCGAGACCTTCGTCACGCGCAAGATAACGATGGCGGTGGCTGCCATCCATTTGGGGCGGCAGGATAAGCTTTTCCTCGGCAATCTCGACGCCAAGCGTGACTGGGGCCACGCGCGTGAATATGTCGAGGGCATGTGGCGCATGCTACAGCAGGACAAGCCGGATGACTACGTCTTGGCGACCGGTGAGACGACGAGTGTCCGCCAGTTTTTAGAGTGGGCTTTTGCCGACGTGGGCATTGCTTTGGAATGGAAGGGGTCCGGCATCGACGAAAAGGGTTATGACTCCGCGTCCGGTGCCTGCCTTGTGGAAATCGACCCGCGGTATTTCCGCCCGACGGAAGTCGACCTTTTGCTTGGCGACCCGACCAAGGCACGTCAGAAATTGGGCTGGCACCACAAGACCCCGGTTCGCGAACTCGCCGCTGAAATGGTGCGTGAAGATATCAAGCACTGGAAAGCCATGAACAGCAGGAAAGAGATCTGAGTGTACGACCTGTCCAACAAGAAAATCTGGGTTGCCGGTCATCGGGGTATGGTCGGCAGCGCTCTTGTTCGCCGGCTTCAATCCGAAGAGTGCAACATCATCACGGCCACTCGCCGCGAGGTCGATTTAAAGCGCCAGGACGAGGTTGAGAAATTTGTTGAAGCAACGCGACCTGACGCAATCATTCTTGCCGCTGCCAAGGTTGGCGGTATCCTTGCGAATGACAGCTATCCCGCAGAATTTGTCTATGACAATTTGATTATTGAAGCGAACATCTTCGAAGCCGCCCACCGCGCGGGAGTGGACCGGCTTCTATTCCTGGGTTCAAGCTGCATTTATCCCAAGCTCGCACCACAGCCGATCTCCGAAGAGGCTTTGCTGACCGGTCCGCTCGAGCCGACCAACGAATGGTACGCGATCGCCAAGATCGCCGGCATCAAGCTCGCCGAGGCCTATCGCAAGCAATATGGCCGGGATTACATTTCGGCCATGCCGACGAATTTATACGGCCCTGGTGATAATTTCGACCTGAATTCCAGCCATGTGCTGCCTGCGCTTATCCGCAAGGCGCATGCTGCGAAACTTCGCAAAGACCCGCAGGTGGTCGTCTGGGGCACAGGCACCCCGCGCCGAGAATTTCTTCATGTCGATGACTGCGCCGACGCCTTAGTGTTTTTGCTGAAGACCTATTCGGGCTCGCAGCACGTCAATGTCGGCTCGGGGACAGATCTCGAAATCATCGAATTGACGCGCTTGGTCTGCCGCGTTGTCGGTTACGAGGGTGAGATCATTCATGATCTTTCCAAGCCCGATGGCACGCCGCGAAAGTTGATGAGCAATCAGAAGCTGCAGGACATGGGCTGGAAGCCGCGTATCTCGCTTGAGGACGGCATTAGAGCTACTTACGCTTGGTTTCTTGAGTTCGAAAATAGATCTGATCCGGCTGCTTGATAACATGTCTGCTGACGACCGAATCTCTCCATTCCCGCATCGATATTTGTGGTGTGGAGGTGTTACGGCGTCGGTGGCGGCTGGCAGGTGGGCCATGGAGGCGGGCACCCGATGAGTTTAGATGGCGTCTCGCCGCCCTTTCCCGCGGCCTTTTCCTGGGCGCTCGCAGCTCCGCATCCCAACCTGGCAGTAATTTGCTGAGAAGCTTAAGCCGAAAGTATGGCGCCAGTCGAGCCGGAACACGGCGTGACTGGCGAGGTGTCGCAGCTGCTGGAAGCTATTAATCTCAAGGTCCGCGGACTTCCAAGCGGCACTTGATCAGTTCTCGGACTGACGCTGGCGTCTAAACGTAAGCGGCAAGGAGACCCCATCTGGCGCTGCTGATGCTGAGCGGGATATTTCGGACATACGACTTCTCTGAATGTGAGGATTGACCTGCCTCTGAATCTTCATCCAACGGCGATTAGAGCCTCGGCGGTTTTCGATACG
>NZ_JABFCN010000017.1 GCF_013087515.1 Rhizobium sophorae | reverse complement strand
GTGTCATTGCCATCACCGGCATTGATCGTATCGTTGCCGGCGCCGGCATTGATGATGTCAGACGTGTTTGATCCGGTAATCACATCGTCGCCTGGAGTACCGGCAAAGTTCACCAGCATCGCTCTGAGATCAGCTCTGCTCCACACCGTGCCGTCGGCGAAGACGATCTTATCAAGGCCGCTCTCAAGGTATTCGTAGAGATTGCCCTGGAGCAGGATGCTGTCGCCATCGCCCGCACCCGCCGCACTCTCGGCGATGACAAGCGTCACATCGTTGCCGTTGCGCACCAGCGTCACGTCGCCGGGATTGATGCCGGACAACACCAGCCGGTCGTCGGTATCCCACATGCCCGAATCCGAGATCGTGTCGTTGCCGTCGCCGCGTGCGTAATAGATCGTGTCGTTGCCCCAGCCGCTGTCGATCGTGTCGTTCCCGATCCCGCCGGTGATCGTGTCATTGCCATCACCGGCATTGATCGTATCGTTGCCGGCGCCGGCATTGATGATGTCGGCCGCGTTGAAGCCGGTGATCACGTCGTTGCCTGACGTCGATGCCTCGGCCAGCACTGCTGCCCGCATCGTGTCACGCGTCCATATCGTGCCGTCGGCAAAGACGACCTTCTCAAGGCCGGTCTGATAGTACTCGTTGAGATTGCCGCTGAGCAGGATGGAGCCGGCGTCGCCCGCACCCGCCACACTCTCGGCGATGACCAGCGTCACATCGTTGCCATTGCGCACCAACGTCACGTCGGCGGGATTGATGCCGGACAACACCAGCCGGTCGTCGGTATCCCACATGCCCGTATCCGTGATCGTGTCGTTGCCGTCACCACGGGCGTAATAGATCGTGTCGTTGCCCCAGCCGCTGTCGATCGTGTCGTTGCCGGTCCCGCCGGTGATCGTGTCATTGCCACTACGGCCATCGATCGTGTCCGCTCCCGCACCTGCGGCGATGACATCGTCGAAATCAAAAGCCGTGACCGTGTCGTCACCCTCGGTCACCTGGGCAGCGATCAACCGAACGATGATGTCGAACTTCGATAGAATCGTGCCGTCAGCGAACGCAAACTGCTCGACATCGTTCATGTCCCAGACGGCGATATCGTATTCGTTCCGAATGAGAAGAGAGTCATTCGATCCGGCAAGCGTTATCAGCAGGTCGTAGTCGCCGACACGTTGGAATGTGACGTCATCAACGTTGACGTTGCTGTTGAACCGGACTGTGTCGTTATCGGAATAGAGCACAATGCCATAGCTCTCTTGGACGATGTCTTGTCCGTCGCCATAGCCGAAGAAATAGGTGTCATCGCCATCGCCACCTGCGAGGTAGTCGTTGCCTGCCCCCCCATCCAGGGTGTCATTTGTCCAGAATCCGTAGATGGAGTCGTTGCCTGCCGTTTTCATCGAAAGCAGATATTGGCTGCGGATGTCGGCGGCGTTCCAGACAACGCCATCTGAGAAATGGATCTCATCGACCTGGTCTGGTCGATAATTTATGGCATTGTAAGAGAATTGGCCGATCAGCGTCAGCGTTTCGCCGCTGTCGCGAAGCCTTATGACGAGATCGCTGCTACCTGCATCTCGAACTAGCTGAATGTCAGATGCGACTACCTGATCGTTGAAAATGATCTTGTCGAAATCGCCGCCATTCAGAGCGCCGGCGCCACGCTCCTGGATCGTATCGTTGCCGTAGCCATGGCCCCATACGTAGGTGTCGTTGCCGTTGTAACCGTACAGGGTGTCGTCGCCGGCCCCTCCATCAAGTATGTCGTCAATATCCAAACCTTCGATGATGTCGGCACCGCTCGTTTTTTCCGACGCGATGAGCATCGTCGCGAGTTCGTGCCAGGAAATGCTCTGGTCGCCCGACGTGAAATCAATGCGCTCGATACGGTCGAAGAAGATATTTCCAAAGACACCAGATGCGGCGTAGGCGAACTCGTTCTGGAGCGTAATGCTTCCCTGACCACCATTGACGTAGATAACAATTGAATGGCGGTCGCCATCCACCCTGCCGAAGCTAATATCCTCTCGGCCGATACCTGCTCCAAATCGCAGGAAGTCATCGGTTCCGGACAGAATGTTGGTCATTCGATCCTGAATGACGTCGTGACCGTCTCCAAGCGCATAGAGATAGAGATCGCTCTGATTTCCGCCGGAGATGAAGTCGTCACCCTTGCCAGCCCGCAGGATGTCTTCGCGCTCCATGCCATAGAGCTCGTCATTTCCATCAGTAGAATGGGCTTGCAACACGATGCTGGCGACCTGATCGCTTGTCAGGCTGCTGCCGTCATCGAACGTGAACAGGTCGATGCGGTTCATGTACCAGGTGCCATAAGGACCGGTATAGGTCGCAGCGAATTGTCCTTGGATGGTAATCTGGTCGAGCGGACTATTCTTGAAGCGGATGACGAGATCGTTCGATGCGCCATCGCGGAGGAATATCAGATCCCCACTACGGATGCCGTCCAGGAACTGAAGCATATCCTGGTCATTGCGGAAGGCATTGCCCTCGAAGTCGTGGATCGTATCCTGCCCGTCGCCACGACCGTAGCGATAAATATCAGTATCACCGCCGCCCTCGAGCAGGTCGTCTCCCTTACCACCCTGCAGGACATCGATGTCCTCCGTACCTGTGACGTGGGTCGATGCATCATCGATCTTCGAAACGGCTTCGGCAATGTCCACCTTAGTCCAAACGCTGCCGTCCTTGAATACGATCTGGTTGATTCCGAAGTCGTGGGAGGCGTCGCTAATCATCAAGCCAGGCCAGCGCCCTTCGAACTCGTTGGTGATGCGCAATACAGCGCCGGTGACCTTATCGGTCAGAAGCAGGTCGATACCATCGCGCGAGGCTATGATGTCGCCGGCATTGTGGGCGGAGAAGCGGACCGTATCGACGCTGCCGCCGAGACCATCGTCGTCAAAGATCTCAGTCGAGCCGAAGCTCTTGCCGATAACATAGTTGTCCGAGCCTGTCCCGCCGCGAACGACCGTTTCGCCACCATCGACGATCAGGATGTCGTCCTGTCCGCTGCCAATGACCACGCCGGTTCCGGTGAAGAACAGATCCTGCGCCATGCCGAAGGCATGCGCGAAGTCGACGACTGAGATGCCGCCGGCATGCTGCTCAACCGCGTTGAGCATGTTCTGCACCAGGAAGGCATAGGTGTTCTTCTGAGATGCCGATCCACGGGAATAGTCGGACAGGAATACGTCGAAGAAAGGCTTCCAATCGGTGAGCCATGACACGGCGTCGCTGCTTTGCTCGGCATCGGCAAGAAGCGCAGTGAAGACAGCGGCAATCTGCGAGCCGCTCTTCGAGGTGAAGCCGTCGCTTTGGGCATTATAGTCGATGCTATCGAAATAATGCGCAAGGGGACCGCTTTGCACCGCCAGCCGAACCGCAAAGAGGTCGAGGGCATCATCCATCTTGTCGAGGAAGGCCGCAACCGCCTGGTAGCCGGCGGTGGCGGAGTCCGGAACATCGAAGAACGCGTGCAGCGATTCACCGATCAACCGTTCATAGAAGGAGAAGTCCGAGCCGGAGATCGTGTCGATGACGACGCCGCTGCCGAGCGTGTGATTGGCCGACGATGCAAGATTGCTGCTCCAGTCGGCCTTCTGGTAGTTGTAGATGCGCAGGTAGTCGTCACCGTCGCGGTAATCGAGATAGGATACCGAAACGCCGTTATGCAGTTCCGTTCCGGTCGTGACGACAATCGATGAGTCGCCACCCGTCCATTGCGATAGGAGGCTGGAGAGCTCGCCGCGTCCCGACGTACCCTCACTGCTCGAGACGATGACGCCCGAGGCCATCCGGATGCCCGGAATGTCGGACGTGCTGTCACCGGCGGAGGAAACGCCCCAAGCGTAATCGACGACATTGCCGTCTTTGCGAACGATCGCAAGGTCGTCATACGCGGTCAGGCCCGCGGCGCCTGTTATAATATCAGCACCAATCTTGACCGGAGAGCCTTCAGCCCATGCCGTCAGGATAGGCCGGATTGCCTCGCGCAAGTCCGATAGGACCGGCGACGTCAGCGTTTGGACTGCAGCGCGCACAGCCGTCTCGGCTGTCGGAAGAACGCTCAGTGCCTCGTGCAAAGACACGAGGGTGCCACGCCCCTTAAGGTCGGCAAGGTCGAGGACCGACTGGGAGACCTGGATCGGAGCACCGACATAGGTGGTGTTCTGGTTGTCGAGACTGAGCAGCACGTCTGCGATCGTGCGAACCGTACCGTCAGCGAGCGTATAGCCTGCGGTGCTGGTGATTGTATTTCCATTGACCGTCTGGGTCGTGGTTCCGGTGTTCGGCGTCACGTTGATCGAGGTAATGCCACGATCCACGACACTCTTGAGCTCACCGGTATCGGTGCGGTGGTTCTCGTTGGCATCCTGCCAGACGAGAAGTGAGGAGAAGCTGTCGGCCGATGTGACCGTACCATCGCCATTGAAGTCTGCGAGCCCACTATCGTTGGCGTCGACCTTACCGTCGTGATTGCCGTCGAGAAGGGCGAGTGCGGCGAGTCCCGAAGTGGTGGCGTTGCCGAACATCTCGTCGGAACCAGTGATCTTGCCATCACCATTAAGGTCACGGACAAGAACGCCGTCGTCCTTGCCGACGAAACCGGATGACTCGGCATAGAGATCGTTGTCGAGATCGAGCTTCGATTTGGAGCGATCAAGCGCCGTGAGTTCGATGCCGTCACCATCGAGGTCGAGGACGAGAGGATCCTGACCACCCCAGGGATAATGACCCGTCATCGTCTTGATCATCAGGCCGAGAATGTCGAACGCGCCCTCGCCGAGCACGGAATACTGCCCCTTCATATCGAGCGTAATGTCACGGAAGCGGACGAAGTACATATGGTATTCGGCCAGGAAGATCCCGCCTGGCCCAACTTCGCCTTCGCCGCCTGGGCCCGCCGTCGCCTGATCCTTCCAATTGAGGACATACATCGTCGCGACGCCATCCGACGGGGTCCCATCGGCATTGGCCACATGCCAGAATGCATTGCGGATGACGAGTTCTCCCTCGGCATTCAATGCATAAGCTGTTCCATACGGACCCCAGGCATAGGGATCCTCCGACGCTTCGTTTTTGAGGCCGCCATAAAGCGTCAAGACACCGCCGAGCGCGATGCGGTCTTCGCTGCTGAGGTCAGTCACACCGATGCCGTTGGTGAACCAGATCTTGTCCTGGCCCTCACCGGTGGTGATGATCGAGCCGAAGTCGGCACTGATCAGCACATCATCATGATCGCTGAGCTTGACCTGATCGGCGCCTTGAACATGCAGCGCATTGTTGTAGCCAAGCGCTCCCTTGGCCGCGTAGTCGACAATGGTCAAGAGTTCCTGATCGTAACCCTGCCATTGGAATACGTTGTCAAGCGTGTAGACGTCATCGTGGTCCGACGTCACACCGTTGAGGTAGTTAATGCCGTGCGACAGCCCAGAGTAGTCGACGACATCGACGTTTTCAGTGAAGGCGTTAGGGCTCAACCTCTCGCCAGCCGGCACCTCGGATTGGATACGCCCGGATTTGCCCATATCGATGAGGATGGGTGCATCGAGTGCGGCATCGTTCAAAACAAGTTCGTCAGCTCGGTCTGACAATTCGACCTTATCGATCGAAAGAAGGATGTCAGTACCTTTTGCGCCGCTATTGGCGTCCTCTATAGTTATTTTAATGGCCTCAGCCTGGCCGAGCGTGGTTTTCTGGAGATCGGTGACGCGAAGGCCTTGTGTGAAGTCAGAAAGATCTCCGGTCGCCTCGGGATCCGTTGCTGACGCACCCGGATCAACCGTGTATCGGACCGTGTCTGTTTCGGTGCCGAATACGAGCCACTCGAGGAAATCAGTTAGAAGGCCAACCTTTTGATCGCTGCCGACGTAAATATCGTTATCGTTCTTATGGCCAGTGTTTACGTTCTCTTCAGTGACCGAGTCGATGAACAAATCGTTTCCGGAACCCCCGATCAAGATGTCGCGGCCGCTATGTCCATCCAAAACATCATCACCGTCCGAGCCAGCAATTATGTTGTTCTTAGAGTTGCCATCGACCGCGTCGTCTCCATCGGTAGCAGCTAGCAATGACGCATGGTGCGGGTCGTATCCGCCGTACCACTCAGGCAGCTTTGTCTTGAGCGGATCTTCGGAAACCGAAAATTGTATCGCGCCGATTACCTCTTGGATCGGCTTGTCTTCTGAGCTGGGATACAGAGTATGAATTGCCTCCGTAACGACACTGCTTCCGATTGTATCAGCCGTGCGCTCGAACAGGCTCTCCAGAAGCGTCTTCACGCCTCGGATTTCGATAAACGCGTTAGGGTCGTCCTGCCCCAAGCGCCATAGTTCCTGGTTTATTTCAAGCGTAAGAATACTTGCTTGATCAGCGGTCTGGACTGCATCGCCATTCTCGTCAGAAAGCTGAACAACTCCTTGCTCGGGACGGTAGGGGCTTGATTCGCCGTAGTCGTGATAGTTGACCTGTCGAACAGCCATCAAACCGGCAAATTGCACGATTGCTTCCGCCAGACCATCCAAAGCACCTTCCAGAACTGCTGATGACTTCCCCGATGAGACTAGAACTCCGAGAGCATCAGCGTCGTCGAAAAGAGCGCGCGCCCCCGTGTTGCCGAAGATAAGATTGCCCTCGTCGAGTACGGAATAAGCGATCGCATTCAGCATCTTGCTGGCTGCCGTTCCATATCCGCCCAGTTGATCCGCTTCAGCCGCAACGCCAAGCTGTTCGTCAAAATATGCTTTGAACAGAGACCCGCCTACGGAACTCCAGCTCACATGATGTTCAGCATCGGCGTAAGTCGTGAGAACCATAAGCGCCTGAGAATGCAAGCTGATGGCATCCAGCAAGCCGCCGCCATAGGCATTCATGGGCACGATATGAGACTGTCCATCGACCGAGAGCCCATATACGAGAGCTGCCGCCGCGATGGCGTCGACCTGAGCCGCGTCTGCACCGCGAAGTTTGTCGATCAACAGATTCGTTGGTATCCCGAGAAACGGCCCAAGGACGCGCGCCAAAGCTGCCACCTCTCCATCCATTCGATAGGAGGTTACGCTCGTGGCCATGGGGAGCCTGAAACCGTTAATGGTTAGGCCTTCCCCTTTCAGCGCATCGAGAACTGTGTCGGCAATCTGCTTTGGATCGTCAGCGATTGTCAGGGTACTGAAAAACGTATCAAGCGACGCCGTAAGCGCGAGGCCTAAGTAGGGTATCTCGTTAAAAACAACAGTCTCGGTTCCTGTCAGAGACCCGATGAAACCAGCAAGACTACCGCCGAGGGAGTGACCGGTTATGATCACATTTGACGGTGTGGACGAGTCATAATCGTCATCGCTGGAGTTCCATCCGGGGAAGACTTCATGACCCGTTACGTTTTTATAGAATTCTTCAGCATAGTAGGGCTGGAGATGAACGATCGGGACACCTGTATCGTCGCCGGTCATCCCAAAGGAACTGGACCAGCCGGCAATTATGTCCTTTAACGTCTCGATCGATGGCCAGCCGCCATTGGTGATAAAATCCGTGCCTCGATAGGCAATTACCGTTTCCGTAGTCCCGCCAACTGTCCATTTATAGGAAGTGGCGCTAAAACCAGATATGCTTGCAGTTCCGTCAAGTACATCGCTGGACAACTTGTCGACTTGGGCATTTCCAATTCTATTGGAGAGTTCGTTCCCGTCCTTGTCTGTAACTTGCGGGTTATCTCCCCTTGAATATGCATCCAGAGCAAGCAGGGCCAACATTACGTTCTTGTCGGTGGGCGTCTCTGTCATCGGCTTCCATCTCCAAAGAATCTGGCGGGAGTTATTATGTAGCTAAACGGCAGTTCATTGCGTGGGCGCGAGACCCCTGGAGGATCGCGTGGAAAAATTTTTCCGGGCGCCACGGCGGTATCGAGCCAGGGGAGCCGTTCTCGCAATTTATTGGTGATAGGGTCAGTCGTTATTTCGATATCGAGACCTGTGAAGTGGATACCTGGGAAGTATCGACCGAAATCCGCGGACTGGATTTCAAATATCGTTTTGGGATCGGTTTCGTTCTTGAACGAGACAATCACAGGCAGTCTGCCCGTTTTTAGCTTGAAGGGACGGCGACCGCTCGCATCGCGTAGTGTTGCAAAGTCCGCTTCCGACAGCGAACCAATGCTATTCTTGATGCCAAGGCTCGTCAGTACTCCGGCTTCGTAAACTTGAGTCAGAGTGTTGTTCGGATCATGCTGGACCGGCAGGATATAGGCCGTACTTTTGTCTCCGAGATCGAAAATCAGCGCCTCGCCGTACAGACGTGTGACGCCACCATTTCCGATAAGGCTGCGCGTTACCTTGGAATAGGTGATTTCCATCACCGAGGAACTCTCAATCGGTCGGCCATCCACCGTAGCCGACGCAATAACCTTAAAGCGAACAGATGCACTCTCACCCTGGCAAGACGCGAGAGGCAGTGCGCAAAGTGATGCCAAGAGCGACCGACGCTTCATTAGCTGCCCATTTTTCAATCAAGAGTTTTTCGCTACGATGAGGGGCACAGCCTTCATTATAAGCGACGCGAGCACGCTCACTGTCTGCATGTTGGTGCCAAACCCACCGCAACGGATATCGCACACCCGGTCGAGGCGCGCTCAAAGTTGACATTTGTTGTTGGAGTTTCGGCGGCCAGCTCGATCAGTTCATCACGTTGCCAAACTCAGCGCTGCTTGCAGCCGCTGACGTGACACCGTTAGTCAGTTTTCCCAAGATTT
Organism: Rhizobium sophorae; assembly: GCF_013087515.1. Classification (GTDB taxonomy): domain Bacteria; phylum Pseudomonadota; class Alphaproteobacteria; order Rhizobiales; family Rhizobiaceae; genus Rhizobium; species Rhizobium sophorae. Next base: position 12,163 of record NZ_JABFCN010000017.1, on the reverse strand, counting down.
CCCGATCGACTAAATGGGCGACCATCGGGTGGATCTTGATGTCTCCTCGCTTGGCAACCTGATGAAAATTCGCCAGAACCATCGTTGCCAGCTCGCGTGTGGGCGCGATCACGTCGAGCAACCAAACGACCTCACCGCTCTTCCAGTCTTCCGGCTTCAGGCGGGCCGGGAACACTCCCGCCTTAGCCTGCTCCGAAATACGAGCATCAACCTCGGCACTGACAGTCGCCCAAATGGCGATCGCCGGCGGCTCAATGCCAGTGACGGCCTTGGGTGTCGCGATGGCGATACGATCATTAATTAAGGGATCCACAACCAGATGATGGAGGTCGGATAACATCTGACTGCGGTAGCGTGGCACCGAGCTCATCGCTAGAACAACCTGCCCAAATGTTGATTGCAATGCCGCCTTAGCTCCGGCAAGCTTCTTTTTGGTTTCATCAGATAATGGGTTTTGACTTGATTTAGCCGACGCTTCCGTCGCAATGTTATTCATGTATCCCCAGCCCCATGGGTTTCGAGCAAAATGGCTCGATAGAGTTGCAATCGGTCTATGCGCGACTGCCAGATGGACATTACAAATTGAATGTACAATTGCAAGTGAAATTGCCGCGCTATGCTCTCTTTGGGTGAAAATTTCGTCCGTGTCCTCTTCCGGCCCTTGACGGATGAGGCATACCCTCTCGTCAACAAGTCAGCGACCGAACTCAGTCGACTAGTCGGGCCGGGTCCCGACTCGGCCGCACGAGCCGCTACGGCTATTGCGTGCCAAGTCGCCCGAACTGACCCGGCCGACGTTTAGCCGATGTCGGCTGGGCCAACTTGTAACGGGCGGGTGGGCTGGAGTCCTCACCGGGAATGAAGGCAAGAACGAGAAGCATGCCGTAGAAGAAACAGGTAATTCCCTGGATCGCAAGCGTCGGCAAGGGAATTGCGAAAAACCTCGGTAAGAAGACGGGCGCGAGCAGCAGCCAAAGCAGATATTGAGACCAACCAATGTCGCGAAGCCGACTCGATACCATGTAGAGCAGGCCTACAATGGTGATCGCTGTCATCGCAATCGCGGCAACCATGTAAAGCGTTTCGAAGAAGGAGCGGCGGGCAACGAGCTTGGCTGTTTCGGCATCGCCCGCTCCAGTTCCCATGGCCATCTGTATAGCCCCTTTGGCCGCCATAGCACGGAAATTTTGCATGTCCTCTGCCGTCGGCTTGCGGCCGGAGGCTGCAACCTGCTTCACCAACTCTTCTTGCCCTTTGAACATCAGCGGCATGTTTTTGCCGCTGACCTCTCCTCCGACGGCGGTCCCTGTGCGTGGCGCCATTAACTCACGCGCTGCCTGATCATGTTCGGCCATAATCAGGCGCTCGATCGGGTCCTTCGCAAAATCGAAGCAGAACATGAGCAGAAGCAGCACGGCGTAGGTGATGCGTGTTAGGCGCGATTGGCCAAAAATGGTCATCAAGTCCAGATCCATCTCGAGGTGAGCGGACGATGCTCGCTGCAGCTCAAGGATTCGCTAACGCAATACAACTAGTTTTACGGATATAGGTGAAAATCATCGAGTTTTTCCTTCGCCGCTTGGTCTGTTCTCAATTTTCGCATTTGGTCCATCGGCGTTGGACGCGGGTTTTGATCTGAAGTGACGGATAGCTGTTTGGATTGCGAGAGTCCTCTGCCTGTGAAGCTCTTGAACGGGTCGAAAGCGGTGAGAAGGATTGGCTGGTGCCGCGCCTTGAACGGTTCGAATACGAACTGCATCAATAGCTATGTGCCTGCCATGCTTTATCTTTTGTTCACCTGCCGGCGGGTTCCCTTCGATCCTTTATGCGATCTTCCTGGCCCAAAACGTGAACCCCATAGCAACAAGCCAAGTGCTGGCCTCGAAAATCTCTCGCCGCGCCAGCGACGTAGGAACGTCCTGGGCCGAAGCGGATGTCGACTGCGGGCCAATATCGGTTCCCCGGGGGAAGCTTCATGCGTGCGAGCCCCCATTCTTTTGGATAACTTTCCGCACATCGTAAAAGCGTCATACTATCTTGGCGGGGAATCCGGAGAGGGGCATGCAATATCGCCAGAGGTCGGTGCTGTTCGCAGCACCTTGGCTGATCATCGGAGCTGCCGCAGTCGGCGTTTCGGGCGGTATAACCGTTGCAGACTTCGAAAAGCCGGAACTGTTAGTCGCTGCGCTGTTTGTCGGCATTATCATTGGGATGGCCATTGAGCAGTTCCTAACCGCGACGAGCAAACAGCCGGGGCGTGAGAGGAGCAGATCACGCCGGGAAGAAAGGCGCTGGAACGAGCGCGTCATACAGGGCCCCTGGCTTCAGACCCCAGCTGCTCAGCTATCGCGGCCAATCGATGCCACGGATCAACTGCGTATCGTGATGCGTTCGAAGTTCACCATCCAACCATTGCTGAACAAGAGTGAAGCCCGGGTGTTTCGAGAACTCGACAGTGTCGTGATCGGCTGCAATTCGTCCTGGCAGGTGATGGCTCAGGTTTCATTGGGCGAGATCCTTCGAAGTGCCGACTCAGAGGCCTACAGCTGCATCAACTCCAAACGTGTCGACTTGCTGCTCGTGGACGGCAATTGCCACCCACGGCACGTCATCGAATACCAGGGCGGAGCGCATCACCAAGGCACCGCGGCCGCGCGCGACGCGGTCAAGAAGGAGGCGCTGCGACGCGCCGGGATCGGCTATTATGAGGTGGTGGCTGGCCAAACGACGCCGTCGGAACTCAGACAATTGGTCGAGAAGCTGGTGGACAAGCCGAGTGTCACCTAAAGCGATCTCATCACGAACGCATGCAGGGTCGAGCCTCTTCGACCGAAAGAAACGATCGTCTTGCCTTGATGGAAGTGAGGCGCACCCGGGGATGATCTCCGATTTCCAGGCAGTTCGCGAAAATCTGTTTCCGGCCAGTCGCGCAGCGATCAAGGACTGGAAGGGGTTTCCCTGGCATCGTGATCGAACCAATCGAATTCAGGCCTATAAGGCGCATTCGTCGCAAGCCATCGCAATCGATGTGTTCGGCACACTTAAGATGAGCACAGATCGCGACCGCATTTTCGACGCCATCGCCGAGCGTGTGGGAGTGGCACCGGGTGGCCCATGGACAGTGACACTCGAGTGGACTGATACCGATCGGCTTCTGGGAGAACCCAGGCTCACGCAAGTCGATGCACTTGCCGTCGGCTCCGCGGCCGCACTCGTCATCGAGTGCAAGTTCACCGAACCCGGAGGACAATGTAGCCAAACGGCTGCTTCTCGCTCAGGCCAACGTCAATGCAACGGAAACTACGAAGACCAAATCAACCCGGGGAATGGCGTGCGGTCGCGATGCGCTCTGACAGGCAAGAGCATCCGCTATTGGGAATACATCCCAAAGGTCTTCGAGCTCGATCCGGTTGTCGACCATGCGCCCTGTCCTTTTAGGGGAGACGCCTATCAGTGGATGCGCAACGCCGTGCTGGCGGCAGCGATAGGCAAGCGCCGAAACCTTCAAGCGGCTGCCCTGGCAGCCTTTGCCGATCACCCAAGCTTTCCAACGGCGCGGAAAGCGATACGGGGCCTGATGGATCCGGGCCTCGCCGGCCAAGGGGCGATCACGCCTATCTCCTACCAGCAGATCATTGCGATCGCCTGCCAAGCCGGTCGAGACCGAGCGCTCTGGGACGCGCTTTCTGGATGGATAGATCATAAGATCGCACGGGCAGCGTCGCGAAAATCAGGCTTCCAAGAGGTTTGAAATGGATGCTGATATCTGGAATCGAGCCTTCTATGACGACGGCGAGTGGGTTTCCTGGTCCGACGTGGAAGAACAACTCCAATACCACGAGTGGCGCGCCAAATATCCCAATGCTATCCGACATCTGATCCCGTATTTTCAGGACCTCTTGGCACTGGCCGAAAGCTACCACCGTGAGACAAGTCGTCATCTTGATCTGTACGGCGTCATTGGCGAACTGTTCGGCGCCATCACCTACGGGATAAAGCTGAACAAGAACTACGCGCAGGGTGCCGACGGGCGGCTTGGCAACGATCACGTGGAGATCAAAACCATCACGCCGTTCAAGTCCAACGATGAGGTTTCCGTGAAAGTGTCGGGGAATTTCAGCAAGCTGCTCGTCGTGAAGATCAACGCCGACTTTGAAGTCTCATCGCGGATGGTTGATCGCTCGAAGCTTCCTAAAACGGCTAAACCTCTGCTGAGGATAAGGTGGAGCGATCTGCCCAAAGCCCAATGACGACTTCATGCGTGATCGCGCTAGTGGCGGCCTACCCCTCGTCGTCGAGCGCCCTCACTTCTCCGCGCGGCAGACTTTCATCGCTCGACGTGGCAGCCATAATTCTTAATTCGGATTTTTAGAATGCGCGCGTATAGTCCGCTTGGGATCGCAGCATCCGTGCCTTGAGGGGTCGGGGGCAATGAACTGGAATACATCGTCGACATTCACACCCGTTGGACTTACGCTGCGCGGTCAGCCAGCCCACAAGATCGTTCGCACGCTCGGCGACGCAGCGCATATGCTGATCACGGACTGGCCTTCCGATGATGGCGAGGAATACGTCAGCGCGGTGAAGGCCTGCGTTGATGCGATCAGCGGTCAGATTGCTCCGGAGCAATTCCGGGAAGCGTTTCTGCGTGCGGCCGATGAGGCTGGTATTGCTGCACTAACCGTCGTTCACCGATGAGAACTGTTGAAGAAGCGCAAAGCGACCTGTTCGCACCGCGTGGGGCGGCTCGCGCTGCGAACAGACTCAGGTTGCTGTCTTAGTGTGAGCAGAACCGGAGACCTCGATATTCGGCATCCGTGCGCCTTGAGCGGAATCGAACCCGCAACCTGCGAAAGTTCCAAAATCTCATCTCTCTGAAATCCATGGGCAATCCCAATGTTTGCCTACGGGCTTCCATTCTTGGTAAACACGCCGGCGAACAGCTTGTCGCCACGGCAATCGAGTGCATTCGCACTGAGCATCCGCTGTCTCGGCATGACCTCGCTCTCTAAGTCTGCGTAATGATCATGCAAAAATATCAGCGTCTTTCGCCTCGCGAACCCCTGCAAATATCTATCACCACACGCTTACACAGTTTATTTTGACGTGTAGTCTGCGGCCATGCTCCGATTACGGGCATAGCGCGATCGTACCGAGATCGCAAATGGAGGGATATTCATTGGGATACTGGAAGGATTTACCGGCATCTGCCGATCATCTGCGGCTGTTCAACCCAGCCAAGGGCTGGGTCGAGTTCGCCGATCAAGTTGACGGCGATGGCAAAACTACCAGTTTCGGCGCCAACCGCGATATCGATCTTGCGTTGAGCATCGCCATGAACGCCTCGAACCTGATGGTGCTGACCGGGGCCGGCGCATCATTCTGCGCACGAAATACCGCACAGAACGCTCTCACCGCGCCCGGCATGGGCGACCTTTGGGATGCGGTCAAAACCGCAGCCACCGACGACACATTCCAGGAAGTGATCAAGCTCATCCCCAAAGCCAAGGACATTGGAAAGAACATTGAGAAATTGCTGACCCAATGCAAAATTTATGTCGAGCTCTTCGACAACGCCCAGAGCGCCAAAATCACGAACTTCATTGGAACCGCCGAGAAGGCGATCTCCAAGCGCGTCAGCTTCGTCAACAAGGATACGGACCTCAAGGCGCACGGCACGATCATCCGTAAGATCGCGCGGCGCGGCGTGCGTAAGCCGCGCGCCAAATTTTTCACGACCAACTACGATTTGTGTTTTGAATACGCCGCGCGGACACAGCGCTTCTCCATCATCGATGGCTTTTCCCATTCCATGCCGCAAATCTATGATCGCGGCCATTTCTCGCACGACATCGTCCGCCGCGAGAATGCCAAGGAGGGGCCTGACTATATCGAGAACGTGTTCCATCTCTACAAACTCCACGGCTCGATCGACTGGAAGCGAAGCGGTGCCGATATCGTGCGGACTGAAGGCTCGGAAACGCCTCTCCTGATCTTTCCGCGCGACAGCAAATACCAGGAAGCGTTTGAGCCTCCTTATCTTGATATGATGGGCGCGTTTCAAAGCTCGCTGCGCGAGCCGGATACCGCCCTGATCGTCTCAGGCTTCGGCTTCAACGACGACCACCTGAGCAAGCCAGTGATGGCGGCACTGGAGGCCAATATGAGCCTCAAGCTGATCGTGTGTGACGTGGCTTTTCTCAGAGACGATGTCTTGGAGAAAGGCGATCATACCATCGCCGGGGAAAGCGCGGTGCGCGAGCATATCAGCGACTATTTCGAAAGGTTCAAGCACTTGGCGCGGATTGGCGATCAGCGTATCACACTGCTCAGCGGCCGCTTTGAGGATTTGGCGCTAGCCATCCCTGATCTTGTTGCGCAAACCGAACGCGAACGCCATCTTGACCGTATGCAGGCCGCGAGAGGCTTCGGCGATGGGGTACAGTCGTGATCAAACACAGCCTGGTTGATCCCGATCGCTATGTCGGCACGATTTCCGTCGTGACGGCGTCAACGGTGCAAGTGAACTTGCCTTACGCCACCGCCCGGCCGGAGCGCCGTGCCCTTGCGCGCGGCGCCGTCGGCGACTTCGTATTCGTGGATTGCGAGCTCGTGAAACTTCTCGGTCGACTGGTCGAAGTCAAACTGCCCGACGCCGAGCGATTGACCGTCGAGCCGACGCTGGGCACGCAACCCGACCCTCACCCGGTCGGCAGGGTGCAACTGCTGGCGTCAGTCGATCAACGCCAGAGCAAACTCATCCGTGGCATCCGCCACCATCCCCGCGTCGGCGACGCGGTTTACCTGGCCGATCCGTCGATGTTCGGCGAGCTCATGGCAAATTCACTGGTGGCGAGCGGTACGAGCGCGCTCGACATCGGCACGCTCGATGCGGGCAGCGGTGTACATTTGCGCCTGCCGCCTGAGAAGCTCTTCGGCCGCCACTGCGGCGTGTTTGGCGCCACGGGCGGCGGCAAGAGCTGGACCCTGGCCACCATACTCCAGCAGGTCAAAGCCGCTGGCGGTAAATGCATTCTCTTTGATCCCACCGGCGAATTTGCAGAAATCCCCGCCATATCGGAGCACTACGCCTTCGACCACGAAGAAGCCGGCAGCCAGCAGGTTCATTTCCCCTACCAGTTCATGACCGAGGACGATCTGTTTGCTTTGTTTCGCCCATCGGGCCAAAGTCAAGGCCCCAAACTCCGCGAAGCGATCAAGAGCCTCAAGCTTGTTAAGAAAAGTGAGGGACAGCTTGAAGGCGTGACGATCTATGAGAAAAAGCTGCTCCTTAAGAAGCAAAAGGACCGCCGCCCCTTCCTGAAAGCTTTGGAAGTGCATAGCGATGTGATTCACAGTCCGCTTTGCCACTTCGACATTGAAAACCTTCCCGACCAGGTTCAGCAGGAGTGCGTCCAGCCGACGGATTGGGACAATCCGACCCACTGGGGCAAGGTCAATGAGCAGGCCGTAGGCTACTGCGAAAGCCTGATCGCGCGCATGCGCACGTTGATCCATACCCCTGAGCTTGAATGCCTGTTCGGTAATCGTGGACAGTCCTTAGTAAAGGTTCTGGAAGCATTCTTTGCGTCCGAAAGGCAGGACATCCTGCGAATATCCTTCAAAAACGTCAGGTTCGAGCACAACACGCGCGAAATCCTTCTGAATGTCATCGGGCGCTTTCTCCTGGCCCGCGCCCGGCAGAACACCTTTCGAGACAAACCGATGATCACACTACTGGATGAAGCACACCAATTCCTAGGCCGAACCATCGGCGACGAATACGCCAGCGTGAAACTTGAAGCGTTTGGGCTTATCGCCAAAGAAGGTCGCAAATACGGACTGACGACCATCCTTGCCACACAACGCCCTCGCGATATTCCGGCCGATGTTCTCAGCCAACTTGGCACGTTGATTGTGCATCGTCTGACCAATGAAGACGATCGCAATGCAGTCGAGAAAGCCTGCGGCGATCTTGATCGCAACGCCGCTCTGTTCATCCCGACTCTCGCGCCTGGAGAAGCCATAATCGTCGGGCCAGACCTTCCCGCGCCGGTGCCTGTTTTGATTCACGAGCCCCCGTCGCCGCCCGATTCCAAAGGGCCAAAATACACGTCGTACTGGGCCAGTCGTCAGCCCAGGGCGGACTAAGAGCGATGGGGTGAAAGCATGCTTACAAATCTCAATCACCCAAAGAAGATGCGGAAGACCGCGCCTGCTGTCCAGGAAGCGAACCATCTCAACATGCCCAATCGGTCTGGGCGACGTGCCGCAGAGCGAACATTTACCAATGAGATCAAAAAGCAAAGTGATGCTACCTAAGGCCGACAATCTTCCATTGCACGCAACCGCCCTTCATGTAGATTACCTATACTGAATACTGGGGGAAGTCTTGCCGTCAACAACAACTATTTGGAATCCCGACGACTGGGAGATATTTGCGCTTGGCCTCCTGAATTGTCGGCATGGCGTCTTAAACGTTCACAAGGTACCCGCCAAAGATCAGGGCGACCTTGGTATCGACTATTACTGCAACAAGGACAGCGTCGCATATCAGTGTTACGCGGTAGAAGAGCCGATCGGAGTCGCTGAACGCGCGAAGAAGCAAAAAGATAAGATCACCAGGGATCTGGGTAAGCTTCAAAAAAACAACGTTATCGTATCGAAACTCTTCCTCGGCGCGCCGATAAAGAGATGGGTCCTGCTCAGCCCATTACACGACAGCAAGGACGTCAACATACACTGCGCGAACAAGACGACGGAGCTCCGATCGAAAGCACTGCCTTACCTCGACACTGACTTTGAGGTCCTTATTCATGATCAAGCATTTTTCGGCGCTGACGCCCTAACGCTGAATGCGGCGCAACTGTCGCTCATCAAACTTAGCATTCCAAATCCGACAAATCCGCAGATTAGCTCTTGGGAGAAGGAGAAGGGGTCACAGGATTTGCTGTCAACGGCTCGCACGAAGCTGGCGAAGCGTACAACTCCTCAAAAGCTTGAAGATGCGGTTGCGGATGCTACTCGTTATCATCTGCAGGGCGCGGCGCTTATGAGTGCACTTCGTTCTCAGGCACCAGAGTTACATGACAATCTTGCCACGGTGATTGCGAGCCGGAGGCGCCATTTAGAGTTTGCCGGCCCCACTGCAGTTACGGCCAGTGGCATCCTGAACGATGAGATTATGAACCTGAAGGAAGCAATCAAGGGTGCGGCGCCAAACCTATCACCTGAGAACGTCGATCAACTCGTGTTCGGAACCGTCTCTGAATGGATAATGCAGTGCCCATTGGATTTCCCAGATGTCCCGTGAAAGCCCTTTCTTAGACATCCTTAATACATCCAAGTTCACGTTCACCGTCCGCCCAGAGCCTGTCGCAGGCGACCTGCGGATGGCTTGGGGAATGGCGATACTGCTCCTAAGTGTATTTTACAGTCGAGGGAAAAAGGCGAGTTTTCAGAAGCTCCAATTTCTTGCTCATAATGTGCGACTCGAGGAGGGTCGAGAGGAGGCACTAGGATTGATCGCGGGACGGTATCGTCCACTCGACGTATCCGTAAGGGTCGAGCCTTGGCTAAACCGCGCGGTAGCGCTCAGCCATTCGATGGGTCTCGTTAGCGTTAACAAAGGATCGGTGGTTGTTTTGACGGACGAAGGTCGCAAAGCAGCTGAGGCAATTGCCAAAGCTAGCGGCGTACTTGACGCCGAGAGAGCCTTCCTTTCCGAGGTGGCGCCGAAGCTAACTGATGGCTTTATGAAAACGGTCTGGCGTCCGGAGAATCTTCTATGACTTTTAAACTGAGACGCCTAAGGCTTCGCGCGCTCACAGAGCGGGGCTGGTACGGAGTTGAACTCGGTTTCACCGACGGGCTAAATGTTCTTTGGGCCGACAACACCATGGGTAAATCAACCTGCCTTCAAGGGATGATTTACGTTCTTGGTTTGGAACGAATGCTGAGCCCTCGTCGAGAGATCCCTCTTCCACACGCGATGACAAGCCATCTTGTGACAGATAGTGGCGAGAGCGTGCGGGTCGTTGAATCTGACGTGATGCTCGAACTGGAAAATTCAGTCGGCACAATAGCGACAGTCCATCGCCCTGTCGTCTCAAAACTCGATGACCGCCTGATAACAGTAAAATTCGGCCCTGGTCTGTCTGAACCTGAAGGCCAGTATCGGACTCAGCAGTTCTTCGTGCGAGACCCGGGGGCTGCTCAACGTGAGGACGGTTTCCATCATTTCCTCGAGAATTTTCTTGGCTGGGAGCTTCCCGTCGTTCGAGGCTACGAGAAAGAAGATATCAAGCTCTATCTCGAAACCGTGTTCCCGCTGTTCTGGGTGGAGCAAAAGTCCGGGTGGTCCTCCATCCCCGCAGCCATTCCGACATATTTTCGCATTCGAGAGGTCCACAAACGAGCAGTCGAGTTCATCGCGGGGCTCGAAGCCTACGAGATTGAGCGCAAACGTGAACAGCTAAATCAACGCATCAACGTTCTTACCAGCAGATGGGAAACAAATTGGCATGACCTCAGCCAGCTGCTGAACAGATCTGCCTCACGCATTGAGGCACTTGGTACGAAGCCGATCGTTGATTTGAATGCGATCTCGAAAGCGTTCGTGTCAGTGGCAACACAAGTTGGCTGGACGCCACTTGATGACCATCTTAGATCGCTGAAGTCCGAACTCGACACTATTTCCCAAGCCGAAGTGCCGGTCGTGTCCGACAATGTCCCCGCCATAGAAGCCAAACTCGCCGAGGTGATCGCCCACGCGGAGAGCCTCAATGTCCAGCGCCTTTCGTTAAACGGCGTGAAGCAGGTAAAATTAGCAGACGTTGACGCCCTGACACGGCGGATCCAGACTTTGCGAGAAGATCTTCAAAAAAACCAGGATGTTCAAAAGCTACAGCGCTTTTCAGGCGTTCAATGGTCACTTAGTCCTGACCGGTGCCCCACCTGCGAACAAGGCTTGCAGGACACTTTACTTTCGCAAAATGCGTAGCATCGATCATGCCAATCGAAGATAATATCTCATACATCAAATCTGAAATCAGAATGTTTGAAGACATACTTCGGCGCGAAGAAGAGGAAAATCGAGAGCGTGAAGGATTACTCTCACAACTAAATCGAGATCTCAGCGAAGCGTACACGGTAATAAGAACACTAAGAGCTGATTTAGTAGCGCCGGCGACGAGCGTTTCGGCTTCAGCGATTGAAGAGCGAATTCTGATTGAACGGAAGATTCGAGATTTTTCCGAACTGCAGTCTTTCTTTGACGATGCGGTGAGCAGTTTCAGCACCCTGTCTGAGCAGTATACGACGCTTCTTCAACAGAGAAGCGCGCTTCCTGACGACGAGCTGTCCGACAGCGATAAGGCAAAGCTCAACCGTCTGTCTGAATTGCTACGTGCACAGGCGCGGCAGTTTGGATTTAAAACCTTTCAACCCGACGATCTTGCTATCTCCCAGGATACGTATCGTCCCGAGGTTGAGGGTTTTGAGATCGGTTTTGAAACATCCGCAAGCGACGCAATAAGATTGAAATGGGCGTATCAGCTTGGGCTGCTCGAACTCGCCGCTTCTTACAGCACGAACCATCCAGGTGTTTTGGTCTTCGACGAACCGCGCCAACAATCATCTTCGAAGGTCAGCTTCGAGCAGCTTTTGCGACGAGCAGCGACATCGAAGGCTCGTGGACAACAAGTGATTTTCTCCACGAGTGAGGATTTGTCGATCCTAGCACCGATAATAGGCGAGATTGACTGCACCAAGATCATTCTTAAAGGGCACGTCCTACAACCAATTTCGACAGGTGATTGACGCGAACCTGCCATGACGCCGGCAGGAGCCGAAGATGAACAACTTCTCTGTCGAGCGAGGTCGACGAGCGGCAGACGAGATTGACCTAAGATGACAGCTCTCAGCTTTTACGCGGCTCTCCTTGACCAGATGGATCTGGCCCTCGAACATCTCGACAAGGGCGGCGTTCATGATGCCCGGTTTGCGTTGATGCTGACCGACAATGCGGTAGAGCTGGCAATCCATAGGCTCGCTACAGAAAAGCATGCTCACCTCAAGAGCTGGCACCATTTAGAGGAGGCGTACTGACCTTGCCCCCAAGTTTTATCCAGTTTTGCGTTCGCTCCAGCGGTTTTTGGTTGCT
>NZ_JABFCN010000016.1 GCF_013087515.1 Rhizobium sophorae | reverse complement strand
GCCAATCGTGCCAATGTTGACGTGCGGCTTGTTGCGCTCAAACTTACTCTTTCCCATTTGAATGCTTCCTGTGAACGAAAATTGTGGCCCCGGCGAACCGGTTTAGTGCCGCCGTTTAAGGCTTTCGGCGACATTGCGCAAGACTTAATTGCAGACGCCATTCTTGGCCTGACAGCGGATATGGGAGACAATTCGCCGCCTGCAAGGCGATTCGCCGAAGTGCCCTCGAAAATCCCTGAAATCTCAGAGAAAATCGCATGGACCGCTAGAAACGCGCCATAGACGTTCGGCGTCGAGCGCCCTCCCCCGTCTATAGCTTCTTCGCCAGCGCCGGAGACATCTCGGGGACAATGCGACAGCGGTCGTATGAAGTGGCTTAAGGGAACTGGAGCGGGTAGCGGGAATCGAACCCGCGTATTCAGCTTGGAAGGCTGCTGCTCTACCATTGAGCTATACCCGCGGGTTGGTCCGATCCGATGACGAATGGTGGAGAGAGTTGGATTTGAACCAACGTAGGCTGAGCCAACGGATTTACAGTCCGTCCCCTTTAACCACTCGGGCATCTCTCCAGTTTTCGTCCGGATCGCTAGACCAAGTTCGTCAGACTTCGAAGCGTTGCCGCCCGTCGTCTGCGCCGCGTATATGACCGGAGCATTTCAGTCTGTCAACACGATGACAACGGAAAAAACACGAAAAATTTCATTCGCCGCCGAAAGCCGGCATACGAAAGAAAGCCTATGCGGCAGCGAGCGCCATGGCTATAAAGCTGCATGAGCAAAGACAACAAATCCGGCGGCAAGACCGCGACAGACCCATCCGCCAAGGATACGCATTACGCCACTCTGCGGCGCGCCCACCGTGACGCCAAGCGCGAACGCGGGGAGATTCCGACGCCTCAGCCGCAGAAGCGAAAGCGCGGCGGCGACGATTGGAAGCCGCCGGCGCTTGCGCCCGACCAGGTGCATCTCTACGGCCTGCATACGGTGCGCGCAGCGCTCGACAATCCCGAGCGCAAGAAGATCAAGCTGTTCGTGACGCAGAATGCACTGGCGCGCCTCGAAGTCGTTGTCGAGGCGCTCGGCATTCCCTTCGAGATCGTCTCGCCGCAGGAGATCGACAAGGTGCTCGGCCCCGAGGCGATCCATCAGGGCGTGATGCTGGAAACACGGCCGCTTCCGGTACGCCGGCTCGAAGCGCTGAAGGAAAGCCCTCTCCTCCTCGTCCTCGATCAGGTGACCGACCCGCACAATGTCGGCGCGATCATGCGCTCGGCCGTCGCCTTCAATGCGGGTGCGGTCATCACCACCCAGCGACACAGCCCGACCGAATCGGGCGTGCTCGCCAAGTCCGCCTCCGGCGCGCTGGAACTGATACCTTATATACAGGTCACCAATCTCGCCGATGCGCTCGGTGAATTGCACAAGCTCGGTTTCTCCACCATCGGCCTCGATTCGGAAGGGCCGGCACCACTCGAAGGCACCTTCTCGGGCCAGAAGGTGGCGCTGGTGCTCGGTTCCGAGGGCAAGGGACTTCGGCAGAAGACGCGGGAAACCGTCAACGCACTTGCCCGTCTCGACATGCCGGGCGCAATCAAATCGCTCAACGTCTCGAATGCGGCGGCGATCGCGCTTTATGCGGCGCGGCTCCACCTGAAGGCATAGGCCGGCCCGAGCAAGGGCAGCCGGTCGGATCCGTCCATCAGCCTGCGCGCCGTATCGCCTGCATAGGCCCCTTCGACGGGATAGACCCATCCGTGACATACGGCACCGCGCGTCTTTTCAGACGCGCAATCGATTCGGATATAAGGAATTAAGCAGGAGTTCGATCCGGCGCGACAAATGGAAACGGACGCGGACAACGCTCGACCGATGTCAGGAAAATCCACTTTTGCCTTGGAATGACGCCCCGGAGGACTATGATCGGGCAATGGTCGGTCGTAGCGACCGGCTCAGAAATAAGAAGGAACGATCCCTATCATGGCCATTCGACCGCTGATTTTCGGTATCCTTTTCATCGCGGTCTTCGTCGTGATTATCCTCAGCATCATTTGGGTGGACACGTCGCACCCCGTCCACCAGCCCGATCCACTGTCGCCGACAACGCCCGGCCCCGCGACGCCGGGACAGGTGCAATAATACTGGCAGGAACGCCGACGGAGATCATGCGTTAATCCCGGAATCGAACGAGGATTGAACGCTTATGCGCATAATGATCGCCGTCGTCGCCTTCATGGTCGCCTCCGTGCTTAGCATCGCAATGATGTCGCCCTCCGGCGCCGGACAGACCGGCAATGGCGACAGGATCGAGGCGAGCGTCAACGAACCCGTCACTCATTAGAATAACGGCCCGGATGATCCGGGCCGTTATCGTCAGCTGCGGTAGAGCCAGAACGGCATGCCGCGATCGCGATCACGCCACTCGCGGCGCTCCTGCCAACGCTCGGCACGCCACCGCCGCCAGTGACGGCGATCATCGCGCCAATCGGACCGGCGCCAATCGCGCCCATCGCGCCAGCCACGGTCGTCACGGTCGCGATCACGTCGCCAGCCGTCACGAATTTGAACGATATCGCCCTGCGTCGACACCGCCGGCCGCTCGGCCGGCATGGCGGCCGCCGGTGCGACGGACGCGAAAGCCGCACCGACGGAAATGGTTGCGGCGAGAAAGAGATGTGCGAGCTTCATGGCTGTTTCCTCATTGATGATGAGGCGAAGATAAGCGGGCGCGGCTGAATTGGCGGTGAAGCATCCCTTCACGCGCGGTTCATCGAGCGATGTGAGCCTTCTCAAAGATCTGCCGGTGCGAGATTGAGCGAAGCAGCATCGAACCCAGGCTATGAGTTGGCACGGTATCCTGGGAAAAAGATGGTGCAGCTAACCGGAGCATTCTCGAACCAGTCCGCCTTTGTTCCTGACGGAACTACGGCGCGACAGCCTCCGCTTAGCTGTCTCTCGGCTCGCCGAGCCGAAGCTCACAGAGAGTAGGCTGGTGCCCCCGCCAGGGTTCGAACCCGGGACCCCCTGATTACAAATCAGGTGCTCTACCAACTGAGCTACAAGGGCGTTAGTTGCCCCAACTAGCAGATTCTATGATTCTGTAAAGGGAAAATCCGTGTCTGCGCGGACAGGTCGGCTGCAGCTCAAAACGCTTCGCGATAGAAAACGTCCTTGTCGCGCAAGGCCTTTATCCTTTAGCTAGGGCAGCATCATAAAGGGCATTGCATGGGCCGTTCATTTCAGACGCTTTCCTTTCTCGCCTCACCAACGACGGAGGCGCTTGCCGCGCGCGAGGAGTTAATTGGCATCTATGGCGACGTACCGGCTGACGAAGCCGACGTCATCGTCGCGCTCGGCGGCGACGGTTTCATGCTGCAGACGCTGCACAACACCATGAACTCCGGCAAGCTCGTTTACGGCATGAATCGCGGCTCGGTCGGATTCCTGATGAACGATTATCGCACCGACCGGCTTCAGGAGCGCATCTGCGTCGCCGTCGAAAACGTCTTCCGGCCACTGCAGATGACGACGGCCAACGCCGACGGCACCAACTCGACGGCGCTCGCCATCAACGAAGTCTATCTTTTTCGCCAGTCCTATCAAGCCGCGAATCTGAGGGTCATGGTGGACGGGCGCGTGCGTCTGGAGGAACTGATCTGCGACGGGCTGATGGTCGCGACACCTGCCGGATCGACGGCGTATAATCTTTCCGCCCATGGCCCGATCCTGCCGCTCGAGGCGCCGCTGCTCGCCATGACGCCGGTCAGCGCCTTCCGGCCGCGGCGCTGGAGGGGCGCTCTGCTGCCGAACAAGGTGACCGTCGATATCGACATTCTCGAGCCGGAGAAGCGGCCGGTGAACGCGGTGGCCGACAATACCGAGGTCAAGTCGGTGCTGCATATCCGCATCGCCCAGTCGGAGCATGTCACGGCGCGCATTCTTTCTGATCCCGACCGCTCCTGGTCCGACCGTATTCTCGCCGAGCAGTTCAAGGATTGAGACGATGGCAATGCGACGGATATTGATCACCAGCCTCCTGCTTGCGGGATGGAGCACCACAGCGGAGGCCGCACCGGCGCAGGATGCCCTCCTGCCGGCATCGGTGATTTTCGCGACCAGCACCGGCTATTGGGAGGACGACGGCAACGCACCTGATGTCGAGCGGGCGCCCACGGGCGCCGAGAGCGTTGCCGACCCGCAGGCAAAAAGCGGACAGCGCCACGGCTACTACAAGCTCTTTGCCGTGCGCCAGCCGGACAGAACCTCGAAGGTCTATCTGCAGCAGATTGCCCAGACCGAGACCGGCCCGGCGATCGCCTCGACCATCGAGTTGCAGGAGTTCAGCGACCTGAAGCCTTACGTGACCGATATACGCCCCGAGAATTCGAACGGCATCATCAAGCAGCCGGGGCTCTTCGCCACGGTCTATCTGAAGACCGACCCTGCGGCGGAGCCGGATGGCTGGACGGTGCTGATCGACGAATTCGGCGATATCACCGTCGAGAAGGCGACGAATTGAACGGCTGAGAAGTGTTCAGAGATGAAACTGGGCTTTCGCGACGGCGTCCTCTACGACGAGAAAAGGTCGAACTGGGATGCCGCCGGCCCCAGACCCATCAGTTGGTCCCTCTGGTATCCCGCCCCCGATGACGCGCAAAGCGACGTGCCGGAACGAAGCTGGTTCCAGAAGGCGGCCGTCGCCCGCAATGCACCCATCCGCCCGGAGGCCAGGCCCTATCCCCTCGTCCTGTTGTCGCATGGCACCGGCGGATCCGCGGCCGGACTGGAGTGGCTGGCGCGACGCCTGGTCGATCGCGGATTTGCGGCGCTCGGCGTCAGCCACCACGGCAATACCGGCATCGAGCCCTATCGCGCCGAAGGCTTTGCCTGCCTTTGGGAGCGGGCGCCGGATCTAAGCCACATGCTCGACCATTGCGACGAATGGCTCAGCGATCTCTCAGGCCATATCGATACGAACAGCGTCTTCGCAGCCGGATTTTCGGCCGGAGCTTATAGCGTGATGCTGCTTCTTGGGGCTGTCGCCCAGTTCTCGCAGTTCGAACCATCGAGGATGAAACCAGGTGGCGCGCGCGGACCAAGGGAATTTCCCGACCTTGCCGATCATATCCCAGCATTGCTCAGCACCAGCGACGTGTTTCGCGATTCGTGGTCCCGTATGTCGAAGTCCTACCGAGACGACAGAATCAAGGCCACGCTCCTGTGCGCGCCAGGCCGGTCCGTTCTCAGCTTCAGCGAGGAAAGCCTGAAAGCTGTCGGTGCGCCTGCCCTTATCCTGGTCGGTGATGCCGACAGGGCGGCACCCGCCGAAGAATGTTCATCATGGCTGCATGCGCGGCTCCGGCGCAGCGTCCTTAAGATCTTCGGCGGCGGCCTTGGACATTATGTCTTCGTGCCAGAGGGCACGGCGCTCGGCCTCGCCTTTGCAGCAGAACTCTTTACCGATCCCCCGGGCATCGAGCGCGCAGCCATTCATGACGAGATTGCCGATCTGTCGGCAGCGCTGTTTCAAGAGAGCGACATCAGCGCAATGGCTTGAAGAAAAGGAAAAGCCCCGTCTCCGGGGCTTCGCTAACTCAATCCATCATCAATCCGATCAGTCGACATCCTCGACGACCGCGTCGGCGGCGCCGCTGATGCGGTGGGCAAGGGCCGCTTCCATGAACTCGTTCAGATCGCCGTCGAGAACGTCGTCCGGGGCGCTGCTGGCGACACCGGTGCGCAGGTCCTTGACCAGCTGGTAGGGCTGCAGCACGTAGGAGCGGATCTGGTGGCCCCAGCCGATATCCGTCTTGGAGGCGGCTTCGGCGTTGGCGGCGTCCTCGCGCTTCTTCAATTCCGCTTCGTACATGCGGGCGCGCAGCATGTCCCAGGCCTTGGCGCGGTTCTTGTGCTGCGAACGCTCCTGCTGGCACTGCACGACGATACCGGTCGGGATATGCGTGATGCGTACGGCCGAGTCGGTGGTGTTGACATGCTGCCCGCCGGCGCCCGACGAACGATAGGTATCGATGCGGCAGTCGCTTTCGTTGATCTCGATCTGAATCGAGTCGTCGACAACCGGATAGACCCAGATCGACGAGAAGGAGGTGTGGCGACGCGCATTGCTGTCGTAGGGCGAGATGCGCACCAGGCGGTGCACGCCCGATTCCGTCTTCAGCCAGCCATAGGCATTGTGGCCCTTGACGAGCAGGGTCGCGGACTTGATGCCCGCCTCTTCGCCGTCATGGACTTCGAGAAGCTCGACCTTGAAGCGCTGGCGTTCGGCCCAGCGAGTGTACATGCGCAAAAGCATGTTCGCCCAGTCCTGGCTTTCGGTGCCGCCGGCGCCGGAATGGACTTCGAGATAGGTGTCGTTGCCATCGGCTTCACCGGAGAGCATGGCTTCCACCTGGCGGCGCGCGGCTTCGGCCTTCAAGGCCTTCAGCGTGTCTTCGGCTTCCTTGACGACGCCCTGATCGCCCTCTTCCTCGCCAAGCTCGATCAGCTCGATATTGTCGTTCAGCTGCTGCTCGAGCTGCTTGACGCTGTTAATGCCGTCATCGAGTTGCTGGCGTTCGCGCATCAGCTTCTGCGCTTCGGAAGCGTCGTTCCAGAGGTTCGGATCCTCTGCCTTGTTGTTCAACCAGTCCAGCCGTCTTATCGCCTGGTCCCAGTCAAAGATGCCTCCTCAGCAGGGTGATAGCCTGCTTGGTTTCATCGACCACGTTTTCGATTTCCGCTCGCATTTTCCTGCTTCTCTGTCTCGGTCTTCTTCAGGTGCTGGTGAGATAGCGCATTTCCGTTTTTCCCCGAGCCACGGAGATGCTCTATCTTTTTTGGTTTCGCGCAATTCCCTGGGAAAGTCGCTTTGCGCTTTTCCCGGCAAAACCGCTATGCACTTTTGCTGGAATTGCTCTAGAGACGCCCGCCGCGGATGTAAAGGGCCGTGGCGGGCGTGCAAAATTCAGGCCTCGGTCAGAACAGGCCGGGCGTGCCGGTCTGGACGGCCTGGTTTGCCTGCGGCGAGGTCTTCAGGATCTCTTCCGGCGCCATGGTGCTGTCCATGCCGATCACGGAGAAGCTGTCGGCCGGGCCGGTGCCGGGCTTGAAGGCCTCGATGATGGTGTTCGGATCGCCTTCGCCAGCCGCCATGCCGGTCTTGCGGTCGATCGAAATCAGGTTCATGCCGGCCGGAATGACGAACTTCGATTCCGGCGTATCCTTGACGGCAGCCTGCATGAATTCGTTGAAGATCGGCGCGGAGAGACCGCCGCCGGTGCCGCCGCGGCCGAGCGGGCCCGGCGTATCGAAGCCCATATAGAGGCCTGCGACCAGATCCGGCGTGAAGCCGACGAACCAGGCATCCTTCTCGTCGTTGGTGGTGCCGGTCTTTCCGGCGACGTCGCGACCGCCGAGATCGATCTTGCCGGCGGCGGTGCCGCGCTGGATGACGCCCTGCATCATCGAGGTGATCTGGTAGGCGGTCATCGGGTCGAGAACGGTTTCGCGATTGTCGACGACATTCGGCTCTTCCTGGTTCTGCCAGTCGCCGGCATTGCAGCCCTCGCAGAGACGCTCCTCATGCTTGAAGATCGTTTTGCCGTAGCGGTCCTGGATGCGGTCGATCAATGTCGGCTTGATCTGCTTGCCGCCATTGGCGATGACCGAATAGGCCGAGACCATGCGCAGCACCGTCGTGTCGCCGGCGCCGAGCGACATGGAGAGAACCGGCAGCATGTGATCGTAGATGCCGAAGCGCTCGGCATATTCCGCGACGATGTTCATGCCGAGATCGTTGGCGAGGCGCACCGTCATCAGATTGCGCGAATGCTCGATGCCCGAACGCAGCGTCGAGGGCCCGCCGGATTCGCCGCCGTAGTTTTCCGGCCTCCAGACTTGGCCGCCCGAGACGATCTCAATAGGCGCGTCCATGATGACCGAAGCCGGCGTATAACCATTGTCCATCGCCGCCGCGTACACGAAAGGCTTGAACGAGGAGCCCGGCTGGCGCATCGCCTGGGTGGCGCGGTTGAATTCGGATTGCGCATAGGAGAAGCCGCCGACCATGGCGAGCACGCGGCCGGTCTTCGGATCCATGGCGACCAGGCCGCCCTGCACTTTCGGCGGCTGACGCAGGCGATAGGAGGTCGACGCGTCGTCGCCGAGCCTTTCGACATAGACGACGTCACCAGGGGACACGGCGCCGACCGGCGATTTCGTGGTCTTGCGGGCGCCGTCGGCCGAACGGAAGGCCCATTGCATGTTCTTGGCGTCGATCGTGCCGCGCTGACGGTCGGCCGCAACCTTGCCGCTTCCATCCTTGGCCGGCTGCAGGCCGATGTCGACCGTCGAGTCGGACACGGCGAGTACCACGGCAAGCCGCCATTCCGGAACGTCGGACAGTGCGGGGATATCGGCTAGCGCCTTGCCCCAATCACCGCTTGCATCGATCTGCTTGATCGGGCCGTGGAAACCGCGGCGCTCATCATAGGTGACAAGGCCGTCCTGCAGCGCCTTGCGGGCAGCGAGCTGCATCTGCGGATCGAGCGACGTGCGCACCGAAAGGCCGCCCTCATAGAGAACCTTTTCGCCGTACTGGTCGATCAGCTGGCGGCGCACGGCTTCGGCGAAATAATCCGAAGCAAAGAGCGAGGGGCCGGTGGTGCGAGCGGTGACGCCGAGCGGCTGCTTCTTGGCTTCCTCGCCGTCGCTCTGGCTGACATAGCCATTCTCGACCATGCGGTCGATCACCCAGTTGCGGCGCTCCAGCGCAGCTTCCGGATGGCGGAACGGATGATAATTGGCAGGACCCTTCGGCAGAGATGCCAAATAGGCGGCTTCGGCGACGGTCAGTTCGGTGACGGATTTGTTGAAATAGGTGAGTGCTGCGCCAGCGATGCCATAGGAATTCAGACCGAAGAAGATCTCGTTCAGGTAGAGTTCGAGGATCTTGTCCTTGCTGTAGGCCTGCTCGATGCGGAAGGAAAGGATCGCTTCCTTGATCTTGCGGTCGATCGTCTGGTCCGAGCTCAAAAGGAAGTTCTTGGCCACCTGTTGGGTGATGGTCGAGGCGCCGACTGGGCGGCGGCCGGAACCGAAATTCTGCAAGTTGACGAGAATTGCGCGGCCGAGGCCTGTGAGATCGACGCCCGGGTGATTGTAGAAATTCTTGTCTTCGGCCGACAGGAACGCCGCCTTCACGCGGTCGGGAATGGCCTGGATCGGCAGGAAGAGACGCTTTTCCTTGGCGTATTCGGCCATCAGAGCGCCGTTGCCGGCATGGACGCGGGTGGTCACCGGCGGCGCATAGCTGTTCAGAACGGCGTAGTCCGGGAGATCCTTCGCGACATTGGCGAGATAGATGGCAACACCCGCCGCCGCGACCAGAAACAGGACGCAGGCCATTCCGAAGAAATATCCAAAAAGTCTAACCATATTTCAGCTACCGGTCTTTTCGATCTTCAATCGGCGCAGCCGCAACGATTGCACAGATCAAGGCAATTTGCACGTTGCGCGACTTACTCTATGAGCGCTACCGCCACAAGCCGATTCCGCGCTCAAGGCTTACGAAACATAAGCCGGAGTAACGGCGCGAATGTGAGCAAAATAGGGCTGTCTGCGCCGCATTCACCGCTGCGGCCGCGTTTCATTAGAACTGTCACATCCAAGCAACGCCCGTCGCCGCCGCCAATCTAGACATCTTGCTCAGAATTTGATTCATGCGGCGCACTTAAATCTTTGTTTTTATGAATCTTTGTTTTTATGCGGGCCGCCGTGCCGCAACCGCTACAGATTTTTAGGCGGCGACCGTCAGCCGCCATTCGCCATGACGGCGGCGCGGTATCGCTTGACTGCGTCGGTCAAGAGACCGGCGATCTTGCCGCGCCAGACCTCGTCGAGCAGCAGTTTCTCGTCCTCGGCATTCGAGAGGAACCCGATCTCGAGAAGGATCGACGGCACGTCGGGGGCCTGCAGCACGCGGAAGCCGGCATGACGGTGCGGATTGTTGATGGTGCCGACCTGATCCTTGAAAGAATTCAGGACACTCTCGGCCAGCGAGATCGAGAAGGCCTGGGTCTCGCGCCGCGTCAGATCGAGCAGGATATCGGCAACCTCCGGCGGCTCGGCAACCGTCTCCTTGCCGGCGATCTGGTCGGAAAGGTTTTCGCGTTCGGCAAGGTCGGCGGCGAGCTTGTCGGATGCCTTGTCGGAGATCGTGTAGACGGTCGCGCCGCGGATATCCTTCTGCTTCAGCGTATCGGCATGCAGCGAAATGAAGAGGCCGGCGTGGTTCTGGCGGGCGATCAGCACACGCTGCGAAAGCGACAGGAACTCGTCATCCTCGCGCGTCAGGAAAGCCTTGATGCCCGGTTCCTTGTTCAGCCGGTCGGTCAAAGCCTTGGCGAAGGCAAGCGTCACCTGCTTTTCCTCGGTCTTGGTGTCGACGCCGATCGCGCCGGTGTCGATGCCGCCATGGCCGGCGTCGACGGCGATAACGAAATCGCCGGGAGCAGCCTTTTGCGGTGCCGGAATGGCGCTCGTCGTCTGCGCCGCTCCAGTCCGATCGCTCCAGGCCCGATCGTTCCAGGATTGCGTCTTTACCAGTTCGGCAAAGGCCTTCTTGTCGATCATCTCCGCATCGAGCACCAGGCGATGGCCGTTGCCCGTCTCATCGGCCTGCACCTTGGCAAGCGCCAGCTTCACCGGCCCTGCCGTCGTCAGCACGATGCGGGCGCTCTCTTCGTCCATCTTGCCGTAGCGGATATCCTTGAACAGGCCGCGGGCGGCAAGATCCTTCGCCGGAAAACCGAAGGCGGTCGCCGGCAAGTCAACGACGATGCGTTCCGGATTGGCGATATAGTGGACGGAGAAACGCGGTTCGCGATCGAAATCGATGACGATGCGGGTCCTTGCATCGTCGCCGACGATGCGCGCGCCATAGGCAAGCAGCGGATCCCTGGCCTCGACAGAGCTGGCAGCGGCCGGCAGCAGACTAGCGGCCAAAAGCGCCGCCAGAACCCGCCTTGCGAATGTCGATCGCCGCGCTGCGGATTTCGCCGCGATCCGAGCCCTCTTAAACAATAAACCGCCCACACCCTATCTGCATTGCGATGGACCCGACGCGGCTGCAGCCAACGTCCTGTGACGAAACACCCGCTGCAGCCTGCCGAATCGCGATCACTTTATCCCCAGCTTCTATGCGTTGCGAAATCCATCAATATTATGGCACATTTGGCTTTTCCCTTGCTATTGTGACACAGAAAACATACAACGAATTTCAGGGTAAAGTGTTGACGGGATAGAGTCGCCGCAAAGGCTGCCAGCCAGATCAGGACCTGGCGCCACACCGGTCATCGTCCGCCGTCTCATGCGCTTATCCCTAGAACTGGATCCTGATTTTCCGGCTTATTGTCGGAATTCATTGGTGGATCAGCCACCACGCTCTCAGGGAGCAAACTCATCGGACCCGAACGGGTCTTCGTATTTGTCGATCACGCTTGGTTGTTGATGGTTTCGCAGCAGGTTTTATCTGAAGTGCACAGGCCCCGGACCGAAATGGTTCCGGTTGCGGTCTGGCTGCTGCCCTCCCCCTCGCATCAGGCGCGACTTTCATTATCCGGCGCGGCCACTGCGGACCGCATTCTTTCTGTCTCAACAGCAGTCGGGAATGCGCTCTTGCGGCCACGCCGAGGAGCACAGCTTACATGGCAGACAAAATGCTTATCGATGCGTCTCACGAGGAAGAGACGCGCGTCGTTGTCGTTCGCGGGAACCGCATAGAAGAATTTGACTTCGAGTCCCAGCACAAGAAGCAGATCCGCGGCAACATCTATCTTGCAAAGGTAACGAGGGTCGAACCCTCGCTGCAGGCCGCCTTCGTCGATTATGGCGGCAACCGGCACGGCTTCCTGGCCTTCGCCGAAATCCATCCCGACTATTATCAGATACCGCTTGCCGACCGTCAGGCATTGCTTCGGGCCGAAGCCGAGGAGCATCGCCGCGACGAAGACGTCGAGCATGTCGAAACCGCGCCGATGGTCGATCTTTCCAAGCAGGATCAGCCGGATGTCGGCATTGTCCCGGCAGAGGCACCGGAAACGGCTGCCGTAACGGAAGAGACCGCAGCGGTAGAAGCCGCGGCATCGCCCGAGGCCGCCGAGGAAGCGCCGGCCAAGAAGGCAAGGCCGCGCCGCAGCCGCAAGAAGGTGGTAGAACCGGTTGCCGAAACGACCGCGACCGAGGACGCTGTTCCCACAGACGTCGAAGCCGAAGGCGCTTCAAGTGTCGACAATGAGGATGACGGTTCGACCGGCGGCGCGATGGCCGCAATGGTGGAAACCGACTCGATCTCCGAGGACGTCGATACCAGCAAGCGTCGCCACGATGATGACGATGATGATGACGATCACGGCGAAGAGGAAGTCATCGAATCCGTTGGCGCCGAAGACGCGATGGAAGAGGTGCCGGACCGCGTGCAGCGCAAGCCGCGCAAGCAGTACCGCATCCAGGAAGTCATCAAGCGCCGCCAGATCCTGCTCGTGCAGGTCGCCAAGGAGGAGCGCGGCAACAAGGGTGCAGCCCTTACCACCTATCTCTCGCTTGCCGGCCGCTATTCCGTCCTCATGCCGAACACGGCGCGCGGCGGCGGCATTTCCCGCAAGATCACCAATCCTGCCGACCGCAAGCGCCTGAAGGAAATTGCGCGCCTGCTCGAGGTGCCGCAGGGCATGGGCGTCATCCTTCGCACCGCCGGTGCCAACCGCACCAAGGTCGAGGTCAAGCGCGACTTCGAATATCTGATGCGCCTCTGGGAGAATGTGCGCACGCTGACGCTGGCGTCCACCGCTCCCTGCCTCGTCTATGAGGAAGGCTCGCTGATCAAGCGTTCGATCCGCGACCTCTACAACAAGGATATCAGCGAGGTCATCGTTTCCGGCGAAGAAGGCTATCGTGAAGCGAAAGACTTCATGAAGATGCTGATGCCGAGCCATGCCAAGGTGGTTCAGCCCTACCGCGACATCCATCCGATCTTTTCACGTTCCGGCATCGAGGCTCAGCTCGACCGCATGCTGCAGCCGCAGGTGACGCTGAAATCCGGCGGCTACTTGATCATGAACCAGACCGAAGCGCTGGTCTCGATCGACGTCAACTCCGGCCGCTCGACCCGCGAACATTCGATCGAAGACACCGCGCTGCAGACGAATCTTGAGGCTGCAGACGAAGTCGCCCGCCAGCTTCGCCTTCGCGACCTTGCCGGCCTGATCGTCATCGACTTCATCGACATGGAAGAGAAGCGCAACAACCGCGCCGTCGAGAAGAAGCTGAAGGAATGCCTGAAGAACGACCGCGCCCGCATCCAGGTCGGCCGGATCTCGCACTTCGGCCTGCTCGAGATGTCGCGCCAGCGCATCCGCGCTTCGGTTCTCGAATCGACGACGCAGGTCTGCTCGCATTGCGGCGGCAGCGGGCATGTGCGTTCGCAGTCCTCGGTCGCCCTGCATGTCCTGCGCGGCATCGAGGAATATCTGCTCAAGAACACGACGCACAACATCACCGTGCGCACCACGCCTGACATCGCGCTCTACCTGCTCAACCACAAGCGCCAGACGATCGTCGATTATGAGAGCCGCTTCGGCGTCGCGATCATTATCGATGCGGACGGCTCGGTCGGCGCGCAACATTTCGCGATCGATCGCGGCGAGCCGGTGGAAAACCCGGTCAAGATCGAAACCCTCTTCAACTTCGCAGCCATTCCCGAGGATGACGACGACGATATCGTCATCGAAGTGGATGAGGAGGAAGACGAGGAACTCGAGGAAAAGCCGGTCGTTTCCGAGCGGCCCGTCGCGGCACGCGCGGAAGGCGAAGCTGACGGCAACCGCAAGCGCAAGCGCCGCAGGCGCCGCCGCGGCCGCAACGGCAATGCCGAACAGCCGCTATCCGCGGCAGGCGAAGCCGGCGACGAGGATGAGGACGGCGACGACGAGGGCGGCGAAGGTGATGAAAACACCGAAGCTGCGCCCGAGACACGCGCCGAAAGCGAGGAGTCGCAGCGCCGCAAGCGCCGCCGTCGCGGCAAGCGTGGCGGCCGTCGCAATCGCGCCGAGGATGGTTCCGAACTGACGGCTGGCGAAGCCGGTGAAGACAATCGCGGCGACGAGGACGAAGGCGACGACGTTTCGAACGACGGCGCTCCGAGCGAAGCCGTAGCGGTCGAGGCGATAGCCGAACAGGCCGACGAAGGCCAGGCTGCGATGGCAGCCGTCGAGAGTGCGCCTGTCATAACCGAAGAGGTGAAGCCCGCCCGCAGCCGCGGCCGCCGCAAACCAGCCGCAGCGCCGGTCGAGGAACCGGTTGCAGAGACGGCCCCTGCGGTCGAGGCCGAACCGGAATTGGTGGAAGCCTCCGCCGATCTCGAAACGGTCGCTCGAGAAGATGCCCAGGAAGAAGCAAAGCCGGTTCGCGCCAACCGCGAATCCAACATCTCCTCCTCCGAGCCAACGGTGAAATCCACCCGCGTCGAGAATGGCGAAGGCGATGACGGCAAGCCGAAGAAAGCCGGTTGGTGGCAGCGCCGTGGCTTCTTCTGAACGCTAATTTTCGGACGCAAGCATTGATATCCGGCCGCGGCGACGCGGCCGGATTTTCGTTTATGGTGACGGCATCGTCGCCGAGCTAACCGCCGTGACGTGGGTGTGTATCATTTATGATGATCACATATGGGGCGCGATCATGCGGACAAATATCGATATCGATGATGCCTTGCTCGACGCGGCAATGACCGCCGCGGGGTTGGCGACGAAAAAGGCCACTGTCGAGCAGGCTTTGCGAAGTCTTGTCGAGAAACACCGGCGGAAAAATGCGATTGCAGATCTCGCGAGGATCGGCTGGGAGGGCGACCTTGACGAGATACGTCGCGACCGGTTGGACGAAACAAGGTGATCGTCGTCGACAGTTCAATCCGATGGCCGAGCGTCTCAGCCTCAGGATCGCCTGACCCTGCTTGCGATCAGGCGGCCGGGGGATAGAGCAGGTCGACGATGTAGCTCGCGTCGAAGCGGGAATCGAGCATGCCGTAGGTGGAGCGCCAGCCGCCGGCAAGACGCGTTTCGATAAAGGCATCGGCAATGCGCCCTGCCCCCAGCCGATAGAGTTCAGCAGCACCGGCGGCGAGCGCCAGTTGTTCGACGAGCAGGCGCGCGGCGCCCTCATCCTGTTCGCAGAGCGCGATTGCGGCGCGCAGCACGTCGATGGTCTTCTTACCGGCAGGGCCGAGATCGCGGGCAAGGCCGGCGAAGACCGTTTCGAACAGATCCTTGCCACGGTTGAGCACGCGTAGCACGTCGAGCGCCATGACGTTGCCGGAGCCTTCCCAGATGGCGTTGACCGGAGCTTCGCGGTAATGGCGGGCGATCGGGCGCTCTTCGATGTAGCCGTTGCCGCCAATGCATTCCATCGCCTCGTAGATCAGCGCGGGCGCGATCTTGCAGCACCAGTATTTGGCGACCGGCGTCATGACGCGGGCATAGGCCGCTTCCTCGGCATTGCCGCGCGCCTTGTCGAATGCGTCGGCAAGACGGAAGGACAGTGCCGTCGCGGCGGCGACATCGAGCGCCATGTCGGCGAGCACGCGCGTCATGATCGGCTGGTTGACGAGCATCTTGCCGAAGACGCTGCGGCCGCGGGTGTGGTGCACAGCTTCGGCGAGCGAGGCGCGCATCATGCCTGACGAGGCCAGCGCGCAGTCGAGCCGGGTCAACGTCACCATGTCGAGGATAGTGCGGACGCCGGCATCCGGACCACCGAGCAGGAAACCGAACGTGTCTGTAAACTCGACCTCGGAAGAGGCGTTGGAGCGGTTGCCGACCTTGTCCTTCAGCCGCTGGAATTGCAGCCCGTTGGCGGAACCATCCTCCAGAAGGCGCGGCACGAGAAAGCAGCCCATGCCCTCCTTCGTCTGCGCTAGCATGATGAAGGCATCGCTCATCGGCGCCGACATGAACCACTTGTGCCCGGACAGCCGGTAGATGCCCTCGCTGACTTTTTCGGCTGTGCTCGTGTTGGCGCGCACATCCGTGCCGCCCTGCTTTTCCGTCATGCCCATGCCGATGGTCACGGCGGATTTCTGCATGGCGGGCTTGTTCGACGAATCATATTTGCGCGAGAGAATTTTTGGCGCCCAGTCCTTCTGCACCGCGGGCGAAGCCGAGAGTGCCGCAACGGAGGCGCTCGTCATCGTCAGCGGGCAGAGATGGCCGGATTCCAGTTGCGACGTCAGATAAAACCGCGCGGCGCGAACCTTGTGGGCCTCGTCCTTGGCTTCGGTATCGGCCTGGGGATCCCAGACGGAGGAATGCAGGCCGACCGACATGGAGCGGCGCATCAGCGCATGCCAGGCGGGGTGAAATTCGACGACGTCGAGGCGCTCGCCACGCGGACCGTGGGTTCGCAGCTGCGGCGCGCCCTGGTTTGCCATGCGTGCCATCTCCTGCGCCTCTGGCGAGGTGACGTAGCGGCCAATGTTTTCCAGGTCTTCGCGGATGCCGCGCGGCAGGGCTGCCGTCAGGTCGACGATCAGAGGATCGGATCGATAGGCGTTGATGCCGGACCACAGGCTCGGCTGGTTGAGTTCTGCGAGTTTGTCGTCAGTCCGGTTGGCGGAGGTCATAATTCGCTTCTAGTGTAAGAACCCGGCAAAGGGAAACCGGAAGTTATGATTCGGTTCATTCTGCTCTATCGGAATTTTGGCGAAAATGCATGGGGACATAAGCCTTTGCCCACAGCACATGCTTGCCCCGGCGGGCAGCACTCTTTATAGACCCGCCAGAGACAGCAAGAGGCAGGGTCATGGTCTTTTTCCCCCACCGCCACCTCATCGGCATCAAGGGCCTCACCGAGCAGGATATCACCTATCTTCTCGACAAGGCCGATGAGGCCGTCAAGATCAGCCGCCAGAGAGAGAAGAAAACGTCGACGCTGCGCGGGCTGACGCAGATCAACCTCTTCTTCGAGGCATCGACCCGCACGCAGGCCTCCTTCGAGCTTGCCGGCAAGCGGCTCGGCGCCGACGTCATGAACATGTCGGTCGGCAATTCCTCGGTCAAGAAAGGCGAAACGCTGATCGATACGGCGATGACGCTGAATGCGATGCGCCCCGACGTGCTGGTGATCCGCCATTCGAGCGCCGGTGCGGCCGCCCTTCTCGCCCAGAAGGTTTCCTGCTCGGTCGTCAATGCCGGTGATGGGCAGCATGAACATCCGACCCAGGCGCTGCTCGACGCGCTGACGATCCGCCGTGCCAAAGGCAAGCTTTCGCGCATCATCGTGGCGATCTGCGGCGACGTGCTGCATTCACGGGTGGCGCGCTCCAATATCCTGCTGCTCAATGCGATGGGCGCCCGCGTCCGTGTCGTTGCGCCAGCGACCCTCCTGCCTGCCGGCGTCGCCGAGATGGGCGTCGAGGTCTTCCATTCGATGAAGGACGGGCTGAAGGACGCCGACGTCGTGATGATGCTGCGGCTACAGCGCGAGCGCATGTCCGGCGCCTTCGTGCCCTCGGTGCGCGAATACTATCACTTCTACGGACTCGACGCCGAAACGCTGAAGGCAGCGAAGGATGATGCGCTCGTCATGCATCCAGGCCCAATGAACCGCGGCGTCGAGATCGCCTCGGAAGTGGCGGACGGACCGCAGAGCGTCATCGCCGAACAGGTGGAAATGGGGGTCGCGGTGCGCATGGCCGTCATGGAGACGCTGCTCGTCTCGCAGAACCAGGGCCCCCGAAGCGATGGAATGATGGCATGAGCAACCCGATCGTCCTCAAGAACGTCCGTATCATCGACCCATCGCGCAATCTCGACGAAATCGGGACGATTATTGCCGAAAACGGCGTGATTCTCGCCGCCGGTCACAAGGCGCAGAACCAGGGCGCACCGGAAGGCGCCGTCATCCGCGACTGCACGGGCCTTGTCGCGACGCCCGGCCTTGTCGATGCGCGCGTCCATGTCGGCGAACCCGGCGGCGAACACCGCGAGACGATCGCCTCGGCGAGCCGGGCGGCAGCGGCCGGCGGCGTCACTTCGATCATCATGATGCCGGACACCGATCCGATCATCGACGACATTGCGCTCGTCGAATTCGTCAAGAAGACGGCGCGAGATACGGCCGCGGTCAACGTCTATCCCGCAGCCGCCATCACCAAGGGCCTTGCCGGCGAAGAGATGACGGAGATCGGACTGTTGATGCAGGCGGGCGCCGTCGCCTTCACCGATGCTCATTCCAGCGTCCACGACACGCAGGTGCTGCGCAGGATCATGACCTATGCGCGCGAATTCGGCGCCGTCGTCTCCTGCGAAACGCGCGACAAATATCTCGGCGCCAACGGCGTCATGCATGAGGGGCTTTTCGCCAGCTGGCTCGGGCTTTCCGGCATTCCAAAGGAAGCCGAGCTCATCCCGCTCGAACGCGATCTCAGGATCGCGCAGCTGACGCGCGGCCGTTATCACGCCGCGATGATCTCGGTGCCGGAATCGGTCGAGGCGATCGAGCGCGCCCGCAGCCGCGGCGCCAAGGTGACCTGCGGCATCTCGATCAACAATCTGGCGCTCAATGAAAACGACATTGGCGAATACCGCACCTTCTTCAAGCTCTATCCGCCGCTGCGCCCGGAAGACGACCGGGTGGCGATGGCCGACGCCGTTGCGAGCGGTGCGATCGATATCATCGTCTCCTCGCACGACCCGCAGGATGTCGATACGAAGCGCCTGCCCTTCGGCGAGGCAGAGGATGGCGCAATCGGCCTCGAAACCATGCTGGCGGCAGCGCTCAGACTTCATCATGGCGGCCAGGTGAGCCTGATGCGCCTGATCGACGCTATGTCGACCCGCCCCGCTCAGATTTTCGGCCTGAATGCCGGCACGCTGAAGCCGGGCGCTGCGGCCGATATCGCGCTGGTCGATCTCGATGAGCCTTGGCTTGTCGCCAAAGACATGCTTCTCTCCCGCTCGAAGAATACGCCGTTCGAGGATGCGCGCTTCAGTGGGCGGGCGGTCGAGACATACGTCTCGGGAAAGCTTGTCCACGCAATTTAGAACCGACAGGATCGCCGTCCATCCCCCAGCGGGAGAAGGCTGACTCAAGGATAGGCCACGAAGAGGCTGAGGGGGCATATGTTATCCAATCTCATGTCATGGCAGATCACGCTGCCGATCGCGCTTGCCGCCGCTATTATCGGTTATCTCTTCGGCTCGATCCCGTTCGGCCTGATCCTTACGCGCGCCGCCGGCCTCGGCGACGTGCGCAGCATCGGCTCCGGCAATATCGGCGCGACCAATGTGCTGAGAACAGGAAACCGGATGCTCGCCGCGGCGACACTGCTCCTCGATGCACTGAAGGCATCGGCCGCGGCCTGGGTCGTCGGCTATTTCCTCGGTGAGGAGGCCGCGATCATCGCCGGCTTTTTCGCCTTCATCGGCCATCTCTTCCCGGTCTGGATCGGCTTCAAGGGCGGCAAGGGTGTCGCCACCTATATCGGCACTCTGCTCGGCGTCGCGCCGATCATGGTCGTGCTCTTCGCCGCCGTCTGGCTGGCGGTCGCCTTCACCACCCGCTACTCCTCGCTGTCGGCGCTGGTTGCCATGCTTGTCATTCCGGTAGCGCTGTGGATACTGGGCAACGAAAAGGTTGCGGCAGTGATGGCGATCATGACCCTCATCTCCTACTGGAAGCACAAGGCGAATATTTCGCGCCTGATGGGCGGGACGGAAAGCAAGATCGGGGCAAAGGGATAATGGATGCGCTGAGCGCCGAATCAAAAGGCGTAGTGCTGACAGAGCGGCAAAGAATTGCCTGGCTGCGTCTCATTCGTTCCGACAATATCGGCCCTGCCACCTTTCGCGACCTCATCAATCACTTCGGCTCGGCCGAGGCAGCGCTTGCCGCGCTGCCGGAGCTTTCGGCGCGTGGCGGCGCCACGCGGGCAATCCGCATCGCCAGCGAGGCCGAGGCGCATCGGGAGTTAGAGGCGGCCCGTCGCTTCGGTGCCCGCTTCGTCGGCATCGGTGAGCCGGACTATCCGCAAGCGTTGAAGCAGATCGACGGCGCGCCGCCGCTTCTGGCCGTCAAGGGCGCGCTTGCGGCCGCCAAACGACCGGCCGTCGGCATCGTCGGCTCGCGCAACGCCTCGATCGCGGGCGCGAAATTCGCGGCGATGGTGGCGCGCGACTGCGGCCGGGCGGGTCATACCGTGGTCTCCGGCCTGGCGCGCGGCATCGATACCGCAGCCCACCGGGCAAGCCTCGACACAGGCACGATCGCAGCACTCGCCGGCGGCCTCGACCAGCCCTACCCGCCGGAGAATATCGGCCTGCTCGAAGAGATAACCAGTGGCAATGGCCTGGCGGTGAGCGAGATGCCCTTCGGCTGGGAACCCCGCGCCCGCGACTTCCCGCGCCGAAACCGGCTGATCGCCGGCATCGGACTCGGCCTCGTCGTCATCGAAGCGGCGACGCGTTCGGGCTCGCTGATCACGGCGCGGCTTGCCGGCGAGTTCGGCCGCCTGGTGTTTGCCGTGCCCGGCTCGCCGCTCGATCCGCGCTGCCATGGCACCAACGGCCTGCTGAAGGACGGCGCTTCGATCGTCACCGCACCCGCCGATGTCGTCGAGGCCCTGGCGCCGCTTGCACAATTCGACCTGTTCCCGTCATCGATGGTGGAGGAACCGGCGCCTGACGGCAAGGCAATGTCGGTGCCGCCCGGCGATTCCGATCGAAACCGCATCATCGATGCGCTCGGGCCGACGCCGGTCGAGATCGACGACGTGATCCGCCATACCGGCCTGTCGGCATCCGCGGTCTATCTCATCCTTCTGGAACTCGATATATCAGGCAGGCTGCACCGGCATCAGGGTGGCCTCGTCTCGCTTTCCGATTGAACCTGGGGACGACATCAGGCCGTGGCTTTGCGCATTGCCGAACCCTAGGTCGAAAACCTTGCAACCTATCTGGGATTGTATTTTTCCAATATTCTTCCTTTGGCTGCAGAGGACGCAAGAGGTAAAATTGTAGCAAACCCCTTGACCGCGGCGATTTCCCTGTCCATGTCGGAGGGCCGATATCCATGTTGCGGTGTGTGTCGCGCTGGCTTCAACGCTGGCGTCGTTTCCTTTTTAGAGAATCATCATGAATGTTGTAGTGGTGGAATCGCCTGCCAAGGCCAAGACGATCAATAAGTATCTGGGTCCGGGATACAAAGTGCTCGCCTCCTTCGGCCATGTACGCGATCTGCCTGCCAAGGACGGCTCAGTTCTTCCTGATCAGGATTTCGAAATGCTTTGGGAGGTCGACAGCGCCTCCGCCAAGCGGATGAAGGACATTGCCGACGCGGTGAAGTCCGCCGATGGCCTGTTTCTCGCGACTGACCCGGATCGCGAAGGCGAAGCGATTTCGTGGCACGTTCTCGACATGCTGAACAAGAAGCGCGTACTGAACGGCAAAACGGTCAAGCGCGTCGTCTTCAATGCGATCACCAAGAAAGCGGTGCTCGACGCGATGGCGGATCCGCGCGACATCGACGTGCCGCTGGTCGATGCCTATCTCGCGCGCCGCGCGCTTGATTATCTCGTCGGCTTCAATCTTTCGCCGGTGCTGTGGCGCAAGCTGCCCGGCGCACGTTCGGCCGGCCGCGTTCAGTCTGTGGCGCTTCGCCTGGTCTGCGACCGCGAATCCGAGATCGAGCGCTTCATTTCCGAAGAGTACTGGAACATCTCGGCGCTCCTGAAGACGCCGCGCGGCGACGAGTTCGAAGCAAGACTGGTTTCGGCGAACGGCAAACGGTTGCAGCCGCGCGCAATCGGCAACGGTGAGGATGCCGGCCGGCTCAAGGCCTTGCTCGAAGGTGCGAGCTATGTCGTCGATACGGTCGAGGCGAAGCCGGTCAAGCGCAACCCGGGACCGCCGTTTACGACCTCAACGCTGCAGCAGGCAGCCTCCTCCAATCTCGGCTTCTCCGCCTCGCGCACCATGCAGATCGCGCAGCGACTCTATGAGGGTGTCGATATCGGGGGCGAGACGGTCGGTCTCATCACCTATATGCGAACCGACGGCGTGCAGATGGCGCCCGAGGCGATCGATGCTGCGCGCAACGCCATCGTCGACCAGTTCGGCGAGCGCTACATGCCGGAAAAGCCGCGCTTCTACTCCACCAAGGCGAAGAACGCCCAGGAGGCGCACGAGGCGATCCGCCCGACGGATTTCTACCGCTCGCCCGATCGTGTGCGCAAATTCCTCGATGCCGACCAGATCCGGCTCTACGAGCTGATCTGGAAGCGCGGCATTGCCAGCCAGATGGCGTCGGCCGAGATCGAGCGCACGACGGCTGAAATCACCGCCGACAACAAGGGTGAGAAGGCCGGGCTTCGCGCCGTCGGTTCGGTCATCCGCTTCGACGGCTTCATCGCCGCCTATACCGACCAGAAGGAGGATGGCGAGCAGAGCGACGACGGCGACGAGGATGGCCGCCTGCCGGAGATCAATGCGCGCGAGGCGCTCGCCAAGCAGAAGATCAATTCGACGCAGCATTTCACCGAACCGCCGCCGCGCTATTCGGAAGCCTCGCTGATCAAGAAGATGGAAGAGCTCGGCATCGGCCGCCCCTCCACCTATGCCGCGACGCTTGCGACGCTGCGCGACCGCGACTATGTGACGATCGACAAGCGCAAGCTGATCCCGCAGGCCAAGGGCCGGCTGGTGACTGCTTTCCTCGAAAGCTTCTTCACCAAATATGTCGAATACGACTTCACCGCCGATCTCGAGGAAAAGCTCGACCGGATTTCCGCCGGCGAGTTGAACTGGAAGCAGGTGCTGCGCGATTTCTGGAAGGATTTCTTCGCCCAGATCGAGGACACCAAGGAACTGCGCGTCACCAACGTGCTCGATTCGCTGAACGAGGCGCTGGCACCCCTCGTCTTCCCGAAACGGGAGGACGGCAGCGATCCAAGGATCTGTCAGGTCTGCGGGACCGGCAACCTGTCGCTGAAGCTCGGCAAATACGGTGCCTTCGTCGGCTGCTCGAACTATCCTGAATGTAACTACACCCGCCAGCTCTCCTCCGAAAACGGAGGGGAAGCGGACGGTGCCGCGCTCAACGAGCCGAAGAACCTCGGCACCGATCCGACGACCGGCGAGGAGCTGACGCTGCGTTCCGGCCGCTTCGGCCCCTATGTCCAGCGTGGCGACGGCAAAGAAGCCAAACGTGCTTCGCTGCCGAAGGGCTGGAAGCCCGAGGAGATCGACTATGAAAAGGCGATGGCGCTGATCTCGCTGCCGCGCGATATCGGCAAACACCCCGAATCGGGCAAGATGATTTCGTCGGGTATCGGTCGCTACGGGCCGTTCCTCCTGCATGACGGCTCCTACGCCAATCTGGAAACCATCGAGGACGTGTTCTCGGTCGGCCTCAACCGTGCCGTGACTGTTATCGCCGAAAAGGCGAACCAGGGGCCTGGCCGAGGCGCGCGCGGTACGCCGGCGGCGCTGAAGACGCTCGGCGATCATCCTGATGGCGGCCCCATCACCGTTCGCGATGGCAAGTACGGCCCTTACGTCAACTGGGGCAAGGTCAATGCGACACTGCCGAAGGGCAAGGATCCGCAGGCGATCACCGTCGAGGAGGCACTCGCGCTGATCGTCGAAAAGGCCGGCAAGGCACCGGTCGGCAAGGCGGCCAAGGCGAAAGCCAAGCCGAAGGCGGCAGCCGCCGAAGCCAAGGCCACCAAGACGGCCGCCAAGCCGAAGGCAGCAAAGGCGAAAGCGCCCGCGAAATCGAAAAAGAGCTGACGTGAGCAGGATACCGCGCGACAGAACGAACCCTGCGGGCAAGCGTCCGGGCAAGATCGGCCGCGCCGGCAAGGATGCCCCCGCCGTCGAGCCGCTGAACATCGTCCACGGCGCGCTGCCTTCGCGCGAGGTGATCCTGCGCTTCATCGCCGACCATCCGCAGAAAGCGTCCAAACGCGAACTCGCCAAGGCTTTCGGCCTGAAGGGCGACAACCGCGTCGAACTCAAGCACATGCTGCAGGAACTCGAGCAGGAAGGCATGCTGCAGAAGAACCGCAAGTCGCTGATCCGGCCCGGTGCGCTGCCGCCTGTCACCGTTCTCGATATCACCACGCGCGACAAGGATGGCGATCTGATCGGCCGGCCGGCGGAATGGCCGGAGGACCAGGGCGTCGCACCCGCCGTCGCCATCCGCCAGCAGTCGCCCGCAGGCCGCCAGGGCAAGGGCAAGGCGCCCGTTGCTGGCCTCGGCGACCGCATCCTGGCGAAGATCTTCCCGGCTGTCGATCGCGGCGGGCCGGCCTATACGGCGCGGATCATCAAGGTGATCGATAGGCGCCGCGGCGCCTCGATGGGTGTTTTCCGCACGGCGCCGGGCGGCGGCGGCCGGCTGCTGCCGATCGAACGGCGCGGCGAGGAGATGGTGATCGATCCCGACTTCACCGGCGGCGCCACGGACGGCGATCTGGTCGAAGTCGAAATCGCCCGTCTCGGCCGTTTCGGCCTGCCGCGCGCCAAGGTGCTTTCCGTCGTCGGTTCCGTCGGTTCGGAAAAGGCGATCTCGATGATCGCGATCCATGCGCACGGCATCCCGCATGTCTTCCCGCCGGCCGTCATCGCCGAGGCGGAGGCCGCAAGGCCCGCCAGCGTGTCGCATCGCGAGGATTGGCGCGACGTGCCGCTGATCACCATCGACCCCGCCGACGCCAAGGACCATGACGACGCCGTCTATGCCGAGCCCGATCCCTCGCCCGACAATCCCGGCGGCGTGCTCGTCACCGTCGCGATCGCCGACGTCTCGTGGTATGTCCGCCCCAATTCTCCGCTCGACCGCGAAGCGCTGAAGCGCGGCAACTCCGTCTATTTCCCCGATCGCGTCGTGCCGATGCTGCCAGAGCGCATCTCCAACGATCTCTGCTCGCTGAAAGAAGGCGTCGACCGCCCGGCGCTTGCGGTGCGCATGAGCTTTTCCGGCGAAGGCCGCAAGATCGGTCACACTTTCCATCGCATCATGATGAAGAGTGCCGCCAAGCTCTCCTACCAGCAGGCGCAGGCAGCGGTCGACGGAAAGCCGGACGATCAGACCGGACCGATGCTCGAGCCCATCCTGAAGCCGCTCTGGCACGCATATGAGGTAATGAAGCGCGGACGCGACCGGCGCCAGCCGCTGGAACTCGATATGCCGGAGCGCAAGATCCTGCTGAAGCCTGACGGCACGGTCGACCGGGTCGTCGTGCCGCCACGCCTCGATGCGCATAAGCTGATCGAAGAGATGATGATCCAGGCGAACGTCTGCGCCGCTGAGACGCTGGAAAAGAAACGCCAGCCGCTGATCTACCGCATCCATGACGGGCCGACGCTTGCCAAGCAGGAGATCCTGCGTGAGTTCCTGGCCACGCTCGGCATCTCGCTTGCCAAGGGCGGCAACATGCGCGCCAACAACTTCAACGGCATTCTTGCGAAGGCGGACGGCACGCCGCATCAGACCATGGTGAGCGAGATGGTGCTACGTTCGCAGAGCCAGGCGATCTATGGCCCGGAGAATATTGGCCATTTCGGCCTCAACCTGATGAAGTACGCCCACTTCACCTCGCCGATCCGCCGTTATGCCGACCTCATCGTGCATCGCGCCCTCGTCGGCTCACTCGGCTTCGGCGAAGGCGGCATCACGCCCGAAGAAGAGGCGGCGCTCGACGATATCGCCGCCGAAATCTCGACCTTCGAGCGCCGGGCCATGGCAGCCGAGCGCGAGACCGTCGACCGGCTGATCGCCCATCACCTCAGCGGCCGCGTCGGCGAGGAATTTGCCGGACGGGTCTCGGGCGTGACAAAATCAGGACTTTTTGTTTCTCTGCCGGACTATGGCGCCGACGGTTTCGTCCCTATATCCACGCTCGGCAGCGATTATTTCATCTATGACGAGGCGCATCAGGCACTCTCGGGTGAACGAACAGGGCTCGGCTATCGCCTGGGCGATAGCGTCACCGTGAAACTTGCCGAAGCGATCCCGCTTGCCGGTGCACTGCGTTTTGAGATGATCAGCGAGGGCCGCGAAATGCCGGCGGCGGTGCGCTCCTTCCACAAGGCGGGCCGCCGCGACAGAGGCCAGGTCCGCAAGAAGCCCGGAACGAGGCCGCCGCGCGGACGTCATTAAAGCATCGTGCCGGAGGCCGACGATGGTTTTCGGCAAAACGCGGCAACAACGCAGATCGCCGGTGTTGGACGTGGTTCACAAAATGAATCCGATGCTTTCGGTCTGAAAGAGGAATATGCGATGAGCACACCGACCGATCCAGCCGCCCGCTACGGCGATACGCCCGAGGTCGAGCGTCCACTTGGGCGCTCCATCATGCGCGGGCTGATGAACCGCTGCCCGGCCTGCGGCAATGGCAAGCTCTTTCGTGCCTTCCTGAAGCCGGTCGATCATTGCGCGGCCTGCGGCGAGGCGATGCATCACCAACGCGCCGACGACCTGCCGCCCTATATCGTCATCCTGGTGCTCGGCCACGTCGTGGTCGGCGGTTATATGCTGATCGACATGACCTTCGTGCTGCCGGTCTGGGTCCATCTGGCCATCTGGGCGCCGATCACCGTCATCACCGCGCTTGCCTCGATCCAGCCGATCAAGGGCGGGGTCATCGGTCTGCAATGGGCGCTGCGCATGCACGGCTTCGGTAGCGAGAGTGATGGTCCGGACGATTATGACATCCCCGGCCGGCCGAATTAGAGCATGTCGCGCAAAAGTGTGCAGCGGTTTTGCGATAACGACTTGCGTAAAAACAAAGACCTAAAGCGCGAAGAGCGAATCTGAAAGGTCGCGACACGCTTTAGCGCTTTCACCTTCCAGACATATTTAACGTGTAGTGCCAGCCCTCCACCGACCACCACCCGATTGCGGGAGCCAACGATCCTCAAGACCTGACATGGTAAGCATTTCTTGCCCAAACGGGCTTTACATTCCGCAGATGGTCACTCACATCGGAAATACTGCGAAGCGGCATCCGTCACCTGGATTTGGCACGCCTGTGTCTATCTATTTGACGGGATCGGCCGATTCGTTCGCGCACCTCTCTAAGGATGGATAAATGTCTCAGCCGAGAACCGGCACACCGGGCGATGTCGAAGAAATCCATTGGCCTTCTCTGGTGGCAGCCATCTCGTCCATATCAGCCGTTGGCATAGCAATCGGCCTCGGTCTGCCCCTCCTCAGCATCATCCTCGAAAAACGCGGCATCTCGTCCACCCTGATCGGGCTTAACACGGCAATGGCCGGGGTCGCGGCGATGGCCGCCGCACCGATCACCACCAAGCTCGCCCATAAATATGGCGTTGCGCCGACAATGATCTGGGCCGTGCTGATTTCGGCGTTGAGCGCGCTGGGTTTCTACTACGCCCAGGATTTCTGGATGTGGTTTCCGTTGCGTTTCGCCTTCCATGGCGCGACGACGACGCTGTTCATCCTCTCCGAATTCTGGATCAACGCCGCTTCGCCGCCTTCCAAGCGCGGCTTCGTGCTCGGCATCTACGCGACGGTGCTTTCCCTTGGCTTCGCCGCCGGACCACTGCTCTTTTCGATCCTCGGCAGCGACGGCATCTTCCCCTTCCTGATCGGCGCCGGCGCGATCCTGCTGGCCGCCATCCCGATCTTCATCGCCCGTAACGAAAGCCCGGTGCTCGAGGAAAAACCGGAGCTGCATTTCATGCGCTACGTTTTCCTGGTGCCGACGGCGACGGCGGCGGTCTTCATCTTCGGCGCGGTCGAAGCGGGCGGGCTGTCGCTTTTCCCGATCTTTGCCGTGCGCGCCCATTTCACCG
Organism: Rhizobium sophorae; assembly: GCF_013087515.1. Classification (GTDB taxonomy): domain Bacteria; phylum Pseudomonadota; class Alphaproteobacteria; order Rhizobiales; family Rhizobiaceae; genus Rhizobium; species Rhizobium sophorae. The sequence goes on along the minus strand of NZ_JABFCN010000016.1, from coordinate 325,725 downwards.
AATCACAGGCAGCACTTCTGCTCACCATGATGGGCGTCGGCAACGTCATCTTTCAGATCCCGCTCGGTCTGCTTTCCGACCGCATCGGCGACAAGCGGCCGCTGCTGGCCGGCATGGCGTTGATGGGGTTCATCGGCTCGATGATGCTGCCGCTGCTGGTCGACAACTGGCTGCTGATGGCCGGGCTCCTGCTTTTCTGGGGTGGCTGCGTCTCAGGCCTCTATACGGTCGGTCTCAGCCATCTCGGCTCGCGGCTGACGGGCTCCGATCTTGCGGCGGCCAATGCCGCCTTCGTCTTCTGTTATGCGATGGGAACCGTGGCCGGGCCGCAGGCGATCGGCGCGGCGATCGATGTCGCTGGAAATAATGGCTTTGCCTGGGCGATCGCCGCTTTCTTCGGCCTCTACGCCCTTCTTTCAGGCATCAGACTGATGTTCATTCGAAAACGGGCTTGACTTTTCGGGCGGGATTCGTAGTTTCGCGCCAGGATTTGCCGTGGAGCCCATCCGGCTTCCACGGCTTTCATTTTCTTAAAGGCAGGACGACCATGGCCAAGGCTACAACAATCAAGATCAAGCTGCTGTCGACGGCCGACACCGGTTTCTTCTACGTCACCACGAAGAACAGCCGCACGATGACGGACAAGATGACTAAGACGAAGTACGACCCGGTTGCGAAGAAGCATGTCGAGTTCAAGGAAACCAAGATCAAGTAATCACTTGGCCTGACGGATTTCAAAAAAACGCGCGCCTTCGGGTTGCGCGTTTCTTATTGCCCGGCTTTGTGGGTTTAAAGATGATAGCGCAAACAGACAAAACGCCGCCCTTCCATCTTCGGGAAGTGGCGGCGTTTTCGTGAAAGGGGGTCGGCCAGCATGCAAAACGGCACGAGGAACCGCTATAACTTGCCTACTAGCCGACCGACCCCACGACCCAGGAGATGCGGCGGACCTGAGCATCATGGGGTATCGACAACTCCTCAACGGGAGCGCTTCTCTTATGAGCCGATAATTTGCGCAAAAATGAAAGAAAATCAACAAATTCTTAATGATGAATTTTCTGATCTTGATTCTATGGTTAAAAGTCCGGATTTGGGACATACAAAGATTTATCGGCTCTGCTTGAACTCGAAGCGTAGCGCTTCGCCCTTCCAAGAAATTCGACAATATAACTTAACAACTTACGCCTCCCCTCCCCTTACGTGAGGTGATGTCGCCGCAATCTATTTGACCGTGTTGGCGGCAGGCATTTTTTATAGTCTTCATTTCATTTTGAGCTACGACTTGACACCCTCAAGACTATCGCGCGGCAACACATCAGCGGCAACGCGGCGAGTCCATTTTTGGGCTATTGAGTTACGAAATTTTCGCCCTGCATTGCACAGGCGAAAATTAAGAATCGGTAACAATTCGCTTACCGCAGTGGAAAACCCGCAAATGGCGCATATGGCGGCAAGTGATTCGTTACGCGGCCGCGGCAACCACACGGTTTCGGCCGGTATTCTTGGCTTCGTAAAGAGCCAGATCCGCCTGTTTCATCAGCTGGTCCGGGGTCAGTACCGACGCAATACGCGAGGCGATGCCGAAGGAAGCAGTGACGTTCAGCGCTGCCCCGGAATGCTTCAGCATGAAGGGAGCGTTTTCGATCGCCGCACGAAGGCGCTCGGCGACGGCGGCGGCAATTTCCGGCGAGGTGTCGGGCATCACGACGACGAATTCCTCTCCGCCGTAGCGGCAGGCGAGATCGGCGCCGCGGATGGTCGAACGGACGCGATTTGAAAATTCCCGCAGCACCTCGTCGCCGCCATCATGGCCGTAGGTGTCGTTCACATGCTTGAAGCGGTCGATATCGGTGATCAGCACCGAAAGCGGCCGGCCACGCGCCATAGAACGGTTGAAGAGCACGTTCAGGTGATTATCGAGATAGCGCCGGTTATAAAGGCCGGTCAACGGATCGGTCACGGCAAGCTCGATCGTCTGCTTGACGCTGGCGCGCAGGCGGTCGTTATAGCGCTTGCGGCGGATCTGCGTCAGGCTGCGGGCAACCAGTTCGTTGGGATCGACCGGGCGGATGATGTAGTCGTTGACGCCGAGATCGAGCGCGCGCACGACCATTTCGTCAGCGTCTTGCTCGGTGATGATCAGGATCGGCAGGAAGCGCGTGCGCTCCAGCGAGCGCAGCTGCGAGCAGAGGCGAAGCGGATCGTAATCGTCGAAGTTGGCGTTGACGATAACCAGATCGAACGCGCTTTCGGCTGCCTCGAACAGGGCGGCCTGCGGATCGGAGAGGGCAAGCACGTCGGCGACGGGCTTCAGCGCCTTGATGATCCGCTCCTGCGAATTGGCGCGGCCGTCGACGAGCAGGACCTGAGCAGTCTCGTCGGCGCGGCCCTCGCCTGCCCGTGTGAGGTCGTCGATCCCCATCGTATGGGCGGTGTCGGCGCGAATGCGCAGCTCATCGCTCAACGTCTTCAGCCGCAGCAGGCTCTTCACCCGGGAGATCAGCTGCAGATCGTTGACCGGCTTGGTGAGAAAATCGTCAGCGCCAGCCTTCAGGCCGCGTACGCGATCGGTCGGCTGGTCGAGTGCGGTGACCATGACGACTGGAATATGGGCGGTCTTCTGGCTGGCCTTCAGGCGCTCGCAGACCTCGAAACCGTCTATGCCGGGCATCATGATGTCGAGCAGGATGAGATCGACCTGGTTGCGCTCGCAGATCGCCAGTGCCGTGTAGCCGTCGGCTGCGGTCATCACGTCGAAATACTCCGCAAGCAGCCGCGCTTCGAGCAGCTTCACGTTGGCCGGAATATCGTCAACCACCAGTATTCGCGCAGTCATCAGCGTCTTTCCGATGCGTCAGGCATCGCCCAGATAGGTCTTGATCGTCTCGATGAATTTCGGAACCGAGATCGGCTTGGAAACATAGGCCTCGCAGCCGCCCTGGCGAATCCGTTCCTCGTCGCCCTTCATCGCGAAAGCCGTAACGGCGATGACGGGAATCACATGCAGCTCGTCGTCTTCCTTCAGCCATTTCGTGACTTCAAGGCCGGAGACCTCGGGAAGCTGAATATCCATCAGGATGAGGTCGGGGCGGTGCTTGCGCGCCAGATCGAGCGCCTCCATACCGTTTCTGGTCTGGATCGTCGTATAACCGGACGCCTCGATGAGGTCGCGAAAGAGCTTCATGTTGAGCTCGTTATCTTCTACAATCATCACCTGTTTGGGCATGACAAGCTGTCCCTACGTCCGTTCGCGCAGCGGTTCGTCCCATGAGAAAGGCACATGCGGACAAATAGCTCCGTGAAACCGATAGCGCACGCTACCGGTATTTGGTTGAAGAAAAGGTAACTTACCCAGCGAAATGCAAAGCAACTTCAAGACTTCGAAACAACAGGCCGCCGACCCGCACGAGACAGCGATCGCCGTGCTTGGCTGGCTTGCCAACGATCCGGAAATGTTCGGCCGCTTCCTCGCCCTGACAGGGGTGGCGCCCGGCCAGGTGCGCAACGCCGTCAACGATCCCGGATTCCTCACCGGCATGATGGATTTCCTGATGAACCACGAACCGACGGCGATGGCCTTCTGCGCGGCGAGCGGAATCAGTCCGGAGACCGTGACGGCGGCCTGGCGGCATTTCTCTTCACCGGGCCTCGATTCCGGAGAATACTGACCGTGACCTCCGGGGAACTCGACATCTCGCATATCCGCCTCGGCGAACGGCCGTTGATCGTCTGCGACGTCGACGACGTCGTGCTGCAGTTCATCGGTCCCTTCCAGCTTTTCCTTGAGAGCCAGGGCCACGCGTTTCTGCCGCGATCGTTCCGGCTGCACGGCAACATCGTCTCGCAAGCCGACGGCGTGGAGATCGAGGATCAAGAGGTCAGCCGGCTGATCGAGGAATTCTTCGAGGCCCAAGAGCTGTGGCAGACGCCGCTCGACCGCGTCGTCGAAACGCTCGACCGGCTTTCGGAAGAGGCCGATGTGCTTTTCCTGACGGCCATGCGGCCGCGATTCCAGGACCAGCGCCGTCGGCTGCTCGACAGGATGGGCCTGCTCTTTCCGCTGCTTGCCTCCGAACAACCCAAGGGGCCGATCGTTCACGCATTGCATGCCAGCCGCTCCCTTCCCGTCGTCTTCATCGATGATATGGCGCGCAATCTGCATTCCGTCAGGGATCACGTCGCCGATTGCCTGCTGATCCACCTGATGCCGAACTCGCCCGTCCATCGTTTCGCACCGGCCGCCGCCGACGACATCACTCGCGCCACCGACTGGACGCATGCAGCCGAGCTGATCGAGGCGCATTTTGTTTCCGGCACCTTCACGCACTCAGTTCCAGCCGCATGAGCGGACGGCCGTCCTTGCGCCGGGCTACCGTCTCGAAACCAGCGGCATCGAAGATCACCGTCGAGCCGATGCAGAGCGTCACGGATTTCGACTGCTTCACATGATCGATCGGACAGGCTTCGAGCAGCCGCGCGCCCTGGCGCCGCGCATGGTCGATCGCGCCGGCGAGCAGACGATGACTCATTCCCTTGCCGCGCAGTTTGGGCAGCAGGAAAAAGCAACTGACGGCCCAGATGGATGGATCATGCGCATCGCCCTCTTCCAGCGGCCGCGAGACGGTGCGCGGCGAATTGAACTGCGGTACGTCGTGGCGTGGCCCGACCTGCACCCAGGCGACCGGCGCGTCGTCGGCATAACAGAGGATGCCAGGCGGCGGACCCGCCTTGATCCATCCCCGCATATGCGCCTTGCGCTCATCGGCCGCCATCTTCGTCCTCACTGCATGCGGTAGACGCAACGCGACGCACCAGCAGTTATAGAAGGCGCCCTGTGGCCCGAAGACGATTTCGAAATCGTCCCAGCGTTCTGGCGTTACCGGCTCGAAACGAAGATCGTTATCCAAAGGCAAAGCTCCCGGCCCGTCTTGTGACTCGGAAGCTTAAGGCGTAATCTTCGACCGTTCAATCTTTGTTCTCATCATGACGCCTGCGCCTGACAAGACACCCGGCTTCTGTCGCGACTGCCTTGCCGAGCAGAAGGGCGAGGCGCGCCGTTGCGTTGCCTGCGGCAGCCCCCGTCTCGTGCGTCATCGCGAACTCTACGCCTTGACGCTTGCGCATATCGATTGCGACGCCTTCTACGCAGCGGTGGAGAAACGCGACAATCCGGAGCTTGCGGACAAGCCTGTCATCATCGGCGGCGGCAAACGCGGTGTGGTTTCCACCGCATGCTATATCGCCCGCATCCACGGTGTGCGTTCGGCCATGCCGATGTTCAAGGCGCTGGAGGCATGCCCTCAAGCGATCGTCATCCGCCCCGACATGGAGAAATATGTCCGGGTCGGGCGGCAGGTGCGCGCCATGATGCAGGATCTGACGCCGCTTGTGCAGCCTCTGTCGATCGACGAGGCCTTCCTGGAGCTTGGCGGCACCGAGAGGCTGCATCACGATCCGCCGGCGCGCACGCTCGCCAAATTCGCCCGTCGCATCGAAAGGGAGATCGGCATCACAGTTTCGGTAGGGCTTTCCTATTGCAAATTTCTCGCCAAAGTCGCCTCCGATCTGCAGAAGCCACGCGGCTTTTCGGTCATCGGCCGCGAGGAAGCGGTCGAGTTCCTGGCACCGCGTCCCGTGACCACGATCTGGGGCGTCGGCAAGGCCTTTGCAGCGACGCTGGAGGCGGACGGCATCCGCACCATCGGCCAGTTGCAGCAGATGGAGGAAAACGACCTGATGCGCCGCTATGGCAGCATCGGCCAGCGGCTCGCACGGCTGTCGCGCGGCATCGACGACCGCGAAGTGCACCTCAATGATGCGGCCAAGAGCGTTTCGTCCGAGACGACCTTCTTCGACGACATCTCGCGATATGACGATCTGGTGCCGATCCTGCGCAACCTCTCCGAAAAGGTCTCCTGGCGGCTGAAGAAAAATGGCATTGCCGGCCAAACCGTGGTTCTGAAGATGAAGAGCGCCGATTTCAAATCGCGCACCCGCAACCGCAAGCTCGAAGACCCGACCCAGCTTGCCGACAGGATCTTCCGCACCGGGCTCGAGCTTCTCGAAAAAGAGACTGACGGTACGAAGTTCCGTTTGATCGGCATCGGCGTCACCGATCTCGGCGATGCCGCCCGCGCCGACCCGCCCGATCTCATCGACCAGCAATCGGGCCGGCGGGCGGCGGCCGAAGCCGCGATGGACAAGCTGCGCGACAAATTCGGCAAGCGGACGGTCGAGACCGGCTATACGTTCGGCGGCAGCAAGCGCGATCACTAACGCGTGAAACCTGCGGGCGATCCAGTCTATAAAAACTTCCTTAAACTTCGTCCCATAATGTGCCGGGCAAGTATTGCGTATGGTTGGGTATCATGTTCTCGCGTCTTGTCTTCGGCCTCGGCTTGCTGTCGGCCACCGCACTCGTGCACCCTGCTCTTGCTGCGGATGCGCGCACGCTGCAGATCATCGTCTCGAAGGACAAGCAGTCGCTTGCGGTCTATGACGGCACCGAGGTCGTCGCCACCTCGAACGTCTCGACCGGCAAGGACGGTCACACGACGCCGAGCGGCATCTTCTCGGTGCTGGAAAAGCAGAAATACCACGAATCCAATCTTTATTCCAACGCCCCGATGCCGTTCATGCAAAGGCTGACATGGTCCGGCATCGCGCTGCATGAATCGAATTCGGTGCCGCGTTATCCGGCCTCGCATGGCTGCGTGCGCATGCCTGGAGCCTTCGCAAAGATGCTCTATGGGATGACCGACCGAGGTGTACCCGTCATTATCAGCGACGGTGAAGTCGTGCCGCAGCCGATCGACCATCCGACGCTTTTCCATCCGGATGCGCCGGCAGCGATGCCGCTGCTTTCGGATGTCGAACTGCGGCCCTCCATGCCCGACAGCCCCGGGAAGCCGGTGCAGGTGGCGATGAACGATACGACTGCGATGCCGATGCCGGCCGCACCGCTGATTGTAGCGCCCGAACCTGAGCCGCCGTCCGAGCCAATCAGCATGCTGATCACGCGCCGGACGCTGCGCGAGACGGTGATCGACATCCAGACCCTGCTCAACCAACTCGGCTTTTCCGCCGGCGATCCGGACGGCTTGCTCGGTCCGTCGACCGTGCAGGCAATCAAGGCTTTCAGGGCGCTGCGACCGGCCGAATTTGCCGGCGACAGGAGCCTGGTCTCCGACATGCTCCTTAAGGAAGTTTATGCCGCAACCGGCAGGGGTCAGCCGCCGAACGGCGTCATCATGGTGCGGCAGGCCTTCAAGCCGCTCTTCGAAGCGCCGGTGACGATCGCCGATCCGGGACTGTCGCTCGGCACACATTTCTTCACGTTGCATGCCGTCGATGCAAAGGCCGGCACGGCGGACTGGCTCAGCATCACGCTCGAGAACAATCTCTCCCGCGAGACGATGAAGCGGCTTGGCATCACCAATCAGGAAAGCTCGATCGTCACAGGCAAGCCGATCGCCCGTTCGCTCAGCCGCATCACGATCCCCGACGAGACCCGCCGCAGGATCGATGCGCTGATCGCGCCCGGCTCGACGCTGACGATCTCCGATACCGGCCTCGGCCGGGAGACCGGCGAAGGCACGGATTTCATCACGATCACCCGCGGGTGATGGCGATCACGCGGGGCTGGTCAGACAAGCTCGACGTCGACGACGCCGGGGGCGGCGCGAAGGGCGGCGGCAATCTCCGGCGTGATGCGGTATTTCTCCGGCAGCGCCACTTCCACCTCGCGTTTGCCCTCCTCCTTGATAACGATGAAGGAAACCAGGCCATCGCCCTTGGCGTTCAAATGGCCGGCAACCATTCTCAGCGGTCCGGAATCGCGGACATAGACGCGTAGCGCCTTCTGCATCTGCAGTGACTTTTCCTCCAGCGACTGGATCGTCTGGATGCGCAGGCCGATGCCCTCCGGCCGCTCCTCGCCCGTCGCAGTCAGCACGAAAGATTTTCCCGACTCGAGCACGTCCCGATACTGGTTCAGCATTTCCGAAAACAGCACCGCTTCGAACTGGCCCGAAGAATCGGAGAAGACAATGATGCCCATCTTGTTGCCGGTGCGGGTCTTGCGCTCCTGCTTCGAGATGACGGTACCGGCAAGGCGCGCATTGGCCGCGCCCTGTTTGATGGCGGCGGAAAACTCAGCAAAGGTCTGCACCCGCATCTTTTGCAGGATGTTGTTGTAGGAATCGAGCGGGTGGGCTGTCAGATAAAAGCCCAGCACCTGGAATTCCTTGAGCAGCCGCTCGGAGGGGAGCCAGGGCGAGAACGGCGGCAGGGAGATCTTCTCGGGCCCCGACGTCAGCGTGCTGCCGAAAATGTCCGACTGGCCGCTCAGCTTGTTCTCCTGGGCGCGCTGGGCATAACCGAGAATGCGGTCGAGGCCGGCTGCCAGCTGGGCGCGGTCCATGTCGAAACAATCGAAGGCGCCGGCATAGATCAGGCTTTCGAGCACGCGACGATTGACCTGACGCGGATCGATGCGCAGGCAGAAATCCTCGATGCTGGCAAAGGGCTTGTCGCCACGCACCTCGACGATATGGTCGACGGCGGATTCGCCGACACCCTTGAGGGCGGCGAGCGCGTAATAGATGCGGTTGTCGCCGGTCTCGAAATGGCGGAAGGAGGTCTGCACCGAGGGTGCGATCACCTCGATGCCGAGGCGCTTGGCATCCTGGCGGAAATCATTGACCTTTTCCGTGTTGGACATGTCGAGCGTCATCGAAGCGGCGAGGAATTCGACCGGATAATGCGCCTTCATGTAGGCCGTCTGGTAGGAGACGATGGCATAGGCGGCGGCATGCGACTTGTTGAAGCCGTAATTGGCGAACTTCGCCAGCAGTTCGAAGATATTGTCGGCCTGCGGCTTCGATACGCCGTTCTTGACCGCGCCAACGACGAAGCGTTCGCGCTGCTGGTCCATCTCGGCCTTGATCTTCTTGCCCATGGCGCGACGCAGAAGGTCGGCTTCCCCCAGCGAATAGCCGGACAGCACCTGGGCGATCTGCATTACCTGTTCCTGATAGACGATGACGCCCTGGGTTTCCTTGAGCAGGTGGTCGATCATCGGATGGATCGATTCCAGCTCTTCGTCGCCGTGCTTGCGGGCATTGTAGGTCGGGATGTTCTCCATCGGGCCTGGACGATAGAGCGCCACCAGCGCGATGATGTCCTCGATGCAGTCCGGCTTCATGCCGATCAGCGCCTTGCGCATGCCCGCACTTTCCACCTGGAACACGCCGACCGTCTCGCCGCGCGACAGCATCTCGTAGGTCTTCTTGTCGTCGAGAGGAATTGCTGCGAGATCGACCTTGATACCGAGCTTCGCGACGAAATCGACCGCGACCTTCAGCACGGTCAGCGTCTTCAGGCCGAGGAAGTCGAACTTGACGAGGCCTGCCTGCTCCACCCATTTCATGTTGAATTGGGTGACCGGCATGTCCGAACGCGGATCGCGATACATCGGCACCAGCTTGGAAAGCGGCCGGTCGCCGATGACGATGCCGGCGGCATGGGTCGAGGCGTGGCGGTAAAGCCCCTCGATCTTCTGGGCGATGTCGAGCAGGCGCGCGACAACCGGTTCTTTCGCCGCCTCCTCCTGCAGCTTCGGCTCTTCCTCGATCGCTTTGGACAGCGGCGTCGGGTTGGCCGGGTTGTTCGGCACGAGTTTGCAGATCTTGTCGACCTGGCCATAGGGCATTTCCAGCACGCGGCCGACGTCACGAAGGGCGGCGCGCGCCTGCAGCGAACCGAAGGTGATGATCTGCGCCACCTGCTCGCGGCCATATTTGGCCTGGACGTAGCGGATCACCTCTTCGCGGCGGTCCTGGCAGAAGTCGATATCGAAGTCGGGCATCGAGACGCGTTCCGGATTGAGGAAGCGCTCGAAGAGCAGTGAAAAACGCAAGGGATCGACATCGGTGATCGTCAATGCATAGGCGACCAGCGAGCCGGCGCCCGAACCGCGGCCGGGACCGACCGGAATGTCATGCTGCTTGGCCCATTTGATGAAGTCGGCAACGATCAGGAAGTAGCCGGGGAAACGCATGCGCTCGATGACGCTGAGCTCGAAATCCAGCCGTTCGCGATAATCCTTTTCCTCGTAACCCGGCGACATGCCGAGCGTTGCAAGCCTCATGTCCAGCCCTTCGACCGCCTGGCGGCGCAGCTCGCTCGCCTCGGCGCGTTCGGCCTCCTCGGCATCGTCGGTCGCACCGGTGAAGCGCGGCAGGATCGGCTTTCGCGTCTTCAGCACGAAGGAGCAGCGCCTGGCGATCTCGATCGTATTTTCCAGCGCTTCCGGCAGGTTGGCGAAGAGCTTGACCATCTCGGCCCGGCTCTTCAGATAGTGATCCGGCGTCAGGCGAAAGCGGCTGTCGTCGGAGACGATGGCGTTGTGCGCGACCGCCATCAGCGCATCATGGGCGTCGTAATCGTCGCGGGTCGGAAAGAAAGCCTCATTGGTCGCAACCAGCGGCAGGTCGTGGGCATAGGCGAGCCCGATAATCTTCTGCTCGTGCCGCTTGTCGTAAGTGCCGTGCCGCTGCAGCTCGACATAGAGCCTGTCGCCGAAGAGACGCTTCAGCGTGAGCAGCCGGGCTTCGGCCTGAGCGGGATGGCCTTCCTTGATCGCCACGTCGACCGGCCCGGTCAACGCGCCGCTCAATACGATCAGCCCTTCGGTACCGGCCTCCTCCAGCCAGGAGGCGCTGATATGGACCGCCTGGTTGCTCTCGCCGCCGAGATAGGCCCGGCTCACGAGGTCGACCAGCCTTTCATAACCGGCATCCGTCGCGGCGAGAAGCACGATCGACGGCAGCTTGACCAGGGCCTGCTGGCCGCCGCGCTTTTCCGTTTCCAACCCGTCTTCCATGTCGATCGAGACCTGGCAGCCGATGATCGGCTGCAGGCCGTCTTCCATCGCCTTCTGGGAGAATTCGAGGGCAACGAACAGATTGTTGGTGTCGGTAATCGCAATCGCCGGCTGGCTGTCGCCGGTCGCCTTGTAGAGGATCTTCTTCAGCGGCAGTGCGCCCTCGAGAAGCGAATAGGCGGAATGGACCCTCAGGTGGATGAAGCCCGGTGTGCCGGTCGCCTCACCCGTTGAACCCTTTGCCGTATCCGCCATGACATGCCTTCCCAATCACCCGAATGAATCGGACGCATTGTCGGCATAGAGGGCGATGATGTCCAGAAGAAGTCCCGCGTCCGAACCGCATGATTACCATGCGGTCCCCTGAAAAGTTTAGAGCGCCATGACGATGAGCGAGAAGCTTGCAACGAACATTGCGATGGAGGTAAATGCTGCGATATCACGGATCATGTCAGTCATCGGTCTCTCCTTTACTCGTTATGTTTTCAATTTGTTCCATGTATGTTCCGTTGTCAACAGGAATCTTTTCCTTCTTTCTTGTGTTTGAAAAATCCCGGATGCGCGTGGCGAATCGCACGAGCCGGCACTTATTGTAACGGCAGCCGCCATGCCCTTTCGCCGCCCCCGCAGATCAGACATCTTGTTTTCGGGCGGCCGACTTCCGCCAGGGTAATCCGCTTGTTCCATCCACAGTTCTCTTTTTGTTCTTTACATGTGGCGGCCTATTTGCCAGCATCGGGGTGATAGGAGAACGACATGCTGGACATTGCGGTGCTGAACGAATTCATCGTAGAGGCGAAGGCTGCGACCTATGTCGGCGGCGGCGTGGCGCGCGTGCCCTGCCGGCCGGGTGCCCACGATATCGGTTACGAACGCGGCGACTGGCGCTATCTCGACAGCTATTTCGGCGGGACCGATTTCGCCGGACAGGAAGTGGTGTGGTTTGCCGGCGAGCCCATCTGGGCGATGAATTATTTCGGCTGTGTCATTGCGCCGAAGCTGATCGACGGCGCAGCAGCCGGGACAGTGATCAAGGCTGCACTTTCGGCGATGTATCGCGAGGGCCGGTTTCTTGGCGGGATGGAATTCGACCATCCGTTCGGCCGCTATGTCGACAGTAGCGAAGGCGGCTGCGAGCGGTTCATCGGCCACGAATGCATCATGGTCGATGGCCAGAAGGCCTATGCACTCGATTATCGCGGCGGACTGGTCATCCTCTGATTGCGGCCCGCTGCACCTTCCCCGCTCGCGGGGGTCCGAAGGACGCGTCGAGACGAGTTGGCTCGACCCCCCGGTAGGTTAGGGTGAGGGGCAGCCATCGGCGCAAACCGGACAGCCATGGATCGCGGTCTCAGAAATCGACGATCTTGCCGTCGGAGATCGTCACGCGTCGATCCATGCGGCGGGCGAGTTCGTGATTGTGGGTGGCGATGAGGGCAGCAAGGCCGGACTGGCGCACCAGCGCTTCCAGCGCGTCGAAGACGTAGCTTGCCGTTTCGGGGTCGAGATTGCCGGTCGGCTCGTCGGCAAGAAGCAGGGTCGGCGCATTGGCGACGGCGCGGGCAATTGCAACGCGTTGCTGCTCGCCGCCGGAAAGCTCGCCAGGGCGATGCGAGCCGCGATGGCCGATGCGCATATAATCGAGAAGCTGACCGGCCCGCTCTCCGGCTTCCTTCCAGGAAAGCCCGGCGATCAGCTGCGGCATCATGATATTTTCGAGCGCCGAGAATTCCGGCAGCAGGTGGTGGAACTGGTAGACGAAGCCGATTTCGCTGCGGCGGATCGCGGTGCGTTTCTCGTCGCTCAGGCCGTCACAGGCATGGCCGTTGATGTTGACCTCACCGCCGTCCGGATGCTCCAGCAGGCCGGCGACATGCAGCAGTGTCGACTTGCCGGTGCCGGAAGGGGCGACGAGAGCGACAGTCTCCCCCTTCGATATCGAAAAGTCTGCGCCCTTCAGGATCGAGAGCAGCGTATCGCCCTGCCCGTAATGGCGCTCGACGCCGGTAAGCTCGAGAACGACGTTGCGTTTCATGAAGGCGGCATTCCTTATTCGTAGCGCAGGGCCTGCACCGGATCGAGCCTGGAGGCACGCCAGGCCGGGAAGATGGTCGCGATAAAGGAGAGCGTCAGCGCCATGACGACGATCGAGATCGTTTCACTCAGATCCATCTCGGCCGGCAGTTGGCTGAGGAAATAGACCTGCGGATTGAAGAGCACGGTGCCTGAAATCCAGGAGAAGAACTGGCGGACGGATTCGATGTTGACGCAGACAAGGACGCCGAGCAGAACGCCGGCAATGGTGCCGACAATGCCGATCGCCGCTCCGGTCATGAAGAAGATGCGCATGATTGCGCCGGCGCTGGCACCCATGGTGCGCAGAATGGCGATATCGCTGCCCTTGTCCTTCACCAGCATGATGAGGCCGGATATGATGTTCAGCGCCGCCACGAGCACGATCAGCGTCAGGATCATGAACATGACGTTGCGCTCGACCTGTAGTGCCGAGAAGAAGGTCTGGTTGCGCTGGCGCCAGTCGGTGATGGCGATCTGGCGGCCGGCCGCCTCCTCCACCTTGGGCCTCAGATCGTCGATATCGTCGGGGTTGTCGACGAAGAGCTCGATCGACTGCACCAGTCCCTCGGCATTGAAATAGAGCTGCGCTTCCTCGAGCGGCATGAAGATGATCGAGGAGTCATATTCCGACATGCCGATCTCGAAGAGGCCGGAGATCTTGTAGGATTTGATGCGCGGGCTGACGCCCATCGGCGTGATATCGCCATCCGGTGACGTCAGCGTAATGAGATCGCCAACGCGCAGACCGAGTTGGTCGGCCATGCGGGTGCCGATCATTACGCCCTGGCCGGAGGCAAAGCCCACCATGTCGCCGGGAGGCTTGATACTCTCGGAGACCATCTTGAGCTTGCCCAGATCCTCGGCGCGGACGCCGCGCACCAGCGCGCCGGTGCTGCCGCCGGCCTGGGCGGAAGCAAGCACCTGGCCCTCCACCAAGGGCAGCGCCATCTTGACGCCGGGCACGGCGGCGAGCTTGCTGCTGAGGACAGGATAATCGGTGAAGGGGCCGTCGACCGGCTGGACGATCATGTGGCCGTTGATGCCGAGGATACGCGAGACGAGCTCGGTACGAAAACCGTTCATGACGGCCATGACGATGATCAGCGTCGCAACGCCGAGCATGATGCCGACAAAGGAGAAGCCGGCGATGACCGATATGAAGGCCTCCTTGCGGCGGGCGCGCAGATAACGCCACGCCACGAGGCGTTCAAAGGTGGAAAATGGCTTGCCAGCCGGACCCAAGCCGGATTTCGAACTCCGGTCCACTGCTGCCTCTGCCATTTCGCCTCCGTTTCCTTAAGCCACGAACCGATTGATCGCCGCTTCGATGGTCATCGTTTCGCGGGCGCCGGTCTTGCGGTCCTTCACTTCCACTTCGCCGTTTGCGACCGCACGCGGGCCGGCGATGATCTGGACGGGTACACCGATCAGGTCGGCGGTCGCGAATTTCGTGCCGGCCCGGTCGTCGGTATCGTCGTAAAGCACATCCTTGCCGGCCTTGGTCAGCGCGGCATAGATCAGCTCGCAAGTATCGTCACAGGCCTGATCGCCCGCCTTCATGTTGATCACAACGATATCGAAGGGCGCGACAGATGCCGGCCAGATGATTCCGTTATCATCATGCGATGCTTCGATGATGGCGGGAACAAGGCGCGTCGGGCCGATACCGTAGGAACCCATGTGAACGAAGTGTTCCTTGCCGTCCGGTCCCTGCACTTTCGCGCCCATCGGCTCGGAATATTTCGTGCCGAAATAGAAGATGTGGCCGACCTCGATGCCGCGCGCCGAAAGCCGGTCGCCTTCGGGAACGGCGTTGAAAGCCGCCTCGTCGTGCATTTCCGAGGTCGCCGCATAGAGCGAGGTCCACTTGTCGAAGATCGCCTGCAGGCCCTCGACACTGTCGAAATCGGTGCGGTCGCCAGGAATATCGAAACCGACGAAATCCTTGTGGCAGAAGACCTCGGATTCGCCGGTGTCAGCGAGGATGATGAATTCATGGCTGAGATTGCCGCCGATCGGGCCGGTGTCGGCGCGCATCGGAATGGCGCGCAGGCCGAGCCGATCGAAAGTTCTGAGATAGGCGGCGAACATCTTGTTATAGGAATGCTCCGCCGCTTCGCGCGTCAGATCGAAGGAATAGGCATCCTTCATCATGAATTCACGCGAGCGCATGGTGCCGAAGCGCGGACGGATCTCGTCACGGAACTTCAGCTGGATATGATAGAGATTGAGCGGCAGGTCCTTGTAGGACTTGACGGAGGAGCGGAAAATATCCGTCACCATCTCTTCGTTGGTGGGGCCGTAGAGCATCGGCCGATCCTGACGATCCTTGATGCGCAGCATCTCCTTGCCGTAGGCGTCGTAGCGGCCGCTTTCCTGCCAGAGCTCGGCCGATTGCAGGGTCGGCATCGACAGCTCGATGGCACCGGCGCGGTTCTGCTCGTCGCGGATAATGGCGTTGACCTTGTCGAGCACACGCTTGCCGAGCGGCAGCCAGGAATAAATGCCCTGAGACTGCTGACGGATCATGCCGGCGCGGAGCATCAGCCGGTGGGAGACGATTTCCGCCTCCTTGGGGTTTTCCTTAAGGATGGGCATGAAATAGCGGGACAGACGCATGGCGGATTCCGGAGCAGTTGAGATCCCGCAGCAGGCGGAATCGAAAGACCATTGTTAATGTCGGGAGCGTTCATAGCCGCTTCGCGGCAGGAAGGAAACCCGCAACGGATGCCGGCAACCTCCCGGAAGCGCATGTTCGCACCCGCAAAATGAAAGGGCATGAAAAAGCGCGTGTTTATAAGGACTTGAACGAAAATCTTGTCAACAGAAAAATTTTGCTAGAGTGTAGCAAAAATGCAAAAAAAGCTGATGACAAAGCCCAATGTTTGAGCTAGTTTTAGCTCACAAAACAGGCAGGAAGTTAAATTCTTGCCGAATTCGCGGTCAAGTCTTGGGAGGATCAGATCTTAGGCGCGCTCGTCGCAGCCCCGGCAACGGTTACAGATCACGCGATACTTAAAACAAGGCTTTTAGCCTTGTTTTTTTTTGGCTTTTCGGCCTCCATCCGATCCAAAAATCCGGCGACTTCCGTTAGGGGATGACCCTCATTCCGTTACGAGAGCTCTTTGCCGCAACAGTATGACGCTGGTATGACGAAGTTCGCTTGCAATAGGTTTACATCTGCTCAAAGTTTGAGCAAAAGCCATGCCTAATAGAAGCTGGGGCCAAGTTGCGGCAGGGCGTCGAAGCCCCAGCCGAAATAGGTGTCGCAGACATACCAGAGGCCGTAGACCAGGGTTGAAATCAGCGTCGTAAGCGAAAACACGAAAGCGGCCCGAAACCGGGTGGGCGCGCTTGGAACGGTGCCGAGCACGACGTCATTGTCGTCCGCCTGGGTGCGCAGGCCAATCGGCAGGACGGCAAAAAGCGTCATCCACCAGATGATGAAGTAGACGGCAAATCCCTGAAGAAAGATCTGGAGCATTACGGTTCCCGTTGGTGTCGCGCCGATATCGCGTCCTTATACGGCGGAATGGCGACCAACTCAAAGAGGACGAAAGGTTTAGCCGTCTTCGGGTCACTCTGCCGCAGCAGGGCTTTCACTCAGCGGCAGGGCTCAGGCCTGTTCGAGTTCGATCAGCGTGCCGAAGAAATCCTTGGGGTGCAGAAAGAGCACCGGCTTGCCATGCGCGCCGGTTCTCGGCTGGCCGTCGCCGAGCACCCTCGCGCCGGCCTCTACCAGCCGGTCTCGGGCGAGAAGGATATTGTCCACCTCATAGCAGATGTGGTGCATGCCACCGGACGGGTTCTTTTCGAGGAAGGCTGCGATCGGCGAAGTATCGCCGAGCGGTTGCAGCAATTCGACCTTGGTGTTCGGCAATTCGACGAAGACGACGGTGACGCCGTGTTCCGGCAGAGCCTGCGGCTGCGATACGGCAGCGCCCAGCGTATCGCGATAGGCCGCCGTCGCCGCGGCCAGATCGGGCACGGCAATGGCGATATGGTTGACCCGGCCGAGCATGGTCAGACCTTGGTGACGAAGGCGGTGACAACGGGCTTCTTGCCCCAGGCTTGGTTCGCAGCCGAGCGAATGGCCCGGCGCACGGCCTCCTGCAGCATGTCGATATCCTTGCGGCGGGCGCGCGGAATGCTCTCGATGGCGCTGATCGCGGCGTCGAAGAGCGTGTCTTCCATCTCATCGCCCTCGTCGTCATAGACCGGCAGGCCGATCGAAACGAGATCGGGATCGCCGACGATGTCATAGCGGGCGTCGAGCAAGACGTTGACTGCGACATGGCCGACATAGGAGAGCTTCTTGCGCTCGCCGATACCCATCTCGTCGAAATCGCCGATCAGCGAGCCGTCCTTATAGATGCGGCCATGCGGCGCCTCGCCGATCACCTCGACGGGACCGGGCGCCAGCCGCAGGATATCGCCGTTGCGCACGCGCGGCACCAGGGCGATGCCGGATTGCTCGGCAAGTTCCTTATGCGCCGTCAGATGCGTCGCCTCGCCATGCACCGGCACGACGATCTTCGGCCGCGTCCACTCGTACATCCTCTGCAGCTCATTGCGCCGCGGATGGCCGGAAACGTGGACCAGCGCCTCGGTATCGGTGATGATGTGCACACCTTGCTCAACGAGGCCGTTCTTGATGTCCTGGATCGCCTTCTCGTTGCCGGGAATGGCGCGCGAAGAAAAGACGACGATATCACCTGCCGCAAACGCCACATTGCGCATCTCGTCGCGGGAGAGCTTGGCAAGCGCTGCCCTCGCCTCGCCCTGGCTTCCGGTCAGGATGACGACGACCTTGTCGCGCGGGATATAGCCGTATTCGTCCTCGGAGATGAAGGGCTTCACGCCTTCCATCAGGCCGATGTCCTGGGCGACGTTGACGACGCGCTTCAGCGAACTGCCGAGCAGCAGCACTTCACGGCCTGCCGCCTCGGCAGCCTCGGCAACGGTGCGGATACGTCCGACATTCGACGAAAAGGTGGTGATCGCCACCCTGCCCTCGGCATTCTCGATGATCTTGCGCAGGCTTTCCGACACATCCTTCTCGGAGGGTGAAACACCGTCGCGCAGCGCATTGGTGGAATCGCACATCAGCGCCAGCACGCCCTCGTCGCCGAGCTGGCGGAAACGTGTCTCATCGGTCAGGGGTCCGAGCGAAGGCTCGTGGTCGATCTTCCAGTCGCCGGTATGGATGACATTGCCGACCGGCGTGCGGATCATCAGCGACATCGGCTCGGGGATCGAATGGTTGACGGCCACACCTTCGATGCTGAAGGGGCCGACATTGATCGTATCGCCTGCCTTGAACGGCGTCACCGGCACTTCGCCGATCGTCGCCTTCTCGAAATTGCGCTTGGCTTCGAGCAGACCGGCGGTAAAACCAGAGGCATAGACCGGTACGTTGAGCCCAGGCCAGAGGTCGGCCAGCGCACCATAATGGTCTTCATGCGCGTGGGTGATGATGATCGCCTTGAGGTTCTTTCGTTCGCTGGCAAGAAAGCGGATATCGGGCAGCACGAGGTCGACACCCGGCAGGTCGGGGCCGGGAAACGTGACGCCGCAATCGACCATGATCCACTGGCGATGCTCGGGCGGGCCGTAGCCATAGAGAGCGAGATTCATGCCAATCTCACCGACACCGCCCAAAGGCAGGAATACCAGTTCGTCCTGTTTCGCCATAATTTTCGTTTGTTCCGCTATCCAAAAAACACATCACCGGCAGCAATGGGCATTATCCTGCCAGTGCCGGTATCGAGCATCAACAAGCCATTATCATCAATTCCGGCGAATTGTCCGGAAATCGATCGGTCCGGCAAATTCACCGTAATCTTTTCGCCGATGCCGCAGGCAATCGCGCGCCAGAGCGCCGTGATCTCGCCGACACCGCGGCCCTGGTCCCATATTTCAAGCACTTCCGCCGTCGCGGCGAAGAGATGCGCGAAGAGTTCCTCCGGCGACGCCGCACTTCCCTGCTGGCGCAGGCAGGTGACGGGGTAGAGCGGATTGTCCGGCATCACGGAGATATTGATGCCAATGCCGATGATCAGCGCGTAACGTCCGTCCGGCAGCCCCTCGCCTTCGACGAGAATGCCGCAGGTCTTCTTTCGACCGATGAGAATATCGTTCGGCCATTTGACCTCGAGCGGTTCGGCGCCGAGTGGCAGCACCCTGCGGATCGCCTGGTGCACCGCAACGGCGATCGCCAGCGGCAGAGAGCCCAGGCGCTCCATCGGCGCTGGGTCGATCAGGAGAAGAGAAGCGTAGAGATTGCCGCGTTCGGAAACCCAGAGCCTGCCGCGGCGGCCGCGGCCGCCGGTCTGCCTCTCGGCGGTCACCCAGAGATTGCCGCCATCGCCCGCCCGAGCCCGGGCGAGGCATTCGCTGTTGGTAGACGATGTTTCCGACAGAGCCTCGTGCCTGAAATCGCCGAGCGATATCCGGCGCCGTCCGTCGGAAGCCATCAAAAGAGCGTCGCAGCAGCTAGCTCTGCCGCACCGCCGATCGGGCCGCCGATGAGGACATAGGCGGTGACAAAGAGACCGGAGAGACCAAAGACCAGACGCAGAGCACCGGAAACACGGGCGAATTCGCCGGTCGCCTCATCGAACCACATCAGCTTGATGACACGCAGATAATAATAGGCGCCGACGACCGAGGCGAGAACGCCGATGATGGCGAGCGCATAGAGCTTGGCCTCGATGGCGGCGACGAAGACGAAGTACTTCGCGAAGAAGCCGGCGAGCGGCGGGATGCCGGCAAGCGAAAACATCAGCGCCGTCAGCACCACGGCCATGAACGGGTTGGTTGTGGAGAGGCCGGCGAGATCGTCGACATTCTCGACGACGGTGCCGTCCTTGCGGCGCATCGACATGATGATCGCAAAGGTGCCGAGCGTCATCACCATGTAGATGACCATATAAAGCATGACGCCGGTGACGCCGGTTTGGTTGCCGGCGGCAAGGCCGACCAGCGCATAACCCATGTGACCGATCGAGGAATAGGCCATTAGTCGCTTGATGTTCTTCTGGCCGATCGCGGCAAACGAACCGAGCAGCATCGAGGCGATCGAGATGAAGACGACGACCTGCTGCCAGTCCGCCAGAACCGGCTGGAAGGCGGTGATGACGATGCGGGTCATCATCGCCATGGCAGCAACCTTGGGTGCTGCGGCAAGGAAGGCGGTCACCGGCGTCGGCGCGCCTTCGTAAACATCCGGCGTCCACATATGGAAGGGAACGGCGGAGATCTTGAAGGCGATGCCGGCGAGGATGAAGACCAGGCCGAAGATCAGGCCGAGCGAACGCGCGCCCTCGACGGACAGCGCCTGGGCGATTTCGGAGAAGTGGGTGTGGCCGGTGAAGCCGTAGACCAGCGACATGCCGTAGAGCAGCATGCCGGAGGAAAGCGCGCCGAGGACGAAATATTTCAGGCCGGCTTCGGTCGATTTCAGGCTGTCGCGGTTGATCGCGGCGACGACGTAGAGTGCCAGCGACTGCAGTTCCAGCGCCAGATAGAGCGAGATCAGGTCGTTGGCCGAGATCATCAGCAGGATGCCGAGGGTCGCGAGCACCAGGAGAACCGGGAACTCGAACTTGTCGAGCTGATTTTCGCGGGCGTGGCCGATGGACATGAAGATGGCGACCAGCGAACCAATGAGCGCCACCAGCTTCATGAAGCGCGAGAAGCCGTCCGCCATGTAGACGCCGCCATAGGCAAGGCCTTCTGCGGGCACGAAGAGCAGCCACAGGCCGGAGGCCAGGAGCAGGACGATGGCCAAGCCGGTGACGACAAGGCCCGACCGCTCGCCTGAGAAGACGCCGACCATCAACAGGACAAGGGCGCCGACCGCGAGGATGAGCTCCGGCGCGGAAAGATGCAGACTGAGGAGAATTGTTTCAGCGGTCATGTCCAATAAGTCCCGTCATCATTTCATAGACAGCGCAACATTCTGCGCTGCGTGCACGGCGGCCGTGTAGTTGTTGACCAGCAGATCCACCGAGGCAGCCGTCGCATCGAAGACCGGAGCCGGGTAAACGCCGAAGAAGATGGTCAGCGCGACCAGCGGGTAGAGGATCAGCTGTTCGCGCGGCGAAAGATCGAGCAGCGCCTTCAGCTTCTCCTTCTCCAGCGCGCCGAAGATCACCCGGCGATAAAGCCAAAGCGCGTAAGCGGCCGAGAGGATGACGCCGGTGGCGGCAAAGAGCGCTACCCAGGTATTGACCCGGAAAACGCCGATCAGCGTCAGGAATTCGCCGACGAAGCCCGACGTGCCGGGAAGCCCGACATTGGCCATGGTGAAGACCATCATCGCCACGGCATATTTCGGCATGTTGTTGACGAGGCCGCCATAGGCGTTGATCTCGCGGGTGTGGGTACGGTCGTAGACGACGCCGACGCAGAGGAAGAGCGCGCCGGAGACGATGCCGTGCGAGAGCATCTGGAAGATCGAGCCCTGAACGCCCTGCATGTTGGCGGCAAAGATGCCCATGGTCACGTAGCCCATGTGCGCCACGGAGGAGTAGGCGATCAGCTTCTTGATATCGTCCTGCATCATCGCCACCAGAGAAGTGTAGATGATGGCGATGACGGACAAGGCGAAGACGAGCGGCGCGAAATAATCGGACGCGACCGGGAACATGCCGAGCGAGAAGCGGATGAGACCGTAGCCGCCGAGCTTCAAAAGCACGCCGGCCAGGATCACCGAGCCTGCCGTCGGCGCCTGAACGTGGGCATCGGGAAGCCAGGTATGGACCGGCCACATCGGCATCTTCACCGCGAAGGAGGCGAAGAAGGCAAGCCATAACCAGGTCTGCAGCGCCGGCGGGAACTTGTAGGCGAGCAGCGCGGTGATATCGGTCGTGCCGGCCTGCCAGTACATCGCCATGATGGCGAGCAGCATCAGCACCGAGCCGAGCAGCGTATAGAGGAAGAACTTGTAGCTCGCATAGACGCGGTCCTTGCCGCCCCAGACGCCGATGATCAGGAACATCGGAATGAGGCCCGCCTCGAAGAAGACGTAGAACAGCACGATATCGAGCGAGACGAAGACGCCGACCATCATCGTTTCCAAGATGAGGAAGGCGATCATATATTCCTTCAGGCGCTTCTCGATCGAGAGCCAGCTCGCCAGCACGCAGAAGGGCATCAGGAAGGTCGACAGGATGACGAACAGCATCGAGATGCCGTCGACGCCGACGTGGTAGCCGATGCCGGTGCCGAGCCAGTTATGCTTCTCGATCATCTGGAAGCCCGGATTGGCATTGTCGAAGCCGGTCCAGATGAAGAGCGAGACGACGAAGGTGAAGACGGTGGTGATCAGCGAGATCCACAACACGTTCTTCCGGCCGGTTTCGCTTTCGCCATTCATCAGTAGCAGGAGCACCACGCCGACCAGCGGCAGGAAGGTGACCGTTGAAAGAATAGGCCAATCGGTCATCAGAAGGAACTCCCGAGCATCATCCAGGTAACGAGCGCCGCAATGCCGATCAGCATGGCGAAGGCGTAGTGATAGAGGTAACCGGTCTGCAGGCGCACCACGCGATCGGTGACAGCGACGACGCGGGCGGCGACACCGTTCGGGCCGTAGGTGTCGATGACGCCGACATCACCCCTCTTCCACAGGAAGCGACCGAGCGCCTTGGCGGTGCGGACGAAGAGGAAGTCGTAGAGCTCGTCGAAATACCACTTGTTCAACAGGAACTGGTAGAGCACGCGGTGCTGCTGCGCCAGGATGCGCGGCGTCTGCGGCGAGCGGATATACATGTACCAGGCGGTGACGAAGCCGAGCACCATGGCGATGAACGGGCTCAAAGCCACGAGCGCCGGCACATGATGGAACTCTTCGACCAGTTCGTTCTCGGCGCCGGTAAAGAGCGCACCCTTCCAGAACTCGGCATATTCCTCGCCGTAGAACCGGCCCTCGAAGATCACACCCGCAAGCACCGCGCCGATCGCCAGCAGATAGAGCGGCACCAGCATGACCTGCGGCGACTCGTGGACGTGGTGCATGACCTCATGCGAAGCGCGTGGCTTGCCGAAGAAGGTCATGAAGATTAAGCGCCAGGAATAGAAGCTGGTGAACAGAGCCGCAATGACCAGCAGCGAGAACGCGAAGCCCGAGACCGGCGAATGCGATGCATAGGTCGCCTCGATGATCACGTCCTTGGAGAAGAAGCCGGCAAAACCGATCGGCGTGAAGGGGATGCCGACGCCGGTGATTGCCAGCGTGCCGATGATCATCAGCCAGAACGTCACCTTGATGTGCGGCCGCAGGCCGCCCATGTAGCGCATGTCCTGCTCGCCATCGACGGCGTGGATGACCGAGCCGGCGCAGAGGAAGAGCAGCGCCTTGAAGAAGGCATGCGTGAAGAGATGGAAGATCGCCGCGCCATAGGCCCCTACCCCGAGCGCCACGAACATGTAGCCGAGCTGTGAGCAGGTGGAATAGGCGATGACGCGCTTGATGTCGTTCTGCACCAGGCCGACGGTTGCCGCGAAGAAGGCGGTGATCGCGCCGATCACGGTAACGACAACCAGCGCATCGTGCGACAGTTCGAAGAGCGGCGACATGCGGGCGACGAGGAAGACGCCCGCGGTGACCATGGTGGCGGCATGGATGAGGGCCGAGACCGGGGTCGGGCCTTCCATGGCGTCAGGCAGCCAGGTATGCAGCAAGAACTGCGCCGACTTGCCCATCGCGCCCATGAAGAGCAGCAGGCAGATGCCGGTCAGCGCATGCGCCTTGTCGAGCTGCATGCCGAAGAGATTGAGGATCACCTCGCTCGCCTCGCCGCCGCCTTCATGCGGGGCGAAGTTCGAGGCATTGGCGAAGATCGTGTCGAAGTTGATCGAGCCGAACAGCACGAACACGCCGGCAATGCCGAGCACGAAGCCGAAGTCGCCGACGCGGTTGACGATGAAGGCCTTCATCGCCGCAGCCGTCGCCGAGGGTTTCTTGAACCAGAAGCCGATCAGCAGATAGGAGGCGAGACCGACACCTTCCCAGCCGAAGAACATCTGGGCAAGGTTGTCAGCGGTGACCAGCATCAGCATGGCGAAGGTGAAGAGCGAGAGATAGGCGAAGAAGCGCGGACGATGCGGATCGGTGTGCATGTAGCCGATCGAATAGACATGCACCAGCGTCGAGACAGTGTTGACGACGATCAGCATGACTGACGTCAGCGTATCCACACGCAGCGACCAGGAGACGTCGATGCCGCCGGACTGGATCCAGCGCAGCACCTCGACCTTGATCGGGCCGCCTTCGGCATGACCCATGCCGACGGTGAAGAAGACGACCCAGGACAGGATGGCGGCGATGATCATCAGGCCGCTGGTGACATATTCCGAAGCCTTGGCGCCGATTGCGCGGCCGAAAAGGCCGGCGATGATCGCACCGATCAAGGGAAGAAAGACGATAGCCTTATAGAGGAACATGAGCCACTCAGCCCTTCATCATATTGACGTCTTCGACCGCGATCGAGCCGCGGTTGCGGTAGAAGACAACGAGAATTGCAAGACCGATCGCCGCTTCGGCAGCCGCGACCGTCAGGATGAACAGCGCGAAGACCTGGCCGACGATGTCGTTCAGGAAGGAGGAGAAGGCGACCATGTTGATGTTGACGGCAAGCAGGATCAGTTCGATCGACATCAGGATGACGATGACGTTCTTCCGGTTCAGGAAGATGCCGAAGACGCCGAGCGTGAAGAGGATGGCGCTGACCGTCAGGTAGTGGGAAAGTCCGATGACCATGTTCTTTGTTCCTTGACCTGCCTTTAGACGCCCTGCCCGGGCTTGACCGAAACCACCTCGACGGCGGTGGCGGGCGTGCGGGCAACCTGCCTCGGAATATTCTGCCGCTTGATGTTGGTGCGGTGTCTCAACGTCAGCACGATCGCGCCGATCATGGCGACCAGGAGCACCAGACCGGCGATCTGGAAGAAATAGACGTAGTTGGTGTAGAGCACGTCGCCGAGGGCGGCCGTATTGGTGCGCTCGCTCAGCGCCGGGATCGGCATGGCGACAGTCTTGGCGATCTCAGGCGAGATGACGCTGCCGCCGATGACGACGATCAGTTCGGCTGCGAGGATCACCCCGATCAGCCCGCCGATCGGCGCATATTCGAGAACGCCGGCCCTCAGTTCGGTGAAGTCGATATCGAGCATCATCACCACGAAGAGGAAGAGGACGGCGACGGCGCCGACATAGACGACAAGCAGGATCATCGCCAGGAATTCGGCACCGAGCAGCAGGAAGAGGCCGGCTGCATTGAAGAACACCAGGATCAGGAACAGAACCGAGTGAACCGGGTTCTTCGCCCAGATGACCATGAACGCCGACGCCACCGCGACAAAGGCGAAAAGATAGAAAAATAGAGCCTGCAGACCCATGTTGGTGCCTTTTTCATCTTCCCCCGGGCAGCCGGGAGTTTCCCTGCCCGATGGAGCTCTTCCTGGCGTTAACCGGAAAAGCTCCTGTGCATGTTGACCGCGACAGGAGCAACAGCGCTCCACCGCGGCATTTCAAAATCTCAATCAGCGGTACGGCGAGTCGATCGCGATGTTGCGGGCGATTTCGCGCTCCCACCGGTCTCCGTTATCCAGAAGCCGCGCCTTGTCGAAATAGAGCTC
Source organism: Rhizobium sophorae (assembly GCF_013087515.1). Taxonomy (GTDB): domain Bacteria; phylum Pseudomonadota; class Alphaproteobacteria; order Rhizobiales; family Rhizobiaceae; genus Rhizobium; species Rhizobium sophorae. Next base: position 300,119 of record NZ_JABFCN010000016.1, on the reverse strand, counting down.
TTCGCGGGTTTCCGTCGCAAATTCGAAATTCGGGCCTTCGACGATCGCGTCGACCGGGCAGGCTTCCTGGCAGAAGCCGCAATAGATGCACTTCACCATGTCGATGTCGTAGCGCACCGTACGGCGCGTGCCATCATTGCGGCGCGGACCGGCCTCGATGGTGATCGCCTGTGCAGGACAGATCGCCTCGCAGAGTTTGCAGGCGATGCAGCGTTCCTCGCCGTTCGGATAACGGCGCAGCGCATGCTCGCCGCGGAAACGCGGGGAGACCGGACCCTTTTCGAAGGGATAGTTGATCGTCGCCTTCTGGCGGAAGAAATAGCGCATCGACAGAAAGAACGCGCCGACGAATTCCTTGAGAAACAGCGAGCTGATGGAGCCAGACAAGCTTGCCATCTTCAACCTCCAATTTTGCCGAAAACGAGAGCGGGCATCATCATGCCCAACCCGTCAGTTTCAGCACGAATGCAACGATGACGACCATAGCGAGCGACAACGGCAGGAAAACTTTCCAGCCGAGGCGCATGAGCTGGTCGTAGCGGTAGCGCGGAACGAAGGCCTTGACCATCGCGAACATGAAGAACACCAGGCAGGCCTTCAGCGTGAACCAGATGATGCCTGGGACCCAGTTGACGATCCAGATATCGACCGGGGGCAGCCAGCCGCCGAGGAAGAGGATCGTCGTCAGCGCGCACATCAGGCAGACGGCCGCATATTCGCCGAGCATGAACATCATGTATGGCGAGGAGCCGTATTCGACCATGAAGCCGGCGACGAGTTCCGATTCCGCTTCCGGAAGGTCGAAGGGCGGACGGTTCGTCTCGGCAAGCGCCGAAATGAAGAAGATGATGAACATCGGGAAGAGCGACAGCCAGTGCCAGTCGAGGAACGACGCCGGCAGGCCGAGCATGGTACCGAGGCCGGTATGCTGCGCATTGACGATATCGGTCAGATTCAGCGAGCCGACGCAGAGAAGCACGGTGACGATGACGAAGCCGATCGAGACTTCATAGGACACCATCTGTGCGGCCGAACGCAGCGCGCCGAGGAACGGATACTTCGAGTTCGAAGCCCAGCCGCCCATGATGATGCCGTAAACCTCGAGCGAGGAAATCGCGAAAATATAGAGGATGCCGACATTGATGTTGGCGATCACCCATCCGTCGGCCAGCGGCACCACCGCCCAGGTGGACAGCGCCAGAAGCACCGTCACCAGCGGGGCAAGCAGGAAGACCGCCTTGTTGGCGCCGGCCGGAATGATCGGCTCCTTAAAGACGAACTTCAAAAGATCGGCGAAGGACTGGAACAGGCCGAAGGGACCGACGACGTTCGGGCCGCGGCGCAGCTGCACGGCCGCCCAGATCTTGCGGTCGGCGAGCAGCACATAGGCGATGAAGACGAGCAGGCAGACCAGAAGCAGCAGCGACTGACCGATCATGATGATCGCCGGCCAGACATAGGTCGAAAAGAAAGAATCCATAGTCCCCTGCCCTTACTCTGCCGCGACTTTGAAGTTGTTGCGGGCCAATGCCGAGCACTCCGCCATGACAGCCGAGGCACGCGCGATCGGGTTCGTCAAATAGAAGTCTTTCACCGGCGACGCAAACCCGGATTTGTTCATCTTGCCGGCTTTTTTCGCAACTGCGGCAATTTGGGCGCTATCGGTTTCGGCGATTTCGTCGATGGCAGCGAAATGCGGGAAAGCGGCATAGAGCCGGACACGCAATTCGCTGAGCGAATCGAAGGGAAGCTTCTTGCCGAGCACGTCGGAAAGGGCACGGATGATCGCCCAGTCCTCGCGGGCGTCACCCGGCGCAAAACCTGCGCGGTTGCCCATCTGGACTCGGCCTTCGGTATTGACCCAGGTGCCGGACTTTTCGGTATAGGCTGCGGCCGGCAGGATGACGTCGGCATGGTGCGCGCCGTTATCGCCATGCGAGCCGATATAGACGGTGAGCTTGGCCTTCTTGGCGGTGAAGTCGAGTTCGTCTGCACCGAGCAGGAAGAGCACATCCATCGCCGTCAGCATCTCGGCGGCATTGACACCCTTGGCGCCCGGCACGAAGCCGAGGTCGAGGCCGCCGACGCGCGAGGCTGCGGTATGGAGGACGGCAAAGCCGTTCCAGCCTTCGACGACAGCGCCGACCGAACCGGCAAGCTTGGCGGCACTGGCGAGAACGCCGGCGCCATCGGTGCGCGACAGCGCGCCCTGGCCGATGATGATCATCGGCTTGGCTGCGTTCTTCAGCACATCAGCGAAGGCGTGGGTGCCGTCGACCAGATCCTTCAGCGTGTCGGGACCGCCGCCGAGGTAATCATAGCTGTAGCGCAGTTCGCCCGGCTCGCCGATCACGCCGATCGGGAACTTGCCGCGGCGCCAGCGCTTGCGGATGCGGGCGTTGAGGATGGCTGCCTCGAAGCGCGGATTGGCGCCGATGATCAACAGCGCATCGGCCTGGTCGATGCCCGATATGGTCGGGTTGAAGAGGTAGCTTGCACGGCCGAGCGACGGATCGAGTGCCGCCCCATCCTGGCGACAGTCGAGATTGACCGACCCCAGCGACTTCACCAGTTCGGAGAGCGCAAACATTTCCTCGACGGAAGCAAGGTCGCCGGCGATTGCGCCGATCTTGTCGCCCGAGGTGGCGCCGACGGCGGCCTTGATGGCGCCAAAGGCTTCGGCCCAGGTGGCGGGCTGCAGGCGGCCGTCGCGGCGAACATAGGGCCGGTCGAGGCGCTGGGTCTTCAGGCCGTCCCAGATGAAGCGGCTCTTATCGGAAATCCACTCCTCGTTGATCGCCTCATTGACGCGTGGCAGGATACGCATGACCTCACGGCCACGGGTGTCGACGCGGATCGCCGAACCGACGGCATCCATGACGTCGATCGATTCGGTCTTATTCAATTCCCATGGGCGCGCGGTGAACGCGAAGGGCTTCGAGGTGAGTGCGCCGACCGGGCAAAGGTCGACGACGTTGCCCTGCAGCTCGGAGGTCATCGCCTGTTCGAGATAGGTGGTGATCTCGGCATCCTCGCCGCGGCCGATCAGGCCGAGTTCGGAAATGCCGGCGACCTCGGTCGTGAAGCGGACGCAGCGCGTGCAGTGGATGCAGCGGTTCATCACCGTCTTGACGAGCGGGCCGATATACTTGTCCTCGACGGCGCGCTTGTCTTCCTGATAGCGCGAGGTGTCGATGCCGAAGGCCATCGCCTGGTCCTGCAGGTCGCATTCGCCGCCCTGGTCGCAGATCGGGCAATCGAGCGGATGGTTGATCAGCAGGAATTCCATCACGCCTTCGCGGGCTTTCTTGACCATCGGCGTGTTAGTGAAGACCTCAGGCAGTTCGCCGTTTGGGCCGCCGCGAATGTCGCGCACGCTCATGGCGCAGGAAGCCTGCGGCTTCGGCGGGCCGCCCTTCACCTCGACAAGGCACATGCGGCAGTTGCCGGCAACCGACAGGCGCTCATGAAAGCAGAAGCGCGGAACCTCGGCACCGGCATCTTCGCACGCCTGCAACAGCGTGTAATGATCCGGAACTTCGATCTCGTTGCCGTCAATCTTCAGTTTTGCCATCGTCGCTCAGTCCTGTTTCCCGTTTGCCTGATGACGGCAAACAAACCTATTTTTGCAGCACTCTCATTGCCAAGCCGGACCTTCCGTCCTGCCGGCAGCTGATGTCGCCCAAATTCTCTGTCACGCGTTCCAGGTCCGGAACCCGCACCGGCATCCTGAGGCCCCCGCCCGTCCGCCGATCTGCCCATTTTTCCGGCCGATTTACACGGCCGGACAGTTCATTTCTTTCTGCGGCCCCGCCCTGCCAGAACTTTTGCCTGACCGGTCCAGTCGTCACGCAGAATGCGGCCGTTGAAGCCGAGCTCGGCGTCGAGCCGGGCGATGTCTTCCTCGGTCCAGGCGGCAACCTCGGCGAAGCTGCGAATGCCCTTGGAATTCAGCACCTGCTCCAGCTTCGGGCCGATGCCGGCGATCAGCTTGAGATCGTCGGCCTTTCGCCACGCAGCCGGTTTTGCCTGCACGGCCGGCTTCGGTTGGCTGACGGGCTTCTTTTGGCTGGCCGGCACCGGCGCGCTGACCGGCTTGACAACGGTCAGTCTCGGTCCTGCCTTCTGCTCGGCCGGCGGCTTGGTGAAAGCCTTGACATCAGGGCGAATATTCTCCGGCCGGATATCGACATCGGGCTTCAACTCGTCCGGCGGCGTGGCATCGAGGGCGGCCGCGACCTTGCCGGTCGTTTCCAGGGCACTCTGAAAGGCGCCGAAGAAGGCGCCGGCCATCTGGGTCGAGAAACCGAAGCCGATCGCCGTTGCGGCGGCAAAGGCTGCAGCGGGATGCGCCATTAGCGGATGCACCGGCATCGCCCGTGCATTTTCCAGCATCTCGGCGGCAAGACGGCCGAAACCGGCCGCAAAATCGGCAGCTTCTTCGTTTTTCCTACCCTTGGATGCATTGTCCGCCATGATTATTCAGCCGCCTCCAGAACCGCGCCGTGATCAAGCGCGCTCGCCGTATACTGGTCGATGCGCTTTTCGATCTCGGGACGGAAGTTACGGATCAGACCCTGCACCGGCCATGCGGCGGCGTCGCCGAGCGCGCAGATGGTGTGGCCTTCGATCTGCTTCGTCACCTGGAACAGCATGTCGATTTCGCGCTTCTGGGCATTGCCCTTGGCCATGCGCTCCATCACGCGCCACATCCAACCCGTGCCTTCGCGGCAGGGCGTGCACTGGCCGCAGCTCTCATGCTTGAAGAATGCGGAAATACGGGCGATCGCCTTGATGACGTCGGTGGACTTGTCCATGACGATCGCGGCGGCCGTGCCGAAGGAAGAGCCGACGCCGCGCAGGCCGTCGAAATCCATCGGGCAGTCAATGATGTCCTTGGCCGGAACGATCGGGCAGGATGCCCCGCCCGGAATGACGGCAAGCAGGTTGTCCCAGCCGCCGCGGATGCCGCCGGCATGGCGGTCGACCAATTCGCGGAAGGTGATGCCCATTTCCTCTTCAACCGTGCACGGCTTGTTGACATGGCCGGAGAGCATGAACAGCTTGGTGCCGACATTGTTCGGACGGCCGATGGCCGAGAACCAGCCGGCGCCGCGGCGCAGGATCGTCGGCGCAACGGCGATCGATTCGACGTTGTTGACCGTCGTCGGGCAGCCGTAGAGGCCCATATTGGCCGGGAACGGCGGCTTCAGGCGCGGCTGGCCCTTCTTGCCTTCGAGGCTTTCGAGCAGTGCGGTTTCTTCGCCGCAGATATAGGCGCCGGCACCGTGATGGACGAAGATGTCCATGTCCCAGCCGAGCTTGTTGTTCTTGCCGAGTAGACCATAATCATAGCATTCGTCGATCGCCGCCTGCAGCGCCTCGCGCTCGCGGATATATTCGCCGCGCACATAAATGTAGGCCGCATTGGCGCCCATGGCGAAGCTCGCCACGACACAGCCTTCGATCAGCGTATGCGGATCGTGGCGCATGATGTCGCGGTCCTTACAGGTACCGGGCTCGGATTCGTCGGCGTTGACGACGAGGTAGTGCGGCCGCCCATCGCTTTCCTTCGGCATGAAGGACCATTTGAGGCCCGTGGGGAAGCCGGCGCCGCCGCGACCGCGAAGGCCAGACGCCTTCATCTCGTTGATGATCCAGTCACGGCCCTTTTCCAGGATTTGCTTGGTGCCGTCCCAGTGGCCGCGGCTCATCGCGCCCTTCAGGGACTTATCCTTGAGGCCGTAGATGTTGGTAAAGATGCGGTCTTTATCTTGTAACATGCTTCACCTCTTACCGCGGCTTCTTGCCGAAGACCTTGATATATTCCGCTTCCCCGCCCTTGGCGAGCGCCTTGGCCTGCTTGACCCAGTCATCGCGCTCGATGCGGCCGCGGAAATTCAGATAGCCGTCGACCCATTCGCGTTCGGCCTTCTTCCAACCTGCGACCTGCGAGAAGGTGAAGATGCCGATTTCGTTTAATGTCGCCTCGATCTTCGGGCCGACACCCGAGATCATCTTCAGATCGTCCGGGGCAGCGGGCTTTTCGATGCCGGCCGGACGGTTCTTGTCGGTCAGAGCAGGCTTTACCGTCGGAGCGGCTTCGGCCTTGACGGCAGTCTCCGGCGCCGGCTCGGCAGCCACAGTGCCGGAGACCGGCTGCTCCTCGGTTGCCTTTGCGTTTTTCGCAGCCGCCTTCGGCGCCGTTGCAGGCGTCTTCAGAGCAGGATTGGTCTCGGCATCCGTGCTCTTCGGGCGGGCCGCCTCGGAGGGCGGAACCGGAGCGCCGTCGACTGGGACCGAGACGGTTTCGGCATCGGCCTTCTTGGCGCGCGCCCTTGCCTTCGGCTCTTCGGTCGTCAGCGAGGTCGGGCCGCCTTCAGGCGCCGAAAACACCCGGTCGATCTGCGTGCCGGGCTTGATGCTGGCGCCATTGCCGGCGGCAAAGATGTCGATAATCTCTTCGAGACGCTCTGGCGTCAGATCCTCATAAGTGTCCTTGCCGATCATCACCATCGGCGCATTGACGCAGGCCCCGAGACATTCAACCTCTTCCCAGGACAGCGTGCCTTCGGCATTGCGCTCGAAGGCATGGGCATGGATCTTGCTCTTGCAGACCGACATCAGCGCTTCCGAGCCGCGCAGCATGCAGGGCGTCGTGCCGCAGACCTGCACATGGGCGCGGGTACCGACCGGATGCAACTGGAACTGCGTATAGAAGGTCGCAACCTCGAGCACGCGAATATAGGCCATATCAAGCATGTCGGCGATCTTTTCGATCGCCGCGCGTGTGACCCAGCCGTCCTGCTCCTGCGCCCGCATCAACAGCGGGATGACCGCCGATTGCTGGCGGCCGGCGGGGTATTTCTGGATCGTCTTGTCCGCCCAGACCGCATTGTCATCGCTGAATGCGAATGCGGCAGGCTGGAATTGATCTTCGGCTAATCGACGAACGGACATTCTTTCTCACGCCTTGTCAGTTTAGGGTTCCACACCGCGAAGCGGTCAAAGACTGCATTTCGCAGGCATAGGCCGACTGGTCTTTTTGCATAAACACTACGAATTTGCTGCCGTTCGGAATGGCAGCCTTGATCTGATAGCCCTTGGACAGAAGCTCGCCCATGGACGATTGCTGCGCCGGCGGCGTCTCTTCCTTATGGCCCAGCGGCGTGCCAAGGCTATCGGACTCCTGAGCCGAAACCCCGGATGCCGAAAGAAGGATTACAACGGCCAGCGGCAGAAGCTGCATCAGCGGTCCACCTCGCCGAAGACGATGTCGAGCGAGCCGAGGACGGCAGCGACGTCGGCAAGTTGGTGGCCGCGGCACATGAAGTCCATCGCCTGCAGATGGGCGTAACCCGGCGCACGGATCTTGCAGCGATAGGGCTTGTTGGTGCCGTCGGAGACGAGATAGACGCCGAACTCGCCTTTCGGCGCTTCGACGGCAGCATAAACCTCGCCGGCCGGCACATGATAGCCTTCGGTATAGAGCTTGAAGTGGTGGATCAGCGCTTCCATCGAGCGCTTCATCTCGCCTCGCTTCGGCGGCACGACCTTGCCGTCGATCGACGAGAAAGGACCGGTCCTGGCATCCGAGAGCAGGCGGTTGACGCATTGCTTCATGATACGGACCGATTCGCGCATCTCGATCATACGGATCAGATAACGGTCGTAGTTGTCGCCATTCTTGCCGATCGGGATGTCGAATTCGAGATCGGAATAACATTCATAGGGCTGGGCGCGACGCAGATCCCAGGCCGCGCCCGAACCACGCACCATGACGCCGGAAAAGCCCCAGGCCCAGCACTCCTCCAGCGAGACGACGCCGATATCGACGTTGCGCTGCTTGAAGATGCGGTTGCCGGTCAGCAGGTTGTCGATGTCGTCGAGCGCCTTCAGGAACGGGTCGCACCAGGCGCCGATATCCTGCACGAGCTGTTCGGGCAGATCTTGGTGGACGCCGCCCGGACGGAAATAGGCGGCGTGCATGCGCGAGCCGCTGGCGCGCTCATAGAACACCATCAGCTTTTCACGCTCTTCGAAGCCCCAGAGCGGCGGCGTCAGCGCGCCGACGTCCATGGCCTGCGTCGTGACGTTCAGGAGGTGCGAAAGGATCCGGCCAATTTCCGAATAGAGCACGCGGATCAGCTGGCCGCGGATCGGGATCTCGATACCGAGTAGCCTTTCGACGGCTAGCGCATAGGCATGTTCCTGGTTCATCGGCGCGACATAGTCGAGGCGATCGAAATAGGGTACGGCCTGAAGATAGGTCTTGGTCTCGATCAACTTCTCAGTGCCGCGATGCAAAAGGCCGATATGCGGATCGACTCGCTCCACAATTTCGCCGTCAAGCTCCAGGACAAGACGAAGAACGCCGTGCGCCGCCGGATGCTGCGGTCCGAAATTGATGTTGAAGTTGCGGACGTTATGTTCGGTCATTTGCAAGCGCTCCGCTATTGCAGGCATTAGCCAGTGGGCAATAGGCAATAATGTAGTTTTTAGATCCTACTGCTTCGCCTTCTCATCGCCCGGCAGCACATATTCCGTGCCTTCCCAGGGAGACATGAAGTCGAAATTGCGGAATTCCTGTTTCAGTTCCACTGGCTCGTAGACGACGCGCTTTGCCGCGTCGTCGTAGCGCACTTCGACAAAGCCAGTTGTCGGGAAGTCCTTGCGCAGCGGGTGGCCTTCGAAGCCGTAGTCGGTCAGGATGCGGCGCAGGTCCGGATGGCCGGTGAAGAGCACGCCATACATGTCCCAGGTCTCACGCTCGAACCAGTCGGCGCCGGGATAGACGGGGCAGGCCGAAGGAACCGGCGTATCTTCATCCGTTGCGACCTTGACACGGATGCGCAGGTTCTTCTTCGGCGACAGCAGGTGGTAGACGACGTCGAAACGCAGCTCGCGCTGCGGCCAGTCGACGCCGCAAATATCGATCAGGTTGACGAAACCGCATTTGGCGTCGTCGCGCAGGAAGGTCAGCAGCGCGACCAGGTTTTCACCCGTCGTCGTCAACGTCAGTTCGCCATACTTCATCTGCGATGCGGCGATCAGGTTGCCGCGCGCTTCGCCAAGGTAGGACGCAAGCTCAGTCAGGGCTTCACTCATATGCCTTGTCCTTAACCCTTAGCGTTCGATCGTGCCGGTACGCCGGATCTTCTTCTGCAGCAGAAGCACGCCGTAAAGCAGCGCCTCTGCCGTGGGGGGACAGCCCGGCACGTAGATGTCGATCGGCACGATGCGGTCGCAGCCGCGCACGACAGAATAGGAATAGTGATAATAGCCGCCGCCATTGGCGCAGGAGCCCATCGAGATGACATAACGCGGCTCTGGCATCTGGTCATAGACCTTGCGCAGAGCGGGCGCCATCTTGTTGGTCAGCGTGCCGGCGACGATCATTACGTCGGACTGGCGCGGCGAGGCGCGCGGCGCAAAGCCGAAGCGCTCGACGTCATAACGCGGCATGGACAGCTGCATCATTTCGACGGCGCAGCAGGCAAGACCGAAGGTCATCCACATCAGCGAGCCGGTACGGGCCCAGTTGATCAACTCATCGGTCGAGGTGACGAGAAAACCCTTGTCGGCAAGCTCGTTGTTGATCTCACCGAAAAATGGGTCGTTGCTGCCGATCGGCTTGCCGGTCGAGGGATCGATGATCCCCTTTGGCTGCTGTGCGACAAGCGGCTGATTGCTCACAGGGGCTACTCCCATTCCAGGGCTCCCTTCTTCCATTCATAGATAAAGCCGATGGTCAGCACGAGAAGGAAGACCATCATGGACCAGAAGCCGAACCAGCCGATGGCACCGAAGGAGACGGCCCAGGGGAAGAGGAAGGCGACTTCCAGGTCGAAGATGATGAAGAGGATCGACACGAGGTAGAAACGGATGTCGAACTTCATGCGGGCGTCGTCGAAAGCGTTGAAGCCGCATTCGTAAGCCGAGAGCTTTTCCGAATCGGGCGCTTTAAAAGCCACGGCGAACGGCGCAATGAGCAGCGCCAGGCCGATAACGAGCGCAATAGCAATGAAGATAGCGATCGGAATATAAGAACTGAGCAGTTCAGTCATCATGTTCATCCCTGCTTGCCGGTGACGCCAGGCGGCGCATTTGGGCAAATGCCCGGCAAGCGAACGTGCGTTGCAACAAGCCGTGGTTAGCGCAGCCGAGGCCCCGGCGCAAGACTTTTACAGAGGCAATTCGACGCGTGTCGCGCGGACATTATCAAGCAGATGCAACGATGTCGCGACAAATCCGTGCAAGCCGTTTGAACCTGCATGCCTGACCATCGGAAACTGCATGGCTTTCGGAAGAAATGGCGCGAGTGACGGGGCTCGAACCCGCGACCTCCGGCGTGACAGGCCGGCACTCTAACCGACTGAGCTACACCCGCGCATTGATCGGCCATTTTGCGGCCGCAAGGATGAAATGAACCGGACAAACGACAAATCGCATTTGCGTTTTACAAGACTTGAAATGGCGCGAGTGACGGGGCTCGAACCCGCGACCTCCGGCGTGACAGGCCGGCACTCTAACCAACTGAGCTACACCCGCAATTCATTTCAAGCAGTCCGGATGCCTTCGCACCCTCTCCAAAACGGCTGCCCGTTTCGATGAGCGGCTAACTACGGGGTTCGCCTTTTAGTGTCAAGCAGGTTTGGAGACAAAACCATGGCAGTCCGCGAATTGTTTCGGCGGGTTGGGCGCCATACGAACAAAAGCCGCCACTTCCGTCTTCCGTAGCGATGCTCACGCGCAGACACAGCGCCTTCGAAACGGAGATGCTCGCCGCCCTCCCCCTACTTTTCCACAGCCGAACCGAGCCTAAGGGGCATTGCAAGACAGGGGACCACCAACAAAAAATCAAAAAATCTTCACAAACACTCTTGCGGTTTTGCCGCGATCCGCATAGATCACGGCCACCAACGCGGCAGGCCGATCCGGCTTCGTTTGCGATGGGCGATTAGCTCAGTTGGTAGAGCGCCTCGTTTACACCGAGGATGTCGGGAGTTCGAGTCTCTCATCGCCCACCATTTCTAAAGTTTCCCGCTGCTGTTCATCAGACTAGGCTTCCGAATTAGCTCGCTAATCCGGCCACGATCTGCGCAAGGTGTTTTGTCAGGAGACACCTCATGAAAACCGTTGCCATCATCTCTACGCTGCTTCTCGCCAGCGTGGCTGCGCCGCCATGCATTGCCAGAGAGCCGGCGCAAGAGGTGTTCCTATCTGCCGGTGATCAGACGATCACGACATCGGGAGAAACCCCGGCGCGTGAAGCCAGAACATATCTCCTGAGGATGCAGTCAGATCTGCCGATTAACTTTTCGGTCGATGCAGACAATTCAGCCTGCAGCTTGGAAATCAGCAAAGCCAGCCAGCGCGGCGTTTTAAGCACGATCAGCCGATTCCCCGCATCTTTCAGAGACAGCGGTCAAAGTGGCGATAAATATACGTTTTCGTTTTTCCAGAACCGCGTTTCATTTATGAGCGGCGCCCGATGCGCCTTCTCATTTTCTCTGACGCAGATGTGACCGTGTGATTGGGGTGATGGGCATCCCTCGCCGTTTGGAGGACACCGATCGCCTGCCATTTCATGGCGATTACATCCACGCCGAAAACCCACCCGCTGCCCATCGATTCGTCATGACTCTCCCTATCCGGTGAACCGGCTGAGCGATGCCCCGCGGCGGCACGCCACGGTCCGAGTTGTGGGCAGGACTGCGTTCTCGATGCGGCATCCGGCAAGACGTTCCGGCGCAGCAAGGCGTTACGCTCGGCAGCTTCGGATGCGCGCCATCCCGGCAGTGCTCCACCAAACGGACTACTCCCGGCCGTCACGCCACCTCCTATTGGGCGAATGGATGGGCGTCGGCAAAAGTGGGAGAATTCGCCGCTCGGAAAGTCTCCGCGCTTGAAGGCTTACGACGCCTGGAGGTGTGCCATGAGGACCCTATGCTCCGCATTGACGCTGTGCATCGCGATTGCTCTTTGCGCGCCAAGTGCAAGGTATGTCATCCTGCCCGGATATGCATTCAAGACGAATCCGACATGCCAGCGCCACGAACCAAAGACGAAATTCGACAAGAGGTGCGACTGGCCGAGAGTGGGCTTCAAGGACTTTACGCCCCCGCTTGTGACCGTGCTTGGGATCTGAGGATCTTGGAACGGCGCGGGATGCGCCTTGTCATTTTCTCCGGCTGAGATGTGAGAGCGTGATCGGGGTAATGAGCATCCCGCTGTCCGGTGGATGCTCATCGCCCACCATTCATCCCTTCGCCAGTTCTTTATCCACAGCGGAAACCAGCCGCGAATCGTCTGCGGTCACATCCGGCGCGAAGCGGGCGACGACTTTGCCGTCGCGGCCGATCAGAAACTTTTCGAAGTTCCAGAGGATGTCGTCCTCGTCGCTGCCTGTCATGCCGTGGGATTTCAGACGTTCGCGCATCGGGCCGTCGCCCGTCGTCTTCACGCCCGACTTGGTCAGTTGCCGGTAAAGCGGGTGCTGGGCCTCGCCCTTGACCGAGATCTTCGAGAAGATCGGGAAGGTGACGTCGTAGGTGCTGGTGCAGAAATCGAGGATCTCGGCGTCGGTGCCGGGCTCCTGGCCCTTGAAGTCGTTGGCGGGGAAAGCGGCGATGACGAAGCCGCGCTCGCGCTTTTCGCCATAGAGCTTTTCCAGCCCCTCATATTGCGGCGTGAGCCCACATTTCGAGGCCACATTGACGACCAGGAGCACCCTGCCCTTGTATTCGTTGAGCGTGGTCTCGCGACCATCCACTGTTTTGACCGGGATATCCAGCACATTGCCCGTCACGGGAACCTCCAATTTCGTAAGGATATGTTTCGCCAAGTTTAGCGATATCGCCGCTGTTGTCATCAGCGTCGGGATCAACTTGGCCTCCACAGGACGCCGATGCGGCTTCCGGCCGCACCGGGCTTCAGCACCTCAGGCGGGAGACGTTTCCTTCACGTCGTCGAGCAGGAAGTGCACGACGAGATAATCCGTCTTGTAATGGCGGCCACTGTCCGACACGGAATCGACGCTGCCGCCGTCCTTCGGGTGCCACGCGTGGTAATGGGGATTGGTGGTGATCAGCGTGATGGCCTTGCCATCTCTTTCGCCAAGCCGGAAGCGCATCTCGGCGAGCGGCCAGATCCGCTCGTAATCCTGCATGGTGATTCGCGCCTTCAGCGCCTTGCGCTGCAGCGGCGCTTCGCCGGCCTCGGCTGGTGTTTCCAACATCACCTCCTCAGCTCCGCTGATGATGGCGTTGAATTCTTCAGGCCACATGCGTCTCATGAAATCGCTCCTCCCGAGGCTTTTTCGTCAGTTCACAGATGGAACTTAGCGGTTTGTTCGAAAGAAGCAAATTCCTGTCATGCGGTTGTCATCGGTGCCGGCTGCTCCTACCTTCCCGTCAAACCGCATCAGGGCCGTCAGTCGCCCGCAATCCCGAGATCAGAGATGAAGACACGTGAAGAAAGGCAGGCGCTCCGGGCGAGCATGCCGCGCACTCCGCTCAGCGCCCATCATATGGAAAACGCCCGGCTGCTGCCGGATCGCGGCGAACTGCTCTACCGGATTCCGAACGGCGGCATCGGCGTCGAGGTGGGAGCCGCCTTCGGCGAATATACGGCAGAGATCCTGGAAAAGAACCGCCCGGCGCAGCTCTATCTCATCGATCCCTGGTCGATGGACCGCTACAGTTCCGGGCTCGACGCGATCCACACGAATTTCGCGGCCGAGATCGGGGCCGGACGGCTGCATCTGATGCAAGGCACATCGCTCGACAAGCTTGCCGAATTTGAGGACGATTTCCTCGACTGGGCCTATATCGATACCGATCATTCCTTCGAGCTCACCTGGCAGGAACTCTTGCTCTGCGAAAAGAAGGTGAAACGGACGGGGCGCATTGCCGGGCATGATTTCTGCACCGGCAATACGGTCAAGCCGATCGTCTATGGTGTCGTCGAGGCGGTTACCAAATTCTGCAAGGATTATGGCTGGCAATTCGAGTTCCTGACGGTCGAATCGCACGCGCATTTTTCCTATTGCCTGAAGCGGCTCTGATCAGGCCTTGCCGGAATATTGCTCGTCGCTAACGTGCTCCATCCAGTCGACGTGGCGGCCGTCCAGAGCCTCGTGAACGGCGATATGCGTCATCGCCGTGTCCGGGGCAGCACCATGCCAATGTTTTTCGCCCGGCTCAAACCAGACGGTATCGCCGGCATGGATCTCCCGGACGTCCCCACCCCAGCTCTGGACGAGACCCTTGCCTGATGTCACGATCAGCGTCTGGCCGAGCGGATGCGTATGCCAGGCCGTGCGGGCGCCGGGTTCGAAGGTGACGGAGACCGCCCTCGCCCGTGCCGGCGCCGGTGCTTCCATCAGCGGATCCTGGCGAACGGCGCCGGTGAAATAGTCGGCCGGTGGCTTCGTCGAGGGGCGAGAGCCGACGGGTTTGATCTCCATGATCTTTCCTTTTCCATCCATGCGGTTGAAGCCTTGTAGCAGAACGATATTTCATCGGGGCGACCAATCATAGCCTGATCGACATTGCCGCAAAGTCACCCGGCTGATAGTGCCAGTGTCTTTCATCAGCGCGTCGCATCTTGCTTGAATCATGCGACGCGCTTTGGCTCTTTGTTTTTATGCATGTCGTTGTCCCCGCACACTTCCGGGCGACATGCGGTAGGGAGGACATTTCATGAAACACCATGCTTTTGGCCGCATGCCCTTCACCGTCACCAATGTCGGCTTCGGCGCCTGGCAGATCGGCGGCTCCTGGGGTGATATCAGCGAGGCGGACGGGCGCGCGGCGCTGAATGCCGCGCTCGATGCCGGCATGACCTTCATCGATACGGCTGACGTTTATGGCGATGGCCGCTCGGAAAAGATCATCGCCGACGTGCTGAAGACGCGCGGCGGCGAACGGCCGATGGTCGCCACCAAGGCGGGCCGCCGCCTCAACCCGCATGTCGCGGAAGGCTACACAAAGGCCAATCTCGAAGGCTTTATCGACCGCAGCCTCATGAATCTTGCCGTCGACAGTCTCGACCTCGTGCAGCTCCACTGCCCGCCGCGCAACGTGCTTTACCAGCCCGATGTCTTCGAGGGCCTGAACGAACTGCAGAAGGCCGGCAAGATCAAAGGCTACGGCGTCAGCGTCGAAAAGGTCGAGGACGGCCTGAAGGCGATCGAATATCCCGGCGTCGTCAGCATCCAGATCATCTACAACATCTTCCGCCAGCGCCCCGATCACCTGTTCTTCCAGGAAGCGCGCCGCAGGAATGTGGCGATCATCGCCCGCGTGCCGCTCGCGAGCGGCCTTCTCTCCGGCAAGATCACCAGGGATACACATTTTGCCAGCGACGACCACCGCAATTTCAACCGCAACGGCGAAGCCTTCGATGTCGGCGAGACCTTTGCCGGCGTTCCCTTCGAGGTCGGCCTGCAGGCGGTGGAAGAGGTGCGCAAGCTGGTGCCCGAAGGCGCGACCATGGCCGCCTTCGCGCTCCGCTGGATCCTGATGAGCGATGCCGTCACCGTCGTCATCCCCGGTGCCCGCAATGCCGAGCAGGCCAAGGCCAACGCGGCCGCCGCCGAACTTGCGCCGCTTTCGGCCGATGTCATGGCGGCCACGCGCGAGATCTATGAGCGGCTGATCGCGCCGCATGTGCATCAGCGCTGGTAGGCCATCGACATCCCAAATGACCGAAATGCAAAATGGCCGGGTTTTTGCCCGGCCATTTTCATGCGGTGGAACCGTCAGAAGCTCAGTTCGTGCCGACCAGTTCGACCGGGAAGAACAGGGTCTCGCCGGAGGAATCGCTGACGCCGTCATTGTCGGTGACCGCGTAGGGTTTTCCCGATGCGTCGAAGGTGAAACCTTCGAGTTTGTCGAGCACATAGCCGTTGGTGGCAGCCTTGAGTTCGCCGAGGAAGTCGTGGGCTTCGGTCTTCTTGACGACCGGCAGCCCGGTCCCGAGCTTGGCGGGCTTCAGTTCCGAAATCGCCACTTTGTAGAGCTTCTTCAGCCTGGCGGCGTCGCCGACGAGGTTGTCGCGCTCGATGATGTAGACGCTGTCGCCCTGAGCCGAGATTTCCGACAGGCCGACCCAGCCGCTTTCCGTCTTGTCGAGCGGATAGCGAACGGCACCCCATTCCTTCTTCTTCGGATTGTAGGAGACAAGCTTGACGAAGCCCTTCTCGTCGTCGTTCCACTCACGCTGGACCGCCATCCAGAGCGTGGTGTCGTCGCCGGTGCCGACAATAGTCACGCCTTCGAAACCGTAGCGGATTTCGTTGGCGACGAGCTCCTTCGGCAGGGCGATCTCGGCCTTGATGTCGCCCTTGGCGTTAATGTTGTAGAGGGCGTGCGGGACGAGACGCTCGCTGTAGCCTTCCGAGGCCAGCCAGAAGGAGCCGTCGGCGGCAGCCGCAATGCCTTCGATGTCGAGCTTCTGGGCCGGGGCGCCGTCACGCTTGACGACGAGGGCGTCGGTGATGATGGCCGGCTTCTTGCTGGCGTCGATCGTGTAGATCGTCGGCTGCGAACTGAGAACGCTGTCGCTGACGGCATAGAGCATGCCCGGCTTGCCGGGAACCGCGGCGAGACCCGAAAGGGCTGCGAAACCGATCGGATTGCCGTCCTTCTCGGCGGAGACGATCTGCGGATAGGCCTTCTCGCCTTCGGAGCGCTCGTAAATCATCACATGCGAGCGCGTGCCGCCGTCCTTGCCGAGATCGACCTCGTTGGCGGTCGCAAGAAGATTGCGAGCGGGAATGGCGATCGCGCCTTCCGGCGAAATGCCTGATGGCAGCAGCTGGACGAGTTCGGGATCGGCGCCGGTATCTTTGAAAACGCCGACCACCGAGGCTCGCTCGGCGAGCAGGAAGAAATACTGGTCGTCGCCGAACTTGGCGACTTCGAGGCCTTCCGGCTCGACGCCCTTCGATCCCGAGCGGCTTTCCGGATAGTGGCCGATATGGGCGACGGCGCGTTCGAAGGAGGCGCCCGATTCGTAGAGAAGCTTGCCCGTCTTGTCGAAGATGGTGAAGCCGCGCGAGCCGCCCTGGTAGTCGCCTTCATTGGCGACGACGAGGCGGTTGTCGTCCAGCCACTTCACGGCGTCCGGTTCGCGCGGCACGCCTTTGGCTTCGCCTGAGAATTTCAGGGCGCCGTCACGCTTGGTGTCGATACCGATGAGATCGACACTGCCGGCGGAGAAATGCGTCTTCACTTCAGCCGTGTTGGCATCGACGATGACGATCTCGTTGTTTTCTTGCAGCGTCAGGGCAATCTCGTTCAGGCTGTTGAAGGCGACGAATTCCGGCTCCGGATCCTCCGGGGCGACGCCGGTAAGCCCGGTCAGCGCCACGTGCTTGATGGTGCCGCAATCGACAGTGCCGTTCTTCACCTGGAAGACGACGAGGTCGCCGGCCGGCATCTGCGGGATCTTGCCGTCATTGACGTCTTCGTCGCGCTCGTTTTCGATCGCGATGGTGCCGAGCGTCTTGTCCTTGTTGAGGGCGATCGAATCCGGCTGGCCGCCGAGATCGCACGTGTTTTCGATCTTTTTGGTCGCCACGTCGACGATCGCGAGACGCCCCGAGGGCTTTGCCTTGCTTTCGGAAGTGTTGACGGCAACGAGCGCCTTGCCGGCGCTCGAGGTGACCGAGGTCGGCTCGCCGTCCAGCATCAGCGCGCCGCCGGCCTTCGGGGCCTTGGCATCGGTAATGTCGATAAAGCCGATCGCGCCGAGCGGGCTGTCGCTATAGATCAGCGTGTTGCCGTCGTCGGTCGCGGTGATGATTTCGGCCGAGCTCACCGAAAGCTTGTCCTTGTCGGCCGGCAGGTTCTCGGCGACCGGGAAGGACGCGATGCGGTTGAAAACCGGCTCGGCAGCGGCCGGAAAGGCAACGGATGCGAGAAGCACGGCAGCAAGTGCTGCCTTGCGCGATGAAGTTGTCATGAAATCCCCCATGTGTCGAACATTCGAAACATGAGTTTTCTGCGCGAGCGGCATGACAGAGGCATGACAGATGCGGCATTTTGCGTCAGATCATGTCAGGCGAGTTTCCGCTCCCGGCGCATCTCATTTCGCATGATGAACAGCGAAGCAGACAGGATGAGAGCCGCTCCCAGCCAGAGGTAGCCCGCCGGCGCATAACCGAAGAACAGCCAACCGGCCAGCACGTTCAACGGCAGTTTCAGATCGTCGAACGGCTGGACGTAAGCGGCATCCGCTGCGGCATAGGCAAGCGTCAGGAAATACTGCGCTACGGCAGTCAGCAGCCCCGCCAGCAGGAACAGGCAAGGGTTGCGCCCGTCGGCACTGCAAATCCTGCCGCAAGCGCCAGCCCGCCATTTATCGGCGTCAGCAGAACGAGCAGCCAGACAGTGATCGTCTCCGGCTGTTCGATTCCCGTCAGGCTCTTGGTGATCAGCGACGAGGCGCCCCACAGCAGCGCCGAGAGCACAGGCAAGAGAGCCGCCCAGCCAAAGCCGTCCGACCATGGCTGCAGGATGATCATCGCTCCGGTGAAGCCCGCCGCCGTCGCAGCCCAGCGGGCCGGGCCGACGCGCTCACCGAGGAAAAGCCGGGCGCCCAGAATGATGAAGAAGGGCGAGGTCATCACCAGTGCGATCGCCTGCCAGATCGGCACTGTGGCAAGGCCGGCGACCCAAGCCTCGACGCCGAGCGCGGCAAGCACGACGCGCGCGAGGTGACGCCAGGGATAGCGCGTCCTCATCGCCGCAAGGCCGAGCCTCTTCAGGAACGGCAGAGAAAACAGGAAGGCGAAGCCATATTGCCAGAAGGCTGCCGAGGCCGAGGGGAAGGCAAGCTTCATCGTCAGCCATTGGGTGATGACGTTGAGAAGCGAAAAAGCAATACCGGCAAGGACCATCCAGAGTGCACCGACAACGGCGCGGGACGGCGAGACTGCAAGGGAAGTCTGATTCATGTCTTTCATCCGAAAACTACAGCGCCGCGCGTCTTTTCAGACGCGCAAAGGACGCTGTAGAACTTTAAATTGCTGCATAATTTTAATCCTTAAATCGATTCCGATTTAAGGAATTATGCAGGGACCAACATAAATCAGGACGCATGAGCCACGGACGGGCGACACAGAGCAGATCCCTGCCCTTCGCACGACCGACACTCATTCTCTTTCATCCGGACTTTAACCGTCGGCTCCGGAATCGCACCGGATCTGCTGACCCTTCCTCCGCATGGGCGCGGAAGGAGGCGCTCGCGGGCTCAGGCCGAAACCCTTACCGCCGGTGGGGAGTTTCACCCCGCCCTGAGAACAGAAATGTCGTAGATCAAAGCCCACGCGGCGGCAATACCCGCCCAAACAAAAGGGGCCCGGCAAAGCCGAACCCCTCTCAAATCCTGCACAGCCGGTCTCGTTTCCGGCTGGTGGATAATCTCAGATCAGCCGTTGACGGCGTCCTTCAGGCCCTTGCCGGGCGTGAATTTCGGCACGTTGCGAGCCGGAATGTCGACTTCAGCGCCCGTGGACGGGTTACGGCCCTTCGTTGCAGCGCGATGAGAAACGGTGAAGCTGCCGAAACCCGCGAGGCGGATGTCGCCCTTGTTCTTGAGTTCAGCCTGGACAACGTCAAAAACCGCGTCAACAGCGGAAGCCGCGTCAGACTTCGTCAGTCCTGCCTTTTCGGCTACTGCGGACACGAGTTCATTCTTGTTCATGTTTCCACCCCTTTCTAAATGGTATGAAACGACTCAAAAGTAAGCTAGGCGCAGAATAGGTTTCATCAGGCCCGCCGAAAACCCAAAAGCCCTGCAAATCAAGGAAAAGCAAGCGTCTACATGACGTTTTCACAAAAAAGGCTGGCGTTTCCGCCAGCCTTTTTCCGTGTTTTGCGCCAATGGGGCATAAATGTGGCAAAGGCCGCTCAATGCGCTATGGTTGCGCCTGTCTCGTCGAGGCCTTCGACCGTTGCGATGACCGGGGTTTCCACCGTGCCGTCCCATTCGATCGGCTCCGGCCGCCGGATCAGTGCGTGCTTGATCACCTCGCCCATGCGGGATACCGGGATGATCTCCATATTGTTCTTCACGTTGTCCGGAATCTCCGCCAGGTCCTTGGCGTTTTCCTCCGGAATCAGCACCTTCTTGATGCCGCCGCGAAGTGCAGCTAGCAGCTTTTCCTTGAGACCGCCGATCGGCAGCACACGGCCGCGAAGGGTGATTTCACCGGTCATGGCCACATGCCTGTCCACCGGGATACCGGTCATGATCGAGACGATCGCGGTTGCCATGGCGACGCCGGCCGAGGGGCCATCCTTCGGCGTCGCGCCTTCCGGCACGTGCACGTGGATGTCGCTCTTGTCGAAGCGCGGCGGCTCGATGCCGAAATCGACAGCGCGCGAGCGGACATAGGAGGCCGCTGCCGAGATCGATTCCTTCATGACTTCCTTCAGATTGCCGGTGACCGTCATGCGGCCCTTGCCCGGCATCATCACGCCTTCGATGGTCAGCAGCTCGCCACCGACTTCCGTCCAGGCAAGACCGGTCACGACGCCGACCTGATCCTCGCCCTCGGCTTCGCCATGGCGGAAACGCGGGACGCCCAGATAGTCGGCGATGTTGGCGGCCGTAACGTGAACGGACTTCGTCTTGCCCTTGATGATCTCGGTGACCGCCTTGCGGGCGAGCTTCATCAGTTCGCGTTCGAAGCTGCGGACACCGGCTTCGCGGGTGTACTGCTGGCTGATCGCCATCAGGGCGTCGTCGCTGACCGAGAATTCTTCCGGCTGCAACGCATGTTCCTTGATGGCCTTCGGCAGCAAGTGCCGCTTGGCGATTTCGCGCTTTTCATCCTCGGTGTAGCCGGCGATACGG
This sequence comes from Rhizobium sophorae, assembly GCF_013087515.1. Classification (GTDB taxonomy): domain Bacteria; phylum Pseudomonadota; class Alphaproteobacteria; order Rhizobiales; family Rhizobiaceae; genus Rhizobium; species Rhizobium sophorae. Next base: position 279,248 of record NZ_JABFCN010000016.1, on the reverse strand, counting down.
ATGATCTCCATGCGGTCCATCAGGGGCGCTGGAATGTTCAGCGTATTCGCCGTCGTGATGAACATCACATCCGACAGGTCGTATTCGACTTCCAGATAGTGGTCCATGAAGGTCATGTTCTGGGCCGGATCGAGCACTTCGAGCAGGGCCGAGGACGGATCGCCGCGATAGTCCTGGCCGAGCTTGTCGATCTCGTCGAGCAGGAAGAGCGGGTTGGACTTCTTCGCCTTCTTCATCGACTGGATGACCTTGCCGGGCATCGAGCCGATATAGGTGCGGCGGTGACCGCGGATTTCAGCTTCGTCGCGAACGCCGCCAAGCGCCATGCGGACATACTCACGGCCGGTCGCCTTGGCGATCGACTGGGCGAGCGAGGTCTTGCCGACGCCCGGAGGGCCGACAAGGCAGAGGATCGGGCCCTTGATCTTGGTGGCGCGGGCCTGCACGGCCAGATATTCGACGATGCGCTCCTTGACCTTGTCGAGACCGAAGTGATCGGCTTCGAGGATCTTCTCGGCATTGTTGAGATCGGCCTTGATCTTCGACTTTTTGCCCCAGGGGATGCCGAGCAGCCAGTCCAGATAGTTGCGCACGACGGTGGCTTCCGCCGACATCGGACTCATCTGACGCAGCTTCTTCAGCTCCGCATCGGCCTTTTCACGGGCCTCCTTGGACAGCTTGGTCTTGGAGATGCGCTCTTCCAGTTCGCTCATCTCGTCGCGGCCTTCCTCGCCGTCACCGAGTTCCTTCTGGATCGCCTTCATCTGTTCATTGAGGTAGTATTCGCGCTGGGTCTTCTCCATCTGGCGCTTGACGCGCGAGCGGATGCGCTTTTCGACCTGCAGAACCGAGATCTCGCCTTCCATGAAGCCAAGGGCCTTTTCGAGGCGCTGCTTGACGCTGGTGGTCTCCAGCATCTCTTGCTTCTCGGTGATCTTGATCGACAGATGCGACGCGACCGTATCGGCGAGCTTGGAATAGTCGTCGATCTGGCTGGCGGCGCCGACCACTTCGGGCGAAATCTTCTTGTTGAGCTTCACGTAGCTCTCGAATTCGGAAACGACCGAACGCGACAAGGCTTCCAGCTCGACCGGATCGTCGTGCGGCTCCTCAAGCACATGGCCGAGCGCCTCATAGAAATCCTCGCGGCTGGTATAGGTGTCGATCTCGGCGCGGGCGCGGCCTTCGACCAGAACCTTCACGGTGCCGTCGGGCAGCTTCAAGAGCTGCAGCACGTTCGCCACGGTGCCGACATTGTGAATCGCGGAAGGATCCGGATCGTCATCGCTGGCGTTGATTTGCGTGACCAGCATGATCTGCTTGTCGGAACCCATGACCTCTTCGAGCGCACGGATCGATTTTTCCCGTCCGACGAACAGCGGCACGATCATATGCGGGAAAACCACGATGTCGCGCAGGGGCAGAACAGGGTAGGCAGTGCTGCTCGCTACAGACGTTTTCTTCGTCATTTTATGTCCTTTCCATCGTCCCGTTGCCGGGCTCTCTGCACGGCCGCTTGGGACCGGCCGGCACTCTCACTTGTTGCTACAAGTGGAGGTTCTGACTACGCTTTTCAAGCCACGCAAACGCCCGCGTCCCTCGGATGTGACAGCTTTATTACAACGGAACGCCAACACTATGAAGCGCGTGGCTGGACCGGCGCTTACCACTTCCGACCCGGCTAAAATACAAACGCCAGCAAGAGGTTTACGGAATCATTGCATCATTGCCAAGCACGACCCTTTGCGCAACATCGGCAAAGGCAATTTCGGTTCCCACGGGCAAATACTAACAGGGCCTCGCATGGTTTTTCAAATAGAAAGGGGCCTGCCTATGGCAAGCCCCCAAAATAATCACGCGAAAGCCGTAAAGATCACGCCGAAGCGTTGGCCTTTTCTTCCTGGCGATCGGCGTAGATGTAAAGCGGACGGGCCGAACCGCGCACCACTTCCTCGGAGATGACGACCTCGCGCACGCCTTCCAGCGTCGGCAGTTCGAACATCGTGTCGAGCAGGATCTTCTCCATGATCGAGCGAAGGCCGCGGGCGCCGGTCTTGCGCACGATCGCCTTGCGGGCGATTTCGCGCAGAGCGTCCTCGTGGAAGTTCAGTTCCACGTCTTCCATCTCGAACAGTCGCTGATACTGCTTGATCAGCGCGTTCTTCGGCTCGGACAGGATCTGGATCAGCGCGTCCTCATCGAGGTCTTCGAGCGTCGCCAGAACCGGCAGACGGCCGATGAACTCGGGGATGAGGCCGAACTTGACCAGATCTTCCGGCTCCAGTTCGCGCAGGACCTCGCCGACGCGGCGGTCATCCTGCGACTTGACGGTAGCGCCAAAGCCGATCGAGGTCTTCTCGCCACGGGCAGAGATGATCTTGTCGAGACCGGCAAAAGCGCCGCCGCAGATGAACAGGATGTTCGTCGTGTCGACCTGCAGGAATTCCTGCTGCGGGTGCTTGCGGCCGCCCTGCGGCGGAACGGAAGCGACCGTGCCTTCCATGATCTTCAGCAGCGCTTGCTGCACGCCCTCGCCCGAGACGTCGCGGGTGATCGACGGGTTGTCGGACTTGCGCGAAATCTTATCGACTTCGTCGATATAGACGATGCCGCGCTGCGCACGCTCGACGTTGTAGTCGGCCGACTGCAGCAGCTTCAGGATGATGTTTTCGACATCCTCGCCGACATAACCAGCCTCGGTCAGCGTCGTCGCATCGGCCATGGTGAAGGGAACGTCGATGATGCGGGCGAGCGTCTGGGCAAGATAGGTCTTGCCGCAGCCGGTCGGGCCGACGAGCATGATGTTCGACTTCGCCAGCTCGACTTCGCCGTTCTTGGAGGCGTGCGCCAGGCGCTTGTAATGGTTGTGAACCGCGACCGACAGGATCTTCTTCGCCTGCCGCTGGCCGATGACGTATTCGTCGAGAACCTTGATGATGTCCTGGGGCGTCGGAACGCCGTCGCGGGACTTGACCATCGAGGACTTGTTCTCCTCGCGGATGATGTCCATGCACAATTCGACGCATTCATCGCAGATGAAGACGGTCGGTCCGGCAATCAGTTTCCGGACTTCGTGCTGGCTCTTTCCGCAGAACGAACAATAAAGCGTGTTCTTGGAGTCGCCGCCGTTGCTGCCGCTGACCTTGCTCATATCACTTTCCTTCCAGCACGCCGCATTTCAAGGCGAAATCGCGGTCCACTCTATCAGCTCCTGGCGGCACTCCGTTTCCGGAGCCTTTGCCGAGAAGGGCTTCAGGGGCTACGAACCGGTCCCAATCAATCATGTCCGGGTTCCGGCGGCAACGAATTCCCCTTCGAATGCCGAATGCTATGTCATAAAAATTCAACATAGCATTAATAGTTACTATTAGCGTCTTCGTCGCCGTATGAAAGCCCTTGTTCAATCACAAATGGGATAGAACTGTGGCGAGGAAAACACCATCCCTATTAATTACTAGGCCTGTTCGCCTTCCATTTCGAGGCGCGACGTCAGAACCTTGTCGATCACGCCCCAGCTCTGGGCTTCGTCCGCATCCATGAAATGGTCACGATCGAGCGTCTTTTCAACTTCCTCGTAGGTGCGGCCGGTGTGCTTGACGTAGACCTCGTTCAGGCGGCGCTTCATCTTGAGGATGTCGCGGGCGTGACGCTCGATGTCCGAAGCCTGGCCCTGGAAGCCGCCCGAGGGCTGGTGTACCATGATGCGTGAATTCGGCGTGGCAAAGCGCATGTCCTTGTGGCCGGCCGCGAGAAGCAGCGAGCCCATGGATGCGGCCTGGCCGATGCAGAGCGTCGAAACCGCGGGCTTGATGAACTGCATCGTATCGTAGATCGCCATGCCGGCGGTGACGACGCCACCGGGCGAATTGATGTAGAGGGCGATTTCCTTTTTCGGGTTTTCAGCCTCGAGGAAGAGCAGCTGGGCGCAGACGAGCGTCGCCATATGGTCCTCGACAGCACCTGTCAGGAAGATGATGCGTTCCTTCAACAGGCGGGAATAGATGTCGTAGGAGCGTTCACCGCGGTTGGTCTGTTCCACGACCATCGGAACGAGGGCCATTGCGGTATCGACTGGGTTTCTCATGTGCGTCCTTTGTCAACGTCTCGCCGGCCGGCGCCGGGAATCAAAGAAAAATATCTTACCCCTACATAGAGTGTCCCGGCCCTCCTCTTCAAGACACGCATGAGGATAACGTTAAGAAGGCGGGGCAAGGCAGCTAAGCTCCTTCTTTTCATGCATGTCGTTATCCCGGAACCGCTGCACACTTCCGGGCGACATGCATTGAGCCTCTTTCCCTCAAACGCCCGTTAACGGCGAGCCCTCGGTCCGGTCTCCCCCGGCTTTTCTCCATGACAGGATGAAGGAAGGCTTACTCTATTCGACTGTGCTCATACACGTTTACCCGACGGAAAGCCTACGGGCAGATATCGGCCTAAAACAATGCCGCAGCGCAGCGACATTAAGGAAGTAGCGAGCTTCCTCGCCAAGGATGCGAACGGACAGACAAGGGGTTGCTGCCGTGTTCAATTTCGCTACAGGTCTCGCCATCTGGTGTTCCGAGGCCATGACGCTCGCTTTGGTGCTGTTCGTCGCCTGGCGCCACAATGTCAGGAACGAGGCCTATCTCTATTGGGGCCTGGGCTTCCTCCTGACCGGCATCGGCTTTGCGATGGTCGCGCTGCGCGGCGAAATCCCCAGCGTGCTTTCAGTAGAGGCGGGCAATGCCATCGCCCTGCTCGGCCAGAGCGCCTGGGTGGCTGGTTTTCTGGCACTCGACCGCAAGCGGATCGAATGGTGGGCGCTGCTGCCGCCGGCAATCTGGCTCGCCGGGGTCTTCCTGCCCTGGGTCAACAGCGATTATTCAAACCGGGTGGTGCTCTATAACCTTGCTTCGGCGACGGGTGCGACGGCACTTGCCATGGCGGTCGCCGCCGGCGACATGCGCCGTGAGCGTACCCGCATCAAGCTGATGGGCGTGTTTATCCTCCAGGGCTGCCTGTGCTTCGGCTCGGCGCTGACGATGGCATTGACGATGCCAAGCGATATCGAGGCGACCAATCTTGGCGGCGCCTCCGCCATGGCCAGCGCCTTCCTGCTGACCATCGCCTTCGCGTTCACCTGCCGTCTGATCATGGAGCGCTCCGAACGGCACCTGCGTGCCCTCACCCTGACCGACTCGCTGACCGGCGTGCTCAACCGCCGCGGCCTGCTCGGCTATTTCGACGGCATCCAGGAACGTGCTCATAACGAGCAGCGCCAGGTTGCGGTGATCCTTTTCGATCTTGACCATTTCAAACGCGTCAACGACCGTTTCGGCCACCAGTCCGGCGATGCCGTGCTGACCGCCTTTGCGCGCATGGCCCGCCAGTATATTCCGAACAACATCTTCGGCCGCATGGGCGGCGAGGAATTCGCCGCATTCGCCGCCGTCGCGGACCAGACGGAAGCCGAGGCGATCGCCGAAGCGATCCGCACCGAATTCTGCCGTCTTCCCATCAGCACCGGCGAAGCGATCGTTCCGGTCACCGTCAGCATCGGCATCGCGCTCGCCTCCTCGATCGAAGCCAATATCGACAAGCTGATCTCGGCCGCCGACCGGGCGCTCTATGCAGCGAAGGCCGCCGGCCGCAACTGCACGGTCACCTTCGGCGAAGCGGAGGCCGCAGCCCCTGCACCGGCCACGCCGAGCAGCACCGCCGGCGAACTCGTGCCGACGGTCGACGACCAGGTCGACGCGCTGCGACGCATGGGTACGCTGTCACGAGCCGGGTAGTCCGGGATCGCTTGCCCACATCTTTCCGAGGTCCGCCAAATCCGATAAGGCTCGGGGCATGATGATCCCATCCTTTCTCTCGATCGACCGCGCCAACCGTCAGGTCTCGCTTGATAGCCGCAACCCGGCCTTCTACGGCGACCCGAATGCCGTCTATGCCGCACTTCATGCCCATTGCCCGACCTTCTACTGGAGCGAGCAGAAGCAGTGGTTTTTCACGGGTTACGACCATGTGAACGGCCTGCTGCGCGACCGCCGCTTCGGCCGGCAGATCCTGCATATCGCCAGCCGCGAGGAGCTCGGCCTTGCCGAGCCGATGCCGCATCTTGCCAGTTTCGATCTCTCGGAACGTTATTCCCTGCTCGAACTCGAACCGCCGGAACACACGCGGCTGCGCACGCTCGTCAACCGCGCCTTCGTTTCCCGCCATGTCGAGAAGATGAAACCGGAGCTTGCGGAACTTGCCAACCGGCTGATTGACGGCTTCGCGGAGAAGCGTGAGGTCGAGCTGCTCTCGGCCTTTGCCGACATCATCCCGGTGACGATGATCGCCCGGATGATCGGCATTCCCGAGGAGATGGGGCCGCAATTGCTCGCCTGGTCGCACGCCTATGTCCGCATGTACATGTTCGGCCGTACGCGCGAGCAGGAGGAAGAGGCCGAGCAGGCGGCGAAGGAATTTTCCGACTACGTCAAGACGGTGATCACGGAACGCCGTGCCGAACCGCGCGACGACCTGCTGACCCACATGATCCATACCGAGCATAAGGGCCAGTATCTGACCGAGGAGGAGCTCGTCTCGACGACGATCGTGCTGCTCAATGCCGGACATGAGGCGACCGTGCACCAGATCGGCAACTCCGTGCGCACCATCCTCGACAGCGGCTGCGATCCGGCGGAACTCTTCCGGGACGAGGCGACGACGGAGCGCACCGTCGAGGAAACCTTGCGCATCTGCGCGCCGGTCCACATCTTCCAGCGCTGGGCCCTGGAGCCTGCCGAAATCGACGGCGTCTCCTTCAAGCGCGGCGACAAGGTCAGCCTTATCCTCGCCGCCGCCAATCTCGATCCGGCGAAATTCACCGATCCCCTCACCTTCAAGCCCGACCGCAACGAGGCGGCGAACCTCTCCTTCGGCGCCGGCATCCATTTCTGCATCGGCGCGCCGTTGGCACGGCTGGAGCTCAACGTCGTGCTGCCGATCCTGTTCAAGCGGCTTGCCGGCCTGAGGCTGGCAAAGACACCGGTGGTCAAGGACGTCTACCACTTCCACGGGCTGGACCGGCTGGACTTGCAGTGGTGATCCGTTTCTCTGAGCTGGGGAATGCCTGCAAACGATCGAGCACACGGGTTCTGTTCAGGGGTGCCGCGCAAACGACATCCGACTTCGAGGATCAGCCGTAGCGGCCGGTGATGTAGTCTTCCGTGCGCTTGACCTTCGGCGACCGGAAAATCTCAGCGGTCGGGCCGTATTCCACCAGTTCGCCCAGATACATGAAGGCGGTGTTGTCGGAGATGCGGCTTGCCTGCTGCATGTTGTGGGTGACGATGACGATGGTGAAATCCGCCTTCAGCCGGGCGACCAGCTCTTCCACCTTGGCGGTCGAGATCGGGTCCAGGGCGGAGGTCGGCTCGTCGAGGAGAAGCACCTCGGGGCGAAGCGCCACGGCACGCGCGATGCACAGGCGCTGCTGCTGGCCCCCGGAAAGGCCGAGCCCGCTGCCCTTCAGCTTGTCCTTGACCTCCTCCCAGAGCGCTGCCGAACGCAGCGCCTGCTCAACGCGGACGTCCATCTCGGCCTTGGAGAGGCGCTCGTGGTGGCGGATACCGTAGGCGATATTGTCGTAGATTGACATCGGGAACGGCACCGGCTTCTGGAAGACCATGCCAACCCGGGCGCGCAACTCGTTCATCGAATAGCCGGGGTCGAGGATATTCTGACCGTCGAGCGTGACGGAGCCGGTGGCACGCATCTTCGGGTAGAGCATGTAGATGCGGTTCAGGATGCGCAGTAGCGTCGACTTGCCGCAGCCCGACGGGCCGATCAGGGCCGAGACCTGGCGTTCCGGAAAGCTCAGGGTGACATCGCGGATCGCGTGGGCATTGCCGTAGTAGAAGTTGACGCCGGTCAGCGCCATCTTATCGACTGTTATGGCCGGATGGGCCGGGCGAGTTTCGAAGGCTTTGTTCTCAAGCATCATTTCGCATTCCTGCGGTTGAGGATGGCGCGGGAGCCCACGCTGAGGAGAAGCACGATCGCCGTCATGACGAAGGCGCCTGCCCAGGCAAGATTCTGCCATTGCTCATAGGGGCTCATAGCGAACTGGAAGATGACGACGGGAATATTCGCCATCGGCTGCGACATGTCCAAGCTCCAATACTGGTTGTTCAGAGCCGTAAAAAGGAGTGGCGCGGTTTCGCCCGAAATGCGGGCGATCGCGAGGAGGATACCGGTCAGGATGCCTGTGGAAGCGGCGCGGTAAAGTACGTTGACCGTTACCTTCCAGCGCGGGATGCCGAGCGAAAGTGCTGCCTCACGCATGACATCCGGAACCAGCCGCAACATCTCATCGGTCGTGCGCACCACGACCGGCAGAAAGATGAAGGCGAGCGCGATGCCGCCGGCAAAGCCGGAGAAGCGTGACGTCGGGCGGACGACCAGTTCATAGACGAACAAGCCGATGATGATCGACGGCGCCGAAAGCAGGATATCGTTGACGAAGCGGATTGCCTCGCCAATCTTCTTGCCGCGGCTGAACTCCGACAGGAAGGTCCCGGCCAGCACGCCGATCGGCGTGCCGATGATAACAGCCAGACCGACCATCAGCAGGCTGCCCATGAACGCGTTGGCGAGACCGCCGCCATCTTCGCCGGGCGGTGGCGTCATTTCCGTGACGAGACTAGGGCTGAGCGCAGACAGGCCGTGTATCAGCGTCGTCCAGAGGATCCAAACCAGAAAGACCAGGCCGACCACGGTCGCTGTGCCGCAGAGCGACAGCGCGATCATGCTGCCGATCTGGCGGCGGCGGTAAATGGAACCCGAATGGCTGGCCATGACTACTCTCCCCTCTGTCTTGCCATGCGCACCAGCATGAGCTTGGCGGCTGCCAGAACGATGAAGGTGACAACGAAGAGGATGAGACCAAGTGCGGCGAGCGACGACCTGTAGAGGTCATCCGAAGCTTCGGCAAACTCGTTGGCGAGCGTCGCAGCGATCGACGTGCCGGGCTCCATCAACGACACCGCGATGTTATGGGTGTTGCCGAGTACGAAGGTGACAGCCATGGTCTCTCCGAGCGCGCGGCCGAGACCAAGGAAGATGCCGCCGACGACAGCGGTGCGGGTGTGCGGGATGACGATGTCGCGCACCACTTCCCACTTGGTCGAACCAAGCGCATAGGCCGATTCCTTCAGTTGCGCAGGGACGACCAGGAAGACGTCGCGCATCACCGAGGAGACGAAGGGGATGATCATGATCGCCAGCACGATGCCTGATGTCAGCATGCCGATGCCAAGCGGGGCACCGGTGAACAATGCGCCGATTATCGGGATCGGGCCCAGCCAGTCGATCAGCACCGGTTGGACATAATCCGACATGAAGGGAGCAAACGTGAAGAGACCCCACATGCCGTAGATGATCGAGGGGATACCGGCGAGAAGCTCGATGGCGCCGCCGATCGGGCCGCGAATGGAGCGCGGCGCAACTTCGGTAATGAAAACGGCGATACCGAGGCTCACGGGAACGCCGATGATCATGGCGAGCGCCGAGGTGACCAGCGTGCCGTAAATCGGTACAAGGCCCGAGAACCGCTGGGCAACCGGATCCCATTCCATGCCGGTCAGGAAGCCAAAGCCGAAGGTCCGGAACGCGAGAAACCCGTCCCAGACCATGGAGAACGCCGCCGCGAACAGTGCGACCAAAACAAACAGGCCGCAGCCCAAAACTATCCAATAAAAAATACGATCGCCTGCCGCGCCGTCGCGGCGCTTCACGCCCGCGGTTGTGGCGGGCAGCGATGCCATTGCTTCGCTCATATCCGTCCGCTCTGCTGCTTTGAGAGATGTCCAAGGCATCGGAGCATGATGCCGAAACGTGTTAGCGCTTTTCGGCCGACATCAGGCTCTAACCCCCTAATTTATAACAGGATTCGGATTTTAGGCCGGCTCGGCCTAAAATCATCCTGTTCTAGGAGCGGAAAGCCTCGCTTTCCGCTCCGACCGGGTGTCTTGCCAAGGATCAGCCCTTGAAGGAGGCCGTCCAATAATCTTCGATCTGCTTTACCAGGGTCTCCGGAAGCGGAACGTAGTCCAGCGAGGAAGCTTCCTTCTGGCCGTTCTCGAGCGCCCACTTGAAGAAGGCGAAGGCAGCCTTGGAGCGCGCCGCATCCTTCGGCTCCTTGTACATGATCGCCCAGGTCGTGGCTGTCACCGGCCAGGCCTTTTCGCCCGGGGCATTGGTCATGATCAGGTAGAAGTCCTGAGCCTTGGTCCATTCGGCGCTCGCAGCTGCAGCCGAGAAGCTTTCCGCATTCGGCTTCGGATACTGGCCTGCGGCGTTCTGGATCAGCACGTAGGGCAGCTTGTTCTGCAGGGCGTAGGCGTATTCGACGTAACCGATCGAATCCTTGACGCGGGTGACGTAAGCGGCAACGCCTTCATTGCCCTTGCCGCCGATGCCGACCGGCCAGTTGACGGCAGTGCCTTCGCCGACCTTGCTCTTCCAGTCTTCGTTGACCTTGGAGAAGTAGTTGGTCCAGTTGAAGGAGGTGCCCGAACCGTCCGAACGATGGACGACGGCGATCTGGCTGTCGGGCAGCTTCAGGCCCGGGTTCAGATCGGCAATGGCCTTGTCGTTCCATTTCGTGACGTTGCCGAGGTAGATGTCGGCGAGAACCTTGCCGGTGAGCTTCAGTTCGCCCGACTTGATGCCCTTGACGTTGATGACCGGCACGATGCCGCCGACGACGAGCGGGAACTGGCCGAAGCCGCCGGTCGTCAGGTCTTCCGGCTTCATCGGGGCGTCGGACGCGCCGAAGTCAACCGTTGCAGCCTTGATCTGGGCGATGCCGCCGCCCGAACCGATCGACTGGTAGTTCAGCTTGTCGCCGGTCTGCTTGTTGTAATCCGCAGACCACTTGGACAGGACGGGATAGACGAAGGTGGAGCCGGCGCCGGTGATATCGGCGGCGGAGGCCGAAACCGCCAGCGCGGCGACCAGGCCCGCACCGAGGCAGGCGGAAAGAAGTTTCTTGGTGAGCATATGAGCGCTTCCCTAATGGATTTGAAAAACAACGAGGCCAGCGCCATGGAGGGGGTGTCCATTGTCGGGCGCTGAAATTCTCGTCACATCAGGCGGGCTAGGCGCGTTTTATTACAGTTTGATGACGGTTTTGGCCGCCGAAACCGAATGCAGGGCCGTGCGTCAAACGCGGCAGTTACGGCCTTTCGATTGAATCGCGGATTTAACAAAGCCTTAGCAAAAACATTGGGATAGATTGACGCATGGCTGTGGTGGATCGCCGCAGCGATGCCTGCAAATGTCGTTTTCAGGATTTCGAAATGCCGGGCTCGGGCCCGATACCGAATTGTGCGATGGCCTTACGAGTTCATGCGGCCGACTCTTCTCGCAGCCTGCTGGATATGTCGCATGCCGACATGGGTTTTCCGAGCATATACCCTTGAAGCTGGTCGCAGCCGGCTTCTCGCAAGATCGCCGCCTGACGGGTATTCTCAATACCTTCGGCGGTCACGGGAATCTGCAGAGCAGTCGCCAGGGAGATGGTTGCCCGAAGAATATCGGCGCCATTTGAAGTTACATCGAGAGCGGATACGAGCGAGCGGTCGATCTTCATGCGGTCAAACCCAAACTGCCGCAATGCGCCGATGCTGGCGTAGCCGCAGCCAAAATCATCAAGAGCAAACTTTATGCCGACGCGCTTGAGTTGGTCTATCGAGCGACGGGCCTGATCCGGATTTGTCATCAGAACGCCTTCGGTGATTTCCAGTGTCAGGCGGTTTGGATCGAAATCCAGCTCCTGCAGGATCGCGATCACTTGGGCAGCAAATTCCGGATTGCAGAGCTGGATCGGCGAAACGTTCACCGACAAAGTCAGATCGGGCCAGCTCTTGGCATGCCCGATCGACGTTCTCAGCATATGGACGCCAAGGGCATCGATGAGGCCGCACCTTTCAGCAAGAGGGATGAATATTTCCGGGCTGACGTTTCCCGTTGCAGTTTTCCAGCGCGCCAATGCTTCAAGACCGGTGACAGCGCCGGTAGAAGCAGAGACGAGAGGCTGGAATACGGCTTCGATTGCGCCGCTGCCGATGGCGTTTTTCAAGAGACCCTCCAGCTCGGCGACCCGTATGCGTTCCCGGTCCAGTTCGGGGTCGTATTCAACCGCCTGACCTTTGCCATTTGCCTTGGCACGATAGAGGGCCATGTCGGCTCTGCGAAGAAGCTCCAAAGGCGATATGCCCCCATCGCGCGCCGCAGCTCCGATGCTTGCGCCAACTTCGATCGTTCGCCCGTCAATTTTGAAGGGCTCGGCAAACAGCGCCAGAATCGCCTCTTCTAGCTCTTCGCGTGCAGTGGACCCAATGTGCACCAGCGCGAATTCGTCGCCTCCTAGCCGGGCCGCGGCCAGGACTTCGGGATGACTGGTCATCAGCGCGTTCGAGACGATCCGGATCAAATCATCCCCAACCGCATGCCCCCAAGCATCGTTGACCGCCTTGAAGCCGTCGAGGTCAACCAAGTAAAGCCGCGGCGACGAAGGATCCGGGCTCTCCATATCCTCCAGCAGGCGGAGAAGCCCCTGTCTGTTCAACAAGCCACTCAAGCTGTCATGGCTCGCTTCAAAGCGAGCTGTTTGCGCCAGTTGGCGCAGGCGCCGCGCCTCGGAGGCGCCAACCAACAGAACGCCGATCAAGAATAGCGAAAGGATGACGATAGAAGCTGCAAGATAAGGATAGACCTGCTGAAACACGGCGCTTCCGGGCGCTTTGCTGGGCCAAACGAGATAGCCGATGACGGCTCCCTTCATGTCGGTAATCGGCGTGTTCAGGAATCCCGGCTTGGGCGTCGTCTCGAGGCTCAGCCCCTCGAGTTCATGTTCGTTGGAGAGAGTGTCGAGAACTTCCGACGTAAAAGCCTTGTAGAAACTCAGCACGCTGAACTTCGGAACCTCGGCGGCGGCCTCGAACGGCTGGATCGCCTGCGAGGCGATCAGCGCTATACCGCTTTCGGTCTTGATGAAATTGACCACAGGCGCCTTGGCCGGAGCCGCAGCCGCATTGATCTGCCGATAAAAGGCTTCCCCGAAAAACGTGCTCGGCTGGAATGGCTTGCCTTTGGCATAGGCCGAGACGATCGAAGACCGGTCAGGGCCGCTCACGATCGCGCCGTCATAAAGCGCATAATCCTCGCTGGTTTTTCCCCAATTCTCATAGGCCCAATCCGCAGCGGCCGGAGATGAGACGGCACTATAGGCATCGTCCCATATGGCATTGTCCGTCGTTGTTCCGCTCAAGCGAGCCACAAAGGCTGCGACCGCCGCGCGGGCGGCGCGACTTGCCCTGGCATCGTCGATCTCGTTCGCCGACCGGGTCATCGTGACGACGACATGCGCCATAAGGCCGGTCAATACGAGGGCGACGACAAGAAAGCAGACGGTTGTCGCAATGATGGAAGACGTTTGAGTCCGAACGTGCCTGGCTGCAAGATTCGACGACATGCAAATTCCGCAAAGATTAATTGCAAGGCCATGTCTGTGAGACGGCAGGAGACATCATGTCCGCAATGCGCTGCAGATAAGGTTTAGCATTTGCCGATGTAGGCGCGATTAATGGGATTGGTTAAAAGTATTTAATCCGGGATAAAGGGCCGCTAGCACCGTCGTTGCCGGCTTGCCGTTTCGGATCATCGCTGCGACCGTGACGACAAAAGGAAGCCGAAAACGGGAAAGGCCCGGCTTCGTCGCGCCCCATTTGCCGGCCCGCTCAAACCTTGATCACGTAGTCCTTGCGAGTCGTTTCAACGACTTCCCACGTTCCCTTGAAGCCGGGCTTGAGGATCATCCGGTCACCTGCCTTCAGATGAACCGGCTCACCGCCGTCCTCCGTCACGATCGAATGGCCGGCCAGCAGGCTGAAATATTCCCATTCCTCGTAGACGATCCGCCACTTGCCGGGTGTCGCCTCCCAGATGCCGGAATAAAGGCCACCTTCTCTCTCCTCCAGGTTCCACGTACGGAATTGCGGATCGCCGGCGATGATCCGGCCAGGCTCCGGGGCGCCGAACTCGGCTTCGACGCCGTCGATGCTGAAGGTGATGAAATTTGCCATCGTCGTCATGGACCTCTCTGATGTGGTCTCCTTCGCAGCCAATGCCTGCGTGGGATTATTTGAAATCATTAGCGATTTTGTATCCCGTCGCATAGATCTTCGTGCTGGTGTTGCCGTGCCCCCCGTTTCGCCGATAAAAATGCATGCCGGAGTTATTTCTCGTGGAATCTCTAATGCAAACTCGTGGACCCCTGTTCGAGCCGCTTCAGTTGCCTTCTGCTTTCCTGGAGCAAAATCCGCCTCCGACAGGTCCGGACGCGGACCCTATTTCCTCGATTTCGCAAAACGCGCACGCTATGACGGCCCCAAGCCTCTTATGCTGACAGGCTGCTTCAGGACGCGCGCTCAGGGCGAAGACGCTGTGGCAAGCGGTGCAGTCGACATCGTCGGCCTCGCACGTGCGCTCGTCCTTGAGCCTTCACTTCCCAATCTCTGGAAAGACGATCAGAAATCCAAGGTTCTCGCAAGCCCCCGAGGGTGGGATCACCGCGTGGTACACGATGCGGCTGGCAGAGATCGGCGCGGACGAGGACAGCCCCGTTTTCGGCGACCTCGAACAGGCAATTCACGACTACGCAGCACGCGACAAATTGCGGACGAAGGTCTGGCTATCTCACTTCGCTGGTAATGCCCTCATGCGTGACCGCACAGTCTCGTTTCAGACTAACCGCGATCCATCGTTGAAAGGAGCGCCGTTGCCATTCGTTTAGCCTGACCGGCAGGCTCCGCTGAGCGAACCATTTGGGCTACCGCCGTTGCTCCTTCATGGAGAAGATTGATTTCATCCGCCACACGCCGAGGGTCGCGGAATCGCACAGCATGAGCCAGTTCTTCGAAGTAGGCGAGCGCCAAGCGCTTGTGCATCTCCGCCGCTCGGAACACGGGATCAGCGATGTCCTTGTGTTCTCCAGCAGCAGCCATAAATCCACAGCCTCTAAAATCCTTGTCCTTGAACCAGAGTTCCAGAAAGTCGAACGTCGACAGAATTCGCTCCATCGGATCGGTCGCACGCTTCTCGACAAACTCGCGCATCTTACGGCGATCCTCTTCGTCGCGCCGCTCGAGCGCCTTGAGGATCAGGTCCTCCTTTGTCTCGAAGTGTCGGTATAGGGTCGTTTTCGCTACGCCACTTTCCGCGATAATCAAGTCAATGCCAGTCGCATGGTAACCATGCTCGTTGAACAGGCGCAAAGATGTTTCGAGCAGATGGTCCCTGATTTCCGATCGCCGCATTATCCCTCACCGAAAAATACTGATCTGTAGTGATACTTAATCACTCGTCGGATGGTAAGCAATGGCTTGTTGGCTGGGAACAGAATACGGCTGCAGCTGACAGCTGCGCGCAAGTCGCCATGCTGCACCGTCAATCGGAAGCGACATGGATCGCGATTTCGTGATTTGAAAACGATACAGATAAGTAGCATTAACTCAATATCGATACAGATCTGTATCGTTCTGGATTTGGGTCGTCGAACTGACCGCAAAGTCCAGACATCAATGGGAGAAGGAAATGACCCAATTTATCGATCATGTCGGCATCCAGCCGAAATCGAAACGCATCGCAGGCATCCTGCATCTAGCAGAGACCTATGGCCGCACGGCAACCACCGGTGGCCTCTACGTATCAATCATCGTGATCTATGCCTGGTTTGGCGGCATGAAATTCACAGCCTACGAGGCCCAAGGACTGGTCGATCTGGTCAGCAACAACCCTCTTGTAAGCTGGATGTACTCCATCTTGAGCGTGCGAGGCTTTTCGAGCTTCCTGGGAGTCCTCGAACTCAGCATCGGCGCACTTATAGCCGCAAGACTTGTCAACCCGATTTATTCGCTTGTGGGTGGCGTCCTGTCGTCCGGACTGTTTGTCTCCACCATCAGCTTCATGATTACGACCCCTGGCGTGATTGTTCCCGAACTCGGGTTCCCGGCCATCTCGGTCGCTCCTGGCCAGTTCCTGCTCAAAGACGTCGGCCTTCTGGCGCTATCACTCTGGATTGCAATGGATTCCCTTACCGCAATCCGCTTCACGAGAACCTAAATCCGGAAGCTCGGCACATCTGCCATTCGTGCGAACGCCCCGATCCAAGCCTGGATCGGGGCGTTCGCCATTCATTAAGTTCCAAACTCGTGTCATTGTGCCCGCGATCTTCTTCACTGAACGTACGGAGGATTGGTGCAGTGAACGGGTTGTCCCACGGCATTGGGGTGGCAGACTTCGAGACGTGGGCCAGTTTCGGTTTGATTGGAGGGCTGGGCTTCGTCCTCGGCTTCGCGATGAACCACGGATCGATCTGCACCTTCATCGCTACGACGGAATTGATTTCCCAACGCAGACCCGCGCGATTTCTCGCTCTGGCCGAATGCGCAGTGTGGGCCGCGATCGCCTATATCATCCTCGACAAGTTGCCGACCATGAATGGTGGATGGTCGCCTTTGGTTCACATGGTCGGCGCAGCCATCCTTTTTGGTGTCGGCGTATATGTAAACGGTGCCTGCATTTTTGGATCGGTAGGGCACTTTGGTAACGGAGAGATGGATTTCGGTTTCACCTTCCTCGGGATTCTTGTGATCCTGTCCCTCGATTCTGTGTTCAATCTGCGCGCGGAGCCGATGCCAATCAGCGCTTCACCGCCGCTTGCGCTAGAAGCCTTGTTGGTGGTTTTGTTCGTGTTCCTACTCCTGAGACTCGGCATCTCCATCAAATCGGAGACCAACTTCCGTCGGCTGACTTTGGCAATGGGTACTATTGGCATAACTTCGGCCACCTTATCGGCGTTCGCCCCTCGCTTCTCAGTCACGACCTCGGTCGGATCGATGCTTTCGATCCCGGTGACGAGTTCACTCATCTTTGTCTGCATGTTTAGCGGCAGTCTCGTCTCGGCGAGAATTCGCCGGCATCAGTTTTCACTGAGCTGGCCGCCGACATGGAAGGGCGTGTCGCGAAGAACAATTGGAGGCTTGCTGATGGGCTTTGGGGCGCTCCTTATCCCTGGTGGAAATGACACTCTCCTGCTTGTCGGTCTCCCAATGGGAGCGTGGCAGGCCTTCGTCGCCTATCTTATCATGGTGGCAGCGCTTGCCGTGCTGATCGCTAGATTTGGTTCAACAGCGCGATCGTGGTCTTGAACCCTTCCCCAAAGTCCGAGCGCGCTCACGCTTGATCGTTACGACCGTATGGCTGCGCGATCGTCGCCTCGGCGCTGATTTTATGGCTGTATGCCGACAAACATCATCTGCGAAATTAAAAAACGTTTGTTGCGAAGGACAGTCAGATCTTCGAGAGTGCCTGTTCGAGATCGGCGATGATGTCCTTGACGTCCTCGATGCCGACGGAGAGGCGCACCACGTCAGGGCCTGCGCCGGCAGCGATCCTCTGCTCGTCGGTCAACTGCCGGTGCGTCGTCGAGGCCGGATGGATGACGAGCGAACGGGTGTCGCCGATATTGGCAAGATGGGAGAAGAGCTCCAGCCCCTCGACCAGCGTCTTGCCCGCCTCATAGCCGCCCTTGACGCCAAAGGTGAAGACGGAGCCGGCGCCCTTCGGCGAGTAGCGCTGCTGCAGGGCGTGGTTCGGGTCATCGTCGAGGCCGGCATAGTTTACCCAGGCGATCTTGCTGTGCGCCTTCAGCCACTTCGCGACGGCGATCGCATTGTCGCTGTGGCGCTGCATCCTGAGCGGCAGCGTCTCGATGCCGGTCAGGATCAGGAAAGCGTTGAAGGGCGAGATCGCCGGCCCGAGGTCGCGCAGGCCGAGCACACGCGCAGCGATCGCAAAGGCGAAATTGCCGAAAGTCGCGTGCAGGACCATGCCGTTATATTCCGGCCGCGGGCTCGACAGCATCGGGTAATTGCCGGATTTCGACCAGTCGAAGGTGCCGCCGTCGACGATGAGGCCGCCCATGGAATTGCCGTGGCCGCCGAGAAACTTCGTCAGTGAATGCACGACGATGTCGGCGCCGTACTCGATCGGACGGATGAAATAGGGTGTTGCCATCGTATTGTCGACGATCAGCGGCAGGCCGTTGCGATGCGCGACGTCGGCGATGGCGGCGATATCGACGAAAGTGCCACCGGGATTGGCGAGGCTCTCGATGAAGATGCCGCGCGTCTTGTCGTCGATCTGGCTTTCGAAGCTTGCCGGATTGGTGGCATCGGCCCAGCGCACCTGCCAGCCGAAATTCTCGAAGGCATGGCCGAACTGGTTGATCGAACCGCCGTAGAGCTGGCGGGCAGCGATGAAATTCTCGCCGGGGCGCATGATATTGTGGAAGACGATCACCTGCGCCGCATGGCCGGAGGCGACGGCAAGGGCTGCGGTGCCGCCCTCGAGCGCTGCGACGCGCTCCTCGAGCACGGACTGCGTCGGGTTCATGATGCGGGTGTAGATGTTGCCGAAGGCCTGCAGGCCGAAAAGGGCGGCGGCATGATCGGAATCATTGAAGACGAAAGCGGTCGTCTGGTAGATCGGCGTTACCCGCGCACCAGTCGTCGGGTCGGGCTGCGCACCGGCATGGATCGCCAACGTGTTGAATCCCGGATCGTTCTTGGCCATGTCGTCCTCCAGTTGTTGCTGACGGCCAGGATCATAGCCGGTCGCTTGCGAAAGTTAATCGCGATCCGTTTCAACCCATGGGCGTTCGGTGGAAAATCCGTCCCAGCGGACAGCAACTCAAGCAATAAGACGGGGATACTCGATAGCCGGGCAGCGGTTCATCACCACCTGGATGCCGGCGGCCTCCGCCTTTGCCGCAGCCGCGTCGTCGCGGACCCCAAGCTGAGACCAGATGATGTTCGGCAGCGGCCTCAGCGCCAGTGCCTCCTCGACGACCCCGTCCAGATATTCGGAGGCGCGAAAGACGTCGACCATGTCGATCGGTACCGGAATGTCGGCGAGCCGGGCATACACGGTACGGCCCTGGATCTGTTTGCCCGCCTGCCCCGGATTGACAGGAATGACCTCGTAGCCGCGCGACAGCAGATAACCCATGACGCCGTTGCTCGGCCGGGCCGGATTTGGCGAAGCGCCGGTCAGCGCGATAGTCTTTACCGAATGCAGGATTCCGGCGAGGTAATCATCCGTGTAGGCGTCGTGATTCATGTCCATTTCTCCACTCCCGAAAGCCTTTCGGCACGGCCGGCATATTTTTTTGCGTGTCCGTGAAACCGACTGGGCATCTTTTCCGTATATATGAATTGGATACTCCCTGAGGATGATTCGATGAAAAAAATCGCTCTTGCCCTCATGCTCGTGCTCGCCGCATCGCCGGCGCTGGCGGTTTCGCGCTACAATCCGCTCACCATGAGCTGTGCCAGCGTTCGCGCCGCCATCCACAATCAGGGCGCCGTCATCTTCCGCTACCAGTCTCCCCGTGGCTTGCCGCTCTACGATCGCTATGTCCGCAACAGCAATTATTGCGACGCGACCGATTATGCGGAATGGACGTACATCCCTTCGAAAGACACTCCTCGCTGCCAGGTGCTGAACTGCCAGAACATCGACAACCTTGACGGGATGCTCTTCGTTCCGCATCATCAGCTCTGATGATTTTTGCCGTCATGTCGGGCGCATAAACTGCACGCTTTTCGCGCTTGCGAAAGGTTGGAGGATCAATTCCGCGCTGCGATTTCGCAACGATTGTACAATCAGGAGCTTTAATTTTCCCCTATGTCGAAGTTATAGAATAATATCTATATTTCAGCAGCATAGAATAAACAGCTCCCGAATTTCTGCAGATGTTTTCTCTTTTTGTTCGTGATAACTCCGCGCTTTGTTCCCGCATCCATTAGAAACATCTCATAGTTGAAAGGATCGACCTGGATTGAACGCATGTCGCGCGCACGTAAAAATTGCTCAAATGGGCCGCCATTGTTCGCATACTGAAAGGATGCTATTCGACATATGAACGCATAAGCGACCGCCGCCGCGCATTTTCGTGCAAATCTCAGTTGTCTTTTCAGGAATTTGAAACGCCGAGGGCGAGGCGTGTTCCGCTTCCTCTCATCCTTTCCGGATTACTCCCTTGCCTCTCGACGTTATCCTGCTCGTTCTCTTCGGCGCACTGCTGCACGCGACATGGAACGCCATCATCAAGGCGGGGAGCGATAAGCCCCTCGATGCGGCGCTGATCTCGGCCGGCGGCGCGGTTTCGGCACTGCCGTTCCTGCCATTCCTGCCGTTGCCGCACGCCTCGGCCTGGCCGTTCATTGGCGCCTCGGCCATCCTGCAGTTCGCCTATTTTCAGCTGGTCGCCGCCGCCTACCGGGCCGGCGATATCGGCCTCGTCTATCCGCTGATGCGTGGCTGCGCGCCACTCCTGATCGCCGCGACAAGCGGTTTCATCCTGAAGGAAAATCTTTCCGGCGGCGCCCTTGCAGGCACGATGACGATCTGCGCTGGCGTGCTGACGCTCGCCCTGGAGGCGCGGCGTGGCAGCAGCCGCGCCGTCATCCTCTCGCTTGCCAATGCATGCGTCATCGCCAGCTACACCTATGTCGACGGAATCGGCGCGCGCATCTCCGGCAATGCGGTTTCCTACACTTTGTGGATGTCGCTGCTGCCGCCAGTACTGCTGTTTTCCTGGGCAGCGTCCCAGCGCGGCGCTTTCGCAGTAGTGCGTCACGTTCGCCGCAACTGGTGGCGCGGCCTTATCGGCGGCGCCGGCTCGATCGCTTCCTACGGACTGGCGCTCTGGGCGATGACGAAAGCCCCGGTCGCGACCGTCGCAGCCTTGCGCGAAACCGCAATCCTGTTTGCGCTGGTAATCTCGATCACCGTCTTCAAGGAAAAAGCCAGCATCTGGCGCTACGTCGCCGGCGTCGTCATCGCGATCGGCGGGCTGCTTCTGAGACTGGCGTGATCACTCACCCGTCCATTCGGCCTTGCGCTTGCCGAGGAAGGCACCAATCCCTTCCCGCGCATCCTCAGTCAGCATATTCTCGACCATCACCCTGGCGGTATAATCATATGCCGCCTCCACCGGCAGTTCGAGCTGCCGGTTGAAGGCTTCCTTGCCGATCTTCAGTGTCAGCGGCGACTTGCTGGCGATCACATCCGCATATTTGGAAACCACCTGCGCCAGATACTGCTTCGGCACGATACGGTTGACGAGGCCGAAATCCTTGGCGGTCGAGGCGTCGATCGTCTCGCCAGTCAGCAGCATCTCCATCGCCTGCTTGCGGTGCGCGGCACGGGAAATGGCCACCATCGGCGTCGAACAGAACAGGCCGATGTTGACCCCCGGTGTGCAGAATGTCGAACTGTCCGTGCAGATCGCCAGATCGCAGGAAGCAACGAGCTGGCAGCCCGCAGCCGTTGCAAGCCCGTCGATCTCGGCGATGACAGGCTTTGGCAGATGCGCGATCTTCAGCATCAGATCGGCGCAGAGCCGGAAGGACCTTTCGAAGAAACCGACCCCCTGATCTTCATCGACGCGATGGGCGGTGAGTTCCTTGAGATCATGCCCGGCGGAAAAGACATTGCCGGTCGAGGCGATGACGACGACGCGCACATCTGGCTCGGCCGCGGCGGTATCGAGCTGTTCCATCAGCGCTTCGAGAAGCGCGATCGAAAGCACATTGGCCGGTGGGTTGTTGAGCACGAGCCGCAGCACGCCGTCGCGCAACGAGCGGGTCAGCAAGCCGCCCTCTTCCGCTCCGGCGGCGTCCTTCCGGAAGGATACGATTTCGGCCATGTGCTGCTCCCTGCGCTCGATTCCAGGCAGACGTTTTGCCACAAGGCGCCGGAAATTTCGAGCAGGATCCGCACTCCCGCAGAGACCGCTGCCGTCAGGACCAGAACCAGGACTTCGATATTTCTGCCCTCGCTTGCGCACGGGTCAGACCAACATCGCAAAGCTCGTCGTCGGTGAGTTCTAAAAGCGTGCGGCGGCTGCGGCGCTTTTCGAGGTGATGGTCGATCGTCATCAGCAGCCGCAGGCTCCAGCGCGCCGTTCCGTGAAGTCTCGACCGAACGATATCGCGAGGTGTGTCAAGGATCCCCCTTAATTCCAAGGCCATCTCTACTTCCTTTCTTCAACGGATGAAAGATGCGCTGGAAGATGCCCCGAAAGAAGTTTATGGATATTATGATATGCATAAGGATTTCTTTTGTATGCCTCTCCACCTCGATCAGCTTGCCGCCTTCGTCAATGTCGCCGATCTCGGAAGCTTTACGGCTGCGGCCGACAAGGAAGGCCTGACGCAGCCGGCCGTCAGCCTGCAGGTCAAGGGGCTCGAACAGCGGCTCGGCGTCCGGCTGATTGAACGCGTCGGGCGGCGGGCGCAGCCGACCGCGGCAGGCCTCGACCTGCTCGTGCATGCAAGGCGGCTGCTCCAGGAATCGGCCGCCGCGGAAGAAGCGATGATGCCGTATAGAGATGGCGCCAGCGGCCGCGTGCGCATCGGCAGTGGCGGCACGGCATCGATCCATCTGCTTCCTCGCGCCATCGCCGTTGCCAGAAAATTCATGCCCGGCCTCGAAATCACCGTGCGCATCGGTGATGCCGACGACATTCTGCGCGATCTGGAGGCCAACAGCCTCGATATCGCGGTCGTCGCTCTGCCGGCATCCGGACGCAACTTCGAGATCGAGCCGTTCTACGAGGAGGAACTGCTGGCCGTCGCGCCTGCAGGCAGCCTGATGCCCGAAGGCGGGCCGGACGCCGCCTTCATGCGCGACAGGACGCTGCTGCTTTACGAGGGCGGCAATACCAGGCGCGCAATCGACGCGTGGCTAGCTGCACCGGATACCAGGATCCGACCTGCGATGGAGTTCGGCAGTATCGAGGCGATAAAGGAGCTGGTGGCCGTGGGGCTCGGCTGGTCGATCCTGCCGGGCCTGGCGCTGAAGCGCGACCGCGCCGGCCTTGTGACGACTGCATCGCTGAACCCGCGGCTGACGCGCCGTCTCGGCATGGTTCTACGCCGAGACAAACATCTGACACGCGGCCTTCGCGAAATGATGAAATGCCTGCGCGCGTTCAAAGGTTGAGAGCTGCTTTCGACCGTCGGACGCTATTTCAAACCGGTAGAGGCGACGTGAAAAACGTCAGGCGCAGCAGTCCGCGATCGCGGAAATATGAGGTATCAAAATACCACATAATTAAGTAATTGTTTTCGCTTGATTTTTTTTCCAAACCTACGGACGGCCGATATTGACCCGATGTCATATTCCCTTTATACACCGCGCCAGAACGCAGCCTATCCGGGCTGCTTTCTTTT
This sequence comes from Rhizobium sophorae, assembly GCF_013087515.1. Lineage (GTDB taxonomy): Bacteria > Pseudomonadota > Alphaproteobacteria > Rhizobiales > Rhizobiaceae > Rhizobium > Rhizobium sophorae. The sequence continues at coordinate 255,909 of NZ_JABFCN010000016.1, read as the reverse complement.
TGGCATGCCTCGAGCGTGCCAATCCAAGCAACAAGAAACGCCCTTCAAGCCTTCGGGCCAAGGGTCCCAAAAGAGAGTATTCACTATGGCAACCTTCTCCCAGAAGCCTGCAGAGGTGGAGAAGAAGTGGGTGATCATCGACGCCGAAGGGCTGGTCGTTGGCCGTCTCGCTTCCATCATCGCTATGCGCCTGCGCGGCAAGCACAAGGCAACCTTCACGCCTCACGTTGACGACGGCGACAACGTCATCGTCATCAATGCCGAAAAGGTCGTTTTCACCGGCAAGAAGTATTCCGACAAGGTCTACTACTGGCACACCGGTTATGCCGGCGGCATCAAGGAACGCAGCGCACGCCAGATCATCGAAGGCCGCTTCCCGGAGCGCGTCCTCGAAAAGGCCGTCGAACGCATGGTTCCCCGTGGCCCGCTCGGCCGTCGCCAGATGAAGAACCTGCGCGTTTACGCCGGCTCCAACCATCCCCATGAAGCCCAGCAGCCGGTCGCCCTCGACGTTGCCGCGCTCAACAAAAAGAACGTAAGGAGCGCCTGATATGGCTGACCTCTCCTCCCTGAAGGATCTCGGCACGGCTTCCGAAGCTGCTGCTCCGGCCCACGTCCGCAAGGTCGATTCGCTCGGCCGCTCCTACGCGACCGGCAAGCGCAAGAACGCCGTCGCCCGCGTCTGGGTCAAGCCGGGCTCCGGCAAGATCATCGTCAACGGCAAGGAATTCGCGGAATATTTCGCCCGTCCGGTGCTGCAGATGATCCTGCGCCAGCCGATCGTCGCGGCTGCCCGTGACGGCCAGTTCGACATTATCGCAACGGTTGCCGGTGGCGGCCTCTCCGGCCAGGCCGGTGCGGTGCGCCACGGCGTGTCCAAGGCGCTCACCTACTTCGAACCGGGCCTGCGCGCGGTGCTGAAGAAGGGCGGCTTCCTGACCCGCGACAGCCGCGTCGTCGAACGCAAGAAGTACGGCAAGGCAAAGGCCCGCCGCTCGTTCCAGTTCTCCAAGCGTTAATCGCTTCGGACAGATGGAATTTACGAAGGCCGGGGCAACCCGGCCTTTTTGTTTTGCGCTGTTTAAACCAATCGGAAGCGTGCCGGCGCGCCATTGTCGCATTCCGGTTCTGCTGGTAGAAACTTGGCAAAGCGCTTCGAAAATAAGCAAAGCCGCATTCAGGGTCGCATCATGGGAATAACCAAGTCCGCAGACAAATAGGCCGCAACAACTCTGCCCTGTTGTTGCGGCGTCTGTCCGGCCAATCCCGATACTGCTGAAGAGACAGATCGCCGCCGAATGAAATCATTTGAGCGGGTTCTTTCCCATGTCTTATCCCAAAATCCAGCAATGGACCTATTCCCTGCCGGCAGCCTTGCTGCTGATGGCGCCGTTCGACATCCTGGCCTCGCTCGCCATGGATATCTATCTGCCGATCGTGCCGGTCATGCCGGCGGCGCTCGGCACTTCGCCGGCGGTCATCCAACTGACCCTCAGCCTCTACATGCTCGTGCTCGGTGTCGGCCAGATCGTCTTCGGGCCAATTTCCGATATTGTCGGACGACGGCCTGTCCTGCTTGGGGGTGCTGCACTCTTTGCCGCTTCATCCTTCCTGCTTGCCGGCTCCTCGTCGGCACCGATCTTCGTGGTCTTGCGATTGCTGCAGGCAGTCGGCGCGTCGGCGACCCTCGTCGCAACTTTCGCAACGGTGCGTGACGTCTACGCCGGACGTCCCGAAAGCAGCACGATCTATAGCCTTCTCGGATCCATCCTCTCCTTCGTGCCCGCACTCGGTCCGATCATCGGAGCCTTGATCGCGGATCGCTTCGGCTGGCGCGCCATCTTCCTCGTCATCGGCCTCCTTTCGGTTGTCGCCCTTTTTAACGCCGGCATGCGGTGGCATGAAACCCGCCCTGCCGTTACCGCGAAGATCGCTCTCCGCCCGATCCTCACAAGCCTTCCCTTCTGGGTTTATACGGGCGGTTTCAGCACGGCGATGGGCGCCTTCTTCGTCTTCTTCTCGACGGCACCCCGTATCCTGATCGACAAAGCCGGTTTTTCCGGCATCGCCTTCAGCTTTATCTTTGCCACGGTGGCGCTGGTGATGATCGTGACGGCACGTTTCGCCAAACGCTTCGTCATGCGCTGGGGCATTGCAGGCAGCCTTGCCAGAGGCATGGCGATGCTGCTTCTCGGTGCCGTGCTGCTTGCCTTTGGAGAGCTGTTTCTGCAGCCTTCCCTGGTCAGCTTCGTCGTGCCGATGTGGATCATCGCGATCGGCATCGTCGTTGCAACGGCGGTCACCGCCAACGGCGCGCTCGACGCCTTTGGCGACACGGCCGGGACGGCGGTCGCGCTCTATTCCTGCATCGCGAGCCTCATCGTCGGCTTTGCCGGAACCTTCTTCGTGATTCTGATCGGCGGCGACAGCGCCTGGCCGCTCGTGGGCTATGTCTCAGCGACCGCGCTGACGACGCTGACTGGATTGTGGTGCCTGCGGGAGCCGGCCGGATAGGCAGCGGACAAATGACGGTCGCTCGACGATAACGAGCGGCCGTCGTCCGAACGATTGCTTGAAATCCGTCCGCACCTCGCCTACCCCTTTCTGCGCGCGGGGGATCGGCCAATTCCTTCGCGAGAGACCCGCCGCCCGACGCTCTGGCGTCGAGCGGTGATCCTGCAATGCAGTGTCCGTATCGAACGCGACTATGATTTTGCGACCGAAAAAGGAGCATGATTTGGCGAACAGATCGATTGACCACGCCTTTACGGCGACCAGCCTCACCTCCGCTGCCAGCGATCCGACCTTTGCCGGCGCGCTGTCCTTCATGCGCCGCCGCTTCACCAAGGAGCTCGCCGGCGTCGACGTCGCCGTCTGGGGCATTCCCTTCGATGCTGCGACATCGAACAGGCCAGGCACACGCTTCGGGCCGCAGGCGATCCGGCGCGCCTCGGCGATCTTCGACAATGATGCGCAATATCCCTTCAACCGCGAGCTCTTCGCCGAAATGGCGGTGATTGACTACGGCGATTGCCTGCTCGACTATGGCAATCATCAGGACACACCAGCCGCCATCGAACGACAGGCGAATGTCATCCTCGACAGCGGTGCCTTCCTGCTGACGCTCGGCGGCGATCATTACGTCACCTGGCCGCTGCTGAAAGCCCATGTGGCAAAACATGGGCCACTGGCGCTCGTGCAGTTCGACGCGCACCAGGATACCTGGTTCGACGAGGAACGGCGCATCGACCACGGCTCTTTCGTGGCGCGGGCAGCCCGCGAAGGCATCATAGATCCCGACCGCTCCATTCAGATCGGCATCCGTACCCATGCGCCGGAGGATTGCGGCGTCAATATTCTCTACGGTCATCAGGTCGAGGAGATGAGCGCCAGCGATATCGCCTCGGCGATCATCTCCCATACGCGCGGGGCGCCGGCCTATCTCACCTTCGATATCGATTGCCTCGATCCAGCCTTTGCGCCGGGCACCGGCACGCCGGTTTCAGGCGGACCATCGAGCGCCAAGATCCTCTCGGTGCTGCAGCGTCTGCACCAGCTCGATATCCGCGGCGCCGACGTCGTGGAGGTATCGCCGCCCTACGATCATGCCGATATCACCGCCATTGCGGGGGCAACGGTGGCGATGTATATGCTGGGGCTTCATGCCGAGAGACGCGCCATCGCGGTGTCACAAGGCTGACCTATCATCCTCAAACTGAATCCGGAAACCTTCAGAACCCATTGAAAGCGCAGGTTTAACATGGCACCGAAAATCTTCATCGACGGCGAACACGGCACGACGGGTCTGCAGATCCGCACGCGCATGGCAGGCCGCCGCGATGTCGAACTTCTGTCCATACCCGAAGCCGAGCGGCGCAACGCCGCCATGCGCGAGGACATGCTGAACGGCGCCGACATCGCCATTCTCTGCCTGCCCGACGATGCGTCGAAGGAAGCGGTGCAGATGGTTTCGGCCAACAACAACGTGCGCGTCATCGACACCTCGACCGCCTTCCGCGTCAATCCCGGCTGGGCCTATGGTTTTGCCGAAATGGACAAGCAGCAGGCCGACAAGATCGCTGCCGCCCGCTTCGTCGCCAATCCCGGCTGCTATCCCACCGGAGCGATCGGCCTCATCCGGCCGCTGCGCGCTGCCGGAATCCTGCCGGACGGCTATCCGATTACGGTCAACGCGGTCTCCGGCTATACCGGCGGCGGCAAGCAGATGATCGCGCAGATGGAAAACCCGGATCACCCCGATGCGATCACCGCACCGCATTTCCTCTACGGCCTGCCGCTTACCCACAAACATGTGCCGGAAATGACCGTGCACGGCCTGCTCGACCGCGCGCCGATCTTCTCGCCGTCGGTCGGCAAGTTCGCGCAAGGGATGATCGTCCAGGTGCCGCTGCATCTCGACGATCTCGCCGAGGGCACGACGATGGAGAGCATCCATGCGGCCCTCGTCGCCCATTATGCCGGCCAGGATATCGTCAGTGTCGTGCCGCTGGCCGAAAGCAAGGCCCTGCCCCGCGTCAATGCCGTCGAACTCGAAGGCAAGGACACGATGAAGCTCTTCGTCTTCGGGACATCAGGGGCTTCGCAGGTCAATTTGGTGGCGCTGCTCGACAATCTCGGCAAGGGCGCTTCTGGCGCCGCCGTCCAGAACATGGACCTGATGCTCGCCTCGTGAGGCGAGATCGGCGGCATCGACGTGATGCCGCTCAAGCTTCATGTCGATCTCATCATCCATCTCGCGGCCGCCTGCCTCGGCGACCGCAGCATCGTTTTCGCCCTCGATCATCGATGACGATTGGGCTATGAAACCGCATTCTTCCTCGCTGCCCATCCCGAATCACGGAGCCGATGTCATGACGCTGGATGCGCTTATCGCTGGCGTCGGCGCATGGTTTGCCGCAGCCTTGCCCGATCATGGCATCTATGCGCTGATGGTGTTTGCCTTCATTGCCGGGCTTGCCCGCGGCTTTTCGGGTTTCGGCGCTGCATTGATCTTCATTCCGCTCGGCGGCGCGATCGTCGGGCCGAAGCTGATCTCACCGATCCTGCTCGTCATCGACGGCATCGCCTCACTCGGGATGATCCCACCGGCATGGCGTGGCGCCAATCGGCGAGAAGTCTTCGTCATGGCGGCAGGTGCCGCGCTCGGCATCCCGGCTGGCACGGCGATACTGGCGTTGCTCGACCCGCTGCTTTTGCGCTGGAGCATCACGATCATCGCCATCTGCCTGCTTGCGCTGCTGGTATCGGGATGGCGCTATCACGGTGAGGCGTCCGCACCGCTGACCAGCGGCGTCGGGCTGATCGCCGGGCTTTTCAGCGGCGCCGCGCAGCTCGGCGGGCCGCCGGTCGTCGCCTATTGGCTCGGCGGGAAGAGCGACTTCACCCGCGTCAGGGCCAATGTCGTGCTCTATTTCTCGATTTCGAGCGCTATCAGCGCTATCAGCTACTATTTCGGCGGACTGTTCGTGCCTGCCGTCTTCGCGCTCACCGCCGTCATCCTGCCGAGTTATGCGGTCGGGCTTTACGGCGGCTCGAAACTGTTCGGGCTTGCCGAGGAACGAAGCTTCCGCATCGCCTGCTACGTGCTGATCGCCGCCGCCGCAATCATCGGCATGCCGCTGCTCGATGGTGTGCTGCGCTAGAACCGGCCGCGGAGGCTAAGACCACTCGCTTCAATCGCGCTCGGCGATCATCGTCCCGTGCGGATATTCGCCGTAAAAGCCGCGCCAGTTGGCGACGGCGAAGCCGAAAACGACAAGCGCGCCGGCCTGATGCAGCAGGCCCCAGTGAAGCGGCACCTGCATCAGCAGCGTGGCGATGCCGATCGCTGCCTGCAGCGTCACCAGCACGAAGAGCAGGATGGCGCGGCGTGCATGGGTGGTCCAAGGTGCTGCGCGAAGGGCGATCATCATGCTGATCAGCGTCAATGCGAAGAGCGTATAGCCGCCGATGCGGTGAATGAACTGCACCGTCTTCGGGTTCTCGAAAGCATTGATCCAGAAGGGCTGCTGGATCAGCAGATCGGAAGGGATGACGGCGCCATCCATCAGCGGCCAGGTATTGTAGGAGAAACCGGCATCAAGCCCCGCCACCAGCGCGCCGAGATAGATCTGGAACAGTGAGAAAATGGCGATCGCGGCGGCAAAACCGCGCGAGCTTCGTGCCGGCGGCGGATCGTCGGAATGCGGTGAGAGACCACGCATGATCCACATGCAGCCGGCAAAGATCAGGCAGGCCATGACGAGATGCGTCGCCAGCCTGTACTGGCTGACGTCGGTGCGGACGGAAAGGCCCGAGGACACCATCCACCAACCGATAAACCCCTGCAGGCCGCCGAGCGCCAGGATGCCGACGAGCGGCCAGCGCAGACGCTTTTCGATCCGCCCCGTCAGCCAGAAATAGATGAGCGGCAGCGCGAAGATCACGCCGATGGCACGCGCGATCAGCCGGTGCGCCCATTCCCACCAGAAGATGCCCTTGAACTCGTCGACGGTCATGGAACTGTTCAACTGCTGAAATTCGGGAATGCGCTGGTAGAGGCGGAATTCCTCCTCCCATTCGGCGGCCGACAGCGGTGGGATGACACCGTGGATCGGCTTCCACTCGGTGATCGACAGGCCGGAATTGGTCAGCCGCGTGGCGCCGCCGACGAGCACGAGACAGAATAGCGCCAGAAGCACGAAGCCAAGCCAGAAGCGCAAGGCGCGGCGGTCGCGATTCTGCTTGCGCACTTCGCTCAGAATCGCCTGTTCCGTGGTCGGGTTAGCGATGGCCATGATGTCTCCTTCTATCCGGCAGTTGATTTGCCCCACCGGCTCATGCAAAACAAGCCCCGAATCTTTGCGGCATGCCGTCGCGCCGGGTTCGACCCGTCCATTGCAAGAGATAGCCGATGCCCGTCCGCCTTCGCAAATTCATCGGCACTATCCTCATCATCGTGCTCGTAGTCGTCTATGCGCTGGTGGCGAACACGATCGCGGTGGCAACGCTCGGCAACGCGCCCTGGTGGGGACACTTGCTCTATTTCCTGCTCACCGGCCTCCTCTGGGTATTGCCGGCCATGGTGATCATCAAATGGATGGCCGGACCGCCGCAGCGCTAAAGCGCGTCGCGATCTTTCAGATTCGCTTGTCGCGCTTTAGGTCTTTGTTTTTACGCATGTCGTTAGCGCAATACCGCTGCACACTTTTGCGCGACGTGCTTTAGGGCCATTAACGGCCAAATAACCGTGATCCGCGGAAAACCTCGCCCATCGGCTGCGGTTAAACCAAATATACGTCCGGCATACCTACCTTTCGGTTCAGCATTCTTGACCGGAGAAAACCGTGCAGACGCAACAGCTCGATGTCCATGAACAGCCGTCCGACGACGTGGCGCTGGCCGATGCGGCCATTTCGCGCCTGCGCCAGCTGAGCATGAAACTTGCCATGGCCCAACTCGACATCGTAGTCTTCGACGCGATGCAGCCGCTGGAGGATGACTGGCGGGCGCTGGAGCGTGACAACCTCCAGTCCCTGCATCAGAGCTACGACTGGTGCGCCGCCTGGGTGAGCGCCTTCCAGCGGCCGCTTGCGATCCTCAAGGCCACTCATGCGGGTCAGACCGCCTTCATTCTGCCGGTCGAGATCGTCAAGTCTCGCGGCCTCAGGACGGCGAAATTCATTGCCGCCGATCACAGCAATATCAATACCGGCCTCTTCGCAGAGAGCTTTGCCGAAGCAGGCAGGACAATCGCCCCCCATGAGTTCGCCGGCCAGCTCCGGCATGCGCTGAAGGGCCGCGCCGATCTGCTGCTCCTGCAGAACATTCCGCTCGAATGGCGCGGGCGAGAGAGTCCGCTCGCCGGGCTGCCGATGGTGCAGAACCAGAATCATGCCTACCAACTGCCGTTCCTTCCCGCTTTCGAGGACACGCTGAAGCAGCTCAACGCCAAGAACCGACGGAAGAAATTCCGTGTTCAGTCGAAGCGTCTCGAGGCGGCCGGCGGCTTCGAATACGTCATTCCCGAGACATCGGCAGAACAGCATGGCATGCTCGATATCTTCTTCCGCCTGAAAAGCGCCCGCTTCGCCAGCCTCGGTCTGCCCGACGTCTTTGCCGACAGGGAGACGCAGACCTTCCTGCACGGTCTCATCGACAAGCAGGACGACACCAGGCAGTACTCCGGGTTGCAGATGCATATGCTCCGGCTCAAGGGCGAGCATGAGGGTAAGATCGCCGCGATCTCAGGGATTTCGCGTAAGGGCGACCATATCATCTGCCAGTTCGGCGCGATCGATGAAGAGCTCGTGCCGGATACGAGCCCCGGCGAATTTCTCTATTGGCAGACCATCTCGGGATTGCATGGCAAGGGCGTCGCGCTGTTCGATTTCGGCCTCGGCGACCAGACCTACAAGCGTTCCTGGGCGCCGGTCGAGACCGCGCATTACGACGTGGTGCTGCCGGTATCGCCGTTCGGCGTCGTCGCCGGCGCCGCCCACCGGCTCGTCACCCGCGGCAAGGCGCACATCAAGGTGCGCCCGAAGCTCTATAAATTCGCCCAGGGCATCCGGGCACGGATCGGTTAAAGCGCGTCGCGATCTTTCAGATTCGCTCCTTGCGTTTTAGCTCTTTGTTTTACGCATGTCGTTGCCGCAAAACCGCTGCACACTTTTGCGCGACATGCTTTAACCGTTCAAGCGGCCCGGCCGAGTGCCTGCTCGGCCCCTTCGCCGCCCGACATCAGCACGACGCGCTCATAGCCGGCAGCCTGGAATTCCGTCATCAACGCAACGAAAATGGTCTCCTCGACCTCAGGCAGCGAGAGGATGATCTCGACGTCCCGGCTGCGCGTCAGCCGCGAGACGCCGGCGACATCGGCCGAACCGCATTCGACCACCACGAGATCGTAGGCGGCGGCGAGCGCATCGAGCAGCAACGAGAGCCGGTCGACACCGCGCATGGCGCGGCGCACGTCGCTCTGGCCCTGGGGAATGAGATGGGCATCGGAGAGGCGGTCGCCGTGGATCGTGTCGCCGAAGGCGGCCTCGCCGCAAAGCAGATCGGTGACGCCAAGGGCGGCCGGGTCCTCGGCCATCAGTTCCGTGGGGTAGCCGGAGCCGGTCATATCGATCAGGATGACGCGGTGGCCGGCATCGGCGAGCATGCGGGTCAGTGAAACCGTCGCCCCCGAGCCGTTGTCACCAGTCGGAGATATGGCGATTGCCAGCGGCGCGCGGCTGCCGGTGAGATAATCCGCAACTGAGGCGACAGAGAATTCATTGTCATCCTCCGGCTCGTCCTCTGGCGCCTCATCCGCAACCTTCACGTCCTCGATCGTATCCTCTTCGTCCGCGACGACGGCGAGCATGCTCAGCTGAACGGGTTTTCCGGCGGCAGCGGCGATCGGAGCGGCCTGCGGCACATGTTTCTCGTCGACGACTGCTTCTGCCTCGATTGTCTCTGAAGCCGCATCTGTCGGGCGGAGTGCCCGGCCACTGAAGAGTTCAGCCAGCATGATGACGATGGCGCTCATGATCAGCGTCGCGACGGCAGCGACGACGACGATCGGCACCACCTTTGGGAAATAAGGATCGACCGGCTCGACGGCCCTCGAAACGATCCGGGCATCGGCCGGGCTCGAATTGCTGTCGGCGCGGGAGGCTGCCTCGCGGTAGCGCACCAGATAGGTTTCGAGCAGTTGGCGCTGGGCGTTCGCCTCGCGCTCCAGCGCATTGAGACCGACCTCGTCCTCACCGGCGCGAGCACTGTTGGCCTGCACCGTGTCCGACTGGCGCTCGAGCTCGCTCGCCCTCAGATCCGCGACCTTCGACTCGTTCTCGATGCTCGCCAGGATCTTCTGCGTCTCCTGGCGGATCTGAGTGCGGATATCGGAAAGCTGGGCACGCAGGCTTTTCAGCCGCGGATGGTTGTTGAGAAGGCTGGTCTGCAGATCGGAGATCTGCGACTGCAGGCCGGATTCCGTCCCCTTCAGCCGCTGGATCGCCTGGGAGGACATGATGTCAGGCAGCGTATCGGAGGCTTCGCCCGAAGACAGTGCATTGCGCACCGCCTGCGCCCTCGCCTCGGCATTGGCCTTGTCGCCCCGCACGCGGGTCAGTTCAGCGGAAATATCGTTCAGTTGCTGGGCCGGAAAAGTGGTTGTGCCGTTCGTCTGCAGCAGCCCGTGCGAGGTGCGGTATTCGGCGACCTTCTTCTCGGCTTCGCTGACCTTCTGGCGCAGACCTTCGATCTCCGGCTCCAGCCAGCGGGTCGCCTCGGAATTGGAATCGAGCTTGGCGCCGCTCTGGGTCGAAAGATAGACATTCGCCATGGCGTTCGGGATGGCGGCGGCGAGCTTCGGATCCTTGGAGGTGAAAGTGATGCCGATGACGCGTGAACCCGGCACCTGATAGACCTGCAGGCGTTCGACGAAGGCGTCGATGACACGCTCTTCCGGCGGATTTTCCAGCGGGTCCTTCTTCAGGTGCAGCTTCACCAGGATACTGCTCATGGCAGAGCCGCTGGCGGCATCGTCGAATTCCGGCAGGTTAAAAAGCTTCAGATCGTTGATGACCTTCTTGAGGAGATCGGCCGATTGCAGAAGCTGCACCTGGCTGGCGATGTTCAACTCGTCCATCAGCGGACCGGCGCTGGCGTCATTGGCCTGCTGCGTGCTGGCGAAAGCCGGCGCACGGGGTTCGATAAGGATGCGCGTTTCGCTGCGATATTGCGGCGACATGATCTTAGCGCCGGCAAAGGCGACGCCTGCCCCCACGAGGGTGATTGTCAAAATCCGCAGACGGCGCGCCCAGACCGCACGGACCAACTGGCCGAGGTCGATGTCCACATCCTGATCACGAGCTACGCCGGACATGCTCTTACTCCACAACAAAGGTGCCGTAAGCGTAAACGACCATGGTAACTCAACGGTTAATGGCGATCTCGCCGGGAAAGAGCGATGACCGATGAAGGATACCGGGAAATTGCAGGCGTCCTTTACCGGGCATTAACCCTAACGGATCGATAACGACTGCACCGAGTTCATTTTTGTGAGCACAAGCGGATGTCTGTCGTCCAGCCCAAAATCCTTTTGGCCCTGAGCCTTGCAGCCATGACGGCAGCACTGAGCGGCTGCACGACGTACAGGCCTGCGCCGAAGGCCTTCAACGAGGCCACCATCCAGCCCTATACGCTGGACAGCGGCGATCGGCTGCGCATCACCGTCTTCGACCAGCAGAGCCTGACCAATACCTATACGGTGGATCAGGCCGGTTATGTCGCCTTCCCGCTCATCGGCCAGGTCCCTGCCCGCGGCCGAACCCTGCAGCAGCTCTCGGGACAGATCGCCCAGAAATTGCAGCAGGGCTATCTTCGCGATCCCGACGTCACCATCGATGTCGATCGCTACCGTTCGGTCTTCATCATGGGTGAAGTCGGCCAGCCCGGCCAGTATGCCTATGTTCCCGGCATGACGGTGCAGAATGCCATCGCGGTTGCCGGCGGTTTCACCAGCCGCGCCAACCAGCGCATGGTCGATGTCACTCGCAAGATCAACGGACAGGTGCTGACCGGCCGCATCAATATATCGGGGCCGATCATCGCAGGTGACACGATCTACGTTCGCGAACGGCTTTTCTGAGCGATGGCAAAACAGCAGCCGCTCCGCATCCTTCATTGTTTCAGGTCGCCGGTCGGCGGAATTTTCCGCCATGTCCGCGATCTCGTCGAGGAGCACAGCAAAGCCGGCCATGAAATCGGTATCCTCTGCGACAGCTCGACCGGCGGCGAATACGAGGACAGCCTGTTCGACGATATCCGTCCCTATCTCTCGCTCGGCCTGACGCGCGTGCCGATCCGGCGCTCGATCAGCCCGTCCGATATTGCGACGATGTGGGATACATACAAGAAAATCAAAAGTTTGCGGCCGGATGTGCTGCACGGGCACGGCGCCAAGGGCGGCGTGCTCGCGCGACTTGCCGGCTCAGCGTTGCGGGTGAACAGGTATCGCGTAGCCCGCCTCTATACCGCGCATGGCGGAAGCCTGCATTATTCGCGCTCCTCGCTCAGCGGACAGTTCGTCCTCAGGATGGAGCGCCTGCAGGAATATTTCACCGATGCGCTGGTCTTCATCTGCGAATATGAGCGCGACACCTATGCGCGCAAGGTCGGACGGCCGCGGACGAAGACGAGACTGATCTACAACGGCATCGGCGAGCGCGATTTCGAGCCGATCCCGACCCGCTCGGATGCCGTGCATTTCATCTATGTGGGAATGCTCCGGGACCTCAAGGGTCCCGATCTGTTTGTCGATGCCTTCGCCAAGACCGAACGGCTGCTCGGCAGGCCGCTGTCGGCGTTGATGATCGGCGACGGGCCGGATCGCGACCGTTACCGTGAAATGATGGTCGAACGCGGCCTTGGCAAACGCATCGGCATGCTGCCGGCCATGCGGGTCCACGAAGCCTTCTCCATGGCGCAAAACCTCGTCGTTCCCTCGCGCGCCGAAGCCATGCCCTATATCGTGCTCGAGGGGCTCGGCGCCGGCAAGACGATCATTGCAAGCCGTGTCGGCGGCATTCCCGAGGTGCTGGGCGCGGACAGCGCAGCACTGGTGGAGCCCGGCAATTCCGACGATCTCGCCCGCGTCATGGCGGAAACGCTGAGCACGCCCGGCTGGCACGCCCGGACGATGCCGAAGCCCGAGGCGGTGAAGGCGGTGTTTTCTTCCGCCGTCATGGCACGTGATGTCCTGAAATTGTACCATGAGCTCGTCAATCCCGCTGCCGGCCAAGCAATGCCCGTCGCCTCGTAAATATTTCTTAGGGGCTTTCTGGTATTTCGCTTGGTGACAACGAGCGAAAAGCCCCCATGAACAAGCTGGAAAAAGGCGATCAATTCGACGTGGAAGCCCTGCGCAAGCAGGTCTCCGACGTCGAGGCGCGCGGCGGCGCGGGTCAGGAGAAGCCTTCCGACCCGACCGAAATCAACCCCTATGCCCGGCAGATCGCCGAACAGTTCCGCGACGGAACCAATTCGCCTGTGATCATCATCGGGCAATTGCGGCTGCTGGAATTCCTGGCGCTCTTCGCGATTGCCCTGATCGTCCACTATTTCTGGCCCGGTGACGGCAGCGATTCCACCTGGCTGCGGACGGGCATGGCAGCGATCGCTTCGGCCCTGACCGTCATCGGCCTGCAGCTTGCCGACACCTACACCATTCCCGCCCTTCGGGCGAAGCTCCGGCCGATGCCGCGCATCGTCGCCGCGTGGACGATCGCGCTTCTCCTGACCGTCGGCCTGTTCGCGCTCATTCGCGGCACCACATGGGCGATGGTCGATGCCTATATCCCGTGGTTCGTCGCAGGCGCGCTCTTCCTCGCGGCCGAGCGGTTCCTCGTCGCCTACGGCATCCGCAACTGGGCGCGCAACGGCATCATGGAACGCCGCGCCGTCATCGTCGGCGGCGGCGAGCCGGCCAAGGACCTGATCCGCATCCTCGAACAGCAGGCCGACAACGACATCCGCATCTGCGGCATCTTCGACGACCGCGGCGAGAAACGCTCGCCGATCATGGTCGCCGGTTATCCGAAGCTCGGCACTGTCGCCGAACTCGTCGAATTCGTGCGGCTGACGCGCATCGACATGCTGATCATCGCCCTGCCGCTGTCGGCTGAGGCCCGTATCTACGACCTTTTGAAGAAGCTCTGGGTTCTGCCGGTCGATATCCGCCTTGCCGCGCATGCCAACCGGCTGCGCTTCCGGCCGCGCGCCTATTCGCATGTCGGCTCGGTGCCGATGCTCGATATTTTCAAAAAGCCGATCCGCGACTGGGATTCCGTCGCCAAGCGCGGCTTCGACATCTTCTTCACTTTGGTCGCGCTCGCGCTGCTCTGGCCGATCATGGTCGCGACCGCGATCGCCATCAAGGCGACCTCCGAAGGCCCGGTCTTCTTCATGCAGAAGCGGCACGGCTTCAACAACGAAATCATCAACGTCTTCAAGTTCCGCTCGATGTACACCAACATGGCCGACCCCACCGGCAAGGCCGCGGTGACCAAGGGCGATCCGCGCGTCACCCGCGTCGGCCGCTTCATCCGCAAAACCTCGATCGACGAATTGCCGCAGCTTTTCAACGTTTTGAGGGGCGAGCTCTCGCTGGTCGGCCCACGCCCGCATGCCGTTCTCGCCCAGGCGCGCGATCGCGCCTTCGCCGATGTCGTCGAGGGTTATTTCGCCCGCCACCGCGTCAAGCCCGGTGTCACCGGCTGGGCGCAGATCAACGGCTGGCGTGGCGAAGTGGACAATGACGAGAAGATCAAGTTCCGCACGGCCTACGACCTCTATTACATCGAGAACTGGTCGCTCTGGTTCGATCTCAAGATCCTGTTCCTGACGCCGATCCGGCTGCTCAACACGGAAAACGCCTATTGACCGCGATCGAGGCGACATATCCCCGTGTCGCCCAACCGCAGCGGATGACGCTGCGCCTGATCGGCTCGGCCTTCGTCGCCTTCGGCGTCTTTCTTTCCGGTTTCGTGATCGACGAGCCGGCGCCATATGAACTCTGGATGGCGGGGCTGATCGGCCTCTGGTTCATCCTGGGCCTCAGGATTTCGCGCAGCGTGGCGCCGCTGCTCGCCCTGCTGCTGACCTTCAATATCGGCGGCATGCTGTCGCTGACGCAGATGAAGGACCTGGCAACGGCGCCGATGTATATCGCGGTGTCGACCTTCCTGGCGCTGACGGCGGTCTTCTACGCGGCAATCATCGAGGACAGCCACAAGCGGCTGCCGCTGATCTTCAACGCCTGGACCTTCGCCGCCGTCGCCACCTCCGCGCTCGGCATACTCGGCTATTTCCACGCCTTCCCGGGCGCGGAAATCTTCACGCTCTACGACCGCGCCAAAGGCGCCTTCCAGGATCCGAATGTTTTCGGCCCCTTCCTGGTGCCGCCATCGCTCTATCTGGTCCACGGTATCCTGGTCGGTGACCTGAAGAAATCGCCGCTGAAGGCCGCCGCCCTGCTCGTGCTTGCGCTCGGCATTTTCCTCTCCTTTTCCCGCGCCGCCTGGGGGCTCTTTGCGCTCGGCGTGGTGCTGCTGATCTTCATCATGCTGCTGAAGGAGCGCAGCGGCGCCTTTCGCTTGCGTGTCCTGGTTCTGTCGCTGGCGGCGATCATCATGCTGATCGCGTCGCTGCTGGTGGCGCTGCAGATCCCGAAGGTCGCCGAACTGTTTTCGGCGCGCGCCCAGCTGGTGCAGCAATATGACGGTGAACATCTCGGCCGCTTCGAGCGCCACCGGATCGGCTTCACCATGATGATGGAGCGCCCGCTCGGCATCGGCCCGCTGGTGTTCGGCACGATGTTTCCCGAGGACGAGCACAATATCTGGCTGAAATCGCTCACCTCCTATGGCTGGCTCGGCTTCATCAGCTATGTCGGCATGCTTCTCTGGACGCTGGCTCTCGGTTTCCGAAACCTGCTACTCGACCGGCCGTGGCAGCCCTTCCTGATGATCGCCTGGATCTCGGTTCTCGGCCATGCGACCATCGGCAATGTCATCGATATCGACCACTGGCGCCATGTCTATCTGCTGCTTGGCACGGTCTGGGGCTGCGCGGCGCTGGAAGTGCGCCACAAGCGTGGCCGGAGGCCATAGCTTCCCAAGCGCGTGCCTGTCTATTTCGTCGCGCCTGCGGTCAAGCCGGCAATAAACCGCCGCTGGAAAACCAGATACGTCAGGATGAGCGGGGCAATGACAATCACCGCACCGGCGGTCAGAACCGGCGTGTTGACGGTATAACGCCCTTGGAAAAATAGCATGCCGAGGGGCAGCGTCCGATAGTCGTCGTCGTTGACCAGGATGAACGGGATCAGAAACTCGTTCCAGGTCCATATGAACAGGAACAGCGCCAGTGTCGACATTGCCGGCACCATGAGCGGGATAACGATCTTGCGCAGGATATAGAAACGTCCGGCACCATCGAGAACCGCCGCTTCGAGAACTTCTTCCGGCAGTTGCTGCATCGCGCTGGCGAGGAAGATCGTCGAGAATGGTATCGACATCGCGATCTGCGGCAGAATGAGAGCCGCATAGGTGTTGATCAACCCCAGATACCGCATTTCATAATAAAGCGGGATGATGAAGGCCTCCGCCGGCACCATCATGCCGAGCGTCAGGATAGCGAACAGCGTGCGCCGGAACGGAAACGACAGGTAGGCGAAGGCAAAACCAGTCAGCAGGCCTAAAAAGACGCTTGCAGCAACGACGGGTATGACAACGATGATCGAATTCCAGAAGTAAATGTTGAAATGTCCGGCATTCCAAGCGTCGACGTAATTTTCGAAGTGTGGATATGCCGGCAGCGCGAACGCACCCTTGAGAACGTCGGCCTTGCTCTTTATCGACGTCAGAAGCAGAAGCAGGAACGGCGTGATCGTGACGAAAGCAAGAAGCCAGAGGACAATGCGAAGGAATAGCGTACCGGCGGAGATGTTAGACCAACGGCTCATTAAGCCCGTCCTTTGTTCTGCGATCCCACAAATCGGTGAATTGCATAGTTGATGACGAAGGTGAGTACCGCGCCGACAATGGCGATGGCCGCCGCGGCGCCGAAGCGATTGAGTTCGAAGCCGAGCTGATACATGTAGATGTTCGGCACGAGCGTCGCGTTGGCGGGTCCGCCCCTGGTCATTGTAAAAATCAGGTCGAAGCTTTTGATTGACGCTATGACCGTCAGGAGCAAAACCACCCTTATCTCAGGCAAGAGAAGCGGCAGCGTTATCCAGAAAAAAGTTTTTCGCGCCGAGGCGCCGTCGACCTTGGCAGCGTCGAAAAGAGACGGGTCGATGCGCTGAATTCCGGTCAGGAAAATGACCATGCAAAAACCGAAGAAATACCATGTGGCAACGATCCCGACCGCGGGAAGTACAAAATTGAAATCTCCCAGCCACGGGAGTGCGAATGCGCCCAACCCTACTGCTCTCAGAAACTGATTGAACGGGCCAAATGCAGGATTGTAGAGCCATGCCCAGATGATGCCCAACACGGCGGTCGGCATGATATAAGGCAGGAACAGGAAGGTCCGGAGCGCGAGTTGTTCGCGCTGCTTCAGATTCCAGACGCAAGCAGCAAGAGTTATGCCGAGCACGAGCGGCAGGACACAGTAGAAGATCATAAGCTCGGCATTGTTGCGCAAGGCAATATAAAAACGGCTGTCAGAAAAGAGAGCGACGTAATTGCCGAGACCAACCCACTTGGGCATACTCAGGCCGTCCCAGCTGGTCAGGCTCAAACCCAAAGCCGCGACGATCGGTCCAAAGACAAAAGCCGCGTAGAACAGCAATCCAGGCAATAAATAGATAAAATTGGTTTGTTGCGAGCCATCAAGTGCGGAGCGTTTCATCCATTACTCCATAAAGCTAAAGCTGTGATCATCGCGCAGCAAGCCGATCGCAGTGCTCATTTATGTGGATCGACGAGACTGAGGTCACGACCGCAGGGGACGGCCGTGACCAGCGCCCGCAATCTTTATTTCTTATCCTTCAGGTACGCCTGATAATCCTTGTCCATAGCATCGACAAAGGCTTCGGGCGTGATATTGCCGGACAGAAGAAGCGGCGTGTTGTCGTCTATTGTCTTCAGCATCGTCGGGCTCGACCAATCGGGGTAATGGCCGAGAGCGTCGTTTGCGTTGAGTGTCTTCCACATTTCGATGCCGGAGCTGAGGAGCGGCGTGAGCTTTGGCTTTGCGTCAGCCGCGAGCGAAGTTGCCGGAAGATAGCCAGCATTGGCCCAGGTTTCAGCAGCCTTTTCCGAGACCATATAGTCGATATATGCGCCGGCTACGTCCTGTGTCGGCTTCGTTTTGGCAAGGCTCGTTATCGCCCAGGCAAGATCAACGCCCCCGACGCTCATGGGCTTGGAAATACCTTTGGGAGCGGGAATTGCCATGAAGCCGATATCCGGATTGTGTTGCATGTCACCGAAATACCAGGTCCCGGAGATCAGGAACGCGCCCTGCCCGGAAATGAAAAGCTGGACGGCGTCGTCACCCGAGATGCCTTCGAAACCGGGGAAAAAATAACCGCCCTGTGCCCATTGCTGCACGAGTTTGGCGGATTCGATGTTCCCCTTGGTGTTCCAGGAGCCGCCCCGGCCGTAAATCAGATCGTCAAGCTCGGCACGATTGCTCGCGTCGATATGCGCTTGCTCGATGGCGCCGATCATGTGCAGGGCCAGATGCTGCTTTGCCGAGCCCATCATGAAGGGTGGGACGCCCTTTTCCTTCAGCTTATCGAGACCGGCCAACAGCTCCTCGAAGGTTTGCGGCAGCGCTACTCCCGCATCGCCTAGGATCTTTTTATTGTAGTAGAGGCCAACGATCTCGCCGAGACCTGATATGCCGTAGGTTTTACCGACCCCAAATTTTCCATCTTCCCAGCGGTCTCGAGCAAGCACCGAATCCGACTGACGCTTATCCCAGCCATATTGTTTGATGTAATCGTCGACCGGCTGGAGCAATCCCTCCTTGACCATCGCCTGAATTAGCCCCCGAAAGGTCCGGACATGCTCCACCACTTAGCTAAGTGGGTAGGAGTAATGTTGGTAATATGACTAGCAGCAATTTTAAGATGGAAGTCCTCGGGGGGCCGGAACGTCGGCGGCGCTGGAGCACGGCAGAGAAGCTCGCGATCATCCACGAGACCTATGAGGCGGACGCGACGGTGAGCATCGTCGCGCGTCGGCACGGCATCCAGCCGAACCAGTTGTTCGCCTGGCGCAAACTGGCGTCCCAAGGGGCTCTGACGGCGACGGCCGCCGAAGAGGAGGTTGTTCCGGCTTCCGAATACCGGGCGCTTCAGGCCCAGGTGAAGGAGTTGCAACGCCTGTTGGGCAAGAAGACGATGGAGAGCGAAATCCTGAAGGAAGCTCTCGAAATCGCCGGTGGCCCAAAAAAACATCTGTTGCGCTCGCTCTCTCTTCCGAGGGGGATTTTGGAATGAAGACCGTCTGCGAAACTCTAGGTGTCGCCCGCTCGAATATCGCCGCGCGTGCCGCAAGCTCCCCTTCCAGAGCCAGAGGACGCCCGCCACTCCCGGATCGAGAACTGGTGGAGCACATCAAGGCCATCATCGCCGACATGCCCACCTACGGCTATCGGCGTGTCCATGCCATCCTGCGTCGGAATGCCCGGAAAGATGGGCGTTCGTGGCCCAATGCCAAGCGTGTCTACCGGGTGATGAAGCTGCACAATCTGCTGCTGGTGCGTCATACCGGAGCGGTCGATGATCGCCTTCACGACGGCCAAGTCGCCGTCGAGCGTTCGAACGTCAGATGGTGCTCCGACGGCTTCGAGATCGGCTGTGACAACAAAGAGAAGGTCCGCGTCGCCTTCGCCCTCGACTGCTGCGACCGCGAGGCAATCGCCCATGTCGCCACCACCCAGGGCATCAAAAGCGAAGACGTGCAGGACCTCGTGATCACCGCTGTCGAGAACCGTTTCGGCCGCATCAACGTGCTATCCGAGCCCATCGAATGGCTCACCGACAACGGCTCCTGCTTCATCGCGAAGGACACCGCATCCTTGCTACGCGACATCGGCATGGAGCCGTGCACGACACCGGTGCGAAGCCCACAGTCGAACGGAATGGCGGAGGCGTTCGTCAAAACCTTCAAGCGCGACTACGTCTCGGTCAATCCAACCCCGGATGCTGAAACCGTCATCGCTCAACTGCCATTCTGGTTCGAGCATTACAACAATCTTCATCCACACAGTGCTTTAGGATATCAATCGCCGCGCGAGTTCATCAGCTCGCAATCTCAAACCTGAGCATGTCCGGTCTTTTGGGGGCAACTCCACTCCTTGACCATCGCCCCCATGTCACCGGCACCCTGATTGACTTTGGTGATGACAGGGCCATCACCTGCCGAAACCGCAAGCTTTAGCGTCAACTTCATGTCGTCAAAGGTGCGGGCGGTGCGCTTGATCGTGACGCCGGGATGCGCAGCTTCGAACTCCTTGTTGAGCTGCTCTATGACCGCACTCTGACCTTCATAGGTTTGGTCATCCCACACAGCCAGGTCGTCGGCGCGCGCGGCTGCCGAAAGGCCAAAACTCAAAAGCGCCGCGCCAACAAGCGCGACAGCTGCTTTCAATCGGTATGCCGGCAGTATGCTGATCGATTTCACGGGTCTTTTCATCTGTTCCACCTCATCTGGTTTATTCTCCACTCCCCGTTCAGGCCTTGCGCCAAGCAGCGGCCGAACGTTTTCTTCCCCCAGAGCTTTGCCTGGCTGGCGAATCTGAGGTAATCGTCAACGCATCCGCTCCTCTCGCGACCCAAAATGACAAAGCGCCACGCAGGAGGTGGCAAAGTGATGGACACCAGCTGCTTCATCCGCCCCGCGATTGAAGCGGATATCGACGCCCTTTTCGACATCTGCCTGAAAACCGCGAATGGCGGTGAGGATGCCAGCGCGCTTTATAGCGACCCGCATCTGCCCGGCTACGTGTGGTCGGTACCCTACCTCAAATTCGCCAAGGACTTTGCCTTTGTTCTCGTTCAGGACGGCCGGCCTGTCGGCTACGTCGTCGGGGTGCCGGACACCAGCAGGTTCGATAGAGACTTGCAGACAAACTGGTGGCCGTTCGTCCGCCAGCAGATTGCGGGACTGACACCCACCCGTCCGCGCGACGCCGACGTGATGGAACGAATTCAAGATCCGCGCAGCGGAACGGCGTGGCTTCAAGACCAGTACCCCGCGCATCTCCACATCAACATCCTTCCCGGACTTCAGGCAAGCGGTTGGGGACGCAGGATGATCGGCACGGAGCTTCAGGCGCTTCGAAACCACGGGGTCGGCGGCGTGCATCTCGGGGTCGACCCAAACAACCAACGCGCCAGGGGTTTCTACCGTCACCTCGGCTTTTCCGAATTCGAGCAAGATGGCTCCGTCGCCTTTGCTATGCAGATCGATGAGGGATTGGGTTGAAGCATGTCCTGGTTTCTCCGAGGCACGGAAAGGTCCTGTCTCCCGGGTATGAACGTCGGCCTGAAGGCGTGATTTCATTATTGGCAGTAAAACAGGCTGCTTCGCGAAAAGCCGTCCATCAGTCGAGGGCTTCATCATGAGCAAATCCTCGGCAGCCAGGTTCAAGGAGTCCGCGGGACGCAAAAAAGGAAATAGCCGGTCAAGACCAGGCCAGTTCCTCTTTGGGCGATCTTCGCGGGCGCACGGCTAACCGGACGATAGGTATGGCGCATACTTCTCATCGACCCTCTTTATTTCATCGCGCATTTTCACCGCACGTTAATTCAAGCCTACAGCTGGCCTCCCATTTGTCAAGGACATAGACAAATTGCCTGCTTCAATGTATTAAATTCCAGTTAGCCGCGATAGTTGTGGCTTAATATTGCGTCCATTAAGTGTGCGCTCCGAACTAATTGGACTGAGCTAGCCGGATGGCAATGACATCTTCTGTCGCACAGACCCCGATCGCACGGAAAATTTCAACCAATGCCGTCATCCGAACCGTGTTCGCGAACGGGTCGATCTCTCGCGCCGATATTGCCAAGCTGACCGGCTTGTCAAAGCAGACGATTTCCGATGTCGTGCGCGACCTTGAGGATGACGGATGGCTGAAACCAGTCGGGCAGACTGATGGTCGCCCGGGCCGGAATGCGATCACCTATGAAATCAATGCCAGGGCGGGACTGGCCGTCTCTATCGATCTCGGGAGCACCAAGATTGCAGCGGCTATTTGCGATCTGTTGGGGAACGTGGTTGCTGAAACCAAAGTATCCACCGACCCGCGCGGCGGAATGCATCTCGTCAATCAGTTCAGCGATCTTATCGTGGAACTCGCGTCTGCGGCCGGGACGACTGCCGACAAACTCCGTCTCGTCGTTCTGGGCAGTCCCGGTGTGCTCGATCCGGCCACCGGACATATCAACGTTGCGCCAAGCATCCCCGGCATCGACGCCATAAATCTGCGGCAAGCCTTCAGCGACAGAATGGGGATACCGGTGATCGTTGAAAATGATGTCAACCTGGCCGCGCAAGGGGAGAGATGGCGGGGACACGGTGTCGAAACCAGCAATTTTGCTTTCGTTGCTCTCGGCACCGGCGTCGGCATGGGCATCATCGCCAACGGAACTCTGTTGCGCGGCGCGCGTGGGGCGGCTGGCGAAATCGCCTATCTTCCGATCGGCGGAGATGCTTTTGATCCTGGCGGATTTACGCTTGGAACCTTTGAGAGTGCGGTCGGCAGCGTCGCGATGTTGCGCCGCTACGTCGGTTTCGGCGGGCGTAACGCATCCACCGTGGCCGATCTCTTCGCCGCGTTTAATGCAGGAGAAACAAGCGCCGCGGCTGCCATCGAAGAGACGGCAAGGCTGGTCGCAGTCGCCATTGCTGCAATCGGAGCGGCTCTCGATCCTGAACTGGTGATCACCGGGGGCAGCATCGGCGCAAGACCGGAACTCGTAAACGCCATCCGCGGTTTCCTGCCGCGTTGTACGCCTTATCCGCCGCGCATCGAGATCAGTCGCTTTGGGAACCGCGCCGCCCTGATGGGAGGAATGGGGATCGCGGTCGAGCGCATGCATGACGATCTATTTGGTGTCAAATTGAGGGAAGTTTGAAGAGCGCATGCCGCAGGGCCAACGTGCAGTGTCGCCACTTGAGAAGCGCTGGAAATGCGCTAGATTTTCCGCCATGATAACAGCAACGCAGATACGCGGCGCGCGCGCCATGATCGGAATGAGCATCGAGGAGCTCGCCGCTGCCAGCGGCCTGCCGGTCGAGACTGTGATGGCGCTGGAAAACGGCGAATTCGCAGGCGAGCCGCACGCGCTGTTTGATGTGCGCAGCACGCTCGAGGCGCACGGCATCATCTTCCTTTCCAGCGGCAATCAGGATGAAGGTGGTCCAGGCATCCGGTTACGCGCACGCACCTCCAGCGATGACGGCATCCGACCGGAAAACCTCAACGCCGCCAACGACGACTGACGGAACCAATCAGGCGCCCGGGCGTTTCGCTGTCCCATGATATATTGGGGCCTATCACATATCGGGGGCAGTGTCTTGAACCGCAGCAATGGTCTATACGTCGTCATCGGCGTTCTTGTCGTCGCCGTCATCGGCCTCGGCGCCTATGTCTTCCACGAGGAAAGCAAGCCGCAAGGCATCGAGATGAGCATCGGTAAGAACGGTGTCTCGATCGAGCAGAACTGATCGTTAAAGATAGGTTTTTGCAAGGTCGGCAAGTTTGCCGCCGTCCTTCACGCCCTGTCTGTAGAGCTGAATGATGACCGCACCGATCCGCTCGGCCTCCGGCGTCGTCCTGGCGAGGCCGCGTTCGTCGCAGACCTTGTCGAGGACCTGCGAAAGCAGATCGAGATCTTCCGAAAACAGCGGTAAATCATGCGGATGAATTGATGATCGTAACATCACGCCGCATTCCCTCCGAGGGCAAACGCATCCACGCTTGCATCGCCGGCCGCCCTCCGCAACCGACCATAAAGTCATTATGCGCGAGGGTCTGAACTTTAGCAACTACGCAAATTTCCATGGAACAAAATTATGGAACAAAATTTTATCCCGCGCGTTCTTGGCGCGTTTGGTAGCAGGAATCAGTGAGTACAGACGTGAGTGAAAAACGCTTTCCCTCCCCCGTCCGGGTCGTTTCTCCAAACAGCAGCCTGATCGTTTCCACCGTCTGGGAGGCCGTCGAATATCTGAAGCGGTGGCCGAGCAAGCGGGGGCGCGATTATCGCGTTGCGCGCCAGCACTGCCTAGATGCGCTCGATGGACTGCGCAGCCCGCGTGCAGCACAGGCATCCTTCATCACGGCAGCGAAAACGGCGGGATTGCTGGTGTAAGATCGTTAGCTGTTGCGTCCACCGCCGGCAGCGATGAGCTGAGGATGGACTGAGCCTTCCATGATCACCTTGGCGGTAACCTCGATCACCCGCTCCTCGGCGAGTTCAGCAAGCGCGAGTGCGACATCGCCTTCCGACCAACCGGCTTTGACGGCCTCGTCCGACAGAGCCTGGAACGCGCTGGCGAGGCTCTGCCTGCAAGTTAGATTGTGCTTCATATCCGCTATGCTCGACTAGGCTATCTGGGACAGGGACAATGTTAATCTACACATATTCACGAGAATGCGAAGAGGCTTCAGGTTTTTTCAATCCAAAATTGGGTTATTAACTTCGAAACTGCGTATAACCTTAACAAAATGCAACAAATACCACCTCTCCCAACTGATGGAGTACCAAAAAGAACTAAATGATTTATTTACGATGCACCTTCAAATGGCATTTCATCGCGTTATTTAGTTTAAATAGTCGAAGCGGAGCCGGATGCAGCGGCGCGTTGCGGCAAATCTGAACGCGGGCCGTTTTCAGCATCTCCAGGGCACCCTGTCAATTAGCGTCGGGATGCGACATGGGCGGGCGTCGGGTGTGCTGGAGGATGTCTCGCGCAGTCGGTGCAGCCAATCGGCGGTGGCGCTTAGTCGCCGCGGACGCCTTCGGCGTTAATCACCTTAATACCACAACGACACCACACTCCCGTCAAAGTCCGCCGTACCATTGCGGCGGCTCACTTCTTCAGTTTTCAGGAGGTAAAATGTCTATCGAACTGGACGCTACTACTTATGTACACGCCAAACCGGCGACCGCCCATTCCTATATTTTGCCGGCCGTTGTCGATGTTCTCGATAACAGTTTCCAGGAGGCAAACGAAACTGCAGTCTTCGACCTCGGTTGTGGCACCGGCGGTGCTGCAGCCGTGCTTGCGGCAAAAGGATATGACGTCGTCGGTGTCGATCCCTCCCAGGACGGCATCGCGAAAGCGAGAACGGCCCACCCCGATCTTCCGCTGGAAATAGGCTCCGGCTACGAGGATCTTTCCAGCCGGTATGGAACCTTCGATGCGGTGATAAGCCTCGAAGTAGTGGAGCATGTTTATGATCCCAAGGCATTTTCGGCCACCATTTACGATCTGGTGAGGCCCGGCGGCATCGCAGTCGTTTCGACGCCTTTTCACGGTTACTGGAAAAATCTGGCGCTGGCGGTCAGTGGAAAGATGGATGACCATTTCATGCCGCTAAAGGACCATGGCCATATCAAATTCTGGTCTCCCGAAACGCTCAGCACCCTGCTCGTCGAAACAGGCTTCGAAGACGTCGACTTCGAATATGTCGGGAGGATTCCGCTGCTGGCGAAATCGATGATCGCGATCGCTCAGAAACCGCACTGAAGGCGGTCGAAGGCCCACCACCCTTTGCAATGGCGGCGCTATAGCTCGCCTGCAACATCAACAAATGACATTTTCATTCGAGATGGTCGGCTCCCGTTTCCAGCATTTCTGCCGATGCCTCGTTCCGCTTTCCGCCGCTAGCGGGACGAAGAAAGTGACATTCTGACTGGGATTTCAAGGGGATAAATGGTCGGGGCGACTGGACTCGAACCAGCGACCCCTTGACCCCCAGTCAAGTGCGCTACCGGGCTGCGCTACGCCCCGACCTGCCGAAACGGCTTGCTTCGTTTAGTTTTTCAGCGCGTGCAATGCAAGCGGAAAAACCTTGCCTCCCACAAAAAGGAGGCGGTTTGCGCGAATGGTCAGATCGCCGCGAGCTTCAGCCGGCCTTCGGCGATTTGACGAGGCTGCCATGCCTGGTAGTTGGCGATCGAAAAATGCGGTGTTTCGAACGGTGTGGCGTGGGTTTCGGTGATGACGGTGACGTCGGCGCCGGCAGCCTCGCCGGCGAGAATGCCGGCGACGGCATCTTCGAAGACCAGGCATTTTTTCGGATCGACACCGAGGCGGCTTGCGCCGAGCAGATAACCTTCGGGGCTGGGCTTGCCTGATTTGACCTCTTGGCCGCTGACGATGACCTTCGGCATCGGGATGCCGGCGGCGGCCATGCGGCGCTTGGCGAGCTCGATCGGCGCCGAGGTGACGATTGCCCATCGGCCCTCAGCGATGGCCGAGAGGAAGCGGACGGCGCCGGGGATCTCAACGATGCCGGAGACATCGTCCATTTCTTCGGCGAGCAGCAGATCCGCCTCATGGGCAGCATCCACGCCGGGCAGGCCAAGCCCGCGGATCACATCGGAGGCGCGGATGCCGTGGATCGTCTTCAGGAAGACCTCCGGCTCGAAGCCGTGGCGTCTTGCCCATTCACTCCAGACGCGTTCGACGACCGCAATGGAATTCAAGAGCGTTCCGTCCATGTCGAAAAGGAAGGCGTCATAGGTTCTGTCGAGGATATCATGGAGAGCGGGCACGGGCGTTTCCTTGCAAGCATGAGGCCGGGGCGGCCTTTGCGCAGGCGACTAGCGGAGAGCGGAAGCGGCGTCAACGTCAGTTGTTGGTGTCTGGGTGGGTGACGTTACGGACGTCGGCAAGACCGTGGGCGGCGTCGCGGCTGCCGGTCGCGGCAGCGGCTTCGAAGATACGGGTCGCATCGCCGTACATTTTGAGATTGAGGTAGCAGTAGCCGCGCAGAACCATCAGGTCGATGCGCTCCTGCTGCAGCTGGGCGCGCTGATCGAGATAGATGAGGGTTTCGCGATAACGGCCGGCGTCGAAGGCTGAAAGCGCACGGTCGGCGAGGATCGCCACCTGAAGCTCGGCGGCGCGCTGGCGGTTCTGCGGCGCCTTGGTGGCCGCGACGGCGGCATTGCCGGAGAGGCCGGCGCGGAGATAAGCAAGGCTCTGGCCGTATGCTGCGTCTTCACGGACCTTGCGGGACGGGCTTTGCAATGCCGCCTCAAAGGCCGAGATCGCCTCCATCGGCCGATTGATATCCATCAGACACCAGCCGCGCGACAGCGCATCGGCCGGCTTAAGCTGCCCCGCGTCGATTGTCGTCGAGCAGCCGCGCGTCTGGCGTGGACCGCGCGGAACGGTCACCGTGTCCATCGCCGGTCTCGCCGCGCGAACGACCACTTCCGATCCCGGCTGCAGGGTGATGCGGCGCTCGGCCGGAAGCGGCTCGGCCGGGGGACGCTGCGTCGGTTGAGCCGGTTGCTGTGCGGCAAGCGCCCCCTTCACTGGCGGCGGCGTGACGGCGTTTGGCGTCAGGGACGACGTGTCTTCGAGATCGGTGATCCGAGTCGACCGGCCGGCCCAGGCGCGCTGGAGGTCGAGCACGCCCTTGCGGTCGCTCAGCTGCTCGCGGGTGATGACAAGGCCATAGGCGGACGGTTCGTCATCGGGTTTCCAGGCAAGCGCCGTCTCGAACCAACGGGCGGCGGTTTGGAACTGGTTGAGGGAGCGGGCATACCAGCCGAACTGCTGCGCCGTCGGCACGTATTTACGGGCGATGACCTCGGTGGCGATGCGGTGCAGCACCTCTTCGGCCAGATCGGCCGGCGGCTGCAACGCCATCAGGTTGGCGGTAGCGGCGAGATAGGTTGATGTCGCGTCATCGGAATCGGCGCGCCAGCGGAACATCACCTCTTCGGCTTCCTCAGGCGCCTTGCGGGCGATCAGCGCCAGCGCCAGCCCCTGCGAAGCGGCCGCCGAATCTTGCTTGGCGCGGGCGGCGCGGAACCATTTTTCGGCATCGGCATCGTTGTTGCGGCGAAGCTGATACCAGCCGAGCAGCAGCGCATCGGAGGCAAGTCCCTCCGTCGTGGCGAGCTTTTCGAGGCGGGCGACGTAATCCGGCGCGAGGGCGAGATTCGGATCGTCGTTGCCTTCGGCCATGAAGCGTCGGGCGAGATTGTCACGGATCGCGTCGAATTCCTTGCTACCGTCGGCAGAAGGCCTCTCCAGCGCGAGCAGCGTCTGCATCGGCAGGTAGCCAAGCAGCGTCGAGGCCTTTTCGACCGTCGCCTGCCGCTCGCTGGGATTGGTGCAGTTCTTCAGGATATAAGTGTATGCGTCCTGGCCGCGCTGCGCCCTCTCCGTCCGGATGAAGGCTTCGGCGACGCGCCAGAGAATATCGATCTCGCTACAGGTGAGCAGGCTCGGCGTTGCGGCGGCGGTATCGACAACCGTCGCATATTGCTTGAGGTCGGAAGCATTGACGAGGCGGGCACGGGCCTCAGCGACGTCGAGCCGGTCGAGCAGATCGGCCGGCGGCTGCCATCCGGCGTCGGCGGCCTGGCGATCGGCGACAGCCTTGCGCAGCTCGGCATACCGGCCATCGGAATAGAGTTGCCACATGGCCTCGAGCTGCTTGTCGCCATTCTGCGGCACGGCGAGCGGATCGGCTGGTGGAACCCAGTTCGGATAGAGCGCCTGAAGGCGGGAGATTTCGGCCTGCAGGCGGAGCTTGTCGCCGCGGCTGGCGAAATAACGAAGCGCACTTTCATCGACGGCAGGCTGCGCAGGCGCGGTGGCCTGCTGCGGTGGCGGCGGGTCGGAAACGATTGGAGGTGTCACCGGTGCCGTCTGAGGTGCCGCAGGTTGCGGGGCTGCAGGCTGCTGTGCTGCGGCATCCGGCCCGGGTGTCTCAGGTCTCGGCGGCGGCGAGGAGGTGATTGCCTCGATCTTGTCGGCGACGAGCTGCGCATTGAATTCGGAATTGCCGGCGGGAGCCTCGGTCGGCTTGATGCGGCCCATCATCATCAGCTCCGGCGCCGGCTTGCCGGCAGACCCAAGGCCGAACCTTTCCTGCAGAGCGGCACGATCCTTCAGTCCGGTGACGAGGGTCGCCACCACGACTGCCGCTGAAACCGCCACGAGAGAAGACTTCACAGACACTCCGGATGCTTCTCCCCGATATAGGCCAGCCCCAGAAGCTGGAGCGTGGACGGATAGTAGAGTGCGGGCGCAAATTGCAGGGCCGAGCCTGGCAGCTTGGTCCCATCGACAACACAGGCCACAACATCGTTAACAATTTGATAACCGGGGTCCGACAGGACGGTCTTCGGCCGGCCGGTGGTCAGATCGATGGTGGCGGGAACGCCGTCTTGCGACATCCCCTTTTGCAGGCGGACGAGCAGCGCCTTGTCGGTGATGCCGCCACGTGCGAGATAGAGCGGGATGCGGATGGCGTTATAGCCGAACTCGGCGTCGAACCCCTTTGCCGGCCGCGGCTTATCATGCAGGCTCACCCATTCGGCAGGAAGCTTGCGCGGGCCGAACTGCATCCTGTTCAACAGCTCCACGCCGTCATCCGAGAGTTTTTTCCAGGCATCCGACGGAGCGAGCGCAGCCATCACCGGAATCGCCTCGTAGATCCAGTAGGACGGGTTGACGACGGGACCGTCGTCACGGTCGCTGCCGGTAAAACCTTCGGTCCCCGGCAACAGCAAGGTGCGGCCCTCCGAGCTGGCGACGGTTTCGGCAAGCAAAGCCTGCGCCATGCGGGAGGCGGCGAGGATATAGTCGTCGCGTTTCCACGCCGTACCGGCAAGCGCCAGAGCATAGGCGATCAACATGTCGCCATCGGTGGCATTGTTGGTATCGGCGACGTGCGGCTTGACGTTCGGATCCCATTTCCAGACGGCCAGGCCATCGTCGCGCAGCAGCAGCTCGGTGCGGGTAAAATACCAGATCTGCTCGAAATCGGCCGGGCTTGCGGCGAGATAGGCGAGCAGCAGGCCATAGCCCTGCCCTTCGCTATGGCTGATATTGCCGTTGCCGTTATCGACAATGCGGCCGGTCGGATCGAGAAATTTCGCCTTGTAGGCCGACCATGCGCCGGCATTGATCATCGCCTGCTGCGCAAAGGCAGGCGCTCCCGCGGGAGCGAGCGCGACCGATGCAGCAAGCAGGAGTGCGTGTAATCGTCTCATTTCGACCGACCCAGCCTTCCAAGCATGCTCGAGGTGGTGATCCCGATCAGCAGTACGAAGACGACCAGCAGGAAGGCATAGGAGAGGATATTCGTCGACAGCCAGTTGGCGGCGATCAGGCGGTAATTGGAGATCGACCAGGGGGTGGAGGGCACGAAATCGAAACGGGTGACGGGCACCGCGTCGATCTTGCCTGTCTTGCTCGAATAGGTGGTGATGTGGCCTGATATCTGCGGCCAGTTCAGCTGCGTGGTCAAAACCTCCAGCCCTTCGCGCAAATCCTTCGCCGACGGCGCCGTCACCACGGTCCATGCGCCCGCCCCTGCAGGACTGGAGCCCTGGGCAACCAGCAGCGTGTCTACGTTGGATGGCGTGAAAATCTCCTCGGCGCCGGGCACAAATTGCAGCGAACTGCGGGAGATATCGAAATTGCGCGACACCCACTCGCGCAAAGCCGTGATCCGGTTGCGCAAGACACCGCCGCTGACCTTGGAATTCCATTCCTCGAAGGCCGTACCGGTATCGACGACGCCCGCCTGCGTATCGGCCACCGGACGCCACGAGGCCTGGCTCTCCGTCGAAATATTGGTCTGCGTCAACGCTGTCGCCGGCATCTGCGAGACGGAGCCGATGAAGATGGCGTCGCGATCGCCGATCATATTCGGCGAGGCGACGGTTTCGACGGCGATCGGATGGCCGGCAGTGATGGCCATATGGCCGAGCAACGTGGCGGCTGCCGAAAGCGTGTCGGCATCGACGCGGTCTATGAAAAGCGGCGTCGGTTCCGTGGCCCGGCCATAGGGATAGGCGGTGCCGGCCATTGCCGCCAAATTCGGACGTTGACCGACGCGGGCGAAATCCGGAATCTGCAGTTCGGACGTATCGAACAGGGCAAAGCGCGGGGTCGCACCCGCCGTCGCGCCCGGCGCGCAAGCCGCATCATCCTTGGTCATCAGGATCGCCTCGATCGCCACCGAATTGAGACCGGGTTTGAAGTGCCGCATCGTCACGCGGATCGGCAGATGACGGAGAATGCCGCCTGATGTCGTGGTGATCGGCACGGTGGAGGCGATGTTGTCGTTGACGTAGATATCGATGTGGCTGCCGGGCATCACGTTGTCGGTATAGGCGGCGTCGAGCAACACCTTCGCCTCGCCATAGGCATTGGCATAAAAATCGGCCGGCACGGCGATATTGAAACTCGTCCGCAGCCGCCGGCCGGAGAATTCGGTGGTCTTCACGCCGAGCTGAGACAAGGCGATGTTGGTATCGGAAAAGACCAGCGGCGCGTTCGGCGCGCTCCAGCGCTCGGTGGTCAGCACGTCGCGGCGGACATCCGAGGACCTGTCCGTCGGCGAGACGATGGTATCGATCGCCGAGGAGACCGCCTGCCAGGAGGGGCCGCTGATCAGAAGCACGGGCGAACCGCTGCGCGGATCGGTGGCGAAAGCGGCGAATGCCGCACTTTCGGCGCCGGGCGGCAGGCTGGGAAAGAGCGGCCGCAGCTCCGCCGCGGTACCGACGAGCACGCTGAGCTTGCCAGGCCCGGCGGTTGGAAGCGAGACGGCGCTGAAGGCAAAGATCTGGTTCGGCATGCTGCTCAGCACCGACAGGCCCTGCGCCAGCCGCAGCAGCGGCTTGGTGGTTCCCGGCTGCTCCAGCGCCGGGACGACGATGTCGAACTCGGTCTTGCCGGCGCCGTCGACGCCGATGGCGCGGATCGCGTCGGCACTCGAGAGCTCTGCGGCATCCCTGCCGGCAAAGCTCAGATAGGTTCCGGCCGGATCGATGTTCGACCACAGCTCATAAGTGGATTGGATGCTGCAATCGGTGCGGTGGCGCTGGGCGGCTTCGAAGGTGACGAGATTGGCGCCGGGCTGCAGCAAACCGGGCGGGACATCGAAAGTGACGGCCGACGGGCCATCCGGCGAGCCGACGCGCTGTTGGCCGATCGGGCGGTTGTTGAGATAGACGGTCAGCGCCGAGGCCTCAGGCGCGACGACAATCGCATTCTGGTAGGCGAAGGTGAAGCTTGCCTTGGCCGCCGCCTGTTCCGGCGTCAGATAGACCGACCATGACCGGCGATCATATTCACCGCCGAGACCCAGTTTCGAAAAGGGCACGACATAGCGGCGGACATCGCCGGAGCGCGGCGGCGCGGCGGTATTTGCGGCGCCCGGTTGGAGCGCAGGCGCCGTCGGCTGCGACTGGACGGCGATCGCCGGAGGAACGGGTGCGGGAGCGGGAGCGGCCGGAGTAGGTGCGGGTATGACGGAAACCGGCGGCGTGACGGGAGCCGGCGCAGGGGCTGGCGACGGCGTGGGCGGCGTCAATCTCGGGGTAACGGATGCCCCGGGCGGCCGCTCGCCGGACATGTCGAAGGGTGCCGTCTGCGCCTGGGCGAAGGCGGAGGCATGCAGCAGAAGAAGCGAGGCGGCCACGATCCTTCTCATCCGGCGTTGACCTTTGCCGCCTGCTGCTGCGCCTCCCGCTCCGGCCGCATGCTGCGGAAGAAGTAAATGAGGCCGCGGCTGGTCTGGTAGAGCGACAGGCCGAGGAACCAGATAGTGCCGCGGATCAGGCCCGGATTGCGGCGGCGCGCGGCCTGGAACTCAGTCCACTGGCCGGAATTGGCAAACATCAGGTCGGCGATCAGGCGATGGTCGAGCGCGCTTTTCGGCACGTACTGGCAGCCGACATTGGAGATGTCGCCCGACGGCTCTATATTGCGGACGATGAGCGGCAGCGTTTCCATATCCGCGCCGCTATAGGGCCGGAAACGGATTTCGCCGACGGCTCCGACCAGCATCTCGTCGAGATGCTTGTTGAAGATGTGAAGCCTTGCGCCATGGACGGAGACATCCTCGATCGAGGCCGCGTACCATTTGCCGTTGGCGCCAAATTCACAGCGCCGGTTGACGCGGACGCGGCGGGACAAGGCGCGTTCGCCGCGCTCCGAGACGACGCCGAGCGCGCAGCCGGCCATGATCAGGTTGATGGCGTTCCAGCCGCCGACGACGAGCGTGACGTCGGCCTTATAGGGCTCGGCGTAGATCCTGTAGATGGTGATGACGAGCGCGATGATCTGCACCGCGAAAATGACGAAGAACGGACGGCTGATCTCCGACAGGCGGCTGACGGCGATCGATTCGTCCTTGGCGGTGACCTTGAAGGTCGGCTTGCGCGGATTGAGCATGACGGAGACGACAGCCGGCAGCAGATGCACGGTCTGGACATATTCGTAGAGTTCGGAAATCCAGGGCCAGCGGAACGACCCGTAGAGGTAGTTCTGCATCATCAGGTTCACAAGCATATAGGCAAGCGTATAGGCAAGGAACTCGCCGCCGGAGGCGGTGAAGATTTCCAGGTCGAAGAACAAATAGAAGAGCGGCGCAAACAGGAAGATCGTGCGCGGGAACGGGAAGAGCCAGAAAAGCGTGGAGGACATGTAGCAGAGGCGCTGCGGGATCGTCAGGCCGCGCTTCAGAAGCGGGAAGCGGAAGCGCAGTATCTGCATCATGCCCTGCGCCCAGCGGCTGCGCTGGCCGATGAAGCTTGCGAAGGTGGCCGGCTGCAGGCCGGCGATCAGCGGCTTGTCGACATAGATGCTGTTCCAGCCGCTGCCGTGCAGCGCCAGCGCCGTCTCGCAATCCTCGGTGATGCTGATGCCGGAAAAGCCGTTCTGGGATTCAAGCGCCTTGCGGCTCAAAACCGCGGCCGAGCCGCAGAAGAAGGCGGCGTTCCATTTATCCAGGCCGCGCTGGATGATGCCGTAGAACATTTCGTTCTCGCTCGGCATCTTGTCGAAGGTGCGCAGGTTGCGCTCCAGCGGGTCGGGATTGATGAAGAAGTGCGGGGTCTGGACGAGGAAAAGCTTCGGATCGTCTTCGAAGTAACCAACGGTCTCCAGCAGGAAATCGCGGGCCGGCGCGTGGTCGGCATCGAAGACGGCGATGAGTTCGCCGGTCGAATGTTTCATGCCGTTGTTGAGGTTGCCGGCCTTGGCATGCTCGTTGCGGTCACGCGTAAGGTAATTGACGTCGAGATCGTCGCAGAGCTGCTTCAGCTCGATATGGCGGGCGGCGGCCGCCTGGGCTTCGAGCAGCTTGCCGGAATTGCGCTTCTGCAAGGTGCCGCCGTCGTCGAGCAGCCAGACATGCAGCTTCTCGGCCGGATAATCCATGGCCTTGGCGGCGGCCAGCGTGTTTCCCAGCAGGCCGGCATCCTCGTTGTAGGATGGCACGAAGACGTCGACATGGGGGAAACGCTCATTCTTGGCGGCACGCGAGGGGCGCGACGGCAACGGTGTGGCGACGATGAACAGGCTGAGCGCCAGCATTGCGACGCTATACATTTCGGCCAGATAGAGCAGCAGGCCGGGAATGAAATTTTCCAGCTGATTCAGAGGCGGCAGCGTATTGGTGGTGCGCCAGTAGACGTAGCGCAGCACGATCGACGTGCCGAATGCGAGCGCCACCAGGCGCCACGTCCCCTCGCCCTTCAAGATCTTGATCACCGCCATCACAGTCACGACCGTGATGCTGGCGATGAGCTGGGTCTGCAGGTTGACCGGCAGCGTGATCAGCACGATCATGCAGAGCGAAACCACGGCCCATATGATGACACTGCGGGCTTTGCGCATCGACGTTCCTTCGAAATTGCTCAACCGGGGCACCATCTGGCGCCTACGGACATGCTCATTATCGTCGGCAGGCGGCCGTCATGGCCGAGTCGCCCATGCAGTCCGGCGAAGGCACGGTGACGCCGATCGCCCTTACCGATTGTTCGTTCGGCGCGGGCGCCGCATCCGGCTTTGCACTCGTCTGTGGCGCCTCGCCCGGCAGCGGTACATGCGGGCCGATGGGCGCGGGCATGGGTGCTGCGCCTTGAGCCGGTTGTGAGGTCGAGGCCCTGCGAACAGGCGTTGCCCGCGGCCGGCTGACAATCGCGGGCGCGGGCTCATAGCCGATCGGCATAGGGCTGGCGCGGTAACCGCCCTCGTCGGGATAGATCGGCTCGCCGGTGCGTCCGAGCGCACCATCGGCAGGCGGCGGATTACCGTAAGGGTTCCAGACCTCGCCGTCGAAGGTCCCGGTGACGGTGTAGCCATAGACGATGCCGAGCAGCTGGCGCTCACTCGCTCTCGCATCGCAAAGGCGCAGGCGCAGCTGGATCATGCCGAAATTGCGCGCCTGGGTATTGGCTGCTGTGCTCGAGCGGATCTGCTGCCAGGCATAGAGGCAGGTGTCGCCGGCACGGCTGCGGCCGGAGGCATAGCCGAAGGGACCATAGGCGTTCTGCAGGAAGGTCGCCGACGTCGCCATCGGCACGCCCGGGGCCGAACGGGCCACTTCGCGGGCAATGCCGCTCTCATTGATCTTGCTGAAGGCGGCATTGCCGGCGCCGGGATTGGCCCCCGAAGCGCCGAAGAACTGGACCTTCAGGGAATTCTGACCGGGCACGGAGGATGAGGTAAACAGCGAAATCGTCTGCTCGACGCCGTTGCCGCGCTTGCGCTCGACGACGCTGACGATCGACGGGCCGCCCGGCGGCGGCAGCACCAGCGCCTTTTCAGGCGCCACGATTTCCGGCGCGGAAGGCTGGCGCACATTGCCCGTCGATGTGCAGCCGGCCATCATGCCCGCCACGGCCAACAGCAATATCGTCTTTCGCAACCGCATGTCTCGAGCCGCCGCAATCGTCTTTCTAGAGATCCATTCGCAAGCCGAAACGCGACGGATCGTCGAATCAACGACCGGTTGGTCGTCCGTTCAGAATAAACGTCCAACATGGTTAGCGAAAAGTAAACAAGCGAGCTCTAACATCACCATCTGGATTCTTTTCGAACGCTGTTCAGACAGCTCAACCGTATGATGCAAAAATTAATTTAGTAACAACTTAAATGCTCTCATTACGTCTGTTACCGCTGTCGCGAAAAGCCCGCGGGGAACTATGCCGCATGGCCCGCGTTGCCTCGATGTCTCAGGTAGGAAAAGGAGAAATCCCATGCGCAAGACCATGCTGGCTGCGGCCGCCATGCTGACCATCAGCTCTGCCGCCTTCGCGCAGAGCACCGTCATCATCACAGATCCCGCACCGACCGGCTCCGTCGTATTGCCCGGCGAGGTGCGCACCTATGTGATGGAGCAAAACACACCTTCCGTAGTCTATGATGGCGATATCGCGGTCGGCGCGACGCTGCCCGATACCGTCGAAGTGCATACCGTGCCTGATGTCGACGGCTACGGCTATACCGTCGTCAATGAGCGACGCGTGATCGTCGAGCCGAAAACGCATCGCATAATCCAGGTCCTCGAATAACGCGGATAGAGAATTGCGGACGTGCGGCCGTATTCCGGCTTCACGTCCGCTCGTCTCCCACCCTCTCCGGTACATTCAGAAGTTCGCGGATCTTATGAGCGAGCTGTTCCAGGCTGAAGGGCTTGGCAAGCAGGGAAACGCCGTAATCGAGCACACCATTATGGACAATGGCGTTGCGGGTGTAGCCCGTCGTATAGAGGATCCGGATCGCCGGCCATTTTTCATGGACGATATCGGCAAGCTGGCGTCCGCTCATCTGCGGCATGACGATATCGGTGAAGATCAGGTCGACTGCCGCATTCTGCTCCAGAAGCATAAGGGCCTCCATACCGCTAGCCGCCTGCAACACGGTGTAACCGAGTTCATGCAGGCTTTCGGCAGTCATGGTGCGGACGTTCTCATCGTCCTCCACCACCAGGATCGTATCATTGACGCTGCCCTGAGGAAGCGGCTGGGCGCCGGCGACGTTCAACCGGGCATCCGCCGTGCCGACATGACGGGGGAGATAGATCTTCAACGTCGTGCCCCTGTCGATCTCTGAATAGATCTTGATGTGGCCGCCGCTCTGCTTGATGTAGCCATAGACTTGGCTGAGGCCGAGACCTGTGCCTTTGCCGGGTCCCTTGGTCGTGTAGAACGGGTCGAAGGCGCGTTCGATCACCTCCGGCGACATGCCGGTGCCGGTGTCAGTGATGCTGATCATCACATATTGACCTGCTTCAACCTCCGAATGCATGCGCGAATATCGCTCGTCGAGTTCGGTATTGGCGGTCTCGATCGTCAGATTTCCACCGCCCGGCATGGCATCGCGAGCGTTAACGGCAAGGTTCAGGATGGCATTCTCGAGCTGGCTC
The DNA here is from genome assembly GCF_013087515.1 of Rhizobium sophorae. Classification (GTDB taxonomy): domain Bacteria; phylum Pseudomonadota; class Alphaproteobacteria; order Rhizobiales; family Rhizobiaceae; genus Rhizobium; species Rhizobium sophorae. Next base: position 218,967 of record NZ_JABFCN010000016.1, on the reverse strand, counting down.
AAATCGGCAAAGCTCGGCCAGAGACCGCCGGCAAGCACGGTCTCGATCCGGATGTGCTCGCCGAGCGTGCGCCGCAGCAGCTCCGACATGCCGCCGACCAGCTTATTGAGGTCGATCACCTCCGGGGCGAGCGGCTGCTGGCGCGAGAAGGCGAGAAGACGCGCGGTCAGCACCGCCGCTCTCTGCGCACCATCTCTGGCGTTCTGGATGGAGTATAGTAGGCGAGGATCCTCGCTACCGGTCAGGCGCCGCTGGGCGAGATCGAGGTTGCCGATGATGATCGCCAGCATATTGTTGAAATCATGGGCGACACCGCCGGTCAGTTGGCCGATCGTTTCCATCTTCTGCAGCTGGCGGACCTGCGCCTGAGCGGCGGCATTCTCTTCCATCTCGTGCCTGAGCTCGGCAGTGCGCTGGACCACTGTCTGTTCGAGGCGCGTGTTGAAGCTGTTGAGCTCGCTGCGAAGGCGGCTCTGCCTGCCATGGGCGATGATGATCATCTCCATCAGGCCGACGATGATCACGGCATTGATGAGATAGGTGGAAAGGCCGACCCATTGGCCGGCGCTGGCCGGCCAAAAAACATTGTGCGGCTCGACGAAAAACTGCTGGACAATGAAACCGGCAACCAAGGTCGCGACAAAGCCCGGCCCGGCGCCGCCTATGAAACTCGCGAGCAATATCGCCGGAAGAAAACTCAGGAAGGGGAATCCGGAAAGAGTGTCGCTGGCGGCAAGCCTCAGAAGCAACATCAGGCCAACGAAGGCAATGGCCAGCGGATATGTATAACCCGGCCTGTGACGCAGCCAATCCGTGGCACTCAGCAAATCCATTCGACACCCCTTCTTACAGCGCCGCGCGTCTTTCGAGAGCCGCAAAGGACGCTGTAACACTTTGGATTGCTGCATAATTTTATCCATAGATCGATTCCGATTTAAGGAATTATGCAGTCGCCGTTGCGGAGACGGCATCCCAGCTTTTGCACATCGAATTTCAACCGGCAATATGCTGTTTCTCGCACTAGCGGGCACGACGTCTTGACGAGCCGTGCAAGCAGTCCACATAAACCTCCATGCCTAAAGCGTCTCGCAATCTTTCAGATTCGCTCCTTGCGCTTTAGGTCTTTGTTTTTACGCATGTCGTTATCGCAAAACCGCGGCATACTTTTGCGCGACATGCTTTAGCAAGGGGGCAATGGGTGAACCGGATCATGAAAGACATATTCATCGTCGAAGACGACGCGCTGATTGCCATGCTGCTCGAGGATATGCTCGCCGATCTGGGCTACCGGGTCTGCGCCAGCGCGCCCGACCTGGAACGGGCGCTGACAGCCGCCAGGGATACGGAGTTCGATGCTGCCATACTCGATGTCTCGCTTGCCGGGCAGAGTTCGCTGCCGGTCGCAAAGCTGCTCGACGAACGCGGCAAACCCTATCTCTACGCGACGGGATACGGTACCGCCCCTGATGGCAGCAGCCCAAGCACATTGCCCGTGCTGCAAAAACCCTTCCAACTCGGCGAACTCGAACAGGCGATGAAGCGGCTTACCGAAGCTTGACTTTCCTCTTCAGCGCACCTGGTCGAGCAGACGCTTGCATTCCAGGAGGTCGTAGAGTGCCTCCTGCAGTAGCGCCCGGTCTTCCTTGCCGACGCTCGACTTGCCGATCGAGACTTCCTGTTCGTCGTCGCCAGCGACGAAATTGAAGAACCGGCGGGTGATCGGCGGCTTGGCGCGGCCGACAATCTGGTCTTCGTCGGCCATGCCGACGCGCGGTTCCCCGGCGCCGGCATCCTGCACGCCCGAGGCAAGCGCCTCGACGCTGGCGAGATCGCCGTGGCCGACCGATATGACGAACTTGTTGCCGTTGGTCTTCAGGAGCTTCTGCACACCCTTGATCGTATAGCCGTGATCATAGAGCAAATGCCGGATGCCCTTGAGGAGGTCGACGTCCTCCGGCCGATAGTAGCGACGGCCGCCGCCGCGCTTCATCGGCTTTATCTGGGGAAAACGCGTCTCCCAGAAGCGCAGCACATGCTGCGGCAGATCAAGATCGTCTGCGACTTCGCTGATGGTGCGAAAGGCATCGGGGCTCTTGTCCAACGTCATGCTGCTACGCGACCTCGCGGCTCGATCCTACGGCGACTCATCATATTTCAACGGTTTGGCGCCGACAATTCAAGTCATGTCTCGACGTTGCGCACAAGGATGGGGAGTGCGAGAGAAAAAAACGCCGTTCCGAAAGGGGATGCCAATATCAGGGAGCCGGATTCTGCGGCTTCAGCTTGATCTTGCGAGCGACATGCGCCTTGAGGATGCGCGTCTTCAGCACGTTCGACGCCTTGAAGGTCATGACCCGGCGGGGGGAAATCGGAACCTCCTCGCCGGTCTTCGGGTTGCGGCCGATTCGTTCGTTCTTGTCGCGCACTTGGAAGGTGGCAAAGGAGGAAAGCTTGACGGTTTCACCACGCACGATGGCGTTGCAGATCTCGTCGATGACGGTTTCGACCAGTTCGGCAGATTCGGTGCGGGAAAGCCCAACCTTTCGGAAAACGGATTCCGCCAGGTCTGCTCGCGTCACTGTTTTTCCGGTCATGGTTTCCCCGCCCATACAAAATATTTTGTGAAATCGTACGAAGAGTATTTGTCTTGCGCCTTACGGTCAAGCTCTTGTTCGCCGCCAGTTTTTTAGGATTCGTGCCTACCAGCGCAGCAGAACCGCACCCCAGGTAAAGCCGCCGCCCATCGCTTCGAGCATCACCAGGTCGCCCTTCTTGATGCGGCCGTCGCCGGCAGCGGTCGCAAGTGCGAGCGGGATCGAGGCAGCCGACGTATTGCCGTGCAGGTCGACGGTGATGACCACCTTCGCGGCATCGATGTTCAGCTTCTTTGCCGAACCGTCGATGATGCGGCGATTGGCCTGGTGCGGCACCAGCCAGTCGAGATCGTCGGCGGTGGTGCCGGTCGAATCGAAAGCCGCCTGGATAACGTCGGTGATCATGCCGACGGCATATTTGAAGACCTCGCGGCCTTCCATGCGCAGCTTGCCGACAGTGCCCGTCGTCGACGGTCCGCCATCGACATAGAGCTTTTCCTTGTGTGAGCCATCGGAACGCAGATGTGCGGTCAGCACGCCGCGATCGGCAACTGTGCCCTCGCCTTCGGTCGCTTCGAGTATGATCGCGCCGGCGCCGTCGCCGAAAAGCACGCAGGTGGTGCGGTCGTTCCAGTCGAGAATGCGCGAAAAAGTTTCGGCGCCGATGACGAGAACGCGCTTGGCAAGCCCGCCGCGGATATAGGCATCCGCCGTCGTGACCGCATAGACGAAACCGGTGCAGACAGCCTGGACATCGAAGGCGAAGCCATGGCTCATACCGAGGCGGTTCTGGATGTTGACCGACGTGGCCGGAAACGTGTTGTCCGGCGTCGAGGTGGCGCAGATGACAAGATCGATATCGGCAGGCGTCAGGCCGCCATTGGCAAGGGCTGCGCGCGCGGCGGCTTCGCCGAGCGACGCCGTCGTCTCGTCATCACCGGCGACATAACGCTGGCGAATGCCAGTGCGCTGGACGATCCATTCGTCTGATGTGTCGACGATGGCCTCCATATCACGATTGGTCATCACGCGCTTCGGAAGTGCGGCTCCGAACCCGCGAACCACTGAACGGATCATCTTTGATTGAACCCCATCGCTCATGCCGCTTCCGGGCCCATCGGGGGCAGCCGCTTGGCATGATATTTCTTCAGATCGTTTTCTATTTTCTGATTGAGGCCGTTCTTGGCCATGTCGTAGCCGACTTCGATGGCGGCTGCGATGCCTTCGGCATTCGCCCCGCCATGGCTCTTGATGACGATGCCGTTCAGGCCGAGAAACACGCCGCCATTGACCTTGCTCGGATCGAGCTTCTCGCGAAGCATGTCGAAGGCGCTTTTGGCGAAGAGGTAGCCGATGCGGGCGAGCAGGGTGCGCGACATGGCGGCACGCAGATATTCGCCGATCTGCTTGGCGGTGCCTTCGGCGGTCTTGAGCGCGATATTGCCGGAAAATCCTTCGGTGACGACGACGTCGACCGTGCCCTTGCCAAGGTCGTTGCCCTCGACGAAGCCGGAATATTCGAGCGAATCGATGTTCGCCTCGCGCAACAGCCGGCCGGCCTCCTTGACCTCCTCCTGGCCCTTCATCTCCTCGACACCGACGTTGAGAAGCCCAACCGTCGGGCGTTCGACTTCGAACAGCGCGCGCGCCATGGCGCCGCCCATCAGGGCAAAATCCATCAGTTGCTGTGCGTCGGCGCCGATCGTCGCCCCGACATCGAGCACGATGCTCTCACCCTTCAGCGTCGGCCAGATCGCGGCAATCGCCGGACGCTCGATATTGGCCATGGTGCGCAAACAGAACTTCGCCATCGCCATCAGCGCGCCGGTATTGCCGGCCGAGACTGCGACATCGGCGTCACCTGTCTTCACCGCCTCGATCGAGCGCCACATGGTGGAGATGTAGCGGCCACGGCGCAGTGCCTGGCTCGGCTTCTCATCCATGGCGACGGCAAGCTCGCAGTCGTGAAAGATCGATTTTTCCTTGAGCTTCGGAAACTTGGCGAGAACCGGATCGCACTGTTCCTTGAGACCATAGAGAACGAAGGAAATATCCGGATGCCGATCCAACGCCTTGGCGGCGCCGGGGATGACAACCTGGGGACCAAAGTCGCCACCCATGAGGTCGAGAGATATTCTGATCACGCGTCCCTGATCCTTCTTTTCGCCGAGGGCGAAATTTCGGCCAAAATACCGGTTTTGGCGTCGCTTACAACTGAATTGTGTCAAATGCCAGAGGGGCTTCAGTCCTTTTTCCAGTCCTTGAGGGCTGCGAAAGCGGAGGGCTTTTTATCGTCCTCGCCGCTGTCTTCGACATGGCCGGCGAATTCGATACCCTGCTTGCGCGGATAGGGATCGATCGCCAGAGCGGCGAATTCGGCAACCACCTCGCCGGCGTCGATCGTATCGCCGACAAAGTTTTCGGGCAGATCAGGACCGTCGGGATCGAGCAGCATCTCGCCTGCGTCGTTACCGGCTTGGCGGGCAAGCTTGGAGCCCTCCGGCACGAAGATCTGCTCGAAGGTCTCGTCGATGGCGGATTCGACCGGTTCCAGCGTCACGACACAGGACTGGACGATCTTCGCCCGCACGCGGCCCTTGATGCGCACGCCGTCGCGCTTCCATCGGGCAATCTGCAGATCGGCGCTGAGATCATCGACGGAGACGACGTTCCAGGTCTCGGCAAGCGCCTTCAGTTCGCTGGCGTCGGCCTCGACATGGACCTCGACGGGGTTGGCCGAGATGTGGCCGACCTTGACTGGATAGGAGAAGGGAACATCGTCCCGATCATTCTGCATCGTTTCCTCCTTCAGATGACCGGTGGGCAGGCGACCGGCGGGAGCGTCGCCGAACCAGTGGCGATCACCTCCTCGGCAACGGCAGACAGATGCGATTCTGCGGCCGTCATCCATCCGGCGAGACCGGACATATCGGCAGGCGCCGCGGTTTCGGGGTAGATATTGCGCTGAAGGGCAAGAGCGAGGGCCTCGGCATCGCCTGTGTCCATCGCCTTCGAATAGGCTTCGAGCCGGCCGTAAAACATGCCGGCAAGCTTTTTCATGCGCTTCGGCACGCTGTTGTCGCCGATGCCGAGTTCGCGGATCGAATAGTCGATATCCTGGAAGAACGCGTCGACGATCTCCTGGGCGATTTCCTGGCCGCTGGTGGCGGAAGCACGGGTGCGGCGAAAAAACAGAATCATGGCGATCGACAGCATCTCGAAACGGCCCATGACCGTATCCGGCACATTGAGCCGCTCGTAGAGTTCCGGCATGCGCGCGGCCGCCGCCAACGCCGCATATTGCCTGTCGACGATCGCCTGATTGTTGTTTTTCTTACGGAAGAGCCCGAAGATCATTGTTTTTTCCGGAAATGCCTCATTCTTCATGCCGGCTGGCGTCTGGCCTTGTTGCATGATTTCGAAAGCTGGTTTACCGAAGCAGGCGCGAATTGCAATGCCGATCATGGCCTGTTTCGGGACGACTCCTTCGATGCGTCAGCGAAGCGAATTCGGGATATTCGACCCGGAATGGCCACAATGGTTTTGCAGGAGGAAAGCGTGCAAGGCCCCAAATGGCTGCTATCGACACTCACAGGGAGTAAATGTCGTTGAAGAAACGGTATTTCAAGTCTGACATGAAATTCTTCAGCAGTGCGGCCATTGCCTTCATAATTGCCTCCACTACCGCTCTCTCCGGTTGCCAGACCAGCACCGTGCTCAACGGCGGCTACGTCGCCGACCAGCAGTCGTTGAACCTCGTTCCGGAAGGCTCCAGCCGCGAGCAGGTGCTGCTTTCGCTCGGCACCCCGTCGACGACGGCGACCTTCGACGGCGAAGTCTTCTATTACATCTCGCAGCGGCGCACGCGTGCGGTGGCCTTCCAGAAACTGAAGGTCGTCGATCAGAGCGTTCTGGCGATCTATTTCGACAAGGACGGCGTCGTCAGCCGCCGCGCCAACTATACGCTGCAGGACGGCAAGGTGTTCGACACGATCGGACGCGTCACGCCGACCGGCGGCAAGGAACTCACCTTCCTGCAACAAATGCTTTCCGGCGGCAGCGCCGCGAGTGCTGCCCGCAGCCTGTTCGGCGGTGGCGCCGGCGGCACGCCGCAGAACCCGAGCAGCCTACGCTGATCGGACATGCCTCATACGAAAAACCCGCCGGATCGCTTGCTCCGGCGGGTTTTTTAATAGTCGCTGGCCTGGCATGAGTGACCACGCCAAGCCGGCGGCGTTGTTTATCCGGCGAGAACGGCGAGCAGCAGAAGTGCCACGATGTTGGTGATCTTGATCGCCGGGTTGACGGCGGGGCCGGCGGTATCCTTGTAGGGATCGCCGACGGTATCGCCGGTGACGGAGGCCTTGTGCGCATCCGAACCCTTCATGTGACGCACGCCGTCCTTGTCGACGAAACCGTCTTCGAAGCTCTTCTTGGCATTGTCCCAGGCTCCCCCGCCCGATGTCATCGAGATGGCGACAAAAAGGCCGTTGATGATGACGCCGAGCAGCGATGCGCCGAGGGCGGCAAAGGCGGAGGCCTTGGAACCGGAGATGAGAAGCACGCCGAAATAGACGACGATCGGCGCCAGCACCGGCAGCAGCGACGGCACGATCATCTCGCGGATGGCGGCCTTGGTCAGTAGGTCGACCGCCCTGCCGTAATCCGGCTTTTCCGTTCCCTGCATGATGCCGGGCTTTTCCTTGAACTGACGACGCACTTCCTCGACGATCGCGCCGGCCGCACGGCCGACGGCGGTCATGGCAATACCGCCGAAGAGGTAGGGAATGAGACCTCCGAAGATCAATCCGGCCACCACGTAAGGGTTGGAAAGATCGAAGGAAATTTCGCCGATGCCGGCAAAATAAGGGAACTTGTCGCCATTCGCCGCAAAATATTTGAGGTCGTAGGAGTAGGCTGCGAAGAGAACCAGGGCGCCGAGACCGGCAGAACCGATGGCGTAGCCCTTGGTGACGGCCTTGGTCGTATTGCCGACGGCATCGAGCGCATCGGTGGATTTGCGCACCTCCGGCGGCAGATGCGACATTTCGGCGATACCGCCGGCGTTGTCCGTCACAGGCCCGAACGCGTCGAGCGCGACGATCATTCCGGCGATGCCGAGCATGGCCGTAACCGCAATGCCGGTGCCGAACAGGCCGCCGAGCTGGTAGGTGGCGAGAATGCCGCCAACGATGACGATCGCCGGCAGTGCCGTCGATTCCAGCGAGACGGCCAGGCCCTGGATGACGTTGGTGCCGTGACCGGTGACCGAGGCCTGGGCGATCGAGACGACCGGGCGCTTGCCCGTGCCGGTATAATATTCAGTGATCACGACGATCAGCGCGGTGACGACGAGGCCGATGATGCCGCAGAAGAAGAGGTTCGCGCCTGATATGTCGGCGCCGCCGACGGAGCCGATCGATCCCCAGCCGATGGTGAGCGAGGTGGCAGCGCCAAGACCGACGATCGACAGCAGGCCGGTGACGATGAGGCCCTTGTAGAGAGCGCCCATGATCGAGCCATTCGAGCCGAGCTTGACGAAGAAGGTGCCGATGATCGAGGTGATGATGCAGGCGCCGCAGATCGCCAGCGGATAGACCATCGCAGACTGGAGGATCGGCGCGCCGGCAAAGAAGATCGCGGCGAGAACCATGGTAGCGACGACCGAGACCGCATAGGTCTCGAAAAGGTCGGCAGCCATGCCGGCGCAGTCGCCGACATTGTCACCGACGTTATCGGCGATCGTTGCCGGGTTGCGCGGATCGTCTTCGGGAATGCCGGCTTCCACTTTGCCGACGAGATCGCCGCCGACATCGGCGCCCTTGGTGAAGATGCCACCGCCGAGACGGGCGAAGATCGAGATCAGCGACGCGCCGAAGCCGAGCGCCACCAGCGCATCGATGACTTCGCGCGAGCCGCTCTCATGGCCGAGCCCGATGGTCAGGACCGTATAGTAGATGGAGACGCCGAGCAGCGCCAGGCCCGCCACCAGCATGCCGGTGATCGCACCCGACTTGAAGGCGATGTCGAGGCCGGCGGAAAGGCTCACGGAAGCCGCCTGAGCGGTGCGCACATTGGCGCGGACGGAGACGTGCATGCCGATGAAACCGGCAGCACCTGATAGTACGGCGCCGATCAGGAAGCCGATCGCGGCCTCACCGGAAAGGAGCAGCCAGGCTAAAATGAAAACAACAACGCCGACAATGGCAATGGTTCTGTACTGGCGCGTCAGATAGGCTTGCGCACCTTCGCGAATATAGCCCGCGATCTCCTGCATGCGGCTATTGCCCTGATCGGCGGCAAGCACCGACCGGGTTGCCCAGGCGGCATAGACCACCGAGAGCAGACCGCATGCGATTACGCATAAAAGAATCGTCATTTCGCTCTTTCCTCCCAAAGGCCGGAGCTCACTCCTTCTCCGGCAAAAACGCCGCCGAATCGCCTTCCTCTCCACAGAAACGCCACAGCTAAGCGGTGCGGAGATTGCGTGGTCGATCACGTGGCGTCAAGACCGCAAATGGGGGAAAACTATTGCGGTGCGAAGAAAGAGACGGGAGGCTGTTTGGCGGCGAAAGACCTACTTCTTCGCCTCGCCGCGGACCTGCTTTGCGATGCGGTCGAGCACGGCGTTGACGAGCTTCGGCTCGTCGTCATCAAAGAAGGCCTGGGCAATCTCGACATATTCGGTGACGATGACCGCCACCGGGACGTCCTTGCGGTCGGTGATCTCGAAAACGCCGGCGCGCAGGATGGCGCGCACGGTGCTGTCGAGGCGCGACAAGGCCCAATCATCCTGCAGGGCTGCGGCAATCAACGGATCGAGACGGACCTGATCGCGCACGACGCCGGAAACGATGGAACGGAACCAGGCGGCATCGGCCTTCAGATAGGTCGCGCCGTCCAGTTCTTGACCAAGACGGTGCGCCTCGTATTCGGCGACGATTTCCAGAACGCCCGTGCCGCCGACATCCATCTGATACAGTGCCTGAACGGCAGCAAGACGGGCAGCGCCCCGCTGGTTTGCAGTCTTGACCGGCCGTTCCGTCTTGTCGTCGTTCATTCGTTATGCACCCAGTTTCTGCTTCAGCTCGATCATGGTCAGAGCTGCACGAGCGGCAAATCCGCCCTTGTCCTTGTCCGAGCGGCGCGCGCGCGCCCATGCCTGTTCGTCGTTTTCGACGGTCAGGATGCCATTGCCGATGGCAAGGGACTCGCTGACCGCGAGATCCATCAAGGCGCGGGAGGATTCGTTCGACACGATATCGAAGTGATAGGTCTCACCGCGAATGACCATGCCGAGGGCGACATAGCCGTCATAATGCGTTCCGCCATTGTCGTCTCCATCGAGCGACATGGCAATCGCCGCCGGAATTTCCAGTGCGCCGGGAACGGTGACGACCTCGAAAGTGGCGCCGGCCTCTGTCAATGCAAAGGTCGCGCCTTCGAGCAGGGCGTCGGCCATGTCGTCGTAGAAGCGGGCCTCAACGATCAAAATATGGGGAGCGGTCTCTCTCGGCATGGTTCACCTTCGGTTGGCGGGACATTTACCCACTCGGCAGCCCGCGGTCAAAACATGCCTTCGTCCGAATGGCAAGCAATTTCGCCCGATGCCGCAACGGGAAAGAGGAAATATCTGCAAGGGGATAGCGGCGCCCTGTATGCACCGCTGAGCAAGCCTCTCAAATCGGCTTTCCCGGTCGCCTGGAAAGCGGCAATTCGAAGGCAGTTTTCATGAACAATTCTTAATGGATTTTCAGTGGCTTAACCCATTGAATCGCGAAAGGGAGAACGCCAATTCCCTGTCGTAACGCCGACGATCCCCTGCACGACAGCCGACCGTCACAGCAGATGAAAGGATACCATCATGAACCGCGTTGTCACACTCACCATTGCAGCAGCCCTCTCCTCCATGGCATTTGCCGGCGTCAGCCGGGCCGACAGCCTTGAGATGAACACCCCTCACGGCATCGAGCAGACGCTGAGGACCTTCCAAGGCAATGATTTCAATGTCCAGGAGGTTTACAACTGGCACAACTTCGACGACGAGACGAGCGGCCCACACTCCGCACCGCAACGCTCCGGCGATGCTATCCGCGGCATCCAGGCGTCGATCGACGCCAACAAGTCGCTGGCCCACCGTCTCAACAATGAGGGTGTCAATATTCGCAATGTCGTCAATGCCGAGCAGGCGGCCGACGGAAGCGTGACCTTCTACGTTCGCTGACGGTTCCAGCGTTAGCGCGTCCTCATAGACACGCAACGCTCCAAGCGTGGGCGGCGGTCTCCTCTCCGCCCATGCTGGGGATTTTCCAGATAAAATCCAGATAAAACGTTGAATTTTCCGGCGCGATGATGGTTTCTCTTCCTACAACAGGAGGACACCATGGCGACGGAACCGAAAGCGGTGATCAACACCACCGATCTCAAGCTCGACCACTGGAAACAGGGCGAGTTGTACGAAAGCACCGACACCTCGTTCGGCGCGCTTCTTGGCCTTGTCGGCCTCGGCATCAGCTATAACGAGGTGCCATCGGGCAAATCGAGCTGTCCCTTCCACAATCACCATGTCGAAGACGAGCTTTTCTACGTCATCGCCGGCGCCGGCGAATATCGCTTCGGCGACGAACGCCATCCGATCAAGGCGGGCGACGTGCTCGGCGCGCCGGCGGGCGGACCGGAAACGGCGCACCAGATCATCAACACTGGCACGGCCACACTCGTCTATCTCGGCATCTCGACGATGGCGAAGACCGAGATCGTCGAATATCCCGATTCCGGCAAGTTCCTTGCCAAGACGAATAGAGACGGTACAGAAGCTAGGCGCTTCCGCCACATCGGACGGCCGGAAGGCGATCTCGACTATTGGGACGGCGAGCCCGGCGCCTGAGAGTGCGATTTCCATAAGGACCCATCGTGACCGACATTCCGACCCTCGAAACGGCGCGGCTGACGCTTCGCCCTCACCGCCTTGACGATTTCGACGCGCATGCAGCGCTGTGGGCGGACGAGGACGTCGTGCGCTTCATCACCGGCCTGCCATCGACGCGCGAGCAGAGCTGGAGCCGCATGCTGCGCGTTGCCGGCATGTGGCACCATATGGGCTTCGGCTTTCTGGCGATCGTCGAAAAGGAGAGCAGCCGGTTCATCGGCGAAGCGGGCTTCCTGGAAGCCCGCCGCGAGATGGAACCCTCGATCGAGGGGACGATGGAGGTCGGCTGGGCGTTGATGCCTTCGGCGCACGGCCGCGGTTATGCCACCGAGGCGCTGGCCGTCCTGATCGGCTGGGCGGAAACGCACTTCCCGGGAAAACCGATGAGCTGCATCATCAGCCCCGAGAACCAGGCCTCGCTGCGGGTCGCAGCCAAGCTTGGCTTCCGCGAGACGGCGCGCACGCAGTACAATGGGGAGATCATTCAGTTTTCGAGGTAAGACGCCGCGCGTCCAACGGGACGGCTGTCACTTATGCGCTCGGGAATTCGGCCAGCCGGGCGGCGTAACGCGCCATGGTGTCGACTTCGAAATTGACGAAATCGCCGGCCTTGCGATCGCCCCAGGTGGTGACCTCGAGCGTGTGGCGGATGAGCAGCACATCGAAATCCGTGCCGTCGACCGCATTGACCGTCAGCGAGGTGCCGTCGAGTGCAATCGAACCCTTGGGGGCGACGAATTTCGCCAGATGTTCGGGCGCGCGCAGGCGGTAGCGCGTGGCGTCGCCCTCTGCCGTCACAGAGAGAATTTCCGCCTTGCCGTCGACATGGCCGGAAACGATGTGGCCGCCGAGTTCATCACCGATCTTCAGCGACCGTTCGAGATTAATGCGGCTGCCCTCCTGCCAGGCGCCGATCGTCGTCAGCCGCAGCGCCTCTTCCCAGGCCTCGACCTCGAACCAGCGGCCGTTGCTGCCTTCCTGCGGCAGGCCGGTGACGGTGAGGCAGATGCCGGAGTGAGAGATGGATGCGCCCATATCGATGGTCGCCGGGTCGTAACTCGTCGCAACGCGGAGCTTGATGCCCTCCTTCAGCGGCGAAACGGATTCGATCGTACCGATATCGGTGACTATTCCGGTGAACATCAAAGCCCTCTTTCGTATTCGTCCAGGCGATCTTCGCCGAACATCAGCGTGCCCGTATGGGCAAAACCCGATGGTATGTCGGTTGCATCAAGCGGGGATTCAATACCGCGCTCGCCGATGACGACAGGCGCCTGATAAAGCTGGATGCGGTCGACGAGGCCAGCATCGAGAAAAAGCCGCGCCGTCTTTGCGCCACCCTCGACCAGGAGCGAGGAAATACCGCGCGTCGCGAGTGCCGGCAGCAGGACTTCCGGATGATAGGGATTGCAGTAGACGACCTCGACGCCCGCGGCTTCGAGGGCTGCGCGGCGGGAGTCCATATCTGCGGGATCTGTGGGTGGGATGCCCCCCTCTGCCCTGCCGGGCGTTCGACGCTGCGATTGATCCACTGGATCGATCGCTCCGGCTTCGCCGGCACGCGCCTCACCCCCCACAGGTGGGGAGATTAGCTGGGGGCTTGCTCCCCGCCCTACATCTGCCGTCAGGACAGAGGGGGGTAGCCCCTCCGCATCCGCCGACAAAGGCCACACCTCCTCACTCGCCACCACGATCACCGGCACTTCCCGCGCCGTCTCGACCAGCTTGCTGGTCAGCGGCAATGCCAGGGCGGGATCGAGCACGATGCGGATCGGCGACTGGGCTTCGAGAGCAGATGTCCGTACCGTCAGCAGCGGATCATCCGCAATAGCGGTACCGATACCGACGAGGATCGCATCGGTTTCGGCACGCAGCGCCTGCACCTGGGCGCGGGCGAGCGGGCCGGTGATGGCCACCTTCCCCTCCCCTTGACGGCCGATCATGCCATCGGCGGAAACGGCAAGCTTGAGAGTCACATAGGGCCGGTTCTTCGTCTGGCGGGTGAGATAGGCGGCAAGTGAGCGCCGGCCTTCCGCCTCCAGCACGCCAGCATCCACCTCTATGCCGGCTTCGCGCAGCATGGCGATGCCGCGGCCGGAGACACGCGGATCGGGATCGGTGACGCTGATGACGACGCGGGCAACGCCATAGGCGATCAGCGCCTCGGCGCAAGGCGGCGTCCTGCCGTGATGCGAGCAGGGTTCGAGCGTCACATAGGCAGTGGAGCCACGGGCGAGCGCGCCGGCTTCAGCGAGCGCCTGCGTCTCGGCATGCGGGCGGCCACCGAGCGCCGTCACCGCACGGCCGACGATGATACCCTCTCTGACGATCAGGCAGCCGACGGAGGGGTTGGTGGCGGTGCGGCCGAGATGCCAGCGCGACAGGCGGATTGCCGCCGCCATGAAACGTTCGTCATGCGGCGTGATGCTCATGGCTCACCTGTCCAGCGGGTCGCGGGCGATCTTGGCGTTGATTTCGGAAATGACCTTCTCGAAATCCTCGGCAAGCGAGAAATCCCGATAGACCGAGGCGTAGCGCACGAAGCCGACATCATCGAGGCTCTTCATGGCCTCCAGCACCTGCAGGCCGATCTGCTCGGAGGAGATCTCGGTCTCGCCGGAGCTTTCAAGCCGGCGGACGATGCCGGAGACGGCGCGCTCGATGCGATCCCGCTCGACCGGGCGTTTGCGCAGCGCCACCTCGAAGGAGCGCACCAGCTTGTCGCGGTCGAAGGGCACCTTGCGGCCGGTCTTCTTGATGACCATCAGTTCGCGCAGTTGCACACGCTCGAACGTGGTGAAGCGGCCGCCGCAATCGGGACAGATGCGCCGCCGGCGGATGGACGTGTTGTCCTCCGCCGGGCGCGAATCCTTGACCTGGGTATCTTCCGAACCGCAATAGGGGCAGCGCATCCCTACTCCTTATCCCATGTAGCCGTACATGGGGAAGCGGTCGGTGAGGCTGACCACCTTATCGCGCACGGCGGCTTCGACGGCGGCGTTGCCTTCATCGGAATTGGCGACCTTCAGGCCGTCGAGAACCTCGACGATCAGATTGCCGATCTCGCGGAATTCCGCTTCCTTGAAGCCGCGGGTCGTGCCGGCCGGCGCGCCGAGACGCACACCCGAGGTGACGAAGGGCTTTTCCGGGTCGAAGGGAATGCCGTTCTTGTTGCAGGTGACGTAGGCGCGTCCGAGGGCTGCCTCGGCGCGCTTGCCGGTGGCATTCTTCTTGCGCAGGTCGACCAGCATCAGGTGGTTGTCGGTGCCGCCGGAGACGACGTCGAGGCCACCCGATATCAGCGTTTCGGCAAGCGCCTGGGCGTTCTTCACCACCTGGGCGGCATAATCCTTGAACTCCGGCTGCAGCGCCTCTCCGAAGGCCACTGCCTTGGCGGCGATGATGTGCATCAGCGGGCCGCCCTGCAGACCCGGGAAGACGGCCGAATTGAACTTCTTCGCCAGATCCTCGTCATTGGTGAGGATGACACCGCCGCGCGGGCCGCGCAGCGACTTGTGGGTCGTCGTCGTCGCGACATGGCAATGCGGGAACGGCGACGGATGAACGCCACCGGCGACAAGGCCGGCAATGTGGGCCATGTCGACCATCAGATAGGCGCCGACGCTGTCGGCGATCTCGCGGAAGCGCTTCCAGTCCCAGATACGGGAATAGGCAGTGCCGCCGGCGATGATGAGCTTCGGCTTGGTTTCCTCAGCCTTGCGGGCGACTTCATCCATGTCGAGCAGGTTGTCGCCTTCGCGCACGCCGTAGGAGACGACGTTGAACCACTTGCCGGACATGTTGACCGGCGAACCATGCGTGAGGTGGCCGCCCGAATTCAGGTCGAGTCCCATGAAGGTATCGCCGGGCTGCAGCAGCGCCAGGAATACGGCCTGGTTCATCTGCGAACCGGAATTCGGCTGGACGTTGGCGAAATTGACGCCGAACAGCTTCTTGGCGCGCTCTATCGCCAGTTCCTCGGCGATATCGACGAACTGGCAGCCGCCGTAATAACGCTTGCCGGGATAACCCTCGGCATATTTGTTGGTCATGATGGAGCCCTGGGCTTCCAGCACGGCGCGGGAGACGATGTTCTCAGAAGCGATCAGTTCGATCTCGTGCCGTTGGCGACCGAGTTCCTTTCCGATCGCGCCGAAAATGTCTGGATCGACGTCCGCAAGCGAGCGATTGAAGAAGGATTCGGTGGAAGCATTGGTCATGGGCGGGCTCCTCAACTGGAATGCGCTGAGGTATTAGCCTTCCGCCGTGGCAAGGGCAATACGGAGAACGACATTTGCTGAGCAAAGCGCGCGCGCCCGCTCTTTTGCGGCCGTACGACGCCGATGCCTGACGCCCATACCGGGGAGCGCCTATCGGACGTAAAAAAACCGCGCCGGAAAGCGCGGTTTTCAATCACGACGCAGAGGTTGCCGCTTATTACTGGACCGGCTGTTCCATGCCGGCCGTGGTGTCGAGCGCCAGTTCCGCATTGCCGTCCATCTGATAGATGTCGTCGCGGAACTGGACGATGCCGTCGGGCATGCCCCAGGCGGAGATGTAGACGAAATAAACCGGAACCTCCGTGGCGAGCTTGATCGGCGTGTTGACGCCGGTTGCGATCACTTGCTCCATCTGCTGGCGGTTCCAGCCGGGGGTCTCGCGCAGCAGCCAGTTCGTCAGATCGCGCACGTTCTGCACGCGGACGCAGCCGGACGATTCGAAGCGCATCAGCTTGTTGAACAAGCCCTGCTGCGGCGTGTCGTGCATATACTCGCCGTTCTTGTTGTAGAAGTTGATCTTGGTCGAGGCCATGGCGTTGGTCTTGCCGGGGTCTTGGCGGAACATCAGGTTCGGCGCCTCGCCGTTCCAGTCGATGGTCTCGGGGGCGACTTCGTTGCCCTTGCCGTCGATCAGGCGGATGGCGTTCTTTTCGAGATAGGTCGGATCCTTGCGCATCAGCGGCATGATGTCCTTCTCGACGATCGAGCGCGGCGAAGTCCAGTAAGGGTTGAGGATGACCTCGTAGATCTTCGAGTTGACGAGATGCGTCGGGCGGCTCAAGCGGCCGACAACCGCGGTGTGGCGCGTTGCGACACTGCCGTCTTCAACAGCCTCCACATAGGCGGCCGGGATGTTGACCATCACGTGACGGCGGCCCAGGTCTTCCGGGAAGGTCTGTAGACGGACGACATTGGTGTTCAGCTGCTGCAGGCGGACATCGGCGGGGATGTTCATCGCCTTCAGCGTGAATTCGCCGAGAACGCCATCGGCGGGCAGGCCGTGACGCGCCTGGAAGCGCTTGACGGCGCCATCGACATAGGAATCGAAGGCGTTGGACAGGCCGGCCTCACGCGGCAGATCGCCGGTGATCGCAAGACGCTGGCGCAGCGCCTGGACGGCAGGAGAGCTGACGCCGAGCTGCAGACGCTGGTCACCGGGATTGACCTCAGGCCAGCCGCCGGCTGCGGCGATCTGCTGATACTGCATGATTGCCTGCTGGGCGCTCGCGACCGATTGGGGCCCGAGGATCGGCGTGTTGGAAACCATGGCGGTCGCCGTGCGCGAAGCCGCCTTGGCGTCGAACTGGTCGTCCCAGTTGCCGCGGCGCGGCGCATTGATCAGCGTATCGAGCGCCGATTGCGCGAATGCCGGCGCGGCAAGCGCGCTGGCACCGACCGTTGCCGCAGACGCAAGGAAGGCGCGGCGCGAGAGAGCTTCAATTCCGTTTTTCTTCGACATAGTCCCAACCACTGAATGCCGCTATAAAGAGAATCTGCGGCCTTTTGCGATATCACTGCGCTTTAACGCAGATCCCAGTCCATTCGTTGTTCCGGCGCACCGAAAGATTCCGCTTGCCCCATCACAAGATTGCGATGCGGCAGCCTGAACATCCTGATCGGTCTATTGAAAGCGCCGGTTGTTAAGCCTTCCGCTGCCACACCAATATGGCCAATTCGTGTTGCCGGGCCGGAAGACGGACTTACCGACTGCCGGAAACAGGACGCAACGAACCATATGACGGGTAAAGCGTGCCGGTTAATAACGGCTAAAAAACGGCTTGAATACACGCGAGAACGCTTGGCCTGCCCTGCGTTGCAAAGATGCCACGCGAGAGCAAACGGCAAAACCGGACGCGCAGGGACGCATCCGGTTTTGGTCAACCCTGGAAGGAGGTCAGGGGTCTCAGAGGCGATACAGGATCTGGTCGTTCCAGAAACGGTCCAGACGCTGGAGCAGTTTGTTCATCTGGGTGAACTCGTCGGTGCCGATGCCGCCGACCTTGTCGATCGAGGCGATGTGGCGTTCGTAGAGCTTGGCCACCGTTTCGGCGATGTCCTGGCCGGTTTCGGTCAGGCTGATGCGGACCGAGCGGCGGTCGATGCGCGAGCGCTGGTGGTTGATGAAGCCGAGATCGACCAGCTTCTTGACGTTGTAGGAAACGTTGGAGCCGAGATAGTAGCCACGCGAGCGCAGCTCGCCGGCGGTCAGCTCGGAATTGCCGATGTTGAAAAGGAGCAGCGCCTGGATGGCGTTGACGTCGCTGCGACCCTGACGGTCGAATTCGTCCTTGATGACGTCGAGAAGACGACGGTGCAGACGTTCAACGAGATGAAGGGATTCCATGTAAAGATCACGGATGTCGTGATCCTGCTGGTCACGGAAGGTCGATACCGCCTGCGGCTTGATTTTCGTGTTCATATTGACTGCCTCACTGTTTGTTTGGCGGTGTGTTTTCTTCCCGCCTTGAGTGAGACCCTATCGAATACATATAAAATTCGACTTAAACCGCAGGCTTAACGGAGCCTTACCGGTAACTCCACGTTGTCTCAGGGTAAATCAACACTTACCTGACGGCGATGCCGCCGCTTTTCCAGCCAAAGCAGCAGGCGAAAAATCAAGTAGACCACGGCGACGATGACATGCAGCAGGATGATCAGCTGGTTGGGGCCGAAAATATCCGGCAGCAGGCCATACATGAGGATCTGCCCGCCGGCGGCCAACACCCAGATGACCGGTCCCCAGGAGACGGTGAGCCAGAGGCCGAGGGAGGCGACGGGGAAGAGCACGGCGAGGCTGGTGCTCGCCACCTTCCACGGCAGGCTCAAAAGATCGAAGCGGCCGGCGCCGACCAGCGAATAGCCGACGAGCATCGCCCAATATTGCAGGCCGAACCAGAAGCAGGATACGGCAACCAGTCTCAGGAACAGAATGAAGAGGATATCCGCCAGTGTGCGTTTCGGTATCGTCGAGGATTCGGTTTCCATAGCGCAGACATCGGTTTGAGGTTGCATCTTCATAAAGAACGCCGCGTGTCTAACAAGACGCGCTGGAGAACGCTTTATCACTTTGAGTTTGCGCATACCCCGAAAAAATCGATTCCGATTATCGGCATCATGCGCCACAGGTTTTCCGCCGCGGCCAATCGTCCGGTTTGGATTTTCCAGGCGCCATGATAATGAGCGCTCCGATAAATGGAATGGGCCAGGGACAGATATCATGCAGGACAGGACGCATCTCGTCGACGACATCACCGGCCATCGCCGCATGCGGCGCAACCGCAAGGCGGATTGGACACGCCGGCTGGTGCAGGAAAACCGGCTGACGGTCGACGACCTGATCTGGCCGATCTTCATCGTGCCGGGTTCCGGCATCATCGATCCGATCCCGGCCATGCCCGGCGTCAACCGGATGAGCATCGACAAGGCCGTGGAAGCTGCGCGCGAAGCGGCCGGCCTCGGCATTCCGGCCCTTGCCACCTTTCCGAATATCGAGATGGAGCTGCGCGACGAGACCGGCTCGAACAGCCTCGAAGCCAACAACCTGATCAATCGGGCGACGGCGGCGATCAAGAAGGCGGTGCCTGATATCGGCATCATTACCGATGTCGCGCTCGATCCCTTCACCAGCCACGGCCATGACGGCATCCTCAGAGACGGCGAGATCGTCAATGACGAAACTGTCGATCAGGTGGCGCGCGCCGCCGTGATGCAGGCGGATGCCGGCGCCGATATCATCGCGCCGTCGGAGATGATGGACGGACGCATCGGCGCGATCCGCATGGCGCTTGATGCAGCCGGCCACCAGAGCGTCGGCATCATGAGCTATGCGACGAAATTCGCCTCCGCCTTCTACGGTCCCTATCGCGAGGCGATCTCGACGGGCGGACTGCTGAAAGGCGACAAGAAGACCTATTATATCGACCCCGCCAACGGCACCGAGGCGATCCGCGACGCGGCCCTCGACGTCGAGGAAGGCGCCGACATGCTGATGGTCAAGCCCGGCCTGCCCTATCTCGACATCTGCTGGCGGATGAAGGAAGCCTTTGGCCTGCCGACTTTCGCCTACCAGGTTTCCGGCGAATATACGCAGATCAAGGCGGCGGCGATGAATGGCTGGATCGATGGCGAGCGGGCGATGCTCGAAACGCTGCTGTCATTCAAGCGGGCGGGATGCGACGGTGTCCTCACCTATTTCGCGGTCGAAGTGGCGAAAATTCTCGCAAAGCGGTGACTGCATAATTCCTTAAATCGGAATCGATTTAGGATAAAATTATGCAGCGATTCAAAGTGCTACAGCGTCCTTTGCGCATCTCAAAAGACGCGCGGTGCTGTAGTGCACGATGCCGAAAAGTGTCCGCGGTCTTCGGACGACATCATGCTCCATTTCTTTGATTTGGATGCAGATGGTTTTAGGCGGATACGGCCTAAAACCATCTGCATCTGGGGGCAGATTATTGCATTTTGCCCTGCCGATACCATATCAGCGGCATCGTTTTTCCGCAGGAGATTGAGATGAGCTACAACCCCAATCCGCTTTATGCCGCACCGGAGGACTGGCGCGCCTATAGCGGCGTGTTGAGCCGCCGAGTCTTCGCCTTCATCCTCGACTACGTCATCGTGGCGCTGCTCTGCATTCCCGCGGCGATCGTGCTGTTCTTTCTGTCGATCGTCACGCTGGGGCTCGGCTTCTTTCTCTACCCTGCCCTCTTCGTCATCGTCGCCGGCATTTACTTCGGCCTGACTGTCGGCGGGCCGAGCCAGGCCTCGCTCGGCATGCGGGCCATGGGGATCGCAATCGTGCGCGTCGATGGACGGCCGATGGATTTCATGACAGCGATCGTGCATCTGGCACTGTTCTGGATCCTCAACTCGGTGCTAACGCCACTCATCCTGCTTGCCGGCCTGTTTATCGAACGCAGCCGTCTGGTTCATGACCTGCTGGTGGGCACGGCGACGGTGCGCACAGTCTGAGACTTTGGCTGAGACTTTGGCTGAAACCCTAACTGCGACCCTGGGGCGGAGACGAAATAAAGTCTCCGCCTTCTCTTTGCCGGCGGGCGCCGGCGCTCCATATTTAAAATTAGAAGACTGATATGAAGGGCGAAAAGCGCCCCGCTGTTGACGTTTTTTATTCTTAGGTCATGCTGTCAGGAAACGGCACGGTCTCGACAAGGAAATTTCCGCGACAAATGAATACGCAGACGACGCCATCCCCGCAGTTTTATCTGACGGCTCCGGCTGCGTGTCCGTACTTGCCGCATGAGATGGAGCGCAAGGTGTTCACCCATCTGGTCGGCCCGCGCGCCGCCGAGATGAACGACATCCTGACGCAGGGCGGTTTCCGCCGCTCGCAGAACATCGCTTATCGCCCGGCCTGCGAATCCTGTCGCGCCTGCGTTTCCGTGCGAATTCTCGCCCAGGAATTCGAGCCGACGAAATCGATGAAGCGCGTGCTTGGCGCCAATTCCGATGTCATCGCCACCGAATTCGCAGCCCAGCCCTCGAGCGAGCAATATTCGCTCTTCCGACGCTATCTCGATTTTCGCCACCAGCAGGGCGGCATGTCCGACATGACCGTGCTCGACTATGCAATCATGGTGGAAGACACGCATGTGAATACGAGAATCATCGAATATCGCCTGCGCGAGGAAGGCTCGGGACTGGAGCAGCGGCCAAAGGGCGAGCTGCTCGCCGCCGCCCTCACCGACACGATGAGCGACGGGCTGTCGATGGTCTATTCCTATTTCAATCCGGCGCTTGAGCGGCGTTCGCTCGGCACCTTCATGATTCTCGACCATGTCAGGCGCACGAAAGCGCTGGGACTGCCGCATGTCTACCTCGGCTACTGGGTTCAAGGGTCGCGGAAAATGGACTACAAGACGCGCTTCCAGCCGCAGGAGCATCTGACCCCGCGCGGCTGGGAACGTTTCGATCCCTCATCCATGCCCGAGAGCACCCACGACTGAATGTTCCCCACCGCTCTTTCCGACCATCGGAAGGGCCTGCTGCTGACGGCAATCGGCGGGCTGGCGCTTTCCGTGGATATCCCGCTGATGAGGCTCGCTGACGGCGAGCTGTGGTCGATCCTTGCCGTAAGAAGCATCGCGACCCTTATCGTGACGCTTCTGGTCGCCACAGTGCTCAGGATCGCCAATGGGCGCTGGCCGCTGCTGGTGCCGGGCTGGCCGGGCCTAGTCACCGGTCTACTCTACGGCCTGACGACGGTGATCTTTCTTCTCGCCGTTTTCAACACCTCGACGGCTAATGTCGTTTTCATCGTCGCCTTCAATCCGATGTTTGCCGCCCTTCTTTCCTGGATTTTCCTCAAGGAGCGGCCGGCGCCAGCAACGCTGGTCGCCATGGCGGCGATGATCTTCGGCGTCGGCCTGATCGTGCGGGACGGGCTTTCGGGCGGCCATCTCTTCGGCGATACCATGGCGCTGCTTACCGCCTTCATCATTGCCGCCGCCATCACCATCAGCCGCGCATCCCGCCGGGAGATGGGCTTCGTCTCGCTGCTTTCGACGGTGCTGCCGGCGGCGGTCGGCCTGATCTCGGTCATGCCCGCAGGCGGTTTTTCGATGGAGCATCCCGCCTGGATCCTCTTTAACGGCGCGGTGATGATGCCCCTTGCCTTCTGGTGTCTGGCGACCG
The DNA here is from genome assembly GCF_013087515.1 of Rhizobium sophorae. Lineage (GTDB taxonomy): Bacteria > Pseudomonadota > Alphaproteobacteria > Rhizobiales > Rhizobiaceae > Rhizobium > Rhizobium sophorae. Next base: position 196,510 of record NZ_JABFCN010000016.1, on the reverse strand, counting down.
GGCCGCGTTACCTCTCCGCGCCGGAGGTCGGCATGTTCTACCTGCTCGAAACAGTGCTCGCACCGATCTGGGTGTGGCTGATCTTTGCGGAAACGCCGGCGACCATGACACTCGTTGGCGGCGGCATCCTGGTGGCGGCGATCGCAGCGCATTCCGTCTGGATGGTGCGGAGAAAAAGCATCGTTCAAATGGCTGGCTAGGACATTGTCGCCTGCTTCGCTCCATGTTATAACTCCGTTACCACACAGAGGATGAAGCGATGAACGTCACGATCCGCAAGATCGGCAATTCCGAGGGTATTATCATCCCGAAGGAAACCCTCGACCGACTTGGATTGAAGACCGGCGATTCACTGGAATTGCAGATGGAAAACGGCGGCATCACTTTGAAGCCGGCCGATGAGGATTTGTCTCGTCAGCTCGAGGCGGCGCGATATTTCATGGACAAGTATAAGGTGGCCTTGAAAAAGCTGGCCGAATAATGGCTTTCAAATTCCTGACGAGACCGTTGGTGGAGAGCCTGCAGAAAATGCAGATTGAGCGCTTCGGTGGTCTCGCAGGGCTGCGTGATGAAGGCGCGCTGGAATCCGCTCTCGGCTGGCCGATGCACAAGGCAAATTACGGCTGCGACGACGTCATCGAACTCGCCGCCGCCTATCTTTTCGGCCTTGCGCACAACCACGCCTTCGTTGATGGAAACAAGCGGATTGCGATCGTAACCGCCGGCGTGTTCCTTCTCGAAAATGGCTATGAGATCGAAACGACCGATGCCAATCTCTACGCCTTCGTTCTTGCCGTAGCCGCCGGCGAGATCGACGAAGAAGGCGCGACCCGCTTCCTGCGGGATTTCACCATTCCGCTCAACCCGTCGCCTTGAACTGCTGCTGCTCCAGTTCCCTGCCAAGACCTTCGACCACATGCGCCCAGCCTTGCCGGGTCTTTTCCTCGTGTTCGGCCCATTCGGCGCACATTTCGTGGGTTAACGTCAGACGGCTGCCGCCGCCGAGAGGCTCGATGTTGATCTCGACGCGGTCGCAATTGTGATCGTGCTCCTCGACGGAGAAGCTGAAGACCATGCGCTGCGGGCGCTTCAATTCCAGGAAAACGCCCTGATGAAAAGCGTCGCCGGTCGGGCGGCGGTCGACGACGAAGAAACGGCCGCCGACACGCGGATCGATATCGGCGCGGATGACATGACCGTCATCGGTCGCAAACAGGAAGCGGCGGGCGATTTCGGGGTTGAGCCAGGCGTCGTAGACGACAGCAGGCGGCGCTTTGTAGGTGTGGCTGACATGCAATTTGATGGTGCTGGCGGGCATCGATTTTCCTCCGTTAAGGGCAAGCGCACTTTCCCCAAGCGCACGGGCCGCGGCCATTCCGTCCGCCTTCGGAGCCGGCCTTCTCTTATTTTTGGTAACGGGAATGAGATAGAGAAGTTCCCGCGCCCGCCAAGAGCCGAACGCGGAATTTTTAAGCCTCAGCCGGCGAATTTGCCGCTACGCGGGAAGCCCTTCGGCACGGTGCGGCCGGCGGTGGCGCGGTCTGCGAGCCATTCGGCAAGCTCGTCCTTGTTCTTCGTGAAGGTGCGGCCGGCGCTGTCTTCCCAGACGAGGCCGTCTGATATTGCGAAGCAGCGGACGTCGGAAATGCCGCCATCCTTGTAACGCTGCAGACGCACCCCCTTGCCGCGAGACATTTCCGGCACCTGTGCTAAGGGGAAGACCAGCAGCTTGCGGTTTTCGCCGACGACGGCGACATGGTCGCCGCTGACGGGCACGAGCAACTGCGTTTCCTCGGGCAGCCCGACATTCATGATCTGCTTGCCCTTGCGGGTATTGGCGACCAGCTCGGCTTCGGGAACGACAAAGCCGTTGCCGGCGGTCGAGACGATCAGCTGCTTGCGCGAGGGATCATGGACGAAAGCGGTCAACACCGCCTGGTCGTTATCCATATCGACGATGATGCGCAGCGGCTCGCCGTGACCGCGACCGCCCGGCAGCTTGTCGCCGCCGAGCGTGAAGGCCTTGCCGCCTGTCGTAACGATCAGGATCTTGTCCGTGGTCTGCGCCGGGAAGGCGATCTTCAAGCCGTCGCCTTCCTTGAAGGTCAGCGTTGCCGTGTCGGCGATATGGCCCTTCAACGCGCGGATCCAGCCCTTTTCGGAAATGACGACGGTGATCGGTTCCTTCTCGATCATCGCCTGCTGGATTGCTTCCTCGTCGGTCTCAGGCGCATCGGCAAACTGGGTGCGGCGGCGGCCGACCTCGGTCGCCTTGGCGAATTTCTTCTTCACTTCGCCGATTTCCCAGGCGACCGTCTGCCATTGCTTGTCGTCGGAGGAAAGCAGCGTCTCGATCTCGCCCTTTTCCTTGGTGAGTTCGTCGAATTCCTTGCGGATCTCGAACTCTTCCAGCTTGCGCAAGGCGCGCAACCGCATATTGAGGATCGCTTCGACTTGATTGTCGGTGAGATCCCAGCGCGCCATCATCACCGGCTTCGGCTCGTCCTCCTCGCGGATGATGCGGATGACCTCATCGATGTTGAGGTAGGCGACCAGCAGGCCGCTGAGGATTTCAAGGCGTCTGTCGATCGCCGCCAGACGGAAGCGCGAACGGCGCTGCAGAACTTCGCGGCGGTGGTCCAGCCACTCCTTCAACACCTCGTTCAGCGCCATGACCCGCGGGACGCGGCCCATGGAGAGCACGTTCATGTTGAGCGGGAAGCGGCTTTCGAGTTCCGTCAGCTTGAACATCGATTCCATCAGGATCGTCGGATCGACGCTGCGGGTCTTCGGCACCAGCACGACACGGATGTCTTCGGCCGATTCGTCGCGAATATCTTCCAGCAGCGGCAGCTTGCGGGCGATCAGCAGCTCGGCGATTTTCTCGATCAGCCGCGATTTCTGCACCTGGAAGGGAATTTCGGTGATGACGATCTGGTAACCGCCGCGGCCGAGATCTTCCGTCTGCCATTTCGCCCGCACGCGGAAACCGCCGCGTCCGGTGCGGTAGCTCTCGATGATGCTGTCGCGGTTGTCGATGATGATGCCGCCGGTAGGGAAATCCGGGCCGGGAATGAATTCGACCAGCTTTTCGACGGTCGCATCGGGATGTTTGATCAGATGCAGGGCCGCGTCGCAAAGCTCGTGGGCATTGTGCGACGGGATCGAGGTCGCCATGCCGACGGCGATGCCGGAGGAGCCGTTGGCGAGCAGGTTCGGAAAGGCGCCGGGAAGGACGACCGGCTCTGTATTCGATTCGTCGTAAGTATCACGGAAATCGACGGCATCCTGATCGATGCCTTCGAGCAGCAGTTCCGAGACCGCCGTCATCTTCGATTCGGTGTAACGCATGGCGGCGGGGCTATCGCCATCGATATTGCCGAAATTGCCCTGGCCGTTGACCAGCGTGTAGCGCTGCGAGAAATCCTGGGCGAGGCGAGCAAGCGCATCGTAGATCGACTGGTCGCCGTGCGGATGGTAGTTACCCATCACTTCGCCGACGATCTTGGCGCATTTCCTGAAGGCCGAGTTCGGCCTCAGCCCCATCTCGTTCATCGCATAGACGATGCGGCGGTGAACGGGCTTCAGCCCGTCGCGCACGTCAGGCAAAGCGCGGTGCATGATAGTCGACAGCGCATAGGCGAGATAGCGCTGCTCGAGCGCCGCCTTAAGGTCGACCGGCTGAATGTGATCGTCGTCTCCGCCTGAAGGCGGCAAAATCTCTTGTCCCATAGGTTCTGACTAGCTCAGAAGCGGCCGGCGGGCAAGGAATCGGGGCCATTGCAGCTGTGGATGAAGTCTTGGGACCGACATCAAAGGATGAGACAAACGCTCCGCCCCAATTTGGACTTCGTTTGCCGTTCCTCTCAACAAAAATTTAGAGGTCGGCAAATATAAAGCAGGCCTAATCCGTAGTAGCGTCACTGCAGATTTCCAACCGCCACCACGCCACCAGAGGAATCACCCCATGAACTTTTACCGGACAACGCGGCTGATGCTATCGAGCGCAGCCTTTTTCTCGCTTGCCGGCTCGGCTTTCGCTCTCGACGGCGCCGATCTGCTGAAGAAGCTCAATGCCGCCTATGCCGCACAGGGCGGAACGATTTCGGCTGACAGCGTCGATATCGACGGCACGACCGCGACGCTGAAGAATGTCAGCGTCAAATCGGCCGGCGGCGAAAGCCTGGCCGTCGGCGAAGTCACCCTCTCCGGCGTCGAAGAAGACGAGGATGGCGGCTATTACATCGAAGAGGCTGCCTTCCCCGATATCAACACCACGAAAGACGGCGTCACGGTCACGGCGCAGGAGCTGACGCTCGGCGGCATCTCGATCCCGGCAACACCGGGCGGCGACACGCTCGATACCATGATGCTCTACGAGACTGCCCATACCGGCCCACTGAAGGTGGTCAAGGATGGGGCGGAATTGTTCTCGGTGCTCGAAAGCGACGTCAACTTGACGCTGCGCGAAGACGAATCCGGCTTCGATTTCGACGGCGCCTTCAAAAGCATGAAGGCCGATCTCAGCAAAGCCGAGGATCCGCAAAGCAAGGACGCCATTGAGAAGCTGGCCCTGCAGCACATCCAGGGCGACATCACCATGAAGGGCGCCTGGGAACTCGCGCCCGGCACGATCGACATTTCAGAATTCGCCTTCGACTTCACCAACATCGGCAAGCTGAACCTTGGCTTCAAGATCTCGGGCTACACGATGGCCTTCGTGAAGTCGCTGCAGGATGCGATGAAGCAATCCGAAGCCAACCCGAACAAGGAAGAATCGCAGCAGGCGCTCGGTCTTGCCATGCTCGGCCTGATGCAGCAGCTTTCCTTCGAGGCCGCGCAGGTGCGTTTCGAAGATGCCTCGATCACCAAGCGCGCGCTCGATTATGCCGGTGCACAGCAGAACATTTCCGGCAAGCAGATGGCGGATTCGCTGAAGGCGATGACGCCGATCATGCTGGCGCAGTTCAATATCCCGGAACTGCAGAACGCCGTTTCGGCTGCCGTAAACACCTTCCTCGACGATCCGAAGAGCCTGACCGTCAAGGCCGCTCCTGAAAAGCCGGTACCGTTCCCGACGATCGTGGGCGCCGCCATGGGCGCTCCGAACACGCTGCCGCAAGTGCTTGGCGTCAAGGTTACCGCCAACGACTGATTGCGTCGATCTTGCGATCAAGGGCCCGGCAGTCGTGAACTGCCGGGCCTTTTCGTTTTTAGGCGCGGTGGCGGCCGACCTCGGCGATGGCGAGGACTGCAATATCAAGCAATTCCTCTAGCGATGCGCCGTCCCTCGCCTGCACCGACATGCCCTGGATGATGGCGCCAAGAAACCGCGCTAGCGCGCGAGCATTCGTCCCGGCCTTCATGTCGCCCTCGCGGATGCCGCGCTCGATCCTCGCCGTGAAAGCGTCCAGCGACCGACGGCGCATCGCTGCGACATGGTCGGCGATCACGTCGTTCTCGCTGGCGCAATTCAGCACAGCCGTCGAAATCATGCAGCCTTTCGGATGCTCCGGAGCCGAGAAAATCGCCGCCGAGCCCCGCAATATGCGCTCGAAGGCGGATACGGTGTCGATCGGCTCGCCGAGCGCGGAAAACGTGTCGGCGCCCAGTCCGCGATATTGCTCGAGCGCCGCGCGATAGAGATCGGCCTTCGAATTGAAGGCGGCATAGAGGCTTTGCGGCGTGATGCCCATGGCGGCGGTGAGATCGGCGATCGAGGCGCCCTCGTATCCACGCGCCCAGAAGGTCTCGCGGGCCGCCGACAGCACGGTCTCGCGGTCGAAAGCCGGCGGTCGGCCGCGGCGGCGGGCGGTAGACTTTTTCATGTCCGTAGCATTTTTCACAATGATCACTCTAGAAATTCGAAGCGGCCTGCTATATTCAGGAACGGTCATTGTGATTATAGGAGATTTAATCTGATGAGTCTTCCCCTCGAAACGGCGGATGCCGACAGGAATTCATCGCTGGCGGCAGTGGTCGATGAGGCCATCACAAGTGCGCTTACCGAAAAGCGTCTGGTTGGAACGGTGGTGCTCGTCGCGCGCGACGGAGAGATCGTGCATAGCCGCGCCGCCGGCCTTGCCGACCGCGAAAGCGGTCTGCCGATGCGCGAGGACACCATCTTCAGGCTTGCCTCCATCACCAAGCCGATCGTCACCATCGCCGCGATGCGGCTCGTCGAGCAGGGAAGAATCGGGCTCGACGACGCGGTGACGAGATGGCTGCCGGACTTTCGACCGAGGCTGCCTGATGGCAGCGAAGCAACCATTCGCATTCGCCAGCTGCTGACCCATACATCCGGCCTCAGCTACAGCTTCTTCGAAGAGGACGGTTCTTATGCCCGCGCCGGCGTTTCCGACGGCCTCGACGAACCGGGACTGCCGCTGGCCGAGAACCTGCGGCGGATCGCCAGCGCACCGCTGCGCTTCGCGCCGGGCAGCGACTGGCAATATTCCGTCGCCATGGATGTTCTGGGCGGCGTCATCGAGGCGGAAACCGGCGTGCCGCTGGGCGAGGTCGTCACTGATCTGGTGACAAAACCGCTTGGCCTTGCCGATACGGCGTTTTCGGTTCGCGATCGCAGCCGGCTTGCCGCGGCCTATATGAACGCTTCACCGGAACCGGTGCTGATGGGCGAGACTGCGCTGGTGATGTCGCTGATGGGTCCGATCCGCTTCGCGCCGAACCGTATCTTCGACCCCGCCTCCTATCATTCGGGCGGCGCCGGCATGGCGGGAACGGCAGGTGACGTGCTCGCCATACTCGAAACCATCCGCAGGGGTGGCGCACCGCTGCTCTCGATCGAAACCGTAGGGATGATGATGACCGACCAGGCCAGCGGGCACCGTCAGCAGCACGAACCCGGCTCCGGCTTTGGCTTCGGCTGGTCAGTCATCACCAATCCGGCCGAGGCAGGCGTCCCCTTCCCCAAGGGCACGTTGAAATGGGGCGGCGTCTACGGCCATAGCTGGTTCATCGATCCGGTCAACGGGCTGACCGTCGTTGCGCTGACCAACACGACGCTGGAAGGCATGTGGGGCAAGTTCACAGTCGATCTTCGCGAGGCGATCTACGCGTCATTGTGAGCGAGCGAACAAAATGAAAAGCCCGGCGATTTGCCGGGCTTTTGCATTTGGGATCAGATGATCTCAGTCTTTCTTGACCGGCGGGATCGGTCGGATCGAGAGCTCGCGCAGCTGCGTCGGGGTTGCCGGGCTCGGCGCACCCATCAGCAGGTCCTGGGCCTGCTGGTTCATCGGGAACAGCGAGATTTCGCGCAGGTTCTTCGCGCCGACGAGCAGCATGACAATGCGGTCGATGCCGAAGGCGGCGCCACCATGCGGGGGCGCGCCGTACTGGAAGGCGCGGTAGAGGCCGCCGAAACGGTCTTCGACGTCCTGCTGGCTGAGGCCGACCTTTTCGAATGCGGCGACCATGGTTTCCGGCGACTGGTTACGGATCGAGCCCGAGGCGATTTCGAAACCGTTGCAGACGGCGTCGTACTGGAATGCCTTGATCGTCAGTGGATCCTGGTTCTGCAGCGCATCGAGGCCGCCCTGCGGCATCGAGAACGGGTTGTGCGCGAAATCGACCTTCTTTTCTTCCTCGCTCCATTCGAAGAACGGGAAGTCGACAATCCAGCAGAGTTCGAAACGGTCGCGATCGACAAGGTTCAGCTCTTCGCCGGCCTTGGTGCGGGCTTCACCGGCAAACTTGTAGAACTTCGCCGGATCGCCGGCAATGAAGAAGCAGGCGTCACCGTCATCGAGGCCGAGTTGGGTACGGATCGCGTCGGTACGCTCCTCGCCGATGTTCTTTGCAAGCGGGCCGGCACCCTCGAGCTTGTCACCTTCCTTGCGCCAGAAGATGTAGCCAAGGCCAGGCTGACCGGTCGACTGCGCCCAGGCATTCATGCGATCGCAGAACGCTCTGGAACCGCCGGTCTTGGCCGGAATAGCCCAGATCTCGACCTTCGGGTTGGAGGCGATCATGCCTGCGAAAACCTTGAAGCCGGAGCCGGCGAAATGTTCGGTGACCGCTTCCATGACGATGGGGTTGCGCAGGTCCGGCTTGTCCGAACCATATTTACGGATCGCCTCGTCATAGGGGATGCGCGGCCATTCCTTGGTGACCGGCTTGCCTTCGGCGAACTCTTCGAAAATGCCGGTCATCAGCGGACCCATCGTGTCCCAGACGTCCTCCTGGGTGACGAAGCTCATTTCGAGGTCGAGCTGGTAGAATTCACCCGGCAGGCGATCGGCACGCGGGTCTTCGTCGCGGAAGCAGGGCGCGATCTGGAAATAACGGTCGAAGCCGGCCACCATCAGCAGTTGCTTGTACTGCTGCGGCGCCTGCGGCAGCGCATAGAAAGTGCCGGGATGGATGCGGCTCGGCACCAGGAAGTCCCGCGCGCCCTCCGGCGAAGAAGCCGTCAGGATCGGCGTCGTATATTCGGTGAAGCCGACATTGCCCATTTCGCGGCGCATGGCGGAGATGACCTGGGTGCGCTTGACGATGTTCTTGTGCAGCGTTTCGCGGCGAAGATCGAGGAAGCGATACTTCAGGCGGACGTCTTCGGGATAATCCGGCTCGCCGAAGACCGGCAGCGGCAATTCCTTGGCGGCGGAGAGGATTTCGATCTCCTGCGCATAGAGCTCTATCTCGCCGGTCGCCATGCTCTTGTTGACGGTGTCTTCGGTGCGGGCCTTGACGAGGCCATCGATACGGATGACCCATTCTCCACGCACGGTTTCCGCCATCTTGAAGGCCGGGCTGTCGGGATCGGCAACGACCTGGGTGATGCCGTAATGGTCGCGAAGGTCGATGAATAGAACGCCGCCATGGTCGCGAACGCGGTGAACCCAGCCGGAGATACGGACGGTCGAGCCGACATCCGACTTGCGGAGGGCGGCGCATGTGTGGCTGCGGTAGCGATGCATGATCTCAAATCCTGGATGTGGCTTAAGACGGCAGCAAGGGTTCCAAGACCCTCAAGCGCCGACAAGAAAATCGGGCGGAAAAGCGCATGGACGCTCCGATTTGTCAAGGCTTGGCGCAAGCGGCTGAGCGTTTGACACGCGTTTATGGCGAGGCTGCGACCCGCATGCTGCGGCAGTTTGGCCGCGCTTCCTGTATTGATGAAGATGTCGGTCAACTTTAAAAGGATCGGCATTCTCACCGTGGAGCATCCGCATGCCTCTCCTTAGCCGCCGCAACCTTCTCAAGGCATCCGCTGTCGCGGGCGCCTATGGTGTCGGCATCGGCGTTGCCAGTAAATTCGGGTTTGCCGAGGCGGCTCCCGAGCCGCAGCTGCTGACGGCGGTAAAGACCGAAACCATGCTGACCGAGGCGGGACCGACCAAGGATATCATGAGCTGGGGCCATGATGGCATGCCGCCGGTTGTACGGATGAGGAAGGGGCGACCCTATGCGGCGCGGCTGAAAAATGGGCTCGACGAGCCGACGACGATCCACTGGCACGGGCTTCGCATCGACAATCGCATGGACGGCGTGCCGTTCATGACGCAGCCCTACGTCTATACCGGCGACAGCTTCGACTATGCCTTCACACCGCCGGATGCCGGCACCTTCTGGTATCATCCACATTGCAACACGCTGACGCAGATGGGGCACGGCATGACCGGCGTCATCGTCGTCGAAGATCCGGCCGATCCGGAATTCGATGCCGAGGTGGTGCTGAACCTGCGCGACTGGCGGCTCGGCGGCAACGGACAATTCATTGCCCCCTTCCGGCCGCGCGACGCTGCCAAGACCGGCACCTACGGCACGGTGCGGACCGCCAACTGGCACCAGGAGCCGCGATATGACGCGCCGGCCGGCGGGCTGGTGCGGCTGCGCATCGCGGTCACCGACGTGACGCGGATCTTCTCGCTGAAGATGGAAGGCGCCGATGCGACCGTGATTGCAATCGACGGCAATCCGGTGCCGAAGCGTTTTTCCCTCGACCTGCTGCAGATCGGACCGGGTCAACGGCTCGATCTTGCCGTGCGCATGCCGGATGGTGAAGGCGCCGTCGCGACGCTCGAGGATATTCGCGGCACGGCGCCGAAGGTGATCGCCAGCCTGCGCGCGGTCGGATCATCGTTGAAGCGCGCCATCGGCGATCTCGGACCGCTTGTCGACAACCCCGTCCCTAAGGCCGATCTTTCCGCCGCCGAGCAGATCCCGCTGGTACTGAGCGCCACCGCCGAGAATGCCGCCGTCGAAAGCATCTGCGGCTCGCTGGGCTACAGTTTCTGGGCCATCAACAAGGTGCCGTGGCCGGGCGACACGCCCGATCCGACGGCGCCGCTTGCGGAATTGAAGCTCGGCAAGAGCTATGTCTTCAATCTGGAAAATACCACGCCGCATGCGCATCCGATCCATCTGCACGGGATGAGCTTCACGGTGATCTCCTCCTCGACGCGGGAGGTGATGCCGCTCACCTCCGATACCTATCTCATCCAGCCGGACGAGAAGGTGCAGCTTGCCTTCGTCGCCGATAATCCAGGCGACTGGCTGCTGCATTGCCATATCATCGAGCATCAGAAGACGGGGATGACGAGCTATCTCAGGGTCAGCTGAGACAGTGCGCTTTCGCCGCGGTTGCGGCTGTGCTTCGCGCCGGCGTTCGCGCCTTGCCTCAGTTTGGACGTGATTCTTCGCCAGCAATGCTCGAAGCGTATGCTGTTGTATTGACATATCGAACCGAAAGGAGAAGGAAGGTTTAACCGACCTTTTCCTTGCGAATGAAATGATATGATCGAAACCACCGCCGATTTGGCGGCCGCCTGCAAAGAGCTGGCCAAGTCCGACTTCATCACCATCGACACCGAATTCCTGCGCGAAACGACCTTCTGGCCGGAGCTCTGCCTGATCCAGATGGCAAGCCCAACGACGGAAGTTCTCGTCGACCCGCTGGCCAAGGGCATCGATCTCGCCCCCTTCTTCGAGCTGATGGCCGATACGAAGGTGCTGAAGGTCTTTCATGCGGCCCGCCAGGACATCGAAATCATCTTCAATCGCGGCAATCTCATTCCGCATCCGATCTTCGACACGCAGGTCGCCGCCATGGTCTGCGGCTTCGGCGACAGCGTCTCCTATGACCAGCTGGTCAGCCGCATCAAGAACGTCCATATCGACAAGTCTTCGCGCTTCACCGACTGGAGCCGCCGGCCGCTCTCGGACAAACAGCTGGATTATGCGCTGGCCGACGTCACCCACCTGCGCGACGTCTACCTGTCGCTGAAGGCGGAACTGGAACGCGAAGGCCGCACCTCCTGGCTCTCCGAGGAAATGGACATTCTCGAGTCGCGCGAAACCTACGACATGCATCCGGACGATGCCTGGCAGCGGCTGAAGATGCGCCTGCGCAAGCCGCAGGAGCTGGCGATCCTGAAATATGTCGCCGCCTGGCGCGAACGCGAGGCGCGGGCCCGCAACGTGCCGCGTTCGCGGGTGCTGAAGGATGATGCGATCTACGAGATCGCCCAGCAGCAGCCTAAGGATACCGAGGCGCTCGGCCGTCTGCGCACCATTCCGAAGGGTTGGGAGCGTTCGACTTCCGGCGCCGCGGTCGTTGAGGCCGTCAACACGGCGCTTGCTCTTCCGAAGGCCGATATGCCCCATGTGCCACGCCAGGCGCAGGCGCCCGAAGGGGCTGCTGCTGCCGTCGAATTGTTGAAGGTGCTGCTGAAGCTCATTTCGGAAAAACACGGCGTGGCGCCAAAGGTGATCGCCAATAGCGAAGATCTCGACAAGATCGCCGCCGAAGGCGAGAAGGCCGAAGTCGCTGCCCTGCACGGCTGGCGGCGCGATCTTTTCGGCGAGCCGGCACTGCAGCTGATCCAAGGCGCGATCGCCCTGCGTTTCGTCGACCGCAAGGTCGAAACCGTCAGCCTCTGAGGCGACTACACTCGCCTTAAATCGGCATCGGTTTAAGAACAAAATTATGCAGCCATTCAAAGTGCTACAGCGCCGCGTGTCTGGAAAAGACGCGCGGCGCTGTAATTTCGAATTCGCTTGACGGTTTTTTCCGGCCTGAAACAATGGCGGGAAGAAACATCACGGCGCAGAGGCGGCATGCGGGAAATATCTCCGACACAGAATTGGATCCTGATCACGATCGTCCTTGCGGCCAGCGGCGTCATCTATGATCTGATGTTCTACTCTAATCAGACGCCGATCATCGGGGCGATCTTCGCGCTCTTCATCGGCATGCCGATCCTCGCCTTCGAGCGCAAGGTACTGTTTCGAGCACTCTACAGGCGCATCCAGAAGCTGCCGACCTTCGCCTTCATCATCACCGAGCTGCTGATCTACGAAATCCTGATGAGCATCGGCTTTGCCTGCGCCGGCCTGCTGCTCTGGTGGCTCGGCATGGTGAAGCCGGTGTCGCTCCTCGACCTCGTCATCATGCCGTTCGAGGTCTTCCTCTATGCGCTTGCGGTCTGCACGATGCTGATCTTCGTCTTGCGCGTGCGGGAACTGCTTGGTCGTGAAGTTTTCCTCAGCATGCTCATCAGCCGCTATCGCAATCCGGTCAGGGAAGAGCGCGTCTTCCTGTTCATCGACCTCGTCGATTCGACGGCTTTTGCCGAAAAGCACGGCGACCTCAGGGCGCAACAACTGCTGAGCTCGCTGTTTGCGACCTTCGCCGAGCCCGTCAGGCGTCACAAGGGCATGATCAACGACTATGTCGGCGATGCTGCGATCATCACCTGGCCACTTGCCCGCGGCGTCAAGGATGCGCGTTGCGTGCGCTGCATCTTCGATATCCTCGCCGATATCGACGCCAACGCCGCCGGCTGGCGAAAGAATTACGGGCAGGTGCCGAAGCTCCGCGCCGCCCTCCACGGCGGCGAGATCATCACCGCCGAAATCGGCGTCGACCATCACAAGATCAGCTATTTCGGCGATACGGTGAACACCACCGCCCGGCTGGAGACGCTCTGCCGCAGTCTGAACCGATCGGTTTTGATCTCCACCGAGCTTGCCCGGCGCATGAATTTTCCCGACGACATATCCTGCGAGGATCTCGGCACCCATGCGGTGAAGGGACGCGGCCAGGCACTCGGCGTCATGGCGCTTTCCTCGCGCGCGGTCACCGTGCTGAACACGCCGGCCGTCATTCTGCACGGCTGAGCACGGTCTTGACCTTACGTCACCAAAGCTTCACCCAACCGTCAATTCGCTGACACGGAAGCCCTGCTAAGCGGAAGGCCTTTGCAATCCGCTCCACGGGGATATTATGAAGAACGTCCTTTTTGCTTCCGTATCGCTTTTTATCCTGGTCGCGGGCTCTGCTTCGGCCGACCAGCAGCAGTTCCCGGCCAAGCTCGCCGGCCAGGCGATCCTGCCTGCCAACACCATGGTTCCGGCACCGGCCGATGCCCCCGAATTTCTCAAGCATTCCGGCAAGTTTACAACGCCGGACCGCAAGCGTACCGAAGCGCTCGGCACCGTCCCCGGTAAGGACGGCGCCCGCGTCACCGACCTGAAGCTTCCTTTCGACGGCCAGCCGATCCAGGGTTTTTCCGGCGTCAAGACGATGGCCGACGGCACCTTCTGGACGCTCTCCGACAACGGTTTCGGCTCGAAGTCCAATTCGTCGGACTCCATGCTCTTCCTGCACCAGATGAAGTTCGACTGGGCCGGCAACAAGGCTGAAGTCGTCAAGAACCTCTTCCTCTCCGATCCGAACAAGATCGCTCCGTTCCCGATCGTTCTCGAAGGCACCGATACGCGTTATCTCACCGGCGCCGACTTCGACATCGAATCGATCCAGCCGGTTGCCGACGGCTTCTGGCTCGGCGACGAATTCGGTCCCTACATCCTGAAGTTCGACATATCAGGCCGCCTCACCGACGTCATCCCGACGACGCTCGACGGCAAGCCGGTGCTTTCGCCCGACAATCCGCTTCTCTCGGTCCCGGCCAACCCGGCCGCCAAGATGCCGGTCTTCAATCTGAAGCGCTCCGGCGGCTTCGAGGGTCTCGCCATGTCGAAGGACGGCGCCAAGCTCTACGGCCTGCTCGAAGGCGCCATCTACAAGGATGACGGCACGGTGGAAACGGTCGACGGCCACACCGCCGTCCGCGTCATCGAGTTCGATGTCGCTTCGAAGAAGTGGACCGGCCGCAGCTGGCTCTATCCGTTCGAGGACAAGGGCGTGTCGATCGGCGACTTCAACATGCTCGACGACACGACCGCTCTCGTCATCGAGCGCGATAACGGCGCCGGCACGACGGACAAGGCCTGCGCCGACCCGAAGCAGCCGAAGCCGGATTGCTTCGAAGCTCCGGCCGTGCTGAAGCGCGTCTACAAGATCGAGTTCAACGATGCCAATGTCGGCAAGGCCGTCCGCAAGATCGGCTATATCGACCTCCTGAACATCCAGGACCCCGACAACAAGAAGAAGGCCGGCAGCAAGGACGGCGTCTACGACATGCCGTTCGTGACGATCGAAAACGTCGACCGCGTCGACGCCACCCACGTCATCATCGGCAACGACAACAACCTGCCCTTCTCGGCCGGTCGCGCGGTCGACAAGGCCGACAATAACGAGTTCAGCTTGCTTGAGGTCGGCGAGTTTTTGAACGCGAAGTAATTCGAGCGTGATGTGAGATAGAGAGGGCGGCGCGAAGGCGCCGCCTTTTTCGTTGACGCTGTGCCGTGTGTGCCCCCTCTGCCCTGCCGGGCATCTCCCCCACAGGTGGGGAGATTGGCTGGGCGCAGGGGCTTCCCCAAACAATCAGCGATTCAACTCGGCTTGACGTTCAAGATGCGGGAAGGTCATGCCACTTGTAATCTCCCCACCTGTGGGGGAGATGGCCGGCAGGCCAGAGGGGGGCCTCCTCGGCACAAGTCGGGTTGTAAATCAGAGCTACTCGAACCGAAACGCCAGACGTTTGTTCGTCAGCCTCGACAGCTGCTGCAGGCGACCGTCCAGGCGTTCGCCCGCAAAGTCGCGATACTCGGGAGGCACGACGAATTCGAGGTCGAGGTCCGGGTTCGACGATTTGCGGAAGGTCAGGTTCTTCACGATGCCGGGCATCGAGGCCGAGAAGAGATAGACGACGCGCAGCATGCCGCCGAGCAGCTTGGCGCGCTCGATGAGCTGCGGCGTGGCGATCTGCGCCAGCGGGCCGGTGGCGCCGTCGTCATGCAGGCCTTCGAAACGGTAATAGTTGGAAAGCGCGATGAAAGCGCGGCCAGGATGACTGATGCCGACGAAGGACGAGTGGGCGATGACGTTCAGCGCCTGCAGGCCGCGATAGTCTGGATGGGCGCGCCAGCTGATATCGGCCAGCAGACAGGCGGCCTGACGGTAGCGGCTTTCCTCGTCGGTTTCCTGGATGCCGAAGAGGGGCATCATGCGGCCGGTCCACTCCGCCAGCTCGCGGGCATGCTCGGGCGAACGGGCACGCAGGATCGCCAGTTCGCCGGCGGCGGCCAGCAGCGGATCGGCGCGGCGCTCGGCCTCCGACAGCAGCGAATAGAGATATCCCTCGCGCACACCCTGCGCCGAGAAGGAAATCAACGACGGCTTCATCGCGCTCAGGACTTCCTTCATGGCGATGGCGCCGAAGGGCAGCAGCGAACGGCGGTGCTTGGAAACGGCCTGCAGCGCCGGCTCCCTGGAATCGCGCGCGGCCACCACCTGGTCGAGGAACAACATCATGGCTTCGAGCGGCACCTCATAGCCCTGCATCATGTGCAGCGGATAATGCGTGATTTCCATGTGCAGCTTGGCGATGTTTCGCCAGGTGCCGCCGACGGCGTAGAAGGTGCGCCCCTCACCTTTCGATAGCAGCTTTGCCGTCTTCAACTGCTTGCGGGCAAAGGTCTGCGCCTTGGAGAGCGACCCGCCGGCATATTCCGACAGGCGCAGGCCGCCAAGCGGCAGCGTGATGCCCTTGCCGACTTCCTTGCCTTTGATATCGATCAGCTCCAGCGAGCCGCCGCCGAGATCGCCGGCAATGCCGTCAGGATTGTAGAAACCACTGATGATACCGAGCGATGCGAATTTCGCCTCCTCCTCGCCCGAGAGCACGCGCACCTTGCGGTTAAGGATGGTTTCTGCCTGATGAATGAAATCGGGACCGTTGCTCGCCTCTCGCGCGGCCGCCGTCGCCAGCACATACATGGTGGCGGCGCGCGCCTGGTCGGACAGAGCCTTGAAACGGTGCAGCGCCGCCAGAGCCCGGCCGACGCTGTCTTCATCCATCTTGCCGGTAAGGGCGACGCCCTTGCCGAGGCCGCAGAGGACCTTTTCGTTGAAGAGGACGGTCGGAGAACGGGACATGCCTTCGTAGACGACAAGACGAATGGAATTCGATCCAATATCGACGACGGAGACCGGGGCGATCCCCGGAAGGCGCCCCTGGGCTTCAGATTCAACCATTTAGGTCCAGTTTTACTTGTTGTTGCGGCCTTCGAGCAGGCCGGCGATCAGCTTCGGCGCACTGGACTTCAAAGCTTCACCACGGCCTGACAGGCTCGGATTGGTCATGAAATACTGCTGCGCATTGAACGGTTCTTCGCCTCTGCGCACTTCCATGCGACGCGACGTACCGTCGGGCAATATCTCGTAGCTTTGTTGATTGTCAATCACGTTGCCGAGCATAATCTGTGACAAGACCTGCTCGTGAACGGTCGGGTTCGTCAGCGGAACCATGGTTTCGACACGGCGATCGAGGTTTCTCGGCATCATGTCGGCCGAGCCGATGTAAACCAGCGCCTTGTCGGACGGCAGGCCGTGGCCGTTGCCGAAGCAGAAGATGCGGCTGTGCTCGAGGAAGCGGCCGACGATCGACTTGACGCGGATCTTTTCCGAAAGGCCGGGCACCTGCGGACGCAGGCAGCAGATGCCGCGCACGACGAGATCGATCTCGACGCCGGCATGGCTGGCGCGATAGAGCGCGTCGATGATATCGGGATCGACAAGCGAATTCATCTTCATCCAGATCGCCGCCGGCGCGCCGTTCCTGGCGTGCTGAACCTCTTCCTCGATGTGACGCAGGATGCGCGAGCGCATCGTATAGGGCGAGATCGCGAGCTGCATGCCCTGTTCCGGCTCGCCGTAGCCGGTGATGAAGTTGAAGATGTTCGCCATGTCGTGGGCGATGACGGGATTGCAGGTGAAGTAGGAGAGATCGGTGTAGATCTTCGCGGTGATCGGGTGATAGTTGCCGGTGCCGAGATGGCAATAGGTGCGCAGTTTGCCATCCTCGCGACGGACGACCAGCGACATCTTGGCGTGGGTCTTGAGCTCGATGAAGCCGAAGACGACCTGCACGCCGGCGCGCTCGAGGTCACGTGCCCAGCGGATGTTCGCCTCTTCGTCGAAGCGGGCCTTGAGCTCGACCAGCGCCGTCACCGACTTGCCGGCTTCGGCGGCATCGATCAGCGCGCGAACGATCGGGCTGTCGTTGGAGGTGCGGTAAAGCGTCTGCTTTATCGCCAGGACGTCAGGATCGCGCGCAGCCTGGAGAAGAAACTGGACCACCACGTCGAAAGATTCGTAAGGGTGATGGACGACCATGTCCTTTTCGCGGATGGCGGCGAAGCAGTCGCCGGCATGTTCGCGGACGCGCTCGGGAAATCGCGCATTGTAGGGAAGAAACCTGAGATCGTCGCGCGGCGCCTTGGTGATCTCGGACAGGGTGTTCAGCGCCAACAGGCCCGGCAGAACGGCGACGCGATTGTCGGGGATATTTAGCGCCTGAACGACGAACTGACGGAGCGAGGCCGGCATTTCCGAATCGGTCTCGATGCGGATGACCTTGCCGCGGCGGCGGCGTTTCAGCGCCGTTTCGAAGAAGCGGACGAGATCCTCGGCTTCTTCCTCGACTTCGATATCGCTGTCGCGGATGACGCGGAACGTACCGGAGCCCTGCACCTCGTAACCCGGGTAGAGCCGATGGATGAAGATGTTGGCGACATCTTCCAGCGTGATGTAGCGGATTGTGTTTCCATCATCCGGCAGGCGGACGAAGCGGTCGAGCGCCACCGGCAGGCGCAGCAGCGCCGTCATCGGCTCGCGGCCGTTCTTGCTGACGAGCTGCAGACCAATCGAGAAGCCGAGATTCGGAATGAAGGGGAACGGATGGGCGGGATCGATCGACAGCGGCGTCAGCACCGGGAAGATCGCCTGTTCGAATTCGGCGGCCAGCCACTGGCGGTCGCCCTCGCTCAGCGCGCCGGGGCGCACGATCAGGATATCTTCCTTGGCGAGATATTGTTGCAATACGGCGAGCGAGGCTTGCTGCTCCATCTGCAGATGGTCGATCTCCTGCAGGATCGAGTCGAGCTGCTCGGCCGGCGTCTTGCCGTCCGGGCTGCGGATAGCGATATTCTGGCGTACCTGGCCCTCGAGGCCGGCGACGCGCACCATGAAGAACTCGTCGAGATTGGCGGCCGAGATCGACAGGAAGCGGACGCGCTCGAGCAACGGGTGCTCGGTATTCAGCGTCTCTTCCAGGACACGGCGGTTGAACTGCAGCCAGGAGAATTCACGGTTGATGAAGCGCTCGGGGCTCTTGAGCAGCTCTTCCAGCGAGGGGGTGTTGTCGTTGGTTTCCGGAGTGAGTTCCTGATGTTCTGCGACTGCACTATCCATGGTCCGCTTACCCCATTTTCAATCGCCGAAGGCAATTATATCAGTTTCACGACGGAACTGTGACAGTCAATCGGCCGGTTCCGAATTTCCCAATTCATTCAATACTTCGGCAGCAAGAGACCGGGTGATTTTCGTGCCCCGCGACAGGGCCAGCCGGTCAAGCCTTTCGACGATCGTCTGGGCCGCGTTCAGCGACCGCTCCATCCGGTTAACGATATAGAGCACGAGTTTGTCATCTATATAAAGCTGCCGGTCGGCAAAGAGCTTGACGATCACCTGCGACAACAGCGCCTCATCGGGTTCGCCGATCTCGACGACGGTCGCCGCTTTCAGGCGCGAGCGAAGATCGGGCAGCAAAACCGGCCACGACATTGGCCAGAGACGGCTGGTGATCAACAGGCTGGTGCCGTTTTCGCGCACGCTGTTGATGACGTGGAACAGCGCATTGTCATCGAAGCCGAGGCGGTCGGCGTCCTCGAACAGCACCGGTCCGGCGGCGGCGGCAACCGCGGCGTCCGAGCCAAGCTCGGGATGGATGTCGACGGCGCCGCTCAATTCCCGCCAGATGCGGGCGAGATGCGATTTTCCCGAGCCGACGGGGCCGGCGAGCACGACGACCGGCGACGGCCATGCTGGCCAGGCATCGACGATCGAAACGGCGGCAGCGAGACGCTCCGAGATCAGGAGGTCGTCGCGCCCGCTTGCGGCATCGTGCGAAAAGACCAGCGGCAGCTGCTCTCCGGCCTTGCGCTTCGGATCAGCGTTTTTCACGTCATTCATTGGGAACTGATTTCGTCTTCTGAACGCGGCCGCTAGGCGACCCGCCAAAATAAAGATCGCTCTGAAGGTAGCGTGAAAGCGCGAAACGAACAAGGACGCCGACGGCCGCCGCCGCCGGCACGGCAACCAGAAGCCCGACGAAACCGAAGAGCGCGCCGAAGGCAAACAGCGCAAACATCAGCCAGACCGGATGCAGGCCGACGCTGGAGCCGACGAGCTTCGGCTGCAGGATATTGCCTTCCAGGAACTGGCCGCTGAAGAAGACGACGAGCACCAGGCCGATCCAGGGATAATCCGGCCAGAACTGCACGAGCGCCACGCCGACGGACAAAACGAGACCGACCAGCGAGCCGACATAGGGAATGAAGCTGATCATGCCGGCGAAGAGGCCGATCAGCAGGCCGAAATTCAGGCCGACGAGAGAGAGGCCGGCGGCATAGTAGATGCCGAGGATGAGGCAGAGCGAGCCCTGGCCGCGGATGAAACCGGCGATCGCCTGGTCGATTTCCCTGGCGATCTGGCGGACATCGCTGACATAATCGCGCGGGATCCACTGATCGACCTTGGAGACCATGCGATCCCAATCGAGCAGGATATAGAAGGCGACGACGGGGGTGACGACGAGCAGCGATATGACGTCGACGATCGCCTTGCCGGAATTCCAGATCTGCGCGAAGAGACCGGTAAGAAAGCCCATGCCTTCGGAGAGGATGCCGGAGAAATTGTCCTTGATCGTGCCGGCCTGGCTCCTGATCCATTCCGGCAGCAGCGAGTTCTTCGAATTGTCGATGAACTGCTGCAACTGGCTGATATAACCGGGCAGCCGCTCGGCGAAATCGTTGAACTGGCTGACGAGCACGGGGATGAGGATCATCAGCGCCAGTGTGAAGGTGATGATGAAGGCAATCAGGATGACGATCGTCGCCATCATGCGGCTCAGGCCCAGCCGCTGTAGCCGGTCTGCCACCGGGTCGAGGAAATAGGCGATCGCCATGCCGGCCACGAAGGGTAGCAGGATCGAACTGAAAACATACAAAAAGACGATAAAGAAGACGAGCACCGCCAGCCAGAAGAAGATCTGGCGCTTGAGACTGTTGCCGCTGACTTGCTGTGGCATTGCTTCCCCGCTGATCGCTCGCCGCTGCCTGATGCCGCATCCGATCCGAAGCGGCCATTCAGCACATAGGATGCAGGTGCAAAGATGGTCAACCCTGTCGCGCCAAATCCCGGAAAGGCCGGAGGAAGAAGCGGGAAATTGGGGGCTTTCGCCATGCAACGCTTGCATAAAAGCCCCTGTCATGCAATTGCGACCGGCAGATGACGCGGCACGTTTGCCGCCTGAAATAGCCATCGGAGACCAGCATGAGCCAGTCTGGGAAAAACGGCCTGACATATAGCGATGCGGGCGTCGACATCGATGCCGGCAACCTCCTCGTCGAGAAGATCAAGCCGGCGGTGCGCTCTACCCGCCGGCCCGGCGCCGACGGCGAGATCGGCGGCTTCGGCGGACTGTTCGATCTCAAGGCGGCAGGCTTTACCGATCCGGTTCTCGTCGCCGCCAATGACGGCGTCGGCACCAAGCTGAAGATCGCGATCGATGCCGACTATCACGACACCGTCGGCATCGACCTCGTCGCCATGTGCGTCAACGATCTCGTGGTACAGGGCGCCGAGCCGCTGTTCTTCCTCGATTATTTCGCGACCGGCAAGCTCGACCCCGACCAGGGCGCGGCTATCGTCGGCGGCATTGCCGCCGGCTGCCGCGAGGCGGGCTGCGCGCTGATCGGCGGCGAGACGGCCGAAATGCCCGGCATGTATTCCTCCGGAGATTACGATCTCGCGGGCTTTGCCGTCGGTGCTGCCGAACGCGGCAAGCTCCTGCCGTCAGGCGATATTGCCGAGGGTGACGTGATCCTCGGCCTTGCCTCCTCCGGCGTCCATTCCAACGGTTTCTCGCTGGTGCGCAAGATCGTCGAATTGTCCGGCCTCGATTGGGATGCACCGGCGCCGTTCACCGAAGACAAGAAGCTCGGCGAAGCCCTGCTCGAGCCGACGCGTATCTATGTGAAGCCGCTTTTGAAGGCGATCCGCGAGACCGGCGCCATCAAGGCGCTGGCGCACATCACCGGCGGCGGCTTCCCGGAAAATATTCCGCGCGTGCTGCCGAAGCATCTGGCGGCCGAGATCGATCTTGCCGCCGTCAAGGTGCCGCCGGTGTTTTCA
This sequence comes from Rhizobium sophorae, assembly GCF_013087515.1. Lineage (GTDB taxonomy): Bacteria > Pseudomonadota > Alphaproteobacteria > Rhizobiales > Rhizobiaceae > Rhizobium > Rhizobium sophorae. Next base: position 174,882 of record NZ_JABFCN010000016.1, on the reverse strand, counting down.
TGGCTCGCCAAGACGGGTGGCGTCGAATCCAAGGAAATGCTGCGCACCTTCAACTGTGGCGTCGGCATGATCGCCGTCGTCGCCGGTGAGAGTGTTGCGGCGGTTTCCGCCGCACTCGAAGCCGAGGGGGAGACGGTTATCACGCTCGGCCGCATGATCGCCCGCGACGAGGGCGCTGCCGGCACGGTCTACAAGGGCACGCTTGCCATATGAGCTCGCCGCGCAAACGCGCCGTCGTCTTCATATCAGGCAGCGGCTCCAACATGATGGCGCTGGTTGCGGCGGCAAAGGCAACCGACTATCCGGTCGAGATCGTCGGCGTCATCTCCGACAAGGCGGATGCCGGCGGGCTTGCCAAGGCCGCCGCCGAAGGCATCGCCACCTTCGCCTTTCCCCGTAAGGACTATGCCAGCAAGGACGCGCACGAGGCGGCAATCTTTTCGGCGCTCGATGAGCTTTCGCCCGACATTCTCTGCCTGGCAGGCTACATGCGGCTGCTGACGGCGACCTTCATCCAGCGTTATGAAGGCCGGATGCTCAACATCCACCCTTCCCTGCTGCCGCTATTTCCCGGCCTGCATACGCATCAGCGGGCGATCGACGCCGGCATGCGGATCGCCGGCTGCACGGTGCATTTCGTCACCGAAGGCATGGATGAGGGGCCGGTGATCGGCCAGGCGGCCGTACCGGTTCTTTCCGGCGACACGGCCGAAAGCCTTGCCGCGCGTGTGCTCACCGTGGAGCACCAGATCTACCCACAGGCGCTGCGGCTTTTTGCCGAAGGCCGTGTGACGATGGAAGGCGGCAAGGCGGTGGGCACTGAGGCTTCGATTGTCGCGCCCAAAGGCCAGCTGATTTCGCTGATCGGCGACCGCGCTTAAGCCGCCAAAGCCCGCAACGGATGCAGCGTGCCGTCGCTGTAGACGAAGCGGCCGGCGCGGAAGGTGGCGCGGATGCGGTTGATATCGCCCGGCTCGACCACGACAAGATCGGCGCGCTGGCCGATGGCGATCTCGCCGCGGTCCAGAAGCCCGGCGGATCGGGCCGCGTTGCCGGTCGCCATGGCAACGGCTGCCGGCAAGCCGCCTTCCACCATGTCGGCAAGCTTGAAGATGCCGGGCACGAAGGCAGCCGGATGATAGTCGGCGGCGATGACGCTCAGCATGCCTGCCCTTGCAGCATCGAGCGCGCTGAGATTGCCTGACATCGACTGGCCGCGCAGCGCGTTCGGCGCGCCCATCAGCGTCCAGAGGCCACGGCGGCGCGCCTCTTCTGCGGCGGGTGCGGTGACCGGAAACTCGCTGATGGTGACGCCGAGATCATGCATCTCTGCGACCTTTTCGACGCTGTCATCGTCGTGCGAGGCAAGCGACAGCTTGTGCTTCAGCGACAGCGCGACGATCTCCTTCAGCTTGGCTTCGATCTCAGGATGACTACGCATGGCGATGCGCTTGGCAACGATCTCCGCCGCCATGTCCTCGGAGATGGCACGGCGCTCGGAAATGCTGAGGATGTAGCTCTGCAGGTTGTTGTACTGGCCCTGGCCCGGCGTGTGGTCGGTGAGCGAAACCATGTCGATCTGATCGGCATTCAGCAGGCGCTCGAGTGCCGCGGCTGCACCGACATTGGTGATTTCGTAACGGGCGTGGACACGGTGGTCGATCAGCAGATCGTCACGCAGGCGGTTGATGCCTTCGATCACCGCGGATGTCGTCTCCAGCGAGCGGACGTGGCCGTAGACGCTTTCGGTCGCAAAGGAGACGGCGGCAAACGCCGTGGTGACACCGGCAGCGGCAAGCTTCTTGTCGAGTTCGTGGATGCCGAAATCGATCGGCATATGCGCATTCGGCCGAGGGGCGATCTCGCGCTCGATCATGTCGCCATGCAGATCGACGAATCCGGGCATCAGAAGCCGTCCGCCGCCGTCGATAACAGCACCCGCGACCGGCTCCGGCCTGATCTCGGCGATGGTGCCATTTTCAACACGCACGGAACCTTCCCTCACCACCTCGTCTGGGAGAACGAGAGTGAAATTGCTGAGCCACATGGGCTTTCTCCTGACCGCATCCGATGATTGATAAACCGCAGCGCATAGAGCTGCTTCGTGACAACTGCATGAAGAACTTCCAAGCTTCTTACTCTTTTCGTTCTTGCTTTGCCATACATGACCAATCAGTTGACCAAGTTTTGGCGCGACGTTACATTGGAGAGAGAAGTGGACGGTGGCTATGACGATCAAAGTGAAAGTGGCAGAGGCAAAAACGCATCTCTCGGAGCTTCTAACAAAGGTGGAAGCAGGCGAAGATGTGGTGATATCACGCGGTAACAACGCGGTCGCCCGCATGATCAAGATCGATGACCGTCGCCAGAGGCTCGACGCCATCCGGGCACTCCGCAGCGAACGGGCAGAGCGCGCAGGAGCGACCGCGGCTGAAATCCAGGCCTGGCGGCGCGAAGGCCAGCGCTGATGCCGTTCGTGGTCGATGCTTCAGTTGCGGCGGCTTGGTTGCTGGCCGATGAGGAAAGTCGGACTGCCGAAGAAGCCCTGTCTTTTCTCGAAACGGAAGATGCCTTGGTGCCCGATCTCTTCTGGCATGAGATACGCAACATCCTGTTGACTGCGGAACGGCGGAAACGAATCTCCAACGAGGATGTGCTCGCTTGCCTCATGCGACTCAACAGCCTGCCGCTGCGCACTGTCTCAAGCGAAGACCATCTTCCGATCTTGCGACTTGCCGGAAAATATCAGCTATCGGCCTATGACGCCGCTTATCTGGCGCTTGCGGTCGCAGAGAACGTATCGCTTGCGACGCTGGACGCCAAACTGGAACGTGCCGCATCAGCGGAAAATCTTGCCTTCGCTCGAGGTTAGGAAAGCGTTCCCCTGTTCAACAGCGCCCATTGCAGAAGCACGATCGTTTTGACGTCGAAGATTTCGCCGGTTTCGATCATCGCCGCCGCCTCGTCGAGCGAGATTTCGAGGACTTCGATATCCTCGTGCTCCTCGTCCAGACCACCGCCTTCGGCGACGCGATCGGCGGTGTCGATGAGGGCTGCGAAGAAATGCACGACCTCGGTGACGGCACCCGGCGAAGTATAGGATTTGAACAGGAAGCGCGCATCGCGCAGGCGATAGCCGGTCTCCTCCATCGCCTCGCGACGGATAGCCGCTTCGGGATGGTCGTCGTCGAGAAGGCCGGCCGGCACCTCGATCATCCAGGCGGGATCGCCGTTGAGATGAACGGCGAGGCGGAACTGGCGGACGAGAACGACGAGGTCGCGCCTGGGATCATAAAGCAGGATGCAGGCGGCAGGCGTGCGGTGGTAGACCTCCCGCTTCAACCGCTGGGTTGTGCCCTTGCGGTCGATATAGTCGAGGAGATAGCTGCTCAGCCGCGTCCACCCATTCGACAGGGTTTCCTCGCCGGCGATCTTCACGCGTGATTTCGGCTGCATCATGCTGCATCCCTGCGAAGCCAGACCTTGTTGTCGTGCACGGCCGCCCCGCCATAGGGCGCGACGGGGTCGGCGCCGGTCAAGACGTTGATGCCCTCGCCGTCGACATGCGCCTTGTTCGGCCAAAGCCCCTCGGCAATCAGCACGCCCGCTTTCACTTCGATAGTGATGCGGGCGTGAATGCGCAGATCGCCGCGGCTGTTGCCGATGCGGACGAGATCGCCGTGGGCGATGCCGTTGGCTTCGGCATCGGCCGGGTTGATCATCACCTCAGGGCGACCTTCCTTCTGGCGAGAGGTCTTGGTCTCGGAGAAGCTCGAATTCAGGAAATTGCGCGCCGGCGACGTGGCGAGACGGAAGGGATGCTCGGGATCGGCGACTTCGATGACATCGACCTGATCGGGGAAGGCCGGCAGCGCGGCGTGCGGCCCGAGTGCGCCGATCGCCGCCGGCGGCTTGTTCGGCGCCGGCTGATTGATCCAGTCCGGGCGGAAATGGAACTTGCCATCCGGATGGGCAAAGCCGCTCAGGTAATGCGCTTCCTCGAAAACAGGCTGGCGATCGAACCATTTGTGTTCGAGGAAATGGTCGTAATCCGGCAGGCCGCTCGATTCCAGGATGCGGTCGACCATTTCACGGGCGGTGAAACCGAAGCCGGGGCGATCGGCGACGCCGAGGCGCTTGGCCAGTTCCTCGATGACGAAGAGATTGGTGCGCACGGTGGGCGGCGGCTCGACCAGCTTCGGTCCCAGCAGGATATGGTTCTGGCCGCCGGCACGGTAGATGTCGTCATGCTCGACGAACATCGTCGCCGGGATGACGATATCGGCGATCTCGGCCGTTTCGGTCATGAACTGCTCGTGCACGGCAACGAAGAGGTCCTCACGGGCAAAGCCACGTCTGACGAGGCGCTGCTCGGGGGCGATGTTTGCGGGATTGGTGTTCTGGATCAGCATAGCAGTCACCGGGCCGCGATGGCGCAGCGCCACGGCATCGCCTGTCAGCACGCGGCCGATCTGCGACTGATCGAGCATGCGGATATCGGCATCCTTCATAGACCGGCCGGTCAGTTCGGCACTGTTCATACGGAAGATGTCGCTGTTCGAATGGAAGGCGCCGCCGCCTTCATATTGCCAGGAGCCGAGAACGGTGGCGATCGACGCGGCCGCATGCATGGCGACCGCGCCGTTGCGCTGGCGGGTGAAGCCATAGCCCAGGCGGAAAAAAGTCTTCTTCGTCGTGCCGACGAGGCTGGCGAAGGCTTCGATCTCCTCCACCGAAAGGCCGGTGATAGCGGCGGCCCATTGCGGCGTCTTCGCCTTCAGATGCGCTTCGAGACCCTCTGGATCATCGGCATATCTCGCCATGTATTCGCGGTCGGCGTAACCGTCGCGGAAGGCGATGTGCATAACGGCGCAAGCGAGTGCGGCGTCGGTACCCGGCCTGACGATCAGCGCCATGTCGGCCTGCTTCATCGTCGGATTGTCGTAGATGTCGATGACGACGATCTTCGCGCCGCGCTCCTTGCGCGACTTGATGGCGTGGGTCATCACATTGACCTGCGTCGAAACCGCGTTGGTGCCCCAGATGACGACGCAATCGGTGAGGCCCATCTCGCGCGGATCGGGGCCGCGCAATGTGCCGGTCGCCATGGTAAAGCCGGTCCAGGCGGGGTTGGTGCAGATCGACGAGAAAAAGCCGGAGTAACGCTTGGCGTGACGGAGGCGATCGATCGAATCGCGCTGCACCCAGCCCATGGTGCCCGCGTAAAAATACGGCCAGATCGCCTCGCTGCCGTCCCTTGCCTCGGACTTCACAAAGGCTTCGGCGATCTCATCCAGCGCATCGTCCCAGGAAATCTGCTGCCACTGCCCTCCCCCCTTGGCGCCGGTGCGACGCAACGGATGCATCAGGCGATCGGGATGGTAGAGCCGCTCGGCGTAGCGGGCGACCTTGGCGCAAATGACGCCCGACGTGTAGGAATGGTCGTTCGCGCCGCGCACACGGCCGATGCGACCATCCTCCGATATCTCGACCTCCAGCGCGCAGGTGGAGGGACAGTCATGCGGACAGGCCGTGTGGCCTACCCTGTTGTCCGGCTTTTCTGATTTGGCGTGGATGGGGGTCGCAATGTTCATGGCATTTGTATATTCCAAGGCTTGCACGGCCAAAAGCCACAAAAATTTCCCATGACGCGAATTCATACGGACATCAGCGAAAATGAACTACCGCCACATCTATCACGCGGGCAACTTTGCCGATGTGCTGAAACATGTCGTGCTGACGCGGCTGATCCGTTACATGCAGAAAAAGGATGGCGGGTTCCGCGTGCTCGACACGCATGCCGGCATCGGCCTTTACGACCTCTCCTTGGAAGAAGCGCAGAAAACCGGCGAATGGCTCGATGGCATCGGCAAGCTGATGGAGGCAGACCTCGACCCTCAGGTTTCCGAACTGCTGGAGCCCTACCTTTCGGCAATCCGCGAACTCAATCCGCAGGGCGGCATCCGCTTCTATCCCGGATCGCCGAAACTTGCGCGCATGCTGTTCCGGCCGCAAGACCGGCTGTCGGCGATGGAACTGCATCCCGAGGATTACGTCAGGCTGCACCGGCTGTTCGAGGGCGATCACCATGCCCGCATCACCGAGCTTGACGGCTGGCTGGCGCTCGGCGCGCATCTGCCGCCGAAGGAGAAGCGCGGCATCGTCCTCGTCGATCCGCCCTTCGAGGAAGAGGACGAATATCAGCGGCTGGCCGAAGGGCTGGAAAAGGCCTATCGGCGCTTTCCCGGCGGTACCTATTGCCTGTGGTATCCGCTGAAGAAGGGCGCGCCGATCAAGGAATTCCACGAGAGGCTGCAGGCGCTCGACATCCCGAAAATGCTCTGCGCCGAACTTGCCGTTCGCAGCGACCGCGGCATTACCGGACTGACCGGCTCAGGCCTCGTCATCGTCAACCCACCCTTCACGCTGAAGGACGAGTTGCACCAATTGCTGCCCGCATTGAAGGACCATCTGGCGCAAGACCGTTTCGCCTCGCACCGCGCCTTCTGGCTACGCGGAGAGAACAAGGCCGTCAACGACGATTGACCACTTAAGCTGCCTGCGGAATAGTCTGCGCCGCAGTCCAAAATCTCATCAGGTGTTCCATGAAGCTCCTTTGTTCGCCCGCCTCGCCCTATTCCAACAAGGTGCGGATGGCCGCGCATTTTCTGGGCCTAGAGTTGAACGCCATCCGGGTCGACACCAATACCGGACCGGCGATCCTGGTGGACAACAATCCGCTCGGCAAGATCCCGACGCTGCTGACCGATGACGGGGTCTCGATATATGACAGCGTGGCGATCATGCATTATTTCGACCGGCTGACGAAGGGCGGGCTCTACCCTTCCAAGAAGGGCAAGCGCACGGATGCGGAAATCCTCGAGGCGCTCTGCGACGGCATCTGCGATTGCCTGCTGGCGATCGTCTACGAGCGGCGCTTCCGCGACGAGGAAAAGGTCCATCAGCCGTGGATAGACCGGCAGTGGAAGAAGGCGACGAGCGGGCTCGCTCATCTCAGCGCCAATCCGCCGAAAACAGGCAAGAAGCTCAATGGCGGACATTTCGCGCTGGCGGCGACGCTCGATTATCTCGAGCTGCGCTTCAACGACCAGTGGGAAGCCGATCATGCGCCGCTCACCGACTGGCTGCGGCAGTTCGACAAGAAATTCCCTGCCCATAGCGAGCTCAAGTCCCAGGGGTGACAACAAACGGGCAACAAAAAGCCGGGCGAGGTGCCCGGCTTTTCCATGTCAGGATATTCGACCAGCTTAGAACTTGACGCCGATACCGAGCTTGACGCTGTTCTCGTCGTAACCGCGCGAGAAGCTGCCGGAGTCGAGGTCGTAATCCTTGCTCTGGTAGTCGGTGTAGCGATATTCGAGGCGCGTCGTGATGTTGTTGGTCACGAAGGCTTCGACGCCGGCGCCGACCGTATAGCCGAAGTTCGTCTTGCTTTCGTCCGAAGTATCGTCGGAAACCTTGACGTCGCCGATAGCAAGACCGGCCGTGCCGTAGAGCAGGAAGGGGTTCATGTCGTAGCCGACGCGGCCACGGACGGAACCGTTCCAACCGTATTTGTTCTTGACGCCGCCCGAGGAGACGTCGTCGCCGCTGTAGCCGAGATCGGATTCAACGCCGTAAACGATCTGGCCCTGCTGCCAGTTGTAGCCGGTAAAGACCTGGCCGCCGAAACCATAGGTGTGGCGGTCGGAACCGAAGTCACCCATGTTGTAGGTGCCGGCGCCGCCGAGGTAAAAGCCTTCCCAGTTGCCTGCCGGCTTGACTGGAGCGTCCTGGGCGACCGGTGCTTCCGGAACCTGGTCGACGGCATCGGCCGCCTGAGCTGCCGAGACGCCCGCAATTGCAAAAACGGAGGCCATGAGGCCAGCAATGAGTACACGCATACTTAGTCTCCTTTCAGTCCCGCGCCGCTTGTCATCTGTCTATCAGTGAAGCATTGGCGGGATATTGCCAGATGTCCCTTCCGGATCGAGACTGAAATTGGAACTCAAATGCGGATTTGAAAGAGCCAAATTGTGATATCATTGTGGCTGCCGCATGGCTGAAATTCGATGTTGCTTTGGCGCAACATACACTTCATTAACCCTACTGAAGTGTTAAACTGAAAATACTTATTTTAGGAAATCGCATTCTTAAATAATACATAGAATATCCAGCTCCCGGGCGCAACCACAACGGCCTATTTATATAATCTCCGTCGGCCCCTATATAGTCTGCAGACAGACTCGCGGGATCAGAAGGCAAGATTTTGAAGCACAAAAGACTTCGCTCGGCCCTTATAACAGGGGCTGCTAAAAGAATAGGCCGGACAATCGCCGAAGACCTTGCTGCAAATGGCTTTTCCGTTGCGATCCACGCGAACGGCTCTATCGGTGAGGCCGAAGAGTTGGTGGCGGAATTGCGGCGGAAGGGATATCGGGCGGTCGCCCTGCAGGCCGACCTTAGCGATCTCGGCGAAACGGGCGCGTTGGTCGCGAAGGCGTCGGAAGCGCTCGGGCCGCTCGATCTGCTCGTCAATAATGCGTCCGTCTTCCAGCATGATTCAGCGCGTAGCTTCAATGCCGCCACCTGGGCACTGCACTTCGACCTGCATGTCCGTGCGCCCTCTATCCTTGCGGCAGCCTTCGCGCAGCAGATGCCCGCTGAGGCAGCAGGGCTGATCGTCAATATCATCGACCAGCGGGTTTGGGCGCTGAGGCCCAGCTTCTATTCCTATACCCTCTCCAAATCCGCGCTGTGGACGGCGACACAGACGCTTGCCCAGGCATTGGCGCCACGCATCCGCGTCAATGCCATCGGCCCCGGCCCCTCGATGCCGAGCGAGCGGCAGGCGATGGAGGACTTCCAAGCGCAGGTCTCAGCCCTTATCTTGCAGCGAGGGCCGGCGCTGGAGGAATTCGGACAAACGATTCGCTTCCTTTATGACACGCCCTCGATCACCGGCCAGATGATTGCCCTCGACGGCGGCCAGCACCTCGCCTGGCAGACGCCCGATGTGGCGGAGATTACGGAATGAACGGACGAAAGCTGCCGGATGGCGGCGTTCTCTACGACGACACGGATGAGAGCGAAGACGATATCGAAGTGGAAGGCGACGTTTCCGCCGCCGCCCCGCTTGCGGCGACGGTCGACTGGAATGCGGGCAGCCTCAATGAAACCGGGCTCATCGGCGCGGAATTGATCGGCGAATTCGTCAAGCGGCTGCCGAACAGCCCCGGCGTCTACCGCATGTTCAATGCCGAGGGCGACGTGCTCTATGTCGGCAAGGCGCGCAGCCTGAAGAAGCGCGTCAACAATTACGCCGTCGGCCGCGTGCATTCCAACCGCATCGCCCAGATGGTGCGCCAGACGGCGAATATGGAGTTCGTGACGACGCGCACGGAAACCGAAGCGCTGCTGTTGGAAGCGAATCTGATTAAGCGCTTGCGGCCGCGCTTTAACGTGCTTTTGCGCGACGACAAGTCCTTTCCCTATATTCTCATCACCGGCGACCACCGGGCGCCGGCGATCTTCAAGCATCGCGGTGCGAGAGCGCGAAAAGGCGACTATTTCGGACCCTTCGCTTCGGCCGGCGCGGTCGGGCGGACGATCAATTCGCTGCAGCGCGCCTTCCTGATTCGAACCTGCACCGACAGCGTCTTCGAAACGCGCACCCGACCCTGCCTGCTCTACCAGATCAAGCGCTGTTCCGGTCCGTGCACCCACGAGGTCAGCGATGAGGGGTACGGCGAACTGGTGCAGGAGGCGAAGGACTTCCTGTCCGGCAAGAGCCAGAAGGTGAAGTCGCATATGGCCGAAGCGATGAACCAGGCCGCCGAGGACCTCGACTTCGAGCGGGCGGCGATCTATCGTGATCGCCTGGCGGCGTTGTCGCATGTGCAGAGCCATCAGGGCATCAATCCGGCCGGCGTCGAGGAGGCTGACGTTTTCGCCATCCATCACGAGGGCGGCATCTCCTGCATCCAGGTGTTCTTCTTCCGGACCGGCCAGAACTGGGGCAATCGCGCCTATTTCCCGAAGGCCGATCCGCAGCTTTCGAGCGCCGAAGTGCTGAATTCCTTCCTCGCGCAGTTCTACGACGACAAGCCGGTGCCGAAGCAGATCATGCTGTCGCAGACGGTGGAGGAGCTGGAACTGCTCGCCGCAGCACTCAGCGAAAAGGCCGGCCACAAGGTTTCCATCCTCGTGCCGCAGCGCGGCGAGAAGCGGGATCTGGTCGACCATGTCGTCGGCAATGCACGCGAGGCGCATGGACGAAAGCTTGCCGAAACGGCGTCGCAGTCGCGGCTGCTCGAGGGTTTCAAGGAGACGTTCGGGCTTGCCTATGCACCGCAGCGCATCGAGATCTACGACAACTCGCATATCATGGGCACCAATGCCGTCGGCGGCATGGTGGTCGCGGGACCGGAAGGTTTCGTCAAGAACCAGTATCGCAAGTTCAATATCAAATCGACCGACATCACGCCTGGCGACGACTTCGGCATGATGAAGGAGGTGATGACGCGGCGGTTCTCCCGGCTGATCAAGGAGGAAGGCATTCCTGACCGGACGGCGCAGGTGGCCACGCCCGATGCAGCCGACATGCCCTTCCCGACATGGCCTGATGTGATCCTCATCGACGGTGGCCAGGGGCAGATGACGGCGGTGCGTGCCATCCTTGCCGAACTCGGCATCACCGACAGCGTGACGGCGATCGGCATCGCCAAGGGCGTCGACCGCGACGCCGGGCGCGAACGCTTCTTCCCGCCGGGACGCGAGAGCTTCACCCTGCCGCCGCGTGATCCGGTGCTCTATTTCATCCAGCGCATGCGCGACGAGGCGCACCGTTTCGCGATCGGCTCGCACCGGGCACGGCGCAAGAAGGAAATGATCAAGAACCCGCTCGACGAGATCGGCGGCATCGGCCCATCGCGCAAACGCGCGTTGCTCCAGCATTTCGGCACTGCGAAGGCGGTTTCGCGCGCCGCCCTGTCCGACCTGATGGCGGTGGAAGGCATATCGGAAGCGGTCGCCAGGCAGGTCTACAATCATTTCCACGACGACGCCGCGAAATAACCGGCGTCCGTCGCAAATTCCACGCAAAGGCGGTGAAAAGACAGAAAGAATATTGACGGTCCGCAGCCAAAGCCGTCATCTACCGCATCGGCCCGAGCATGATGCGGAGGGTCTAAAGTGTTACAGCGTCGTTTGCGCGTCTGAAAAGCCGCGCGGCGCTGTAGCAGCGCATCAATTCAGAGAAACGATCCCATGGCATCGCGTGCGTACAGCATTCCCAATCTTCTGACCTACGGCCGCATCCTCGCCGTACCGCTGATCGTTCTCTGCTTCTTCATCGAGGGCAGGCTGTCGATCAGCAACACGGCGCGTTGGGTGGCGCTGTGGATCTTCGTCATCGCCTCGCTCACCGATTTCCTCGACGGTTATCTCGCGCGCATCTGGAACCAGACGTCGAATATCGGCCGTATGCTCGATCCGATCGCCGACAAGCTGCTGGTCGCCTCGATCCTTCTCCTGGTCGCGGCCGACCAGACCATCGCCGGCTGGTCGATCTGGGCGGCGATCACCATTCTCTGCCGCGAGATCTTGGTGTCGGGACTGCGCGAATATCTGGCGGCGCTGAAGGTCAGCGTACCGGTGACGCGGATCGCCAAGTGGAAGACGACGCTGCAGCTCGTCGCCATCGCCTTCCTGCTCGCCGGCCCGGCCGGCGATGAGATTTTCCCCTATACGACGCAGACCGGCATCGCGCTGCTGTGGATCGCGGCGCTGCTGACCATCTATACCGGCTACGACTATTTCCGCGCCGGGGTGAAACATATCGTGGATGACGAGGAATGACTCGGCTTGTCTATTTCGCCTGGGTGCGCGAGCGCATCGGCAAGGGCGAGGAGGAGATCGACCTCCCCTCCTCCGTCGTCACCGTTGACGATCTGTTGAATCATTTGAAGACGCTGGGCGAAGAATATGAGACCGCACTTCAATATCCCGACGTGATCCGCGTGGCGCTCGACATGGAGCATGTCGAGCATGACGAGCCAATATCGGGCGCGAAAGAGATCGGTATATTTCCGCCGATGACGGGGGGATGAGGCGGTGATGGTGGTGCCGTGTTGCTACCCCCCTCTGTCCTGCCGGACATCTCCCCCACAAGGAGGGAGATTGGCTGGAAGCACGGATTTCCTCAAACAATCGACGTTTCAGCCCGGCAAAACTTTGGATGGGTACGATGGTCAAGCCGCCCGTAATCTCCCTCCTTGTGGGGGAGATGCCCGGCAGGGCAGAGGGGGGGGGGTGCGGCACGCCCTCTCCACAGCCTTCGCTACAGCCTCAAAGCAGTTGGGGATGTTATCATGACCGTCACCCCCACCATCCGCGTCCAGCATGAAGACTTCGACCTGCGAGCCGAGGTCGACCTGCTCTCCAAGGACAAAGCCGGCATCGGCGCCGTCGTCACCTTCTCCGGCCTCTGCCGCGATGAAGGCGGCACGTTGGCTGCCCTCGAACTCGAGCACTATCCCGGCATGGCGGAAGCGGAGATGCGGCGCATCGGCGATCTCGCCATCGCCCGTTTCGGGCTTCTCGGGCTCACCGCCATCCACCGTTACGGAAAGATCGCCGCCGGCGAGAATATCGTGCTCGTCGTCGCAGCCGCGCCGCACCGGCAGGCGGCGTTCGACGGCGCCAATTTCGTCATGGATTTCCTGAAGACCGCAGCCCCCTTCTGGAAGAAGGAGCACGCCAGGGATGGCGCCACCGGCGACTGGGTCGCGGCGAAAGACGCCGACGACACGGCGCGCGACAAGTGGAAGTAAATTCGTAAATTAGAGCACCACTCGCTCCCTGCGGCTCATGACCAAGAGCAGGACGAGCAGCGAGAAGACGACCAGATCCCGCCAGACGAAGGGGCCGTAGGCGCCCCACATGGTTTCGACGACGGCGAGCCCGGCAGCGCCGCCTGCCGAGCGCAGCGGATCGGAATAGCCGCCGACGGCTGCGATCAGCAGCACCTTCAGCCCGAACATCAGACCGGCGCCGAAATCCATCGAGCCGTAATAGAAGGTCGCGAGGATGCCGCAGATCGTGGCGACGAGGGCTGCGGCCCCATAGGCGAGCAGAAAGACGCGGTCGGCGCTGGTGCCGCAGAGTTCGGCTGCCAGCGGATCATCGGTGACGGCGCGCCAGACGCGGCCCCAGGCCGTGCGTCTGAGGATCAGCGTACCCACCCCGACAATGGCGCACATCAGTGCGGTGTTGATCAGCTGGATATGGGTGAGCGTCACCTTGAACGGGCCGTCGCTCCAGAAGACGACCGTGTCGTTCAGGAATGGCGGCAACCAGATGGCGCGGGTATTGGCAGCAAGCCTGGCCGTTTCCATCAGTACGATCATGATGCCGAGGGCAGCGACGATGACCGTATTCGGTGATTTGTTGACCAGCGGCAGCATGATCGAACGGCCGATCCATAGGCCCGCCGCCAGCGAATAGACGATCGAAGCGCAGGCGCCGACGGCAAGCGCCGCCGGCAGCACCAGCCAAAACCTGACATAGGCGAGTTCGGTGAAGAGCAGCAGGATCTGGCCCGCGAAGGCAAAGATCGCCCCATAGGTGATGTCGGCCCGCTTCGTCACGCCGAAGGCGACGGCATAACCGAAGGCAAGCGCCGCATAGAGGGCGGCAAGCGGAACCGCATTCGCCAGCTGCTGCAGAAGATAGGCCATTCGAGACACTCCGCGTCACCAAAATTATAACTGGTAAAACCAATTTCACCAGTTATAATTTCATCATGAGCTTTTCCTGGACCCCTCACCGCTTTGCCGGCGGCGCACTGGCGCTCGATGTCGTCAACAGCGTGGTTCTGCGCCACGATGCAACGCGGCGGATCGACCGTTTCGCGGTCAGGGACCAGATGCGCAGCTTTCCGCGCGCCGCCGCCGAATTCTGCGCCGAGCGCGCCCTCTTCGGCGACATCGCACCGGTGGCGGCGGAAAACGAACCGGATTTCATCGCGCTGCGGGAAGCGATCGACCTCTATTTCCGCGAGCGTATACTGAATGGCGGCGACGACCAATTGCTGGCTAGGCTGCTGGAAGCGCTGGCGAAGACATTGCGCCACGCGGGCCCCGACAGCCTGGCTGCGGCGACCGCCCATTCGGCACTGCGGCTGATCGCCATGCCCGATCCGGAACGCATGAAGATCTGCGGCAATTGCGGCTGGCTGTTCATCGACCGCAGCAAGAACAGGAGCCGGGCCTGGTGCGACATGGCGGTCTGCGGCAACCGCGCCAAGGCGAACCGTCACTATCGCCGCAAGAAGGAGGAGACGCCATGAGAAACTATTGGATCGTGATGGCGGCAGCCGCCGCCCTTCTGCTTTCCGCCTGTCAACGCCAGGCTGAAAACCTGGTCGAGGTCACCGGCCATCTCTTCGTCTTCAACTATCGGGTGGCGAGCGCCACCTATCTGCTGACGCTGAAGAAGACCGGCCCCATCCCCGACGGTTCGATCATTATCGCCGAATTCGAAAATCCTGAAGGGGGCGATCCGCTGGTGCTGAACCAGAAGATCTATCCGATCGACGACAAGATTGCGCTGCAGAGCGAAAACCTGCACTGCGTGCGCAAGGACCGCCCCTATTCCGTGAGTGTCCGGCTGGTCGACAAGGATGGCAAGGTGCTGCAGGAATTGAAGACGCAGTTCCGGTCCGACCTCGATCAGACCGTCCTGCCGAGCAAGCCGCTCGTCGTCGGCGCGCTTTATGACAAGAACCCCGAGGTCTTCAAGCCTGACGGCAGCGTCGATTTCTCGAATACCGACAAATGCCCGGCATAGAGAAAGGCATAGAAAAAGCCGGAGCAAGGCCCCGGCTTTCGAGAGTCAATTCAAGGTATTGCCGGCGAATGCCGAAGCGTGGCCTCAGCCGACGATTTCGGTATCGGAGAACCAGTACTTGATTTCCTGGGCAGCCGTCTCCGGAGCATCCGAGCCGTGAACGGAATTTTCGCCGATCGACAGAGCGTGAACCTTGCGGATCGTGCCTTCGTCAGCGTTTGCCGGGTTGGTGGCGCCCATGATCTCGCGGTTCTTGAGGATCGCGCCTTCGCCTTCCAGCACCTGGACGATGGTCGGGCCGGAGGTCATGCCTTCGACCAGTTCGCCGAAGAAGGGACGATCCTTGTGAACGGCGTAGAAACCTTCGGCTTCGCGACGGCTCATCCAGACGCGCTTGGAAGCGACGACACGCAGGCCGGCATCTTCGAGCATCTTGGTGATGGCGCCCGTCAGGTTGCGCTTCGTTGCATCCGGCTTGATCATCGAGAAGGTGCGTTCAATCGCCATAGTCAAATCCTCTGTTTTCTCGGGAAAAGTGGGCGGTCTTTACCCGCCCCAACGTCCGAAAACAAGAGGTAGGCGGCAATTTCACGCCGCTGTCACAGTCCGGCCGCGGCTTTGGTGGAGACTGAGGCAGCGTTCGAACCAGGCCATGACGGGATCGTCGGCGGCTAGCATGGCGAGACCGGCGGAGACACGCAGCCATTGCAGCGCGCCGAAGACGATATAGTCGGCAAAGAGCGGTGTCTGCCCACCGATGAAGGACTGGAACTTCAGCATGTGCCGCAGCGGCTCCAGTTTGGCGCCGAAGACAGCCTTCTCCGCCTCGCTGTCGGCGGCAACCACTTCCAAAGGCTTGCCAAGCCGAGCCTCCCGGCTTTGACGGAAATAGGCCTTGTCTTCCTCGTCGAGGTTCGCATGGATGTCGAGAAGGGCGATGCGCATGATCGCCGGATGGATGATCATCTGCGAATAACCTTCCACCATGCGCGACAGCGCCTTGCCGCCCTCGCCGTTGAACAGTGACGGCCGCTCGGGATAGGCCTCCTCCAGATAGAGGGCGATGTCGAAACTGTCGGGGATCAGCCGGCCATTGTCGTCGAGAACGGGCACGATCGACGAGACACCGCCGCCGATCGCGCGGATGCGGGCATAGGTCGTCGGAATCTCCTCGAAATCGAGCCCCTTATGCGCCAGCGCCATCACCGCTTTCCAGCAATGCGGCGAAAAGAAGCGCCGCTCGTCGGCGCCGCAGAGGGAATAGAGGGCTCTGGTCATGACAGTCCTTTCGAGATCTCAGCTCTATCCATTCCACGACAGAAAGCGCCTGCAATCAAATCAGGAAATTTCATGGCGTCATCACTCGGCTTTCTAAGGAAAAAGGCTAGACTGCCGATACGACACGGGAGGGGACAGGATGCTCAGACATTACAGGATGTTCGCCGCCTACAATCGCTGGGCCAACACGCAAGTCTATGCGGCTGCGGCCGAACTCAGCGATGCAGAGTTCCGCAATGATTGCGGCGCCTTCTTCGGCTCGCTGCATCGCACGCTCAATCATCTGCTCGTCGCCGACCGGATATGGATGAAGCGCTTCACCGGCACCGGCGAAGCGCCGACGACACTCGATGCCGTACTCTTTGAAGAGCTGGACACGCTGGCCGCCGCCCGCAAGGCAGAAGACGAGCGGATCATTGCCTGGACGGACATGCTGGATGAGGCAACGCTTGCTGCCAACTTCACCTATGTCACGGTGGTAAAGCCGGCCGAGATCACCCAGCCGCTGGCATCGGCGCTCGCGCATTTCTTCAACCACCAGACCCATCATCGCGGCCAGTGCCATATGACGCTGACGGCGCTCGGCAAGCAGAGCCTCATGCTGGATCTCATCTACTTCCTGCGCAACGAGGGCCGCGAGTGGATGTGAAGCCCGATCTAAATTAGAAAAATTAGAACATGATGTCATCCAAAACCGCCTACACTTTTCGGCATCATGTTCTGACATCAACACTGAATTAACCGCCTTTGCCAGTTCCACCCGCCAATCCCGGGCTTCCCGTTCAAAATTCAGCCTCTCTTAAAAGCTTGCGGGCATAGCGGATGTGAGAGATGAGGCCGGGTCGCGAGGGATCGTCATGCAGAATGCAAGCGCAAACGCATTGGCGCCGCGCGCCGCGCCGATGGCGAATATTCAGAAGATCGCCCAGCACATGGCGCGCCTGAACGTCGCCGCGCTGCCGCGCAATTACGAACTCTTTCACGAGGCGATCGTCGGGCTCAATGCCGGCCTTGCGCAGGATATCGCCGCACTCGGATCCCAGCCACAACAGCCGATGCTCGACGAACTCGGCCTGAAATACCGCCTCGTCGGCCATTGCGGGCTGGCGGGCGAGACATCCCGAAACGAGGCGAGCCGGATGCTGCGCGACGTGGCGGAAAGGCTTGCCGAAGGGCTGAAGCACAAGAATGCCTTTGCGCGCGCCTGCGGCACTATCCTGAAATCCGTTTCCGGCCATGACGATCAGAGCCTTGCCGCCTTCCTCAGCGAGATCGACTATCTCACTGCCTCGCTTTCGACCGTTCTTGCAGCGGAGATGGAAATCGGCGCGAAGCTGCAGGACGATATCAAGACGCTGGAAACGCTAGAGCGCGGCATTTCGGCGATGCAATCGGCGGCGATCGCCGACAGGATCACCGGGCTTCCGAACCGCATCGCGCTGAACCGGACGATGGCCGATCTCTACGCGCGTGAAGAAGGTGCCGCTGGTAGCGCGCTGATCATGGTCGATATCGACAATTTCACCGATCTCAACGACAAATACGGCACCCAGGCTGGCAACAAGCTCCTGAAGAAGCTCGCCGGCCTGTTCAGCAAGTCGGTCAAGAAAAACGATTTCGTCGCCCGCACAGAGGCTGACGAATTCGCCCTGTTGTTTTCCAATGTCGGCATGCAGGATGCGATGACGATTGCCGAGCGCCTGCGCGCCTCCGTCGAAGACAATCTGGTCTTTGCGACATCCGACAAAGCCGATCCCGGCAGGCTCACCATCTCGATCGGCGTGGCGCTCAGCACCGATGCGGCAACGCCGGGACAATTGCAGGCCAATGCCCGCGTGGCGCTTCTCGCCGCGCAGTCGAACCCCCGGCAACCGGTGCAGGCTTTCGGCCGCTGAGGCGGCGGACAAAGCACGCTTGCTGTGGGACAAGCGCGCTTGCGGTGGGACAAACAAAGCTTGTCCCGGGGACAAGCAAGCTTGTCAGCGCACAAGCAAGCTTGGCGCGGGGATAAGCGCTCTTGCCTTGGCGAGCGCTTTCGGCCAAAACGCCGGCCATGATCACGCTCACCGATATTTCCGCCCGCATCGCCGGGCGCCTGCTTCTCGACAATGCCAGCGTTTCGCTGCCTTCAGGCACGAAGGCCGGGCTCGTCGGGCGCAACGGCGCCGGCAAGTCCACGCTTTTTCGTGTCATCACCGGCGATCTTGGCTCGGAGAGCGGAACGGTGTCTATCCCCAAGGCCGCACGCATCGGCCAGGTGGCGCAGGAGGCACCGGCAACCGAAGACGCCCTGATCGAAATCGTGCTTGCCGCGGATAAGGAACGCACCGCCCTCGTTGCCGAGGCGGAAACGGCAACCGATCCGCATCGCATCGCCGAAATCCAGATGCGCCTTGTCGATATCGACGCGCATTCGGCCGAAGCGCGCGCGGCGAGCATTCTTGCCGGCCTCGGCTTCGACAAGGAAGCGCAAGCCCGCCCCGCCTCCTCCTTTTCCGGCGGCTGGCGCATGCGCGTCGCCCTTGCCGCCGTGCTGTTTTCCGAGCCGGACCTGCTCCTGCTCGACGAGCCGACCAACTATCTCGACCTCGAAGGCACGCTGTGGCTGGAAGATTATGTCAGGCGCTATCCGCACACCGTCATCATCATCAGCCACGATCGCGACCTCCTGAACAACGCGGTCAATGCGATCGTCCATCTCGACCAGAAGAAGCTCACCTTCTATCGCGGCGGATATGACCAGTTCGAGCGGCAAAAGGCTGAGGCCGACGAGCTGCAGACGAAGGCCAAGGCCAAGAACGACGCGGCACGCAAACATCTGCAGGGCTTCATCGATCGCTTCAAGGCCAAGGCTTCCAAGGCCCGGCAGGCACAATCGCGCGTCAAGGCGCTCGAGCGCATGGGAACGGTGGCGGCGGTGATCGAGGACCACGTACAGCCGATCACTTTTCCCGAGCCGGAAAAGCAGCCGGCCTCGCCGATCGTCGCGATCCAGAGCGGCGCCGTCGGCTACGAGCCCGGCAATCCGATCCTGAAGAACCTCAATCTGCGCATCGACAATGACGACCGTATCGCCCTGCTCGGCTCGAACGGCAACGGCAAGTCGACCTTCGCCAAGTTCATCTCCGGCCGGCTTGCGCCAGAAAGCGGAGAAGTGAAGATCGCGCCGAGCCTGAAGATCGGCTTCTTCGCGCAGCACCAGCTCGACGACCTCATTCCCGAGCAATCGGCGGTGGAGCATGTGCGCCGGCTGATGCCCGGTGCACCGGAAGCCAAGGTGCGCGCCCGCGTCGCCCAGATGGGGCTTGCGACCGAGAAGATGGCGACGGCCGCCAAGGATCTCTCCGGCGGCGAAAAAGCCCGACTGCTGATGGGGCTTGCCGCCTTCAATGCGCCCAATCTGCTGATCCTCGACGAGCCGACCAACCACCTCGACATCGACAGCCGCCGCGCGCTGATCGAGGCGCTGAACGACTACGAAGGCGCCGTCATCCTGATTTCGCATGATCGTCACCTGATCGAGGCGACGGTCGATCGGTTGTGGCTGGTCAATGGCGGCACGGTGACGACCTTCGAAGGCGATATGGACGAGTACCGCGACCTGATCGTCAGTTCCGGTAAAAAAAAAGAAGAAAAGCCGCAGCTAGCTGAAGACGCGACGTCAAAGGCCGACCAGCGCAAGCTCAATGCCGAACGTCGCGCCTCGCTGACGCCGCTCAGGAAAAAGATCAACGAAATCGAATCCTTGACGGCGAAGCTGGAGAAACAGATTCAGGCGCTTGACGCGGAACTTGCGGATCCGGCCCTTTATGAGAAGACGCCCGCCAAGGCGGCCGAGAAGGCAAAGCAGCGCGGCGAAGCTGCGGCGAAATTGGCTGCCGCCGAGGAAGACTGGCTGATGCTGTCTGCCGAATACGAAGAAGCGATGGCGGGTTAGCCACAGGGTGACACTGAAGTTCAAGAAGACCGATGTGCCCAACACCGTCGTCGCCTCGGCCGACTTCGTGACGATCCGCTAAGGCGGGTTGCCAAATCGGGACCGGCTGCCTAGATCTGTCCGACGTCAACGGAAGCCGGCAGGTCGGATATGAACCTTCATCTCGAAACGGACGACGATCCGCGCACCCGCCAGTTCATCGACGAGCACAACCGGGTTTCCGACGCGGCACTGAGAACACCTGAATTCGAGAGGGATCGCGACGCGATCAAGGCGCTGATCGAGCGGCAGGACAGGCTGATCGTTCCGATGTGCCGAGGCGAATGGCTGTTCGATTTCCGCCAGAGCAAGGACAATCCCCTTGGCATCTGGCTGCGCCTGCCGGCAGATCAGGAGCCGCTGCCGGACGCCGCCTGGGAGCCGGTCTTCGATCTCGACGCCTTCTGCGTCAGCGAAGGCAAGCGCTGGAATTGGCGCGGCGCCGTCACCTGCCCATGGGAGCCGACGCGGGTGCTGCTCACGCTTTCGGACGGCGGCTCCGACCTTCTCCGGCTGCTCGAATTCGACGCGGAGCGAAAACAGGTCGTCGAGGGCGGCTTCGATACACCGGCCGCACGATCGCATGCCACCTGGCTGAGCCGTGACGAAATCTGCTATTTCGGTTCCATCGACAGATTTTCGGCGACCCGCTCCGGATGGCCGCGCGTCGGACGGCGATTGAAGCGCGGGCAGCGACCGGAAGATGCCGCCGTCATGTTCGAAGCCGCAGACGAGGACGTCTACGGCTTCAATCTCGTCATCGACCCTGCCCTATCAGGCGCTTCGGCGGATCGCGGTTTGATCGATATTTTCGTCGCCGCCCACGAGATCGGCGTCGCGAGCGCTTTCCTGATCGCCAACAATGGCACACAGCGGCGCATCGATCTGCCTAAGGAAGCCGATTTCCAGTTCAATCATGATCATTGCCTTTGGCGGGCAAAGACCGATGAGCGCGTTGCGACCGGCAGCCTCGTGCTACAACGCTTCGATCCCGCCTCGGAGACGGCCCTGCTCGGGCCGGAGCGGATCCTGTTTCAGCCTGCCGAGGGCCAGTCCATCGCGCAGATGATGCTGATGCAGGAGTGGTGCGTCTTCATCATCTCCGATCGGCTGCGTCCGCGTCTCATGGTGCTGGACCTGACAAGGCCCGATGCCGAACAGCGCGAGATCGCACTGCCGGCGGATATGCAGACGGTTCACTTCAGGCCGCTTCATGCAGATCTGCATCTTGGCGACGACACGCTCCACATCGTCGGCCAGGGCTTCCTGCAGCCGCCCGTCTGTTACCGTCTCGCGCTGTCGGATCGCAGCAAGCTGGCCGAGCCGATTTTCGTCGCCGCGGCGCCGAGCTATTTCGATGCGACCGATATGTCATCCGAACTGCTGGAGGCTGTTTCCGAGGACGGAACGAGGGTTACCTATCGGCTCGTCCTGCCGAAGCAGTGGACCAAGGGCGCGCTGCCGGTATTGCTTTACGGCTATGGCGGCTTCGATGTCCCGTTGTCGCCAAACTATTCCGGCGTGACAGGACGCTGGCTGGAACAAGGCGGCGCCTATGTGCAGGCTTATATTCGCGGCGGCGGCGAATTCGGGCCTGACTGGTATCGCAGTGCCAAGCGGCAGGGGCGAGACCGGGCCTTTGCCGATTTCGTCGCCATCGCTCGCGATCTCGTCGCCCGCGGCTATACAGTGCCGTCGCGGATCGCCTGCCAGGGCGGCAGCAATGGCGGTCTGCTGACCGGCGTGATGCTGACGCGCTATCCCGACGATTTCGGCGCCGTCTGGTGCCAGGTGCCGGTCCTTGACATGACCCGTTTCCACCTGTTCAGCGCAGGGCAAGCCTGGATGGACGAATACGGCGATCCGGAGACGCCGGTGGACCGGGATTTTATGCTCGGCTATTCGCCGCTTCACAATGTCAGGCCGGCGACCGAGGTCAGCTATCCGCCGATCTATGTCGAAAGCTCCGCCAATGACGACCGCGTGCATCCCTCGCATGCGCGCCGCTTTGCCGCGCGGCTGGAGGAAGAAGGACACCGGCCGCTCTTCCATGAATTCGGCTCCGGCGGGCATGGCGGCGACGGTAATTCCGAAGAGCGCGCCGCCCGCGCGGCGATGGGTTACAGCTTCCTTCGCCAAACCATCATGCGATAGGATGCCATAGAATGGAGGAGGAGAGCTTGTCGGCACGCCTCTTTCTGATACAAACGCGTCAATAATCATACTTTTCATACAGGCTCGAGCGAAACACCATGTCTCCTATCAATCTCGCCATCGTCGGCGTCGGCAAGATCGTCCGCGACCAGCACCTTCCCTCCATCGCCAAGAACCCGGATTTCGAACTCGTCGCCACGGCAAGCCGCCACGGCACGGTCGAAGGCGTCAAGAGTTATACGACGATCGAAGCGATGCTCGACGCCGAGCCCTCGATCGATGCCGTTTCGCTCTGCATGCCGCCGCAATATCGCTACGAGGCGGCCTATAAGGCGCTCGTCGCCGGCAAGCACGTCTTCCTGGAAAAGCCGCCCGGCGCGACGCTCAGCGAAGTGGCCGACCTTGAAGCGCTGGCAAACAAGCAGGGTGCGTCGCTCTTTGCCAGCTGGCATTCGCGCTATGCACCGGGCGTCGAGGCTGCCAAGGCGTTTCTTGCCTCGACGACGATTGAAAGCGTGCATGTGATCTGGAAGGAGGATGTCCGCCATTGGCATCCGAACCAGGAATGGATCTGGCAGGCTGGCGGCCTCGGCGTTTTCGATCCCGGCATCAACGCGCTGTCGATCGTCACCCATATCCTGCCACGGCCGATCTTCATCACCGAGGCGGTGCTCGAATTTCCCGACAACCGCGACGCGCCGATCGCGGCCGACATTCACTTCCGCAATGCGGACGGCCTGCCGGTTCAGGCCGAATTCGACTGGCGACAGACCGGCAAGCAGAGCTGGGACATCGTCGCGGAGACGGCAGCGGGCCAGATGGTGCTCGCCGAGGGCGGCGCCAAGCTTTTGATCGACGGCGCGCTCAGATTCGCCGAGCCGGAGCAGGAATATCCCTCGCTCTACCGTCGCTTCGCCGAAATCATCAAGGCCGGCAAATCGGATGTCGACCTCGCGCCGCTGCGCCACGTCGCCGATGCCTTCATGCTCGGCAAGCGCAAATTCGTCGACGCCTTCCACGACTGAGCGTCGCAATAACGTCATAGAAACCGGCAAGATTTGCCGGCCTATGGCAATAGTGTTCGGGGGCGGCCGCTCATGAGCAACAGAACTGGCCGCAAGGGCCGATTTTTCCGCGTGTTGAAGATTGGCATTCTTGTGGTGCCGCTTCTCAGCCTTGCAGCATGTTGGGGCGAAGAGGTCGTCATGCCGCCTGATGCACCGGGCGTTTCCCGATCCGAGGAATATTCCTTCGGATCGGCGACCCAGGCCCAGGATTGGCAGGCCACCAGCAAGGTGCTGGGCCAACTGGAAGGGCGGTTCGGAGAGAAGTCCATGCGTATCCTGTCGCGCAATCTCGCCAGCACCACCGAGCCGCAGACCATCAAGACTTATTATGCCGAACGCCTTGTCCATCAAGCCGGCTGGGCGGAAATGCCGGTCAGCACCTTTGCCGACAAGGCGTGGGCATTCGCTTTTGTCAGTCCGAATGGAAAGCAGGTTTTGGCAGTCGAGGCGCTCGACGCGTCGGAAAGTGCTGGCGGGATCGTGCCCCTCAATATCCTGACGAACCTCGACGAGGACAAAGGTTCGAAACGGTAGCGGTATTCGCTCGCCGGGAGAGCGAAGTTGGACGGCTTCATACAGCCATTCAAAGTGTTACAGCGTCCTTTGCATGTCTGAAAAGACGCGCGGCGCTGTGGCGTCGTGGCGAAACGCTCAGGCCTTCTTCTCCCACCGCCCTTCCGGTGTCTGCTGCCAATAGGCGAGGTTATGCCCCTCGCCTTTCAGCTTCTTCCATTGCGCACGGGCGGATTCCAGTTGCTCCTGGTCGTGACCGTCGAACATGAAGACGATGCGCTCATAGGCATCGACCGGCGGCGGCTCGGCGCCGTCGATGATGAAACGCACGGTCGCCGCATTGGCATTGTCCGGCGTCACGGTCAAAAGCACCGGCTGGCTTTCGGCGAAATCCGCCTCGTCGGTGCCGTGCGGCAGGAAGCTCTCCTCGCGGAAAGTCCAAAGATGCTGATCGAGAGCATCACGCCGCGCCGGTTCGCGCGTCTGGACGGCAACACGCCAGCCGCGCTCGACGCTTTTGTCGATGAGCGGCGGAAGCGCGTCCTCCAGCCTGGATTCGGTAAGATGATAGAAGAGAACGTCTGTCATCAGGATTCATAATGGGCGCGAACGAGCTCATCGAGCAGCCGCACGCCGAAGCCGGAACCCCAGGACTGGTTGATCTCGTCCTGCGGCGAGCCCATCGCCGTGCCGGCAATATCGAGATGCGCCCAGGGCGTGTCCTGCACGAAGCGCTTGAGGAAATGCGCGGCCGTGATCGAGCCGGCCTGTCGGCCGCCGGTGTTCTTCATATCGGCGAACTTGCTGTCGATCAGCTTGTCGTAATCCTTGCCGAGCGGCATGCGCCAGAGTTTTTCGTTGCTCGAAAGACCGGCTGCCGTCAGTTGGGCGGAAAGCTGGTCGTCATTGGAGAACAGGCCGGCATGCACATTGCCGAGCGCCACGACGATCGCCCCGGTCAGCGTGGCGAGATTGATCATGAACTGCGGCTTGAAGCGGTCGTTGCAGTACCAGAGCGCATCGCAGAGCACGAGGCGGCCTTCGGCATCGGTGTTGATCACCTCGATCGTCTGGCCGGACATCGAGGTGACGATGTCGCCCGGACGCTGGGCGTTACCGTCAGGCATGTTCTCGACCAGGCCGATGATGCCGACGGCATTGACGGCGGCCTTGCGGGAGGCGAGCACATGCATGAGGCCGGTGACGGCTGCCGCACCGCCCATATCGCCCTTCATGTCTTCCATGCCGGCCGCCGGCTTGATCGAAATGCCGCCGGTATCGAAGACGACACCCTTGCCGATGAAGGCGACGGGGCGATCCTTGCCCTTGCCGCCCTTCCACTGCATGATCGCCAGGCGTGGCGGACGCACGGAGCCCTGGGCGACGCCGAGAAGGGCGCCCATGCCGAGGCGGCGCATTTCGCGCTCCGTCAGGATTTCCACTTCGACGCCGAGCTTTTCCAGTTCCTTCGCCTTGGCGGCGAACTCGACGGGACCGAGCACGTTCGGCGGTTCGTTGACGAGGTCACGGGCAAGATTGACGCCCCCGGCAATCGCTTCGGAATCGGAAAACGCCTTCTTGGCACCACCCGGATCGGCGGTGACGATCGTCACCTTGACGGACTTCGCCGGTTTTTCTTCCTCGTCGCCTTTCTTCGTTTTGTAGGTGTCGAAGCTATAGGCGCGCAGCAGCATGCCGAGCGCAAAATCGGCGGCTGCCCGCGCGCTGGTATCGAGCCCCGGCACGTCGATGAAGACAGCGGCCTTGTCGGTGTTCTTGATTCTCGAAGCCGCAGCACCGCCCGCCTTCAGCCAGTCATGGCCGGTGAGTTCGGCGGCCTTGCCGAGGCCGATGACGACGATGCGCTCGACGGGCGCGCCTTCGGGTGCGACGATATCGAGCCCGCTCATGGATTTCGCGGAGAATCGGGCGATCCTGGCAGCTTTGGCGATCACACCTGCCGGGTCGACCGTATCGGCGCCGGCAGCGCTGTCGGCCTCCGCAGTCTTCAACAGGATCGCCAGGCCGCCGTTGAGCTTTGCCGACTTCGAGAATGAAATTTCCAACTTTACTGACATGTCTTCTCCGCTGGGATTCTTTGAAATCCGTCCCTCGCGGATAATTTCGCGTTTGGCGGGTCTGTCAATGGCTTGCGACAATTGTTATGGTCGCCCGCAGCCATCAGGGCTCTCATGTTTTCGTCAGTTTCGTAGATATTCGCGTTGACAGTTTTTTCGAAAAATCGATGGCGGGGCTTGGCAATCCGCCTGCCGAAAACGACTTTCGGCGCATTCATGCTGCTGTTTTGGATGTGGTGGGCGCTGCTTGCCGTCTTCCGCGCCTTTCCCGGAATAGACATCTATTTTTCCCAGCTTTTCTTCGTGGGCGCAGGTTGCGACGCGACTGCTGCTGCCGGGAGCATCTGCGGCGGCTTTCCCTATCGCGACGTCGCGACCTTCGACCTGCTGCGCACCGTCTTCTTCCGATTGCCCTATGTGGTGGCGATCGTGATGGCGTGGAAACTCGTCGAATGCTACCAGCAGCATGGCGCGACCTTCAACGCCGTACGGGCGCAAAAGCTCAAAGTCGCGCTCGGAACGCTGCTGATCGGGCCGGTGCTGCTCGTCAATGTCGTCCTGAAGGAACATTGGGGCCGGCCGCGGCCGATACAGACGGACATTTTCGGCGGTACGCTGCATTTCGTCGAGGCCGGTTCGCTTGCCGGAAAATGCGTTTCGAACTGCTCGTTCGTCTCCGGCGAGGCGGCGAGTGCCGGCTGGCTCCTCTGCCTTCTGCTCTTCGTTCCAAAATCCCTGCGTTATGCGCTGGCACCGCCCGTGGCGGCGATCTCGATCCTCACCCCGGCGATGCGGCTATCCTTCGGCGCACACTACCTTTCCGACGTCGTTCTTGGATGGCTTTCCTCTCTTGTCGTCTTCGCCGCATTGCTGGCGTTAACTGAGTCGCAACAGCATCAAAAAAATTCTGAAATTTGAATGAATTTTTGACACCAGCTTGTCGCAAAAGCGCGACAAAGAGCGTAGAGGGATTCTCCTGCAAAGCCGTTTGGGCGTGCAGGTGCTTTCAAGGGCAGGCATGAAACTACTCGAAACATACATATTGCGGCGCGTCGGCCAGATGTTTCTCGTGGCGCTCCTGCCCGTTCTGGCGATCATTTGGACGACTCAGGTTCTGCAGCGCATCAATCTGGTCACCGACAGCGGCCAGTCGATCGGCTCGTTCGCCAAGCTGGCGACGATGATTCTGCCGTCGATCATTCCTGTCGTGCTGCCCTTCGCCCTCGTTATCGCGATCACCCAGACGCTGACGACGATGAACAATGATTCCGAGCTCACCGTCATCGACGCGGCCGGGGCGCGGCGCAGCGTGCTGATCCGCCCGATCCTGCTGCTTGCCGCCGTCATCAGCGTCTTTTCCTTCTTCGTCGACAACGTCGTCGAGCCGCGCGCAAAGACCGTCGTGCGCCAGATGATCGCCGAGACCTATGCTGACCTCCTCTCTTCGGTGATCGAAGAAAAGACCTTCCGCAAGCTCGATGAAGGCCTCTATGTCCAGATCTCGCAGCGGATGGCGGGCCGCATGCTGAAGGGCCTTTTCGTCGCCGACGAGCGCGACCCGGCCTATGAACTGATCTATTATGCGAAGGAAGGCGCCGTCGACGACACGGGCACGACGCTGATCATGCATGAAGGCGAAGTGCATCGCAAAACGCCCGATGGCAACGTCTCGGTCATCAATTTCGATTCCTATTCCTTCGACCTCTCGGACATGACGGAGAATCGCGGTCAGGCGACGCTGCGCGCCAGCGACCGTGACCTGTGGTTCCTGTTCAATCCGGATCCCGCCGACAAGGACTATACGATCCGGCCGCAAAGCTATCGCGCCGAACTCCATCGGCGGCTGACCGACTGGATCCTGCCTGTCGTCTTTGCCCTGTTTTCACTGGCGATCGCCGGCGATGCGCGCTCGCACCGCGAAGCGCGGCTGCATCCGATGGTGAGCGCTCTCGCCTATGCCTTCGCGATGCGATGGGCGGCCTTCTACGCGGCCAATCAGATCGACACCGACCCTGAATATATCGCCGTCCTCTACGCCATCCCGATCGTCAGCAGCATCGTCTCGATCGTCTTCCTCGGCCTGCACAAACGACTGGTCATGCCTTCGTTCATCCGGGACCGGATTTCGTCTTTCTGGAGACGGATGCAGGAAAGGCTACTTGCTGCAACCGGCCGGATCGGCGGGGGCGCTGCCCAATGATGTTCGGGACATTGTCGCGTTATTTCTTTCGCCGCTACCTGGTGACGATGGGCTGGTTCCTGATCGGCGTCTCGGCGATTTCTTTCCTCCTCGATTTCAGCGAGACGGCGGGCCGCATGTCCGGCCTTCCCGGCTACACGATCGGCGGCGGCATCCTGATGACCGCCGTGCGCCTGCCGCTCATCCTGCAGCAGACAGTACCCTTCATCGCGCTGTTCGTCGGCATGACGGTGCTGATCGGGCTCAACCGCAAATATGAGCTCGTCGTCACGCGCGCCGCCGGTATTTCGGTCTGGCAGTTCATGTTCCCCTTCATCGCCGGCTCGCTGCTGCTCGGCCTGCTGACGATGACGGCACTCAACCCGCTTGCCGCCTGGGGACAGCGCCAAGCGCTGCTCGTCGAATCCGACTGGCGCGGCGAGAACGCGATTCTGCGCAAGGCACCGCAGATTCCGTGGCTGCGCCAGATCAGCGGCCGCGACGATGTCATCATCGGCGCCCAGACGGTTCAGGAGAACGGAACCAAGCTGATCGACGCGGTGCTGATCCATTTCGATTCACGCGGTCAGGTCATTCTGAGACAGGACGCCGCCACGGCAAAATTGGAAGATGGTTACTGGCAACTTAACACCGTTGTCGAGCGCAAGCCTGGCGAAATCCCCGTGCGTAAAGCTTCGGTTCAACTTCGCACCAATCTGAAACAGGACTTCGTCCAGGAGCGGCTGACAGCGCCGGAAACAATTGGTTTCTTTGACCTTTCCAACCGGATTGCGGCGGCCAAATCCTTCGGCATCTCGACCAAGGCGCTGGAGACGCAATTCAACTCCCTGTTGTCCCAGCCATTGCTGCTGGTGGCCATGACTTTCATAGCCGCAACAGTGTCCCTAAAATTTAGCCGGTTCAACCAATCCCGCTCCGTGATTCTGGGTGGCATCCTTTCGGGCTTCATGCTTTATGTCATCACCGTGCTTGTAAAGGCATTCGGAAGCAGTGGAGTCGTGCCTCCCTTCGTGGCGACGTGGATACCGGTGGTCGTCGCGCTGGCCTTGGGTGCGACTATTCTGCTTCATCAGGAGGACGGCTAGTGGCGGCAGGCGACCGCAAGTATTTTAGTAAACAGCTGGTTGCCCTGCTTGTCGGTGCGGCTTTATGTTCCTATTTCGGCAGCGCCCCGGCCTCTTTCAGCCAGGCCAGCGCGCCCGAACAAAATATAGAGAAGAATATTCCCGAAGGGGCCAAGCTCCTGCTTTCGGCCAATGAACTCGTCTATAACCGTGACGCCGATCTGGTGTCGGCGGTTGGCGGCGTGCAGATCAACTATGGCGGCTATAAAATGGTCGCGCAGAAGGTCGAGTACAATCAGAAGACCGGCCGGATGATGGCGCTCGGCAATGTCGAGCTCGTCAGCCCCGACGGCAATCGTATCTATGCCGATAACCTTGACGTGACCGACAATTTTGCCGACGGGTTCCTGAACTCGCTGCGCATCGAGACCGCCGACAACACGCGTATCGTTGCCGAAAGCGGCGAGCGCGTCGGCGGCACGTTGATGATTCTCAACAAGGGCGTCTATACGGCCTGCCTTCCCTGCGCCGAAGATCCGAAGCGCGCCCCCTTCTGGCAGGTCAAGGCCCAGCGGGTGATCCAGAACGGCGAGACGCATACGATCCGTCTGGAGAGAGCGCGCTTCGAGCTGCTCGGCCATCCGATTGCCTTCCTGCCGTTCATCGAAGTTCCCGACAATACGGTGAAACGCAAGTCCGGCTTTCTGTTTCCGACGATGAGCCTGTCGCAGAATCTCGGCTTCGGTCTTTCCGTTCCTTATTACTATGTGATCTCGCCGAGTATGGACGCGACGGTCACCGCCACGGGCTACACCGCCCAGGGCTTCCTCATCGAAGGCGAATTTCGCCAACGATTCGAAAATGGCACGCATATTCTGCGCGTCGCCGGCATCGACCAGGCAAAGCCGGGCAACTTCAGCTCAGGCACCAGCGATGCCGAAGCCGGCCAGCGTGGCATGGTGACATCGAAGGCCGAATTCCGCATCAATCCGCGCTGGACGTTCGGCTGGGACGTCATGATGCAGAGCGACAACAATTTCTCGAAAACGTACAAGCTGCGCGGCCTGACCGGTACGGATCGTACCAACCAGATCTACCTGACAGGGCTCGGGAAACGCAATTATTTCGACATGCGGGCGTTCTATTTCGACGTCCAGGATGCCGATCGGACGAATACCGCTGAAAAGCAGCAGGCGATCGTCTATCCGTCGCTCGACTATCACTATGTGGCGCCGCAGCCGCTTGCCGGCGGCGAGCTTTCGGCGGATGTCAACCTGACGAATATTTCGCGCACACATGATGACTTCTATACCGTCGACGGCTTCGACCGTTTCCGCGGCCTGAAAGGCCAGACCTCGCGGCTGACTGCCGAGCTGCAATGGAAGCGCACCTACGTCACGCCGACCGGCCTGGTTATCACGCCGCTTCTGGCCGCGCGCGGCGATGTCTTCGCGCTGAACATGGATGATCCGGCCGGCTACACCGGCAACTATATCGACGGCAATTCCGCCACCCGCTCGATGTTCACAGCCGGGCTGGAGATGCGCTATCCGATCTTGATGACGACGGATAACAGCACCCATATCCTCGAGCCGATCGCACAGATCTATGCCCGCCCCGACGAGCAGCTGGCAGGCCGCCTGCCGAACGAGGATGCGCAAAGTTTCGTCTTCGACGCCACCTCGCTGTTCGACCGCGACAAATTCTCCGGTTACGACCGGGTGGAAGGCGGTACCCGCGCCAATGTCGGCGTTCAGTATACCGGTACATTCGACAGCGGTTACAAGCTGCACGGCATCTTCGGCCAATCGTATCAGATCGCCGGCCAGAACTCGTTTGCGACCGATGACCTCGTCAATGTCGGCGCGGATTCGGGCCTTGAAACCGACCGCTCCGATTATGTCGGCCTTGGCGGCGTCGAAACACCGTACGGCGTTTCCGTCGCGGCCTCCTACCGGCTCGACGAAAAAGATTTCGAGTTCCGCCGCGGCGATCTGACGACGGCCTACCAGAACGACACCTTCTCGACGCAGCTGACCTACACTCATCTCAGCGCCCAACCGGCATATGGCTTCGCCGAGGACAATGACGAGATCCAGACCAACAGCAGCGTCAAGTTCAAGGATTACTGGTCGATTTTCGGCGGCATTGCCTGGGATCTGAACAATGATGTGATCAGCCGGCGGACGATCGGCCTCTCTTATGACGATGAATGCACGATCTTCACGATCGCCTATACGGACAGCAGAGATTCCGACGACGAGTCGGGAAGCGACTGGACGATCGGCGCACGGCTGACCTTCCGCACGCTCGGCGACATCAAGATCGGTACCGACACCCTCGAATGACGGGCGATCGGCGCAAACATGGCCTGAAGCCATTCTTTCGCCGTAAGCCTGTGCAGGACATTGCCGCCAGTCGGTATCTGAGGCATAGGGGTTTCGCGCCGTGATGGAAGCGATTTCAGCGTGTCTCGCACTGTGTAAGAACGCCGCGAACAACGTCTCGCGGCGCTATCGGGAGGTCAACAGATGATTGACGCGAAAAAAGCCATAACCAAGTTCCTCGCCGGGGCAGCGCTTGCATTGCTGACAGGCCTTGCCGGTCCCGCGCTTGCGGCCAGTGAAGTCAAGGCCGTGGTGAACGGCACCGCCATCACCAGCGGCGATGTCGCCAAGCGCCAGGCCTTCCTGCGCCTGCAGCATACGAAGGCCGATGCCAAGACCGCCCAGGAACAATTGATCGACGAGACGCTCAAGCGGCAGGAAGTCGCCCGCGTGCGTATGTCGGTTTCGCAGCAGGACGTCGATGCGTCCTTCGCGCGATTTTCGAGCGGCAACAAGCTTTCCCCAGAGCAGATGTCGCAGATCCTCGATCGTGCCGGCGTCGGCGTCGATCATTTCAAGGGTTTTATCGCCGTGCAGATGAGCTGGCCGCGCGTCGTCAACGCCCGCTACGGCTCGACCTCGCGGCTGTCGAACTATGATCTCGTCTCGCGCATGATGCAGAACAACAAGCAGAAGCCGGTGACGACGGAATATATGCTGCAGCAGATCATCTTCGTCATTCCGCAAGCCAAGCGCGGCGCCATCACCGGCAAGCGCAAGGGCGAGGCGGAGGCGTCGCGCTCCAAATTTCCGGGTTGCGATCAGGCAAAGGTGTTTGCGGCGACGATGCGCGACGTCTCCGTGCGCGATCTCGGCCGCATGCTCGCCCCCGAGATCCCGCCGGATTGGAAGCCGCTGGTCGAGCAGGCAAAGGGCAACACGACAGGGACCCGCGTCACCGACAAGGGCGTCGAATATCTGGCAATCTGCAGCCAGCGGCAGGTCTCCGACGACCAGGCCGCCGAAATGGTCTTCCGCCAGGAAGATCTCGACAAGTCCAAGGCCGGCAAGGATGCCAGCCCGGAAAACGAAAACAGCAAGAAATATCTGGATGAACTGCGCAAAAAGGCGCAGATCGCCTATCGCTGACCGACAATGGCGATACCGTTTTCGCGACCGCTTGCGCTGAGCCAGGGCGACCCCGCCGGCATCGGGCCGGATATTACTCTGATGGCCTGGCTCCGGCGGCGTGAACTCGGGCTGCCGCCTTTCTTCCTGATCGGCGACCCCGATGTTCTGGCGTTGAGAGCCCGCCAGCTCAATCTGGCGGTCTCGATCCGCGAGACCGATGAAGCCGGCAAGGCCGCCGGCATGTTTGCCGATGCGCTGCCCGTCATGACCATACCGGCCGGTATCGAGGTCGTGGCTGGCGAACCGCATGCGGCAACGGCGAAAGGCACGATCGCGTCGATCGAGAAAGCCGTGTCGCTTGTCATTGACGGCGAGGCGCTCGCAGTCGTTACCAATCCGATCGCCAAGGCCGTGCTTTACGAGGCAGGTTTCCGGTTTCCCGGCCATACCGAATTTCTCGCAGATCTCGCCGTCAGGGCGACCGGCCGGCCGGTGACACCGGTGATGATGCTGTCCGGACCGAAGCTCCGGGCCATTCCCGTCACCATCCATATTCCGGTCCGGGACGTGCCGCAGGCGCTGACGGGCGACCTGATCACGGAAACCTGCAGGATCGCCCATGAAGATCTGAGGCAGCGCTTCGGCATCGCGGCGCCGCGGCTCGCCGTTGCCGGCCTCAACCCGCATGCGGGCGAAGGCGGGGCGATCGGTACGGAGGACGAGGACGTCATCCGTCCGGCGATCGAGCGCCTGCGCGACGAGGGCATCGATGCGATCGGCCCCCTGCCCGCCGATACGATGTTTCATGACGAGGCGCGGGCGCGCTACGACGTCGCCGTCTGCATGTATCACGATCAGGCGCTGATCCCGGCCAAAGCACTTGGTTTCGACGACAGCGTCAACGTGACGCTCGGGCTTCCCTTCGTGCGCACCTCGCCGGATCACGGCACCGCTTTCGGCATTGCCGGCAAGGGACTGGCGCGCGAGCACAGCCTCGTTGCGGCGCTGAAGCTCGCCGCCCAGCTCGGCCGTAGCGCGGAAAGCCGCCGCTGATGGCAGCACTCGATGGCCTGCCGCCGCTTCGCGACGTCATCCAGCGTCACGGCCTTGATGCACGCAAGGCGCTCGGGCAGAACTTCCTGCTCGACCTCAACCTCACGCAGAAGATCGCCCGCACGGCGGGAGCGCTCGAAGATGCGACCGTTTTCGAGGTCGGCCCCGGCCCCGGCGGGCTGACGCGCGCGATCCTGGCGCTCGGCGCCAGGAAAGTTATCGCCATCGAGCGCGATGCCCGCTGCCTGCCGGCGCTTGCCGAGATCGCCGATCATTATCCCGGCCGGCTGGAGGTGATCGAAGGCGATGCGCTGAAGACGGATTTCGAGACATTGGCGCCGGAAGGCCCGATCAAGATCATTGCCAACCTGCCCTATAATGTCGGCACGCAGTTGCTGGTCAATTGGCTGCTGCCGAAAGCCTGGCCGCCGTTCTGGCAGTCGCTGACGCTGATGTTTCAGAAAGAGGTCGGCGAGCGTATCGTCGCCAACGAAGACGACGATCATTACGGCCGTCTCGGCGTGCTCTGCGGCTGGCGGACGGAGGCACGCATGGCCTTCGACGTGCCTCCGCAGGCCTTTACGCCGCCGCCGAAAGTGACGTCGAC
Organism: Rhizobium sophorae; assembly: GCF_013087515.1. GTDB lineage: Bacteria > Pseudomonadota > Alphaproteobacteria > Rhizobiales > Rhizobiaceae > Rhizobium > Rhizobium sophorae. The sequence continues at coordinate 140,584 of NZ_JABFCN010000016.1, read as the reverse complement.
GGTCGTGCAACTGACCCCCCGCGAAAATCCCATCCCCTGCGCTGTCGGCAACCTGGAAAAGGTGACACAGGCGGCCTTCGGCCAGCGCCGCAAGATGCTGCGCCAAAGCCTGAAACCGCTCGGCGGCGAGAGCTTGCTCGTCAAGGCCGGGATCGATCCGGCGCGTCGGGCGGAAACCTTGTCGGTCGAGGAATTCTGCCTTCTCGCGAACAGCCTGTAGGTCAATTCCAGCAACGTCCGAATCGGCTTTCCCAGGACATGCGGTAATTTAAAGTGACGGCGTCTCTTCCAGCAACTCGCGGACGAAGTCGAACATGCCATGGCGGCGGTCGCGGCGCAGGCGCTCGGCCTTGACGATCGACTGGACGGCGTCGAGGGCGGCGTTGAGATCGTCATTGACGATGACATAGTCGTATTCGCGCCAGTGGGCGATCTCGGCGCGGCTGTTGGCGAGGCGCGTCTGGATGACCTCCTCGGAATCCTCGGCACGGCGATGCAGCCGCGACTGAAGCTCGGTCATGGTCGGCGGCAGCACGAAGATCGAGACGACGTCGGCCGACATCTTCTCCTGCAATTGCTGGGCGCCCTGCCAATCGATGTCGAAGAGCATGTCGCGGCCTTCGGCCATGGCCTGTTCGACCGGCTCGCGCGGCGTGCCGTAGAAATTGCCATGCACCTCGGCCCATTCGAGCAGCGCGTCGCTATCGCGCAGCCGCTCGAACTCGCGCACACTCTTGAAGTGGTAATGCACATCCTCGACTTCGCTCGGGCGGCGCTGGCGCGTGGTGACGCTGACGGAAAGGCCGATTTGCCTGTCGGTCTCCAGCAGCGTGCGCGCGATGGTGGACTTGCCAGCGCCGGACGGCGACGAGATGACAAGCATCAGACCGCGGCGGGCGATCTGCACGGGCGAGGATTTCGCCGGTTTCATGTCTTACTCCAAATTCTGGACCTGCTCGCGGAACTGGTCGATCACTACTTTCAGCTCGATGCCGGCGGCGGTGACCGCCGAGGCATTCGACTTCGAGCAGATGGTATTCGATTCGCGGTTAAATTCCTGTGCAAGGAAGTCCAGCCGGCGCCCGGCGGGGCCACCTTTCACCAGGAGATCACGCGCTGCGGCGATATGAGCCTTCAAACGATCGATTTCCTCGCGCAGATCCGCCTTGGTCGCCAACAGCGCGGCTTCGGCATGCAGCCTTTCGCGGTCGAGCGCGGCCATGCCATCCATCAACAAGGCGACCTGCGCGGCAAGCCGCGCGGCGATCTCCTGCGGCGAGCGCGACGGATCGGCCTCGATCGTCCGCGTCAGGCCTTCGATCGTCGTGACGTGGTCGTGAAGAATGCGGGCCAGCGCCGAACCTTCCTGTTCGCGCATTGCTCTCAGATCGGCAAGTGCGCCCAACAGGCCGGCAGCGATATCGGCGTCACGGGCGGCAAGCGCCTCCTCGCCATCCTCGCTTTCGCGAAATTCGACGATGCCGCGCACCAGAAGCAGCGTATCAAGCTTCAGCGGCGCCGGATCGATGTCACCGTCCAACTGCTCGCGCATGGCCAGCACGGCGGCAAGCGCTTGCCTGTTCAGCACCGCCTCGAAACGGTTCTCGTCGGCGGTGACGGATAGGGATGCCTGCAGGTTGCCGCGGCTGAAGCTTTCGCCGGCAAGGCGGCGGACCTCTGCCTCCATACGCTCGAGGCCGGGCGGCAGGCGCAGACGCAGGTCGAGGCCCTTGCCGTTGACCGAGCGCAGTTCCCATGCCCAGCGCCAGCGGCCGCTCGTTCCCTCGCGCCGCGCAAAACCGGTCATGGACTGCAAAGCCATGCGAGCCTCCCGAAAGTCTCAGTTGATCTTCTTCTTCTTCGGCGGCGCGACGGTCGCGCCATTATCCGCCGGCTGCTCCTCCGGCTGGCCGTCGACTGCGATGTTCGGGTCCGAACCCTTGTCGGCTTCGAGCTTGCGCCAACGCTTGACGTTGGCATTGTGCTCCTCGAGCGTCGCAGCGAAAACATGGCCACCGGTGCCGTCGGCGACGAAATAGAGATCCTGCGTCTTCCAGGGATTGGCGACGGCTTCCAACGCATCCTTGCCGGGATTGGCGATCGGCGTCGGCGGCAGACCCTTGATGACATAGGTGTTGTAAGGCGTGTCCCGCTTCAGGTCCGACTGGTAGATCGGCCGGTCGGCCGGTTTACCCTCGCCGCCGAAGAGGCCGTAGATGATCGTCGGGTCGGACTGCAGGCGCATCCCCTTGCCGAGCCGGTTCAGGAAAACAGAGGCGACATGGGCACGCTCGTCGGGAACGCCGGTTTCCTTTTCGACGATCGAAGCGAGTGTCACGAACTCCTCCTTGGATCGCAACGGCAACGAGGGGTCGCGCTTGTCCCAGATCTGATCGACGAGCTTCTGCTGCGCAGCCGCCATCTGTTCGATGATTTCCGAGCGCTTGGTGCCGCGCGAGAATTTGTAGGTATCCGGACGCAGGCTGCCCTCGGTCGGCAGTGCCGCCGGCAAGTCGCCTTCCAACACAGTATCCTGCAGCATGCGGTCGAACATCTGGCGGACCGTCAGACCCTCGGGGAAGGAAACGGAATAAAGAATGGACTTGCCCGATTTCAGCAGCTCCATGATATCGCGCATGGAGGCCCTCGCCTTGATCTCGTATTCACCCGCCTTCAAGCTCTCACCGGCAGAAAGATGCGTTGCCGTGAGATAGCGGAAGATGCGGGCATCGCTGATGATCGCGTTGCGCTCGAGGTTCGAGGCGATTTCGGTCAGACCTGCGCCGTTGCGGACGATGAAATTGGTGTTGGTCTGCAGCGGACCCGGGTTCCGATAGGTCGATGTGGCGTAGTAGAAGCCGATGACGGCGACGACGCAGACCAGAACCGCCATCGTCATGATGAAGTTCAGGAAAAGAACGACCTGGCCGCGGGCTTTCTTGGACCGCTTCGGCGGCTCCGGAACGCGCTCCGGACGCAGGGCTTCGCTCGGCGACTTCGGGATAATCGGTCCCTTCTGCGCCTGGGTATCGTTGCTCTGGTTCGTCGTATCGCTCACCGGCAATCCTCTAAAACTTGACCCTCACTTCGCTATTTCGCGAAGCAATGCGGCAAAAGCAGGTTCTGCCGCCGTTCAACGAGCCGCTGACGGTCGTTATGCTTTCGCACGCCCGCTTACGCAACGTAGAGGACGGCCGGTCTGCGGTGCAAGGGAGACCCGTCACACCGCTTGCAGGACTCTTATTGCGCGTAACGGCGCAGTACGAGCGATGCATTCGTGCCGCCGAATCCGAATGAGTTGGACAGCGCCACGTTGATGTCTCGTTCACGTGCCTTGTGCGGAACAAGATCGATCGCCGTTTCCCGTTCGGGATTGTCGAGATTGAGCGTCGGCGGCGCGATATTGTCGCGAATGGCGAGCGTGGTGAAGATCGCCTCGATGGCGCCTGCAGCGCCGAGAAGGTGTCCTGTCGCCGACTTGGTCGAGGACATGGAGATCTTCGACGCCGCATTGCCGACGAGCCGCTCGACGGCGCCGAGTTCGATCGTGTCGGCCATGGTCGAGGTACCGTGGGCATTGATGTAGTCGATGTCGGCGGGCGTCAGCCCGGCGCGCTTCAGCGCCATCGCCATGCAGCGGCCGGCGCCCTCGCCGTCTTCGGAGGGCGCGGTGATGTGAAAGGCATCGCCCGACAGGCCGTAGCCGACGATTTCGGCATAGATCGTGGCGCCGCGCGCCTTGGCGTGTTCCAGTTCCTCGAGCACGACGATGCCGGCGCCCTCGCCCATGACGAAGCCGTCGCGGTCGCGGTCATAAGGGCGTGACGCCTTCTGCGGATCGTCGTTGTGCTGGGTCGACAGCGCCTTGCAGGCGGCAAAGCCTGCAAGCGAAATGCGGCTGACAGGGGATTCCGTGCCGCCGGCGACCATGACGTCGGCATCACCCAGCGCAATCAGCCGCGCCGCATCGCCGATCGCATGCGCGCCCGTCGAGCAGGCGGTGACGACCGAATGATTGGGTCCGCGCAGCTTGTGGCGGATCGAGACCTGGCCGGAGACGAGGTTGATCAGGCGGCCGGGAATGAAGAAGGGGGAGATGCGGCGCGGGCCCTTGTCGCGCAGGGTGTAACCCGCCTCGACGATGCCTTCGATGCCGCCGATGCCGGAGCCGATCAGCACGCCGGTGGCGATCTGGTCCTCATCGGTTTCAGGATGCCAGCCGGCATCGGCAAGCGCCATGTCGGCGGCGGCCATGCCGTAGATGATGAAGGGATCGACCTTGCGCTGCTCCTTCGGCTCCATCCACTGATCGACATTGAAGGTGCCGTCGGTGCCGTCACCGATAGGAATACGGCAGGCGATCTTGGCGGGAAGGTCGTCGACCTCGAATTCGGTGACGAGGCGGGCGCCGTTCTGACCGGCAAGCAGCCGGGACCACGTCACCTCGGTTCCGCATCCCAAGGGTGATACCATGCCGGTACCGGTGATGACGACACGTCTCATCGCGTGCTTTCCCCCGTCTCTTATGTTCTATGGAGAAATATGCCGAAAAGAAAAGGGCGGACTCCAGGCCCGCCCTTTCTCAAATTCACAGGATTAGGCCTGGGCCTTCTCAATAAACTTCACTGCATCGCCGACCGTCAGGATCGAGTCGGCAGCGTCGTCAGGAATTTCAACGCCGAATTCTTCTTCGAAAGCCATGACAAGTTCGACCGTGTCGAGCGAGTCAGCGCCCAGATCGTCGATAAAGCTGGCGCTCTCGACGACCTTGTCGGCGTCGACGCCAAGATGATCAATAACAATTTTCTTTACGCGTTCTGCGATATCGCTCATGTCGGTTTCCTCGACCTTATGTCCTGATCGGAATGCCATCACGGCACCCCTACCCTGTTTCAGCCTGCGATGTTTTCAGACATCCTCGGCAAACTCGTTTACCCGGCTTCAGAGATGTCCCAGGCTTGCAAAAAGCCCGGCGGTCCGTCTGCTTTCTCGGGACGACTGTTCACAGTCATGGCCCGCTTAACATGCTTTATGTCTGCCGCAAAGCCAGAAAATCAACGGTTCGTGATTGCTCAACATGCTATAGGCGGAATTATTCACACGCCAACAGTTTGTCGTTTCAGATCATCGCCATGCCGCCGTTTACGTGCAGCGTCTGGCCCGTCATATAAGCAGCCTCGGAGGACGCAAGGTAAGCGACCGCCGAAGCCACCTCGCCGCCCGTGCCCATGCGCTTCATCGGGATCGCCCCCATGATCGCTTCCTTCTGCTTGTCGTTCAGCTTGCCGGTCATGGCGCTCTCGATGAAGCCGGGTGCCACGCAATTGACCGTCACGTTGCGAGTGGCGATCTCCTGCGCCAGGGACTTGGTGAAGCCGATCATGCCGGCCTTGGAGGCGCAGTAATTGGTCTGGCCCGGATTGCCGGTGACGCCGACGACGGAGGTAATGTTGATGATGCGGCCATAGCGGCGACGCATCATCGGATGCGTCAATTCGCGCGTCAGGCGGAAGGTCGCCGTCAGGTTCACTTCGAGGACGCTGTCCCAGTCCTCGTCGCTCATGCGCACGAACAGGCCGTCGCGGGTGATGCCGGCATTGTTGACGAGGATGTCGACGCCTTCGAGTTCGGCTTCGGCTTTCTGGCCGAGCGCCTTGACCTCATCGCGGTCGGAGAGGTTCGCCGGGAAGATCTTGACACGCTCGCCGAGATCGGCAGCCAGCGCTTCCAGCTTCTCGACGCGGGTACCGTGCAGGCCGACGACGGCCCCCTGCTTATGAAGAAGGCGGGCGATTTCCTCGCCGATACCGCCCGATGCGCCGGTGACGAGAGCCTTACGGCCGGAAAGATCGAGCATGAAAACGTTCCTTATATCTGGAGATACCAATCAGGCCATGAGGGCGGCAACAGTCGCGTCGATATCCGCCGGACCGTTGACGGAGATGCCGTTGATCGTCTTGTCGATGCGGCGGGCAAGGCCGGTCAGCACCTTGCCGGAACCGAGTTCATAAAGCGTCGTGACGCCATTTCCGGCAAACCATTCCACCGTCTCGCGCCAGCGAACCTGACCGGTCACCTGCTCGACCAGCAGGCTGGCGATCTCGTCGGCGCCGGTCACCGGGGCGGCACGGACATTGGCGATGACGGGCACGACGGGATCGGACTTGGCGACCTTTGCCAGCGCTTCGCGCATGGCATCAGCGGCCGGCGCCATCAGCGTCGAATGGAACGGAGCAGAGACCGGCAGCAGAATGGCGCGCTTGGCGCCCTTGTCGGTCGCAAGGGCGGCCGCCTTTTCGACGGCTGCCTTCTCGCCCGAGATGACGATCTGGCCGCCGCCATTGTCGTTGGCGATCTGGCAGGCGCCGACGGCGGCCGCTGCCTCGCAGACGGCAACGACGTCGGCGTGTTCGAGGCCGATGATCGCGGCCATGGCGCCGACGCCGACGGGGACGGCGGCCTGCATGGCATTGCCGCGGATGCGCAACAGCCGCGCGGTGTCGGCGAGCGAAAAGGTGCCGGCGGCGCAAAGTGCAGAATATTCGCCGAGCGAGTGGCCGGCGACGTAGGCGACCTTGGACTTCAGATCCAGCCCTTTGGCTTCGAGAACGCGGACGACGGCGATGGAGACGGCCATCAGCGCCGGCTGGGCGTTCGCCGTCAAGGTCAACGTATCCTCGGGACCGTTGAACATGACGTCCGATAGCTTTTCACCAAGCGCCTCATCTACCTCTTGGAAAACGGCGCGGGCTTCGGCAAAATTCTCGGCGAGATCCTTGCCCATGCCGACGGCCTGGCTGCCCTGACCGGGAAAAGTGAAAGCAATGGTCATTCTCATGTCCCTGGCTGATGCCCTGATTGCGCCCCTTAAGGCTGTTTTGCCTCCAATTGACATTCTTTCCGGCAGAGTCAAGTGGCGGCTCATTCTCCGCAAAGCCTTTCGCGCGCGTGCAAAAGCCCGGTTTTTGTTCTTGCGCTCCGCCAAATCCAACTTAGATTTGCGCGGACCTTCCCAAGGCTTTCACCTCTCTCCCAAGGTTTTTCCATGAAGTACAATTCATTAGGCCGCACCGAGATTTCCGTTTCAGAGATTTGCCTTGGCACCATGACCTGGGGCTCGCAGAACAGCGAAGCCGATGCCCATGCGCAGATGGATTACGCCGTCGAAAAGGGCGTCAATTTCTTCGATACGGCCGAACTTTATCCGACGACCCCGGTTTCGGCCGCGACACAGGGCTGGACGGAAGACTATATCGGCAGCTGGTTTGAGAAGACCGGCAAGCGCGGCGATATCGTGCTCGCCACCAAGGTCGCCGGCCGCGGCCGCGATTATCTGCGCGGCGGCGAAGGCGCCGATGCAAAGAATATCCGCCTGGCGGTCGAGGCCAGCCTGACGCGGCTGAAGACGGACTATGTCGACCTCTACCAGATCCACTGGCCGAACCGCGGCCATTTCCATTTCCGCCAGAACTGGAGCTACAATCCGTTCACCCAGGATCGCGACAAGGCCGTCGCCAATATGCTCGACATCCTGGAAACGCTCGGTGCGCTGGTGAAGGAAGGCAAGATCCGCGCGATCGGCCTTTCCAACGAAACCACCTGGGGCATACAGAAATATCTGACGCTCTCCGAACAGAAGAGCCTGCCGCGGGTCGCCAGCGTCCAGAACGAATACAACCTGCTCTACCGCCATTTCGACCTCGATCTCGCCGAACTCTCGCATCATGAGGATGTCGGGCTGCTCGCCTATTCGCCGCTCGCCGGCGGCATCCTGACTGGCAAATATGTCGACGGCGGCAGGCCGAAAGGTTCGCGCGGTTCGATCAACCACGATATCGGCGGCCGCCTGCAGCCGCTGCAAGAGCCGGCGACCAAAGCCTATTTGGAGATCGCCGCAACATATGGCCTCGACCCGGCAGCCATGGCGCTCGCCTTCTGCCTGTCACGTCCCTTCATGGCCTCGGTCATCATCGGCGCGACCTCGATGGAGCAGTTGAAAATCGATATCGGCGCGGCCGACATTGCGCTTTCGAACGAGCTCCTGGCGGAAATCGCCAAGGTGCACCGGCAGTATCCGCTGACACTTTGATCATATTTGTTTGGCGCCGGCCCGATGCCGACCATTGGCCTGCATCGGGTTCGGGTGTCCGATTGCGCTTGCCTTTGCCCAAAAAATCCGTATAAGCCGCCCTGTTCGTTAACCCGGTCTTCTGGCTGGTGGCTGAACGGAGGGCCGGTTTCCTCACGGAAATCGTTCGGAACGGAAGCGTTCCAGCCTCCCGTGTCTCCGCTCTCGACCGTCTCGGAAACGCTTTCTTGCCTGGGCCCGCCCAATCAGGAGCAGTCGTTGAGGCTTAGCCGCCGAATATCGGGTTGAACCAAACGCAAGAAAGGCAAAGCTGTCATGGCTCTTTATGAACATGTATTCCTTGCCCGGCAGGATATTTCCGCTCAGCAGGTCGATGCCCTCGTAGAACAGTACAAGGGTGTGATCGAAGCGAATGGCGGTAAGGTCGGGCGTATCGAGAACTGGGGCCTCAAGTCCCTCACCTACCGCATCAAGAAGAACCGCAAGGCGCACTACGCCCTGATGGACATCGATGCACCGGCTGCTGCCGTCCAGGAAATGGAACGTCAGATGCGCATCAGCGAAGACGTTCTTCGCTACATGACCATTGCCGTCGAGAAGCATGAAGAAGGTCCGTCTGCCATGATGCAGAAGCGCGACCGTGACGACCGTCCGCGCGAAGGCGGCCGTGGCCCGCGTGAAGGCGGCTTCGGCGATCGTGACCGCGGCCCGCGTCCGCCGCGTGAAGGTGGCTTCGGCGACCGCGACGACCGTCCGCGCCGTCCGCGCGAAGACCGTGTATAAGGGAGATCTGAGATATGTCTGAAACTTCCTCCGCTCAGGTCCGCCGCCCGTTCCATCGCCGCCGCAAGACCTGCCCGTTCTCCGGCGCCAACGCGCCGCGGATCGACTACAAGGACGTACGCCTGCTGCAGCGCTACATTTCCGAGCGCGGCAAGATCGTTCCGTCCCGCATCACGGCCGTTTCCCAGAAGAAGCAGCGCGAACTCGCCCAGGCGATCAAGCGCGCCCGTTTCCTCGGCCTGCTGCCCTACGTCGTCGCCTGATCATCGGCCGACGCACTCACCCTTGAGGGAAGGCACTCGTGCCTTCCCTTCTCCCTTCCGCGATGGGCGCGGATCGGAACTCTTAAAACCCATGTTGAGACGTTTCTGAATTCGATTCAGCAACATCCTCTAACTGCTTGATGAAGCAGGACAGCGACCTTGAAACGACCGAACATTAAAACGCTGCTGATCGGCGCACTCGCCGGATTGACCGCCGCCCTGCTGGTGCTGGGCGCGAGCATGCAGCCGTCGTTTTTCAGCGCGCTTCTCTACACGGCCTCGGCTCTGCCGATCCTGATCGTCGGGCTCGGCTGGGGCAATACCGCCGCGGTCTCGGCCGTCGTCAGCGCCGCAGCACTCGGCGCGATCTTGATCTCGCCTTCCTTCGCGCTGATCATGACGATGGTGACGCTGCTGCCGGCCGGTTGGCTCAGCCATCTCGCCAATCTGGCGCGTCCGGCCGCCGAACTCGGCGGACCCGACCATCTGCTTGCCTGGTACCCGCTCTCCGATATCCTGCTGCATCTCTGCGGTCTGGTGACGCTCGCCGTCATCGTCATCGGTGTGATCATCGGCTACGGGCCTGAGATCACCGATCCGATCGTCGATCTGCTGATCACCTCGCTCAAGCAGCAGCAGCCGGAATTCATGCCCGATCCGGCAGCGACCGCGCAGACCAAGTCGCTGATCCTGCTGATGCTGCCGGCTTTGCAGGGCGGCATGTGGGTCAGCATGCTGTTTGCCGCCTATTATTTTGCCGTGCGCATCGTTTCAGCCTCCGGCCGCGGCCTTCGTCCGCGCGAAGATATTCCCTCGTCGCTGCGCATGAACCGCAACTCGATCTTCATCTTCCTGGCCGGACTTGCCGCCTGCTTTTTCGGCGGCGTTCCGGCGCTGGTCGGCGCGACCGTGATCGGCGCCTTCGGTGCCGGTTTCATGCTTTCCGGTTTCGCCTCGCTGCATTTCCGCACGCGCGGCAAGGACTGGCGCATACCAGCCCTCATCCTTTGCTATCTGGCCTCGATGCTCATGCTGCTGCCAGCTCTCCTCATCCTCGTCCTCGGTCTCAGCGATACGCGCAAGGCGATCGCACTGACCCCGACGAAAGATGCTGATGCCCCCAAACAATCCGATACGAAAATCTGAGACACAAGAAAGGAAGAAGAAAATGGAAGTCATCCTTCTCGAACGCATCTCCAAGCTCGGCCAGATGGGCGAAACCGTAAAGGTTCGCGACGGCTTTGCCCGCAACTACCTGCTGCCGCTCGGCAAGGCGCTGCGCGCCAACGCCGCCAACAAGACCCGCTTCGAAGCCGAGCGCGCGACGCTCGAAGCCCGCAACCTCGAGCGCAAGTCGGAAGCCCAGAAGGTCGCCGACGTTCTCGACGGCAAGTCCTTCATCGTCGTGCGCTCCGCCGGCGAAACCGGCCAGCTCTATGGTTCGGTTGCTGCCCGTGACGTCGTCGAGATTCTCGGCGCCGAAGGCTTCAACATCGGCCGCAACCAGGTTCACCTCAACACGCCGATCAAGTCGATCGGCCTGCACAAGGTCGAGCTGCAGCTGCATGCCGAAGTCGAAATCCACGTCGAGCTGAACGTTGCCCGTTCGGCCGAAGAGGCAGAGCGCCAGTCTAAGGGCGAAGAACTCACCTCGGTCGACGCGATCTACGGCGTCGACGAAGACGCGTTGCGTCCGGAAGACTTCTTCGATCCGGAAGCCGACGGCGTCGACGAAGACGAAGCATAATTCTCGTCGGAGCGATCCGCTTGAGGGAAAGCCCGGCCACCGCGCCGGGCTTTTTCGTTTCCACTCCTTCGATATGAGCCGCTGATCGGTTCACTTTTTTTAAGGGGATCTTCCGGATGTTTTTGCTGCGTGTGTTATCGCATCGCGCTAAAATAACATTCTCCGAAACGGATGGGCTGAGTCGGCGCCATACCGTGTCGTGCGGGTGACACTGCCAGTATTTCTCCTTTGTGTCGCCCAAGACTGTGGAGAAGTCGAACAACGTGCACAGCGTTCAGGATTTAGGCGAAGCGAGCTCCCGCTCCTTTCGTAGCCTCTTGATTTTCGCGTCCGGAATTGCAAATCCGGAGCTGGAAAAAGACAGAACGGATGATGATGAACGACGCCGCTCGAAAGATTACAGCTGTTGCCCCGTCGGAGCAGCATTATCGCGAAGCACCCAACAATATCGAAGCCGAGCAGGCGCTTCTGGGTGCGATCCTGATGAACAACGACGCCTATTACCGGGTGTCGGACTTCCTGAAGCCGATCCATCTTTATGAGCCGCTGCATCGAAAGATCTTCGAGGTTGCCGGCGATATCATCCGCATGGGCAAGATCGCCAATCCGGTGACGATCAAGACCTTCCTGAAGGCCGACGAGAAGGTCGGCGACATGACGGTTTCGCAATATCTGGCGAGCCTGGTCAGCAATGCCGTCACCGTCATCAATGCCGAGGATTACGGCCGGGCGATCTACGACCTGGCGCTGCGCCGGGCGCTGATCACCATCGGCGAGGACGTCGTCAACATCGCCTATGACGCGCCGCTCGACATGCCGCCGCAGTCGCAGATCGAGGATACCGAACGCCGCCTCTTCGAACTGGCGGAAAACGGCCGCTACGACGGCGGCTTCCAAGCCTTCAACGATGCGGTTGCATTGGCGATCGACATGGCGGCCGTCGCCAAGGAGCGCGACGGCGGGCTTTCCGGCATTTCCACCGGCATCCATTCGCTCGATTCCAAGATGGGCGGCCTGCAGCGGTCGGACTTGATCGTGCTTGCCGGACGCCCCGGCATGGGCAAAACCTCGCTTGCCACCAACATCGCCTACAATATCGCCGCCGCCTACGAAGGCGAAGTCCAGTCGGACGGCAGCATGAAGGCGAAGAACGGCGGCGTCGTCGGCTTCTATTCGCTCGAAATGTCGTCGGAACAGCTCGCCACCCGTATCATCTCCGAGCAGACCGAAGTCTCCTCCTCGAAGATCCGCCGCGGTGACATCAACGATGCCGATTTCGAAAAGCTCGTTGCCTGCTCGATGATGATGCAGAAGGTGCCGCTTTATATCGACCAGACCGGTGGTATCTCGATTGCCCAGCTTTCGGCCCGCGCGCGCCGTCTGAAGCGCCAGCGCGGCCTCGACGTGCTTGTGGTCGACTACATTCAGCTGATGACCGGCTCGGGCAAATCCAGCGACAACCGCGTGCAGGAAATCACCCAGATCACCACCGGCCTGAAGGCGCTCGGCAAGGAGCTCAACGTTCCGATCATCGCGCTGTCGCAGCTTTCGCGTCAGGTCGAAAGCCGCGACGACAAGCGGCCGCAGCTGTCCGACCTTCGCGAATCCGGCTCGATCGAGCAGGACGCCGACGTCGTGCTCTTCGTATTCCGCGAGGAATATTACGTCAAGAATTCGGAGCCGCGCGACATCCACGATCCCAAATATCCGGAATGGGAAGCGCTGTTCGACAAGGTGAAGGGCACGGCCGACGTCATCATCGCCAAGCAGCGCCACGGGCCGACGGGCACGGTGAAGCTCGCCTTCCAGTCGGAATTCACGCGCTTTGCCGATCTCGCCGATCCCTCCTTCACCCAATATGAAGAGCACTGATCGCGCGGATGCTGCGTGCAGCGCCGGGCTTTCCCTTGACATAGTTGACCTTTAAACTGGCCGGAGAATCCTTCTCCGGCCTCTTTTCGATGCGGATCATGAGCGAATTTTTCGACGCCCCCAAAGATGACAATTTTGCCTCGGCAGGCCTGCGGCTGACTGTCGACCTGACCGCCCTGACCGAGAACTGGCGCGACATGGCGCGCCGCTCCGGTGCGGCGCGCACTTCTGCGGTCGTCAAGGCGGATGCCTATGGCATGGGCATCGAGGATGCCGGCGAAGCGCTCTATATGGCAGGCGCACGCGACTTCTTCGTCGCGACCGTCGACGAGGGCGTAACGCTTCGCCTCTATGCACCCGAGGCGCGCATCTTCGTGCTTTCCGGCATCTGGCCGGGCACCGAGCGGCGCTTCTTCGACAATGATCTGGTGCCGGTGATTTCCTCCGACGAACAGCTCGCCTTCTGGATGGCGGTGCTTGCCGACTACGGCGACTACCCCTGCGCGCTGCATGTCGATACCGGCTTCAATCGGCTCGGACTGCATATCGACGATGCGATCGCGCTCGCCGACGACGTCTCGCGGCCGGCGAGCTTCGCGCCCGTGCTTGTCATGAGCCACCTCGCCTGCGCCGACGATCCCACCCATGCGATGAATCGGCAGCAGCTCGAATCATTCCACAGGGTTAGCGCCGCTTATGAAGGCATCGATTCAAGCCTTGCCGCCTCAGCCGGCATCTTTCTCGGCGAGGATTATCACTTCGACCTGACCCGCCCCGGCATCGCGCTCTATGGCGGCGAAGCGGTCTGCGGCATGGCGAACCAGATGCGGCCGGTAGCGACGGCGGAAGCGCGTATCATCCAGGTGCGCAGCGTCGAAGCCGGCGAGACTGTCAGCTATGGGCGAGCGCTGCAGCTTCGCCGTGAAAGCCGGCTGGCGATCGCCTCTGCCGGTTATGCCGACGGCTACATGCGCAGCCAGTCGAGCGGCGGCGTGCCGCTGCGCCAGGTGGTGCCGCAAGGCGGGCAAGGCTTCATCGCTGGACGCACGGTTCCAGTTGCCGGCCGGATCACCATGGACCTGACCATCTTCGATATCACCGACCTGCCTGACAATGCTGTGCGCGCCGGGGATTATGTCGAGCTGTTCGGAAAGAACCTGCCGGTGGATGATGTGGCGCGGGCATCCGGCACGATCGGATACGAGATTCTCACCAGCATGGGGCTGCGCCACGAGCGGCGCTACCTGGCCGAGGAATAGCCGCCTTCCTATTCAGCGGCTGCTGAGGGCGAGACGCACACCGAGCGCCACGAAAAGCGCACCGAGGCCGCGATCGAGCCAGAGTCCGACTTTTTGATTATGCCGGATCGCATCCGCAAGGCGCCCGCCGAGAAGGACGAGCGGCGGTTCGATGAAGGCGGCGACGACGATGATAAGCCCGCCATGCAGCATGAGCTGCGCCCATGCCGGCCCTGCCCCTTCGACGACGAATTGCGGCAGGAAGGCCAGGAAGAATATCGCCACTTTCGGATTGAGCAGCGACACCAGAATTCCCTGCCGGTAGATTCTTGCAACCGGCAAACTTTCACCGGCAGCCCTTATCAGGCCATCGCCGCCACCGGAGCGCAAAGCCTGAATGCCGAGCCAGACGAGGTAGGCGGCACCAATCCATTTGACGGTGGAGAAGGCGACGGCGGAAGCGGCAAGTATGGCGGAGAGACCGAGTGCGGCCATCAGCACATGCAGGCAGGCGCCGGACCAGACGCCGAACAGCGCGGAAAAACCGGCGCGTTTTCCGCTTCTCATCGTGTGGCCGAGGATGAAGGCGATGTCGGGGCCGGGCGAGAGATTGAGCAGAACCGCCGCCGACAGAAATGCAAGCCAGTGCGCAAATGAATAATCGAACATCTTCCACCGTTCCGGATAAGCAGCGGCCAAGGATAGGCACGGGTGCGCTGATGGGGAAATCATTAGTTTTGATCCGTCGCGATAGCCATTATCTCAAGCACGACAATGATTCGGTGAAGCGGCGCGTCGCTTCACTCGGGAACCCCGACTGAAAGAGTAATTGATGGCGAAGGCCAGGACACAATTCATCTGCCAGAGTTGCGGCACGGTTCATAACCGCTGGGCCGGCAAATGCGAGAACTGCGGCGAGTGGAACACCATCGTCGAGGAAGATCCGATGGGCGGGATCGGCTCCGGTCCCGGTAAGACGCCGAAGAAGGGCCGACCGGTGGCGCTGACGGCACTCTCCGGCGAGATCGAGGAGGCGCCGCGCATCCATACCGCAATTTCGGAGCTCGACCGAGCGCTCGGCGGCGGTTTCGTACGCGGTTCGGCGGTGCTGATCGGCGGCGATCCCGGCATCGGCAAATCGACGCTGCTGATGCAGGCAGCAGCCGCCCTTGCGCGGCGCGGCCACAAGATCATCTACGTCTCCGGCGAAGAAGCCGTGGCGCAGGTCCGGCTGCGGGCGCAACGCCTTGCGGCGGCCGATACCGACGTGATGCTGGCTGCCGAAACCAATGTCGAAGATATTCTTGCGACGCTCGCCGAGGGCAAGCGGCCAGACCTCGTCATTATCGATTCCATCCAGACGCTGTGGAGCGAACTTGCCGAATCCGCGCCGGGGACGGTGACGCAGGTGCGCACCGGGGTGCAGGCAATGATCCGTTTCGCCAAGCAGACGGGGGCCGCCATGGTGCTCGTCGGCCACGTGACCAAGGACGGACAGATTGCCGGGCCGCGCGTCGTCGAGCACATGGTCGATGCCGTGCTCTATTTCGAAGGCGACCGCGGCCATCACTACCGCATCCTGCGCACAGTCAAGAACCGCTTCGGCCCGACCGACGAGATCGGCGTCTTCGAAATGTCCGACAGGGGCTTGCGCGAAGTCGCCAATCCTTCCGAGCTGTTCCTTGGTGAGCGCAACGAAAAATCGCCGGGTGCTGCTGTCTTTGCGGGGATGGAGGGTACCCGCCCCATTCTCGTCGAGGTGCAGGCGCTGGTGGCCCCAACCTCGCTCGGCACGCCGCGGCGCGCCGTGGTCGGCTGGGATTCAGCACGGCTCTCTATGATCCTGGCGGTGCTGGAAGCCCATTGCGGCGTCCGGCTCGGCCAGCACGACGTCTATCTCAACGTCGCCGGCGGTTACCGCATCTCCGAGCCAGCGGCTGATCTTGCCGTCGCCTCGGCGCTCGTTTCCTCGCTTGCCGGTATTGCCCTTCCTGCCGATTGCGTCTATTTCGGCGAAGTCAGCCTGTCGGGCGCCATCCGACCGGTTGCGCACACCGCCCAGCGCCTCAAGGAAGCCGAGAAGCTGGGTTTTTCCGCAGCGCTGCTTCCGTCCGCCTCCGCCGAATTGCCGAAGGGCTCCGGTGGGCGCTGGAGCGAAGTCGCAAGCCTGCCGGATCTGGTCGCGCGCATCGCCGGGTCGAAGGGAGCGCTGCGTGTGGAAGACGAGGTTTGATCCTTTCATTGCCGGGAATGGTGATGATATAGGAGGCACACGATAAGGCACGACACGGCCGCCAAGCGGCAGTCCTGGAGTTGAATTTACATGCCCATTACGATTTTCGACGGTATTGTCATCGGCGTCGTGCTCTTCTCCGCCGTGCTGGCGATGGTCCGCGGCTTTTCACGCGAGATTCTTTCGATCGCGAGCTGGGGCGGTTCGGCAGCCGCTGCCTATTATCTCTATCCGTACCTGCTGCCCTATGCGAAGAAATATACCGATGACGACCGTATCGCGATCGTCGGTTCGGCAGCGGTCGTCTTCCTGATCGCGCTCATCGTCATTTCCTTCATCACGATGAAGATCGCGGATTTCATCATCGACAGCCGTGTCGGCGCGCTCGACCGCACGCTCGGCTTCCTGTTCGGGGCAGCGCGCGGCGTGCTGCTCCTGGTCGTCGCAGTCGCCTTCTGGAACTGGCTCGTCGATGTCGACCACCGTCCGGCCTGGGTCAACGAAGCAAAGTCGAAACCTTTCCTGGATTCGATGGTCGTGAAGCTGAAATCGGTTCTGCCAGAGCAATTTGCCCAGATGATACCGGAAAGCATCCGTGATAAGCTGCAGCCGCCGGCACAGGGCGCCGAAGGTACCACTCCGCCGACGGGCGACCAGGCTCCGGCGGAAGACGCACCGACCGCGCCTGCAGACGGCGCACAGCAGCCGGCGAATTGACACAGTGTTCAAGAGCTTGACCCGCCATCCGGCAATCGCCATTTGAGCGGGACGTGAAATGAGGGTCCGGCCGGGCATTCCAGCTCCGCCGGGCTCAGCTATTTCTGGAAATGCCGATCCATTCTTGTGAGAGCAGAGGCCCGCAGAAATGAACCAGTCCCATTCCTTCCCGACCGACGATCCGCTCGACGGAGATACGCTGCATGAAGAATGCGGGGTTTTCGGAATTCTGGGACATCCCGATGCCGCCGCGCTCACGGCTCTTGGCCTGCATGCTCTGCAGCACCGTGGACAGGAAGCGGCCGGCATCGTCTCCTTCGACGGCAAGCGCTTCTATCAGGAGCGCCACATGGGCCTTGTCGGAGACCACTATACCAATCCGATGACGCTGGCCCGCCTGCCCGGCAGCATTACGATCGGTCATACCCGCTACTCGACAACCGGCGAAGTGGCCATGCGCAACGTGCAGCCGCTCTTTGCCGAACTGGAAGAAGGCGGCATCGCCATTGCCCATAACGGCAATTTCACCAACGGCCTGACGCTGCGCCGCCAGATCATCGCGACCGGCGCCATCTGTCAGTCGACCTCCGATACCGAAGTCGTCCTCCACCTCATCGCCCGTTCCCGCCACGCTTCCACGTCCGACCGCTTCATCGATGCCATTCGACAGATGGAAGGCGGCTATTCAATGCTCGCCATGACGCGCACCAAGTTGATTGCCGCGCGCGACCCGACCGGCATCCGCCCGTTGGTGATGGGCGAGCTCGACGGCAAGCCGATCTTCTGCTCGGAGACCTGTGCGCTCGACATTATCGGTGCCAAGTTCATCCGCGACGTCGAGAACGGCGAAGTCGTCATCTGCGAAATCCAGCCTGACGGTTCGATCAGCATCGATGCGCGCAAGCCCAGCAAGCCGCAGCCCGAGCGCCTCTGCCTGTTCGAATATGTCTATTTCGCCCGCCCGGACTCGGTCGTCGGCGGCCGCAACGTCTATACGACGCGCAAGAGCATGGGCATGAACCTCGCCAAGGAATCGCCCGTCGATGCCGACGTGATCGTGCCGGTGCCGGATGGCGGCACACCTGCGGCGCTCGGCTATGCGCAGCAGAGTGGCATCCCCTTCGAATACGGCATCATTCGTAACCATTATGTCGGGCGCACCTTCATCGAGCCGACGCAGCAGATTCGCGCCTTCGGTGTGAAGCTGAAGCATTCCGCCAACCGGGCAATGATCGAAGGCAAGCGCGTGGTGCTGGTCGATGATTCCATCGTGCGTGGCACAACGTCTCTCAAGATCGTCCAGATGATCCGTGAAGCCGGGGCGCGCGAAGTCCATGTCCGCGTCGCAAGCCCGATGATCTTCTTCCCGGATTTTTACGGCATCGACACGCCTGACGCAGACAAGCTGCTGGCAAACCAATATGCCGATGTCGAAGCCATGGCCAAATATATCGGTGCGGATTCGCTCGCCTTCCTGTCGATCGACGGCCTCTATCGCGCCGTTGGCGGTGAGGATCGCAATCCGGTCCGGCCGCAGTTCACCGACCATTATTTCACCGGCGACTATCCGACCCGCCTGCTCGACAAGAACGGCGAGTCCATGGGCAACAAGATTTCCATGCTTGCCAGCAACGGCTGACACGGCGCGCCGGTTTTTCCATTGTCCATTCCGAGGGGTGCATCGCACCCCTCTCCCTTCGTGAGGGAACACAACATTATGAATATCAATCTTGAGGGCAAGATCGCACTCGTCACCGGTGCGTCGCGCGGTATCGGCTATTTCACGGCGCTGGAACTTGCCAAAGCCGGCGCCCATGTGATTGCCTGCGCACGCACGGTCGGCGGGCTTGAGGACCTGGACGATGCGATCAAGGCTGTCGGCGGCACGGCGACGCTCGTGCCCTTCGACCTTGCCGACATGAATGCGATCGATGCGCTCGGCGGCTCAATCTTCGAGCGCTGGGGCAAGCTCGACATCCTCGTCGCCAATGCCGGCGTGCTCGGCGTCATTTCGCCGATCGGTCATATCGAAGCGAAGGTGTTCGAGAAGGTGATGACCATCAACGTCACCGCGACATGGCGGCTGATCCGCTCGGTCGACCCGCTGCTTGCCCGCTCCGATGCCGGCCGTGCGGTGATCCTGTCTTCGGGTGCCGCTCACAAGTGCCGCCCCTTCTGGGGCGCCTATTCCGCTTCCAAGGCCGCGGTCGAAGCGCTGGCACGCACATGGGCCGGCGAAAGTCAAAGCACCCCGCTGCGGGTCACCAGCGTCGATCCGGGGGCGACACGCACGGCGATGCGGGCACAGGCGGTGCCGGGCGAAGATCCACAGTCACTGCCGCACCCGTCCGAGGTCGCAAAGGCGATCCTGCCGTTGCTCGGGCCTGGTGTGACGGAGACGGGCAAGCTGTTCATCGTCCGGGAGAACAAGCTCGTCGATTACCGGCTGCCCGAATAGGCCGGCGTTTCAGATAGGCCGGACGTTTCAATTCGCTGCAACGGCGGGGAACAGATGCGCCAGGGCCGTTTCCGACGGGCATAGTGCATTGAGGTCAACCGGTCCCTGGATGCCGTCCAAGGCGCCGTTATCGGCAAATTGCCAGATCGACCAACGACTGCACTCTTCCTGCCTCGGCTCTCTGAACACGCTGCGCAGCCACAGATAGTGGTCGGGGAAGCGTGATTCATTGCCTTTCATATATTGATCAAAGAACTCCTTCGTGACGTAGAAAATAGGCTTTTCCGGAAAAGTGCCCTTCAGCTCGGTGAAGAAGGCGTTCACCTCGGCAACCATTTCCTCGAGCGTCGGGACTTTGCTGCAATTGCCGACAAACTCCAGGTCGACGGCGATCGGCAGAGTTCCCTGCTCCTTCGGCACGGTCGCCAGGACATTCTGCGCCTGATCCTTACCCGGACGGCAGAAGGTGAAGAAGTGATAAGCGCCCCGGACCATTCCCGCATCTCCGGCGCGCTGCCAGTTGTCTGCGAACTTGGAATCCCGATGGTCTCCGCCTTCGGTCGCCTTCATGAAGGCGAAACGGACATTCGGCTGCGCGGCAACAACCTTCCAATCGATATCGCCCTGGTGATGGCTGACATCGATGCCTTGGATCGGATAGTTGCTTAGAGAGGGATTGTTGAAGCGAAGCATCCCGAAATCGTATGCGAAATATGCAGCGAATGCGACCGCCAGAACTGCAGTCGCTCCGATCGTTCCCCAGACTAAGCTTCTCACTCATTCCCCCTATTTTCAGCAGTCTGCCAATTGGCTATTCGCGATTTGCGCCGTGAAAATGGCGGACGAGCTCCAGCGTGCGCACCGCTCGGAGCGTGAACCAGGGCTATGCCCAGTTCGAGCGGCATGGGCTTTTACGCGATTCTTTCCATCCGGCACCGTTCGAGCAACGGGTAGCTGTCGAGGAATGGTTTCAGGCGCGATACCATCGTTTCGAAATCATC
This sequence comes from Rhizobium sophorae, assembly GCF_013087515.1. Taxonomy (GTDB): domain Bacteria; phylum Pseudomonadota; class Alphaproteobacteria; order Rhizobiales; family Rhizobiaceae; genus Rhizobium; species Rhizobium sophorae. Next base: position 120,183 of record NZ_JABFCN010000016.1, on the reverse strand, counting down.
GCCATATATGTAAAGCGCCGTGTCCTGTGGACCTTGCCAATTACTTGCGACCAAACCAACGTCTTCAAGAAGCCGTCCGAATTCATCCACCACGTGATTGATATCGCAAGTTTCGTAGACCGAGGCCGGTAAATCGGTTCCGTTGACATAGATCGCCAGACCATGCTGGCGCCCGAAATCGATCCCCTGCTGACCTGGGATGTGCAGAGTCGATCCGATTGGCGCAAGCATGGATTCCAAGACGTTGATGAGCAGGGTCAATCGTGCATCTGTGGGATTGTCGACTTCCATTTCGATGTCGCATTCTTTGATCTCGCCGCTCGGTTGCTGCAGCGTTCCACCCCCAACCACCCTCATGCCATGCCCGCGTTGCTCCATATAGGCGTCCAGAGCATCCTCCAGCGGCGCCCTATCCATGGGTTGAAGGCGAGCATTCAGTGTGACGACAACAATCGTCTTCTTTTTGGATTTTCCAAATAGACCCAACATTCTCCGCCCTCCTAGATGATAGCTTCGCTTCGTATTCGAAATTTCCTGAAACGAACAGACATCACCTCATTCCTCCGGAAGTTGTTAGGTGTCCGACTGCCGCCAGAACAAACAGCAGACCCTTGACCTTTTTTCCGGCGCAAGCCATAACCTTCGCCATGAAAACGGTTATCTGCATTATCTGCCGGAAGATTATTCGCTAGCGCGAGCGCTGGCCCGGCCGTTTTCGTCTCCCAAATAGTCAAGATGCGAAACGCCCCGGTCCGCCGGTCGCGATATTTTTCTGATCGTGCATTTGGGAGAGTGAAATGGACGCGACGCCGGAACTGAAGCTGTACAACACGCTGACACGGGAAAAATCGGTCTTTTCGCCGATCGATCCCGACAATGTCCGCATGTATGTCTGCGGCCCGACCGTCTATGACTTCGCTCATATCGGCAATGCCCGGCCAGCCATCGTCTTCGACGTGCTGTTCCGGCTGCTGCGCCATATCTATGGCGCAGATCACGTCACCTATGCCCGCAACATCACCGACGTCGACGACAAGATCAATGCGCGGGCGCTGAGAGATCATCCGGGCCTGCCGCTGAACGATGCGATCCGCGCGGTCACCGAAAAGACCGAGACGCAGTTTCACGCCGATGTCGCCGAACTAGGCTGCCTGGAGCCGAGCTTCGAGCCGCGCGCCACCGACAATATTGAAGAGATGACCGAAATCATCGAAAAGCTGATCGGCAACGGCCATGCCTATGTCGCATCAGGCGAAGTGCTGTTCGACACCAAATCCATGGCGGATTACGGTCAGCTTTCGAAGCGCCCGCTCGACGAGCAGCAAGCCGGCGCCCGCATCGCTGTCGACGCGCACAAGAAGAACCCGGGTGATTTCGTGCTCTGGAAGCTGTCGAGCCATAACGAGCCCGGCTGGGAGAGCCCCTGGGGCCGCGGCCGGCCCGGCTGGCACATCGAATGCTCGGCGATGAGCAAGCGCTATCTCGGCGATGTCTTCGACATTCATGGCGGTGGGCTGGACCTGATCTTTCCGCATCATGAAAACGAGATCGCCCAGTCGCGTTGCGCTCACGGGACCGAGGTGATGGCAAATGTCTGGATGCATAACGGCTTCCTGCAGGTCGAAGGCCGCAAGATGTCGAAATCCGAGGGCAATTTCGTCACCATCTACGACCTTCTGCACACCGAAGTCTTCGGCGGCCGCATGTGGCCGGGCGAAGTGCTGCGTCTTGCCATGCTGATGACGCACTACCGCGAGCCGATCGACTTCTCGATCAAGCGTCTCGAAGAGGCGGAGCGGCTGCTTGCCAAGTGGCCGGCGGCCGAGGCTGGCGACGCGACGCCCGACGAAACCGTGCTGAACGCGCTGGCTGATGATCTCAACACGGTCGCTGCGGTGCAGGCGCTGCATGCGCTGGCGCAGGCTGCCCATGCGGATCCCACAGTCCGTGCCGTCTTTGCCGCAACGGCCGACCTTCTGGGCCTGCTGCCGAAAAAGATGGAGATCGACGAGGCCGTCGCATCGGCAATCGATGCGCTGGTCGCGATGCGTCTCGAAATGCTGAAGGCGAAGAACTTCACTGAGGCCGACAAAATCCGCGACGAGCTGACGGCGAAGGGTATCCAGTTGAAGGACGGCAAGGATGCGGTGACCGGCGAGCGCGTGACGACGTGGGAGGTCAAGCGGTAGGATGGGTTCGGCGGCGAGACATACCCCCCTCTGCCCTGCCGGGCATCTCCCCCACAAGGGGGGAGATTGGCTGGGAGCGCCCGCTCGCCCGGATCAAAGATCACAAGTGGCCGAAGCCGCTTGGCACACGATCAAGATTTGGCGAGGCCGCCGCGTCTTGCCGATCTCCCCCCTTGTGGGGGAGATGCCCGGCAGCGCAGAGGGGGGTGTAGCCCCAACGTTTCAGAGCGGAAGGCAGGACATGTCGCACGCACCAGTTCCGCCGCTACGGCGGGCAAACGCCCGGCGCATGCGCAAAACCATGACCGATGCCGAACTGAAACTCTGGAACGAGCTTCGTGCTCATCGTTTGATGGGTCTCGGCTTCCGCCGACAGATGCCTATCGCCGGTTACATCGTCGATTTCGTTTGCCCCGCCCATCGCCTTGTTGTCGAAATAGACGGTTCGCAGCACGCGCTTGGTGCGAACGTCTCCTATGACGACATCAGGAGTCGACGTCTCCAGGTAGACGGCTGGACTATCCTGCGCTTCTGGAACGAGGACATCCTTCGCGATATTGACAACGTGTGCAGCCATATCATCCGAACGATCGGAAAGGACCTGCCATGACAAAGACTTACACCGGCGGCTGCCAATGCGGGGCGATCCGGTTCCGAGCGCGAGGGACGCCATCGGATTCGTCGATCTGTCATTGCCGCATGTGCCAGAAGGCGTTCGGCGCCTACTATGCGCCGCTGGTTTCCGTGCGCGGGATGGAATTCGAATGGACACGGGGCCAGCGCAAGAAATTCCGCTCTTCCAATTTCGTCGAGCGCGGCTTCTGCGGCGATTGCGGCACGCCGCTGACCTATGAGGCACCGGATGGAATGGCGATTGCCGCGGGCGCATTCGACGATCCTTCGGCGTTTCCGCCGACCATTCAATGGGGTGTGGAAGGCAAGATCGGATTCGTCGATCATCTGCACGAACTGCCTGGAGAAAGAACCGAGGCGGATCTGACGGCGGGCTCTTTCCTGCACGAACTCGTTTCCTACCAGCATCCCGATCATGAGACGCAGGCATGGCCACCCAAGGAGCTCGGATGACGGCGGAAGCGGACAGAAGCGGCGGGTGCCAGTGCGGGGCAGTGCGTTACCGCGCCAAAGGCGAACTCAGCTATCCCCATCTTTGCCATTGCCGCATGTGCCAGAAGGCGGCGGGCAATTATTTCATGCCGCTTGCCGGCGTGAGGCGCAGCGATTTTACCCTGACGCGCGGCGCGCCGAAATGGTTCCAATCCTCGGATCTGGTGCGACGCGGTTTCTGCGGCGATTGCGGCACGCCGCTATTCTACGACATTCCGGGCGAAGACTTCATCAACCTCACACTCGGCTCGTTGGACGATCCCGATGCGGTCAAGCCGGTGATGCAATCAAACACCGGCCGTAAGATGTCCTGGTTTCATGCGCTGGACGGCCTGCCGCTGGAACCAGAGCCTGAAACGCCCGACCGCGAGACCGCGATCGCGGCAAGCAACCATCAGCACCCCGACCACGACACGAAAAGCTGGCCCCTCGGAGAGACCTCATGACTGACACGATCAAGACAGGCGGATGCCAGTGCGGCGCCGTGCGCTTCCGCATCTCAGGCAAGTTGGGGCGCCCCTCGATCTGCCATTGCCGCATGTGCCAGAAGCAGTTCGGCGGCTTCTTCTCCGCGCTCGTCACCGCGCCTGAGGAAGGCATGGAATGGACGCGCGGCGAGCCGAGCTACTTCCAATCCTCGGTCAATATCGAGCGCGGCTTCTGCAGCAATTGCGGCACGCCGATGACCTATCGTCATCCGGGCGGGCTGGAGCTTGCGATCGGCACCTTCGACGATCGCAGCGACCTCGCACCGCAGATCCAGGTCAATTACGAGGCTCGCCTCCCCTGGGTCGAGGAAATCTTCAAGGCGCCGGCACTGAAGGATCAGGATTTCTACGCACGGCAGGAAGCGATCATCTCCTTCCAGCATCCCGACCACGACACCGAAGTGTGGCCCGCAAAAGGCGTGAAGATATGACCGAGATACTACGCACGCTCTATCCCGAAATCGAGCCCTATGCCTCCGGCCATCTCGATGTCGGCGACGGCCATGTGATCTATTGGGAGCGCTCGGGCATGCCCGGCGCCAAGCCCGCCGTCTTCCTGCATGGCGGTCCGGGCGGCGGCATCTCGCCCGCCCATCGCCGGCTCTTCGACCCTGCTCTCTACGACGTCATGCTGTTCGACCAGCGCGGTTGCGGCAGGTCGACGCCGCATGCGGAACTCCATGCCAACACGACCTGGCACCTCGTCGCCGATATCGAGCGGCTGCGCGAGATGGCCGGCGTCGACAGCTGGCAGGTGTTCGGTGGTTCCTGGGGCTCGACGCTGGCGCTCGCCTATGCCGAGACACATCCGGAGCACGTCTCCGAGCTCATCCTGCGCGGCATCTATACGCTGACCAAGGCGGAGCTCGACTGGTACTACCAATTCGGCGTCTCGGAAATGTTCCCTGACAAGTGGGAGCGGTTCATCGCTCCCATTCCGGCGGAAGAGCGGCATGAGATGATGCATGCCTATCATCGTCGCCTGACGCATGAGGACAAGATCGTGCGCCTCGCGGCCGCACAGGCCTGGAGCATCTGGGAAGGCGAAACGATTACGCTGCTGCCGGAACCTTCGACGAGCGGCAAGTTCGAGGAGCCGGAATTCGCCTATGCATTTGCGCGCATCGAAAACCACTTCTTCGTCCATGCCGGCTGGATGGACGAGGGACAGTTGATCCGCGATGCCGGCAGGCTCAAGGACATTCCCGGTGTCATCGTGCATGGACGCTACGATATGCCTTGCCCGGCCAAATATGCCTGGCTGCTGCACAAGGCCTGGCCGAAGGCAGAGTTCCACCTGATCGAGGGGGCGGGCCATGCCTATTCGGAGCCGGGGATTCTCGATCAGTTGATCCGGGCCACGGATAAGTTTGCCGGGAAGCAAGACTGAGGGGGTAAGCCCCGCATAAAAGCAGTTAATGCCTGGGAGGCATGGTGGTGACCAAGGAAAAAATCTATCTCTTCGACACGACGCTCCGGGACGGGCAGCAGACGCCCGGCATCGATTTTTCCGTCGAGGACAAGATTGCGATCGCCGCCATGCTGGACGAGTTCGGCCTCGATTATGTCGAGGGCGGATATCCCGGCGCCAATCCGACGGACACCGCCTTCTTCAACGAGAAGCGCACCAGCCAGGCCCGCTTCGTCGCCTTCGGCATGACGAAGCGGGCGGGCGTTTCGGTCTCCAACGATCCCGGCATTGCCGGGCTGCTGCAGGCAAAATCCGACGCCATCTGTTTCGTCGCCAAGAGCTGGGATTATCATGTCGCGGTGGCGCTCGGCTGCACCAACGAGGAAAACCTCGAATGCATCGCCGAAAGCGTCAAGGCGGCGGTTGGCGCGGGCAAGGAGGCGATCGTCGATTGCGAGCATTTCTTCGACGGCTTCAAGGCCAATCCGGCCTATGCGCTCGCCTGCGCCAAGACGGCCTATGAGAGCGGCGCGCGCTGGGTCGTGCTCTGCGACACCAATGGCGGCACGCAGGCGCCGGAGGTGCGGGCGATCGTCGAGGCAGTGATCGACTCAGGCGTTCCCGGCCACTGTCTTGGCATCCATGCGCATAACGACACCGGCCAGGCGGTCGCCAATTCGCTTGCCGCCGTCGAAGCCGGCGTCAGGCAGATCCAGGGCACGCTCAACGGTATCGGCGAGCGCTGCGGCAATGCCAATCTGGTGACGCTGATCCCGACACTGGCGCTGAAAAGCGCCTACAACACACGTTTCGAAACGGCGATCGACGAAGAGCGGCTGCTCAACCTCACCCGGCTCTCGCATGCCTTCGACGAACTCCTCAATCGCTCGCCCGACCACCAGATGCCCTATGTCGGCGCCTCCGCCTTCGCCACCAAGGCCGGCATCCATGCATCAGCCTTGCTCAAGGATCCGCGGACCTATGAACACGTGCCGCCGGAGACCGTCGGTAATTTCCGCAAGGTCATGGTGTCGGACCAGGGCGGCAAGGCTAACTTCATCAATGCGCTGAAGCGGCGCGGCATCGCGGTCGCCAAGGACGACCCGAAGCTCGACCTGCTGATCTCGATCGTCAAGGAACGTGAATCCATCGGCTATGCCTATGAGGGCGCGGATGCGAGCTTCGAGTTGCTGGCGCGCCGAACGCTCGGCACGATCCCGGAATTCTTTACCATCGAAGGCTTCCGCGTGATGATCGAACGCCGCTTCGACAGTCTCGGCCGTGTGAAGATCGTCTCAGAGGCGGTGGTCAAGATCACCATCGACGGTCAGACGCTGATGTCGGTTGCCGATGCCGAAGGCCCCGTCAACGCACTCGACCTCGCGCTGCGCAAGGATTTCGGCAAGTACCAGCACGAGATCGACGATCTGGTGCTCGCCGACTTCAAGGTGCGTATCCTCAATGGCGGCACGGAGGCGATCACCCGCGTGCTGATCGAATCCACCGACAGTGACGGTGTACGCTGGTGGACCGTCGGCGTTTCGGAGAACATCATCGACGCTTCGTTCCAGGCGCTCATGGATTCGGTCATCTACAAGCTGATGAAGAACCGGCAGCTGGCGGGCAAGATCGCGGCGGAATAAACCTATTCCGCCGGCTCGGCGACGGGGTCCCAGCCCCTCGCCGGAATACCATTCGCTTCCTCGGACTCCGCCTTCTATCGCAGAGTGCGGGATCATTGCGTCGTCTCCCGTTTCAAATCCTCTCACCCTTCATTCAACGAAATGAATTGGCCTATTCACGGCGCTTAAGCTAGGCCGGATCAGAAGAAGAACAAAGATGGAAACACCGATGTCGACCGATGCATCCGTTCCGTTGGCCAAGAACGAAGACAGTCCGCGCGGTTTTGCCTTCGCGCTGACGGCCTACCTGCTCTGGGGCTTCCTGCCGATCTACATGAAGGCGGTGGCGCATATCTCGCCGGCCGAGGTGATCGCTCATCGCATCGTCTGGTCGCTGCCGCTGGCGGGCATCGTGCTGATCGTGCTCGGGCGCACGCAGGACATCCGCGCAGCACTCGGCTCGCCACGCATGCTGGGGATGGCGGCGCTGACGGCGTCGCTGATCACCGTCAACTGGGGCACCTATGTCTGGGCGATCGGCGCCGGCCATTCGCTCGATGCAGCACTCGGTTATTTCATCAATCCGCTGTTCAGCATCTTCCTCGGCGCAGTGTTCCTCAAGGAAAAGCTGCAGCCGCTGCAGATCGCCGCTATCGTGCTTGCGGCGCTTGCCGTCGCCATTCTCGCACTGGACAGCGGCGGCATCCCGTGGGTGGCGCTGACGCTGGCGGTTAGCTGGGGTTTCTACGCCCTGTTGCGCAAAACGCTGCCGCTCGGGCCGAATCAGGGCTTCTTCCTGGAAGTGCTGATCCTCAGCGGGCCGGCCCTCCTCTACATCCTCTATCTCGAATTCGGCGGCCAGGGCCACCTCTATCGCACCGGTCTTGCAGATACGACCCTGCTGCTCGGCTGCGGCGTGATCACCGCCGTGCCGCTGATGATCTATGCGAACGGCGCCAAGCTCCTGAAGCTCTCGACGATCGGCATCATGCAGTATATCGCGCCGACGATGATCTTCCTGATCGCGGTCTTTGTCTTCCGCGAGCCATTCGGCACGGCGCGCATGATCGCCTTCCCGCTGATCTGGGCGGGGCTGTTCCTCTATAGCTGGTCGATGCTGAAGGGAAGCCGAGCGCGCTGAAGCCGCGAGCATCTCCGACGCCGCGCGCACCTACATCTTCGAAATCACCTCGTCCTCGCCGTCGCGATCGGCGGCGAGCTGGGCTGCCTGGGCCATGATCGCCGGAATAATGCCGGAGATCTCGTCGACGACGAGGGGCTGCACCCGGTGGGCGGTGTGCAGGAAGCCCTCTTCGGTCATATGGCGCATCAGTTCCATCATCGGATCCCAGAAACCGTTGACGTTGGCAAAGACCATCGGCTTCTCGTGGCGGCCGAGCTGCGCCCAGGTCATGATCTCGACGATCTCCTCCAGCGTGCCGATGCCGCCGGGGAGTGCCACGAAAGCGTCGGAGCGCTCGAACATGGTGTGTTTGCGCGCATGCATGTCAGGGGTTACAATGAGTTCGTTGAGCTGACCGAGCGAGTGGCGAGTCGCTTCCATATCGATCAGGAATTCGGGAATGATGCCCGTGACCTGACCGCCGCCTGAAAGCACGCCGCTGGCAACCGCGCCCATGATGCCTTTGGTACCCCCGCCATAGACGAGGCGCAGGCCGTATTCGGCGATCTCTTTTCCGAGAGCACGCCCGGCCGCCATGTGGGAAGGATCGCGTCCCGGCCTGGAGCCGCAGTAAACGCAAATGGATCGAATCGATACAGATTGTTCGGTCATGAGGGCAAAACAACTATTCCATTTCAATGCAGTCAAGAAAATTGACTGAAAAGCAGCGTGCCTAGCTTGCCTAATTGCTTTGAATGCTTGTGGAAAGCAACGGGAATCGCTAGCAATTTTGGGTATTACGGCAAATTGCCGCCTTGGGAGACATAATGATGAAGAACCGTGCCGGCTTGCTGGCTCTTGCAGTCCTCGCAATCGCAATCCTACTGATGGTGTTTGTCGTCATGCCGCGCATCGGCAGCGATGCAACCAAGGTCGGCGACGCCATCAACCAGGCGAGCACGGAGGTCAAGAACACGGTTAACGAGGCGGCAAAGACATCGCGCTCCGCCGTGGGCGACGCGGCTGCAGTCGCCGACCAGGTGGGTCGCCTTTCGGCCGATGCCGGCGTATCGCTCAGTGAGCTCAAGGCGCTGTTTGCCGACGGCAAAGGCCCGGCCATCGATGTCTTCACTGCCGCCAAGACCAAGGCCGTCAACGCGCTGACCGCGCTTGCCGAATTCACCATTCCCGAGGGCCTCGATCCCGCGACCCAGACCCTTGCCGCCAAGGCCAAGGACGGTGGCGCGAAGGCGCTCGCCATCGTCCGGTCGCTGCCAGAGAACATCGCCGATGCGCTTGCCGCGATCGCCAAGGCCGAGGTTGCGCTGACCGGTGCGCCGAACACCGCCCCTGGGGCGAATACGGCAGCGGAAAATACCGGCCCGAAGCTTCCGGCCTTCGACGTATTGCGCGTCGAGCCCGACGGCTCGACGGTGATTGCCGGTTCCGCCGAACCGAACGGCAAGCTCGAGGTGCTCGACGGCGAGAAGGTGGTGACGACGGCCAATGTCGATGCGAGCGGCGATTTTGCTGCCGTTCTCGACGATCCGCTTCCGGCCGGCGACCACCAGCTCGTGCTGAAGTTCACGGGCAAGGACGGCAAGAGCACGCTTTCTGAAGAAGTCGCGACCATTTCCGTGCCGAAAGACGGTAATGGCGCCAATCTGCTCGCCATGGTTTCCAAACCCGGCGCGGCGAGCCGCATCATCACCGCGCCGAAGGCCGGAACCGAAGTTGCCGATGCCTCCAATCCGACGGTGCCGCCTGCTGACAAGCCGGCAACCGGCGAAAGCTCGACTGCTGCAGCAACCGGCGAGCTGGCTTTGCAGACGCCGAACCTCACCGACACCCCCTCCGGCGGCCCTGATACGGCGCCGGCCATTCCCGGCACCGCAGCATCGGATAATGTACCCGACGTGATGGTCAATGCCGTCGAGATCGAAGGCAACAAGATCTTCATTGCCGGCACGACGCGCTCCAATGCCAAGGTCATCGGTTATGCCGACGACAGCCTCGTCGGCCAGGACACAGCCGGCTCCGACGGCCATTTCGTCATCGACGGCGTGGTGGCGCTCTCGGTCGGCGACCACAAAATCCGCGTTGATGTCGTCGATCCCGCAGGCAAGGTGATCGTGCGTGCGGCGGTGAATTTCAATCGCCCGGCCGGCGATCAGGTGAGGGTTGCCGCGCAATCGGCGCCCGCCGACGCGAACGGTGCTTCCTCGATGGTGCCGCTCGACGAAGGCGAGCTCGGCAAACTCAAAGCAGAAGTCGGCAAGGCCTTCGGGCTGCTGAAGGGGCTATTTGCCGATGGCAAGCTGCCCGGGGCCGAACAGCTTGCGGCGGCGCGCTCGGCAACGGAATTCGCGCTGCGCTCCGTCGCCGACTTCCGTCCGGCCGCCGATGCGCCAGATGTCTTCAAGCAAACGTCCGGCTCCTCCTCGCAGATCGCCGGCAATGCGCTGAAGCTGCTGCAAGGCTTGCCTGGGGATGCGAAGTCCGTCGGCGCCGCACTCGACAAGCTGGGCGGGATGATCGCCGAACTCACCGCTGCACCCGCGCCGGCAACGCCATCTGCAAACGATGTCGGAAGCAACCAGCCGAAGACGATCGAACAGGCGCCGCTGACGGCAAACAACGCAGCGGTCATCATTCGCCGCGGCGACACGCTGTGGCAGATCTCGCGCCGCACCTATGGCCTCGGCGTTCGTTATACGACGATCTACATCGCCAACGAGGACAAGATCATGAATCCCGATCGCATTCGCCCCGGTCAGATCTTCGGCCTGCCGAAGGATGTATTGCCGAATGCCGAAGAGCTGCACCGCAAGCGTATGTCCGGCCAGCATCTCTAAGCTGCAAAACAACACGACAAGGCCGGGCGGGATAAGCGCCCGGCCGCGTCGTTTCCTTGCCCCAACAATTGTTGTATTCGTCCGCCCGGCACCCTATCTGGCGGTGGCGGCTGCGGGTTGTGGGAAGCGCTTTCAGGCACGTCCCGGTTCCGCGCTCTTGCCGGCATCGAAGCGCCGCAATCGCGGCAAGCCCATCCGGGCTGGAGACAAGCATGGCAAACGGCAAGACAGTCTCGGAATCCAACCTGGCGCAGACGCTTCTCAACCTCTGGCCCTATATGTGGCCGGCCGGCCGGCCCGACTTGAAAATGCGCGTCGTCTGGGCCTCGGTCTATCTGCTGATCTCCAAATTCGTCCTGCTGCTCGTTCCCTATTTCTTCAAATGGTCGACCGATGCGCTGAACGGCAGGATGGATCTTGCCGGCTCAGTGCCGCCGCTGCTGGCCGGCGCCATCGCGCTGGTGATCGCCTATAACATCACCCGGCTGATCCAGCTCGGCCTCAACCAGCTGCGCGACGCGCTCTTTGCCAGTGTCGGACAACATGCCGTGCGCCAGCTCGCCTACAGGACCTTCGTGCACATGCACGAGCTGTCGCTGCGCTTCCATCTAGAGCGCAAGACCGGCGGGCTGTCGCGCATTATCGAGCGCGGCACCAAGGGTATCGAGACGATCGTGCGCTTCACGATCCTCAATTCGGTCCCGACCGTCATCGAATTCCTGCTGACGGCAGCGATCTTCTGGTGGGGCTACGGCTTCTCCTATCTCGCCGTTACCGCCTTCACCGTCTGGGCCTATATCTGGTTCACGATCCGCGCATCCGATTGGCGCATCGCCATCCGCCGGTCGATGAACGACAGCGATACCGACGCCAACACCAAGGCGATCGACTCTCTCCTCAATTTCGAGACCGTCAAATATTTTGGCAATGAGGAGATGGAGGCAAAGCGTTTCGACAAATCGATGGAACGCTACGAGAAGGCGGCGACCGATGTCTGGACCTCGCTCGGCTGGCTGAATTTCGGCCAGGGCGTCATCTTCGGCATCGGCACGACGATCATGCTGGTGCTGTCGGCGCTGGCCGTGCAGCGCGGCGAGCAGACGGTCGGCGATTTCGTCTTCGTCAATTCGATGTTGCTGCAGCTTTCCGTACCGCTCAACTTCATCGGCTTCGTCTACCGCGAAATCCGCCAGGGACTGACCGACATCGAGCAGATGTTCGATTTGCTTGAGGTGCAGACCGAAGTCAAAGACGCGCCCGATGCGACCGAACTGCGGATCGGCCAGGGCGCGATTTCCTTCAAGGACGTGCACTTCGCCTATGATGCTGCCCGTCCGATACTGAAGGGCATTTCCTTCGAAGTGCCGGCCGGCAAGACGGTCGCCGTCGTCGGCCCGTCGGGCGCGGGCAAATCGACGCTGTCGCGCCTGCTCTATCGTTTCTACGATATCCAGAGCGGCGCAATCACCGTCGACGGTCAGGATATCCGCACGGTGACGCAGAAGAGCCTGCGCTCGGTGATCGGCATGGTGCCGCAGGATACCGTGCTCTTTAACGACACAGTCGCCTACAACATCCGCTACGGCCGCACATCGGCCAGCGACGGCGAGGTCTTTGCCGCCGCCGAGGTGGCGCAGATCGCGCATTTCATCGAAACGCTGCCTGAGGGTTTCGAAACCAAGGTCGGCGAGCGCGGGCTGAAGCTTTCGGGCGGCGAGAAACAACGGGTGGCGATCGCCCGCACCATTCTCAAGGCGCCACCGATCCTGATCCTCGACGAGGCCACGTCGGCGCTTGACACGACGACGGAACGGGAGATCCAGGAGGCACTCGACCTGGTTTCGAAGAACCGCACGACACTGGTCATCGCCCACCGGCTTTCGACGGTGATCGGCGCCGATGAAATCATCGTGCTCAAAAGCGGCGAGATCGCCGAGCGCGGAACACATGCCGCCCTCCTCGAAAGGAACGGCCTTTATGCTTCGATGTGGAACCGCCAGCGCGAGGCCACACAGGCGGAGGAACATCTGAAGCAGGTGCGCGAAAGCGACGACCTCGGCGTGATAACGCGGCTTGCTCCGGCAAGCTGACAGGGTAAACCGACGCCGGCCGGCTTTTGTTGTTCAGAACCCCGGCGCGGGAACCAGGGCCGAGGCCACAGCATTGCCCCAGAGACGGTTTTTCGCTAACCAGCAAAAATGAAAACGCAAGGAGACCGGCAGCCATGAGCCTGTTCAACACGGTTCGTAACACGATCGTCCCCGTGCACAAGGAAGGTTATCCCTTCGTTGCCGCCTTTTTCGTCGCGTCGCTGGTCCTGGGCTGGATCTTCAAGCCGCTCTTCTGGATCGGCATGATCTTCACGCTCTGGTGCGCCTATTTCTTCCGTGATCCCGAACGCATGACCCCGCAGGACGACGATCTGGTGATCTCTCCCGCCGACGGCAAGGTTTCGGCGATCCAGATGGTGACCCCGCCGGCCGAGCTCAACCTCGGCTCCGAGCCGATGCTGCGCATCTCCGTCTTCATGAACGTCTTCAATTGCCACGTGAACCGAGCGCCGATGCGCGGGCGCATCGTCAGCATCAACTACCGCTCCGGGAGCTTCGTCAACGCCGAGCTCGACAAGGCGAGCGAAGACAATGAGCGCAACGGGCTGGTGATCGAAACCGGCCACGGCCAGATCGGCGTGGTGCAGATCGCCGGCCTGGTGGCGCGGCGCATCCTTTGCTGGGCGAACCCCAACGAGCCGGTGGATGCCGGCGAGCGCTTCGGGCTGATCCGTTTCGGCTCGCGGCTCGATGTGTTCCTGCCCGCCGGTGCTGCGCCACGCGTCGCGCTTGGCCAGACGGCGGTTGCGGGAGAAACCGTGATCGCCGAATTCGCCTCCGCCAAGGGTCCCGTCATCAGCCGCCGCAGCTAGGAACGTCGATATGGAAACGCCCTTTCCGCCCTTCGAGCCCAATGGACCTGATGATTCCGCCCGCGGCCCGCGTCTGCGCGAAATCCCGCTCCGGCTCGTCTTTCCGAACCTGATCACCATTCTGGCGATCTGCGCCGGGCTGACCGGCATCCGGCTGGCTTTCGAGAACCGTTATGAACTCGCCGTCGCCATGGTGCTGCTCGCCGCCTTCCTCGACGGCATCGACGGGCGAGTGGCGCGGCTGATGAAGGCGACCTCGAAGTTCGGGGCGCAGATGGATTCGCTTGCCGACATCGTCAATTTCGGTGTCGCACCCGCCCTCGTCGTCTATGTCTTCGCTCTCGACCAGGCGCGTTCGCTCGGCTGGATTGCCGCCCTGATCTATGCGATCGCCGCCGGGCTTCGCCTCGCCCGCTTCAATGTCATGGCCGAACGCGAGAACAAGGCGAGCTGGCAATCGGAATATTTCGTCGGCGTGCCGGCGCCGGCCGGCGCCATGCTGGTGCTCTTGCCGGTCTATCTCGGCTTCCTCGGGCTGGCGACGGACCGCACCTTCGCCTATCTCTCGTCGATCTACACGGTGGTCATCGCCTTCCTGCTGATCAGCCGGCTGCCGGTCTGGTCGGGAAAATCGGAAGGCAATCGCTTGCGGCGCGATCTCGTGCTGCCGATGATGCTCGGCGTCGTGCTCTATGTGGCTCTGCTGATGAGCTACACCTGGGAGGTGATGGTCTTCACCGTTGCCGCCTACCTCATATCGCTCCCCTTCGGCGCACGAAAATGGCGGCGGAAATACGGGACGCTGACGATCGAGGAACCCGGCATCGGCGACGACGATATCGGCCGGCATATCTGATCTCCGAACATTTCCGGATTTCACCGAATGACGGAAATGCTTCTCTCCCTTCGTTGAGACGTATCCCCGGGAAAAGCATGCGCTTTCCCCGGAGAAAACTCTGCGCTTGTCCGAGTGAAAACTATTCCGTGCTTTTCCCCAGAAAACCGCTGTCGGACTTTTATTGGAACTGCTCTCTTCAGTAAGTATTAACCAACATAGGCTTCAGTTAAGCCTCGCGAATTATGGTGGGCGTTTACAAATCCTGATAAGCAGCGCCCCCGTTTTGTCGCTATTCGTGACGAAACATCAAACTATAAATTACCCAGGGAAGAACCACGTAAGGAGAGTATCGTGACTTCGAAGAAGAGCAGTACCGGCGAACAGCAGACGGCCAAGCCAGATCTCGCCGCCAACTATCGCCCCGTCGGCCTGAAGGCTGTTGCCGCAGCGTCGCTGATGGCGAAGCATAAGCCGACCAGCGTCAAAAAATCCGCTTGAGGCGGAAGGCTTCAAATTGGAATCATGCGTGCTTTCGGGTTACATGTGTTAGGCACCGCTGACGAAGTGAATGACGAGGCGATCGCCGGAGGTCTCCCGACAACACTCTGGCGACATAAGCACAACCCGAAAAACCTGATGGACGAAGCGACGCATCGCCGACGCTCATCTGAGACGTCGGCGCCGATCGGTCGCCGACGGGCCTGCAGCTATAGCGGATAGTGTTTAGAAGAAGCTGAGCTGGCCGTCGTCAGGCTTGTGCTTGTCGGGCGCCTTCAACGGCTTTTCGATGACGACCGGCTCCTGCAGGTCGGGACCCATATTGGCAACCTTGTTGACCTTGTCGGAGACCGGTACGGCCTCGAAGAAATCATCCTGAACCGGCTGCATCAGGTCGACCACCTCGCGCGGTTCCTGCGTCTTGCAATCGAGCCAGCGCGAAAAATCTTCGGGCTTGATGACGACAGGCATGCGATCATGGATCGCTGAAATGCCCGAATTGGCTGACGTCGTCAGGATCGCACCGGTATCGACCTCGGAGCCGTCGGCCGAGGACCATGTCTCCATCAACCCGGCAAAGGCGATCACCCCGCCCTGCCGCGGCCTGATCCAGTAGGCCTGCGGCTTCTCCCCGCTTTCTTTCGACGGCCTATGCCATTCATAGAAACCGGAGGCTGGAATGAGCACGCGGCGGTGACGCATGGCGGCGCGGAAAGAGGCCTTGCCAATCGCGGTTTCGGAGCGCGCGTTGATCAGCAGCGGGAAATCTCTCGGATCCTTGACCCAGCCCGGCGTAAGGCCCCAGCGCACGAGTACGGCACGCCGGTCGGCCAAGTTGCTGCCCTGCTCCCTACCCTCGCCCGATATGACGACGAGGATCGGCTGCGTCGGCGCTATGTTGTAGCGCGCCGGAAAATCGTTGAGATCGAGACCGGAGAAAAAATCGCTCAGCTCGACGCTGGAGACTGTCAGGGCGAAACGTCCACACATCGGTCTGTCTTTGCACCCGGCTCGTATCCGGTCAAGACGCCTCAGCCTCTCGGCGCGAAGAGGATAAGGCTGGCGCCGGCAAGGCAGATCAGCGCGCCGCCGATATCGTAACGATCAGGCACGCGGCTCTCGATCAGCCACAGCCAGAGCAGCGAGGCGAGGATATAAATGCCGCCGTAGGCCGCGAAGGTACGGCCGGCAGCCTCGCTCGGCACCAGCGTCAGAAGCCAGGCGAAAAGCGCCAGCGAGACCATGCCCGGCGCCAGCCACCAGACGGGCTTTTCGAGCTTCAGCCATGCCCAGAAGGCAAAGCAGCCGGCGATCTCGAAGAGGGCAGCAAACGCAAAGATGATGTAGGTCACGGAAGCACCTTTCGAATCCCCGTCGCGCTATTCCTCCGATAAGATCAGCCATCACAGCAAGAGCAGCCTCCGATGATCTCCACCGCCAAAGCCGCTTCCTCCGCCATTCTCGAACGCGACGGACGATTCCTCCTCGTGTTGCGGCGCAATCCGCCTTCCGCCGACATGTACGCCTTTCCCGGCGGGCGGGCCGAGCCCGGCGAAACGCCGGAGCAAACGGCATTGCGCGAACTCCATGAAGAGACCGGCATTTCGGCACGCAATCCGCGGCTGTTTTCGACCTATGACCTGAAGACGCATGCGGCCGACGGCAGCGTCAAGAGCCATTTCCTGCTGTCGGTCTTTCGCGTCGATGCGGATCGGGATGCCGTTGCGGAAGCCGCCGACGATGCGGCCGCCCTCGGCTGGTACACGGTGGAGGAAATCCGGCAATTGCCCGTGCCGCAGAGCGTGCTCGAATGCGCGGAGCGGCTTTCGGGCGGCGAATAGACGTGGAAATTTTAAAGCACGCCTTGTTGCCGTCATGCTGAGCGTATCAACTGTGAGCATGATTCCCGTCCGACGCGTTTTTCTGTCCCTGCTCATGCTCGCCGGCCCCACGATGGCGCAGGGCAAGAACACGCCGCCTCCACAGGAGGAGGAGATTGCACCGCCGATCGTGAACGTGCCCTATGACGACAAGCTGGCGCGGTTTGCCGAGGTGCTGGGTTCGGTGCATTACCTGAGAACGCTCTGCAAGGCGGCGGGTGGCGACGAGTGGCGAAACGGCATGCAGCAGCTGCTCGATTCGGAGACCGGCAACGAGCCGCAGCGCAAGGAAAAGCTGACGGCGGCCTTCAATCGCGGCTATCGCGCCTTCGCCTCGGTCTATACGGATTGCACCCCGGCGGCCATCGTGGCAGAAGAGCGCTACCGTAACGAAGGTGCAACACTCGCCACAGAAATTACCTCGCGCTTTGGAAATTGACGTTTAATTAACCTGTTTTCGCAAGCGGACGTGTCGTTTTGGGAAAAGGCTGTTAGTGTTGTTAACTGTGCAGTAAGACATGAGAAGTTCTGAGGAAAAGACAATGGAAGCAAGCCTCAACGACATCGACGACATGATCGTCCACGAAAAGATGCAGGCAGCTCTGGAGTACCAGAACGAGGCTTGGGCCGACGGCATGGCCGACGGGATCGAGCCTGAAATCATCGCTGATGCTGCCATTGCACATGCGCTGCGCGAGACGATCAGATTGCATGGGGAAAAGAGCGCCGAAGCCCTGCTCGATTCGCTGCGGGAGCGCATGCTTGCCGGCGAATTCTCCGCGAACCGCACCCTGCAATAATTTATCAGAGAGTTTGATGCACACCGGTAAAGACAAAGTTTCGCGAATTTCGCTCGCGCCGGTGCTGCTTGCGTTCAGCCTCGCCGCCGGCAATTTCCTTGCGCCGGCAGCCCACGCGCTTTCCGAACTGCACAAGATCCCTGGCCAGGCGGCCAACGAGACACCTGCACAGGGAAGCGCTCAGGGACAGAGCCAGCCGCAGGGCGGGGCCACTCCCGGCGTTCCCATGGCCGATCCGCTGGTCAACAGCCAGGACAATCAGGGTGTCGACAAGACGCCGGGCGCTCAGGACAATTCCAAGCCCGCCGAGGTGATCTACGACATCAGCAAGGTGCCAGAGCCGGTTCGCAAGATGCGCGAGCAGATCGTCGAAGCGGCTGCCTCCGGCGATCTCGAGCGGCTGCGACCGCTGATGGGCGCCGGCGCCGACCAGACGCAGGTGACTGTGGGCGAACCGACCGACGATCCGATCGGCACGCTGAAGGATTTGTCGGGTGATCCCGATGGCGACGAGATCCTTGCCATCATGCTCGACATCATCTCGACCGGCTTCGTGCATGTCGGCCAGGGCACGCCCGACGACATGTATGTCTGGCCCTATTTTGCCGAGAAGGACCTGAAGTCGCTGACACCGCCGGAGCGCGTCGAGCTGCTGCGCATCGTCACGGCCGGCGATCTCTCCGACATGCAGGAATTCGGCGGATATAATTTCTATCGCCTCGGCATTACGCCTGAGGGTAAATGGAAATTCTTCACAGCGGGCGATTGATGCCCGTCTCGCCTGCGCTTTTCACGTTTCGCATGGCGCTTGCGATCCACCTCATGAAGACATACCTCTGAGCGATAACCAACGCGACAGGTTCCGCCATGCCAGCCGTATTCCTGAAAGACCGCTCCTTGCTCTTCGTCAGCGGCGCGGAAGCCCAATCCTTCCTGCAGAACCTGATCACCACCGATATCGCCGCGCTCGACACCGACGAGGCGCGGCCCGGGGCATTGCTGACGCCGCAGGGCAAGATCCTGTTCGACTTCATGATCTGGCAGGATGGCGAAGGTTACATGATCGAGACCGATGCCGGCCAGCGCGACGGCCTGCTGAAGCGGCTGACGATGTACAAGCTGCGCGCCGCCGTCACAGTTGCGCCAAGCACCGAAGAGGGTGTCACCGTTTTCTGGGGTGAGGACGCCGAGGGCGCCCGGGGCAGCCAGGGCGCCCGAGACAGCCGCTTCGCCAAGGCGGGCGTCACGCTGACTCGTCGGGCAGGAAGACACGGCGATGGTGCAGAAGCGCTCTACGACGCGCTGCGCATCAGCCACGGCGTCGTCACATCAGGATCTGACTTCGCCCTGCAGGACGCCTTCCCGCATGATGTGCTGATGGATTTCAACGGCGGCCTCTCCTTCCGGAAAGGCTGCTATGTCGGCCAGGAGGTCGTCTCGCGCATGCAACACCGAGGCACTGCGCGCCGGCGCGTCGTGACGGTGTCCGCCGCAACGGATCTGCCGGGGACCGGGACGGAGATCACCGCCGCGGGCAAGCCGGTCGGTACGCTCGGTTCGGTCGACGGCGGCAATGGACTTGCGATTGTGCGCATCGACCGCGCCGGCGCCGCAATGGCGGCAGGCACGCCTCTGCTCGCCGGCGAAACGCCCGTTTCCCTCGTCCTGCCGGCATGGTCCGGTCTCGTCTTTCCCACAAGCGGCGACGAGGCCAGCGCGTGACAACGACGAAAGCTCCGCGTGCCTGGCAACGCATGCTGTCCGGGCGCAGGCTCGACCTGCTCGACCCCTCGCCGCTCGATGTCGAACTGATCGACATCGCCCATGGGCTTGCGCGCGTGGCCCGCTGGAACGGCCAGACTTCCGGCGATCATGCTTTTTCGGTGGCCCAGCACAGTCTCGTCGTCGAGGATATCTTCCGCCGCGTCAACGACGCGCGGCCGCAGGAGTGCCTAATGGCGCTGCTGCACGATGCACCCGAATATGTGATCGGCGACATGATCTCGCCGTTCAAATCGGTGGTCGGCGGCGGCTACAAGACGGTGGAAAAGCGGCTGGAAGCCGCCGTGCACCTGCGCTTCGGCCTGCCGCCGCATCCCTCGCGCGATCTCAAGGACCGGATCAAAAAAGCCGACACGATCGCCGCCTATTTCGAAGCGACCGTGCTTGCCGGTTTCACACCCGCCGAGGCACAGAAATTCTTCGGCCAGCCGCGCGGCATCAGCAAGGACATGCTGATGATCGAGCCCCTGCCCGCGATCGAAGCGCAGCGTTTGTTCTGCGAGCGCTTCGCGGCGATCGAGGTCGAACGGGAGGTGGTATCGTGACCTTCATCGTCGTGTCGCCGCTGTCGCGCATCGCAGAAATGGCTGTGCGCCACAAGGCGCGTGACATGATCAGTCTGATCGCCAAGGAGCAAGCCTTTCACCGGCCGGGCGTGATCGCGGCCGAGCGCCATCTGACACTTGGTATGAACGATATCGTCTTCAAGGGCACCGGCGATCTCGTGGCGCCTGACGAGACGCATGTACGCGGGATTATCGACTTTGCCGCCTCGTGGCGGCAGGAGACGCCGCTGCTTATCCATTGCTGGATGGGCGTGTCGCGATCGCCAGCCGCAGCGCTCATTGCCGCGCTGTCGCTGGCACCCGATCAGAGCGAGGAAACGCTTGCCCGGCGGCTGCGGGCCGC
This sequence comes from Rhizobium sophorae, assembly GCF_013087515.1. Classification (GTDB taxonomy): domain Bacteria; phylum Pseudomonadota; class Alphaproteobacteria; order Rhizobiales; family Rhizobiaceae; genus Rhizobium; species Rhizobium sophorae. The sequence continues at coordinate 99,740 of NZ_JABFCN010000016.1, read as the reverse complement.
CTCGCCTTTCGCGACGCCGAATTCCCGACTGATCGAGATCGGTGACGCGCTGCTTAACCGCAGCGGCCGGCTTGTCGCGGCGGTGCGGGCAATCGGACGCGGTGCCGATGCCGACGGCAATGCGCCCTTCGTGCTTGCGATCCGAGACGCCGCCTGCGGTTGACGCTGCCGCCAGGCGCTCCATCTAGCCCCCGACCACGAACAACCGACAGGGCCAGATCATGGAACAACAGGCAGCCGATGTCCTCCTCGCCACGCGAACGGCACTCAGCCAGGCAAGCGCACTTGCCGTGCAATATTCCTTCTCCGTCCTCGGAGCTGTGATCCTGCTCGTCCTCGGCTGGACGCTCGCCGGTTTTGCCAGCCGCTGGGCTTATGAAGGCCTGTCGCGCGTTCATGGTATCGACGAGACACTGGCGCGATTCTTCACCAATGTGCTGCGCTATGCGCTGCTCATCCTGGTGTTCATCACAGTGCTCGGTCAATTCGGCGTCCAGACCGCCTCGATCATCGCCGCCCTCGGCGCGGCGGGCCTAGCGATCGGACTGGCGCTGCAAGGGACGCTGCAGAATATCGCCGCCGGTATCATGCTGCTGATCCTCAGGCCGTTCCGCGTCGGCGAATATATCGAGACCAGCAGCGTGGCCGGCACGGTGCGCGAAATCGGATTGTTTGCGACCGAACTCAGAACTGGTGACGGGCTCTACCGGTTGGCGCCGAATTCGACGCTCTGGAACACGCCCATTACCAATTTCAGCCGCGAGCCTACGCGGCGGGACGAGCTGAAAATCAGCGTCGCCCCTGAGGATGACATCGATCTGGCGATGGAGAGGCTGATGGGCCTTGCCAAAGGTGATTCCAGAGTGCTGACGTCACCGGCACCCAGCGTCTTCATCGATAGCCTCGGTGACAGTGCGATCTCCGTAACGCTGCGCTATTGGACAAAGACCGGCGATTGGTGGCTTGTCAGCCGTGACATGGTGAAGCGCGTGAAACTCGCCTTCGACGAGAATCCTGCCGCTGTGGCGGATGCTTCAGATGCCGCGCCGTCAAAAAGGTCCAATGGCGGGGCAACCGCCGAAAGACCGACGCAGACGCGGCAGTAAGACATTGCAGCGCCGTGGACGTTTTAAGACCAGCGAGGCTGTGCGCACTTTGAAATTGCTGCGTAGCTTTGTCCTTCAATCGATTCCCATTTAAGGAATTGTGCCGTAGCTATTGGATGACGCCGCAGGAAAGTCTTTCGCCGGCATCACCAGAAGGCTGGCTGCGATAATCATCCGAATTGGCGTGCACCATCAATGCGCGGCCGCGAATACCGTCGGTCTTGCCGTCGAGCGTGACCATGCTGTCGAAAATCTGTGCCCGCAACACGCCGTCCTGCCCGACATATTGGTTGGGCATGTCGCCGGCGTGCGGACCCTTGGCGGCAAGAATGCCGTGCTCTGCCTTCTCAGGATTGAAATGACCGCCCGCCGATTCGTGATGGGTCGCGGCGTCGCAGCGCCCGGTCTCATGAACATGGAAGGCCACCCATTTGTTCGCCGGCAGTCCCGATATCTCGACTTCGATCAGGACGCCGCCAGTGGCGGCAGCCGTCAGCTGCGCGCGACCGTCTTCCTTGCCGTCCTTGCCGACGAAATTGGCGACCGCCGTCTGCTTGTCCTGAGCGCCGGCCGGCAATGCAACCGCAAGCAGGCTCAGGGCGACGATAATGCGCATGGCTTTCATGGAGATCTCCTTTCGTCCGGTTGTCCTTCTGAACGTGTCAAACCGGAAGGTGTTCCTGATGCAGAGCGCCGCGTGTCCGACAGGACGCGCTAAGGACGCTCTACGACTTTAAATTGGCGCATAATCCTCTCCGAAAATCATTCCGATTTTCGGGGTTATCTGCAGGGTATATCGAACGAGAAAAGCCGGCCAAACGGCCGGCTTGCAGATCGCCCGAATTGAGACGCCGGTCGTCAGGCGACAGCGTTGAAGTCGAACTGGCCGTAAGTGTTGCGGTAGAGATCGTCGGACTGATCGCCGGTCGCCGGCGCGGTCTGCTGCAACGGATAGGAAACCGCGATGCTGCTTGCCGTGCCACTGTTGCGCGTGTCCATCATCAGCGCGATCAGGCTGCCGGAAAATTTCGGCTGCGTGTCGCTGGCCGTGTCGTCTTCCAGGAGTTCCTTGATGATGCCGGGTTTCTCATCGGCGGCACGTTCGCCGCGGCTGAGGACGCCATCGCCATTGGCATCGAGACGCGAAAGCGTCGCCAGATATGCATATGAGGTGTCTGAAACGGATGTGGTGCTGGTCATACAAACCTCCATTCACCGCCTTTTGCCGGTGGTGTTTGTACGCAATACGAACGTGGAAAATCAGTGTTGACTCGGTGGTTAAACTGATTTGCGCAGTGCGTCAATAAGTTGTTAACTTCTCATTAACGATGATTGACAGCAGTTAACGGAATGCGCCGAGGCCAAACTTCCGTCTGCGTCAGACAACGGGCGCCCACCGGCATTTCAGCGATTTTTCACATATAAAACAAACGTCTAACAAACTGCCATCGCTGCTGCACTGCAACCGAATATTAATCCGGCCCATCCACAATGGGCGTTGCAAGGCACCACCTTGACGTTCGGCTTATAAAAAATCAATTTTATGTTCACTTTAGAAAGGTTTTCCGAAGCGATGAGGTACGTTCATCAGTTGAAGACGATCATTGCCGTCGCAGCCCTCCCACCGGACGCGCCCACATGAAAGCTGAAGCGCTCTTCTGGCAGCAATGCAGCCAGGCCGTCACGGCCGATGGATCGGTCGATGCGCAGCGTCTGATGGAGCTGGTGATCGCGACCTACCGCGTCCATGAAAGCGACTATGGCGAAATCGAGCGAAGCGCTGAAACGTTGTTGAGGGAGAACCATAGGCTGAGAGGGAATATTTCAACCCTCAGCCAGGCGTTCGACGGACAGAAAAAACTCTTCGAAATCATCCTCAACAACCTGCCGCTCGGTCTCAGCGTCTTCGACTCCGACCAGCGGCTGACGCTTTCCAACATCCGCTTCCGTCAGCTCTTCGACCTAACGGATGAAGATGTCATTGCTGGCGCGACAATCGCCGATCTCACGGCCAAAATGCGCGGCACGGAGAGCGCCAGCGCCAAGCCCGGCCGGCGGACCGGGCGACATTCCTCCGCAAACGCAAGAAGCAGTGGTATCCGTCGGCGCGAATGGTTGATGGATGATGGCCGCATCATCCAGAGCATGGTGACTATCCTTTCCGACGGCAGCAACATTTCCATTCATGCCGATATCACCGAGGATCGAAGGGCGGCCGAGCGCATCACCTATCTCGCCCACCACGACCCGCTGACCGGCCTTCCGAACCGCATCCATTTTCGCGAGCAGGTCGATGCGACGCTCACAGAACGCAAGCCCGATGAGCAGATCGCCCTCGTCCATCTCAATCTCGACCGCTTCAAATCGATCAACAACACGATGGGCGTGTCAGTCGGCGACAAGATCCTGCAGCAAGTCGCAGAGCGCATCCGAGCCTCGGCCGGTTCGGAGAACAGCCTGGCGCGACTCGGCTCTGACGAATTCGCCATCCTGCAGACGGGCAGACAGCAGCCGTGGAACGTGACGGCACTTGCCGAGCAGATCCGCCGTGAGCTTTCCGGACCATTCTTCCACGGCGAGAAACAGGTGGAACTCAGCGTCTCTATGGGGATCGCTGTCGCCCCTGAGGATGGCGAAGAAACCGATATCCTTTTGAAAAATGCCGGCGTGGCGCTGTCGCATGCCAAGGCGGATGGGCGCAAGCGCGAGCGCTTCTTCACCGGTGAGATGGAAGCGCAGATGCAGTTGCGCCATGCGCTGGAGGCAGATCTGCGGGCCGCAGTCGAGAACGAGGAATTCGAGCTGCATTACCAGCCGCTCTACGATCTTTCTGAGCGGCGGATCTGCGGTTTCGAAGCGTTGATCCGCTGGAACCATCCGGTCCGAGGCCGCGTTCCACCGATGGATTTCATTCCGCTTGCCGAAGAGGTCGGCCTCGTCGTCGATATCGGCCGCTGGGTTTTGCGCCGGGCCTGCAACGATGCAGCGTTATGGCCGGAGGGCATCAAGATCGCCGTCAACGTCTCGGCGATCCAGTTCAGCAGCAGCGAGCTGACGCGCGATGTCAACGAGGCGCTCGCCGCCGCCGCGCTATCGCCGTCGCGGCTCGAACTCGAAATCACCGAGAGCGTGCTGATGGAAAATCTGAGCGAAGTCTTGCCAATCCTGCATGCGCTGAAGGAGCGCGGCATCCGCATCTCGATGGACGATTTCGGAACCGGCTATTCCTCGTTGAGCTACCTCTCGAGCTTTCCCTTCGACAAGATCAAAATCGACAAATCCTTCGTCAACGACATTGTCGACAACAAGGAAGCACACGCGATCATGCGCGCGATCATCCTGCTCGGCGATGCGCTCGGCATGCGTGTCACCGTCGAAGGCGTCGAGACGGCCGCGCAGCTGGCGTTGCTCGAATGCGAGGAATGCGATGAGATCCAGGGCTATCACATCAGTCCGCCGAGACCGGTGTGTGACGTGCCCCATCTTCTCTCCCTGCCGCCGAAGAACGGCGGCGTGAGGCGTCTTCCCAAAGCCAAGCGCTGAGATCACCCTCGATTGCGACTCGCACGGCAAGCCGTTAGAACAGGATGATTTTAGGCCAGGTCGGCCTAAAATCTGAATCCTGTTCTACAATATATAGTTAGAGCATGATGTCGCCCGAAAACCGCTCACACTTTTCGGCATCATGCTCTAGAAAATCGGCTGCGATTGCGAGATCTGGCTGTCGCATTCTCTTACCGTCCGCATCCACTTCCGCGCCGATGCTCTATCGGCGGAAAACGATCTTCCTCATGACAGGTGGCGCTATGTTTGCGGCTGAAGCCTTCTCCCCACACGAAACGCTTGCCGCGGCGCTGATTGCGCATGCGGCCGACGGCGACGACGGCTCGCACGACCTTGCCCATATCCTGCGCGTCTTCAGGAATGCCATGCGCATCCATGCGAGAGAAGGCGGCGACGGGCAGGTTCTTGCCGCTTCCGTACTGCTGCACGACTGCGTCGTCGTCGAGAAGAATTCGCCGCTGCGGGCAAAAGCGTCGGCTTTGGCGGCGGAGAAAGCATCGGCGATCCTGGCAGAACTCGGCTGGAGCGGCGCGGATATCGAAGCCGCGGCCCACGCAATCACCGCGCACAGCTTCTCGGCCGGGGTGGCGCCGCAGACGCTGGAGGCGAAGATCCTGCAGGATGCCGACCGGCTGGACGCGATCGGCATGATCGGCGCCGCACGATGCTTCTATATCGCCGGGCGACTGGGATCCGGGCTCTATGATCCGTTCGACCCGGCGGCGGCAGACCGCCCGCTCGATGACAAGCGTTATGCCATTGACCATTTCCAGACGAAGCTGTTCAAACTGGCGGACGGATTCCAGACCGAGACCGGCCGCAGGCTGGCGGCCGCGCGTGACAAAAGCCTGCGCGATTTTCTCTCGGAATTCATGGACGAAATCTAGGAGAACGGCATGCGTGTCAGCGACCTCTTCATCTACCCGCTCAAAAGCGCACGCGGCATTGCGCTGCCGACCGCCGACATCGACGCCTACGGGCTTCCCGGCGACCGGCGGGCGATGGTCACCGATGCGCAGGGGCACTTCATCACCCAGCGCGAGCTGCCCGACCTCGCACGCATCGAGGTGCGGCCGGAAGCGAGTGCCTTTCGGCTGCTGATGCAGGGGAAAACGGACATATCGGTACCATCGCCTCAGCCTGAAGCCCGCATGGATGTGATCGTGTGGAAATCTGCCGTCAGCGCCGCCATCGCCGATCCGGAGAGCAACCGGCAGCTTTCGGAATGGCTTGGCCGCGAGGTCGGCCTAGTGTTCTTCGACGGGCAGGCGCGGCGGACGGCGAATGCCGAATGGGCCGGCGAAGCCACGCCCGTGACCTTTACCGACGGCTACCAGATCCTGGTGACGACGACCGGCTCGCTGAAAGCATTGAATGCCGATCTCGCCGCCCATGGCGAGGGCAGCGTCGGCATGGAACGCTTCCGTCCGAACATCGTCATCGATACAGACGAGGCCTGGGCGGAGGACCGCTGGGCGGCGATCGAGATCGCCGGCATCCGCTTCGATCTCGTCAAACCCTGCTCCCGCTGCATCATGACGACGCAGGACCAACTGACCGGGTCCCGCGAGGGACCAAACCCGATGCCGGCCATGGGCCGCATCCGCATGTCGGCCGACCGGCGTGTGCCCGGCCCGCTCTTCGGCTGGAACGTCACGCCGCGCGGCAGCGGCAGCATCACGATCGGTGACATCGTTCGCATCGTTGAAGAGAGGCCGGAAGGCTGGGCGCTCAAGCGTCGCGCCGCAGCGTAGCCTTTTCAGACGCGATCAAGTGCGGCATCGATCTCCGCCATGACATCGGCCGGCAGTGGTCCCTTCTCCAGCGCACCGGCATTTTCCTCCACCTGGGCAACGGTGCGGAACCCCGGAATGGGAAGGGTGCGCGGCGAGCGTGCCCAGAGCCAGGCAAGCGCGCCCTGCGTCAGCGTGCGGCCGCCTGATGTCAGGAGATCGCGGACGGCATCGAGCCGTGCGGCGAATTCCGGGGCCATGCGCCCGTCCTTGAAATAGACCATCCAGTCAAGGGCCGTCCCACGGACATCCTTGGCGCCCACCGCCTTGTCGGCGGTGAACTTGCCGGTCAGCAGCCCCATGGCCAGCGGACCACGATTGATGGAGATCAGCCCCTTCCCCTCGATCATCGCAATCATCTCCGGCACCGGTTCGAAAACGTTCATCGTATGCTGGATCGAGACGTAGCCCTGGCGGCCGACATGACGGGCGGCACGATCGGGAAAATCGGTGCTCCAGCCGAACGCATCGATCTTGCCTTCGGCGCGCAGCGCTTCCAGCATATCGAAGACGGCATCCGACTGTTCCAGCGGAAAATCATTGAGATGGAACTGCAGGAGATCGAGGCGATCGCGCTTGAGACGGCGCAGCGAAGTCTCGACCGAACGGCGGATGAAGGCCTCATCGGCAAAGGCGCCGGTTGCCTGCTTGGTTTGCGAATCGGTGGCGAAGCCGAACTTGGTGGCGACGACGATATCGTCGCGATTGCCGATCGCCCGGCCAAGCACCTCCTCCGAGTGGCCGGCGCCGTAATTCGAGGCCGTGTCGAAGAAGCGGATGCCGAGATCGATGGCGCAGTTGATCGCCCGCACGGATTCATCGTCGTCGACATCGCCCCAGCCGAGCGGCGTGTCGCCGGCGAAGAAGGGACCGCCAATCGCCCAGCATCCCATACCGAGGCGCAGAATTTCGCGGCCGGTCCAGAGCGTGATCGTCGTCGGTGATGCGGTCTTGGTCAGCATGAGGTCCTCCTTGATTGGCAATCCTCTGGAGACATAGGAAGCGCTCATCGGCGGGTAAACCGTCAAATCCGGAGGATGTTTTGCACCCGTAAAAAACGCGATCAGGCGGAAATACCATTCGGGCCGGAAAGCGTCCGCAAGGCTGGATTAAGCGCCTTGAGCGCCGCCTGAACGAAGCCCTCGCGGGCAGTTGCCGCCTCGATGCCGCGCGGCTCGTAGACATGACGATGCAGAAAGAACCCTGTCAGACGGAATGCGGCTGCGAGACTATCGAAGTCGGCCGCGTGATTGCCCTCGATGCTGAGGAACGGTGGCAGGAGCAGCATCTTGTCCGCCCAGGGGGCACCAGCGGCGCGGCTGACCGCGCGGCCGGATTTCGGCGAGACATAGACGAGATCGGAACGGGCGCCGGTGGCGGCGCATTCGGCAAGATCGAGGCCGAAGCCGAGGTCGTTCAGCACCGCAAGCTCGAAGCGCACGAAGAGTTCGCCGGCATCGGCCGGATTGTGCAGGTGATCGAGGATGACCTCCAGCGCATCGAAGAGGTGCGGATGCGGGTCACGCTCCGGCAGCAGCCGCAGCAGCGCGCCCATCGCCTGGACACCGTAGACGGCGGTTGCCGTTTCCATCAGCCGGGCAGCGCGCAGCGTCACCGGCTCGACGCGGAATTCGCCCAGATGCTCGTCAAGCCGGGCACGCCAGATGACCTCCACGGCATTGCCCGCCTGCAGCACCGGCTGCATGGCGCGCGAGCGGCCGGAGCGCACCAGGCCGAGATGGCGGCCGCGATCACGCGTCATTACCTCAGCGATGACGCTCGTCTCGCCGTGGCGCTTGACGCCCAGGATGATCGCATGGTCCTGCCACTGCATCGAAAGAAGTCCTTACGGCTGACGAATCCATTCTACTGCATAATTCAATGCGTTACAGCGTCCTTTGCGCGTCTGAAAAGACGCGCTCCAATGCAAGGTCTGGATTCTGTCATGGACCGCGTCAGGCGACAGCCGGGAAAAGCCTCTGCAGGAACTCCCGCATCGCCGTTTCGTCGAAAGGCTTCACCAGAAGCGGTATGTTCTGCAGATCGGGCGGGAAATCGCCGGTATCGGAATAGCCGCTGACGAAGCCGAAGGGAATGCCGATATCGAGAAGATGGCGGGCAAATCCGAAGCTCATGCCCTCGCCGAGATTGACGTCGAGAAGGGCGAAATCATATGTCTCCGCAGCAATGGCAGCCCTCGCCTGTTCGACGCTGCCGACAATATCGATGCTCCCGACGCCGGCCAGGCGGAGAATATCCTCCGCCTCCATCGCGATGATCAGACTGTCTTCAAGAACCAGAACACGGATTGCGCTCATGATTCGATGCCTCTCGTCGGGCGCCTGTCGCAGCGCCCCGGCCGTTTCGCCAACATCATTGCCCTCCGGTGCCCCGCATGGCACGCTATCGGTGAATTCCGCCACCTTTTCTGAATAAACCATTTTTCTGCCCGGTCGATAAGAATCAAAATCGGAGGAAGGATGACGGCCGACCTTATTTTCCTTGCTGCTAATCTGCATTTAAAAAAGACATAACGAAGCTGCTTGGCTAAAGCATGTCGCGCAAAAGTGCGCAGTGGTTTTGCGCTAACGACATGCGTAGAACAAACACCCAAAGCGCGAGGAGTGAATCTGAAAGATCGCGAGGCGCTTTAGATGAACGGGCGTTTGCCCTCTCCGAGCCCTTCCCAGCCTGATATCGCCATCAATTCCTCGCCATTCAGCACCTCGCAGCCGCGCTCCTGCCAGCGGATCAACCCGCGTTCGCTGAGCTTTTTCAACGTCTTGTTGGTGTGAACGATGGAAAGACCGAGCGTGTCGGCGATGTGCTGCTGGGTGATGGGGATGAATTTGCGGCCGTTGAAGATACTGAGCTTCCGACCGCGCTCGAACAGGAAAGCGATCAGGTAGGCTGCTCTTTCCAGCGCCGTGCGGCGGCCTATGCTCAAGAGATGCTCATCCAGGATGCGCTCCTCGCGCGCGGCGATCCAAGTGATGTCGAAGGCGAGCGAGGCGTGCTTGTTGTAGAGCGTCATCAGCCTGTCACGCTCGAAGACACAAAGGGACACGGGCGAAAGCGCTTCGACGGAATGTTGCATCTCACCGGCAATCGTTCCCTGCAGTCCGACCAGGTCGCCCGGCATGATATAATTCAGAATCTGGCGGCGTCCGTCCTCCAGCATCTTGTAGCGGAAGCCCCAGCCGGCAAGCACCGTGAAGAGATGAGCGCTGTGTGCGCCCTCGACGAGGATGGTGGAGCCGGCATCGACGGCAAGCTCACCCCTCTTGAAGCTCGAGACGAATTCCAGCTCGTCACGACTGAATTCCCTGAAATGCGGCAAGGGCCGCAAAGGACATTGCTCGCAAGGGGTCTTGAAAGAATTGATGGATCTCGACGTCGCCATACTTGCCCTTGCCGTCGCAAAATCGGCGCGCCAACGTTGGCGCGCCGTTCATCAATGAATGCGCGAGCCACGGATTTGTTCCGTGAGCGATGCGAGTTTTTTATGCGAAAACAAAGGGCTGGCGCCAGCCCTATGAAATCCTTGCCATGCTTATTTCGGGAAATCGAGACCCATCTCGCGGAACCGCTCGGGATCATCACCCCAATTCTCGCGAACCTTGACGAACAGGAAGAGATGGACCGGCTGTTCGAGGATCTCCGACAATTCCTTACGGGAAGCAGTCGAGATCGCCTTGATGGTTTCACCGCCCTTGCCGAGCGCGATCTTCTTTTGGCTGTCGCGCTCGAGATAGATCACCTGCTCGATTCGCACCGAGCCGTCCTTGCGCTCTTCCCACTTCTCCGTTTCGACATGCGATGCATAGGGAAGCTCCTGGTGCAGGCGCAGAAACAGCTTTTCACGGGTAATCTCGGCGGCGAGCTGGCGCATCGGCAGATCGGAGATCTGGTCTTCCGGATAGTACCACGGCCCCTCCGGGAGCGTTTTCGCCAGATAGTCCATGAGGTCGTCGCAACCGGAGCCGTTTTCGGCGGAGATCATGAAGGTGCGGTCGAAGGCGATCTTCTCGTTGGCGCTCGCGGCCAGCGCCAGCAGATCCTCACGGTTGACGCGGTCGATCTTGTTGAGCAGCAGGATCTTCGGCTGCCGGACTTCCTTGAGACCTTCGAGGATGGCTTCGGCATCGCCGCGCAGGCCGCGCTCGCTGTCGATCAGCAGCACGATCAGATCGGCATCCCTCGCACCGCCCCAGGCCGAGGTCACCATGGCGCGGTCAAGCCGGCGGCGCGGCTTGAAGATACCCGGCGTATCCATGAAGACGATCTGGGCATTGTCGTGGATCGCGATGCCGCGGACGATAGCCCGCGTCGTCTGCACCTTATGGCTGACGATCGAGACCTTGGCGCCGACGAGGCGGTTCACCAGCGTCGACTTGCCGGCATTGGTCGGCCCGATCAGCGCGACAAAGCCAGAATGCGTCGGACCATTGGTTTCTGCGGCAGCTTCGGCCGCGATCTCTTCTTCTTGTGTCATTGTCCCGTCAGTTTCCGGCAGACGATTGCTGCCAAATGCCTTCGCGCTCAAGCATCTTCGTTGCCGCCACCTGTTCGGCGGCACGCTTCGACCGCTCTACGCCGGTTTCAGGCTTAATGCCAGCAACTTCCACCGTCACCTTGAAGCGCGGATCATGATCCGGTCCGCTGCGTTCATCAACCCGGTAGATCGGCGTGACGCCGAATTTCGCATGCGACCATTCCTGCAGCTCGGTCTTGGCGTCGCGCTTGGCGCCATCGGCCCGCACGGCCCTGCCTTGCCAGTAACGCAGAATGAACCGGCGGGCGACTTCGAGGCCGCCGTCGAGATAAATCGCGGCGATCAGGCTTTCGACGACATCAGCGCGCACATTCATCATGCGCTTGCCGGTCAGTTTCTTCACATCGGCGCCGGTGCGGATATAGAGGTGAAGATTGAGTTCGTCGGCGACCGCAGCACAGGTTTCGGCGCTGACGAGCTGGTTGAGGCGAACCGAAAGTTCTCCTTCAGCCGCCGCGCCGAAGGTGCGGAACAGAAGCTCGGCGATGCAGAGCCCGAGAACCCTGTCGCCGAGGAACTCCAGCCGTTCGTAATTTCCGCCCTTTTCGGTGCGGGCGCTGGCATGGGTCAGCGCGCGATCCAGGCGTTCCTTTTCAGCAAAGTCATGACCGATCAGGCTTTCAAGCTTTGCGCGGTCCGTCGCAGAAAGCGTCTGCGCCTTACTCATTCAACAACCTTGAAGAGGCGGTCCCAACGCATGTTTGTCGGCCACTTCCAGATCTCGCGGAAGGAGGTGTCGTTGCCGAGCGAGAAGAAGATGACGCTGGCACGGCCGACAAGATTTTCGGCGGGCACGAAGCCGACGTCAAAGCGGCTGTCGAGCGAGTTGTCGCGATTGTCGCCCATCATGAAATAATGGCCTTCCGGCACTATGAATTCGCGGGTGTTATCGCCACGCGACACCGGAGACTGATCGAGCGTGTCGTAGGACTTGCCGTCGTCGAGCGTTTCGCGGAATACCGGCACGTCCTCGCCCGGGTCGAGCTTGTAATCCGAAGTGAACGCACCGTCCGCCACCTTCGGAACCGGCTTGCCGTTGACGTAGAGCACGCCGTCGGTAACCTGGATGCGGTCACCCGGCAGGCCGATGCAGCGCTTGATATAATCGATGTCGGGGTTCGGCGGGAAACGGAAGACGACGATGTCGCCACGCTTCGGATCGGCGCCGAACAGGCGGCCGCTGAAGACATCCGGCGAGAAGGGCAGCGAATATTTCGAATAGCCGTAAGCGAACTTGTTGACGAAGATGTAGTCGCCGACCAGCAGGGTCGGCATCATCGAACCGGACGGAATGGTAAAGGGCTGGAACAGCACCGTTCGGATCACCATCGCCAAAATCAGCGCCTGGATGATGACTTTGATATTTTCCCAGAGGGCATTCGGCTTGGCTTCGACTTTTTCGGACACGCAGTCTTATTCCTTCAAGACGCCGCGGCGGCGCAATTCTTTCTGTCGTTCTCTCTAGAGCATGATGCCGAAAAGTGTGAGCGGTTTTCGGACGACATCATGCTCTAAATCTTAATCTAGAACAGGATTCAGATTTTAGGCCGGGTCGGCCTGAAATCATCCTGTTCTATCGGCTTCGGCCGGTTGCGGCAATGGCGACAACATCAAAAGCGACGAGAGGTCGCGATCAACAGCTCCTGATGTCGCGCGATCAGAGGCTCAAGGGCAACGCCTCGATAATGACGAAGGCCTGCGCCAAGGGATAATCATCCGTTATTGTCAAATGAATGGCGGGCCTGTGGCCCGCAGGCAGCAGCGATTCGAGGATCAGGGCGGCGCTGCCTGATAAAAGCATGGTCGGCTTGCCGCTCGGCAGGTTGACGACGCCCATGTCCTTCCAGAAGACGCCCTGCGCTATGCCGGTGCCGAGCGCCTTGGAACAGGCCTCCTTGGCGGCGAAACGCTTGGCATAGGATGCGGCACGGTTTGCGCGCTTGTCGGAACGCGCGCGCTCGATCTCGGTGAAGCAGCGATGGGTGAAGCGCTCGCCGAAACGATCGATGGATTTCTCGACACGGCGAATGTCGATCAGATCGCTGCCAATGCCGATGATCATGCCGGAACCTTCCGTCGCTTAAGAATTCTTGATCGGGTTCATATGCTCGGCATGTCCCCGGCCGGAACGGCACGCAGGCGGGCCCGCTCCATCAGCCGTATATGGCGGCGCGTCTGAAAACCTCTGACGGTGTAGAACGTCAGCGCGTAGAGCGCAACGGAGGTGACGACCGCCGGCGGAATGGCGCCGACCAGCATCGGCTCCAGCACCGGCTTCCACAGCTCAGCGAAGTTCAGCTTGTGAAAAAGGGCGGCGAGATCCACCGACTGACCGGCCAGATGATCCTCGCGGCTCAACAGCAGATGGCCGATCTCCCAGGTGATGCCCCAGATGAAGGGATAGGTCAGCGGATTGCCGAAAGCCGCGCAGCCGAGGGCGGCGGCCACCATGCTGCCGGAAAGGAAATAGGTGATGACGAACGCCATGACGAAATGCACGCCGATGAAAGGCGTCCACGAAACGAAGACACCTGCAGCGACGCCGGCGGCAACCGCATGCGGCGAAGCGCTCAGGCGCAGGACGCGCATTGTCAGGTAACGGATCGGGCGAAGGAAACCTTTGCGAGGCCACAAAAGCTCCCGCATCTTTTCCTTGAATCCCGCAGGCTTGCGACGGCGAAACAACATGGCCGGTATTTAGTGCAGCGCACACCACCATGACAAGAGCGGCAAATGATACCGCCGAAAAACAGCTCCTCAGTCCTCTGTGCGACGAGGAGCGTCGTCATGCCGAGGGGCGTCCGTTATGCATAACGTCCCTCACTTACCTCAAGTATAAAGTCCAGTATCAGCGATTGCGGAACAGACCGCGGTCGACCTGGCGCTGACGAAACTCGAGATCGATACGATCGAGCGAGCCATTCAAATATGCCATTTCACGTTCCTGCGTGGTCGGAGCGCGAAAGGCGCGAGCGAATTTCTTGATAGGGTCAAACATTACCTTGTCTCATCTTCTGTTTATGTTTCGATGACCAGAAGATAGGCCTTGCAAAGGTCAATTACCACCGCCGCAACATGGATACAGCCATGCGCTCAACGCATCGCTCGCCCTTTTAATGCGCCGGTTCGATCCTAAAACGATCATAAAATGTGCAATCTCTCGCTCGAATTCCTGAGCGGCTTAACAAAAGCTTACTCGTAGAGGCGTCGGATCGTAGCGATGCAATCCAGTTCCTTCATCTGGGCGAGCAGCTGGTTGAGCTGACGCAGGTCCCAAACCTCGACCTCGAGCATCATTTCGGTGAAATCGGCCGCGACCCGCACCGTGTTCAGCAAGCGAATATTGACGTCGAGGCCTGCGACCGTCTGGGCGACCTTGGCGAGCGTGCCGGGTTCATTCAACCCATTCACCATGATACGCGCCATGAAACGCGACTTGTTGGCTTCGTCGAGATCCCAGCGCACGTCGATCCAACGATCGGGCTGATCGTCGAAGCGCTGCAGGCTCGGCGACTGGATCGGATAGATGGTGATGCCGTTGCCCTGGTCCATGATGCCGACGATACGATCGCCGGGCACGGCGCCGGTCGGCGCGAACTTGACGTCGACATTGCCGGACAGGCCGCGGATCGGGCCGATATCGGCCTCAGTGTCGATTTCCGAATGGCCTCCCTCGTGCCCTGCCTTGGTCTTGCCCGGGATCTTGAAGATCATGCCGGCGGCGCTGCGGACGTTGAACCAACCGTCATCGCCGGAAGGCTTCACGGTGACCCGCTCGTCCTGATGATCGGGATAGACGGCGCGCAGCACGTCGAGCGAGGACATCTCGCCGCGGCCGACGGCGGCGATCGCATCCTCGACATCCTTCTGGCCGAGACGGTGCAGCGCCGGCTTCATCGCTTCGCGCGAGAAGATCTTGCCGGCCCTGTTGAAGGTGCGCTCGAGAATGCGGTGGCCGAGACCGGCATATTGCTTGCGGATCGCCATGCGGGTGGCGCGGCGGATGGCGGCGCGCGCCTTGCCGGTCACGACGATCTCCTCCCAGGCGGCGGGCGGAACCTGCACGCCGGAGCGGATGATCTCGACCTCGTCGCCATTTGCAAGCCGCGTCACCAGCGGCATGATGCGGCCGTTGATCTTGGCGCCCACCGTGGTGTCGCCGATATTGGTGTGCACCGCATAGGCGAAATCGATCGGGGTGGCGCCGCGCGGCAGGGCGATCAGCTTGCCCTTCGGCGTGAAGCAGAAGACCTGGTCCTGGAAGAGCTCGAGCTTGGTGTGTTCGAGGAATTCTTCCGGGCTGTCGCCCTCGGCGAGCGCCTCGATCGTATGACGCAGCCAGGAATAGGCATTGGATTCGCGAGAAAGGATGTCGCCATCGGCATTGGTGGCGCCGTCCTTATAGAGCGTGTGGGCGGCGATGCCGAATTCGGCGATTTCGTGCATGCGCTTGGTGCGGATCTGCAGTTCGATGCGCTGGCTGGAGGGGCCGACGATGGTGGTGTGCAGCGAACGGTAATCGTTCTGCTTCGGCGTCGAGATATAGTCCTTGAAGCGACCGGGCACGACGCGCCAGCGCGTGTGGACGATGCCGAGCGCCCTGTAACAGGAGGGGATGTCCTCGACGATCAGGCGGAAGCCGTAGACATCGGAAAGCTGCTCGAAGGAAAGCGACTTCGACTGCATCTTGCGGAAGACCGAATAGGGCTTCTTCTGCCGGCCCTTGACGTAGGCGCTCGTCAGGCCGCTTGCGACCAAAAGATCGCGCAGTTCGGCCTCGATCTTCTTGACGATGCCCTCATTGCGCTTCGAAAGCTCTTCCAGCCTTTTGGTGACGGTCTCGTAGGCTTCCGGGTTCATATGCCGGAAGGAGAGTTCCTCTAGTTCCTCGCGCATGTCCTGCATGCCCATGCGGCCGGCGAGCGGCGCATAGATTTCCATCGTCTCCTCGGAAATGCGGGCACGCTTGTCGGCCGACATGTGATCGAGGGTGCGCATATTGTGCAGGCGATCGGCAAGCTTGACGAGCAGCACGCGCACATCGTCGGAAATGGCCAACAGCAGCTTGCGCAGGTTTTCCGCCTGCTTGGCCTTCTTGGTGACGAGGTCGAGCTTCTTGATCTTGGTCAGACCCTCGACCAGGCGGCCGATATCCTCGCCGAACAGTTCGTCGATCTCGGCGCGTGTCGCCGTGGTATCCTCGATCGTATCGTGCAGAAGGGCAACCGCGATCGTCGATTCATCGAGGTGCATGTCGGTGAGAATGGCGGCAACCTCGAGCGGATGGGAAATATAGGGATCGCCGCTCGCGCGCTTTTGCTGGCCATGCTTCTGCATGGCGTAGACATAGGCTTTGTTCAGCAGTGCTTCATTGGCATCGGGCTTGTATTGCTGAACCCGCTCCACGAGCTCGTACTGCCGCATCATTCCAAAGCCACTCCGATAAAAATAAAAGCGCGCCAATCAACGATTGGCGCACACATGGGCAATAATATGCCTAAGCAATAAAGGTGCAAGATTGACGATTGGTAATCGTCGCTCTTTTGCATCGCATGCAGGTTTTTCCGGATCGCATCTGACCGATGCGACAGGGGATCCGGCCAGCGCGCTTAGTAGTCGTCGCTCTTTTCCGGCGGCACGAGGCCTTCGATGCCGGCAAGCAGCTCTTCTTCCGACATCTGGTCGAAAGTGATCGTCTCCGGCACGTCGTCCTGCTCTTCGCTGTCGGCTGCGGCGACACTGCCGGCGGCGATCATGCTTGCCGGATCGGGCTCGGGCTCGTCGACTTCGACATGCTTCTGCAGCGAATGGATCAGATCTTCCTTGAGGTCATCGGGCGAAAGCGTCTCATCGGCAATTTCGCGGAGCGCCACCACAGGATTCTTGTCATTGTCGCGATCGATGGTGATCGAGGCACCCTGGGAAATCAGCCGGGCGCGGTGGCTGGCGAGCAGAACCAGCTCGAAGCGGTTCTCCACCTTGTCGATGCAATCTTCAACTGTGACACGGGCCATTGCCTGTCCTTTACGGTCGTCATTTCGGGATTAACACGCCCGATACAATTAAAACCGGGCAAATACAAGTTTTTCATTCCGGCTCCCCTCGTCTTTATCCGCGGCTGAGCTAGATTTCCATGGAGAATGTCATAATTCCACCGAAGGTTGCTTGGAATATGTCGAATCGTGCCCTAAATCTTTCATATATGAATAATTCATAAAGTAAGGATCAGATCGAAATCGAAACACAAGTTATTGTTTTTATTGAAGTTTGACCCATGCGGATTTCGATTGCTCTCATTGGATTGGTAAGCGATGTTTGACCCACGCGAAAAAATTGCACTCTTCATTGACGGCGCCAACCTCTACGCTGCATCCAAGAGCCTCGGCTTTGACATTGATTACCGCAAGCTGTTGAAAGCATTCCAGAAACGCGGATATCTGCTGCGCGCATATTATTATACCGCTCTGATCGAGGATCAGGAATATTCGTCGATCCGGCCGCTGATCGACTGGCTCGACTACAACGGCTACAAAGTCGTCACTAAGCCCGCCAAGGAATTCACAGATTCCATGGGCCGCCGAAAGATCAAAGGCAACATGGACATCGAGCTTGCCATCGACGCCATGGAACAGTCCGAAACGGTCGATCATCTCGTCATCTTCTCGGGCGACGGCGATTTCACGAACCTGGTCGAGGCGTTGCAGCGCAGGGGCCGCAAGGTCTCGGTAATCTCGACCATGGCGACCCAGCCGCCGATGATCGCCGACGACCTGCGCCGGCAGGCCGATCATTTCATCGATCTTTTGTCTCTGAAGGCTGAAATCGGTCGTGACCCCTCCGAGCGCGCGCCGCGCCCGGCCGAAGTCGCCCCGGCCAGCGATTTCGAGGACTGATCTCTCCATCATCCCGAACGTAGCGGCCACGAGGCTGCACTTTGAATTATACAGGGGCGCGGCGGCGAACCCCTCGCGCGGCCATGCCTTTACATGGAGGATACGCGACAGCGGCCGATTGCAATGTGATCGGCCCCAGCGTGGTCAACCATGAGCCTTCAGCAGGCGGCTCTTCTGCCGGTTCCAATCGCGCTCCTTCTCGGATTCACGCTTGTCGTGCAATTTCTTACCCTTGGCGAGCGCCAGTTCCATCTTTGCCCGACCGCGATCGTTGAAATAGATCTTCAGCGGGATCAGCGTCATGCCTTCGCGGTTGATGGCAGAGCGCAGGCGATGGATTTCACGGCCCGACAACAGCAGCTTGCGGCGCCGGCGCGGTTCGTGATTGAAGCGGTTGGCCTGCAAATATTCCGGCAGGTAGGAATTGATCAGCCAGATCTCGCCGCCCTCATCCGAGGCGTAGGATTCGGCGATGTTGGCCTTGCCTTCACGCAGCGACTTGACCTCCGTGCCCATCAGCACGATGCCGGCCTCGTAAGTATCGATGATCTCGTAGTTGAAGCGGGCCTTGCGGTTTTCGGCCACGACCTTGTTCACCACGCGTTGGCTGCCTTTGGGGGCCATGACGACATTCCAATTTCTTTTTGGGGCGCGAAAAGCCGCGCCCTCATTTCTTGCCCTTTATGTAAGGGAGAGACCCCGTCTTGTGAAGAAGGCCTGTCTCGTCAGTTCAGCAGGCCTGCATGGCGCATGGCGGCGTCGATCGCCGATTCCGTTGCCGGCTCCAGCGTCGAAAGCAGCGGCGAACGAACGTTGCGGCTCATCCGGCCAAGTCTGGAGAGACCGTATTTGGCGCCGCAAAGACCCGGCTCAAGGAAGATTGCCTTGTGCAGCGGCATCAGCCGATCCTGATATTCCAGGGCGCGGGCATAGTCGCCTGCCAGCGTTGCCGCCTGGAAGTCGGCGCAAAGGCGCGGGGCGACATTGGCCGTTACCGAAATACAGCCGACGCCGCCATGGGCGTTGAAGCCGAGCGCCGTCGCATCCTCGCCGGACAATTGCCTGAAATTGGCGCCGCAGCTGATGCGCTGTTCGGAGACGCGCTCGATCTTGCCCGTCGCATCCTTGACGCCGACGATATTCCTATGCGCCTTGGCGAGCGCACCCATCGTTTCCGGTGTCATGTCGACGACCGAGCGGCCGGGAATGTTATAGATATAGATCGGCAGATCGACGGCCTCGGCGATCGCCGAAAAATGCGCGATCAAGCCCTTCTGCGTCGGCTTGTTGTAATAGGGGGTGACGACCAGCACGGCGTTCGCACCGACCTTTTCGGCGTGCTGGGCAAGCTCGATCGCCTCACGCGTATTGTTCGAACCGGCGCCGGCCATGACGGGAACGCGTTTTGCGGCAACTTCGATGCAGAGTTCCACCACCCGCTTATGCTCGGCATGTGACAGCGTCGGGGATTCGCCGGTCGTGCCGACTGGAACGAGACCGCCGCTGCCTTCCTTGATCTGCCAGTCGACATGAGTGGCGAAGCTGTCTTCGTCGATCAGTCCGGCATCCGTGAAGGGGGTGACGAGGGCGGGAATGGACCCATTGAACATGCAAAGCTCCTCACGACCAAATCCTTGCTTCGGCCGCATTCCATGAATATGAGTTGCGCACCATAAAGCGCCGAAATCATCGCGACAAGCGCGCAGAGTTCGGTTTGGGGCAAATTCCGATAGCAGATGTGAATGAATTTTACCTGGTACGGTAAGGTTTCGTTAAGATGCCTCTAGCCAAATGGCAGGGCGTGTTTTCGTTGCGAGATCCCGGATGAAGAAAGCTGTCTTGATTCTGTCCGCCTTCGGCTTCATTGCCGCCGCGTGGAGCAGTGTTGCGTCGCCGCTTCCCGGCGAGAGCACTGCCACGCCTGCCGCCAAGCCGCTCGGCTTCATTCCTGAGACAGCCATACCGGAATCGATCACGACAGGCGCCATTCCGCGCAATCCGGCCATCGCGCCCGT
Organism: Rhizobium sophorae; assembly: GCF_013087515.1. Classification (GTDB taxonomy): domain Bacteria; phylum Pseudomonadota; class Alphaproteobacteria; order Rhizobiales; family Rhizobiaceae; genus Rhizobium; species Rhizobium sophorae. The sequence continues at coordinate 79,814 of NZ_JABFCN010000016.1, read as the reverse complement.
CAACGGCGACCTGAAAGCCGGCCTCGACGCGCTTTCCGATAAGGACCCGCAGCTGGCACTTTCGATCCGCAACGGCATGCGCGACGGGACGCTCGACCGTCATATCCTCACCTGGGCGATCGCCGTTTCCGGATTGAAGGGTGTTCCTTCTTATGAAATCGCCAGCGCCGCGCAAGAGCTCAAGGGCTGGCCGGGTCTTTCGCGGCTGCGCGCCTATTCCGAACGTGCGATCTATGACGAAAATCCCGCCCCTCCCGCCGTCCTCGCCGCGTTCGGCGATACCGCGCCTGAGACGATGCAGGGCGCCGTCATTCTCGGCCGGGCGCTGGTAGCGTCAGGCAAGCAGCCGCAGGCGGCAAAATATATCCGCAAGGTCTGGCGCGGAGAGGCTCTCGACAAGGCGACCGAGGACAAGATCCTCATCGAATTTTCCGCGCTGTTGACGCCTGCCGACCATAAGGCACGGATGGACTATCTGATGTATCGCGGCCGGGTGGCGCAGGCCAAGCGTTTCGGAGACATGGGCCAGGCGCAGTCGCTCTACACGGCCTGGGCTGCCGTCGACGCCAAAGCCGGTAATGCCGGCGCGCTGCTCAACGCCGTCGATGCGAAATGGCGCGGCGATGCCGGTCTACTGTTTGCGCGGATCGAATATCTGCGCAAGCAGGACAAATATGCCGAGGCGGCAGCACTTCTGGAGCAGATGCCGCCCGAGCGTAGCGAACTCATCAATTCCGGCGAATGGTGGAACGAGCAGCGCATCATCAGCCGTGGTCTCGTCGACCAGGGACAGTTCAAGCCTGCCTATCGCATCGTCGCAAACTACGCCGCAACGAGCCCGACAGATATCGTCGAGGCTGAATTCCATGCCGGATGGTACGCGCTTCGCGGCCTGCAGGACCCGGCAACGGCGGAAAGACATTTCCGCAAGATCCTCCAGACATCAAACGGACCGATCTCGGTTTCACGCGCCTGGTATTGGCTGGGACGGGCAGCGGAAGCTGGAGGCCCCGGCAAATCCAGCGAATTCTATTCGAAGGCCGCGAATTTTCCCGGCACCTTCTATGGACAGCTCGCGGCCGAAAGGCTGGGGCGAAAGACGCTTAATGTCACCTATCCCGCACCGAGCACCGCCGACCGGCAGCGCTTCCAGGCACGCGAAGCCGTGCAGGCGATCGCCCGGCTGGAGGCCGCCGGCCATGGATGGCGGGCCTCCATTCTTTATCTCGCTCTCGCCGATCAGCTGCAAAGCCCCGGTGAATTGGCTGTTCTTGCGGCACGGGCCGAGCAATCCGGCGATCATCATCTCTCGCTGCAGATCGGCAAGATCGCCTATGGACGCGGCATCGATGTCGCAGCGCTTGCCTTTCCGGTCGGTGTAATCCCGGCGAACGCCAATATAACAGGCTCCGGCAAGGCGCTTGCCTATGCCATCGCGCGGCAGGAAAGCGCCTTCAACCCGGCCGCGGTATCGGCGGCGAACGCGCGCGGCCTGCTGCAGCTTCTGCCGGGGACAGCCCAGGCGGTGGCCAAGCGCCACAACATCGCCTTTTCCAAGGACAAGCTGACGGCCGATGCCGGCTATAACGCGACACTCGGCGCCCATTATCTCGGCGAGCAGATCGATGCCTTCGGCGGTTCCTATATCCTCACCTTCATTGCCTATAATGCCGGACCGAAGCGAGTGCCGGAATGGATCGGCCGCTACGGCGATCCCCGCGGCAGGCCGATCGACGAGATCGTCGACTGGATCGAGCGCATCCCCTTCCCCGAAACGCGCAACTATGTGCAGCGGGTGATGGAGAATTACGAGGTTTATAAAGCCCGTCTCGGCCAGCCCACCGATATCGAGCGCGATCTGATCGGCGGACGCAGCGCCTCGTGAAGCCATTTGGCGCCGCTTGAAAAGCAAGCTACATCTTCGGGATCAAACAGGTCTTGAGGGATGCGATGCCGGATACGGATGCAGGCGGTTTCCAGGAACGATTTTACACTTCCTCTGATGGGTTGAGGCTTTATGCCCGCGACTACCAACCCGACCAGGCGGCAACCACCGGACGGCTGCCGGTGATCTGCCTGCCCGGCCTGACCCGCAATACACGGGATTTTCATCCGCTTGCGCTGCTTCTCTCCCGGGACACAACAATGCCTCGCAGGGTGATTGCGCTTGATTCGCGCGGACGGGGAAACTCAGCATGGGATGAGAACAAGGCGAACTACAATCTCGCCGTCGAGGCCGGCGACGTTATTGGCGCCTGCGCGGCGTTCGGCATCGAGCGGGCAATTTTCATCGGCACGTCACGCGGCGGGCTGATCCTGCATCTGATCGCAGCGACACGGCCGGATCTTCTCGAAGCCGTCATCCTCAACGATATCGGACCCGTGCTCGAGGCTGAGGGGCTAATGCTGATCCGCGACTACCTCAATGGCGGCAGGAAGCCGGCGGACTGGAACGAGGCGGCCGATATATTGAAGGAAAATCATGGCGCGTCGTTTGCCGTGCTTGCAGAACAAGACTGGCGCGAGATGGCGCTTGCCCTTTATCGCGATATTAATGGAAGGCCGGTCGCCGACTTCGACCCGGCGATCGTAGAGGCACTGAAATCGATCGATTTCAGCCAGCCGTTGCCTGATCTCTGGGAGCAATTCGAAAGCCTGAGCCGGTTGCCGCTCATGCTGATCCGCGGTGAAAATACGTCGCTGCTGTCACAGGAAACCGCCGGCGAAATGGCACGGCGGCATCCGCGGCTGATCCTTCATGCTGCCGAAGGACAAGGACACGCCCCGCTCCTGCATCTCGGCGATATCCCTACGACAATTCGAGCTTTTCTCGACACCTGCCGATAACCTCACGAAATTGGTCAGCTGGCACAATCGGCCATTCGTCCAAATACAAAAAGCCCGGCTCGAGAGCCGGGCTTTCCTGATTGACCGAAGTCAGATCAGATTAGAACGAGCGCTGCAGGCGGAAATAGCCCGAAGTGCTGTCGTCGTCATCTTCCGGATCGAGGTACTGAACCGAAGCCTTGGCGTAGAAGTTGTCGACGATCTGGTAGTCGACCGTCAGACCGGCCTTCCAAGCATCGCCATCAGCAAAGTCGTCGCCGTCAATGCCGTAGTTGCTGTAGTACTGAACACCAGGGGTGATCTTGAGCTTGTCGGTTGCCTTGATGGCGTATTCAGCAGCGACAGCCCACTCAGCTGCGGTGTAGTAGGAGCTCGGGCCGGTAGCGTATACGGCAGCGAGGCCGAGCGTACCGGGACCGATGTCAACCGTACCCATTGCACGGACAGCGCCTTCTTCGTTGTCGACGTCGTAGCCAGCAGTGATCTGGTAGCTGAACGCACCAGCCTTGCCGCCGAGACCGACTGCAACACCAACGTTGTTGGGTTCTTCGCCAGCCTTGTAGAAGCCGTCTTCGAGTTCATCGACGCTGATGCCAGCGTAGAAGGCGTCGGTTTCGTACTGATAACGGATGGAGTTATGCAGCGTGACCGGCGAGCCGATGTCGTCGGTTTCGCCAGAGAGGCCATCGTCCCACCAGCTGTAGAACAGACCGGCGCGGAAGCCGGCGATGTCGAGGTAAGCGGAGTCGAGGATGGCTTCCTGCTCAGAGGAGTTGTCAGCATTGAACTGCATGACGATGACGCCGGTCAGCGGACCATACTCGGTATCGCTCTTGGCCGTGAACTGAACCTGGCCGCGAGTTCTTGCATCCCAATCGGAGTCGTTGTCTTCCGAAAGGTTGAGCGGCTGATCGCCAATATCAACCTGGAAACGGATGTAGCCTTCGATCTTGAGGCAGGTTTCGGTGCCCGGGATGTAGAAGTAGCCGGTGCCGTAAGCGTCGCAGACGCGAACATATTCAACCGGTTCCGGCTCGGCAGCAACGATAGCGTCGGCAGCCTGAGCACCGGAAACTACTGCGAGAGCAGCAGCGGAGCCGAGAAGAAGGCTCTTGATGTTCATAAATGACCTCCAATTCAAAGTTTCGATCGGGTTTGGGATCTTTCGCTGAGCAGCGTTCCCTGCCCCATCCCCGTGTTTCAAGAAGTGGACGATCAGTCGCCCTTGCTTCCGACATTGAAAATACAAGACGGAAGCCGTCACGCAATCACCAACTTACTCGGATGGGTGATTTGAGGGAGCCTTCCCGACATTCTGTTGCTGAAAGGACACAAGTCGGGCAACCGGCCTCGATTTCCTTTATGCTTTGTTAAGAAAACCCTGATTTTGCGGAGGCTTAGGGGAGACCAGCAAAGAATTGGACATGCGCTTTGCGACACATTCGTGACGCTTTTTCGTCAAAATGCGCTCTTGCAGGGGATTTCATGATTGCCGGAAGCGTAACCCGACGTGCACCGATCCGCTTTCGCCCCCTGCTGGTGGCTTCAGCGCGGGAGGTGATTCCCGCAGGCGATTCTCTCGCTTGAGGCAGAGCGATCGCTTCGTCGCCCGGCCTAGCCGACTAAACGAACATGATTCCCTGCCAGATACTAACGATCGACGGACGCGTGCTCAGGTAAATCGGGATGGCGGAGAAGATGGGATTCGAACCCACGATACGCTTTTGACGTATACTCCCTTAGCAGGGGAGCGCCTTCGACCACTCGGCCACCTCTCCGGTGCGGCCTAACTATGGTGACCGGTCTGTGAATGCAAGGGTTTTTTGAGTTTTCACCAGAAGAAATGCAGCGAGACAGCATTTCGGCTAGTTGCGAAAACAGACCTCACTCCTGCCAAGATCCGCCGAATTTGATCGCGCTTCGTTCTCTTCGACAAGGAAGGCGAGCTTTTGCCGCCCGGCGTCCGGTAGGATGGCGCGCTGGGGACGGCGTTCCCTTGCCACGATCGGTCCTGATCTCAGCCGAGCAGGCTCTTGAGGTCAGCAGAAGGGTTGGCGAGAATCGATTTGTCGGGATTGGTCCCGGATTCCAGCAGTTTTTTGCCGGTCACATAGGCCTTGGCGTCGTTGATCGCATCGACGGCGATCAGCCGGCCTTCCCTGAAGTACCAGACCGAATGGGCGCCTTCGCGGGCGCCGGGACGCAGCAGCGTCTCGTCATAACCGAGATTGAAGCCGGCGATCTGCAGCTTGACATCATACTGGTCGGACCAGAACCACGGCTTCGGGTCATAAGGCTCGCTGCCGCCGGCGATGACGGCTGCCGCCGCTTCGGCCTGGTCGACGGCGTTCTGCACCGATTCGAGCCTGATGCGGCCGCCCTGCCAGGGAAGTGCGGCGCAATCGCCAGCCGCAAAGATCGCCGGATCGGAGGTGCGGGCGAATTCGTCGACGACAATGCCGTTGGTGACTTCGAGACCGGCTTCCTTGGCAAGCTGATCGTTCGGCGCGACGCCGATGCCGACGACGGCGAAATCGATGTCGATGACCGATCCGTCGGAAAGCGCGGCGCCGGTAACACGGCCATCCTTGCCAACCAGATGCTTGAGCCCGGTCTTTTCGCGGATCACCACGTCATGGCTTTCATGGATCCCGCGCATGATGTCGGCGGTTTCCTTCGCCGCGACGCGCTGGAGGATACGGTCGGCCATCTCGATGACGGTGACCTCAAGGCCGCGGTGCCGGGCAACGGCTGCCGCCTCAAGGCCGATGTAACCGCCGCCGATGATGAGGACGCGGCGACCGGGGCGCATTTCTTCGGCGAGCAGGTCGGCATCGCGCTTGTCGCGGGCGACATAGACGCCGTCGAGATCGCCGCCGATCGCGGCCGGCAGCCGGCGCGGCGTCGAGCCGGTGGCCAGCGCCAGCGTGCCGTAATCGAGAACGGAGCCGTCCTGCAGCAGAACCTGCTTGCTGTCCGGTTTGATCTGCTCGGCCCAGGTCGAAAGGCGAAGATCGACGTCATTGTCGGCATACCAGTGCTCGGCGCGGAACAGCAGGCGGTCGAAGGTCATTTCGCCAAGCAGGTATTTCTTCGACAGCGGCGGCCGCTGATAGGGGGCGACATCCTCCGCACCGATCAAGGTGATCGGGCGCGTATCCTTCAACGCACGCAGCTTGGCCGCCAATGCGAAACCGGCCTGTCCCGCGCCGATGATCACCAGTCTATCCGTCACGATCTCACTCCTGAAGCTGCGCCCGACAACCACGCCAAGGCCTATTCCCGTCAACGGAAAGCGGCCTCTTACATTCAGCCGATCTCGATCCAGCGACGCTCGTGGAAGGACTGTGCCATGGCATGCACCGACTTTTCTATCCTGAGACCGTCTTCGAATGTCACGATCGACGACGGCTCGCCTGATATTGCCCGGATCAGCTCACGGCATTCAATGATCTTCAGATCGTTGAAGCCGAGGCCATGGCCTGGCGCCGGGATAAATCGATCATAAGGCCGATGGGCGGGTGCCGCCAGTATCTTGCGGAAACCCTGTTCGGAGCCACGGCCGTCGGCCTGATAGAGTTCGAATTCGTTCATGCGCTCCTGGTCGTAGACGATCGAGCCTTTCAAACCGAAAATCTGCAGGGCGATGCGGCCCTTGCGACCCCAGGCGGCGCGATTCGCCATCAAAACGGCAGAGATGCCTCCGCCAAGCCGCATCAGCACATTGGCGCCATCGTGGTTTTCGACGGCACGGCGCCCCCCCTCGCTCAGCGGGCGGTCGGCATAGGGTTTGACCATATCCGTTATGACGGCCTCGACATGGCCGAAGAGGTACCAGAGCAGCGACAGCGGGTGCACTGCGAAATCGTCAAGCGCGCCGTAGCCGGCGGAAAGCTCGCTCTTCCAATAAAAGAAGACATCGGGATCGGCCATGAAATCCTCGTCCATCTCGACGCGGATGTGGTTCACCGTGCCGATAGCGCCCTCGCCAATCAGCGTCCTGATATGCCGCATGACAGGATTCTGGATGTAATTATAACCAAGGGCGGCAACCTTGCCGGATCGCTTCGCCGTTTCCAGCATGCGCTCGGCATCGGCATAGGCCGGCGCCATCGGCTTTTCGCACCAGACATGCTTGCCGGCCTCAAGAGCTGCAATCGCCATCTCGGGGTGGAACTGATTAGGCGTGGTGACGGAGACGACGTCGACCTCGGGGTCGGCGATCAGCGCCCGCCAATCGGCCGTTGCCTTCTCGAAGCCGAATTCACCGGCACGAGCCTTAGCAAGTCCGGCATTGGCTTCGGCCAGATGCACGAGACGCGGACGCTCGACATCGCCGAACACCGTCTTCACCGCATTCCACGCCAGCGCATGACACTTGCCCATATAGCCAGTGCCGATCAAACCGATGCCGAGTGGCTTCATTTCCGTCTCCTCCAGAGCTGCGCGCGGATTTTTGGAATATTTGGATCATTTTGACAAGGGACCTGCTCACAGGCATTTCTGCGCCTTTTCCCTGGAAAAATTGTCTAAAATCCTTCAATTACAGAGGATTAAAAACAATTAGGCGTGCCGTTTGAAATCGTTTATGCTCGATAATATGGAATATTTGTTTCATCTCGTGAGCCGCAAGCATGGATAACGGTCCCCAGAGGCACGCACGCGTGCCGCGCGATTTCGAAAGCCTGCGCAGCACAATCATCGAGCGCAAGGCGAGCATGCCGAAGCGGCTGGCGCAGGTCGCCGCCTTCGCGCTCGGCAATCCCGACGAAATCGCCTTCGGAACGACGGCGAGCATCGCGGCCGCCTCCGACGTCCAGCCATCGACGCTGGTGCGCCTGGCGCATCATCTGGGTTATGGAGGGTTTTCCGACCTGCAGAGCATCTTTCGCGAAAGATTGCGGGACCGGACGCTGAGCTACGAAGAGCGCCTCGTTACGCTGGAGAAATCGAGCGGCGACGATGAGGACGCCAATCTGCTCTCCGGCTTCATCGCTGCGGCAAACCAGTCTGTCAACCGGCTGGCGGCGACGGTGCAGAGCGATACCTTCACCAAAGCGGTGAATATCCTTGCCAGCGCCGAGACAATCTATCTGATCGCCAAACGGCGCTCCTACCCGCTGACGGCGCACATGACCTACGCTTTTTCCAAGCTCAACATCCGCCACCAGATCGTCGCCTCGCCAAACGGCGTCGACCCTGAAATGGTGCAGTTCGCAACGCCGAAGGACGCAGCGATCGCGGCGAGCTTCTCGCCTTATGCGGCCGACAGCCTCAACCAGAGCCAGGAGCTTGCCGACCGTGGCGTCCCGGTCATCGCGATCACCGATTCGGCCTTCTCGCCGCTTGCCGCCTGCGCCACGCATTGGTTCGAGGTGGCGGAGGCCGATTTCGCCGGCTTCCGGTCGCTTTCGGCCTCGATGGCACTCACCATGGCACTGCCGGTCGCCATCGCCGAGCGGCGCCGCAAGCGTCAACAGTCAAAACCTGTAAAAGGCAAAATGGAATAAACATTCCGAATTGACAAAATATCGGAACCAATGTTTCATTATTGAAAATTCGCAGGCACTGGAAGCCGCGCAAAATCTAGCGGGAGGACATCATGGTACAATCGAATCCGGGTTCACAGCCGGAGCCGGCGCTTGATGTGATCACCATCGGCCGTTCCTCGGTCGATCTTTACGGCCAGCAGATCGGTTCACGGCTGGAGGATATCGCCTCCTTCGCCAAGTCCGTCGGCGGCTGCCCGGCCAATATCGCCATCGGCACGGCGCGGCTCGGCCTCAAATCCGGCCTTATCACCCGCGTTGGCGACGAACAGATGGGACGCTTCATCCGCGAGCAGTCGGCGCGCGAAGGTGTTGCGACAAATGGCATCGTCACCGACAAGGAACGGCTGACGGCGCTGGTGCTGCTTGCGGTCGAGGCCGAGGGCGTGTCACCGATGATCTTCTATCGGTCGGACTGCGCCGACATGGCGCTCGATGAAGGCGATATCGACGAGGATTTCATCAGATCGTCGCGCGCCGTTCTCGTTTCCGGCACGCATTTCTCGCGGCCGAATACCGAGGCCGCGCAGCGCAAGGCGATCCGCATCGCCAAGGCGAACGGCCGCAAGGTGATCTTCGACATCGATTACCGACCGAACCTCTGGGGCCTTGCCGGCCACGCGGAAGGCTTCGAACGCTACGTGAAATCCGACCGGGTCTCCTCGAAGATGAAAGAGACGCTGCCGGACTGCGATCTCATCGTCGGCACCGAAGAGGAAATCCTGATCGCTTCCGGCGCCGATGACGTGCTCGGTGCGCTGAAGGAAATCCGCCGCCTGTCGCCGGCGACGATCGTGCTCAAGCGCGGCGCCATGGGCTGCATCGTCTATGACGGGCCAATCGCCGACGATCTCGAAGCCGGCATCATCGGCCAGGGTTTCCCGATCGAAGTCTTCAACGTGCTGGGCGCCGGCGATGCCTTCATGTCCGGTTTTCTGCGCGGCTTCCTGCGCGACGAGCCGCTGAAGACCTGCGCCACATGGGCCAATGCCTGCGGCGCCTTCGCCGTCTCCCGCCTGCTCTGCTCGCCGGAATATCCGACCTGGGCGGAACTCGACTTCTTTCTGACGACCGGCAGCAAACACCGGGCGCTGCGCAAGGACGAGGCGATCAACCATATTCACTGGGCATCGACCCGGCGCGGCGAAATCCCGCTCTTGATGGCGCTGGCGATCGACCACCGTTCGCAGCTCGTCAGCGTCGCCGATGAGCTCGGCGTCGGCCATGAGAAGATCGTCGCCTTCAAGCGGCTGGCGGTCGCGGCAGCGGCGCGGGTTTCGAATGGCCGCGACGGCTACGGCATGCTGATCGACGAGCGCTTCGGCCGCGACGCCTTCTTCGATGCGGCGACGAAGAATTTCTCGTGGATCGGCCGGCCGGTGGAATTGCCGGGCTCGAAGCCGCTACGCTTCGAATTCAGTCAGGATATCGGCTCGCAACTGGTCGAATGGCCGCTCGGCCATTGCATCAAGTGCCTGTGCTTCTATCATCCTGATGATCCGGCTGGATTGAAGACGGAGCAGCAGGAGAAGCTGCGGACGCTGTTCGAGGCCGCCCGCAAGGTCGGCCGCGAGCTGCTGGTGGAGATCATCGCTGGCAAGAACGGGCCGCTGACCGACGACACCGTCGCGAACGCACTGGAGGAACTCTATGCGCTCGGCATCAAGCCGGACTGGTGGAAGCTGGAGCCGCAGGCATCCAGTGAAGCCTGGAAGAAGATTGATGCGGTGATCGCCAAAAATGATCCATGGTGCCGCGGTATCGTGCTCCTCGGGCTCGAGGCGCCCGCCGACGAGCTGATCTCCTGCTTCGAGGCGACGCTGGCAGCTCCCTCCGTGAAGGGCTTCGCCGTCGGTCGGACGATCTTTGCCGATGCGGCGCGCGCCTGGCTTTCGGGCGGAATGAACGACGAGGAAGCGATCGCCGATATGGCCGGCCGCTTCCGGCAACTGACAGAGGCGTGGCTGAAAACCCGCGACCTCCACTGAGAATTAAGACCCCTCCCCAACCCCTCCCCACAAGGGAGAGGGGTTAACCTGCCGGGCTCTCTGCATTCTCACCGCAGCGTCTCGTCCAAAAGGACGCTGGCTCATGGTGTGAGGCGGTGCCCCAAGTTAAGTCCCTCCCCCTTGTGAGGAGGGTTGGGGAGGGGAAAATGCGAAAAGAAAGATTGCGGGAGGACCCGATGGGCAAGACGATACGGTTGACGATGGCGCAGGCTGTCGCGCATTTCCTGAAAGTACAGATGACGATCGTCGACGGCAAAAAAGTGCCGATCTTCGGCGGCGTCTGGGCGATCTTCGGTCACGGGAACGTCGCCGGCATCGGCGAGGCGCTCTATCAGGTGCGCGAGGAATTGACGACCTATCGCGCCCACAACGAACAGGGCATGGCGCATGCGGCGATCGCCTATGCCAAGGCGAATTTCCGCACACGTTTCATGGCCTGCACGAGCTCGATCGGTCCGGGCGCGCTGAACATGGTGACGGCCGCCGGCGTGGCGCATGTCAATCGTATTCCCGTTCTCTTCCTGCCGGGCGACGTCTTCGCCAACCGTGCGCCCGATCCGGTGCTGCAGCAGATCGAGGATTTCGGCGACGGCACGGTTTCGGCCAATGATGCCTTCCGTCCGGTTTCCCGCTATTTCGACCGCATCACCCGGCCCGAGCAGATCATCACGGCGCTGAAGCGCGCCATGCAGGTCCTGACCGACCCGCTCGATTGCGGTCCGGTGACATTGTCGCTCTGCCAGGATGTCCAGGCCGAAGCCTATGATTATCCGGAAAGCCTGTTTGCTGAAAAAGTCTGGGCGACACGCCGGCCGCAGCCGGATGCGGACGAGCTGGCGAATGCCGTTGCGCTGATCAAGGCGTCGCAGAAGCCGGTCATCGTTGCCGGCGGCGGCGTGCTTTATTCGCAGGCGACGAAGGAGCTTGCCGCCTTTGCCGAGGCCCACGGCCTTCCCGTCGTCGTCACCCAGGCCGGCAAGTCTGCGATCAACGAGACCCATCCGCTGGCGCTCGGCTCGGTCGGCGTCACCGGCACGTCGGCGGCCAATGCGATCGCCGAAGATTCGGATCTCGTCATCGCCGTCGGCACACGCTGCCAGGATTTCACCACCGGCTCCTGGGCGCTGTTCAAGAATGACGGCCTGAAGATGATCGGCCTCAACATCGCCGCCTATGACGCAGTGAAGCACGACAGCCATCCGCTGGTCACTGACGCCCGCGAAGGGTTGAAGGCGCTGTCGGCAGGGCTTTCGGGCTGGAAGGCGCCGGCAGCACTCGCCGAGAAGGCGGCTGCGGAGAAGAAGGTCTGGACGGGGGCCGCGGCCAAGGCAATGGCGACGACCAATGCCGCCCTGCCCTCCGATGCTCAAGTGATCGGCGCAGTGGCGCGCACGCTCGGCGGCGAGAATACGACGGTGCTTTGCGCTGCGGGCGGCCTTCCCGGCGAATTGCACAAGCTCTGGCCGGCGACGGCGCCGGGCAGCTATCACATGGAATACGGCTTTTCCTGCATGGGCTATGAGATCGCCGGCGGGCTCGGCGCCAAGATGGCGCATCCGGAACGGGATGTCGTCGTCATGGTCGGCGACGGTTCCTACATGATGATGAATTCCGAGCTCGCCACCTCGGTCATGCTCGGCCTCAAGCTCAACATCGTCGTGCTCGACAATCGCGGTTACGGGTGCATCAACCGATTGCAGATGGGAACCGGCGGCGCCAACTTTAACAATCTGCTGAAGGACTCCTACCACGAGGTGATGCCGGAAATCGATTTCCGGGCGCATGCCGAAAGCATGGGCGCCGTCGCCGTCAAGGTCGCCTCGATCGCCGAGCTGGAGCAGGCGATCACCGACTCGAAGAAGAACGACCGCACCTCGGTCTTCGTCATCGACACCGATCCGCTTGTTACCACGGAGGCCGGCGGGCACTGGTGGGATGTCGCGGTGCCTGAGGTCAGCCCCCGCGAACAGGTCAACGAGGCGCGCAAGGGCTATGTCGAAGCACGTGCCGCCCAGCGCATCGGCTAATATGATTTCTCGGAAGAGCGTCCCGGCTCTCCGTAATGTTTTAAGGAGAATGTTGATGAAGGCCAAACTTGGCATGTCGCCCATCGCCTGGTGGAACGACGATCTTCCTGAGCTCAGCGATGACGTGTCCCTGGAGGAATGCCTGCGGCAATCACGCAGTGCCGGTTTCACCGGCATGGAGCAAGGCCGCCGTTTTCCTAGCAATCCGGAAGAGATGCTCCCGATCCTGCGCGCCGCCGACGTGACGCTGTGCGGTGGCTGGTTCTCCGGTACGCTGGTCAATGAGGAGCTTGCCGCCAACAAGGACCGCATCGCGCCGATGATCGCGCTGTTCAAGGCGGTCAATGCACCTTGCATCGTTTATGGCGAAGTCGGTCGCTCGATCCAGGGCGACCGCTCCAAGCCGCTCGCGACTAAGCCGCGCCTCTCCGATGACGAGATGAAGGCCTATGCGCGTCGCGTCACGGAATTCGGGGAATGGTGCGCCGAGCAGGGCATGCCGCTTTCCTACCACCATCACATGGCCGCCGTGGTTGAAACCGAGCCGGAACTCGACGCTTTCATGCGCCATTCGGGCGAAGGCATTCCGCTGCTGCTCGATGCCGGGCATTTGGCCTTTGCCGGCGGCGACGTGCTGCGCGCCATCGGGAACCACCACGCCCGAATCAACCATGTTCACGTCAAGGATATCCGCAAGCCCGTGGTGGATGGGCTGGACCGTAGCCGGCAGTCCTTCCTCGATGCGGTGGCACTTGGCGCCTTCACGGTGCCGGGCGACGGCTCGCTCGATTTCGGCGCCATTGTCCAGCGGCTGGCCGATCACGGCTATGAAGGCTGGTTCGTCGTCGAGGCCGAACAGGATCCGCGCAAGGCCCCGCCGCAGAAAATGGCCGAGATCGGCCACGCCGAATTGATGCGTGTCATGACGGCTGCCGGCTATACCGTGGAAACGGAAGGCTTCCCCAAGGGATAGCGGGAGCAAAAGACCCCTCCCCACAAGGGGCAGACCGGGAGCGCAGGAGCAAGAAGCCCCTCATCCGCCCTCCGGGCACCTTCTCCCCGGTGGGGAGAGGGAAAAAATACGGCGCAACATGTCCCTTCTCCCCTCGGGGAGAAGGTGGCGGCAGCCGGATGAGGGGGGCCGCACCCGCCAACTTACGAGGAAAAACACCAATGCCAAATCTCAAGGTGAAACCGTCCGGCACGCATGGCCGCGTCACGCATGTCACCCCGGAAAATGCCGGCTGGACCTATGTCGGCTTCGATCTGCATCGGATGAAGCCGGGCGAGACCGTTTCGGGAGAGACGGGCGATCGGGAAGTCTGCCTCGTCTGGGTGACCGGCAAGGGCAAGGCGTCTGCCGGCACCAAGGATTTCGGCACGCTCGGCCGCCGGATGAACCCATTCGAAGGCGCGCCGCATGCGCTCTACATCCCGATGGAATCGACGTGGTCGGTGACCGCGGAGACCGATCTGGAGCTCGCGGTCTGCTCGGCGCCCGGCGGCGGAACCTATCAGGCAAAGGCAATCCCGCCCGGCACGCATCCACAGGTGACTCGCGGCAGGGGCACAAACGTGCGCTACGTCAACAATATCATGCCTGAAGACGACAGCTCGGCGCATTCGCTGCTGGTCGTCGAGGTGATTACACCGGGCGGCCACACCTCCTCCTATCCGCCGCACAAGCACGATCAGGACGACCTGCCGAACGAGAGCTTCCTGGAAGAGACTTATTACCATCGCCTCAACCCGCCGCAGGGCTTCGCTTTCCAGCGCGTCTACACCGACGATCGCTCGCTTGACGAGGCAATGGCGCTCGAGGACGGCGATGTGACGCTTGTGCCGAAGGGCTATCACCCCTGCGCCGCCTGCCATGGCTACGACCTCTACTACCTCAACGTAATGGCCGGGCCGCAGCGCATCTGGAAATTCCACAATGCCGCCGAACACGAGTGGCTGCTGAAGGCGTAGGCGTCGCGTTCGATCGCTAAATAATCTGACAGCGCGAAATCGCCGCTGATGGTTCACTGCCTCCATCCAAATACGGATGGAGGATCACCATGCACAGCTCGAATGTCACGATACCGGCCCGAAATATTCGCTCTTCACGCCGTACGCGACCCGGCCTGTTCCTTGCCGCAATCACGGCGGCGCGCTGGCTGGCCCGCAAAATAAACGAACGACGCAACCGGAACGCGTTGATGGAGCTTTCCGACGAACAGCTGAAGGATATCGGCCTTCCAGGGGGCAGACAGAAAGCGATGTTCATGTCTACAGCCGTTACTAAACTGATATAAGTACCGTCGGTTCTGGCCTGTCTGATACGGAATATGCAATGTCGCAGTTCTCAAAGGCACCGCTTCTGAAAACGAAGATGGTCACTATTCGTGACATTGTCTGCAATGGCGAGTGCCGTCATAAGAGCGACGAGGAATGCGCCCACAGGACGAGCCTCGTCTATCCCTATCGCGGCGTCTTCATGCGCCATGTCGGCCGCAATGATACGGTGGCCGAAGCCAATCAGGTCTTGTTCTTCAATGCCGGTCAGGGATATCGGATCAGCCACCCTATCGAGGGTGGCGACGCCTGCATCGATCTGGCGATCGCCGAATCCATGCTCGAAGAGCTGACGCCGAAGGAACAGGCGCAGCCCGGCCCGCCCTTTTCCTTCCGCCGCCAGCGCCGGCGGATCGATCCGCGCGCGCAGGCGCTGGTTGCGCTCCTGCGTCATGGTTTACGCCGCAGCGTCGCCGAAACGCTGGAAGCGGAAATATTGGCGCTGACGCTCGTGCGCCGTTCGCTCGGCGAGCGCACATCGCATGCGGCGGGCGGCAGCGCCGGTCGGCAGAAACTCGTCGACCGGGCAAAGCTGGTGCTGTCCTCCGATCTCGCGCGGCGCTGGACACTTTCGGAAATCGCCACCGAAGTGGGCGTCTCGCCCGTTTATCTGACCCAGGTCTTCCAACAGGTCGAGGCGACGCCGCTCTATCGCTACCAGCTGCGGCTGCGGCTTGCCCGTGCTCTCGATCTGCTTGGCCAGTATGAGGATCTGACCGCGCTCGGTCTCGATCTCGGCTTTTCCAGCCACAGCCATTTCAGCGCTTCCTTCAAGCAGTCCTTCGGGCAGACTCCGGCCGAATTCCAACGGGCGGCGCAACTGCTGCGCAGGTGAAAATTCCATTGATCGCTAAAGAATTCGACAGCGGCAATGCGGTCTTCGATGATCTTATGATCCTGTCCCGATCCGGGGACGACCGTCAGGAGGATCATCAGATGAAGAAGACCACATGCGCTGCCTGCGACTGTGAACTCGGCGCGGAGACCATTGCCGTCAAGCTCGGCGGCAAGACTGTCGAGGTCTGCTGCCAGGAATGCGCCGAGGCGTTGAACGAGGCGGAAGCCGCGACAACGGCCGTTTCGAGCGGCAAGGAATAGAAGACGGCAGGAAAAGCCGCGCTGGCGAGTGCGGCTTTTCCGTCTCAGGTTGGTAAAAGCCCGTAGCGCCAACCGCGGCGCTTTGCGTTCCGCGACAGCACCAGGAAGGCAAGGATGAACATGCCTGCCTCGGCAAAGACCGGCACCATCCAGATTCCCTGTTCGCCGAAGACGAAGGGCAACAGGAAGGTGAGCGGCAGGGTGAACAGATAGGGCCGCGACAGGCCGAAGATCGCCGCGCGCGGGGCATCGCCGATCGACTGGAAATAGGACGACAGGATCAGCATCTGCCCAAAGAGAAAATAGGCGCCGATTGTCCAGGGCAGAATTCGTCTGACCTCGGCGATAATGTCGGGATCGGCGACGAAGACGGCGCCAATGCGACCGGCCAGCAATTCGACGGCGATCTCCACCAGGGTGCAATAGACGAGTGCTACGAGCATGGCGATCTGCAGGCTGCGGCCGACGCGGAGCCCGAGGCCGGCACCGTGATTATTGCCGGCGACCGTCTGCAGCGCGATGCTGAGGCCAAGCAGCGGCAGATAGGTGAAAGTCATGATCCGGGTGATGATGCCGTAGGCAGCCACCGTTGCGACGTAGTCTGCCACGCTCCAGAGCGAGACGTTGATCAAAATGGCGGCCGAGGCCAGCGATATGCCGATGAAGCCGAGGCTCATCGGCGCGCCGAAGGCGGCGATGCCGCGCCATTCGGCAAGAGCCAACCCCGGGGAAGGCCTCAGTGCCGTCGGCCGAGGCCAGCGATAGGCGAGCACGGCCGCGAGACAGGCGAATTGCGAGGCGATGGAGCCGGCTGCCGAACCGAGCACGCCCCAATGCATGACCGCCATGAACAGCCAGTTGGCGAAGATGTTGAGCAGCGAGGCCGACAGCGTCACCAGCATCATGAAACCGATCTTGCCTTCGCAGCGCAATCCGTCGAGATGCAGCGACAGGAAGAAGCCGACTGGCGCACAGGCGATCATCGCGCCCATGAACAGCATGGCGCTGTCGGCCACGGCAGCATTGCCGGCGGCACCGGCATCGATGATCTGCCGGCCGACAGTCCAGTAGACCAGATTGAGGACGAGGGTAACGGCGAGTGCCAGCGCATGCGCGCCGGCAAACACGCGACGAGCGCCCTCGCGATCGCCGGCGCCGAGCCGGCGGGCGAGGATGCTCGCCATGCCGTTCGAGACCAGCGATTGCAGGGCGACCAGCAGCATCAGCCCGGGGAAAATCAGGCTGACGGCAGAGAGTGCGTCCGGACCGACATAGGCGCCGAGGAAATAGGCGTCGACGACGGTGAACAGGCCGTTGACGGTGGTGATCGCGACGATTGGTGCCGCCGTTTTGATGAAGACGCCCGGCAGCCAGCCGGTGAGAAAAGCATTGCCTTCAGAAAGATCGGTCATGGAGAAATCCGTGCGATAGCGAGCGAGGCCCGATCCGGCTTACGTATCGGACAGCCTCAAAAGAATGAAAGCAAACTAGAGATCGAGCACCAGATGCGGCACGCCGTTCGAGGTCTTCCGCGGCGACACACCGTCGGCATCGATCTGCGCGTTCACACGCTGGCGAAAGGCGGAAAAGCTCTCGAAGGTAACGACATCCACCGGCTCGTCGAAATGGATGGTGATCCTGTGGAGGTCGCCGCCCGGCAGGGCCGAAAGCGCCAGGACTTCGCCGGTGAACGGCTGATTGAGATAACGGCCGCGAATATGCGCGCCGACGAAGAGCGGCGTCTTTGGAGCGGCATTGGGCTTTGCCGCAAGAGCCGCAAGTGTATTCCAATCACGCACGCCGTGCTGGCGGGCAATCATTTCCAGGGCCGCACTGTGGGTCAGTCTGGTGCCGCAATCATTCATCGCCTGGCGCAGGCGCTTGGCCTGGGCCTTCAATTCGTCAATAGCAGGATAGGTCGTCGTCATGGCGTGAGCCTTCGCAAGGCATGCTCTTCGACTGCGGATGGGAGCTCGCATTGCCGTCAGTCAGCATGCACAAAGGGCCGTGACCATGATCGTGAGGACTTCACCATGGATTTTCATCCGCGAGCGGCCGGTGCCTCGAACCGGCCCTTGTATGCGCGAACGCCGCCGACATGTCAAGAATGGCGCATCTGCGCCGGGAATGCGCAACTTTGGGGCAAATCTGCACGAAATCGATGCGATTTTCCCGCGGGCTTCACATAAGCATTCAATCTTAACGGTGTTCTTCAGCAAATGTCAGCATTCTTCAGCTAATATCCTGTCGTATTACAAGCGGAGGCTAAAAGGGCCTTTCAGATGCACCTCGACACAGAACACCCCAAGCCGGAACGTGCTTACAGGGAATTCAATCTCGACAGGCCCGGCAACATCATCTTCGTCGGCCATCACCTCAGCACCGGAACGCAGGTGCGCTGCCTGATCCGCACGATCACGCTTGCCGGCGCATTGCTCGAAGTCAGCCCGAACCTGGAAATGCCGAGCCATTTCTTTCTCGAAATCCTCGGCATCCATGACGAGATCGGTGCGACCGTGGTCAAGCGCGAAGGCGAATTGGTGACGATCAGCTTCAACATGCTGATCAATCCGGAATTCCTGCACCACGTGTTGCGATTGAACTTCGAAACCTGAGGCTTTTTCCGATCCGCGAACCATCGCGGCACGTCGCCCTTGTTTCGCCGCTCCGTCTTGCGACAAGGCGCGCGATGATCGAAACGGCCCAGAGAAATCCGCGCCATTCCGGACGATCGAGCGGATCGCTCAAGGGATCATGGCGGATCCGGCGATTGCCGATTTCGATTTCCCTAAAGAGAACAACCCAGTTGAGATCCATTGCTGCATCCTCCATCTATTTGGCTCAGGCATTGAGCTAAGCCTTCGCGCCCCTCCGATGTAGAGGCGTTGGAGAAAGGGGGTTTTCATCCATGAAAGATGCGAGCTGGGACGACCTGCAACTTTTCTTCCACGTTGCGACCGGCGGCGGGCTTTCGGCGGCGGCTCAGCGCACCGGGCTCAGCGCACCGACGATCGGCCGGCGCATGCTGGCACTCGAACGGGTGACGGGCCGATCGCTGTTCAGCCGCGGCCCCACCGGCTATCTACTGGCCAAGGACGGGCAGGAGCTGCTCGATCGCGTCCGGCTGATGCAGGATGCGGCGCGTGCGATCTCCGACTGGCGCGGCGAAGTGCTGACGCTGCCGATCGTCTCGACGGCGGCCGACAGCTGGACCTCGCGTTTCGTCGCCGACCATCTGGCAAGCGTCTGGACGCCGAAGGACAGCTTCCGCATGTGCTACAAGACCTGCGACACGAGCGTCGATTTCACCTATCGCGAGGCGCATATCGCCATTCGCCACAGCCGGCCGGAGAGCGGCAACGTCGCGATCCGCCGTTCGGTCACGGTGGCGCATGCGGCTTATCAGGCGGCCGGCTATGACGAGAAAAACTGCAACTGGATCTCACTCGGCACCGATACCGCCATCACGCCGGCGGACAAATGGACGTTCGAACAGCCGGATTCCTGGATCACCAGTTGGACGAACACGCAGCATATGCTCTTTTACCTCATCCGCGGCGGTGCCGGCCGCGGCGTGCTCCCCTGTTTCATCGGCGATCAGGAGCGCAGGCTTGTCCGCGCCGGGCCTGTCATCGACGAACTGACCTATGAGATGTGGATCGTTGCGCATGACGACGAGCGGCAACGGCCGGAAGTCAGGATCGTCATCGACCGCCTGGCGGCGCTCTTTGCCGACCATGAAGATCTGTTTGCCGGGCAGAGACCGTCCGCTTGACGCAACGGCATGAAAACGCGGGCCATCGACCCGCGTTCACTAATAAACAGGTTTTGCCGGCTCAGGCGGCGAGATGCCGCTCAATCTCGTCGACCGGCATATTGGTATAGTCCTTCGCCAATTCTAAGGAGATCGCTGCCTGCGTATCGGCGCTGAGGGCCGGCCGCAGCGCGCCGAGTGCTTTCGGCGGCGCAACGAGGACAATGCGGCGGACATCCTTTTCCTGCGCCAGCTCACCCAGCCTTTCCGCGACCTGTTTCAGGAATTGAGCTTCGGCCTGATCCTGCCAGTTGGTCTCCTCGACAGCACTGCGGCTGAAGCCATCGGCGGCATGGCTGCGGCCGGGCTTGTCGGCGCCGATCTCGCGGTCGGGCTCGCTCGGCTGCGTCAGAGTTTCCAGCACCTTCAGGTTCATCAGCTGAGCATCGCCGGCATTCTGCATGATCAGAGCCTTGGCTCCGTTGCAGACCACGACCCATGATTTCCAAGGGATTTTGACGTCGGTCATCTTTCAACTCCTCGCTGTCGTCATTCGAAGCGCGCCGTGCTTCATCGATCAAGACACAACGCTCGGCCATTGAAAGAGTTCGGGAAAATTGCACCGAAATCGAACGGGCGGCGATCCGGTCGGCCTTTGCTGCGTAGAAAGGCCAAGCTCGGGAGATTGACGATGAAGACATCACTGCTCGCCTATGCCGGCACCTTTCTCACTCTTCTCATCTGCGACGGGATATGGCTCGGCTTCATCGCCCGCAATTTCTATCGCGACCAGCTGGGAGCGCTGATGCTGCCCTCGCCCAATCTGGCGGTCGGCGCACTGTTCTACCTGTTTTTCGCCGCCGCGGTGGTTGTACTTGCCGTGCTGCCGGCACTGTCGGCGGGCTCGATCGCCACGGCGTTTCTCCACGGTGCCATTCTGGGACTGGCGGCCTATGGCACTTATGACATCACCAATCTCGCCACGCTTCGCAACTGGCCGCTCGCCATGAGCCTGGTCGACATGGCCTGGGGCACGGCTATGACGGCGCTGACTGCCGCCGGCGGATATTTCG
Source organism: Rhizobium sophorae (assembly GCF_013087515.1). GTDB lineage: Bacteria > Pseudomonadota > Alphaproteobacteria > Rhizobiales > Rhizobiaceae > Rhizobium > Rhizobium sophorae. The sequence continues at coordinate 59,120 of NZ_JABFCN010000016.1, read as the reverse complement.
CCGTCAGATTTTTTGGCTGAAACGGGAGCCTAGAGATGAAAGCCCGCGTCCCGATAATGGACATCAGGGCGTCCCGCTTGGGAACAAAGTTTAAACTCGTTAAAATTGTAATTTTATATTTGACGAATGTGCAAAACATTCATGTGACCTTGGTTGGAGCAAGACCCCTGCTTGAATGAGATCAAGACCAGCTTGCTCGCGATCAAGACCAGCTTGCTCGTGATCAAGACCCCAAATGTGCCCTGTCTGACGGAGAATGTGAATGACTATGCTCCGCGCTACACACCTTGCCACGGTCAAATCCGCTGTCTACGACCTGCGCTGGGAAGAGTTTAACGTCAAGCGACCCGCCCGCATCGTCGCTGTCCGCCCGTGCCTCACAGGCGTCTCGATGCGAAGCGCCGAGATCATCGATATCTCGCAGGGCGGCGCCACCTTCGTCGTATCGACCACCGCCGGTCTGCCGAAACATTATTATCTCAACATTCTCGGCCTCGCCTACCGGATCGGCTGCGCCGAGGTCTATCGCCATAAAGAACGCATCGGCGTGCGGTTCATCAACATCATGGACCCCGAGGTTCTGCGCCGCGTCGTCCGCACCGATTTCATGATCGGTAATATGGAAGCAATCGACGCCCGACGTGCGCCGATCTTCCGCGCGTGAACAGGCCGACGACACGCGCGGCGCTGCCGTTGCGGGAATAATCTTGCTTGCGTTGGCCGTGCCCGGGCCTATTGTTGCGCCGATTGTCAATATGTCCGGGAAACTGCCTTCGCATGTCCGCCTTTTCGCGCTTCACACCTCTTGCCAGCGCCCTGCCCTCCACAGTTCCCTTCGTCGGTCCCGAGGCGATCGAGCGCCAGCGCGGACTTGCCGTTTCGGCGCGCATCGGCGCCAATGAGAACGGCTTCGGCCCAGCCGCTTCTGTCTTTGCAGCGATGCGCGAGGAGGCCGGCAATATCTGGAAATACAATGATCCGGAGAATTTTGCATTCAGGGAAGCGCTTGCCGCCCATCTCGGCGTCTCGGCCGCCAATATCGCCATCGGCAGCGGCATCGACGAATTGCTCGGCCAGATCGTCCGGCTGGTGATCGAACCGGGCGCGCCCGTCGTTACCTCGCTCGGCGCCTATCCGACCTTCAATTTCCATGTCGCCGGTTTCGGCGGCCGGCTGGTGACCGTTCCCTACGCAAACGACCGCGAGGACCTCAAGGGGCTGCTCGATGCGGTGAAACGCGAGAATGCGCCGCTCGTCTATTTCGCCAATCCCGACAATCCGATGGGAAGCTGGTGGGATGCCGACAGCATCGTCGCTTTCGCCCGTGCGCTGCCCGAGACGACGCTGATGGTGCTCGACGAGGCCTATAGCGAGACGGGGCCGGCAGGTTCGCTGCCGTCGATCTCCTCGCTCATCGAGCTGCCGAACGTCGTTCGCACCCGCACCTTCTCCAAGGCCTACGGACTTGCCGGCTCACGCACCGGCTACGCGATCTCGACGGCAGGCACCGCACAGGCCTTCGACAAGATCCGCAACCATTTCGGCATGAACCGGCTGGCGACGGCAGCAGCGCTCGCGGCGCTGAAGGACCAGGCCTATCTCGTCGAGGTGGTCGGGAAAATCCATGCGGGCCGGGAGCGGATCGGCGGCATTGCCCGGGCGAACGGCCTTCAACCGCTGCTCTCGGCGACGAATTTCGTGGCGATCGACGCCGGCCGCGACGGCGCTTATGCCAGGGCGATCGTCGACGGGCTGATGGAGCGCGGCGTCTTCATCCGCATGCCTGGCGTGGCGCCGCTCAATCGCTGCATTCGCGTCAGCGTCGGGCCGGAGGCGGATATGGCGCTCCTCGAAGAAGCGCTGCCGCAGGTCCTGAAACAGATCGGCCGATAAAGCGAAGAACCGCGGCCGGTGGAGGATCCGGTCGCGGTTCCGTTCTCCCGGCGTCGGCCCCGTCCAAAGCGCCCCGCCAGCTCCCTCTTTTGAGGTTGTTTTTGCTGCTCTTGTCGATTGATCGGAGACGATCTCAGAGCATGATGCCGAAAAGTGTGAGCGGTTTTCGGACGACATCATGTTCTAACTATATAATGTAGAACAGGATTCAGATTTTAGGCCAAACGGGCCTAAAATCATCCTGTTTTTAGTGAACCGTCATCCACTCGCGGGCGGCGCGCAGCGCTGCTGCGAGCTGCATCTTGTCCATGGCGGCGGCCACGTCGGCGCGAAGCTCGGCGGCGCGGTCGTTGCCCTTGATTGCGGCGATGTTCAGCCATTTGTGGGCAGCAACGAGGTCGACTTCGCAGCCGCGGCCGGTTGCATACATCAGACCCATTTCGCAGAAGACATCGGCGCTGTTGTTGTCGCCACCCATGGTGGCCGTTTCAGCATTGTGCATTTCAAAGCGTGCCATCGGTTTTATCCCTGTTAGCCTGTTTATGACTGACCCTGTTTTACCTTCGGGCCTTGCCGTCTATCGCGGCTTGCGGCCCTTTCGGTCCGGCGGGTTTGCCCCGCTCGTTTGATGGGTTCACTATGCCAAACGGCTTTCAAAAAACGCCTAAAATGCATGATTAATTTGAGACAAACAAAGTGCAAACACTTGGTAAAATTGGATTTTCGTTAAACATCGGACTCCCTGCGAATTAAGGATTTTCGAGCGGATTTTACGAAAGATTCAGATTTGAAAATAAACGGATCATTCATCATGAAATCAGCAGGCGATATCCGTACAAGCTCGCCGCATGGCTTTTCTCTCCCGTTTTTCACCCGATCCGCAGAACGGTGATCGGGCTTATTTACCTTTACGTTCGCGTCAGTTATTTTCGCGACCGACCAAGGGACATCATGGAGGAAAAGATGATCCGCAGCTTCGTTCTCGCCGGCGCCATAACAGTCATCGCGGGTATCGCACATGCCGAGGAGCCGATCGTCGGCAACTGGAAGACGGCCGCCGGCGATACGGCAGTGATCGCATCCTGCGGCGGCAGTTACTGCGTGACGCTGAAGACCGGTAAATATGCCGGCCGGAAGATCGGCACACTTGCGGGAACCGGCGGCAGCTATGCCGGCGAGATCACCGACCCGGCGGCCGAGAAGACCTATAGCGGCTCGGGCAAGGTTTCCGGCAATTCGCTGAGGATGCAGGGCTGCGTGATGAAGATCCTCTGCAAGTCGCAAACATGGACGCGGCTTTGAGGCCATAGGGCTCGCGCAACGATCATCTCAAACGCTGAAGCATGCCGACGCCGGCATGCTTCGGAGCCCTTTGCGGTCTCCGCCGCTACGCCAGCTGGCGAAGTCGAATGGCGTCGAACTCCCCCGCGAACCCCTCCTGATCCTCTCCGCAACCTGGCCGAGCCTGTCCGGCAAGCTGAACGGCGGATGAACCGGTATCTCAGCACTCATTCAGCCACCGCATGGCAAAACTCATGTCACGATAGAGTTGCGTATCGGGGGCAAGGCAATGAACCACTATATTCTGGCAAGACGCCTTAGCATCATCACACTGTTTGCGGCGATCTTCGCGGTCACGTTTTCGGCAGTCGTGGTGCATAATGGCGGCGGCGGCGCGCAGTCGCATTTCGGGGCGAGCTATACCTGCCTGGAGAGAAACGGCACCTTCTGCGCCCCTGCGGTGCGGTGAGTAAAGCGCATCGCGATGCGCTTTAAGTCTTTGATTTATGCATGTCGTTGTCTCAAAACCGCTGCGCACTTTTGGACAGCCATTCGCACCAAGCGCGGAAGAGGACAAAAAATCGGAATCCGCCGGCGCGCGTCGTTTGCTTGTCAAGAACAACTCTCTATAATGCGTCATGAACAAACGAATCTCCCCTTTGTCGCCCCTCGACACATCCTCTCCACCGCCTTTCCAGCCTCAGAGCTTCGATGATCCCGCTAAGGCGGTCGAGACGCTGACGGCGCTTTACGAGCGCAACACGGCGTTTTTAATCGAGAGTTTCAGCGAACTTGCGCAGGGTGCGCCGATCTCCTCGCGCTACCGCGCATTTTATCCGCAGGTCAGCATCGAGACGACAAGCTTCGGCCATGTCGATTCGCGGCTTTCCTATGGCCATGTCACGGCACCCGGCATCTATACGACGACAATCACCCGGCCGAAGCTCTTCAAGCATTACCTGAAGGAGCAGCTGGCGCTCTTGATGAAGAGCCATAATGTGCCTGTCATCGTTTCGGAATCGACGACACCGATCCCCTTGCACTTCGCCTTCGGCGAGGGGGCGCATGTGGAAGCATCGACCAGCGCCTTCATCGACTTTCCGATGCGCGATATCTTCGACACGCCCGACCTCAACACCACCGACGACGAGATCGCCAACGGCGAATATATCCCGCCGCCGGGAGAGCCCTCACCGCTTGCGCCGTTCACCGCGCAACGCATCGACTATTCGCTCGCCCGACTGTCACATTATACGGCGACGCATGCCGAGCATTTCCAGAATTTCGTGCTGTTCACCAACTACCAGTTCTATATCGACGAATTCTGCAGCTGGGCGCGCAAGCTGATGGCGGAAGGCGGCCACGGCTATACTGCCTTCGTCGAGCCCGGCAATGTCGTCACCCTGCCCGGCTCGAACGCGCCGGAAACGGATGCTGCCCTCACCCGCCTGCCGCAAATGCCGGCCTACCATCTGAAGAAGAAGGGCCATGCCGGGATCACCATGATCAATATCGGCGTCGGTCCCTCCAACGCCAAGACGATCACCGACCACGTCGCCGTGTTGCGCCCGCATGCCTGGCTGATGCTCGGCCATTGTGCCGGTCTTCGCAACAGCCAACGGCTCGGCGACTATGTTCTCGCCCATGCCTATATGCGCGAGGATCATGTTCTCGACGACGACCTGCCGGTCTGGGTGCCGATCCCGGCGCTGGCCGAAGTGCAGGTGGCGCTCGAAGCGGCCGTTGCCGAAATCACCGGCTATGAAGGTTTCGAGTTGAAGCGCATCATGCGCACCGGTACCGTCGGCACGATCGACAACCGCAACTGGGAACTGCGCGACCAGCGCGGGCCGGTGAAGCGGCTCTCCCAGGCGCGCGCGATCGCGCTCGACATGGAATCGGCAACGATCGCCGCCAACGGCTTCCGCTTCCGCGTGCCCTATGGCACGCTGCTCTGCGTCTCCGACAAGCCGCTGCACGGCGAGTTGAAGCTGCCGGGCATGGCAACGGCCTTCTACCGCACGCAGGTCAACCAGCACCTGCAGATCGGCATCCGCGCCGTCCAGAAGCTTGCCGCCATGCCTAAGGAAGCGCTGCATTCGCGCAAGCTGCGCAGCTTCTTCGAGACGGCCTTCCAATAGGCCGGTTCCTCACCTACCGGTCACGACAGGTGCTGACTGCTGCACAAGCATCTGCGGCCTGCCTGCGGCAACATTCAGCCCCGCGATCAACAGGGTGAAGGCGACGAAGACGAAAGCGACGCGCAGGAGAATCTTCAGCCCATCGCTTTCGACGAACTCCAGCTCACGCTTTTCATGGCGGCGCGCCCATATCTGGCTTGCCACAGCGATTTCAAAAATACTCATTGCTATTCTCCTCGACAGCTTTCGACGAAGCCTTGTCGAGCGCTGCCTCGCGATTTCGACACTGGCGGGCACAAAAGATTTTTCCCGCCGCTGTCGAACTGCGCGAAGATCGTTCGTCCAAGGGTATTGGAACACGGCAAGGAAGGCTGTCCGCGATGAAATATCTCTGTCAGGTCTGGTTCGATGGCGAGGTACTCGACGCCATGACACAAGAGGAGAAGACCGAACTCGACACCGATTCCTTGAATTATGACAAGGACCTCGTCGATAGCGGGCATATGATCGTCGCCCAGGCGCTGCAGCCGCCGAAATCGGCGGTGACCGTACGGGTGCGCAATGGCGAGATGTCGGTGACGGACGGTCCCTTTGCCGAGACGAAGGAGGCGCTCGGCGGCTTTATCCTGATCGAGGCCAAGGATCTCAACGAAGCGATCCGCATTGCCGCGGGCATCCCGCTCGCCATGCTCGGCGCGATCGAAGTGCGGCCAATCCACGAATTCGGAGCTAAGTGAGGAGAGACCAATGAAATTTCTATGCCAGATCTGGTTCGACACGGAAAAAAGCAAGCTGGTCCCTCAGACCGAATGGGATGCGCTGACACAGGAGTGCATCATCAGCGACAATCGCTGGCGCGAGAGCGGTCATCTGCTGGTGGCGCTCGCCTTGCATGAACCGTCAACAGCGATCACGGTCCGCCTGCGCAATGGCGACGTCTCTGCGACCGATGGCCCATTTGCCGAAATCAAAGAGCACCTCGGCGGTTTTGTGCTGATCGAAGCCGAGAATATCGACGAGGCGAAGACGATCGTGTCGAGTTTTCCGATCCTCAAATATTGCTCGATCGAAGTGCGCCCGACTTACGCTATCCAGGATGGGAAATAGTCATGCGCTACATCTGCCTGATTTATAACAGCACCGACACCGACGGAACGCTGACGCCAGGTGAAACCGCCGAACTTATCAAAGCGCATTTCGCTTTCGATGAGGAGCTGTCCCGCGAGGGCATCATGATCCACTCCGATGCCTTGGAAATGCCTGACACGGCGACCGTGCTGCGTGTTCGCAACAACACGCTCTCCGCCACGGACGGGCCTTATGTCGAAACGAAGGAGCATCTAGCCGGCTTCTACGTCATCGAGGCGCTCGACATGGTCAAGGCAATAGAGATCGCCGGGCGAATCCCATCGGCCCGTTACGGCGCGGTCGAAGTGAGGCCCGTGCGGACGCTGACCCTGCCAGACTGAGGTGCCTGATTGGAAAGCGTCATCGAAGAAATCTACCGAACGCAATCGCGCCGGGTTCTGGCGACGCTGATCCGTCTGCTCGGCGATTTCGACCGGGCGGAGGAGGCGCTTCACGACGCCTTTGCCGCCGCCGCCCGGACATGGCCGACGGACGGTATTCCCGGCAATCCCTTCGCCTGGCTCGTTTCGACGGGGCGTTTCAAGGCGATCGACACGATCCGACGGCGGGCGCGTTTCGATGCTTCGCAGCATCATATCGAAGACAGCCTCTACACGCCTGATGCAACGGAGATCGGCGACATGGAACCGATCGAGGACGACATGCTGCGGCTGATCTTCACCTGCTGCCATCCGCTCATCCCGGCCGATGCGCAGATGGCGATGGCGCTGAGGGAAATCTGCGGGCTAACCACCGAAGAGATCGCCCATGCCTTCCTCATTCCGGCGCCGACGGTGGCCCAGCGGATCGTGCGCGCCAAAGGCAGGATCCGGGCGGCGAAGATCCCCTACGAGGTGCCGGGCCGCGAGGCGTTGCCGCCGCGACTCGACCCGGTGCTGCACGTCATCTACCTCGTCTTCAACGAGGGCTATTCGGCCTCTTCGGGCGAGGAGGTGGTCCGCGCCGACCTGACCGCAGAAGCGATCCGTCTGGCGCGGCTGCTTCTGGCGCTGCTGCCGCATCCCGACGTCTGCGGCCTGCTGGCCTTGATGCTGCTGCAGGATTCCCGCCGCACCGCCCGCCGCGTCGGAGACGGTTCGCTGGTGCTGCTTGCCGATCAGGATCGCTCGCTCTGGGATCATGCGAAGATTACCGAAGGCCTGGCGCTGCTTGCCGAGGCGATGCGGACGGGAGAGATCGGCAGCTATACGGTGCAGGCGGCGATCGCCGCCGAGCATGCGAAGGTTTCGAGCGCCGAAGAAACCGACTGGCGGCGGATCGCCTTTTATTACGATCTGCTGCTGGCGGCGCAGCCCTCCCCGATCGTCGAGCTCAACCGCGCCGTGGCGATTGCGATGACGGAAGGGCCGGCAAAGGGGCTGGATCTGGTCGATGCCATTCTAGAACGCCGGGAGTTGCAGGCCTACCACCTCGCCCATTCGGCGCGCGCCGATTTCCTGCGCCGTCTCGGCCGGAGGCAAGAGGCGATCGCCGCGTATGAAACAGCGCTGTCGCTCTGCCGGCAGGAGCCGGAGCAGGCGTTTTTGAGAAAACGGATTTTAGAGCTTGCCACGACGTCCGAGCGGCAGTGAGATCGCGGTGCCGGTGAGCGCCGAGACGATGATCAGCAAGTGGGCATTGACGCTAGCCTGCGCCAGCGCGGCCAGAGCCATCCGCTCGCTCGATGCGCCCAAGGCGATGGCGCCGGCGGTGATGCCGGCCGGATAAGTGCCGACGCCGCCCGGTGCATGCATCGGCAGCACCGAGGAAAGCTCGCCGCCCAGCGCGCCGCCGAAGCTTGCCGCCATCGGCAGCACGCCCATCAGGCCGAGCGCCCATGCGAGCACCATCACCTTCACCAGCCAGTTGACGATGGTCATCGTCCAAGCGCGCGCAAAGGCGATGGCATCGAGCGGCAAGCCGTTTTCGATCTCGGCGACGAATTTCTGCGCCTTGTTGGGCAGCAGCTTGGCGGCGAGGCGCAGCAGCGGCTTGCGGGCGGCGAAGGCCGCGACCGGCAGCAGCAGGAAGGCTGTCCAGAGCGCCCAGGCAACAGCGGCATCGGCTGAAGCGACGGCAAAGCCGATGCCGGCGGCGGCCAAAAGCGCGTGCAGGTCGAGCAGCCGCATGACGAAGAGCGCCGAGGTTCCGCGCGTCAGCGGAATGCCGAATTCGGTGCGCATCAGCAGCGGAAAGCTCGTCTCGCCGGCGCGGAAGGGCAGCATGATGTTCAGCAGATTGTGGATCTGCGTGACGCGGAAGAGGACCGCGAACCGGCCAGCCGTCTCGTTCGGGAAATAATCATAGATGCGCCAGGTGCGCAGGAAATAGGTGCTCGTCAGCAGCACGAGCGCACCGATCACCGGACCCGCGCCGACATCGGACCACTGCCTGATGATAACAGGCCAACCCCAGAACCATTGGATGAAGAGGCCATAGGCTGCGACGATGACGACCGTCAGAACGGTCATGCGATTGCGCATAAACCAGGATTGCCGGCTTTCAACGATCGAACTCTTCATGTAGTAGGCATTCCTCGCTTGGCTTCGGCATAGGCAGCGGTTCCGTCGCCAGGCCTTTTATGAGAAATGAAGGTTGCGCACAACGACGGAGTTGATGGCGGGGCCTTCTGCGCCGACGATCCGAGCGACAGACTGGTAGATGACGGCGCCTCGCCGGTTTGACGTGGAGATCGATGTTGGAGCGGATTACCAGAAGCATTACGAGCGCAAGCATTTTTCTCGCGGCCTATTTCCTGCTGAACATCGCGCTTCGCATCGCCTTGCCGCATACGCTCGATCTCGACGAGGCGGAGCAATCCTTCTACTCGCAATACCTGCTTGCCGGCTACGGTCCGCAGCCGCCGTTCTACAACTGGATCCAATATGCCATCGTCTCGGTGACCGGCATATCGATGTGGGTGCTCTCGGTGCCGAAGAACATCATTCTCTTCGGCTGCTATCTCTTCTACGGCCTTGCTGCCCGCGAGGTGCTGAAGAGCCGTTCGCTCGCAGCCGTCGCCATGCTGAGCCTGATTACCCTGCCGCAGGTTGGCCTGATGGCGCAGCGCGAACTGACCCATACGGTTGCCCTGCTGTTTGCGACCTCGCTCTTCCTTTTCGGTTTTTTCCGCACGCTGCGCCAGCCGACGCTCGGGAGCTACCTCCTCATCGGCATCGCCACCGGCATCGGGCTCATCTCGAAGTATAATTTCGCCATCCTGCCATTTGCCGCCCTCATTGCCGTGCTTCCGGAGCGGGAATGGCGCAGCCGTCTCATCGACTGGCGTTTGCTGCCGGCCGCCGTCCTTGCCATTCTGATCGTGCTGCCGCATGCGCTCTGGCTGCCTGACAATCTCGCCAGCGCGTCTGCACCGACGCTGGAGCGGATGACTGCCGAACACCTGGCCCCGGCCGGCCTTCCCCGCATCGGGCAAGGACTGCTGTCTCTCGTGATCGCCGTCCTCGGCTTCGTCGCATTGCCGATCGTGCTCATCGCGGCCGCCTTCCGGCGTGACTTCTTTCGCGCGCTCTCCTCTTCCAGCCCGATGATCCGGGTGATCGAGCGGATGATGGTCATCAGCCTGCTCGCCTTCGTCGGCGTGGTCCTCTTCGCCGGCGCCAGCGATATCCACGAGCGCTGGCTCGACCCATGCCTGCTCGTGCTGCTGATCTATCTGTTCCTGAAACTGGAAACCGCGAACATCGATCTTTCCGCCGGTCTTGCGCGCTTCCGGCCCGTGGTGCCGGTCTTCATGGTCGTCATCCTGTCGATCCTTCTTTTCCGGATCGTCGGCATTCAATATATCGGCACTTATACGAGAACGAACGTACCCTTTTCCGGCTACGTGGCTGAATTGACCGCGACCCGCAAGCCGGTTCTCATCGTCGCGGGAACCAAGTTCATTGCCGGCAACATGCGGCTGAAGTTTCCCGATGTTCCCGTGGTGATCCCGTTCTTCCCCGGACCCGGAGTTCCCGAATATGCGGACGCGAAGGGGCCGGTGCTGGTTATCTGGCGCGGCGAGACCGCAGATGATCCAACAATTTCCCCCGGCTTCGCCAATGACCTCGTCAAATCGGGCATTCATCTGCAAGAGTTGAAGACGCTGACGCTGCCCTATCTCTTCGGTGACGGCAAACGCAGCTTCTCCATTGGTTACTCCTGGGTGGAAGGCGGCGCGAAATAGCGCCCCGGCAGGTCAGCCGATTACGGGGAATCCGGCATTGCCCGCTGGCAACCGGCGGACACTTCATGTAGTAGCCTTCCGCAAGCGCGGCGGCAGCAGTAAAGATTGCGCGGCCGTCCGGCCTTTTGGAGATGAAAGTTGCAGACAACGGTAGAGCCCATTCGCGGTACGAATGATCCGGTACAATCGCTCGAACTGTCGCTGGTCGTGCCCATTTTCAACGAAGAGCAAAGCGTCGGCCCGCTTGTCGAGCGTGTCGTGGCTGCGATGGTTAGCTACCCCCATCGCTGGGAGCTGATCCTCGTCGACGATGGCAGCACGGATGCGACGCTCGTCAACGCCCGGAAGTACGTCGGACGCGAGGGGCTGGCGCTCAGAATCGTCGAGCTGCAGCGCAACTTCGGCCAGACAGCCGCCATGCAGGCCGGTATCGACACCGCCCAGGGTCGCCTGATCGCGACGATGGACGGCGACCTCCAGAACGATCCGAAGGACATTCCTTCGATGGTCTCCGAGCTAGAACGGCGCGAACTCGACCTCTTGGTCGGCTGGCGCAAGAACCGCAAGGACGGTCTGTTCTTGCGCAAGATCCCGTCGTGGTGCGCCAACTACCTGATCGGCCGTATCACCGGCGTCAAGCTGCACGATTACGGCTGCAGCCTGAAGATCTACCGTGCCTCGATCATCAAGCAGGTGAAGCTGATGGGCGAGATGCACCGCTTCATCCCAGCCTGGGTCGCCGGTGTGGTGCCGAGCTCGCGCATCGGCGAGATGGCCGTCACCCACCATGCCCGCGAGCACGGCGTTTCGAAATACGGCATTTCGCGCACCTTCCGCGTCATCCTCGATCTGCTGTCGGTGATGTTCTTCATGCGCTACAAGGCGCGGCCGGGGCATTTCTTTGGTTCGCTGGGTCTCGGCCTCGGCGCGCTCGCCATGCTGATCCTGCTCTATCTCAGCTTCGACAAGTTCATCCTGGGCAACGACATCGGCACGCGACCGATGCTGATGGTCGGCATCGTGCTGCTGCTGTCGTCGGTGCAGATGATCACCACCGGCATCCTGGCGGAAATGATCGCGCGCACCTATTACCGCGACGATGCCTCTCCGAATTATATCGTGCGGCAGATCTTCGACGATCAAAGCCAAGCCTAAGCCGGCAGCACGATGCTGAAGCGCGCGACGAGGACGATCAAAACCGCGGGCCTGCTGCTTGCGGCCTATTTCGTGCTCAACATCGTGCTGCGCATCGCGCTTCCGCATTCGCTGGAGCTCGACGAGGCCGAGCAATCCTTCTTCTCGCAATATCTGCTGGCGGGCTACGGCCCGCAGCCGCCCTTCTACAACTGGATGCAATATGCCATCGTTTCGCTGACGGGCATGTCGATCGGCGCGCTGATCGTTCCGAAGAATATCCTGCTGTTCCTGTCCTATCTCTTCTATGGCCTTGCCGGGCGGCGTGCGCTGAAGGATGAGGCACTTGCCGCCGTCGGCATGCTGGCGCTGATCACCCTGCCCCAGGTCTCCTACATGGCCCAGCAGGATCTGACCCACACGACGGCGCTGCTCTTTGCCAGCTCGCTGTTTCTCTATGGGCTCTTCCGCACGCTCGACCGGCCGGATATGGCGAGCTACCTGCTGCTCGGACTTGCGACCGGCATCGGGCTGATCTCGAAATATAATTTCGCGCTGATGCCTGTCGTCGCCTTGATCGCCATCTTGCCCGATGCCGAATGGCGGCGCCGGGCGCTCGACTGGCGCATATTGGTCGCGGTCGCCGTTGCGCTCGTCATCGCCCTGCCGCATGCGATCTGGCTGCGAGACAATCTCGCATTCGCCTCTTCCGATACTCTGGTCAAGATGGCCGCCGGCAACGAACCCGCCGGCATCGTGCGGATCGGCAAGGGTCTTCTCGCCTTTCTGGTCGCCATCATCGCCTTTGCGGCGTTGCCGGTGGTGATCTTCGCTGCCACCTTCCGCCGGGATTTCGTCCGGGCGCTCTCGGCGGGCAACCGCTGGACCGGGATGATGGAGCGGATGATGCTCGCAAGCCTCGCCGGCATCGCTTTGATCGTGCTGTTGACCGGCTCGACAACTGTTCGCGAGCGCTGGCTCGACCCCTTCCTGCTGGTTCTGCCGATCTACTTCCTTGCGAAAATGCAGGCCGCCGGGCTCGACTTTTCCGCCGGACTGCGCCGCTTCCGGCCGGTACTGCCGGTGCTGATGGCCTGCGTGCTGATCGCACTCGGATTCCGCGTCGTCGGCGCCGGGCTGATCGGCACTTACAGCCGGCCGAATGTGCCGATGGCGGGTTTTTCGCGCGAGATGACGCGACAGGCGCAACCGGCGCTGGTGATCGCTTCCGACACCTATATCGGCGGAAACATGCGGCTGCAATTTCCCGATGTGCCGGTGGTGATCCCGGATTTTCCGGCACCGGGCATTCCGGCCTATGCCGAGGCCAGGGGGCCGGTGCTGATCGTCTGGCGTGGCAAGAAGACGGCGACGGCTGCCGATGCGCTCATGCCGGAGCGGTTTTCCGCGGCGCTGACGGCGGCTGATATCGCGCTGCAGGAGATCGGCTCGCTGTCGCTTCCCTATTATTTCGGCCGCCAGGGCGACAATTTCGCACTCGGCTACGCCTGGGTGCAGCCGGAGACCAAATAGATGACCGAGAGCAAGCTTCGCGACATCAGGTGGATCTTCGTTCTGCTGGCAGCCTATTTCGCGCTTCAGGTCGGCGTGCGGCTCGCTACCTCGCATTCGCTCGATCTCGACGAGGCCGAACAGGCCTTCCGCTCGCAATGGCTTGCCGCCGGCTACGGCCCGCAGCCGCCCTTCTACAACTGGCTGCAATACACTGTCTTTCAGTTTGCCGGCGTCTCGCTGACCGCCCTTTCCATCGTGAAGAACCTCCTGCTGTTCATCTCCTATCTGCTGTACGGCCTGACGGCGCGGCTCGTGCTGCGCGACAAGGCGCTGGTGGCGATCGCCACGCTCGGGCTGCTGACGATCCCGCAGATGGCTTTCGAGATGCAGCGCGACCTGACGCACACGGTCGCGGTGTTCTTCTCGGCCAGCATCTTCTTCTACGGCTTCATCCGCAGCCTGAAGCAGCCAAGCCTTGCCTCCTATCTCATCGCCGCCATCGGCATCGGCTTCGGCCTGCTTGCCAAATATAATTTCGCGATCCTGCCGGCGGCAGCCCTGATTGCCGCGCTGGCCGATGCGCGCCTGCGGCCGCGGATCTTCGACTGGCGGCTGGTGCTGACAGCGGCGGTGGCACTCGTCATCACCCTGCCGCATCTCTTCTGGCTGAAGGACAATCTCGATTTCGCCACCGCGCGCACGCTGGAGAAGATGACCGCGAGCGGCGATGCGAGCTATCTCACGCAGGTCGCCATGGGCGTCAGCTCGCTCGCCCTCGCCACTATCAGCTTTGCCGGAGTGACCGTGGCGGTATTCGCGCTCGTCTTCGGCAAGAACCTTCGTCCGGCGCTTGGCTCCGGCTCGGAATGGACGCGGCTTCTCGAGCGGATGATGCTCGTTTTCTTGGCCGGCATTCTGCTTTTGATCGTCTTCGGGGGTGCTGCCGGCATCAAGGATCGCTGGCTGGTGCCGATGCTCTTCATCCTGCCGCTCTATTTCTGCCTGAAGATCGAGGCAGCAGGCGTCACGACAGACAGAGCGTTCCGGCGTTTTATACCCATCCTCGCCGTCATCATGATCAGCGTGCCGGCGGCCCTCTATGGGAGCGTTGCGACTGCACGCTTTACCGGTCATTACGAGCGGCTGAACAGGCCTTATGCCGGCATGCTGGAAACCTTGCGCAGACAGGCCGAACCGGCGGCGATCCTTGCCGGCGACAGCCTGCTCGCCGGAAACCTCAGGCAGGATATTCCGAGCGTTCCGGTTCTTTCCGTGGATTATCCCGGCTTCAATCCGGATCTCTCCGGCCGGCGCCCGCTTCTCCTCGTGTGGCTCCTCCCCAAGGGCGGAAGCGAAGCACTTCCGCCTGATATGGCTCAATGGCTGCAGACCAATCTCGGCATGTCCGCCCCGCAGGCGTCGGTGATCGTCGTGCCTTATGTCTATGGGCGCGGCGACGACAGCTATCGTTTCGGCTATGCCTGGGTCAACCAGCCGGGCTGAGCGCAATCAGGATTTCAGCTCCCCCAGGCCGCCATCCAACGCCAGTTTCGTGATCCTCGCTATCTCATTCACTGTGCTCTGAGGCGCTGAGCCATTGGCTCGTTGGCCATATCTAGCGTGTTCAAATATTGTAAAAGTATTGTATTTGTCATATACTAAGAGCAGGAGTAAACTTACATGGCACGGGCAAAGACCTTTTCCCTTGGCGATACCTATGACGGGATCCTATCGGATCTTGTCCGCAATGGCCGGTTCGGCACCGAAACCGAGGCCGTGCGGGCAGGCATCCGTATGCTCGCCGACCACGAGTTGAAAATACAGGCGCTGCGTAGGGACATTCAGGCGGCGGACGCCGAGATCGAAGCCAGCCTCGGCAAGGAATACGCTACCGGCGCGGATCTCCTCAAAGACGTCATGAACAAAAGCTAGGGCCATCAAACCGAAACGCCTGATTATCGCTCCATCCGCCATTGAGGATCTGCGGAATATTCGGCGCTATATCGCCGAGAGCAATCCCCATTACGCGCAGGAATTCCTGGCCGACCTGACCGCGAAGATTGCCTGGATCGCCCAAGTGGACTTCACCGGATCTCCCCCGCGACCACATTGCGGAAGGCCTGTGCGGCCTGCCCTACCGGAACCGCTGCATCTACTACCGCTCCTATCACGACCGCATCGTGGTCTTACGTGTCAAGCATGGCGCCGAAGATATCAAGTCGCAGGATTTCGAGCTTTAGGCCCAGCCAGCTGGACTGAGCGCAATCAGGATTTCAACTCCTTCCAGGCCAAATCCAGCGCCAACCTGGTAATCCTCGCTATCTCGTCCACCTCGGCGTGGCTGATGACGAGCGGCGGCGAGGCCAGCATGCGGTCACCGGTGGCGCGCAGCACCAGACCGTTCGCCAGCGCGTGGTTGCGCACCAGCGCACCGACCTGATCGGGCTTGGCATAACGGGTGCGGGTGCTCTTCTCGGCGGCAAGCTGCAGGCCGCCCATCAGGCCGATGCTGACGGCTTCGCCGACCAGATCATGGTCTGCCAGCGCTGCCCAGGCCCTGCCGAAATAGGGGCCAATATCGTCGCGCACCCGTTCGACCAGTCTTTCCTCCTCGATGATGCGCAGGTTTTCGAGGGCTGCGGCAGCGCAGACCGGGTGGCCGGAATAGGTGAAACCGTGGTTGAAGTCGCCGACCTCGTTGATCAGGACATCGGCGATACGGTCGCTGACGAGTACGCCGCCGATCGGCAGGTAGCCGGAGGAAAGCCCCTTGGCGATCGGCGCCAGATCGGGCTCGACGCCGAAATACTGGTGGCCGAACCAGGCGCCCAGTCGACCGAAACCGCAGATCACCTCGTCGGTCACCAGCAGGATATTGCGCGCCTTGCAGATGCGGTCGATCTCCGGCCAGTAGGTCTCGGGCGGGATGATGACGCCGGCGGCCCCCTGCACCGGCTCGGCGACGAAGGCGGCGACATTCTCCTCGCCGAGTTCGTCGATCTTCGCTTCGAGCTCGCGGGCAACCTTGAGGCCGAATTCATCAGGCGTGAGATCGCCGCCCTCGCCGTACCAGTAGGGCTGGCCGATATGGACAATGCCCGGTATCGGCAGGTCGCCCTGCTCATGCATGTATTTCATGCCGCCCAGGCTGGCGCCGGCGACCGTCGAACCGTGGTAACCGTTTCTCCTTGATATCACGATCTTCTTCGACGGCTTGCCGACGGCGCTCCAGTAGACGCGGGCCATGCGGAACCAGGTGTCGTTCGCCTCCGAGCCGGAGCCGGTGAAGAAGATATGGTTGAATCGCTCGCCGGCATGGGAGGTGACCTTCTGTGCCAGCAGCGTCGCCGGCGTCGAGGTCGTGCCGAAGAAGGTGTTGTAATAGGGCAGCTCATTCATCTGCCTGGTGGCGGCATCGGCGATCTCGCGGCGCCCATAGCCGATATTGACGCACCAGAGGCCGGCGAAGCCATCGAGATATTTCCTGCCGTGATTGTCGAAGATGTAGACGCCCTCGCCGCGCTGGATGATACGCGCACCCTCGGCATTCAGCTTCTTCATGTCGGCGAAGGGATGCAGATGGTGTGCGGCGTCGATCGCGGCAAGGTTCGAGGGTGGGTAAGTATCGGGCATGATTGGTAAAGACCCTCACGGATTGAAAGACTGATGTCGATGGGATAGGAGCTTGGCCTTGTCCCGGGGGATTTTCAAGGTCATGGCAAGCGACAGGATGGACGGCAAGACGAAAGGCGACGACCCGCGTTTCGAGATCCTGATCGTCGGCATGAACGGCGACCTGCGCGGCAAGCAGCTTCTATCAGGCGCCGAAGACAAGGTCTGGGCCGGTGACATCCGCCTGCCGACATCGACGCAGTCGCTCGACATCTGGGGCGACGATAATGACGATATCACCGGCCTGTCGCTGACGATCGGTGATCCCGACGGCAAGGTCATCCCCGACCGGCGCAGCCTGGCGCCGATGCCCTGGGCGCCCGAGGGCTCGATGCAAGTGCTCGCCACCATGCACGAATTCGACGGCAGCCCGAGCTTCATGGATCCACGTGCCATCCTCGCTTCGGTGGTCGAGCGCTATGCGGCGCGCGGGCTGACGCCCGTCGTGGCGACCGAGCTGGAATTTTACGTGATGTCGGGAGACTGGCGCGAGACCGGACGCCCCTGCCCGCCCGAAAGCCTCACCTATCGCGGCGAACCGAACGGTTTCCAGCTCTACGACATGAGCGCCGTCGACGCGCTCGATGGCTATTTGCAGACGCTGAGGGCCTATGCGAAGGCGCAGAACCTGCCGGCGGATGCGACGACGGCGGAATTCGGGCCGGGCCAGTTCGAGGTCAACCTGCTGCACCGCGCGGATGCGCTGGCAGCCGCCGACGATTGCCTCTATCTCAAGCGCATCGCCGAACAGGCGGCGCGCCGCCACGGGCTGAAATCGACCTGCATGGCCAAGCCCTATTCCGAACATGCCGGCTCCGGCCTGCATGTGCATGCGAGCATCATCGACGGGCAAGGCCGCAACATCCTCGATGCCAAGGGCGGCGAACCGAAGCTGCTCAAATCGGTGATATCGGGCCTGCTCGACTCCATGCGCGCGGCGCAGCTGATCTTCGCCCCCTTTGCCAATTCCTACCGCCGCTTCCAGCCGGGCTCGTTTGCGCCTGTGGATCTGACCTGGGGCAGCGGCCATCGCGGCACGGCGATCCGCATCCCCGACAAGGATGGCCCGGCCGCACGCATCGAACACCGCGTCGCCGGCGCCGACGCCAATCCCTATCTGCTGCTGGCGGCGATCCTCGGCGGCATGCTCACCGGTCTCGATGGCGAACTCGACCCCGGCGAAGAGACAACGCCCTCGCACATACCGGCGAATACGACGCGACTGACGCATGATTTCCTCAGCGCCGTCGACACCTTCCGCACCTCGCCCTTCATCGCCGATATCTTCGGCGCGCGTTATCAGGCGCTCTATGGCGACACCAAGCGCAAGGAAGCGCTTGCGCATCTGCGCACCGTCTCGGATTTCGACTACCGCACCTATCTGCCGCGGCTCTGAAATTACGCGGCGGCCGACTTACGCAGCGGGCTCGCGGCGTTCGTCCGCATTCACTTGAGCGGCGAGACCCTGCTTGACGAGAACCTTCAATTCGCCCGGATGCAGCCGGATCGAGACGTCGCGTTCGAGCGGCAGCAGTTCGCCATCCATGACGCAATTGGCCTTGGAGCGCAGTTTCGGGAAATGCAGGTGCACTTCGGCCGGGTGCATCACCATGACATCGGCATTCTCGCGGACCTTGCCGCGCAGCATGTCGATGGCGAGACGGGCGACACCGAGGGGTTTCAGCGGATTTGCCGTGTAGAAGCCGAGTTCGCCGCTTCTCAAATCATCGGCGTAGAGCAGCGCGTTCTCGCCGAAGGGATTGTTGGAGACCGAGATCGCCGACACCCTGCGGCGCTCGCGCATGCCGATCGCTTCGAACTCGACCTCGAATTCCGGCGGGTTGAAGATGACGCCTAAAGCCGCCTTCGTGCTCGCCCGGATCTTGCCCAGCCGGGAGCGATAGCTGTAGGCGTTGCGGTAGCGCACCATGCGGGCATGCAGGCCGGCGGAAAACTGGTGGATGAAGGGCCGGCCGTTGGCGCTGGCGATATCGACATTATCGACCTCACCGGAGGCAAGCACATCGAGCGCCTGCCAGATGTCGAGCGGCACACGCAGCGATCGGGCAAAGAGGTTCATGGTGCCGGCGGGCACGACGCCGAGCGCAATTCCGTTTTTCCACGCAATCGATGCCGCCGCCGAAATCGTGCCGTCGCCGCCGCCGGCGACGATGCCGTCGATATCGTCGCGCTTGGCCGCCCGCTCCATGGCGGGAACGATTTCCTTTCCTGAGAAGACGATGGCGTCGAAATCGTGCCCCGCTTCGCGGAAAGCCGCCTCCGCCCTCTTCTCATAGGCCAGCATGTCGGTGGTCTTAAAGGTCCCGCCGTCGCGATTGAAAAAGCCTACAAGCTTCATAAGAGCTCCCGTCCCTGGCGCGGAAATGCTCCTGCCTTGCCCCTGAGATGGTTGCGATATCGGCGATTTCAAGCGCAGCCTTCTTTCCTGACAGAGGGCAGAAATGCAAAAATTGCAATAGACGTATGCACATAGCAGGACGCTGCACTGCAAAAAATGCACTCGACGGCAGCCGCAAGCTCACGGATAGATGGTCTATCGGAGACATCGTTTCCACCTCCCGCCATTTCCACCGATCGGCTTGCGGCCGCGGCTGCGCCAGCGCGCCATTGCCAAGCAGAAACCGCCTCGAGGAGCTCTCGTGAGTGAGATTGCCGCCAATATTTCTGTTGATAGCCAGGATGAAGTGCTGCCGTCGGCAATGACCGTGGCGCTCGTCCAGCTGGCGCTCGCCTGCGGCGGTTTCGGTATCGGCACCGGGGAATTCGCAATCATGGGGCTGCTGCCCAATGTCGCCGAGACCTTCTCAGTCACGACTCCGCAAGCCGGCTACGTCATCAGCGCCTATGCGCTCGGCGTCGTCGTCGGCGCACCCGTCATTGCCGTGCTCGCCGCGAAGATGGCGCGGCGCACGCTGCTTTTGACCCTGATGCTGATCTTTGCCGCCGGCAATATATCGAGCGCCATGGCGCCGACCTTCGAGACCTTCACGCTGCTGCGTTTCGTCAGCGGCCTGCCGCACGGCGCCTATTTCGGCGTCGCGGCCCTTGTCGCCGCCTCGATGGTGCCGGTGCATCGCCGCGCCCGCGCTGTTGGCCGCGTCATGCTCGGCCTGACCGTTGCGACACTTCTCGGCACGCCGTTGACGACCTTCTTCGGCCAGTCGCTCGACTGGCAGGTGGCGTTTTTCTCGGTCGGCGTGCTCGGCCTGCTGACCGTGGCGCTGATCTGGTTCTACGTTCCGAAGGACAGGGTTTCCGCGGAGGCGGGCTTCCTGCGCGAACTCGGCGCCTTCCGCCGGCCGCAGGTGTGGTTGACGCTCGGCATCGCCGCCGTTGGTTACGGCGGCATGTTCGCAATGTTCAGCTATATCGCCTCGACGACGACTGAGGTCGCAATGCTGCCGGAAACAGCAGTTCCGATCATGCTGGTCCTCTTCGGCGTCGGCATGAATGCGGGCAATTTCATCGGCTCATGGCTCGCCGACAAATCGCTGCTCGGCACGATCGGCGGCTCACTTGTCTACAATATCGTCGTGCTGACCACCTTCTCTCTGACCGCCGCCAATCCCTATTTGCTCGGTCTCTCCGTCTTCCTCGTCGGCTGCGGCTTTGCCGCCGGCCCGGCGCTGCAGACGCGGCTGATGGATGTCGCCGCCGACGCGCAGACGCTTGCGGCCGCGTCCAACCATTCCGCCTTCAACATCGCCAATGCGATCGGCGCCTGGCTCGGCGGCCTCGTCATCGCCGGGGGTTATGGTTTTGCGGCAACCGGTTATGTCGGCGCGGCGCTGTCCTTCCTCGGCCTCTTCGTCTTTGCAGCCTCGCTACGCCTCGAGCGCCGCGACCGGAGCTCGCAGGCCGTCTGAGGCCAGGCGCAGCTCGCGGCCTTCCGGGCTGCAGAAGACATAAGCGTCACCCCAGGCGGCCAACGCCTGGATCACGGGCTTCAGCGTCATGCCGAGCGGCGTCATTGCATATTCGACCCTCGGCGGCACGACCGGATAGACGGTACGTGACACCAGGCCGGACTCTTCCAGTTCACGCAGTTGCTTGGTCAGCATGCGCTGGGTCACGGCCGGCAGCTTACGCCGCAATTCGTTGAAGCGCAGGGTTCCTTCCATCAGATGAAACAGGATCACGCCCTTCCACTTCCCGTCGAGGTAAGTCAGCGTCGCTTCGACCGGGCAGCCGGGGAAATTCTTGACGAGCTTGGCGCGCGGCAATGACATTTACAGTATCCTTTTGGGTACTACGTACAGAATTTGTGCATTCTTGCGTTGTCAGAACATAGTGCGCATCTAGCTTCCGTGCAACGAACACAGGAGTTTCCCATGCGCGCCGTCGCCTATAAAACGCCCCAACCGATCTCAGCCGAAACCTCGCTGATCGATGTCGAGCTGCCGATGCCGGAGGCTGGGGGCCACGATCTGCTCGTCGAAATCAAAGCGGTTTCGGTCAATCCCGTCGACGTGAAGGTGCGCGCCCATTCCGCGCCGCCCGCGGACGAGCTCAAGGTGCTCGGCTGGGATGCCGCCGGCGTCGTCAAGGCCATCGGCGCTGATGTCACACTGTTCAAGCCCGGCGACGAGGTGTTCTACTCCGGCGTCATCAGCCGCCCGGGGAGCAATGCCGAATTCCATCTCGTCGACGAGCGCATCGTCGGCGCCAAACCGAAGAGCCTCGATTTCGCGGCGGCGGCCGCCCTGCCGCTGACCTCGATTACGACCTACGAGGCGCTGTTCGACCGGCTGAAGGTGCAGGACGCGGTTTCGGGAGCGGGACGCTCCATCCTGATCATCGGCGGCGCCGGCGGCGTCGGCTCGATCGCCATCCAGATCGCCCGGGCATTGACCGACTTGACGGTGATCGCCACGGCCTCGCGGCCGGAAACGCAGGACTGGGTGAAGGAACTCGGCGCGCATCACGTCGTCGACCATTCCAAACCGATCGCACCGCAGGTGGCAGCGCTCGGCATCGGCGCGCCGGGATTCATATTCTCGACCACCAATACCGATAGCCATATCGGCGACATCGTCGAAGCGATTGCGCCGCAGGGCCGCTTCGCATTGATCGACGATCCGAAGACGCTCGACATCGTGCCCTTCAAGCGCAAGGCCGTCTCCGTTCATTGGGAGCTGATGTTCACCCGCCCGCTCTACGGCACCCCTGACATGATCGAGCAGCACAAGCTGCTGAACAAGATTTCCGAACTCGTCGACGCCGGAAAGATCCGCACCACGCTTTCAGAGATCGTCGGGCCGATCAATGCGGCAAACCTCAAGACGGCGCATGCCATGGTCGAAAGCGGCAGAATGAAGGGCAAGGCGGTGCTTGCGGGATTCTGAGATCGCAGCCAGCAGGCCCGGTGTTTCCCGCACGGTCGTATATAAACCATACCCACCTGGAATGCCGCATCGCCGGGTGCGACATTCTGGCGTTAAGCATTTACCCTGCTTGACTTTTTCCGCGTTCGGGACCACCTAGCACTCACGTGGATGACACTCATCAGACACGGATTTCAACGGAGCCATCATAACGATGCCAAGCGACAGTAGCAGTCGATTGCCTTTGCCGTACGCGGCCCTCGTGCGCTGACCGACTCCTGTCGGCTCGCCCGATCGGACGCTACGGCGGATCGACGGAAAGGCGAGCCTCAAATGAATATCAATCGCTTCCCTCTTCGGGCAGGCCATGCCGCCCGTGCCTTCATCAACAACAGCCGCGGCGCAACGATCGCCGAACGCGTCGAAGCGTTGAACGCGCTGAGCGTCCAGGACGCCGGGCGGGTGCTAACCGGCATGCCGCTCGACTATGCGGTCAACATTCTCGACCGGCCGGAGCTTCGCAACGCCGCACAGATCCTTGCACTGATCAGCGCCGAGGACGCCGCACGGCTGCTGCACGGCATGTCCAACGACCGTGTCGCCGACGTGCTTCTCGAACTCGACGGCGAGACCCGCGCCCGGCTTTTCTCCAGCCTCGACGAACCGGTGCGCATCGCGATCCAGCACCTGATGGGCTATCCGCCGCGCACGGCCGGCGGCATCATGACGACGGAGTTCGTCAGCGTGCCTGACAGCTGGACCGTCGCCCGCACACTCGACCATGTGCGTCAGGTCGAACGCTCGCGCGAAACCGTCTACGCCATCTACGTTCTCGACGAAGTCAGCCATGCGCTGCTGCATGTGGTGACGCTGCGTCGCCTCATCACCGGCGAGCCGGAAGCTTCAATCCTTTCAGTGGCACAGAAGGGTGCGCCGGTTTCGGCCGATCCGCTGATGAAGCAGGAGGATGTCGCGCGGCTGATCCGCAAGCACGACTTGCTCGCCCTGCCCGTCACCGACGAACAGGGGCAGATGCTCGGCATCGTCACCGTCGACGACGTGATCGACACGATGATATCGGACACGACGGAAGCGGCTCAGAGGTTCGGCGGCATGGAGGCCCTCGGCCAGCCCTACATGAAGATCAGCTTCGCCGGCATGATCCGCAAGCGCGCCGGCTGGCTCGCTGCGCTCTTCCTCGGTGAGATGCTGACGGCAAGCGCCATGCAGCATTTCGAAGGCGAGCTGGAAAAGGCCGTGGTGTTGACGCTGTTCATCCCGCTGATCATGAGCTCAGGCGGCAATTCCGGTTCGCAGGCGACATCGCTGATCATCCGGGCCCTGGCGCTCGGCGAGTTGAAGCTTTCGGACTGGTGGAAGGTGCTTTTGCGCGAACTGCCGACGGGCGTCGTGCTCGGCGCGATCCTCGGCCTGGTCGGCTTCATCCGCATCGTCTTCTGGCAATCGGCCGGGCTCTACGATTACGGCCCGCACTGGCAGATGGTCGCCGTCACGGTGTTTGCCGCCTTGATCGGGATCGTCACCTTCGGTTCGATCTGCGGTTCGATGCTGCCTTTCGTGCTGCAGAAGCTCCGGCTCGATCCGGCCAGCGCCTCGGCCCCCTTCGTCGCCACACTGGTCGACGTCACCGGGCTCGTCATCTACTTCTCGGTGGCGCTGCTCATCCTCAGCGGGACGCTGCTCTAACCCGCAAGCAGGCCCGAGGGGAATTATTTTCCCTCGGGCAACTTCAACGGCCCATGCGTCTTGATGCTGCGGATGGCGAAGTTCGAGCGGATGTCGCTGACATTCGGCAGGGTCAACAGCGTTTCCGTCAGAAGCCGTTCGTAGGCGGCGAGATCCTCCACCACCACTTCGGCGAGGAAATCGGCCGTACCCGAAATCAGGAAGCAGGAGACGATCTCGGGAATGGCGAGCAGCGCCTTCTGCTGCGCCTCGGAATTTTCGCGGCTGTGCTGGACGACCTTGAATTCGACGAAGACGGTCAGGCCGAGACCGACCTCCTTGCGGTCGATATCCGCCGTGTAACCGCGGATGATCCCGGACCGTTCGAGATTGCGGATGCGGCGCAGGCAGGGCGACGGCGAAAGGTTCACCTTCTCGGCGATCTCGACATTGGTGGCCCGAGCATCCTCCTGCAGACACTTCAGGATGGCGATATCGAATTTATCGAGATTTGGCATTTTCGCGATCTATATAGACGTCAGTTGGCAGAAGATTGCGCATAGCATGTTTTTTGAGCCACAGATAGCAAGGACATGCCCTGACCTCTGGCGCTAGTCTTCTCTTCAACCGGACAGGCTCCGGATGAAGGAAAGGACAGGACGAGATGACCACCATTGCTTTCACGAACGACAAGTCGCCGTCGCAGGTACTGGGTTATGCTGGCGGCACCATTACCGTGCTGATCTGGGCGACATGGTTTCTGGTCACCCGCCACAGCGCCGCAACGCCGCTCGGCTCGATCGATATCGGGCTGATCCGCTTCGGGATTCCGGCGCTGGTGCTTTCACCCGTCTGGCTGAAGACGGGGCTGCTACCGAAGGCGCTGCCACTTCACCTGCTGGCGATCATGGTATCCGGTTCCGGCGCCATCTTCTTCCTGCTGACCACGCTGGCAATCCATTCGACGCCGGCCGCCTCTTCGGGGATTCTGCTCGGCGGCTCGATGCCGCTCGCCGCGGCGTTGATCGGGATTGCGCTGTTTCGCGAAAGACCGGACAACACCCGCATCGCTGGGCTCGTTGCGATCGTCGCCGGCGTGCTGATCCTGCTCACGCGCAGCCTTGCGGACGCCTCGCTGCCATGGACGAGCTTCGTGCTGCTGCCGGCCGGCGCCGTTCTCTGGGCAAGCTATACGCATGCCTTCCGCCGCTCCGGCCTGACCGCCGTGCAGGCGAGTGCCCTGATTGCCGTCTGGTCCTTCCTGATCATGGGCGCGCTTGCCCTCATCTTCGGCGTCTCGCTGCCACAGGCTCCACTTCAGGAAATCGGCCTGCAAGTGCTGAGCCAGGGCATTCTTTCCGGCCTCGTCGCCATGGTCGCCTATGGCACCGCCGTCAGAACACTCGGCGGAACACAGGCTGCCGCCTTCACGGCGCTGACGCCGGTTCTCGCGACGCTTGGCGGCGGCTTGCTGCTTGGCGAAGCGATCGGCATGACGGAAATCAGCGCCGCCGTGATCACCGGCATCGGCGTGGCGCTTTCGACGGGTATCGCCACGCCGCGCCGCTAAAATCCAACACAAACAGCAGTTGGAAAGCCGCCTGCAGCCATCGCTGCGGCGGCTTTTTCGATGGAGACGTCGTCCTTAGCGAGCTTGGAACGGACACGTCAGGCCTGAATGACGACGACCCTGGCGCCGACCTCGACGCGGCTATAGAGGTCGATCACGTCGTGGTTCATCATGCGGACACAGCCGCTCGACATGGCGAGACCAATCGATTGCGGCTGGTTGGTGCCATGAATGCGAAAATGCGTGTCGTTGCCGCCGCGATAGAGATACATGGCCCGCGCGCCGAGTGGGTTGTTCGGGCCGCCCGGCATGCCGCCGGCAAGCTTGCGATAGCGCTCTTCACGGCGCTGCATGTTTTCTGTGGGCGTCCAGCTCGGCCACTCGGCCTTGCGGCCGATATAGGCGTTACCGGCAAATGCCAGCCCCTCACGACCGACACCGACACCATAACGCATCGCCCTGCCGCCGCCGAGGACGTAATAGGCCCGGCGCGCGGGTGTATCGACGATCACGGTGCCGGCAGCATGCGTGGTTTCGTAGGCCACTTCCTGGCGGCGGAGCTCCGGCTTGATCTTGTCGATCGGCACCTGCTTCAACGGGAATTTTTCGTCCGGCAGTGCGGCATAATTGGTCTGGCTGTTCAGACCGGTCGAAGAGCAGCCGGCCACGAAAAGCGGCAGAGCGATCAGGAAGCCCCGGCGGGAGATCGTCATGAATGTGTCCTTAGTGCGTCAACTTGATGTCGCAAGCTAAGGAAATTATGGTTAACGAACGGCTAACAGCCTCCTGCAGGAGGCGATCACGAAGGCGTCAGCACGCAAGAATTGTCGCGGTGGGGATAATCCGCCTCACATATTCGGATAGACAGGCCCCTCGCCGCCCTGCGGCGGCACCCAGTTGATGTTCTGGTTGGGATCCTTGATGTCACAGGTCTTGCAGTGCACGCAGTTCTGGGCGTTGATGACGAAGACGTCCTTGCCGTCCTTCTCCACCCATTCATAGACGCCGGCCGGACAGTAGCGCGTCGACGGGCCGGCATAGATGTCATGCTCGGACGACTTCTGAAGGTTCATGTCCTTGACCTGGAGATGCACCGGCTGGTCCTCCTCGTGATTGGTGTTCGACAGAAACACCGAGGACAGCCGATCGAAGGTCAAGACGCCGTCGGGCTTCGGATAGGCGATCGGCTTGTGCTGCGACGCCGGCTCCAGGCTCTCAGCATCGGTCTTGCCATGCTTCAGCGTGCCGAAGACGGAAAAGCCGAACAGCGTGTTAGTCCACATGTCGAAGCCGCCGAGCGCCACGCCAAGCGCCGTGCCGAACTTCGACCACAGCGGCTTGACGTTGCGGACGCGCTTCAAATCCTTGCCGATATCGCCCTTGCGCCATTCATTCTCGATCTCGATCACGTCATCATGACTGCGGCCTGATACAATCGCGGCGGCGATCTTCTCGGCCGCCAGCATGCCCGACAGCACCGCATTGTGGCTGCCCTTGATACGCGGCACGTTGACGAGACCGGCCGAACAGCCGATCAGCGCCCCGCCGGGGAAGGAAAGCTTCGGCACCGACTGGTAGCCGCCCTCGGTGATGGCACGCGCCCCATAGGACAGTCGCTTGCCGCCCTCGAAGGTGGTGCGGATCGCCGGATGCGTCTTGAAGCGCTGGAATTCCTCGAAGGGATAGAGATAGGGGTTCTTGTAATTGAGGTGGACGACGAAGCCGACGGCCACCAGATTGTCTTCCAGGTGATAGAGGAAGGAGCCGCCGCCGGTCTTCATGCCGAGCGGCCAGCCGAAGGAATGCTGCACCAGGCCCGGCCGATGGTTTTCCGGCTTGACCTGCCAGAGCTCCTTGATGCCGATGCCGAATTTTTGCGGCTCGCGGTCCTTTTGCAGATCGAACTTGGCGATCAGCTGCTTGGCGAGCGAGCCGCGCACACCTTCGCCGATCAGCACATATTTGCCGAGCAGTTCCATGCCGCGGGTATAGTTCGGTCCAGGCTCGCCGTTCTTCTCGATGCCCATATCGCCGGTGGCCACCCCGATGACGGCGCCCTCGTCATTGTAGAGCACTTCGGTTGCGGCAAAGCCCGGATAGATCTCGACGCCGAGTTCTTCGGCCTTGGTCGCCAGCCAGCGACAGACGAGCCCAAGCGAGACGATGTAGTTGCCGTGATTGTTCATCAAGGGCGGCATCAGCACATTCGGCAGACGAACAGAGCCAGCCGGACCGAGCAGCAGGAAGTGATCGGCGCTGACCTTGGTCTTGAACGGATGATCGGCCTCGTCGCGCCAGCCGGGCAGCAGCCGGTCGATGCCGATCGGGTCGACCACCGCGCCCGAGAGGATATGCGCGCCGACTTCCGCGCCCTTCTCCAGCACGACGACGGAGACATCCGGATTGACCTGCTTCAACCGGATCGCCGCTGCAAGACCGGCAGGACCGGCGCCGACGATAACAACGTCGAATTCCATGCTCTCGCGTTCGGGCAGCTCAGTCGTCTCGGTCATTCACTCGTCTCCGCTTGGCGGCACGCGGCCGTCATCCCCGTCATGGCACTTTCTTGTCAAAACGAGAAAGCATTGTCGAGCCGGGATACGACAGCCAATCTTCCAATTCGCACAATGATGAGGCCTCGTCCGACAGAATTACATAACGCTTACGTTAACGTCAATTATCAAACGCTGCCGAACCGGTCACATGCCCTTTCCTTTTCCGCCGCTTGCGCCTTATACATCGCTCAAAGCTATCGGAGGACAATCATGGATCTCGGCATCAACGGCAAACGGGCACTCGTCCTCGCCTCCTCGCGCGGCCTCGGCCTCGGCATCGCCGTGGCGCTAGCGCGGGAGGGTGCAAACGTGCTGCTCTGCGGGCGCAGCGGCGAACAGCTGGAGGCCAATTGCAAGGCGATCAATGCCGAAGGCAAAGGCCGGGCCGACTGGATCTGGGCCGATCTCGGGGACGAACGCTTCGTCGAGATGGTGACGACGGCGGTAAAGGAGAAGTTCGGCGGGCTCGATATCCTCGTCAACAATACCGGCGGACCGACGCCCGGCACGACGGAGGACATGACGGGCGAAAAGCTCGAAATCTATTTCCTCTCCATGGTCGCTCGGGTGATCACGCTCACCAATGCGCTGCTGCCCGGCATGAAGGCGCAGGGCTGGGGCCGCATCCTGACCGTTGCATCATCCGGCGTGATCGAACCTATCGCCAATCTGGCGCTGTCGAATACGCTGCGCCCGGCCCTTGCCGGCTGGAGCAAGACGCTTGCCTCCGAAGTGGCGGGCTTCGGCGTCACCACCAACCTGCTCTTGCCCGGCAGCATCCTGACGGCGCGGCTCGACGATCTCGACGGAGCTGCGGCAAAGCGGACCGGCAAGAGCCTCGAGGAGATCCGCACCGACAAGGAAGCGCGCATTCCGGTCGGCCGCTATGGCAGGGTCGAGGAATTCGCCGCAACGGCTGCCTTCCTGTGCAGCCAACCGGCAAGCTACATCACCGGCTCGCTCATCCGCTGCGACGGCGGCGCGGCACGATCCGTCTGACATTCCCTCTCAGCCGACGCGGGCGGCCGCCGCCCATGTCGCCACACTTCGGATCATCTGTTCGACGTTCGCCGGATCGTCCGCCAGTTCGGCGAGCTCGGACAGACGATGGAAACCCGTCAGGATCGAAATGCGCCGCCGATCGAGCCTGCGTCCGGTCAGCGTTTCATAGGCCGATACGATGCGTGCGGTCAGATCGGGCGAGATGAAGTTCGAGTAGATGAATTCCTGGTGCAGCGGGCCAAAGCCTGAATCGGCGAAATCATAGATGCCGTTGAGCTTCCTTTGCGCATGGTCGAAGGCCATGTTCCAGCCATGACCATCGAAGAAGCCGTAGATGTTGCCGTAGGGATCGGGCGGCAAGGCTTCGAAATCGGAAATAATGGCCTGCGCAAAGCTCCTGATGTCAGGCAGCAGCAGCGGCAAAGCCTTTATTCGCACCGTCTCGGGCGATTGCCATGGCTGGATCGCCCCGGCACCGGCCGATCGTATGCGATCGGCATCGACTACATGCAACTCGGCGTAAAAACGCGCAAGATCTTCCGCGAGGCGCTGACGATCGCCTTCGCCAAGCGCATCGTAATCTTCGGCAATGAGATGTTCGCCGTCGAGCTTGGCATGGCTGGAGAAGATCGGCGGCCCGTCGTGAATGCGCATGTCGGGAACCGCAATCGACAGCGACGGCCGAACGATATCGAGCAAGGCGGCTTCCTTCACAAGCGCTCTTTCCGCACTTGAATGGCGCGGAAACTTGAAGATCAGCGTGTCATCGACGTCGACGGCAAGCGAATCCCAGCCCTTCGCCGCCAGCTTGAAGACGGAGGCCGTGAGTTCAGGAAATATGCTTGTTATGAGAGAGCGAAACTCGCTGGCGTCCAACTCAGTCATGACGACCTGCCTTCCCTGGTTTTTGCGCGTTCCTCCGGCGCGGTGGACGGCATACGGGCCGGCATCGTCGCCCCGGTGAACCGCCTTCGCCGCCGTCGTCGGACGGCATCGGATTACACTGGCTCTATATTAGTATAGTTTGAATATTACGGAATATTCATTACAAAATTTTAAGCCGCTATAACCACTTAGTGATCGCACACCGGGAATTATGTCTTTTTTGCGCCGCAATATAAGCAGCTCAATCAGAGCATAAATTTTGCAACCTTGCTCAAGACCGGTTCTCGCCCATGAAGAAATTTTGGATCACCGTCAGCGTTATCGCAATTGCCGCCACCGGCGTCTGGCAATTCGGGAATCTGATCCCCTATGCCTCCCGAATTCCCTACCTCTCGCAGTTCATCAAGCAGCCGGCCGGCGGCAATGGCGGCGGGCAGCAGACACAGGCCGATCAGCAGGCCAATCCGGCGCAAGACGGTGGCCAACATCAGGGCGGCGGCCGCAAACGGGGCGGCGGCGGCCCAACCGTCGTCAAGACTGTTGCAGCCGTGAAAACGACGCTGCCGATGGATGTGACGGCGACCGGCTGGGCCGATGCCGATGACAATACGACCATTGCCGCCCAGGAACAGGGCCTGATCGTCAGCATCGATGCACAGGACGGGGCGACCGTCAAAGCCGGCGACCTGATCGCCAAGTTGGACGACCGGACGGCCAAGGCGACCGTCGACAAGGACAATGCGATGATCGTGCGAGACGCGGCAACCCTTTCGGAAGCCGAGACCGCGTTGACGCGCGCGCAGGACCTCTTCAACCAGAAGGCCGGCACCCAGCAGAGCCTCGACCAGGCGGTCGCCGCCCGCGATACCGCTGCGGCCACGGTCGATGCCGACAAGGCGTCGCTTGCCTCCGATCAGATCTTGCTCGAGCACACCGATATCCGCGCTCCCTTCGATGGCCGGCTCGGCGATATCGCCGTCAGCAAGGGCGCTTTTCTCAGTGCGGGGGCGGCAATCGTCACCATCGCGAAATACGATCCGATCTATGTGAAATTTCACCTTCAGGAGCGCTATCTGCGGGAGCTGAAGAGCGCTCTGGCAAGCGGTCCGGTCGAGGTCAGCACCGCCCCCAATTCCACCAAGGGGCAAGTGCGAAAAGGCGAGATCAGCTTCTACGACAACACGGTCGATACGGCCTCGGGCACGATCCTCGCCAAGGCGAAATTCGAGAATGCCTCCGGCGCGCTCTGGCCCGGCCAGTCGGTCAACATCGTGGTGCATTTCAACAATGACGAACAGCAGGTGGTGGTGCCAACGGTTGCCGTCAGCCCCGGCCCGGAGGGTTTCTTCGCCTTCGTCGCCAAGGACGGCAAATCGCAGCTGACGGCCGTTACCGTTGCCCGCGCAAATGGCGGCTTCACCGCCATAGAATCGGGTCTTCAGGCAGGCGATCACGTCGTCGTCGAGGGCCAGGGCCAGCTCAGCGACCAGCAGGCGATCAACGAGCAGTTCGACGAAAAGGCGCTTGATGTCGCCTCCGCCGAAGTGCCTCGGCAACAGCAGCCCTCCGAGACAATCGCGGTGGGAGCTCAGCAATGATCCCGAATTTCTGTATCCAGCGCCCCGTCGCGACGACGCTGCTTGCGATCGGCGTCATTCTGGCCGGTCTTGCCGGTTATCAGCTCGTACCCGTCGCGGCCCTGCCGCAGGTCGACTTTCCCACCATCAACGTTTCGGCACAGTTGAGCGGTGCCTCGCCGCAGACGATGGCGACCTCGGTTGCCACACCGCTGATCAAGCAGTTCGAGACCATTCCCGGGATCACCGAAATCAGCGCCTCCAGTTCGCTCGGCAGCACCAGCATCGTGCTGCAGTTCGACCTCAACCGCGATATCGACGCGGCCGCAGCCGACGTGCAGGCGGCGATCTCGCATGCGACCCGGCAACTGCCCGACAATCTGACGACACCGCCAAGTTATCGCAAGACGAACCCGGCCGATGCGCCTGTCATGCTGCTCTCGGTGCAGAGCAACACCATGCCGCGCAGCAAGCTTGACGACATCGCCGAGAACATCATCTCGCCGTCGCTTTCGACGCTTCCAGGCGTTGCCCAGGTCAGCGTCTACGGTGCGCAGACCTATGCCGTGCGCGTCGAGGTCGATCCCAACAAGCTTTTGACCCGCGGCATAGGCATCGATACCGTCAACAAGGCGCTTGCTGCCGCCAACAGCCAGCAGCCTGTGGGAACGCTGCAGAACAATTCGCAAAGCATGACCATCACGGCGAACACGCAGCGCACCAGTGCCGAACAATTCCGTTCGCTCGTCATTGCCAATCCGAACGGCGCGCCGATCCACCTCGGCGATATTGCCGATGTGCAAGACAGTGTCGAGAACCAATATACCGGCAGCTGGTATGACGGCCAACGCGGCATCATCCTCGCCATCCAGCGCCAGCCGGATGCCAATACGGTCGATGTCGTCGATGCGATCAACGCCAAGCTGCCGCAGCTTCACGCCGAAATCCCGCCCTCGGTCAACACGGTCGTCATGAATGACGCAGCAAAGCCGATTCGCGATGCCATCTCCGATGTGAAGTTCACACTGCTCCTGACGATCGGCCTCGTCGTTCTCGTCATCTACCTCTTTACCGGCCATGCGACAGCAACGATCATTCCCGGGCTTGCCGTTCCGCTGTCGCTGATCTCGACCTTCGGCATGATGTATGTGCTGGGCTACAGTATCGACAACATCTCGCTGCTCGGGCTAACGCTCGCGGTGGGGCTCGTGGTGGATGACGCCATCGTCATGCTCGAGAACATTCTGCGCCATGTCGAGGAAGGCATGCCCGTGCGGGAAGCGGCGATCAAGGGTGCGGGCGAAGTCAGCTACACCATCATTTCCATGTCGGTTTCGTTGATCGCGGTCTTCATCCCGATCCTGCTGATGGGCGGCGTTGTCGGCCGGGTGTTCAACGAATTCGGCATGGTGTTTGCGATTGCGATCATCTCCTCGGCAATCGTCTCGCTGACCGTGACGCCGATGCTCGCCTCGCGTCTGTCCAACCACCAGAGCCGCCCGCCGCTCATCATCCGCATCTTCGATGCCGGCTTCGAACGGACGCTGCGCGGCTATGACAGGGCTGTCGGCTGGTGCCTTCGCCACCGCCCCACGATCCTCGGCGTTTTCCTCGCCTCGGTGGCACTGACGATCTATTTCTTCATGACGCTGCCGACAAGCTTCTTCCCACAGGAGGATATCGGCCGCCTGACGATCAGCACGCAGGCCCGGCAGGACATTTCCTATTCCGCGATGTCGGCGCTGCAGCAGCAGGCGGCAGCCGTCGTGAAAGCGAACCCGGCGGTCAACCATGTGATGTCGACGATCGGCGGCAACCCCAACAAGCCGCAGAACAACGGCTCTATGTTCGTCGAACTCAAGGACAAGAAGGAGCGTCCGCCGCTTGACCAGACGCTGCGCGAACTGCGCACGGCGATCAACAAGATCCCCGGCTTGCAGGCCTTCGTGACGCCGAACCAGAGCCTGCGCTTCGGCGGCCGCCAGACTGCCAGCCAGTATCAGCTGGTGGTGCAGGCGCTGAGTGCTGATCAGACCAACCTGTGGGCCGGCAAGATCCAGGCGGCGATGCGCAAGGATCGGCTGTTCACCGACGTGACCTCGGACGCGCAGAACAACGCGCTGCAGGCCAATATCGTCATCGATACAGAGCGGGCAGCCGCCTACGGGATCGACAATGACACGCTGCGCACGACGCTGCAGGAATCCTTCAGCGGATATGCAGCGGCGGAAATCCAGTCGACCGGCGACAGCTACGACGTCATCGTCGAATATGACACCAGCAAGCCCTGGGACGACCAGAAGCTCTCGGAGATCCGTGTCGCCTCGGCCAATGGCAGCCTCGTGCCGCTTTCCAACTTCGCGCATGTCGAGCGCACGGTCGGCCCTGTGACAATCAACCAGACGGGCCAGCTGGTCTCGACCACCGTTTCCTTCAACCTGCCGGAAGGCGTCTCGCTCAGCGACGCGACGGCAGCAATCGACCAGATCAAGACGGAAATGAGCATGCCGGCCGACGTCTTCACCTCCTATGGCGGTACAGCGCAGATCTTCGAGCAGTCTCAGGGCAATACGCCATACCTCATCCTGGCGGCGGTGCTGACCATCTATGTCGTGCTCGGCGTGCTCTACGAGAGCTTCATCCACCCGCTCACCATCCTCTCCGGTTTGCCTGCGGCGGCATTCGGTGCGCTGCTGGCGCTTGATATCATGGGCTTCGACCTGTCGATCATCGCCCTTATCGGCCTGCTGATGCTGATCGGCATCGTCAAGAAGAACGCGATCATGATGATCGACGTGGCGGTGGAGACCATGCGCACGACCGGCGAAAAGGCGACGGTGGCGATCCACGAGGCCTGCGTGCGACGCTTCCGGCCGATCATGATGACGACCTTCTGCGCCCTGCTCGGCGCCTTGCCGATCGCGCTCGGCACCGGCGCAAGTTCGGAACTGCGCCAGCCGCTCGGCATCGCCGTCGTCGGCGGCCTGATCGTCTCGCAGATGCTGACGCTCTTCATCACCCCGGTCATCTTCGTCGAGATGGACCGCTTTGGAAACTTCCTCGGCCGTCTGATCGGCCACACGAAGGTCGTGGAGCCGGAGCTGGAAGAGGCAAGGGCAATGGCCGCCGAGTGATGACGGCCCTCTGAATTCGGCATTGCCGATTGACCCTTGCGGCGCACTTCTTCTTCTAACCGGGAGAAGAAGTGCGCCCGCGATCACATCAACTTCCGCTCCTCTTGAATGTGTCACGCCCCTGTGGCATCACCCGCCCTCCTGAATTCGGGGCGTGCTTACGCCCTTTTGCGGAGCGATGCTCCGTCTCCAATAACAATCGGCATGAAGAGGTGCGGGCATGGCTCAGGCGCTGGGTTTCGACTTCGGCACGACGAATACGGTTCTCGCCATGGCGGATGGCGGGGCGACGCGCTCGATGGCGTTCACGAGCACGGAGGGTACGACAGACAGCATGCGCACGGCGCTTTCCTTCATGAAGGATGCGCAGCTCGGCGCTTCGGCGTTGAAGGTGGAGGCCGGCCATGCAGCGATCCGTCAATTCATCGACAATCCCGGCGAATGTCGCTTTCTGCAGTCGATCAAGACCTTTGCGGCGAGCGCGCTGTTCCAGGGCACACTGATTTTCGCCAAACGGCATAATTTCGAAGATCTGATGGAGATCTTCGTGCGGCGCCTGCGCAACTATGCCGGCGACCACTGGCCTTCAGATGTCAGCCGCATCGTCACCGGCCGGCCGGTGCATTTTGCCGGCGCCAGCCCCGATCCGGCGCTGGCGACCGAACGCTACAATGAGGCGCTGTCGCGCTTCGGCTTTCCCGAAATCCACTATGTTTACGAGCCGGTTGCCGCCGCCTTCTATTTCGCGCAGAACCTGAAGCAGGATGCCACTGTGCTGGTCGCCGATTTCGGCGGCGGCACCACCGACTATTCGCTGATCCGCTTCGAGACCGTCGCCGGCAAGCTGACGGCAACGCCGATCGGCCATTCCGGCGTCGGCGTCGCGGGCGATCATTTCGACTACAGGATGATCGACAACATCGTCGCGCCGCTGATCGGCAAGGGCAGCCATTTCAAAAGCTTCGACAAGATCCTCGAAGTGCCGTCCAACTACTATTCCAGCTTCGGCCGCTGGAACCAGCTGTCGATCTTTAAGACGACGCGCGAATTCGAGGATCTGAAGAAGCTGGTGCGCACCAGCCTGGAGCCGGAAAAGCTCGAAATCTTCATCGACCTCATCGACCATGATGAGGGCTACCCGCTCTATCAGGCGGTGTCGGCGACGAAGATGGCGCTCTCGGCCGCAGAAGAGGCGCCTTTCGATTTCGCGCCGCTTGGCCGCAGCGGACATCGCAGCATCAAGCGGAGCGACTTCGAAGGCTGGATCGCCGCTGATCTCGCCCGTATCGAAGGCGCGCTCGATGACGTGCTCGACAAGACCGAGACGAAGCCTGCGGAGATCGACAAGGTGTTTCTGACCGGCGGCACCTCCTTCGTGCCGGCGGTGCGCCGCACCTTTACCGAACGCTTCGAGCGCGACCGGATCGAAAGCGGCGGCGAACTGCTGTCGATCGCCCATGGCCTGGCGCTGATCGGCGAACGCGACGACATCGCGCAATGGACTGTGCAATAGAGCCGGCAAGGGCGGGCAATCGGCCGCCCGCCCTTTCAATGCCTGAGTCACTCCGCTAAGCTTGCCCGCATGATCTCCGCCAACGACCTTTCCCCAGCCGAGCTCGCAGCGCTTCTGCATTTCCATGCCGATGCCGGTGTGGAATGGCTGCTGGAAGAAGAGGCGATCGACCGCTTCGCCGAATTCGAGGCGATGAAGGCCGCCCGCCGTCCGGCGGCGGCACAGGCGCAGCAGCAACGTCCCGCCGCTGGGGAACGCCCTGCCCCAGGTCAGGCACAGGTGCGCCCGAATGCAGCGGCACGCCCAGCGCCTGCCGAACGCGCAGCATCCGGTCCGCAACCGGCAATCCCGGATGGCGAGGCGGTGCAACAGGCGCGCTTCGTCGCCGAAACCGCGCGATCGCTCGTCGAGCTCAAAACCGCGATCGAAGCCTTCAACGGCTGCAACCTCAAGCACAGCGCCCGCTCGACCATCTTTGCCAGCGGCGATGCCGAAAGCGGGATCATGGTGATCGGCTTGGCGCCGAGCGCCGAAGACGATCGCGAGGGTTTGCCCTTCTCCGGAAAATCCGGTCAGCTGTTCGACAAGATGCTGGCGGCGATCGGGCTGACGCGCTCGAGCGTTCTGTTGACGCAGGTCATCCCCTGGCGACCACCTGGCAATCGTGCGCCCTCGGCGGCGGAAATGGACATCTGCCGCCCCTTCATCGAGCGGCAGATCGCGCTTGCCGAACCGAAGGCGATCCTGCTGCTCGGCAATTTTTCGGCGCGCTTCTTCTTCGGCGAAAACGATACGATTCACGGGTTGCGCGGCCGTTGGAAGGAGATTGCCGCTGCGGACTGTGTCATTCCTGCCATAGCCAGCCTGCATCCGCAGGATCTGTTAACCGCACCTGTAAACAAGCGGCTGGCCTGGAATGACCTGCTGGCTTTTCAGGCGAAGCTTAAGTCCCTCTCTTTGCTTAGAAATTAGCCAAAGTTGAATAATTCGTGAATCAATCTATGCGTTTTTCGCATAGCTGTATCCCGCCGTGATGCATTGCGGAATCTATGCTGCATCGCAATATCAGCTGTGTCTTGGGAGGAATCACAGGAACCAAGGCCATGAACAAGCGTTTTCGTCCTATCCATAGCGGGTTTGAAACCCTTCGCCTCGCCGGCGACCAGGTTCGTTGCAGTCAGGGCTTCAGCCGTTTCGGCTTTGCCACGAACGAACAGATGATTGCCCGCGGTACCGGCATCAACAGCCGTACGGCGCGCCCGAACGCCATTTTTTCAGACTTCCAGCAATATTGAGCAGAGACTCAAAGTGTTGCAGCTTCCTTTGCGTGTCTGAAAAAACGCGCAGCATGGCCGGCGTTTCGCCTGCCCTTTCGTGTCAAGAGTACCCAATATGTCGACGATCCTGATATCGCTTCTGCGTAACATCGAAACCTTCGAGCACATCCGCGTCGCGGTCTGCGCCGCGCGGGAATATGAGCGCGAGCTTTCGGTCAAGCCGGCCGATGTCGGCACGCGCATTGGCGCAGGCGCTGCCTCGATCGTTCTCTGATCAAACGGCCATTTCCTCGATCTGGGCCTTTGCCCATTCGAAGGCTTCGTCGACATAGGCGAACTTGACCGCCTGCCAGGCGCAATATTCCTCGACGAAATCCCGCGATATCCAAAGGTGCGTCTTGCGCGGCTCGTCATGCCAGCCGACGCAGCCGCGCTGCGCCGCTTTTGCCAGCAGCCGCTGCAGATGGGTGCGCGACATCATGAAATCGGCAGCGAGCGCGCGGGTTTCGACGCGGCCGACGGACAACCTCCCCGGCTCGCTGCTTTCCATATCCATCCGGGCCACATCCATCCGGGCGATGAAGTTGTCGACCACGAGGCCGCCGGCTTCCGTCCAGAGGAACAGCGCCACCTGCTCCGGCGGTTCGCGCCAGGCGGCATCTTCGAGGCAATGGCGGGCAATACGCGGCTGAATGAGTCGCATCAGTGATGGATTTGCTTGGAAAAAGGCTGCCCTTTGACCGCCGTCGAGCAGGTCGAGCGCAGCGAGATTGGAGTGAATCCAGGCAAACATTCCCTGATGGCTAACGTCGGCCGGTTCGAAATGACGTGGCCGCCGCCGCTCGTCGCCGGGCGTGTGAGTTATGAAGCGGTAGGTATAGAGTTCTTCGATGAAGGCGAGCACGGTGTTGCGGCTCGCCACCTTGTTTGCGGTGATACGCCCGGTCAGCCGAACGGCAGTGAAACCCGACGTCGGGTCGCGCGGATCATATTCCAGGTGGAGGGCATAGGCCGTCTGAGTCAGAAGCCAGCGTTGATGGGAGGCGAGCAGTCGCGCCAGTCGCGGGCCGGCATCGAACATGCCGCGCATCTGCCCGGCCAAAAAGCGAATGCTCATCAGAAAGGAAGAGTTCCCCACCAATTGCTCCGCTGTGAATGCCATTATGCTCTTCTCCACCTCCGCTCGCCGGCCAGCGTTCGGAGCAACGACACCCGAGAGCTCCTCCGGCATCAGCGGCCATTCAGACATGCACAGCTTGGAATAAATGATACTCTCTCATGTTCAACAATCATATTCCGCAGACCGGCGGTATCCCAAGAATTCACCATTCTTTTCACTCTTTGAGCGCAAGTTTCAAACCACCGCAATCCCCGCGTTAAAACCTTGATAACATGCGCTTAGAGGCGTCAGGCTTGCGGCGTCGTGGCCTTGCGCGCCTCTCTCTGCTCGATGCCCAGCTGATGCTCGCGATAAATAATGAAGATGCCGGCGGCGATGACGATGACGGTGCCGATCAGCATGGTCACGCTCGGCACGTCGCCGAAGACGAAGTAGGCGACGATGCCGCCGAGCAGGATCGAGGTATATTCGAACGGCGCGATTGTGGAGACGTCGGCATGGCGGTAACTTTCCGTCAGCAGGATCTGCGCCACGCCGCCGCAGAAACCGGCGGCGATCAGATAAAGCGCCGCCGGCCATGCCAGGATGAGCCAGCCGAAGGGAAGAGAAGCCAGCGAGAACACCGAGGCGGTGATCGAGAAATACAGCACGATCGTCGCCGTCTTCTCTTCCTCGACGAGGCGGCGCACCTGGATCATCGCCACGCCGCCGAGAACGGCCGAGAACAGCACGCAGAGCGCGCCGACGGCCTGTTCTGCTTCCATGCCGCCATCGCGAAACAGCGTAAGTTTCGGCCAGGAAACGATGGCGACGCCGACGATGCCGACCAGGACGGCGCTCCAGCGATAGATGCGCACGGCCTCGCCGAGAAAAACGGCGGCGAAGATGACGGCGACGAGCGGCAACGCGTAGCCGAGCGCGATCGCCTCCGGCAGCGGCAGATGCAGCAGGCCGTAGAAACCGAAAGCCATCGACAAGATGCCGATCGTGCCGCGCTTCAGGTGACCGATTGGATTGGCCGTGTAGAAGGCAGCCCGCAACTGCCTGTTATAGGCCAGATAGGCCATGATCGGGAAAAGCGCGAAGAACGACCTGCAGAAGGTGACCTGACCCGGCGGAATGTCCGAGCCCGCCAGCTTGATGAAGGTCTGCATGGCCAGGAAGACCACGACCGACGAGACTTTCAGCGTAATGCCTCTCATCGGGTTTCTGAGAACCGAGTGCATGATCCTGGCTCTTGATACTGACTTAACCGGAACGGGGAGACGCGTTCGACTCGGGAACGCAGCAGGTGACGCCTTCCATCGTAGCGAAAGAAAAGCCCGATTGGCGAAAAAACCGCAAGCAACTTGAGAGAATCACAAAAACGCCGTCAGTGGCAGGCTCAACCGTGCTGCTTATGCGCCACCGCTGTGAAATTTCCCGTTTTGAGCCATTCACCCCGAAAATGTTCATCTCTCGGGGCTAGCCGTTAACCAATTGAAAACCATAGGCAAGCATCGTTTTTATCGCTGATCTCGAAATTTTCTTCACCACACAAACAATTGCCCGTTCCTTCCAGGATCCCATTTGATGAAGCCGCTTAGCGCCGAAACCATTGCCCAGTCGCAGAATGCGACACCGCGGTCCATGCGCGTCGTCACCGACGGTATCAGCACCGACCTCGAGCGCTTCAGCGCCGACAACACCCATATCGTCAAGCAGATCAAGCTGCTGGCGATCAATGCGCTGATCGAGGCGGCCAGAGCCGGCGAGACCGGAAAGGGCTTTGCCGTCGTTGCCAACGAGGTGCAGCGGTTGGCGCAGATCGCGACCGATATCACCGGCAGGTTCGAAAGCAACGTGCTTGGCCGCATCGGCCTCAGCCGAGCCATGGCCGATTCGCTGGTCGAGGAGATGGAGGGCGTTCGCCTGACCGATCTGGCGCAGACGCTGGTGCAGCTCATCGTCCGCAATCTCTTCGAACGCACGGCCGATGTGCGCTGGTGGGCGACGGACCCGGCGCTCTGGCAGGCGCTGCAGAACCCGAGCCGGGAAACCGTCGCCTTTGCGGCGGAGCGTCTCGGCGCCATCAACCGCTTCTACACCGTCTATCTCGATCTCGTCATGACCGATCTCTCGGGCAAGGTGATCGCATCCGCCAATCCCAAGTTCCAGCGCAAGATCGTCAGCACGAGCCTCGCCGGCGATCCGTGGTTCCGCGCGGCGTCGGCCTGCTCCTCCGGTGACGCCTATATCGTCGACGACGTCAAAGCGAGCCCGCTGCACGACGCCAGGCATGCGCTCGTTTACGCCACAGGCATCCGCGAAGAGGGCAAGCTCGACGGGCGGCTGATCGGCACGCTCGGCGTCTATTTCGACTGGCAGAACCAGGGCCAGGCGATCGTCGAGAAAGAGGCCAACCTGCCACCGCAACTGGCGGAAAGAACGACGGTCATGCTGCTCGACGGCAAGAGCCGGGTCATCGCTACCACCAATCCCGCCCTACTCTTTTCCCATTTCGCCCTCGCCAATCCGTCCGGTCAGGCGAAAGGCAGCTACTACGACAATAATGGCTCGATCGTCGCCTTCGCGCGCACCCTCGGCTACGAGGATTACGACGGACTCGGCTGGTACGGCGTCGTCGTGCAGCAGACGGAAAACGACGCGACGATCAAGGCGGCCCTCAATCTGAAGTAGCACCCTTCTCCCCGCGGCCGTGTTCATGCGTTGCCAATAAGATATTTTGCCCGCGAACTTGGTGTTCGCGGGCAATTTGCTTTAACTTTAGTTCAGACTTTAATGTAATCATCCCCGGCAAAATTTATGGCAGAGTGCGCCCGCCTCTGTATTCGCGATTATCAAATAACGGTCTTCAGGAAACACCATGCGAACAGATACCGGCCAGGTCATTCATCTGGCAGATTACCGTCCCACCGACTTCGTGCTGGAACGTGTGGACCTGACCTTCGAACTCGACCCGACGGAGACAAAGGTCGAGGCGCGTCTGATCTTTCATCGTCGCCCGGGCTGCGATCCGGCAGCGCCGATCGTTCTCGACGGCGACGAACTGACTCTGTCGGGGCTGCTGTTCGACCAGGTGGAACTGGACCCTTCGCGTTACGACGCAACACCGGAAAGCCTGACAGTGCGCAACCTGCCAGAGAGCGCGCCCTTCGAACTGACGATCACCACCGTCATCAACCCTGAGGCCAACACCAAGCTGATGGGCCTTTACCGCACCGGCGGCATCTACTGCACACAGTGCGAGGCGGAGGGTTTCCGCCGCATCACTTATTTCCCCGACCGGCCCGACGTGCTTGCGCCATTCACGGTCAACATCATCGCCGACAAGGACGCCAACCCGCTGCTTTTGTCAAACGGCAACTTCCTCGGCGGCGCCGGCTACGGCCCCGGCAAACATTTCGCAGCCTGGTTCGACCCGCATCCGAAGCCGAGCTATCTCTTCGCGCTCGTCGCCGGCGATCTCGGGGTCGTCGAAGACACGTTCACGACCATGTCCGGCCGTGAGGTGGTGCTGAAGATCTATGTCGAGCACGGCAAGGAGCCGCGGGCAGCCTACGCCATGGACGCGCTGAAACGCTCGATGAAGTGGGACGAAGAAAGGTTCGGCCGCGAATACGATCTCGATATCTTCATGATCGTCGCCGTCTCCGATTTCAACATGGGCGCGATGGAGAACAAAGGCCTCAACGTCTTCAACGACAAATACGTCCTTGCGGATCCGGAAATCGCCACCGATGCCGACTATGCCAATATCGAGACGATCATCGCGCATGAATATTTCCACAACTGGACCGGCAACCGCATCACCTGCCGCGACTGGTTCCAGCTGTGCCTCAAGGAAGGCCTGACGGTCTATCGCGACCACGAATTCTCTTCCGACCAGCGCTCGCGCGCCGTCAAGCGCATCGCCGAAGTGCGCCACCTGAAGTCGGAGCAGTTCCCGGAGGACGGCGGCCCGCTCGCCCATCCGGTGCGGCCGACGACATATCGTGAGATCAATAATTTCTACACGACGACCGTCTACGAAAAGGGCAGCGAAGTCACGCGCATGATCGCGACGCTGCTCGGCAAGGACGGCTTCAAGAAAGGCATGGACCTCTATTTCGACCGCCATGACGGTGAGGCCGTGACGATCGAGGATTTCGTCAAATGCTTCGAGGATGCAAGCGGGCGCGACCTCACGCAATTTTCGCTCTGGTACCATCAGGCCGGCACGCCACTCGTCACCGCATCGGGCAGCTATGATGCGGCGGCCGGCAGCTTCACCCTGTCGCTCGAACAGATGATCCCGGCATCGCCCGGCCAGCCGAGCAAGGAGCCGATGCATATTCCGCTCAGCCTCGCGCTGTTTGGCGAAAACGGCGGCAAGATCGAGCCGACCTCGGTCGACGGCGCGGAATATGCCGGCGAGGTGCTGCATCTCACCGGCCGCACGCAGACGGCCGTGTTCCATGGCATTGGCTCGCGGCCGGTCGTTTCGATCAACCGCAGCTTCTCGGCGCCGATCAACCTGCATTTCGATCAGAGCCCGGCCGATCTTGCCCGTCTCGCCCGCCATGAGACCGATCATTTCGCCCGCTGGCAGGCATTGACCGATCTCGCGCTGCCGAACCTGCTGAAAGCGGCACGCGACGCCCGCGAGGGCAAGCCTGTGGTCTGCGAGGCGACCTTCGTCGAGACACTGATTGCGGCCGCCGCCGACGAGAGCCTCGAGCCCGCCTTCCGCGCCCAGGCGCTAGCTCTGCCGAGCGAATCCGATATCGCCCGCGAACTTGGCGGCAACAACGATCCCGATGCCATCCATTTCGGCCGGCAGGCGGTCCTGAAACAGATCGCCGATGCCGGAAAGGATGTCTTTGCCGGCCTCTATGCAGCGATGACGACCACAGGCGATTTCAACCCGGATGCGAAAAGCGCCGGCCTGCGAGCGCTGCGCAATAGCGCCCTCACCTACCTCTCGCATGCCGAAGAGACGCCGGCCCGCGCCAAGGCAGCCTTCGATGCGGCCAACAACATGACGGATCTCAGCCATGCGCTGACGATCCTCGCCCATCGTTTTCCCGACAGCGCGGAGACGAGCGAGGCGCTCGCCACCTTCCGTGACCGCTTCGCGGAAAATGCGCTCGTCATCGACAAATGGTTCGCGATCCAGGCCGGCATTCCGGGCGCAAAAACCCTGGGACGGGTCCGCGCCCTGATGGACGATCCGCTCTTCAAGCGCACCAATCCGAACCGGATGCGGTCGCTGGTCGGCACCTTCGCCTTTGCCAACCCGACCGGATTCGGCCGCGCCGACGGCGAAGGCTACCGCTTCCTCGCGGATCAGATTCTCGATATCGACGGGCGCAACCCGCAGCTTGCCGCCCGCATCCTCACCTCGATGCGCTCCTGGCGGTCGCTCGAACCCGTGCGTGCCGATCACGCCCGCTCGGCCCTCATCGAGATCGAGCGAGCCGCCGATCTTTCGACCGACGTGCGCGATATTGTTGAGCGCACGCTTAAAGGGTAATTTGATTCTACCGGCCACCACGAAAAATTCGACGGCCGGTCGCCCAGCACCTCGAATCACCTCGAAAAGCCGGGGATTATAATTAGTTAACGGATTTTTACCTTTGCCTCTGGACAAGGCGAATCACCCATGATTCTCTAGCTCAGGTTCGAGCGAGCGGCGCGCGAATCACATGAGGGACAAGGCGAAGAGATGATGGACGTGCGGCGGGCAACCGTGGCCGGAGGACGGCTGCGTGTCGATTTTGACGGGCTGAAAGCCTGGCGCGACAGCCTTTCGGGCCATGCGACATCGGAACCACTTCTCCGTTATCTGCCGAAGGCCGAGCTGGTCTTGAAGCGAGCCATCCCGGCGCTGATCGTTGCCTTCCTCTCCGTCGTCGCCGCCTCGCATTTCTTCGGCATGATGAGCGAATACGGGCGGCTGGAGGCCTCGGCGCGCCATGCCACCGCACTTTCGGCGGCGACCGCCTCTGCTGTGTTTGCCGATGCGGCAGACATCTTCGACAACGGCGATATCACCAGGGCGCAGGCCCGCCTCGCCAAATACCTGCCGCAGGACCGGCTGGACAGCGGTGCTT
Organism: Rhizobium sophorae; assembly: GCF_013087515.1. Taxonomy (GTDB): domain Bacteria; phylum Pseudomonadota; class Alphaproteobacteria; order Rhizobiales; family Rhizobiaceae; genus Rhizobium; species Rhizobium sophorae. The sequence continues at coordinate 14,408 of NZ_JABFCN010000016.1, read as the reverse complement.
TCGTGTTGCTCGTGCAGGCAAGCGGCAAGGTTTTTGCCGCGACCACCGCCGGGCTTTCGTATGTGGGCAGCAATGTCGGTGATTTCTTCCCCGAGGTCTCGGCGATCCGGCGCTTCGGCGATCGCGCCGGCGTCATCGAAACGACGATCGGCAGCGTGCCGCATTATGCCGAGATCACACTGATGGGCAATGCCGGCGGGTATATCGTCGCCGCCACCTCGCTCGACGAAATCGGCCGGCTCTGGCGCGAGGAACTGGCGCTCAACGTCACGCTGTTTGCCGGCATCTCCTCCATCCTGCTCGTCATCCTCTATGCCTATTACACGCAGGTAAAGCGCGCCCGCGATGCCGACGACATCTTCCTGGAATCGAACCTGCGCGTCGAGACGGCGCTGTCGCGCGGCCGCTGCGGCCTCTGGGACTTCGATTTCGAGAACCGCGAATTCTTCTGGTCGCGCTCGATGTACGACATGCTCGGTCTGCCGGGCTCCGACAAGACGATGGGTTTCGGCGAAGCCGCCCGACTGATGCATCCCGATGACGGCGGGCTCTACGAGATCGCGCGCGCCATCGGCAAGGGCGCTTCCGGCCAGGTCGATCAGATCTTCCGCATGCGCCATGCCGGCGGCCACTATGTCTGGATGCGGGCACGTGCCCAGGTGATCCGCAGCAATTCCGGCCGTATGCACCTGATCGGCATCGCCATGGACGTGACCGAACAGCATCGGCTCGCCCAGCGCTATGCAGAAGCCGACCAGCGCCTGGCCGACGCCATCGAATGCACCTCGGAAGCCTTCGTGCTCTGGGACAAGAACGATCGGCTCGTCATGTGCAACACGCATTTCCAGCAGGCCTATGGCCTGCCGGACAGCGTGCTCGTGCCCGGCACCGAACGCTCGACCGTCAATGCCGCCGCTGCCCGTCCTGTCATCGAACGGCGGATTTCCGATGCCGACGGCTCCGGCTATTCGCGTACGACGGAGGTGCAGCTTGCCGACGAGCGCTGGCTGCAGATCAACGAGCGGCGCACCCGCGACGGCGGCAGGGTTTCGGTCGGAACCGACATCACGCTGATGAAACGCCATCAGGAGCGGCTGCGCGAATCCGAGCGCCGGCTGATGGCGACGATCGGCGATCTGTCCGCCTCGCGCCAGACGCTGGAGATCCAGAAATCCGAGCTTTCGACGGCCAACGCCAACTATCAGGCGGAGAAAGAACGCGCCGAGGCCGCCAACAAGGCGAAGTCGGAATTCCTCGCCAACATGTCGCATGAGCTGCGCACGCCGCTCAACGCCATCCTCGGCTTCTCGGAAATCCTGCAGAACCAGATGTTCGGGCCGCTCGGCTCACTGAAATACGACGAATATGCCCGCGATATCCATGACAGCGGCAAGCATCTGCTCAACGTCATCAACGACATTCTCGACATGTCGAAGATCGAAGCCGGCCATGTCAGGCTGCATTGCGAGCGCATCGACCTCGTACCGCTGATCGAGGAAAGCCTGCGCTTCACCGCCATGCCTGCGGCCGAAAAGAACATCGTCATCGAACAGCGCATCTGCTCCGGCCTGACATTGATGGCCGACCGCCGGGCGATGAAACAGGTGTTGCTCAACCTGCTCTCCAATGCGGTGAAGTTCACCGACAATGGCGGCCGCATCGCGGTGCGCACCCGCCGCGTCGACGGCGCCGTCTTCGTCACCATCGCCGACACCGGCATCGGCATTCCACGCTCGGCGCTGTCGAAGATCGGCCAGCCCTTCGAACAGGTGCAGAGCCAGTATGCCAAGAGCAAGGGCGGCTCCGGCCTCGGGCTCGCCATCTCCCGCTCGCTGACCTCGCTGCATGGTGGCCGCATGAAGATCCGCTCACGCGAAGCGGTCGGCACCGTGATCTCGCTGCGCATTCCCGACGATATCTAGGTGTCGGACATAACCCGTATCGCTGTTATCTAACTCGAAAACCTTGCGACCACGCCCAAACCGTCCGCGCGTCGCTTGAAAAAGGGAGGCCGGAATGATGCGCTCATCCCGGCCCCTAACTGGTCTTCACAGCTGCCTGGCAGTCTCACTGCCGTATAGTTGCGGCTCGACCGAGTTTTATGCTGTCAGACGGCAATCTTGCCGCCGCCGGCCTTGGTGATGGCGACGACCGCGGGCCGCACCGGCATATCGGGTTTGAAGTCCGGCCAGCGGGTGGAAAGGTCCTCGTAATAGGACGGGCGGCCGTGATCCGGCCAGTCCTCGCCGCCATCGCCGGGATGCTGCACGGCGACGAAGGCGGTCTGGTCATCCGGCGTAAAGAGCGGGCCGCACATTTCGGCACCGACCGGCACGCGGAAGAACAGTTTCGACGTGGCACGCGCCGCTCCTTCCGTATCGACGGCCCACAGACCGTCGGTGCGGCCGGTGGCCTTGTTGTTGTTGCCGTCCGTCGACACCCAGAGGCGACCGGCGGAATCGACGGCGCAGTTGTCGGGCATGCCGAACCAGCCGTTCTTGGTCGTTTCAGTCGAGAAGGTCGCGCCGACGGCCGCAACGGACGGATCGCCGCACTTCAGAAGCACTTCCCACTCGCCTGAGGTGGCCGTGAAGTCGCCGTCGTTTTCGGAGATCTCGATGATATGGCCGAAGGCGTTTTCCGCGCGCGGGTTGGCGGCGTCCACCTGGTCGGCCTTGCGGCGGGTGTTGTTGGTCAGCATGACGTAGACCTTGCCGTTGACGCTGTTTGGCTGGACGTCTTCCGGGCGGTCCATCTTGGTAGCCCCGAGCGCGTCGCCGGCGCGGCGACATTCGATCAGCACATCGGCCTGGCTGGTGAAGCCGTTCTCGGCCGTCAGCGGGCCTTGGCCGAAGATCAGCGGCAGCCACTGCATGGTGCCGTCCTCATTGAACTTGGCGACATGGAGCGTGCCGCTGTCGAGCAGATTCATGTTGGCGGCGCGGTCGTTCGGGTTGAACGCTGCGTCGGTCACGAACTTGTAGACATAGTCGAAACGCTCGTCGTCGCCGAGATAGAAGACGACCTTGCCGTTCTTGGCGACGATCGACTCGGCACCCTCATGCTTGGTGCGGCCGAGCGCCGTGCGCTTCTTCGGCGTCGACGTCGGGTCCATGACGTCGACCTCGACGATCCAGCCGAAACGGTTCGGCTCGTTGGGCTCCTTGGAAAGATCGAAACGGTCGTAGAAATTCGCCCACTCGTAGCCGCCTTCCGGAACGCCGTAACGCTTGTAGTTGGCGGCTTCCTTGTGGCCTTCCGGCAATGCGCCGGAAAAATAGCCGTGGAAATTCTCTTCAGCCATGATGTAGGTGCCCCAGGGCGTCACGCCGCCGGCGCAGTTGTTGATCGTGCCCATGGCGCGGGTGCCGGTCGCGTCGGCACTGGTCTTCAGGCGATCGTTGCCGGCAGCCGGACCGGAGATTTCCATAGCCGTGTTGGCTGTGATGCGGCGATTGTACTTGCCGTCGATGACAGCCTGCCACTTGCCGTCCACCTTCCGGATCTCAACGATGGTGCCGCCATGGGCGGCCATCTCGACATCCACCTGCTCCTTGCTGAGCGCGCCCTGCTTGATCTTGCCGTCAACCACCTGCACGAGGCCGGGAAACATCAGATGCGGGTTGGTGTATTCGTGATTGACGACGAGCAGGCCGTGCTCGGACGAACCTTCGAGCGGAATGAAGCCGACATAGTCGTTGTTGTAGCCGAACTGCTTGCTCTGCGCATCGGCCGTCTGCTTCGTCGGGTCGAACTCGGGGGCGCCCGGTAGCACGGCATCGCCCCAGCGCAGCAGGATATCGGCATTATAGCCTTCCGCAATGTGATGCTTGTCGTCGACGCCGGCCTCCACTTCGGAGAAGTTGAAGGCGGAGCCCTCGTTGTCAGCGGCGCGTGCCTCGTCGGCGCTCATGAGCGCGATCGGGCTGACAGTTGCGGCAATCGCCGAAACGGCAAGCGAGCCCTGCAGAAAATTGCGGCGCGAGAAGCGCTTGCCGATGATTTCGCCCATCGTCGGATTGGCGCTCATGTTGTGGCCGTCGCCATCGGCGTCTTCAAGCTGCGTCGTCGGGAATATCTTCTGGGAAATATGCTCGTTCATTGGCTCGCCTCCAAGTTAAGATTTACCCCAAGTCTGGAGCCATTCTAACCTAAGGTTACACTATTACAGGTGTGCGACAGGCATCGAAATGTCGAGCAGGCGGCTCACAAGGCTGAGGCAGCACCGTCCTTTCAGAAAAGCACCGCAAAACGACGATCACGCCGTCCTCACTTTTCATTGCTCCTTCCTGATCCCGCAAATTTGTCTTTTTTAAACAGAGACTTACCGTACCTCCCCCGATTGTCAACAAATGTCGAACAGTTTGTCGCTGTTTCGCTAGGGCTGAGCGCCCGCTAGGGAAATGCTGCACGCAATCTGCTGTCGAAACAATTCAAGGATCATCAATGTTTTCCACTAAGTCCGCCCTCGTTGCCGGTGTCCTGGCACTTGCGTCCTCCACTGCATATGCGCAGACGATCGATGTTCCTGCCGGCACCTATCAGGCGGATGTGACCCATACCAATGTTCTGTGGAGCGTCGTCCATTTCGGCCTTTCCAACTATATTGGCCGCTTCGACAAGATTTCCGCGACTCTCGAGCTCGACCCTGCGGACGTTACGAAGTCGAAACTGACGGCAACCATCGATCCGGCTTCGGTCAGCACAAACTATCCGGCAAGCGACAAGAGCTTTAATGCAGAGATTGCCGGTGAGATGTTCTTCGATGCGGCCAAGTTCAGCGAGATCACCTTCGTTTCCACGGCCATCAACGTCAAGGACGACGGCAAGACCGGAACCGTCACCGGTGACCTGACGTTCCACGGCGTCACCAAGCCCGTCACGCTCGACGTTACCCTGAACGCGGCGCTCAACCCGCACCCGATGTCCAAGAAGCCGACCGTCGGCTTTTCAGCAACCGGAGTGATCAAGCGCTCCGATTTCGGTGTCGCCGCTTTGGTGGGTCCTGTCAGCGACGACGTCAAGCTGACGATCGAAACCGAGTTTGTCGCTCAGTAGGTGTTCGTTGCCGGTGCAGCCCGACATCGTCGGGTTGCGCCGGCTGTTTTGCGCTCCCATTGCGACGATTGGAAGTCACCCATGTCAGCTACACATTCGGTCCGGGCCTACAGTATGGGTGCAATGATCCTGCACTGGCTCATCGCTGCGCTCATCCTGACCCAGCTTGCCATGGGTTTTCTGATGAGCCGCGTGGAGAGCGTTCCAGATACGCTGCGTTTTGGGATGTTTCAGTGGCACAAGACGTTCGGCATCGCGGTCCTAACCTTGACGATCGCCCGCATCGCCTGGCGCCTGTTCCACACGCCGCCCGCGCATGCGCCGATGACACGGGCGGAACGGGCCGCGGCCAGCATCGTCCATGCACTGTTCTATGCGCTGATGCTGGTCGTGCCTTTGACCGGCTGGCTGCTGGTGTCGGCGTCCTCTACAGGGATTCCCACCCTTCTGTTTCTCTCCGATACCCTGGTCTGGCCACATCTGCCCATTCCGGCCTCGATGCGCGCAACAGTTGAGGCCGCGTCCGAGAATGCGCATGTCATTCTGGCCTATGGTTTCGGTTTGCTTCTGGTTCTGCATGTGGCCGGGGCGCTCAAGCATTCGGTGATAGACCGGATGCCGTCCTTTTCGCGAATGATACCTTTCGGCTGGCTGCGCCGGATGCCCTCCTCCGCAATCGGCGTGCTGGTCTCCGTCGTGCTGGCACTGTGCTTTATCGGCGGCGGACTGTTGATCTCCAGAACGGGCGGCACTACATCCGTCAATGCCGCGGACCTTGGATCGACTGAAGCATCGCCATCCGGCTGGGTGATCGATAAAACGAAGTCTGCACTGACCTACACGATCAATTTCTCCGGAACGCCGACTGCCGGCACGATCGGAAAATGGGACGCATTCATCGAATTCGATCCGGACAATCTTGGCGCCGCCAAGGCGCGGATTGTCATCGACGCCGCCTCCATCGATTTCGATAATTCATTCGTCAGGCCCAATATCGGCGGCGACGACGGCCTGCAGACGGCGACCCATCCGCTGGTGGAGGTTGTGCTCGACCATTTCGAAACGGCGGGCGAGGCCTATTACGGCAAGGGCAATGTCCTTGTCCGCGGTGTGACGGTGCCTGTGTCGGTCCCGTTTACGATGCAGCGCGACGGGGCGGGACGGGCCATCGTTGCCGGCACGGCGGAGCTGGATCGTCTGGCCCTTGGACTTGGTCTGCAGAATGACGGAAAGGGTGAATGGCTCGACAAGGTCATCCGCGTAGCCTTCAAGCTCGAAGCGACGCCGTCCGGGCCAATGAGCTAAGCCGGAAAGTCGCTGGCGCCCCCGGTTCCTTGTAGATGAAGCTGTCATCCTCGCCAATGATCCGAGTGCGGTTGTCTGGGAGCAGACCTTTGTCAGCTTGTCGATGCAGCAGTGAAAACCGCCAGCTGAGCGGCGAAAGCACGCTTGTATGCGGGCCGCGCTTCGCCGCGGGCGACATAGGCGGAAAGGTTCGGATAGTCGTCCAATATATCCGATCCTTTCAGCCTGAGCAGCACCGTCACCATCAGCAGGTCGCCGGCGCTGAACGCGCCGTCGAGCCAGTCGGCATCGCCAAGGCGACGGGAAAGACCGTCCAGCCGTTTGCGGATGCTGACCTCGAGGGCATGCAGGCGCTGCTCGTACCAAGGCTCGTTGCGCTCGAAGATTCTGGCGAGAGCGCGGTCGAAGATCGGCGGTTCCACCGTGTTGAGCGCGGCAAACATCCATGTGAGCGCACGCGCCCGGGCATTCGCATCGTCCGGCAGCAGGCCCGCATGGCGCTCGCCGATATGGAAGACGATGGCGCCGGACTCGAATAAAGCGAGATCGCCTTCTTCATAGGTCGGGATCTGCCCGAAAGGCTGCAGCGCGAGATGCGCAGGTTCCTTCATCTCTTTGAATGATACAAGACGCACGTCGTAAGGCTGGCCCACTTCTTCGAGCGCCCAGCGAACGCGCATGTCGCGGGCCAGCCCTCTGCCGCGATCGGGCGACCGTTCAAAAGCGGTAATGGTAATCGTCATTGGTGTTCTCCATAGCTTTGTCCTGAAGACGGTCGGCTAAACGAGAATCCGACAGATCATGCTCGAGATAATCCTCGTGGTCGTTCGATCTGATGTGAGATCAGGCTTTCACGACATTCAGGAATATTTTCCGAACCGCTTTCGACAGCCGCTTCACCTCCGCTTCCAGCGTCTTGATGTCAGGGCTGTCACCGGCGCGGCAGACGAGTTCGACGAGGCCCGCCGGCGCGTCCTTCGGATCGAACAGGCCGTCGATGGAGAGGCGGATCAGTTGCGAAAGGCCGGTATAAAGCGCGAAGGCTTCGAGGCATATGTCGAGATCGGCGGTGGCCATCAGCGGCTCGCCAAGCTCCTTCAGGGCCTCGCCGGTGCTCATCCCGTTGGCGGCAATGCCGACGCCCCTAGTCGGTGCGATCAGTGCGAGATATTGGGCGATGAATTCGAGATCGATGACGCCGCCGGGAATGAGCTTCAGGTCCCACGGGCCGGACGGCGGCTTTTCCTTGTCGATCAGTTCGCGCATCTCGGCGACATCATGCGCCACCTTGGCAATATCGCGATCGGCCGACAGCACCTCGCGAACGACAAGCTCCGCCTCGGCGATCAGGCTCTCATTGCCGCAAATCAGCCGGACGCGGCTGAGCGCCATGTGCTCCCAGGTCCATGCCTCTTCGCGCTGATATTTGCCGAAAGCATTGATACGGGTGGCGACCGGCCCCTTGTTGCCGGATGGGCGCAGCCGCATGTCGACCTCATAAAGCACACCTTCTGCGGTCGGCGCCGAGAAGGCGGCGATCAGTCTCTGGGTGATGCGGGTGAAGTAACGCGTCGCATCGAGCGGCTTGGGCCCATCGGATTCCAAGGCCGCATCGTCATAATCATAGAGCAGGATCAGATCGATGTCGGAACCGGCCGTCAGCTCGAAGCTGCCGAGCTTGCCCATACCGGCGACCGCGATGCGCCCGCCGGGATAGTCGCCGTGTGCTGCCCGCATCTCGCCTACCACGGCATCGAGTGCCGCCGCAATGATGAGGTCGGCGAGATGGGTGAAGGCGCGTGCGGCCATCACCCCGTTGATCGCGCCAGTGAGCAGGCGGATGCCGATCAGGAAGCGCTGCTCGGCGGCGAAGATGCGCAGCCGGTCAAGCACCTCCTCATAGTGGCGGGCCTGCGCAAGCGAGCCCTTCAGCCGTTCGCCGAGATAATCGCGCGTCGGCAGTTCGGCCATCAAGCCGGGATCGAGCATGCCGTCGAAGACATGCGGCTTGGCGGCGATCACCTCGGCAAGCCGGGGTGCCGAGGACATGATGTTGACGATCAGCGACAACAGCGCCGGGTTGCTGCCGAGCAGCGAGAACAGCTGGATGCCGGAGGGAAGGCCGGAGATGAAACTGTCGAAGCGCAGCAGCGCCTCGTCGGCGCGCTTGCTTTCGCCGAAGACCCGCAGGAGCTGCGGCGCCAGTTCCGTCAGCCTTTCGCGCGCTTCCACCGATTGCGTCGCGCGGTAGCGGCCATAATGCCAGGTGCGGATGATACGGGAAATATCGGACGGCCTGGTGAAGCCGAGTTTTTTCAGCGTCTCCAGCGTATCCGGGTCGTCGCCCTGGCCGGTGAAGACGAGGTTGCCGGTCTCGGTGGAAAGCCTGCTCTCCTGTTCGAAGAGGTGGGCGTAACGCCGCTCGACCGTCTTCAGCACGCCGACCAGCCGTTCGGAGAAGCTCGGCGTGTCGGAAAAGCCCATCATGAAGGCGATGCGTTTCAGGTCGGCATCCGTTTCCGGCAGCAGGTGGGTCTGCTCGTCGCGCACCATCTGGATGCGATGCTCGACATCGCGCAGGAACCAATAGGCCTCCGTCAGTTCGTCACGGGTTTCCGCATCGATCCATTTCGCCTTGGTGAGTTCACCGAGCGTCTCCTCGGTCGACCGGCCGCGCAAGGCCGGCATGCGGCCGCCGGCGATCAGCTGCTGCGTCTGGACGAAGAATTCGATCTCGCGAATGCCGCCGCGGCCGAGCTTGACGTTATGACCCTTGACCGCAATGGCGCCGTGGCCCTTATGCGCGTGGATCTGCCGCTTGATCGAATGGATATCTGCAATCGCCGCGTAATCGAGATATTTGCGGAAGACGAAGGGGGCGAGCCCGCGCAGGAAGTCGCGGCCCGCGGTCAAGTCGCCGGCAACGGCGCGTGCCTTGATGAAAGCCGCCCGCTCCCAGTTCTGGCCCCTGCCCTCGTAATAGATCATCGCCGCATCGACCGGGATCGCCAGCGGCGTCGAGCCGGGATCGGGGCGCAATCTGAGATCGGTGCGGAAGACGTAGCCGTCCGCTGTCCGCTCCTGCAGGATGCGCACCAGCCGCCGCATCATTCTCGGGAAGACCTCGATCGCGTCATCCGGGTCAGGCACGATGCCGGCCTGTTCGTCGAAGAAGACGACGAGGTCGATATCGGAGGAATAGTTGAGTTCGGATGCGCCGAGTTTGCCCATGCCGAGCACGATCAGCCCGGAGCCGTCGCTCGGTGCCGCCAAATCCCGCAGCCGCAGCTTTCCACCCTCATGCGCCGAAAGCAGCAGATGATCGATGGCGGCGGCAACCGAAGCTTCCGCAAGCTCGCTCAGCCAGGTCGTCGTCGCCCGCCCGTCGAAGATGCGCGCGAGATCGGCGAGTGCGACGAGGAAAGCCACCTTGCGTTTGATCATTCGCAGCCTGCTCATCACCACGGATTCGGCAGGTGCAGCCCCCTCGCCATCCGGCCGCCAGCAGCCCCGCGCCTCGGCGACCAACGCCTCGATCTGCGGCTCCAGCGGCTCGGTAACGGCGCCGGCGAGGATGGCGGGGTCGAGATTGACGATTTCGCGCAGATAAGGCGACAGCGTCAGCACGGCCGCGATGAAATCGCGAAGCGGGCTCTCCGTCTTCAGCATCGCGGCCACCGACGGCTCGTGTCTGCCGGCCTCCTGAAGGTCGGCCAGCGCCAGCTTCAACTCCGTCTGGTTCAGCGGACGCAGCAGCCCTTCGGCCACATCCTTCAGGCCATGCGTCGATTTCGTCAGCATGCGCTCTCCCTGCTTTAGCGCCGAAGGAAATGACCCCGCAGAATCGCGGGAACGCCTCCTTCGACCGGCATTAAACTAGGGTCTTGGCGGAAAACCGCCAATATACGATTCAACCGATCGTATTTCGGCGGAAAAGCTCAGGCGGCCTTGGCGGGGAAAATCATGCTGACGGTCAATCCGCGCTTTTCGGGCTTGTCAGGATCGGTATCGGAGAGTTCCAACCGGCCGTTGTGCAGCTCCATCACCGCTTCCACGAGAGAAAGCCCAAGCCCCGTCCCCGGCTTCGACCGGCTTTCATCGAGGCGGACGAAGCGCTTCACCACGTCGTCGCGCCTGTCGGCCGGAACGCCCGGCCCATGGTCGGCAACCGATAGGCAGATGCCATCCGGGCGGCGGGAGAGCTTCAGCGATACCTTGCCAGCCCCTTCGGTATCGGAGGAATATTTGATGGCATTGTCGAGCAGATTGAAGATCGCCTGACCGATCAGCTCTCGATTGCCCTGCACCTCGACATCCGGCTCGATGCTGGAGCTGAGGCCAAGCCCGGCCTCCTCCGCCGCCGGTTCGTAAAGCTCGGCGCTGTCGGCGACGATGGCCGAAAGTTCTACCGGCGACATCTCTGCGGCGACCGAGCCGGCCTCGACGCGGGAGATCATCAGCAGCGCGTTGAAGGTGCGGATCAGCTGGTCCGATTCGGAGATGATGCCTTCGAGCGCGCTGCGCCGCGCCTCGCCGTCGGCGATATCCAGCGCATCGGCCGCCTTGTTGCGCAGCCGCGTCAACGGCGTCTTCAGATCGTGGGCGATGTTGTCGGAGACCTGCCGGAGGCCCTCGTTCAGCTTCTCGATGCGCTCCAGCATGGTATTCAACGACATCGACAGGCGGTCGAATTCATCGCCGGATCCGCCCACCGGCAGGCGCTGCGACAGGTCGCCGGCCATGATCTTCTTGCTGGCATCCGACATGCGGTCGATGCGTTTCAGAGCGTTGCGGCCGATGCCGAACCAGATGATGATGGCGCCAAGCCCCATGATCGCCAAGGCCACCATCAGCGCCTGGCGCACCAGCAGACGGAAACGCTCGGGGTCGCCGAGGTCGCGGCCGATCAGGATTCTGAGGCCATTGTCGAGCACGAAAATATTGGCGATTGCCTTGTGGCGGCGCTCGATACCACTGTCGGTATAACGCTGGTAGCCGAAGGGCGCGGAGGTCCAGCCGATCTCCTCGAAGACACCCGGCTGCACCGACGCGACGTTGCCGGCGAGAATATCGCCCGAGGGACCGGCAATGATATAGAGGTTGGCGCCCGGCTGGCGGGCACGCCGTTCCATCGTTCGCAGGAGAAGGTTCATGCCGCCGGTATCATAGGCGCGCTGAACCTGCTCCACCTCTTGCCTGACGGCGTCGCGGATCTGGCCCGTCAGCAGCCGCTCCGACATCGCCGTCACATAGAAGACGAGCGTCGCGGCGCAGATGGCGAAAAGCAGAATATAGAGTGCCGAAAGGCGGACTGCTGTGGACTTGAAGAGAACCTTGAAACGGCTCATCCCTCATCCTTGATCATGTACCCCGCGCCGCGAATGGTCTTCAGGAGCGGCTGGCTGTAGTCCTTCTCGATCTTCGAGCGCAGCCGCGAGACATGGACGTCGATGACGTTGGTCTGCGGGTCGAAGTGATAGTCCCAGACATTTTCGAGCAGCATGGTGCGGGTCACCACCTGGCCGGCATTCTTCATCAGATATTCGAGCAGGCGGAATTCGCGCGGCTGCAGCGGGATCTCCTTGCCGCCGCGGCGCACCTCATGGGAGAGCCGGTCGAGTTCGAGATCGCCGACGCGGTAGACGACGTCCTGATCCGGCGTGCCCTTGCGGCGGCCGAGCACCTCGACGCGCGCCAGCAACTCGCTGAAGGCATATGGCTTCGGCAGGTAATCGTCGCCGCCGGCACGAAGACCGGTCACGCGGTCATCGACCTGGCCGAGCGCCGAGAGGATGAGGACCGGCGTATGGATCGACTTGCGGCGCAACTCGCTGATGACGGAAAGCCCGTCGCGGCGCGGCAGCATGCGGTCGATGACGATGACGTCGTAGGTATTTTCCGACCCCATGAACAGACCGCTCTCGCCGTCGCTGGCGTGATCGGCGACGATGCCCGCCTCGCGAAAGGCTTTCGTGAGGTAGACCGCGGCTTCGAGATCATCTTCGATGATGAGAATCTTCATGCGGCCGACATTACCCGCCGGCTGCGTTTCGGCAAGGCTCAAAGCATCTTCCTGCGGGGCGGCGCTCATGGCGATCATCCTTCAAAGGTCAGAAGAATAGAGCCGCGCGGAGTTTCGTCCGCGCGGCTCCAGTTGTCTTGATGATCAGCCCTGGCCGTTGATCGGAAGCGCTACGAAACGGCTTCCTTCATTGGACTGGATCTGGAAGAGCGCGCGGGTGCGCCCGTCCTTCTTCGCCTGGTTCAGCACCTTGACGATATCATCGGCGCTGGAGACCTCCTGGTTGTTGACCGAAGTGATCTTTTCGCCTTCCTTGATGCCCTTGTCGGCGGCGTCGGAGTTCGGGTCGATATCTGTTATCGCCAGGCCCTTGCCGTCGTCCGACGGGCCGACCGTCAGGCCGAGATCGGCAAGCGCCTTTTCGGAAGCCGGTGCCTCAGGCTGCTGCGGCTGATTGCTGTCATCGGCGGACGCATCCTTCTGGTCGATCGGCAGCGTGCCGAGTTCGACGGTGAGAGGCTGGGCCTTGCCGGCGCGCCAGACCGAAAGCTCGACCTTGCTGCCCGGCTGCATCGCGCCGATGCGGCGGCTAAGATCACGCGCATCCTTGATCGTCTCACCGTTTAGCGCGGTGACGACGTCGCCGGCCTTCATGCCGGCCTTGTCACCCGGCGATCCGGCCTGCGGGGCGACAACAAGGGCGCCGCTCGGCTCGGAAAGACCGATGGATTCGGCGATATCCTTGGTCACCGGCTGGATCTGGACACCCAGCCAGCCGCGCGAGACCTGGCCGTCCTTCATCAGATCGGCGACGACATCCTTGGCGGTCGAGGCGGGAATGGCGAAGGCGATGCCGACGCTGCCGCCCGACGGCGAGAAGATCGCGGTGTTGATGCCGACGACTTCGCCGCTGAGGTTAAAGGTCGGGCCGCCGGAGTTGCCGCGGTTCACCGCGGCATCCACCTGCAGGTAATCGTCATAAGGACCGGAGCCGATATCGCGGCCGCGGGCCGAGACAATACCGGCTGTGACCGTGCCGCCGAGGCCGAAGGGGTTGCCGACGGCAACGACCCAGTCGCCGACTCGGACGTTGTTGTCGTCGGCCCAGTTGACGTAGGTGAACTTCTTGCCCTTGCCGTCGACCTTCAGCACGGCGAGGTCGGTGCGCGGATCCTTGCCGATCAGCTTGGCATCGAGTTCGGTCCCGTCATTCATGACCGCGACGAAGGCCTGGCCATCGGAAACGACGTGATTGTTGGTGACGATATAGCCATCCTCGGAGATGAAGAAGCCGGAACCCTGGGCGACGGGGCGGAGGCGACCCTTGCCGCCCGGACCATTCGGACCGCCATTCGGGCCGTTCTGGCCGAAGCGCCTGGAATGGCCCTGCTGATCATTCGGATCCTGGCCGAACTGCTTGAAGAACCGCTTCAGCGGATGATCGTCGGGAAGGTCGTCGAAGCCGCGGCCGTTGAAATCGAAGGAGAAGCCGTCATTGTTGTTGTCGGAGACGGGATTGACGCGGTTTTCGACCCGGACGGAAACGACGGCCGGCGAGACGGCGTCGACGACATTGGCGAAGCTCGGAACGGCAGGCGCCTGAACCTTAACAGCTTCGGCATAAGACCGGGTGATTTCGAGCGGAACGCCGGTTGCAAGCACAGCGGCTGCGATACCGGCGACGGTAGAAGCCTTGAGCACAGTGGCGAGGGACGGACGTCCGTTGAAATTCTTGAGCATTGGAGCACCTTCTCTTGTTCTTAAATCTTCAGACCGGCGACGCCGGATCAGTCGATGACTAAAGATATAGGACGCCGCACCTTACTGCGAACTGTCCGGCTAATGAAAAGTTGGTAATGTTTGCAAGCTTTGCTTCCGGCCAAACGTGCCGCCGGCTTATCTGGGCGGCCTGGACGCGGTCGGAAATGCTCGCCTACCGGCTCAGCCCGGTCGGTTATTTCTTCAGCAGCTCGCTCAGCTTCGCCTGCTCGTCTGCCGTCAGACGGCTTCCTGTCGGCTTGCC
>NZ_JABFCN010000015.1 GCF_013087515.1 Rhizobium sophorae | reverse complement strand
TGGTCGAGGTTCTGGGGCCGAGCCGCCGGAGCGAGGCGCTGCTGCGCCGGCTCGACGATTTGCCTTATACGGACAAGGCAAAGTTCGTCGAGCAACTGGCGGGGACACCCGAGGGGCGTCGAGCGCTTGCCGAGGCAAAGGACATCGTCAGCGCGCTCGAAACGCGCTTCGGTCGCGCCGATCCCTCAGATCTCGCGGATCAGCTGAAGCGAATGGGGCCCGATCAGGCTGGGGACATCGGGCGGATCAGCCAGGTTGCTCGCCTTGCCGACCGCAGTCATCGTGCAGAACTCACGCAGCAGATGGAGTTGCAGCGCTCACTGAAGCGGGGCAGGACCTTGGGGCTCGGGATGTAGGGTGTCGGCTCGGCCCACAAGCGAGGCTCCGAAGGGGTTTTGCAGAACCGTCTGAACCTCTTTTACGAAAGCCTCGTGTTCTAATTTGCCATGGATGGCGACGGTCCTGCCGCTGAATTGAAGCTCGCCTTCCGTTGACGCGATCTCGCCGAGGATCATGGTCGCGATAGTCGATTTTCGAGCGAGACTCTCCGACGATCGAGAGGCGTGCGCATGAAAATTCAAATTGGCCGCCCTTCGACTTCAAATTAGACGGAAGATGAATCGGACGAAAAACCGATCCTCCGGACGTTGACCACCACGCCGCGAGCTGGCGGTCCGGCGAAGGCGGGTCAGCGGTTCGGCTCCAATGAAGACGCCCGACTCCCCAGCCACCTCTTCAAACCTCCGCCGCTGGACCACTCGGTTGCTTGTGAGCGGTGCTGGCCTGCCGGTCGCTGTCGTTGGGTAACTTGAGCGATTGAGCCGTGTATCTCACGTCGCCCATCCCGAAGAGCTCGCGCCAAGTGACGGTCGCGGTTTGATTGCCGCATCTTCCCCGCTGCGCTTACGTTGCCACGCTAAAATCGGCCGCCAGGACCGCGTCCTTCAGCGCCCGAGAATAAGGATGCTGCGGATCATCCAACACGGCCCGCGCCTGTCCGCGCTCGACGATCTCGCCTTTGCGCATGATGATAATGTTGTCGCTGATGTAATAGGCGGTGGCGAGGTCGTGGGTGATGTAGACGATCGAAAGACCGAGTTCGTTCTTCAGGCGGCCGAAGAGATTGACGATGGCCATGCGCAGCGAGGCGTCGACCATCGATACCGGTTCATCGGCCACCAGGAGGCGGGGTTGCGGGATCAGCGCGCGGGCAATGGCGACGCGCTGAAGCTGGCCGCCCGACAATTCGTGGGGAAACCGGCCTTTCACTTCTTCAAGGGTCAGGCCAACATGGACGAGCGCGGCATCCGCCATCTTCTCCGCCTGCTGCCGGTCCGGCCGGTTTCCCGAGAACGAAAAATTGCGGGCCGTCTCGAAGAGATAACGGTCGACACGTTTCAGCGGATTGAAGGCTTCGAAGGGGTTCTGCAGAACCGGCTGGACCTCCTTCATGAAAGCCTTGCGTTCGGATCGGCTATGGATGGCGACGGTCCTGCCGCTGAATTGAAGCTCGCCTTCCGTCGGTTCGGTCTGGCCGAGGATCATCGCCGCGATCGTCGATTTTCCCGAGCCGGATTCTCCAACGATCGAGAGGATCTCGGGCTCCGCTCCGAGTTCGAAGCTGACATCCTTGACCGCCGTGATCAGGCGCCGGCCGAGCATGCCGCCCTGCCGGTAGACTTTCGTGACATGCGAGAGGCTAAGAAGAACGCTCAAACCTGATCTCCCGTAACGGCAAAACACGCCACGCGCCGCTGCGGCTCGACGGTGACGAGCGGCGGAACCTTCTGCGAGCAGATCTCCATGCGCTTCGGACAGCGCGGGTGAAACCGGCAGCCCTCCGGGGGCATGGCGAGGTTCGGCGGACGGCCCTCCAGCGAAGGGCGGGCCGTCGCATCGCCGATGCGCGGCAGGCTGCCGACGAGGTGCTGCGTATAGGGGTGGAGCGGCATGTTGAAGAGCTTGGGGGTCGGCGCTTCCTCGACGAGACGCCCGGCATAGACGATGCCGATGCGGTCGGAGACCGTCGCGTGAACCCCCATGTCATGGGTCACGAACAGGAAGGACGAGCCCATCTCGCGCTGGATTTCGCGGATCATCGAGAGCACGTCGCGCTGAACGATGACGTCGAGTGCGGTCGTCGGTTCGTCAGCGATGATGAATTCCGGCGTCAGGATCGTCGCCAGCGCGATGGTCATGCGCTGGCGCATGCCGCCTGACAGTTCGTGGGGATAGGCATCGAGCAGGTGCGGATCCAGCTTCAGCCGCTGCAGATGGGTGGCGACCCTTTCCAAAAAGACCGGGCCACTGACCTTCATGTGGCGAAAGGCGAAATCGGTGAAGGAATGCCGGATCCGGCGCACCGGGTTGAGCACATTCATCGAGCCCTGCATGATGTAGGACAGATGCTTCCAGCGCAGCGCCAGCCGATGCTCCGGCTTCATCGCGTAGATATCCTGGCTGCCGCCGTCGAAATGAAATGTCACTTTTCCCGACACGACCCTCAGCGGCGGCCGGATCGCGCCGGCAATGGTCTTGATCAGGGTGGTCTTGCCGCTGCTCGATTCACCGGCGACGCCATAGACCTCGCCGCGGGCAATGGTCAGGCTGATATCATCGACGGCGCGCACCTCCCGATCGACGCCGTAGAGGAAGGCACGGTAATAGGCTTTCAGGTTCTCAATTTCGACCAAGGGATCCATACTAATTTCCCATCCGGTTCAGCCGGCTGCGCGGATCATTGTATTCGTTCATCGACATGGAGAGCAGGAAGAGCGCCAGGAAGAGGACGACGATGACGGCGACGGGGGCGGCCACCCACCACCAAATGCCCGATATCAGCGCCGAATGCGCATTGGCCCAATAGATCATCATGCCCATGGTCGGCGTCTCGATATCGGTGAAGCCCAGCACCGACAGGGTGATCTCCATGCCGATCGACCAGATCATGTTGTTCATCGTGGTGGCAAAGACGATCGGCAGAACATAGGGCAGGTGCTCCTCGACGAGGATCTTGCGCATGCTCATGCCGGAATAGACGCTCTGGGTGGTGAAGGATCTCGTCTTCAGGCTGATCGCCACCGAGCGGATGAGGCGTGCGTCGTAGGACCAGCCGAGCAAGGCCATGATGAGGATCAGCGCCGTCCAGGTCATGCTGTCCTTCAGCACGAAATAGAACAGGATCAGCAGCGGAAATTGCGGGATGACCATGACGCTGTCGTTGATGGCCATCAGCACCCGGTCGACCGCGCCGCCAGCATAACCGGCGACAAGGCCGACGACCAGCGAGATGATGCGTGAAATGAAGGCGACGCCGATGCCGAAAAACAGGGTGTTTCTGAGCGCGGTCGTCAGCTGCCAGAAAACGTCCTGGCCGCGCGACGTCGTGCCGAGCCAATATTCGCCGTCCGGCGGCATATCGGGCGGCAGAAGATAGATGTCGGTCGCGCTGTAAGGCGAGAAATAGGACACCACTATCAATCCGACGATGGCGGCAAAGAGCAGCAGGCCGCTGAGGAATTCCATATTCTGGCGCGCGAGGTCGCGGACAATCGTAAACATGCTCTATTCCACCTTGATGCGCGGATCGATCAGCGGGCTCAGAATGTCGATGATGAACACCGCGGCGGCGACGCCGACGATCGACAATGCGCTGAGGCCGAGCACCAGGCTGTAATCACCGGCATGCACCGCTTCGATCAGCAGGTTGCCGATGCCCGGATAGCCGAAGACGATTTCGGTAATGACCGTGCCGTTGAAGATCGCGCCGAGCGACATGGCAAGCCCGGTGAACTGCGGCACCATGGCGTTGCGGGCGATATAGGAACGCAGGATCTTTCGCTTCGGAACGCCGCCGAGCTCGGCGAAGACGACGTAATCCTCGGTGATGATGTTGGAAACGAGCGCGCGCATGCCGATCAGCCAGCTGCCGGCGCCGACCAGGATCAGCGACAAGGCCGGCAGGATCGAGTGTTTCAGGATATCGAAGACGAGGGCAAAGGAGAGGTCCAGATTGGCGTTCATCTCGTAGCCGCCATTGATCGGCAGCACCGGCCAGAGATAGCCGAACACAATCAGAAGCACGAAGGCCAGAATGTAATAGGGAATCGGAAGCAAGGCGATGAAGACGAGGCTGACGGCCTTCAGCACCATGTCCTTGCGGTAATAGCCGGCGAGCGCGCCGATCGCATTGCCGAGCACGAAGGTAATCAGCGTCGACACCGTCATCAGCCCGATGGTCCAGGGCAGGGACCGCAGGATGATGGTGGAAACGGGCGTGGGGAAAGCCGAGAGCGAGGGGCCGAGATCACCGGTCGCAAGCCGCAGCCAGAAATTCAGATATTGCTGCCAGATCGAGCCCTCCATGCCGTAAAGCTCGCGAAGCGACTGGCGCATCAGCTCGATCGCATTCGGATCGGACTGCCCCATCTGGGTGATGGCGCCTATGCTTTCTTCGACCGGATCGATCGGGGTCAGGTGGGTGACGAAGAATGTGATGGTCACGCCAAGGAATACGACAAGCAGAAACTGACCGAACCGCTTCAGCACAAAGATCAGATAGGACGTCATAGGGCAGTGGTTCCTCTCTGGTTCCCTTCATCAAGTGGAAAGGATCGACGGACATGCCACATGCCCGTCGATTAGGGGGCCGGCGCGCAACACTCGCGCCGGCGTTGGGAGGACTATTTCGGTTGCGCCGGCTTCAGCTTGACCATCATCAGCCTGGAATTGGCCCAATTCGGCACCGGATCGGTATAGGGATCTGATATCGTCGGATAGCCGGTCCAATAGGTCGTATCCATCGAGGTGAAGACGTTATACGACATCAGCGGGATCGTCGGCATTTCGCGGGCGACCAGCTTCAGATAATCCTTGCCGAGCTCCATGCCCTTGGGATCGTCGGCGCTGATGCCGCGGATGCTCTCGATGATCTTGTCGAGCTCCGGATTGCTCCAGCGCTGCCAGTTGCGCGGCGGCTGGTTGTCACCCTTCTTCGCCACGAACTGCGAATGCCAGCTGTCGAGGAAGAACGACAGATCGGGATCGCCGCCCCAGGTTTCGACGCTCCAGGCGATCGCCACCTGGAAATCGCCGGGCTGGAGCGCCGTCTGCCACAGTTTCGCGGCCGGCACGGCTTTGGCGTCGATGCCGAATGCCGCCCATTGCTGCGCGATCAGCGTTCCGGCGCGGGTGAAGACCGAGCGTGTGTCGCCTTCCACCGTCATGCGGATCTTGAAGGGCTGTCCATCAGGGGTCAGCCATTTGCCGCCGGATTTCTTGAAGCCCGCCTTCTCCAGCAGTTCGCCGGCAGCCTTCGGATCCGGTTTCCACCAGCCATAGCCGAAGGCACCGCTGATCGCTTGCGGGTCGGTCGGGATCTGGTCCTTGAACTTCGGCTGCTTGCGCAGGATATCGGCGATCTGTTGCCCGACCGTCGGGTCATAAGGCTTGATCTTGCTCTTGCCGGTATCGATCTCGAAACTCTTCAGCCAATCCTGCATCGGCGCCTGATAGTCTTTCATCGTGGCCGCCGTCGGCGGCACGCCGAGCGCCGAAAGCGTCGCCGCCCCGCGGTAGCTCGCCATATCCACGGCCTTGATGTCGATCAGCAGGGCCAGCGCCCAGCGTACATCGGCGTTGTCGAAGGGCGGATTCTGGGTGTTGAAGATCACCGCCGGAAGCGTCGGGTCCGGATGGGCGAAGGGGAAGCCCGGGAACCAGGTCTCGATCGTCTTGGATTTTTCCTTCAGCGTGAACATGCCCTCCGGCGTGTTGTCGTGAATGATATCGAGATTGTGCTCGAGCTGGGCGATCGTCCGCTTATCCGGCGGGCCGGGATCGGTATAGGTCACGTATTTCGGCGCCGGCTCGCCGAAGCGGGCAAGCGAGGTCCGCTGCCAGTCGTCGCGCTTCTCCCAGGTATACCACTTGCCCTGGGGGTCGTAGGACTTGAGCTTGTAGGCGCCGAGCGAGACGGGATTGGCGAAATCATAACGAAGCGGATCTTCGACTTTCTCGAAGACATGCTTGGGCATGATCCAAGCGCCGTTCCAGCGCACGGTGAAGATGGCGTGGAAGCGCGAGTTCGGCTTCTTCAGCTTGAACACCACCGTCTGGGGGTCGGTCGCCTCGACGCTTGCCACCTGTACCGAGAAGGCAGCACTCCAGATCATGCCGGGGTGATCCATCTGCGTCTTGACGGTGTAGACCACGTCGTCTGCCGTGAACTCGACGCCGTCGCTCCAGAAGAGCCCCTTGCGCAGTTTCACGGTCATTTCGGTGAAGTCGGCATTATATTGCGGCTTGTCGGCAGCCAGCGAATTGTCCCAGCTCGCGCCGCCAAGCCCCTGTTCGGGGTCGATATACCAGAGCGTATCCATGGTCAGCTGCTGCAGGCCGGTCGATACGCCACCGCCGCCATTGACCCAGATGTTGAACCAGCCGGGATTTTTGATCGTCCCTTCCGGATTTTCGACGATGAGCGTCTCCTTGCGCGGCAAGGAGGTGTATTCTTGGGCACCGGCCACTGCGGTCAGGCCGAACGTGGCCAGCACGAAGCCGAATGCAAACCTCTTCCACTTTTGCATGAACTCCTCCCTTGAAGCGATCATGCCACGGCCGCAAAGGCACGCATGGGCACGTCGCGGTTGTCGGTTCGCAGAAGCCTCAGGACTTGAACAGTCAGGTCCAGGACCTCGGTGAACCATCCCTCCGGCTCCCTGCCTCCTCGCAGCGAGCCGAATATCTTCAGGCCGGGGGCGCCCGAATGGGCTATCCGGCGGTAGCTGTCACACCGACAGCCGGATGACGTTGTAGGAGAACGGTTTCAGCGCCGCCCGCAACCGTCCATCCTCGATCTTTCCACTCTCGACATTAACGGGGGCGACCGTCTGCGGCCGCGCAGCCGTATTGACCGCTTCCAGATCGCCGTGGGTCATTTCCACCTGCTCGACCACCCGGGCGTTTCCGAAGCCTTCCAGCCGCACATCGAGATCGAGCGCCGTGCTCGGATGGCGGTTGACGGCAAAGAAGGTCAGGGTCCTGCCATCCTCGGAATGGACTGCCGATACGTCGAGATAGGGGACGTCGTTCTCCTCGTCGCTGTCATAGGTCGGGCCATCGACGACCAGCTGCAGCGCCGTTCCACGGCCATATCTGGAGGCGTAGTAGAACGGGTAATAAATGGTCTGGCGCCAGGCGGCACCGCCGTCCTCGGTCATGATCGGGGCGATGACGTTGACGAGCTGCGCGATACAGGCGATGCGCACGCGGTCGGAGCGGCGGATGAAGGTGTTCAAGATGCCGCCGACCTGGAGCACGTCCTCGAAATTATAGATGTCTTCCAGGAGATGCGGCGCATCCGGCCATTCGTCGCGCGCCAGGATCTCCTTGTCCTGCTGGTTGGAATGATACCAGACATTCCATTCGTCGAAGGAAATGCCGATCGTCTTCTTCGAGCGCTTTTTCGCCTTGATGTAGTCGATCACGCCGCCGATCGTGGTGATGTAGCGGTCGAGCTTCGTCGCGCGGGCGAGATAGTTGAGCGTATTTTTCTCGCGGTTGGCAAAATACATATGCAACGAGATGTGGTCGGCGCTGTCATAGCACTGCTCAAGGACTTGCGCTTCCCACTCGGGATAGGTCTTCATGTCGGAATTGGACGAGCCGCAGACCACGAGCTCGAGCGACTTGTCGAAGCCGCGCATGGCCTTCGCAGTCTCATCCGCCAGCCGGCCATATTCATAGGCCGACTTGTGGCCGACCTGCCAGGGACCATCCATCTCGTTGCCGAGGCACCACAATTTGACATCGTGCGGATTGGACCAGCCGTGCTTGCGGCGCAGATCCGACCAGTAGGTGCCGCCAGGATGATTGCAATATTCGAGGAAATTGCGGGCCGCATCCAGGCCGCGTGATCCGAGATTGACGGCAAGCATCGGCTTGGTATTCGCCTTCTTGCACCAGTCGACGAATTCATTGACGCCGATCTGGTTGGCTTCGCGGGTGCGCCAGGCAAGGTCGAGGCGTACCGGGCGTTCCTCACGGGGGCCGACGCCGTCTTCCCAATTATAGGCCGAAACGAAATTGCCGCCCGGATAACGGCAGTAGGGCGTGTCGAGCTCACGCACCAGATCGAGGACATCCCGCCGGAATCCGTCCTCGTCGGCCGTCGGGTGTCCGGGCTCATAAATGCCCCCGTAGATCGCCCTGCCGAGATGCTCGAGAAATGAACTGTAAAGCCTGGAATCGATGGTCGCGATGCGGAAATCGCGGTGAACCACAACGTTCGTCTTCAACGGATCCTCCCGTTTATATATCAGCTATTTTGTTTTCTTACCTCTAACTTGATATCAGGAATGTCGTTCTGTCAACCAAGTTGCGAATTTAATCATACTAATATGAATACCGGGGAAAATTGTTTTATTTCAGCTATTTGGGCGATTTTATCGGCGATCAAGACTGTAAAGAATCGAGATATTCAAATCAAGATTTCCGATTTAGATTTTTCAGACGTGCAGCCGCATGATGATATCACGCCCGTGATTTCCGAAGCCGCGGCCGAAAATATTCACGCCGCCGGTATGGCCGGCATTCTCGGCGATGCCGACCCGAAGCCGGATGGAGGAGTGCTGGGCAAGGGCGAGATCGCTGAGCGTGACATTCGAGGCGGCGATACCGTCGATAAAGGTTCCGCGCGAGGAAATCCGCCAGGTTTTCATCATCCCATATTGCGAGCCCTCGAGCTTCCACCATGCCGGCGTGAAGGCGCCGCGCTTGTCGCCGTAGTCGCCGGGCGACGTCCAGGTGCCGATCGCCATTCCATTGACCCAGAGGGTTATATCGGAAGGCCAGTCCGGGTTGGTGCCCGGCACTTCCGACGACAGCTCCAGCGAAAATTCGATGGCGCGGATATCCTTGTTCAACACCTTGGCATTGTTGGGGAATTTATATTCCACATATCCCCTGCCGAACCAGACGAGCCCGGCCTGCATGCGCTGTGGATCGAGAAAATAGTCGGGCACATCGAGCGGGCCGATGACGCTCTCGGTGGAGCAAAGACCGCATGGCGCATGGACGTCGCAACTGGTGTAGAGGCCGACCGGCATCTCGACTTCGATGATATTGTTGGCCCTTTGGGCCGCACTTTCCTCAAAGCTGATCAGAATTTCGCTGTAGATCGCCGAGCAGATCTTCTGGTTTCCCTTGCGGGCCTTCGTCAGCTGGGAATCGACCAGCCGGGCGTCTTCCAAAATCTGGATCCCGGTGGCGACAGTCGATTGAGGCAGCGAAAGAGCACGCGCGATGTCGTTGATATTCATCGGCCCTTTGGCGCAAAGCAGCTTGAGCATCTCCAGCCGCGCCGGTGCCGAAAGCGCGCGTATCGCATCATTATTCTCGCCGGCGGCGATCGTCAAAAACGAACGTTCCATCATTCCCCCAGTATTTCCGATGAAATGATGTATATCGGAAATTATGATACATCAAGTGGGAATGCGTCGGCGGTTTGTAAGATAACGGCCCGGTTTCAAGCCGCCATGAATGAACGTGAAGCCCTTCCGACTTCCGATATGACGTTGGTATCGGGAACGTTACGCGTCAAAGTTCGGCGCGTCCCGGATCGGCTGGCGGGGCGGAATTTCGAGCTCAATTCCTCCGACCGATCGCAAGCGGGCGCGAATGGCATCGGCGAGATTCCTGATCGTTATGCTGGCCATCGCTGCCTCCATTCATCGATGACGCGTATACCTCGTCGATTGCGTATTCTCAAGGTCGCGAGACGCGTTTCCGTCCTCAGCTCCGCCGGCCCGGGTCAATGCCCGCTCGCCTCCGGCCGCAAATCGGCATCCGTCAGCGTTCCGAGAAAGGCGACGATGTCGTCGATCTCGGGGTCGGTGAGGGCGGGCGCATCGGCGGGCTTCCTGCCGAAGGGCGGATCCTGGTTGAGATTGTCCCAATAGACCTGCGGCAGGTCGTCATATTTTCGGACCGTGCCGTCTGGATTCTTTGGATACCAGCGGCCGGGATCGCTGTCGCGCGTCGCATAGAAGGAGACGACGTCGCGCAGCGAGTGGAAATAGCCGTTGTGGAAGAAGCTCTGCTTCAGCGCGACATTGCGCAGCGTCGGGGTGCGGAACAGGCCGCAATAGTCGCTGCGTCCGGCAAAGTCGGTGCGCTGCGGGCCGCAAAGACCGAGATCATGATAGTTGGGATCGCTGTTGGCTGGGATCGCCATGTTGCGCGGTGCGGCAAGCCCGAGGAAGCCGAAATCGGAAAATTGCGGCGGCTCGCCGTCATTGGCGGGCTCGCTCAGATGACAGCTCGAACAGTTGCCCTTGGCCGGATCCTCGAACAGCTGTCGTCCGTGCAGCTCCTGTGCCGTTAGCGTCGCCTTGCCGGCGAGAAAGGCATCGTAGCGGCTGGAATAGGGATAGAAATCCGGGCCGCTCTGTTCGAAGGTGGCGAGCGCCTCAGCGGCGGCATCAAAGGCATCCTTAGGATTGTCGAACACCGTTTCGCCGAAGGCCGCCTTGATGTCGCCGGCATAGGCGGCCTTGCGCAGCTTCGCCACCACCTCGGCCGCATCCTTGTTGCCCATCTCGAAGGGCGAGAGCAGCGGGATTTTTGCCTGATGGGCGCCGTGATCGACCCGGCCGTCCCAGGTCAGGCCGCCCGTTGGACCATTGTCGACACTTTCGTCGCCCTCGTCTTCGGAATCGTAATAATGCTCGGTGAAAGCAGGCACCGATTGCAAATAGCGCAGCGTCGGAACGGCGCGCAGGCCGGGCTGGTCCCCATGTTCGCCGCCCATTTCGACCGGCATGGCCGATGCCGGGCCGAAGGCGTGAGCCGGATCATGGCAGGAAGCGCAGGCCTGGAGCCCCGAGGCCGACAGCGAGGTATCGAAGAATATCTTGCGGCCGAGCGCGCCGAGCGTTTCGGCCCGGGCGAAGGCCTCAGTGCGCGACATCGGTCCAGGATGCAGGCCGGCGGCGGTCGCCGCGTTGCTTTGCCGCAGGGGAAAAATGGCAAGAGCAAGCGCCATGGCACGCATGCCGACGGCCAGGCCGGAGCGCACAAGCCAGATGATCTTCGTCGTCATGATAAGGATTCCAATAAGTTGGCGCTGGTTTCCGTCATGATCGAACCTCCTTGCAACAAATTGATGACGGCGATCCTCCTGCGGCATCACGGCAACCCCTGATGTCACAAAGTTGATAGAAGGCCGCAATAGCGTCGAGGTGCCCCCGAGCGTTCTTCGCTCCCTCTAGCCAACGCCCCCCTAGCCATGAGGTACCCACGTGAAAAGACTGAAACTCCTCCATTCGATCTGTCTCGCCGGATCGGCCATCGTGCCGGTTGCGGTGTCGACGGCAGCCCATGCGGCGCCCGCCGGTTACGACAAGATCGACAATGTCGTCGTCATCTATGCCGAAAACCGCAGTTTCGATAATCTTTACGGTGGCGTTCCCGGCGCCGATGCGCTCTCGAACGTCACTGCCGATCGCGCCCGTCAGCTCGATCGCGACGGCCAGCCGCTGTCCGAATTGCCGCCGGCCTGGGGCGGGCTTACCGCCAAGGGTGTCTCGCCTGCCGTCACCGAGGCACAGTCGGCCCATCTCGCCAACGCCTCCTTCGCGATCGACGATCCCAACGGCTTCGCCCAGGCGCCTTCTGTCATCACCCGCGATCTCTGGCATCGCTTCTACCAGGAGCAGATGCAGATCGACGGCGGCAAGAATGACAAGTTCGTCGCCTGGGCCGATTCCGGCAGCCTGGTCATGGGCCATTACGACGGCTCCATCCTGCCGATGTGGCAGGTCGCCAAGAAATACGTCATTGCCGACAACTTCTTTCAGGGTGCCTTCGGCGGTTCGTTCCTCAACCACTTCGCGCTGATCTGCGCCTGCACGCCCTATTATCCCGACGCCGACAAGAGCCCGGCCAAGCCCACCATCGCCAAGGTCGATGCGGACGGTACTTCGCTGACCGTGGCGGAGAATGCCCCGAAGTCGGCGCTGGACGGCGCACCGAAATTCGTCTCCGACGGCAACCTGACCCCTGATTTCTACGCCGTCAACACCATGCAGCCGCCCTATCAGCCAAGCGCCAATCCGCCGGCCAAGGACGGCGATGCGGCCTATGCCGATCCGGCGGCGGCAACGACGCTGCCGCCACAGCATGAAATCACCATCGGCGACCTCCTGTCGCTGAAGGGCGTCAGCTGGGCCTGGTATAGCGGCGCCTGGCAGGCAGTCCTGGACGGCAAGAATGCCACCCCGGTGCCGAACTTCCAGTTCCATCACCAGCCGTTCAACTATTTCGCCAATTTCGCGCCCGGCACGCCGGCGCGCGCCGAGCATCTGAAAGACGGCGGCCTTGGCGGCGAAGCCTTCCTCAGGGATATCGACGATGGCAAGCTGCCGGCGGTTTCCTTCTA
The DNA here is from genome assembly GCF_013087515.1 of Rhizobium sophorae. GTDB lineage: Bacteria > Pseudomonadota > Alphaproteobacteria > Rhizobiales > Rhizobiaceae > Rhizobium > Rhizobium sophorae. The sequence continues at coordinate 56,820 of NZ_JABFCN010000015.1, read as the reverse complement.
CAAACCGCAGGGCAACCTCAACGAACATGGCGGTTACGCCGATGTGTCGAGCGGCGACCAGCATCTTGCCGATGTCGTCTCCCATCTCGAAAAGAGCCCGCAATGGGGCCATATGCTCGTCATCGTCACCTATGACGAGAATGGCGGTTTCTGGGATCACGTCGCGCCGCCGAAGGCCGATCGCTGGGGCCCGGGCAACCGCATTCCGGCTTTCATCATCTCGCCCTTCGCCAAGGGCGGCATGGTCGATCATACCCAGTACGACACGACGTCGATCATCCGCTTCATCACCGCGCGCTACAATCTGCCGGTGCTGCCCGGCGTCATCGCCCGCGACAAGGCGCTGCGCAACAACGACCAGCCGCCGATGGGCGACCTCACAGCTGCGCTCGACCTGACGCATTGACCGATGATGAGCGGCCCCGGCGCTGACCGGGGCCGCTCTGTCTCTTTCCTTTACGCATTCCGGACGCAAAAGCGCTGCGCAGTTTTGCTGGAACTGCTTACCGTCACCGCCGCAGCAGCGGCCGTAATGCGGCCTGCGTTTCCTTCAGCAGCGGCAGATATCGCTCCTTCATCTCCGCGGCCGGCACGAGAGCGGCCGGCGCGCCGATGTTGATCGCCGCAACCGTTTCGCCGCGGTCGTTGTCGATGGGTACGGCAATGGAGCAGAGGCCGATCTCCAGCTCCTGATCGATGATGGCGTAACCCTCGGCGCGCACGCGGCGGAATTCGGCGATCAGTTCGTCCGGATCCGTCTTCGTATTCGGCGTGTTTTGCTTCAGCTCGCTGCGGATCAGGATCTCGCGGGCCTCGCGCTCGCCAAGGGCTGCAAGCAGCACGCGACCCATCGAGGCGCAATAGGCGGGCAGGCGGCTGCCGGGGGTGAGGTTGATCGACATGACGCGGCGTTGCGAGGCGCGGGCGATATAGACGATGTCGGTGCCGTCGAGCACCGAAGCCGAAGCGCTCTGGCCGGCCTTTTCCGAGAGATGATCGAGATGCGGCTGCAGCAACGCCGGCAATGGCGTCGCCGCGAGATAGGCGTGGCCAAGCCGCAGGATCTTCGGCGTCAGCGTGAAGAATTTACCGTCATAATCGGCATAACCGAGCTCGGCGAGCGTCAGCAGCGAGCGCCGCACGGTGGCGCGGTCGAGCTCCGTCAGCTTCGAGGCCTCGGCGATCGAAAGCCGCTGCCGCGTTTCGCCGAAAGCTTCGATGACCTTCAGGCCGCGGGCAAAGCCGCTGACGAAATCCGTTTCGCGCATGAGTCCGATTCTCCGATCGATCCATCAATTTTGTGCGATATATGAACAAATGTCAAATAACGCACAAATTTCTTGCCGCCGAGCTCGCTGCGCCTTATGCCTGACGCTGGAGAACGGGATGACCAGTTTCCCCACGATATAAGCCAAGGAGAGATCCCGCATGGACAAGACAGTCGGGAGCACGGCGGAAGCCGTCTCTGAGATCGGTGATGGCGCGACCGTCATGATCGGTGGTTTTGGTGGCTCGGGCGCGCCGATCGAGCTCATCCATGCCTTGATCGACAAGGGCTCCAAAAACCTCACCGTGATCAACAACAATGCCGGCAACGGGCGCATCGGCATCGCCGCGATGATCGATGCCGGCATGGTGCGGAAGATGATCTGCTCTTTCCCGCGGTCGTCGGATCCGCGCGCCTTCACGGATAAATATCTGGCCGGCGAAATCGAGCTCGAGCTGGTGCCGCAGGGCACGCTTGCCGAGCGCATCCGCGCCGGCGGGGCCGGCATCCCGGCCTTTTATACACCAACGGCCTACGGCACCGAACTTGCCAACGGCAAGGTCATCGCCGAATTCGATGGCCGCCATTACGTGCAGGAGCGCTGGCTGAAGGCCGACTTCGCGATCGTCAAGGCTGCGATCGGCGACATCCAGGGCAACCTCACCTACAACAAGGCCGGTCGCAACTTCAATCCGCTGATGTGCATGGCGGCGGTAAAGACGATCGTCCAGGTCTCATCCATCGTGCCGGCCGGCGGCATCGATCCTGAGCAGGTGGTGACACCAGGCATCTTCGTCGACCGCGTCGTCGCCGTCCCCCGTCCCCAGCAGGAAGAAGAGCTCATTCGAGCCGGAGTGGCCTACGTATGACCATCGATACTCGCGAAGACATCAAGCTCTCCAATGCGCAGATCGCCTGGCGCGCCGCGCAGGACATCGCCGACGGCGCCTATGTGAACCTCGGCATCGGCTTTCCCGAAATGGTCGCCCGCTATCAGCCACCCGGCCGGCAGGCGATCTTCCACACGGAAAACGGCATCCTGAATTTCGGCGAGCCGCCGGCGGCCGGCGAGGAGGACTGGGACCTGATCAACGCCGGCAAGAAAGCGGTGACGCTGAAGCCGGGTGCTGCCTTCTTCCATCACGCCGACAGCTTCGCCATGGTGCGCGGCGGCCATCTCGACGTCGCGATCCTCGGCGCCTATCAGGTCGCCCAGAATGGCGACCTTGCCAACTGGCGGGTGGGCAGCAAAGGCGTGCCGGCCGTCGGCGGCGCCATGGACCTTGTCCACGGCGCCAAGCAGGTCTGCGTCATCACCGAGCATGTCACCAAAAAAGGCGAGCCGAAGCTGGTGGAAAAATGCACCTTCCCGCTGACCGGCGTCGCCTGCATCACCCGTGTCTATACCAGCCATGCCGTCATCGACATCGTCAAGGGACGCTTCGTCCTGCGCGAGAAGCTGGCTGCGATGTCGCAAGAGGAATTGCAGGCGATGACCGGTGCTCCGCTGCACGTCGAGGGGCCGGTTGGCGACCTCGTCGTCCCGCAACTCTGAGGAAAAAGCCATGACCGAAGCCTTTATCTGCGACTATGTCAGAACGCCGATCGGCCGCTTCGCCGGCTTGCTGTCCCAGGTGCGGGCCGACGATCTCGGTGCGATCCCGCTGAAGGCGCTGATGGAACGAAATGCCGCCGTTGATTGGGAAGCCGTCGACGATGTGATCTTCGGCTGCGCCAACCAGGCGGGTGAAGACAACCGCAATGTCGCGCGCATGTCGGCCCTGCTGGCCGGCCTGCCGATCGCGGTTCCCGGCACGACGATCAACCGGCTCTGCGGCTCCGGCATGGATGCGGTAATCACGGCGGCGCGCGCCATCCGTTCCGGCGAGGCCGAGCTGATGATCGCTGGCGGCGTCGAGAGCATGTCGCGCGCGCCCTTCGTCATGCCGAAGGCCGAGACGGCCTTTTCACGGGCGGCCGAAATCCACGACACGACAATCGGCTGGCGCTTCGTCAACCCGCTGATGAAGAAGCAGTACGGCGTCGATTCCATGCCGGAGACCGGCGAGAATGTCGCCGAAGACTATCATGTCAGCCGCGAAGACCAGGATGCCTTCGCGGTGCGAAGCCAGGCGAAGGCCGCCGCCGCCCAGGCAAACGGACGGTTGGCGAAGGAGATCACCCCGGTGGTGATCCCGCAGCGCAAGGGCGATGCTGTTGTCGTCGACAAGGACGAGCATCCGCGCGCGACGACGATCGAAACGCTGGCCAAACTCGCGACCCCTTTCAAGAAGGAAGGCGGCACGGTGACGGCCGGCAATGCCTCCGGCGTCAATGACGGAGCGGCGGCGTTGATCGTCGCTTCCGAAGCGGCGGCGCGAAAATATGGCCTGACGCCGATCGCCCGTATTCTCGGCGGCGCGGCTGCCGCCGTTCCGCCAAGGGTGATGGGTGTCGGGCCGATCCCGGCCTCGCGCAAGCTGATGGCACGGCTCGGCATGACTGCCGAGCAGTTCGACGTGATCGAACTCAACGAGGCCTTTGCCAGCCAGGGGCTGGCGGTGCTGCGCGCGCTCGGCATTGCCGATGATGACGCGCGGGTGAACCGCAATGGCGGCGCGATCGCACTCGGCCATCCGCTTGGCATGTCGGGCGCACGCATCACCGGCACGGCGGCCCTCGAGCTTCTGGAGACCGGCGGACAATACTCGCTGTCGACCATGTGCATCGGCGTCGGGCAGGGGATTGCGGTCGCGCTTGAAAGGGTCTGAGGTCGCGACGCTTCCAGCTTTTGCCGGAGGCTACCGTCCCGTTGCGCGGAGCGCCCGGTTTCGTTAGAGATCGGGCATGCTGATCCGACCCGCAGACAAGAACGATCAAAGCGCTATCTGGAGGATCATCGGTCCGACGATCCGCGCCGGCGAAACCTATGCGCTCGATCGCGATCTGACCGAAGCCGATGCGCTCGCCTACTGGATGGGAGCGGACCGCGAGACCTTCGTCGCCGAAGAGGACGGCGTCATCCTCGGCACATATTACATCAAGGCCAATCAGGCAGGCGGTGGCCGGCATGTCTGCAATTGCGGCTACATGACCGACGCCGCAGCGAGCGGCCGCGGCGTCGCGCGGCTGATGCATGAGCATTCCCTGGAGCACGCCCGCTTGCGCGGCTTTCGGGCGATGCAGTTCAATTTCGTCGTCAGCAGCAATGAACGCGCGGTTTTGCTGTGGCAATCTCTCGGCTTCGAGATCGTCGGCCGGCTTCCTGGTGTCTTCCTTCATCCGACGCAGGGTTACGTCGACGCATTGGTGATGTTTCGCACGCTTTAGCGACCGCATCGTGCGGCGAAAAAAGATGTGAATGCGCTGTCGAATTCGCGGCGGTTCAAACGTCTTAAGATCGCGGGCGCGGATGCTTGCCGCATGCGTCGCGATCACTCTGTCGGCATGGAGGTTATGAAGCCATGGGAGTTTCCTATCGTTGGGTCATCGTTGCCGTCGGCGCTCTGATGTCATGCGTGGCAATCGGCGCGATGTTCTCGCTGGCGATTTTTCAGGAGCCGATCGCAACCGCGACCGGCTGGTCGCATGTCGGCATAGCGAGCGCGATGACGCTGAATTTCATCGTCATGGGCTTCGGCGGCTTCCTCTGGGGGGCGGCAAGCGACCGCTTCGGCCCGCGCGCGGTCGTGCTGATAGGCTCGGTGCTGCTCGGCCTGGCGCTGGTGCTGGCGAGCCGGGCAGAGACCCTGCTGCAATTCCAACTGACGTACGGTGTCTTGGTTGGACTGGCCGCCAGCGCCTTCTTCGCGCCGATGATCGCGGCGACGACCGCCTGGTTCGACGAGCACCGCGGCCTTGCCGTGTCGCTGGTCTCCGCCGGCATGGGGGTCGCGCCGATGACGATCTCGCCCTTCGCGCGCTGGCTGATCTCCGCCTATGACTGGCGGCCGGCCATGTTGATCATCGGCATTGCTTCCTGGGTGCTGCTGGTGCCAGCTGCGCTGCTGGTCAGGCGTCCGCCTGCCGAGACCGCAGATGCCGACACCGGATTTGCCGCGGAAGGCGCCAGGCCGCAGCTGTCGAAAGTCTTCCGGTCGCCGCAATTCATCGTGCTCGGCCTGACCTTCTTTGCCTGCTGTGCGGCCCATTCAGGCCCAATCTTCCACATGGTGAACTATGCGACGATCTGCGGCATCGCACCGATGGCGGCGGTCAGCATCTACAGCGTTGAGGGTCTGGCGGGCCTCGGCGGCCGACTGCTCTATGGCAGCCTCGCCGACAGGATCGGCGTAAAGCCGGTGCTGGTCGCCGGCCTGCTGGTGCAGGCGGCAGCGCTCGTGGCCTATCTCTTCGTGAGCCAGCTCGGCGAATTCTACGCGCTCGCCATCGTCTTCGGTAGCGCCTATGGCGGCGTGATGCCGCTTTATGCGGTGCTGGCGCGGGAATATTTCGGCCAGCGCATCATTGGTACCGTCTTGGGCGCAGCGACGATGCTTTCCAGCCTCGGCATGGCCTTCGGCCCACTGATCGGCGGCTGGATCTTCGACACTTTCGCCAATTATTCCTGGCTGTTCATCGGCTCCGCAATGGTCGGGCTGGGGGCTGCGGCAATAGCGTTGGCATTTCCGCCTCTCGCCCGCCAGAAACCACAGCCGGCCTTCGGCATGGTGCCGTAACAGGCGCCTCACAGTCCTGATGAGCAGTATCGAGAGTGGACGTCGGTGACGACGCCCACTCAAGGTTTTCGCATCGTCGCAACTCTTGCCGCCAAATCGCCAACACCGCAGGCGGCACACTCGCCTCCATCGTAACAAATGGACGAGGACCAGCCGGACCACGATCATTCACATCCGCTGACTTGTGTGCCATTCTGGATGGCGAAAGAACAAAGCGTTGCAAGGCAAGTAATATACTTGATTCCCGCAAAAGTAGAGTTCGTATTGGTGTAGTAGCGGACGATGCGGCGACGCCCTCTGCTAGGGCGGTAACGGGTAAGACGCACCAATCCTTAAATATTCACTTGAGGAACCCTCAGTTCTTCGGCAGTATACTCTTTATTAACTTTTGGCTGGGGGCCATGCTGCAGCAATGAGGGTAATAGGGGTTGCTCTGGCATGTATCATGTTGCTGTCGCAGCCGGCTCTGGCGCAGTCTCCACTCGACATCTTCAGGAGCTTGACCGACGGCGTCACACGTGATGCCGCGCCGCCAGATGCTGATCGCCGACCGTCTAAACCGATACAGACTCTTCGGTCGCAGCTGACAAGATCGCAAGTGCAACGCCTGCAGCGTGCCCTGGAAGCGCTCGGTTACTATCATGGTCCGATCGACGGAAATGCCGGGGTCGAGACGTGGAGTTCGGTGGTAGCGTGGGCACGCGATCGAGGATGGGAGGCTCCAACAACCCTCCGTGTGGCGCATCTCAATTCTCTGGAAGCTGAACGCGCGCAGGGACAGGTTACAGAACAGGATCGTCCAAGCTCTGGTCCAGAAGATGGGACTGTTCGTCGCGTTCAATCGGCCCTCTCACGGCTCGGCTACTATTCGGGGCCCGTGAATGGGCAGACAGACCAAGCGACCATGGCTGCGATGGCGGCCTGGGCGGCGGATCGGAACTGGGAGGCGCCGGCATCGATCCGCGAGGCACATGCCGTCAACATGGAGGAGGAACTCTCCCATAGGACAGGCCCGGTTGTCGGCGATGCGGCCTTGCCAGCGTGGCAGCCGGACGACACGGGGATCGGCAGCAAAGTCTGCGCCTCCACCGGCTACAGCAAAGTCTGCCTTCGTCTTGCCTGCGATGCCGAAGCCGGAGTGGTCCTTGATTTCGAAGAGGCGGCGGGCTACTCGACACCGTCGGTCTCGAGCGCGGGACTGACGGTGGATCGGGGCCCTGAGGCAATGCTTCCTCTCGATGGCATCCGCAAGAGACCGGTCCTCGATGCCGGTCGCGATGCGGCGCTCATCGCCCGCCTTTCCTCCGGGCAGTCGCTGAACCTCAAGTTGGGGACATGGTCGATATCCTTCGGTCTCGCCCAATTCGGCCCCGAGTACGATCGGGTTGGAAAGGCATGTGCTACCCTCCTCGCCAGGCTCCGTAGTGGCGAGGATCCCTTCCCTGGGCGGTTCGCCCGCCTTGCCGACGAACTGGCCGAGGTCACCGTGTCCGAAGGAACGTGGACCTCGCAGCCGAATACGGATCTTGGCGGCGATGACATTCGACATGGGCTGGCCGATCCGCTTCTGCGTGGCCTGACGGAAGGCGAATGTATCGCGATCTGCTCGGAAACCGACATGTGCCGGGCCTATACGTTCAACCCGAGCGGTGGGGCATGTTTCCTCAAATCCGGAAAGGGCTCACCCAAACCCTACGCAGCCGCAAAGAGCGGCGTTTTCGATGGCCGGAAAAAGGGTTTAGCACCTCCACCAACCCGAGGACCGGGACCGATCGTCGACGGAGCGGTCGGGTGGCACGAGGGCGAGACACTGGAGGGCTTCCAAGCTCGCGTGAAACAAGCTGCTCGCAGGCTCGGCGGGTCATGCGACGAGGAGAAGGAGACGCTCCGGCGTCTGGCCGAAAAATTCCAATGGACACTGCCGCATCAGGGACCGCTCCGCGCAGGGAACAGTTTTGAAGTCGAGTGGTCGGGCAACACGCTCGAAGATCGCATACCGGTTTGGTTCATGGTCAAAGCAGAACAGCCCGTCCGTTTTAAAGGCAAGGGGCATGTAGCATTGGGTCCTGCCGCGCCCAATCCGTTTGCGATAAAAACCGGTCTCGGCAAGACACGCGCCATGGTCGCTCTGGCCACGCGTGGCGCCGCGGCGAGTGGTTCCGTTTCAACCATTCCGCTGCAAGCGGGGCCTTTGAACCTATCCGTTTCATTGGTGGGCTATCTGCGCGCCTGCGAGGAGGAGATCGTTCTGAAGGAAGAGTCAGAGCAGCTCGAAATCGCACCGGCGCGTGCTGAGATCGTCCTCAACACCGCCGAGGGCCGCGCGGCGTTCACACATAGCATCGATATCCCTAAATTCTCCCGCCGCATCCTCCTCAACGATACCCGCTTTCTTCTGCTGGATGCGGCAAGCGGGACGGAAATTGTCGAACGGGCAGGCACACACCTGCAGATCTCGCCGACCCACCGCTTCATCGGCGTCGAGCATAATGGCCGGCTCGACATCGTCGACATGGTCGACGGGCGTACGGCTGCGACGGCCGATGCCGGCGACCTTCGCTGGGCGCTCGGCGACAGTGTCGTCTTCACCACACTCGCACCTTGGGCGGAGGTGAATTTTTCCTCCACCTTCGGCGATCATTTGCGCATACGGGAACAGATTACCGGGCCGTCTTGTTGCACCGCGGAACGCGGTCAAACGCGCGTGGCGATCGATCTGGAGAATGCTGCCTACGCCATCTGGGGTGGCGCCGGCTACCGCGTTGGTGCGCTTCAAAACCCGGGTTACGCCTCGATCGCGAATTCTTCCGGCGCTTACAGTTCCGCAGGTGGCGAGACAATTCCCCTTCATTTTCATATGTTCTGGTCGCTTGGCATGGTGTCGCCCGTCAGTGTCGCTCGGGAATTCGATGTTGCCGGCGGCTTCAAGACGACCAGTGCCTGGGAAGACTGGGAGGTCGCGGACGCCGACAGCCGCCGCCCCCGCGATTTTACGGAGAGCCTGTCGCGCACGTTGGGCAAAATTGAGCTTCAGGCAGTCAGGATCGATACGGCCGTGGCATCGAACGACCAAGGCTCCGCCAGAGCCGGCAACGACACACCTCTCGCCGCTGCCTTGCCCGAACAACTCTTGCGCCTCGGCGTCGCGCTCGATCCAATGGTCGACGGTGAACGCCTCGTCGCGTCCTACGCGGCAGGTGAGAATAACGACCTTCACGCGCTTGATCGTGACAAGCGGCTGAAACGATCCGCAGAGGCGATGGGGCGCTTCCGCCGCGAGGCGAAGCATGCGGGCTGGCGCTTCGACTGGGCTCTGCCCGTCGGGGACGAGGGTCCGATCTCCGATTGCGAACATCTTCTGCTCGGAGAATCCTCAAACACGGGGGGCACGGGCGCGCTGTTAGCGCCTCGCGATGTTGTCGAGGTCTCGACGGTCCGCACGTCTCGCGGGGCAGTATGGGTGGCGCGTGCGGAATGTGTCGCGGGCGCGACGTTCGGGAGCCTCAGGCCCTATGCTGCTTTTTACGTCATGGATATCGCGCGCCCCGCGCCGGCGGCGAGTGCGGCGCTTCAGGCGGAAGGCGCATTTTTCTTCGAAAACAATGCCCATCGTCTGTGGTACGAGCACCCTTTTCGTATCAAAGCCAATGACGACCTTCTGCTGACCTATGCGCCCGGCAATGGCGTCATTACTGTGCGCGACCGCGCAACACAGAAGTTCCTCTGGATCGGCGAGAATCTTCCGAATGGCGACCTTCTCGTCGATGCCTGGTTGACGAAAGACCGTCGCCATGTGGTTCAACTTAATTCTGACGGCAACTTCTACATTCACGCCATTCTGGACGACAGGCAATCGCTCCTGTCCGGGCGCATTGCCGACGACGAGATCGCGGTCTGGACCAAGGATTACTATTACGACGCGACAGCCGAGGCCGCCGCCCTCATCGATCTGAAGTTTCCCGGTAGGGTTGGACAGTATAGTCTCGACCGGTTTGGCACAGCGCGCCTGGTCCCAGATCTGGCGCGCGCCGTTCTTGATCGCGGACAGACGCCCCAGGCTGTCGCCGAGGTGGGCGTACCGCCGTCGTTGACAGGCGAGATCGCGCTCGAGGAAAACGGCAGTCGCGTAAGGGCCGTATTGCACTTCGATCCGGCCGAGACGGTGCATATGTCCGTTTTTCAGGACGGTGTGCTGACCGAAACGGTTGATGCTGCCAGCATCGGAAATGCAGTGTCGTTCGAGAGGCTTAAGGACGCGCGTTGGGTGTCCGTCATCGGATTCAGTTCTGAGGGCCTGGCGAGCCTCCCGGTATCCGCTGATCTCGGCGAGCCTCTTGCGCGCCGTGCGGTCACCCGCGCGCTCGTCATCGGCGTGAACACTTACGAGGATGAGCGCCTCCGTTCGCTCAATTACCCTCTGCGCGATGCAGGCACGGTGCTCGAAACGCTGACCGAGCCGCTTGGCAAAGAGCCACCATTCCGCGGCGAGGTAGGGCCGAAGGACAGGCGTGCCACACCCGAGGCCATACTGGAGGCGACGGCACGACTGCTGGACGGGCTGGCGCGTGGTGACCACGCGGTCCTGTTTCTAGCCGGCCACGGCATGCAGGATCGCAATGGGCGCTTCTATTTCGCGACGTCGGCCACCGATCCAACGGATCTCGAACACACAGCCTTGCCGTTCGACCGGCTGGCCGCGCTGTTCGAAAGGACCGAGGCGCGCATCACGATCCTTCTTGACGCCTGCCACTCCGGCGCCGCGGGGACCGGGTCTTTCACCACCAACGACGATCTCGCCAACAGCCTCGCTGCCCTCAGATCCAATCTTACCGTTCTCGCCGCTGCGAAAGGGCGGCAGGAGTCGCTCGGACGGCGGGAGGTCGGCGGCTTGTTTACAAACGCGATCGTTACCGTCCTCGGAAAGGACCGCGATCGTTATGACCACAACCACAATGGTCGCATCGAGGCCTCCGAGCTCTATCGCGGCGTCAAGACACTGGTTTTCGCGGCGAGCGACGGCAAGCAGACACCCTGGATCATCAACAGCCGACTGGTGGGAGACTATGCCCTCTTCTAGATTTCGCAACGGCTATAGAACGGTTGCGGCCCTAGCCGCTGCCATGCTGCTTCTCGCACCTGCCGCCTCCGTTGCTGCATGCCTCATCTGTGACGAGGTCGTCGAGCTCGATGGAGTGCGGGCAAATTGCTTCCGTCAGGACTATGAAAAGTTTCTTTCAACGGCCCGGAGCGCGGAAACGAGCAATACGGAGGTCGATCTCTCCGCCTGTGCAGGGGACGACGGGCGCGAACGCCGCGGTCTGGATCGGATGCCCGGGCTCTTATCACCCGGAAGTGAATCCAGCGCGCGGAACCAGCGCGAGCTACGCTCGGTCTACATCTTCGATGAGGCAAGCCTTGTTTGCCTCAAGCGGTTGCTGGATGGGCACGAAGGCACGATCGATCCGTCGGTGCGGTTCGATCTGGTCGAGAATTGCAAGCCATGAGCCAGCCATCATCCAAGCGGCGGGTCGGGCTCTCTTTCTTCTACGTTTCGGATGCCGGCTGGTCGCTTCTGAGCAGCATTGTCACCGTGGCGACCTTCGTCGGCGCGGTGGGGGGTATCTTTTGGGCAGTCTTCGAGTACCGCGAGAGTCAGGAGACCGAACGCACAAAATATACGCTCACTCTCATTGAGACTTGGGAAACGCAGGGCTATCGGCAAGCCTATGGTGAACTTCGTGAGTTCTACACGGCGTTTATCGAGACCGTCCCGCCCGCCGACAGGAAGACGGCTGACGCGAGCCGACACGCCAGGGATAACCTGCTGCAGTCCTTCAACCGTCGGATTGCGCAGGAGCCTGCGCGCCAGGAGCAAGTCAGGGAGGTCGTCTATTTCTTCAACCGGCTTGGTCTCTGCGTGAATGCGTCGCTCTGCTCCAAGGAAACAACGGCAGTCTTCTTCAACGATACTGTACAGTCTTTCCTTGACGTTTATGGGCCTTACATCGAAAGCAACAAGGAAACTTTTCCGGGCCGGGGTGCAACCCTTGTCGACCTCTCTCAGGAACTCAATCCTGCTGGTCGGGACTGAGCATCAGACAAATCTCCCGCTTTCGTGCATTGCCCTTCGTCGATTTCCCCTGATAAGACTTCTCCTATTCGTTTCATTACCTATGTCCTTGGTTTTTCGGGAGGCAATCGTCGCCATGGTCGAACTTGCGCAATCGCTCGCATCCATCAAGCTGCCGGACCTGTCCGGCAAGGCCGTGCTGATCACCGGCGCCTCGACCGGGATCGGCGCGGCGCTCGCCCGCGCCTTTGCCGCCCAGGGCGCCAAGGTCGGCGTGCATTACAATGCCAGCCGCGAACCGGCGGAGAAGCTTGCCGAGGAGATCCGGGCTGCCGGCGGCACGGTGCATCTGATCCAGGGCGACGTCTCGAGGGAAGGCGAGACCGAGCGTGTCGTCGAGGAGACGGCGAAGACCTTCGGCCATCTCGACGGGCTGATCAACAATGCCGGCGGCATGCTGGGGCGCAAGCCGACCTCGGAATATACCGACGCGCATTATGCCGCGGTCATGGACCTCAACGCCCGCTCGGTGCTGGCCGCCACGCGTGCGGCGCATCCCTGGCTGAAGAAGCAGGGTGGCTTCATTATCAACACCACCTCGATCGCCGCGCGCAATGGCGGCGGCAATGGTGCGATCCTCTATGCGGCGTCCAAGGGCTTCGTCTCGACGATCACCCGCGGTCACGCCAAGGAATTCGTCGCCGACAGGATTCGCGTCAACGCGGTGGCACCGGGTGTTATCGCGACGCCCTTTCACGAGCGTTATACCAATGACGAGCAGATGGAGCTGCAGCGCAAGTCGATCCCGATGGGCTTTGTCGGCACATCGGAAGATTGTGTCGGCGCCTATCTCTTTCTCGCCTCGCCGACGCTGTCGGGCTACATCACCGGCCAGATTATCGAGGTCAATGGCGGCCAGTTGATGCCTTAATCTCCGCCTCCTCAAAAGATCTTCCCTTGCAAGGCAAGGGAACTTTCGCGCCGGCGTTTCGTTTCCCGCATGGTCTTTTTATCGAGCGGGGCGCCATGAGCTATTCATTTTCAGAACTCGACTTCCTCAAGCCGGAGCTCGGGGCGGAATATACGGGTTCGGGCACCCATTTCGCGGTATTCTCAGCGCATGCAGAACAGATTGAGCTCTGCCTCTTCTCGCCGGACGGCAAGAAGGAGGTCGCGCGGTTGCCGCTGCCGAAGCGCGAAGGCGACATCTGGTCGGGCTATATTGCCGGCGTCGGACCGGGCACTGTCTACGGCTATCGCGCCCACGGTCCCTATGACCCGCAAGCCGGCCATCGCTTCAATCCGAACAAGCTCCTGCTCGACCCCTATGCCAAACAGGTGACGGGCGAGCTCAAATGGGATGACGCGCTGTTCGGTTATCAGATCGGCGAAGACGACCTTTCCTTCGACGAGCGCGACAGCGCGCCATTCATGGTCAAGGGCGTGGTGCAGGATCCGGACTTCGATTGGGCGGGTGAAGAGGCGATCCGCCGTCCCTGGCCCGACACCATCATCTACGAGGCGCATGTGCGCGGCCTGACGATGACCCATCCGAAGGTGCCAGACCGGCTGCGCGGCACCTTTCTCGGCATGTGCAGCGATCCGATCATCGACCATCTCGTCAAGCTCGGCATCTCGGCGATCGAGCTGCTGCCGATCCAGTATTTCCTCGACGATCGTTATCTCCTGGAAAACAACCTACGCAATTATTGGGGCTATCAGACACTCGGCTTTTTCGCGCCGCAATCTCGTTACATGTCCGGCGACAAGATCACCGAAATCAAGACCATGGTGAAGAAGTTCCATGCCGCCGGCATCGAAGTCATCATGGACGTGGTTTATAACCACACCGCCGAAGGCAGCGAGAAAGGGCCGACGCTGTCCTTCCGCGGGCTCGACAATGCCAGCTATTACATTCTCTCCCCCGACGATCCGCGACACACGTTCGATACCACGGGGACCGGAAACACGCTGAATGCCGCCAATCCCATGGTGATGCGCATGGTGCTCGACAGCCTGCGCTACTGGGTCGGCGTCATGCATATCGACGGCTTCCGTTTCGACCTTGCCAGCACGCTCGGCCGCCAGGATATGGAATTCGATCGGCAGGGCCTGTTCTTCGGCGCCATCCGCCAGGATCCGATCCTTGCCGGTGTCAAGCTGATCGCCGAGCCCTGGGACGTCGGCGATGGCGGTTATCAGGTTGGCGGCTTTCCGCATCCCTTCCGTGAATGGAACGACAAGTTTCGTGACGACGTGCGTCGCTTTTGGAAGGGCGATGGTGGCATGGTCTCGGAGATCTCGCAACGCATCACCGGCTCGGCGGTTCAGTTCAACCATTCAGACCGGGGCGCAACCTCGTCGATCAATCTTCTGTCGGCCCATGACGGCTTCACGCTGATGGATACGGTCTCGTTCGACGGCAAGCACAACGAGGCGAACGGCGAGGATGGCAGGGACGGTCATTCGGACAATCATTCCGACAATATGGGCGCCGAGGGCGCCACCGATAATGCCGACATCAATGCGGCGCGGGCGCGGCGCCGACGCAACATGATGGCGACGCTGATGCTTTCCCAGGGCGTCCCGATGATCCTTGCCGGCGATGAGGTGGGCAACAGCCAGGGCGGCAACAATAACGCTTATTGCCAGGACAACGAGATCGGCTGGACGGATTGGGCGGGGCTCGACGATCCCTTCCTCGATTTCTGCCGGCAGGCCGTCGCCTTCCGCAAGGCCCATCCCGTCTTGCGGCAGGAGCGGTTCCTGACCGGCGAGACCGCCGAGGACGGCCGCATAGAGATCGCCTGGTACAAGCCGGACGGCAATTTCATGGACGATGGGGCCTGGAACGACGACGGATTGCAGGTGCTAGGGGTCTATGTCTCGAGGAGTGTGAATGCACCAGACACCGAGACGATGGACGACCTCTTCCTCATCTTCAATGCCGGCGGCGATTGCGAGGTTCACCTGCCTGTCGTGAATGGGCTGAAACAGTGGTCGAGAATTCTCGACACGGGGACGGAGACGGGTGCCTTCGAGGTGCACGAGCCGGAGAACCCCGTCATCGTCTATGCCCAGAGCGTGGCGGTCTTCGCACCGAAGGGGCAGACCGAGCCGCCGAAGGACGCGACCAAGGCCGAGCGCCGACGGTGGTTCCAGTTCGGCCGCCGCAGCAAGTAGCAGGTCCTCAACAGCATGAATGCCGAAACGATCACCGAACTTGGCCTTGTCTATGTCAGCGATACCGAACCAGGCATCCGCAGGCGAAGGAAGGGCAAGGGTTTCAGCTATGTCATGCCTGACGGCACAACGCTTGCCGACCAATTGCAGCGGGCGCGGATCGGCGCGCTCGGCCTGCCGCCGGCCTATGAGAATGTCTGGATCTGCCTCTACGACAACGGCCATCTGCAGGCGACGGGCTTTGACGCGCGCGGGCGCAAGCAGTACCGCTACCATAAGGAATGGCAATCCTTCCGAAGCGCGGGGAAATTCCATCAGCTGATCGAGTTCGGCCGGGCATTACCTAAGATACGCCGCACCGTTCTGCGCCACCTCGACACCGGTGCGGAGGATGTCAACGGCGTGCTTGCGGCTTTGACGACGCTGCTCGACGAGGCGCACTTACGCGTCGGCAACCAGGCCTATGTCAGGGAAAACGGCACCTATGGCGCAACGACGCTGCTGAAGCGGCATCTGAAGATCGTCGACGGGCAGATAGAGCTGAAATTCCGCGCCAAAGGCGGAAAGCGCGTCCAGCGCAGCCTCAAGCATCCCCGGCTGCAAAAGATCCTGGAAGAGATAGCGGACTTGCCCGGCCGCCAGCTCTTCGTCTGGAAGGATGAAAGCGGGGCGCTGAAGCCAATCGATTCCGGTCGGTTGAACGCCTATCTCGCCGAGATATCCGGCATTCCCATTTCGGCGAAAACCTTCCGCACCTGGGCCGGATCGCTGGCGGCCTTCGGGGCGGCACGCGAGACGATTACCGGCGGCGGTCGGCCGACGGTAAAGCAGATGTCGGAAGCCGCGGCCGAGGCGCTGCACAACACACCGGCGATCTCGCGTTCGAGCTATATCCATCCCGCGATCATCGCGCTCGCCGGCAACGATCATCTGCTGATCGAGAGCGGCAACGAGCCGCTGCGGGGCTTGCGGGCCGAGGAAAACAGGCTACTTGATTTCCTCACAAGCGAGATCGAAGAATGAGCCTCAGAAATCCGCCGACATCGGACGTATCTTTGACGCATCCCGACCGGCTTTACTGGCCGGACGAGGGCGTGACCAAGCAGGCGCTGGCGGATTATTACGCAGCGGTCTGGCCATTCATGGCGCCCTATGTCGTCAATCGGCCGCTGGCATTGCTGCGACTGCCGGACGGGATAAAAAGCCACCAGCGGTTTTTCCAGAAACATGCCTGGAAGGGGATGAATCCGCATATCGAGGAGATCGCCGATCCACAGGATGCGGACGGCGAAAAGCTGCTGCGCATCGCCGATTTCAACGGTCTCGTGGCGCTGGTGCAGTCGGCCGTGCTCGAAATTCATCCCTGGGGTACGACGGCCGACAATTGGGAAAGACCTGACATGATCACCATGGACCTCGATCCCGGCGAGGACGTCGCCTGGAGCGCGGTGATCGCCGCGGCGCTTGACGTGAAGGCGCGGCTGGAAGCCCGTGGCCTGGCTGCCTTCGTCAAGACCTCGGGCGGCAAGGGGCTGCATGTGGTAACGCCGCTTGCATCGAAGGCCGGCTGGGCGGAGGTGAAGGATTTCGCCCATTCACTGGCCGAAAGCATGTCGGCCGACGCGCCGGAGAAATATCTGGCAACCGCGACGAAGGCAAAACGCGGTGGGCATATCTACATCGACTATCTCCGCAACGGCCGCGGCAACACGGCAGTCGCGGCCTATTCGACGCGGGCGCGATCGGGTGCGCCGGTTTCGATGCCGTTGGATTGGTCGGAATTGAACGAGGTGAGCGGTCCCACCGCTTTCACGCTCGGAAACGTGCCGCAACGGTTGGAGACTCAGCCGAGAGACCCGTGGGGGAATTTCTTCGATGCGGCGGTGCCGCTCGAATAAACGGCTTTTAGAGCGGTTCGGCTTTAACGGAACCGCACAGCCGCTCCATCCTTTTGCTTCGCAATTTTCCTGGAATTGGCTCGTCTCAGCTCGCACTGTCCAGCTCAGGATAATGCCTGAAAATTCCTTCCTGGTTGAAGGCGAGGCGGCGGGGGGAGGCGAGATAGCGGGCAATGTTCGGCCGCTTAGCCACCGCATCATGCAGAGCCAAGAGGCCGGGATATTCCGCCTTGCGGTTCGCCATGGCTTTCGGAAAGGCGTAGGTCAGGCCCTCGATCACCTGGAAGAGCGAGAGGTCGACATAGGTGAGCGCATCGCCGACCATATGATTGGCGCCTTTCGGGTTCTGCCGCAGCACCCGTTCGAAATAGCCGAGGAACTTCGGAATGCGGTCGCGGATGAAGGCGGCCGAGCGAGCTTTTGCCTCGGGCTTTTGGTCCTCGTAGTAGAGCGACATGTCGATCGGGTGGTGCGTATCGTGCACTTCGACGACGAAATCGGTGACGGTCAGTTGCAGGCCGTTGACGATATGGCGAAGGCCTTCTTCCTCAGGGGCAAGGCCGAGCTTCGGGCCGAGATAAAATAGGATGTTGGCGACATGCGGGATGATGAGGTCGCCATCCTTCAGGAATGGTGGAGCGAAGGGAATGTGCGCTTCGCTTTTGCTCTCCATGATCTCTAACATCGCCCCGGTGCCGCGCCCGCGGCCAGACTGGCGGGTAATGTCGATATAGTCGGCGCCGGCTTCTTCCAGCGCCAACCGCACGAATTCGCCGCGGCCTTGGATGCCGTCCCAATAATAAAGCTCGTATGTCATGGCTGCTCAATCCTTCGGTTGACGACCGAAGTCTTTTCGCAGTTCGTCCTTGGCCTTTTCAAGAGTTCCGCGCCGCTTTTTCGTGAGCTGGTCGCCGGCGCGGTTGATGTAGAAGGTCAGCATCGACATGGCGGCGCGATAAGGGCTCGACTTGCGGCGATCGCTCTCCTCGGCGGAGTGCTTGACGGAGCGGGCAATCTTCTTCGGATCATCCGATTTGAACACGCCTTCCTTCAGGTCCATCGCATCGCTGTGTTCGGTGACGTCCTGCGACCACTTCTTTTTCGATTTGGCCATGGGTCAAACTCCCTATGCGGCTGGCGGAAAGCTGCGCTTGCCGCGCCCGTCGTCAATGCTGGCTGTGGTGTTCGTTGCGCTTGCGCGTCGCAGCGGCCTTCTTCGCGGAAGCGGACCGTTCCTCCTTCGAGCGTGCGGCGGATGCCGCGCCGCCGATGCGGCCGCCTTTTTCGGAAGATTCATGCGTATCCTTCTTGCCGCGGCCGGAACCGGATTTGTTACCACCGCCGCTTTCCTTGTTGACCGTCGCCCAGGCACGCCGTTCGGCTTCCTTCTCGGAGACGCCGCGATCCTCGTAGCCCTCCTCGATGTGTTCGGCCTTGCGCTTCTGCTTGTCGGTATAGTCGGATTTGTCACCTCTCGGCATATCGGCCTCCTCTGGTTTGCAAAGGGACTGAACCGGTCAGCAGCCCAAAAGTTCCGGCCACGATCATAGCTGCAAGGCCTGGATGCGGAACAAAAGCCGATTTTATCAGGTTTCCGATGGGAAAAGCCTGCACATAAGAAGGAGCCGAGAACATGGAAAAACACATCGTCAAAGCCGATGGAAACGGCGCGATCGACGTGAACGGCCAGGTATCGCCGGTCACCTATACCGTTAGCCTCAAGCAAGGGAAGGGACGTTTCTACGAGGTCGACATTTGCCTGACGGCGCCGCGTGACTGGCTGCTGCAGAGAGGCTTCGAGCGGGATGCCGTGCTGGTCAGTCAGAGCGGTGCGCGCATTCCCGTCTATCACGACGATGGCAATCATCACGATGACGGCCGTCTCCGTCCTGCCGACACGCTCTCGATCGAACTGACGGCGCGCGACGACAGTTGCACCAGCGAGGTGGATCTGATGCGCAAATATCCCGAGTTCGACGGCGAGGACGCGTAAAGCAGAAGTTGCAGCAAAGAAACAGATGCCCTAGGCGCCAGGCCGCTGCCGGAGGGCGTTCTTGACCGCCTGGTCGAGCGCCTTGCTGCTGAAAGGTTTCGACAGCAGCACCGAACCGGGGAGACGGTTTGCATCCGGCAGGCTGCTGTTGCCGGTGGCAAAGACCAGGCCGACCGACGGAAAGGCCTCGCGGGCCTTGGCGGCAAAGACCTGTCCCGACATGCCCGGCAGGCCGACATCGACGACGATGATGTCGACGATGGTTTGTCCAAGGATTTCCACGCCCCTTTCGCCGCTGTCAGCTTCGATGACGTCATAGCCAAGATCCTGCAGAATCTCGGCAGTATCCATGCGGATGAAGGCGTCGTCTTCCACAAGCAGCAGCTTCAGCTTTGCGCGGACGATCTCGGGGTGTTTGGCGGGGGTCACTGCGGCATCGCTCGCCCCTTGGCGGCGTTGCGTGCGGTTGGCAAGCACGTGGCGGATCTTGCGGGCGAGTTCCTCGCGCGTATAGGGCTTGGAGAGCAGTTCGAGGCCGGGATCGAGCCTGCCGCCATGGACGATCGAATTTTCAGTATAGCCCGATGTATAAAGCACGGCGATATCCGGCAGACGCTCGCGCGCCATGCGCGCAAGCTCCGGGCTCCGCAACGGCCCGGGCATGACGACATCGGTAAAGAGCAGATCGATATGGGCGCCGCTTTCGATCACGGTGAGCGCGCTTTGCGCATCCTTGGCCTTCAGCACGTAGTAGCCGAGATCTGACAGCATCTCGACGACGGTGGCGCGCACGCCCTCATCGTCCTCGGCGACAAGGATGGTTTCTGTGCCCCCGGCTGCGGGTACGCTGTCGGCGGCCGTGACGCGATCCTCGCTTCGGAACGAGCGGGTCAGGTAGAGCTTGACGGTCGTGCCTTCGCCGATCTCGCTGTAGATCTTCACGTGGCCGCCGGATTGTTTGACGAAGCCATAGACCATCGACAGGCCGAGACCGGTGCCCTTGCCTTCCGGTTTCGTCGAGAAGAAGGGCTCGAAGGCCTGCTCCATTACCTCCTGCGTCATGCCGGAGCCGGTATCGGTCACGGCGAGCACGACATATTGGCCGGCGGTGACTTCAGGATGGGTGCGGCTGTAGGAATCGTCGAGGAAAGCGTTGCCGACCTCGATCGTCAGCTTGCCGGCGCCATCCATCGCGTCGCGGGAGTTGATCGCCAGGTTGAGCAGTGCGTTTTCGATCTGGATCGGATCGGCGAAGGTGTTCCAGAGACCGCCGGAGACCATGGTCTCGATTTCGATCTCCTCGCCGAGCGCGCGGCGCAGCATGTCGTCCATGCCGGTGACGAGACGGCCGATGTTGATGACCTTCGGTTCCAGCGGCTGGCGGCGGCCGAAGGCGAGCAACTGGCTTGCCAGCCGCGAGCCGCGTTCGACGGCGGCAAGCGCGTTGGAAATGCGTTCCTTGCCCCGGCCGCTTTCTGCCACGTCCTTGCCGAGAAGCTGCAGATTGCCTGAGATCACCTGCAGCAGATTGTTGAAGTCATGGGCAACGCCGCCGGTGAGCTTGCCGATCGATTCCATCTTCTGCGCCTGCTGGAGTGCTGCTTCGGCCTGCTGGCGTTCGGCAATCTCGGCCGCGACGCGGACCTCGAGCATTTCGTTGAGTTTTCGCAGCTGATCTTCCATGTCGCGGCGCTGGTCGATTTCGACTTTGGCGGCACGGAAGAGCCGGATATTGTCGATCGCGACGGCCGATTGGCCGGCGAGGCTGACGAGGCTCGCCTCGGCCGCTTTGGAAAAACGGCCGGGCTGGCAGTGACCGAAGAACAAGCCGCCGATGACGCTGCCGTCGCGTGATTTCACCGGCACGGCAAGATAGCTCCTGACCGGAAGATGCCCCTTCGGCATGCCTGCATGCGGCGCATTCTGCCCGTAGCGCGGGTCGAGCAGGATGTCGTCGGAGCGCACGATACCTTCGCCGTTGAAGGTCGGCGCGAAGACCTTGGTATTGCGCGGCATCGGGAATTTCTCGAAGTTCTTCCGATCGACACCGCAGAGCGCATAGAGCATGTAGCTGCCGCCCTCGCCATCATCGACATTGTAAAAGAAGGCGCCGAATTCCGCGCCGGTCAGCGTCACGCCGGCATCGACGACAATCTGGGTGAGGCGTTCGACACTGGGCTCTGCGGTGACCGCGGCACCCGCCCGGTTGACGACCGCAAGCGCCTCCGATTTTGCACGCAGTTCTTCCAGCGCGATCTGTTCGCCGCGCTTGGCCGACACCTGGTCGGTGACATCAAGGGCCGCACAGAGGATGCCGGCGACCCTGCCGTCATCGTCGCGCAGCGGCGTGTAGGAGAAGGTGAACCAGGTGTCCTCGGTGCGACCGTCGCGGCGCATCGGGATGAGCAGCTCCTTGAAGAGCTGCGAACTGCCTTCCAGGGTGCTGGCGATGATCGGCGAGAACTGTTCCCAAATATCCCCCCAGACCTCGCGGAAGGGTCTTCCGAGGGCATCGGGATGCCGCTCCGGGAAAACCGGCACATAGGCGTCATTGTAGAGAAAAGCGAGATCTGGACCCCAGGCGACGAATTTAGGCTGCCGGGAATTCAACACCATTTCGGCGATATGTTTGAGAGACGCGGGCCAGCTTTCGACCGGACCGAGACCGACGGCGTGGAAAGCCGGATGCCGTAACATTTCGCCGATTTCGCCGCCGCCTCTCGGCCAGCCGTTCCCGACGCTTCCCATTCAAAATCGCTTCCTTCCGCCGCACCGGTGTGATCGGTCGTCTCGGGCTTCAGCCCTTCCAAACCGTCAACATAGAGGCTTGCGATAGGAGGGAAAGGGCGCGGTCGAAATATCCTTAACTGCCGGGCGTTCCACACTTTAGCAGTCTGCGGAGAGCGCCTGCGGACTGTTATTTTCGATAGAGTTTCTGCGATGCGGCAAAGGCGCGGCCGATGTAAACGGAGACCAGCTGCACCGGCGCGCGCGGATCGCGGAAGACCAGCCCGACGAGATTGTCGACGACAAGGATGAACCCGAGCGCGAGACCGAGGTAGAGCAGCGCGGCGATGAGCAGGAGCGACATCTCCATCTCTCACACGATCGCAGTCGAAGCGCGTTTGCCCGCAAAAAGGAGGATTTCGGTGTGACTGTCGTTCATGGCAACTTTCCCGTTCGGCCATAAACAGTCATCGTATCTTGTTGTTCCCCGTTATCGGGGCAAGGCTCAATTTTTTTTGGAAGCCCCAAAGCTTGCAGTGTCATCCGGCCTCTGTTCACCCCCGCATGGAAGCCCACCCCTGCAATTCAATATCGCACAACCAATTCAGGCATATGACAACAAAGGACCAAGGGCGTCGAGACGACGCCCTTTAATCGAGATGCTCAGTATTCTAGTGTTCAGGACGCGGTCTTGCGGCTCGCGGTCCGCTTCGGCGCCGGCGTAACCACGCCATTCGTCTTGGCGCCCGTCGCAGTGCGCTTCGCCTTGAGCTTGACCTCTTTGCCGTCGGAAGACGCAGCCGAGCCCTCAAGCGCGTCGCGCTCGTGTCGTGCCTGTTCCCAATGGATGGAATCTCGCCCTGTCGGATAACCCTCTTCTTCCCAGAGGGTGTATGCACGTTTTTTGATCCACTCTTCCCGAGTTTCTGCCATCGCTGATCTCCAGTCACATGATGCCGTCGTTCGAACGCGATACTCTTCGGATGGTTCCAGAGGAGCGGAACTCTTTCAAGCGAAATCGCGCCGCAACCGGAAATATTTCGCATCGCAGCATATTAGGGTTGAGAATCCGCCTTCACTGGGACCGATACTCCGCCGCCTTGTGCAGATCTGACACGAAATCCCGGCGCTGCCGGCGCTGATCCGCCTCGTCGCGAATGCGCAAGAGATAGGAGGGGTGGATGGTGACCAGGACAGGCGGACGGTTTGCCGGATAGAGGATACGGCCGCGCTCCGGCGTCAGCTTCACTTTCGGCCCGAGCAGCGCATAGAGCGCGCTTGCGCCGAGCATTGGTGACATAACAGCGCTGGCGGTCGAGACCGGCTTCTTCCAGGCAGCGATCGAGCAGGCGGCCGGCGGGACCGACGAAAGGTCTGCCGCTCACATCCTCCTGATCGCCCGGCTGCTCGCCGATAAGGATGATCTCGGCTTTGACAGGGCCTTCGCCGAAGACGATTTGCGTGGCATTCATGTAGAGATCACAACGGGTGCAGCCTTCGGCCTGATGCCGGAGTTCGGCAATGCTTGTCGCGTTCGCGACTTCGAGCGCCAAGGCGGGACCGACGTTTGCGGCTATGGTCATGATGGCGATCCTCATCTCCCCGGGATCAATCGATCTGTGCCGGCATTGTTCCCGTTCGGGAATGTGCGGGCGCGAAGCTTTTCGCCATCGGTCACGGGGCCGGCAAAATGACCACGGTGAAGAATTTTGCGTCATGGGAGAACAGCGGCGCGATTGAACGCCGGCGTTTCGCGGCTATATTCGCCAGCGATGTTCTATCTCCTGTCGACCTACTGGCCGCATATCCTCTTTGTCGTTTCTGTCGCCATGGGGGCGGCCGCGGCGATCCATGCCGCCATGACCAAGGAGGAGGTGCGTGCCGCGATCGGCTGGGTCGGCGTCATCATTCTGTCTCCGATCATCGGCGCGGTGCTCTATGCAATTGCCGGCATCAATCGCATCCGTCGCAAATCGTTGAGCGTGCGGCGCGACGCGCTGCTGCTTGCGGCCGAATTCGACGAACTGGAGACATTCGATGCCGAGGCCGAGACGGTGATCAGCCAGTTCGGCCGCCGTTTTGCGGCGTTGCAGACGCTCGGCGACCGGGTTACCCGCAATCCGCTGACGACAGGCAATACGATCGATGTGCTGGAAACCGGCGACGAGGCCTATGCGGCGATGAAATCAAGCATCGACGAGGCGGCGCGCAGCATCCTGCTCGAAACCTATATTTTCGACCGCGATGCTGTCGGCCTTCGCATCGCCGACGCGCTGATTGCGGCGGCCAGCCGTGGTGTCGAGGTGCGGGTGCTGATCGACGCGGTCGGCGCGCGTTATTCCGTGCCGAGCATTCTTGGCCATCTGAAGGAAGGCGGCGTCACGGTCGCTGTCTTCAACGGCAATGTCATCATGGGCTTGCGGCTGCCCTATGCCAATCTGCGCACCCACCGCAAAATCCTGATCGTCGATGGGAAAATCGCGCTGACGGGCGGGATGAACATCAGGGCGGGCTTCAGCGAGGAGGCAACAGGCGAGAGCTTTGCCCACGACACGCATTTCAGCGTCACCGGCCCTGTCGTGGCCGACCTTTTCGACCTCGCCGCCGAAGACTGGCGCTTCACCACGCAGGAGTTGTTGAACGACGAGCCCTGGCGCATCGAACCGCCGCAGCGCAGCCCCGGCGCTCCCATCTTGATGCGCGTCGTCGCCTCCGGCCCGGACCGCAGCGTCGAGACCAACCATAAAATGCTGATGGGTGCCTTTTCCGTGGCGCGCCAATCGATCCGCATCATGTCGCCCTATTTCCTGCCGGACCGTGAACTCATCAGCGCCCTGGTGACGGCGGCGCGGCGCGGCGTCGAAGTCGATATCGTCGTGCCGGCGCTCAATAACCTCGTGCTGGTCGACCGGGCGATGACGGCGCAATTCGATCAGATCCTCAAGAACTACTGCCGCATCTGGCGCTCCACCGGCAGCTTCAGTCATTCGAAGCTGCTGACGATCGACGGCACCTGGGCCTATGTCGGCTCCTCCAATCTCGACCCGCGTTCGCTGCGGCTGAATTTCGAGGTCGATCTCGAAGTGCTGAACGAGGGCTTTGCCGCCGAGATCGACGAGCACATCGAGGAAACCTTGAAAACGGCAACGCCGGTGACGCTCGAAAGCTTACGCGCACGACCCTTCGCGGTACGGCTGCTCGAAAAGGTGCTATGGCTGGGTTCGCCCTATCTCTGACGGATTTTTTGTGATCGGACGTGGCAAGTTCGGCTTGCCTGCCTATACTGGAGAGAGAAGCCTTTTCGATCAACGGAACAAGTGCGCCTGCCGATGCACGCCAGAAAAGACAGCCTTCCCGCCAGCATTCTCGCCTCGATCAGGAGCAGGAAAAAACGGCTTGACCCTGCCTATACGGAGACAAGGCCGCGCAGCGCCGGAACGCTGATCGCCTCCTATAACGTGCACAAATGCATCGGCACCGACCGACGCTTCGATCCGGAGCGCACCAGCCGGGTCATCCATGAAATCGGCGCCGACGTGATCGCGCTGCAGGAGGCCGATACGCGCTTCGGCGAGCGCACCGGCATTCTCGATCTCGGGCGGCTGGAGCGGGAGACGGGACTGATCGCGGTGCCGGTTGCCGGCATGGCGAAGGCGCATGGCTGGCACGGCAATGTCGTGCTCTTCAAGAAGGGGCTGGTGCATGACGTGCATCAGGTCAAGCTGCCGGGACTGGAGCCGCGCGGCGCGCTCGTTGCCGAGATCGAACTCGAGAAGGGCGGGGTGCTGCGCATCATCGCCGCGCATTTCGGCCTGCTGCGCCACAACAGGGCCCAGCAGGCCCGCACGCTGGTCGAACTGATCAACAACCGGCACGAGATGCCGACCATCCTGCTCGGCGACCTCAACGAATGGCGGCTCGGCGACCGCTCTTCCCTCAACACCTTCCAATCCGCCTTCGGACCGCTGCCGCCCGCCGTACCGAGCTTTCCCGCCGGCCTGCCGCTTCTGGCGCTCGACCGGATCATCGCCAACCGCAAGGGGATCATCTCGAAGGTGGAAGCGCATGATACGCCACTGGCGCGCATCGCCTCCGACCACCTGCCGATCAAGGCGCTGATCGATCTGGAACCGGTGCCGGGTTGATGTCATGGCGACATTGGGTGCTGTCGCCATTGTCACTTCGGCCCGCGCTTTCACCTGGCCATGGCTGAAACGTCGCCAGCCGGATGACGTTCAATATGATCTCGAATATCCGCTTGCGCATCGATATCTCTCCTTTGCGGTCATATGTCGCCCCTTGCCTCGCGCCTTCAAACGAGCTTATCGTCGGCCTCGAATGACTTGAGGTTATGGATGAAACGCGGACGCCTGCCATTGACGGCCTTGCGGAGTTTCGAGGTCGCCGGCCGCCTCGAAAGCTTTACGCTGGCTGCGCAGGAACTGTTCATCTCGCAGGCGGCGGTCAGCCGGCAGATCCGCGAGCTGGAGACGTTGCTGGGCGAAGCGCTCTTCGAGCGCCGCCATCGCGGCGTCCATCTGACCGACTCGGGCAGCAAGCTGCTGGCGATCCTGACGTTATCCTTCGACCGGATCGACGAATGCCTGGAAGAAATCCAGAGCCGGCCGGCGACGGCAGCGGTGACGATCAGCGTGGAACCTTCCTTCGCGGCGTGCTGGCTCGTTCCCCGCCTGCCGGAATTTCGGGAGCGGCATCCTGAGATCGACGTGACGATCGACGCCGATTCACGCCTGATCGAGTTCCGGGGCGGGCAGGCCGAGATCGCCATCCGCCATAGCGCCAGCGTGACCGCCTGGCCGAGGACGGAGAGCGGACGTCTCGCCGATGTCCGGATGGTGCCGGTCGCAGCGCCTACGCTGCTCAATCCAGGGCAAGCGATCGTCCGCCCCGAAGACATGCTTCGTCATACGCTATTGCATGAGGAGACCCGCGACGTCTGGTTCCGCTGGTTCGAGGCGGCAGGCATCGCCATGCCGGAAATCGCGCGGGGGCCGGTCTATGCCGATGGCGGGCTGGTCATGCAGGCGGTCCTGCGCGGGCAGGGCATAGCGCTGATGGACGACATCTTTGCCGAGGAAGAGATCAGGGCGGGCCGGTTGCTTCGCCTGTCCGACCTTGCCGTTGCCCACGGCGCCTACTGGCTGGTCGCGCGCAGCTTTGAGCGGCTCGCCCCGCCTGCCTCACTCTTTGTTCGCTGGATCAGCTCCCGGATCGAAACATTCTGAAGGCGGCCGATATCGGCAGAACTCGGCCAAGGCGGCCTATCGACCGTGACGTTCGACCTCGGTCAGCACCGTGATGAAAGCCCGCAAACCCTGCGGCACGTGACGGTGGCCGGGATAATAGAGACAGAGGCCCGGAATGGCGGGGCACCAGTCGTCCAGCACGGTGACGAGCGCGCCGCTTTCGAGAAAGGGCCTGGCAGTGCGATCCGAGACATAGGCGATGCCGAGCCCCTTTGCCGCTGCCTGCGCCATCAGCTCGACATGGTCGAGCGTCAGCACACCCGGAACGTCGACGGCAAGCTCGTGGCCATGTTTTTCGAACTCCCAGCGGAAGAGCTTGCCGCTTGGCAGCCGGAAGCGGATGCAGGCTTGCGTCTTTAATTCGTCCGGTGTCTGCGGCGCCGGATGCGCTGCGAGATAGGCCGGCGAAGCGACGGTGACAAAGCGGGTATCGCCGCCGAATTCCACCGCGATCATATCGAGCGGCACCGCCTCGCGAAGTCTTATGCCGGCATCGAAACCGTCGGCAACGACATCGACGAGCCGATTGTCGGTGACGAGATCGAGCGACATATCGGGATAGCGGGTGAGAAAGATCGGGACAGCGGCATCGAGCAGCACCCGCGCGGCGATCTCGCTGGTATTGATCCGCAATGTGCCGCTGGGATGGCCGCGGAATTCGTTGACCTCCTCGAGCGCCAGATCGAAATCCCTGAACAGTGGCGTCAGACGGGTGACGAGGCGCTCACCGGCTTCCGTCGCCGCGACGCTGCGGGTCGTGCGGTTGAGAAGCCGAACGCCCATATTTGCTTCGAGCGAACGCATCATATGGCTGAGCGTCGAAGGCGACAGGGCCAACTCGTCGGCGGCCTTGCGGAAGCTGCGATGAGTGACGATGGCAGACAAGGCTCTGAGATCCGCAAGGGTCGGCTTGTAATTCATGGCTAAAATTCACCAACTCATGCAGCATTCGGCGGATGGAAGCAGGAATAGGCTCATCTATCTTTACCTTCAAGAGCAGCCGCAAATCCGCGGCGTGATTGGGTAAGACAATGGCAAAGACATGGATGATAACGGGCGCCTCCTCCGGTTTCGGGCGCATCATGACCGAAAAACTGCTGGCGCGCGGCGATCGCGTCGCGGCGACAGTGCGCAGGCCGGAAGCGCTCGACGATTTGACGTCGCACTGCGGCGAGAACCTCTGGATTGCAACGCTTGACGTCAGCAATGATGGGGCGGTGCGCTCGGTCGTCGACGCCGCTTTTGCAGCGATGGGCCGGATCGACGTCGTCGTCAGCAATGCCGGCTATGGCCTGTTCGGTGCTGCGGAGGAGGTGAGCGACGAACAGATCCGCCATCAGATCGATACCAACCTGATCGGCTCGATCCAGGTAATCCGGGCAGCGCTGCCGCATATGCGGGCGCAGGGCGGCGGCCGCATCCTGCAGGTGTCTTCGGAAGGCGGGCAGATCGCCTATCCGAATTTCAGCCTCTACCACGCGACCAAATGGGGCATCGAAGGCTTCATCGAAGCCGTTTCGCAGGAGGTCGCTCCCTTCGGCATCGAGTTCATCATTGCCGAGCCAGGTCCGGCGCGGACCGATTTTGGGCGCGGCCTGGTCGCGCCGCAACCGATGGAAGCCTATGACGCGACGCCGGCCGGCGAAATCCGACGCGCCATCGCCGATGGCACGTTCGAAGCCAAGGGCGACCCCGTCAAGATGGCGCAGGCGATGATCGAGGCTGCCGAACAACACTCGGCTCCGAAGCGGCTGGCGCTCGGCGCCGGCAGCTATACCTCGATCCGCAAGGCGTTGGTCCAGCGGTTGGCTGAGCTCGACGCCTTCAAGGAGGTGACGATTTCAGCCGATGTGGATGGGTGACCGCGGCCCGCAAAAGTTGCTGCCGGCGCCGGCCGGGCCGATGTCGGCCGGCGCCGTATGTCCAATCCTCTTCGCCTAGAGAGCGCCGGCTGCTCGTAGCAGTTTGCGATCAAGATCAACAGCCACGCGGGATTCTTTATCGAGGACCATGGTCGCTGGCTTGTCGGTTGTGTAGTCCGGCCACTCGGGCAAGCCCTCGGCGCTCGGCTTGCCGTTGCGCGCGAAGTTGACCCAGGCCTGGCTCACCTTCCTGGAAAGCGCGAGCGCGTCGCTGCCACCGCCGGTCGACGTCTTGACCAGGGCGGCGTTGGCAAAGACGTAGGGCAGTTCCGCGCAATGCCAGGCCATGGCAATCCCATCTAGGACCGGTGACTCATAGGCGAACATGTAGGAGTAGACCGGAGCCCCGTTCTGCTTCGCCTTCAGGTCGAGATCACGGATGGCGCCCGGCCGGAAGCGCAGGTCCAGGAAATAGGCGTCGGCGATCTTTTTCTCGGGGTAGGCCGCCATGAATGCCTTGCCGACCGCCTCGGCCTTGTCGGCGAAGCGCTCTTTCAGCTTGGCCTCAGACTTCGCATCGTCCCAGTTGTTCTTGTTGTCGGCAAGCAGCTCGCCCGCCTTGTGATTGATCACCGTCTCGAACTCGTTGAGGGTGTTGCCGACCATCAGCGGAATGTTCTTGGCCTGGTCGACCCACTGTATCCCGACCGGGTTAGCCGGAATGTAGTCGCCGTCCTGAACGGGCGCATAGCGGGCGTCCTTCGCGCCCTGGGCGGTCGCGTCCTTGACGGCCTTGTCGGCCGCCGCAAGGAGATCGTAATAGTCCGCGTCGGCAAGCTTGTCGATGTCGCTGGCCTTGAGACCGAGATTGGCGAGCGTCAATTCGGCCACCTTGCGCGAGGACGCCTGATCGATGACGGAATCGGTCCGCGAGCCGCTCTGGACGATCGCCTTCTGGAAGAGGCCCTTCGCTGACGGCGTCCCCATCAGGGCGCGCACCTTGTAGCCACCGCCGGACTGGCCGAAAATCGTCACGTTGCCGGGGTCGCCGCCGAAGGCCTCGGCGTTGTCGTGGACCCATTTCAGCGCAGCGACGAGATCGGTGACGCTGGCATTGCCCGACCGTTTGTACTTCTCGCCATAGGCGGAAAGATCGAGGAAGCCGAGCACGTTGAGCCGGTGGTTGAGGGTGACGACGACGACATCGCCGTCTTTGCTCAGATTGTGGCCGTCATACGAGGTCAGCTCGATGCCGGAGCCATTCGTGAAGCCGCCCCCATGGATCCAAACCATGACAGGCCGTTTCTTTCCGTCTTTGATCGCAGGCGTCCAGATGTTCAGGAACTGGCAGGCTTCGCTCATCGGCAGATAGCGGTGCGGATTGAAGAGTTCGTCGCCGGCCACCTCCTTCATTCGGGGGATGAAGCAGTTCTCGCCATAGGTGACTGCGGGACGGATGCCCTGCCAAGGCGCGACCTCTTCGGCTGGCATGAAGCGGTCGGCACGAGCATAGGGACGCCAAGATAGCTGTAGATGCCATCGTCGAGTGCGCCGACAAGACTACCCTTCTTGGTTTCGACGACCGTCCCGCTCTGCGAAGCAACAAATTCTTCCGCGAGTGCGGGGGCGCCGGCAACGGAAGCTGTCACCCCCGACAGCGCGGATAACAAAGCGCAATAATATAGGAACGTCCTTTTCATCAACTTATCCTCTTGTCGTTGATTTCGAGTTTTCAAAAGCCCGAACGGCCGCATCCCCGGCCGTCGGTGACTAACTAGGTCGGCGCCGACGGTTGTCAGGCCACAGTCAGATGCTTTGCTGGAGAGAGGATCACGCCGGAGGGTTTGGACGGGTCTTCTTGCCGACCGGCCTCCAATGAGCCAGGAGATCCAACGCCGCGTGGGCCGCTTCTGCGCGCTTTGGTCCTGCGGGACGTCGAGCGTCTTGAGCATGCTTGACGGACACCACTCGGCGCCAAAGTGGTAGCGATTGGCCAACTATCCGCACAGGTGATTAGGCGGCGAGATACATGGCGCCGCTTGCCAGGACCGCGTTAGCGTCTGCCACGGGTCAGAAAGATGACGAAGGGACCACCCCAATCGTTGGGACGGGTGGTTTGCGCTCCTGTATCTCGCTTCCCTGCTCGTCGCCGGCGCTCAGTGCCTCGCGCACTTCATCCTCTTCCCAACCCGCCTCAATGGCGGAAGCCACGAGCGTTTCGATTTTCTCGGTTTCCGAGTTGTGCGAAGTCTCATCGAGGTGGCGTCTTGCGGTCTCGAGACACTGACGGAGGTTCGAAGCGCGGCTGGCGTCATTACGGTCGTAGCTTGGCGATGCGACGTAGGTCATTTGAAAGCTCCCTGCTGATCGGAAGGAACACCTGAAGAGAGAGCCGGTTCCACTGCGTGTCTGCGGTAAGCGCCACCAGGAGCCGCCTCCGCGGCTCCGGATATCAAAGAGACTTCGACCACGGCGCCGTCCAGCCACGTCGCGTGTCGAGGTATTTTTGAGGCCGTTTCGGAGATGCAAAGGGAATTGCGGAGCGGCGGGCCAACCTACGAACAAACACCCCTTGACGCCTTTCCATCTTTGAGAAATGCTAAGATGTCAGACCAATTCTCGAGGTCGGCTGCCTGATAAGAAAATGGGGAACCATGAAGGCAAATAGCAGCGACAGGCCGGTGATCCGGCCGCTTCCCGTCATGGACCGCGCGCGTCAGGTGACCGATGCGCTGGCGGATTACGTCGAGGAAGCGCGATTGAAGGCGGGCGATCGGCTGCCGGCCGAGCGCGAGCTGATGGCAGCCCTTGCCGTCGGCCGCTCGACCATTCGCGAGGCGATCCGCCATTTCCAGGCGCTCGGCGTCATCGAGACGCGCAAGGGCAGCGGCACCTATCTGCTGAAACCGGTTTCCAGGGCGACGATCCACATGCCGCTGTCGTTCGACGCGGCGCATCTGCGCGACGCGCTGTTGCAGACGCTGGAGGTTCGCCGCGGCATCGAATGCGAGGCGGGCATGGTCGCGGCGCGGCGGCGCACCGAAAAGGACCTCGTCGTCATCGAGGAAAGGCTGAACGCGATGGAGCGGGTGCACCTGGAGAAAGGCACCTCCGGGCCGGAGGATCTGGCCTTCCATCTCGCCGTCTACGACGCCACCCACAATCCGCTGTTTCGCCAGCTTCTCGAGCAGATGCGCGAGACCTTCGAGCGCTTCTGGGAGCATCCGTTCGACCGGCAGGATTTCGCGCGCCGGTCCTTTCCCTTTCATCGCACCCTTTTTAACGCGATCGCTGCCGGGGATCCCGAGGCGGCGCGCGCCGAAACATTGAAAATTCTCGATATCGTCGAGGAAGACATCAAGGAAATGTCCAAATGAGCAACGGCTCCGAACCGTTCGATCTTGCTTCCCTCATTACCACGCATGACGAAGGCAACTTCGCCGACGCCGTCGTGCCGCCGATTTTCCAGACCTCGCTTTTCACCTTTTCCGATTACGACGACATGATCGCCTCCTATCGCGGCGAGAAGGTGCGGCCGATCTATACGCGTGGCCTGAACCCGACGGTGCGCGCCTTCGAGGAAATGCTGGCAAAGCTCGAAGGTGCCGAGGATGCGCTGGGTTTTGCCAGCGGCATGGCGGCGATCTCGTCGGCGGTCTTAAGCTTCGTCGAACCGGGCGACCGCATCGTCGCCGTCAAACATGTCTATCCCGATGCCTTCCGCCTGTTTGGCACCATCCTGAAGCGGATGAAGATCGAGGTGACCTATGTCGACGGGCGCGACGAGGAAGCGGTCGCCAAGGCGCTGCCCGGCGCCAAGCTCTTCTACATGGAAAGCCCGACGAGCTGGGTGATGGAGGCCCATGACGTCGGTGCGCTCGCAGCACTCGCCAGACATCACGGCGTCGTCTCGATGATCGACAACAGCTGGGCGAGCCCGTTTTTCCAGCGGCCGCTGACGCTCGGCGTCGATCTGGTCATCCATTCGGCCTCGAAATATCTCGGTGGCCACAGCGATGTGGTGGCGGGCGTCATTGCCGGCTCGAAGGTGATGATTGCGCGCGTCAAGGCCGAGGCCTATCCTTATCTCGGCGGCAAGCTTTCGCCGTTCGACGCCTGGCTGCTGATCCGCGGGTTGCGCACGCTGCCGCTGCGCATGCGGGCTCATGAGGCATCGGCGCTTGAAATCGCCAGGCGCCTGCAGAAACTCGAGGTGGTGGAGATGGTCTGCCATCCGGGGCTCGCCAACCGCCTGCCCGCCGGGCTCAACGGCACCTCGGGCCTGTTTTCCTTCATCTTCCGCGACGGCGTCGATATCCGCACCTTCGCCGATCACCTCAAGCTCTTCAAACTGGGCGTAAGCTGGGGTGGACATGAAAGCCTGATCGTACCGGGCGAGGTGGTGCTTCAGCAGAAGGCACAGCCGAATTCCGCACATGCCTTCGGCATCCATGCGCGATCCGTACGTCTCCATGTCGGCCTCGAAGGAACCGAGGCTCTGTGGAGAGACATCGAGGAGGCGCTCGCCGCCGCCTCACAATCCTGAAACCCGAGAGAAACCTAATAAGGGGGAACTGAGCTATGAAAAAACTAATAATCTCGACGCTCTTTGCTTCGATGATGGCGGGTACGGCCTTTGCCGATACCACGCTCAAGCTTGTCGAAGTCATCACCAGCCCGGAGCGCACCGAAACGCTGAAATCGATCGTCGGCAAGTTCGAAGCCGCCAATCCCGGCACCAAGGTCGACATCATCTCGCTGCCCTGGAACGAAGCGTTCCAGAAGTTCGCGACCATGGTGTCCGCCGGCGACGTGCCCGATGTGATGGAGATGCCCGATACCTGGCTGTCGCTCTATGCCAATAACGGCATGCTCGAGAGCCTGGAACCCTACCTCGAAAAGTGGGAGCACACCAAGGAGTTGACGCCGCGCGCGCTCGAACTCGGCCGTGACGTCAAGAACACCGCCTATATGCTGCCCTACGGCTTCTATCTCAGGGCGATGTTCTACAACAAGAAGCTGCTTGCCGAAGCCGGCGTCGCCGCGCCGCCGAAGACGATGGAAGAATTCACCGCCGCTTCGGAAAAGGTTTCCAAACTGCCCGGCAAATACGGCTACTGCATGCGCGGCGGACCGGGCGGCCTCAACGGCTGGATGATCTTTGCCGCCACGATGGCCGGCTCGAACAAGTATTTCAACGACGACGGCACCTCGACGATGAACAGCCCCGGCTGGGCCAAGGGCATCGAATGGATGGTTGATCTCTACAAGAAGGGCTATGCGCCGAAGGACAGCGTCAACTGGGGCTTCAACGAAGTCGTCGCCGGCTTCTATTCCGGCACCTGCGCATTCCTCGACCAGGATCCGGATGCGTTGATCGCCATCGCCGAACGCATGAACAAGGACGATTTTGGGGTCATGCCGCTGCCGAAGGGCCCCGACGGCAAGTCCTTCCCGACGATCGGCTATGGCGGCTGGTCGATGTTTTCGACCAGCGGCAACAAGGATCTCTCCTGGAAGCTGATCGCCACTCTCGAAGGGCCGGAAGGCAATATCGAGTGGAACAAGCGCATCGGCGCCCTGCCGGCCTATACGGCGGCCGAGAAGGATCCCTTCTATGCCGGTGACCAGTTCAAGGGCTGGTTCGAGGAACTGGCCGATCCGAACACGGTACCGACAGTCATGCCGACCTACCTCGAAGAATTCGCCTTCTTCAAGGATTCGCTGGCGATCAAGACCTCGCAGCAGGCATTGCTCGGCGATATCTCGGCGAAGGATCTGGCCGACCAGTGGGCAGATTATCTGACCAAGGCGCAGCAGAAGTTCCTCGCCAAGAAATAAGCGACGGATCGACGGCGGCGGCCTCAGAACAGGCCGCCGCCGCTTTTATTGATGACACAGACGGCGCATGAACGCCGCGAACGGGAATTTTGGCTGATGACCATTTCCGCCGATACGCTCGACATGCGTCGCGACCGCAGGCCATGGCTGCGTCGCGTTGCCGATGCTTCGGAGCCCTATCTCTATAGCGCGCCGTCGCTGATCCTGATCATTGCGGTGATGCTGGTGCCGCTAACCGTCGGCATTTCCTACGCCTTCCGCGATATCCAACTGCTCAATCCGTTTTCCGGCGGCTTCATCGGGCTCGATCACTTCCGCGAGCTTTCCGGCGATGCCGCCTTCTACGGCGCGCTGAGGAACACTCTGTGGTGGACCGGCGCCTCCGTCGTTCTGCAGTTCGCTTTCGGCCTCATCCTGGCGCTGTTGCTCGACAAGCCGTTCAAGGGTAGGGCAATCGCGCAGGCGCTGGTCTTCCTGCCCTGGGCCGTGCCGTCTTTCCTAGCCGGCCTCAACTGGGCCTGGCTGTTCAATCCGGTCATCGGGCCAATCCCGCACTGGCTCTTCGCCCTCGGGTTGATGCATGAGCCGGGCAATATCCTCTCCGATCCCAAATATGCGATGTGGGGGCCGATCGTTGCCAATGTCTGGTGGGGCATTCCCTTCTTTGCCATCACGCTGCTTGCCGCGTTGCAGGCGATTCCGCGCGATCTCTATGAGGCGGCGTCGATCGACGGCGCCGGCTGGTTCCAGCGCTTCCGCTCGATCACCCTGCCGTTTCTTGCGCCAACGATCGCCATCACCGTGCTGCTGCGCACCGTCTGGATTTCCAATTTCGCCGATCTCATCGTCGTCATGACCAATGGCGGGCCGGCGGACCGGACGCAGATCGTCGCCAGCTATATCTTCACGACAGCCTTCAGGCGGCTCGATTTCGGTTATGCCTCAGCGATCGCGCTGGTGCTGCTCGTCCTGCTGTTGGCCTATTCGATGCTGATCATCCTGCTCCGGCAGACGCTGCTGAACAAGGATTGAGATCATGAGACGATCCGTCATTCCCACTATCGCACACCGCCTGGGGATCCTCTGCTACATCGCCTTCGCGCTCTTTCCGCTGTTCTGGCTGCTCAAGGTGTCGGTGACGCCGAACGACCTGCTATATTCCGAAGGCGTACGCATGTGGCCGTCGCGCACGACATGGGATCACTATGCTTTCGTGCTGCGGCATAGCGCCTTTCCGACCTTCTTCAAGAACAGCCTGATCGTCTCGGCCTCGACCGCCGTCACCGTGACCATCTGCGCCTCGCTCTCCGGCTACGCGCTGTCGCGCTTCAATTTCCGGGCAAAATACTGGATCGTCGCCCTGATGCTGCTGACCCAGATGTTTCCGCTGGTGATGCTGGTGGCGCCGATCTTCAAGATCCTGTCACCCTTACATCTGACCAACAGCCTGACCGGGCTCGTCATCGTCTACACCGCCTTCAATGTGCCTTTCGCCACCTTCCTAATGCAGTCCTTCTTCGACGGCATTCCGAGAGATCTCGAAGAGGCGGCGAAGATTGACGGGGCGACGCAGTTCACGGCGTTTCGCCAGATCATCCTGCCGCTGACGCTGCCGGGGATCGCCGCCACGCTCGGCTTCGTCTTCACGGCCGCCTGGAGCGAGCTGCTCTTCGCGCTGATGCTGATCAACGGCAATGACGCGGCGACCTTCCCCGTCGGCCTTCTCACCTTCGTTTCGAAATTCTCGGTGGATTTCGGGCAGATGATGGCGGCGGGCGTCATGGCGCTCATTCCGGCCGGCCTCTTCTTCCTGCTCATCCAGCGCTATCTCGTCCAGGGCCTGACGGCCGGCGCGGTCAAGGGTTAAACAAATGGCATCGATCGATATCCGGAATATCCGCAAAGCCTATGGCCATGTGCAGGTGCTGCACGGCGTCAACCTGGAAATCCAGGACGGCGAGTTCGTCGTGCTTGTTGGTCCGTCCGGCTGCGGCAAGTCCACGCTGCTGCGAATGATCGCCGGGCTGGAGGAGGTCACATCAGGCGAGATCAGCATTGCCGGCAATAGGGTCAACGAACTGCATCCCAAGGATCGCGACATCGCCATGGTGTTCCAGTCCTATGCGCTTTACCCGCATATGAACGTCGCCGGCAATATGAGCTACAGCCTCAGGCTGCGGAAGGTGGCGAAGGAGAAAATCACCAGCGCGGTCGCCGCGGCTGCCGCCAAGCTCGGCCTCGATCCGCTGCTCGAACGCAGGCCGAAGGCGCTTTCCGGCGGCCAGCGCCAGCGCGTCGCCATGGGCCGCGCCATCGTGCGCCAGCCGAAGGCCTTCCTGTTCGACGAACCGCTGTCCAACCTCGATGCGCGCCTGCGCGAACAGATGCGCGCCGAAATCAAGAAACTGCATGGCGACCTGAAGGCGACCTCGATCTACGTGACCCACGACCAGATCGAGGCAATGACGCTGGCGGACCGGATCGTCGCCATGCATGGCGGGG
Source organism: Rhizobium sophorae (assembly GCF_013087515.1). Classification (GTDB taxonomy): domain Bacteria; phylum Pseudomonadota; class Alphaproteobacteria; order Rhizobiales; family Rhizobiaceae; genus Rhizobium; species Rhizobium sophorae. Next base: position 19,531 of record NZ_JABFCN010000015.1, on the reverse strand, counting down.
TGGTCCAGCAGGTTGGCAGTCCCCTGGAACTATACGACCGCCCCGCCAATCTTTTTGTTGCCGGTTTCATCGGCTCGCCGGGGATGAATTTCCTCGAGGCCACCTACGATGCCGGCGGCGTGAAGCTGAAGGACGGCACGATCGTGCCGCTTGCAAAGCCTTTGCCGCTTGTCGACGCCGCAAAGGTGACGCTCGGCATCCGGCCGGAGCATGTGCTGATGAGCGATGGCGGGGCGGGGCTTGCCGCAGATGTGGAACTCGTCGAGCCCACAGGCTTCGGCATCATCCTGCACCTTGCCCTGCATGGCTTGCCGTTCAAGATCTTCACGCTGAACTGCGAGGCGCTGAAGGCAGGCCCGAAGGTCAATGTGGCTTTCCCACCCCAGTATCTGCACGTGTTCGACGGCGAAGGAAAGCGCGTCGACTGAGCCACTGGGCCGCTGGCCCGTTACTGTCGGTTTTGGCATACTGTCTTCGGCGGGGGCGGGGAGGCAGAACATGCTTGTTGCACAGATATCCGATATCCATGCGAGGCCGGCCCTTTCGTCGCTCCAGACGCTGGAACGGGCGATAGGCTGGCTGAGGACGTTCCGCCCGGATGCGCTTGTTGTCACCGGAGATCTGGTGGACGACGGATGGCGGCAAGGCTATCGCCTGGTCGCCGAAAGCCTGCGGTCGCTGGACTGCCCTGTCCACCTGTTGCCGGGCAACGGTGATGATCTGCAATTGATGCGCTCCGAACTTGCCGCCGTCGACCCATGGATCAGTGCGACCGGACCGATGCATTTCCGGGCAGCCATCGATGGGCTGACCCTCTTCGGTGTCGATGTGACCGTCGCCGGTCAGAGCTACGGCGACGTCCTGCCGCATCTGCCGTGGCTGATGAGCGCGCTTGCCGACGTGACAGCGCCCGCCCTTCTGTTCATGCATCAACCGCCATTCAGGATCGGCATCGAGGTGCTGGACCAGGTCGGATGTAGGAACAGCACTGCGCTTCTCAGCACCTTGAAGGCGATGGACAGGCTGCCGCTGGCGATTCTCTGCGGCCATGTTCACCGACCCGCATTTGGTCGCCTGGGGTCGATCCCTGTCCAGACCTGCGGCTCCCTCGCCCCGCCCAATCCACTTCTGCTGGAAGGCCGGGCCGATCTTCCGGTGATCGACGCTCCATCCTTTCTCGTGCATGAGGTCAGTGACGTCCGGCTGGTTTCGCATGTGGTATCGATTCCAACATCCGACCGGAGCGCATGAAGTGGATTGAACGGTCATTCCTCACGTGCTGCGAGCGGAAAAATCTTTTGCCGCATCGCCCAGGAGGGCTATATCGTCCGTGTGATCTTGCTGGATTGGATGCCATGACCGACACTGTTCTCGACCGCTTTCTCCGTTATGTCGTTATCGACACGCAATCCGACCCTGCCTCGTCTGCGCAGCCGACCACGGGCAAGCAGAAGGATCTCGGCCGGGTTCTGGTTGATGAACTGCTGAAGATCGGTCTGGCGGACGCGCATCTCGATGAACACGGCTATGTCTACGCGACCATTCCGGCCAACAGCGACAAGACGGTGCCGGTCATCTGTTTCTGCTCGCACATGGATACGGCGCCCGATTTCAGCGGCACTGATGTCAAGCCGCAGATCGTCAGGAATTATGCCGGCGGTGATATCAAGCTTGCCGGCGACACGGCCCGAGTGATCCGCGTCAGCGATCATCCCGAGCTGCAGAACCAGATCGGCAACGATATCGTCACGACCGATGGGACGACATTGCTCGGCGCCGACGACAAGGCTGGTTTGGCCGAAATCATGACCGCGGCTGCGATGCTCGTCGACAATCCTGATATCAGGCACGGGACGATCAAGATCCTGTTCACCCCCGACGAGGAAGTCGGGCGCGGCGTCAACAAGGTCGACCTGAAGAAACTCGGTGCCGACTTCGCCTATACGATGGACGGCGAGACGGCAGGCCATATCGAGGATGAGACCTTTTCGGCCGACGGCGTCGAGATCAGCATATCAGGCGTGGCGATCCATCCCGGTTTCGCCAAGGATCGCATGGAAAACGCCATCAAGATCGCCGGTGCCATCATCGACCGGCTGCCGAGGGATATTGCCCCCGAGACCACGGAAGGCCGGCAGGGTTTCATCCATCCGACGGGCGTGACCGGCTCGATGGAGAAGGCGTCGCTGAGCCTCATCATCCGTGATTTCACCGACAAGGGGCTGACGGAAAAGGAAACGATGCTCGAAGCGATCGTCAAGGACGTGATGGCTGCCTATCCCGGCTCGACTTATCATTTTGAGGTGAAGGAGCAGTATCGCAACATGAAGGTGGTGCTTGATCGTCACCCGGAGATCGTCGAGAACGCCATCGAGGCGGTGCGCCGGGCCGGCATGACGCCGGTGCGCGGCAGCATCCGCGGCGGCACGGATGGCTCGCGCCTTTCCTTCATGGGACTGCCGTGCCCGAACATTTTCGCCGGCGGCCATGCCTTCCACTCGCCGCTCGAATGGGTGAGCCGCCAGGATATGGAAAAGGCCGTCAAAACGATCGTGGAACTGGCGAAGGTCTGGGAAGAGCGCGCCTAGGCGCGCTTCCACCTAACTCTTAAACCGAAAGGGCGGTTTAACCGCCGTTCGCCGGAAGGCTTTCACGCAGCATCACGCTGTCATAGGCGGGGCGGGGGGTCGGGATCGCGATAGGCATTCCCGGCTCGGGCTCGATCGATGTTACCGGCGATGTTTCCGGCGCGGTCACCGGGGCAGTGATCCGCATCTGCCCCGTGCTTGCCGTAGCCATGGGGTCTGGAGCAGGCAGAGGAACGGGAACCGCCGAGGGTATCAGGGCCTCGAACTGCGGCGGCAGCATGCTTTCGCCGGGCACATAATTCATCGCCACCTCGTAGGAGGGCAGCGGCGGCGGCGTTTGAAGCATGCCGTTGGAGTCGCGCTTCTCGTAGAAGGCGTTGCCGCCGGCGACCGTCACATAGTGCATGTTGTCGTAGGGGAATTTCAGTCCATTCGTGTGGAAGAACATCGCATCCTTCACCGCAGGGTGGCGGGCGCCCTTGACAAGGATCGCATCGGCCGCGCTCGCAAGCTCGGGTTCCGCCTGCGGCTTGACTTCGCGCGTCATCACGCCGGGCGCAAATTGCTTTTTCTGCGCCACGACGCCGCAGATGGAAGGGGGATAGGCGCCGGAGGTGAGTCTGTTCATGACAACGGTCCCGACAGCCATGTAGCCGTCCTTGTCCGAATGCTGCGATTCGAAATACATCGCGCGTTGCAGGCAGTCGCGATCCTTGGCCGTATAATTGAACGTGACTTTTGCCGATTGACCCTGCTTCGTCTTGGTGTTCGCCGCCGTTGCCGCCGGTTTCGATGTCGTCGTGCAGCTTGCAGCTGCCAGTCCTACGAACAAAATCCCGATCAGGGATTTTCCAAAGGAAATCTCCGCCCTCAACGCCAGGTGCCTCCTATGGGATTAGTCCAGCCCTTTGTGATTAAGTGAAAACGTTTTACTCGTCATATGACTGAAATACAAACAACCTTAGATCACAAAAAGCCCAAGGGACTCTCGCCAAATGCGATTCCGGCGGTGACCTCCCGCATGTTCCTTAAATCAGAGTCGATTTAAGGATAAAATCATCCAGCAATTCAAAGTGTTACAGCTCCTTTGCGGCTCTCGAAAAGACACGCGGCGCAGTCGGTCGCCGCCCTATCTCCATCAACTGCGGAACAGTTTCCAGCGGGTCGGCTTGAAAGCCACCCGGTTGCGGTCAAGCCTGTCGGCCTCGCTCGGCGGCAATTCGATCTCGATATGCGGGCGATCATTGCCGATATTGAGTTCGATATGGCGAGTGCCGGCCACGCGGCGGCTGGAGACCGGCTGGCCGGCGATACAGTTCTCAGCTGATTCGCAGAGCCTGACGTCATGCGGGCGGAAGTAGAGCTGCGCCGTACCATCCGGCTCGCCTTCGGCATTGAGGCCGAGCGAGCGGCCTTCGAAGCGAATGTCGCTGTCGGCAACCTCGACCTCAAGGCAGTTCGACTGGCCGATGAAGCCGAAGACGAAGGGAGAATTCGGATTGTCGTAGACCTGGTCCGGCGTGCCGACCTGTTCGATCGCGCCCTGACTCATGACGACGACGCGGTCGGCAAGCTCCAGCGCCTCATCCTGGTCGTGGGTGACGAAGACGGTGGTGTGGCCAGTGCGGTCGTGGATATCGCGCAGCCACTTGCGCAAGTCCTTGCGCACCTGGGCGTCGAGCGCGCCGAAGGGTTCGTCGAGCAGCAGCACGTTCGGCTCGACGGCCATGGCGCGGGCGAGCGCCACACGCTGGCGCTGGCCGCCGGAAAGCTGAGCGGGGTAGCGTTTTTCCAGACCGGAAAGCTGGACGAGGTCGAGCAGTTCCAACGCCCGCCTGCGGATATCGGCCTTCGGCGGCCGCCGCGCACTGGTTCTGACCTTCAGGCCGAAGGAGACGTTTTCGAGCACTGTCATATAGCGAAAGAGGGCATAGTGCTGGAAGACGAAGCCGATATTGCGCTGCTGCACTGATTTCTTCGAGGCATCCTCGTCGCCGAAGAAGATCAGTCCCTCCGTCGGGCTTTCGAGGCCGGCGATCAGCCGCAGCAACGTCGTCTTGCCGGAGCCCGAAGGACCGAGCAGTGCAATCAACTCGCCGGAGCGGATGTCGAGCGAGACATCGTGCAGCGCCGGAAAACGATCGAATTCCTTGCGAATGTTTTGAACGCGTACTTCCATTCCAAATCCTTCAGTGCCGTCGGCTGGCGGCGATTTCGGCGCTATAGCGCATTTCCAGCAGCGTCTTCAAAACAAGAGTTACGAGCGCGAGCAAGGCCAAAAGCGTGGCGACCGCAAAAGCGCCGGTGAAATTATACTCGTTATAGAGAATTTCCACCTGCAGCGGCATGGTGTTCGTCTGGCCGCGGATGTGGCCTGACACCACCGAGACGGCGCCGAATTCGCCCATGGCGCGAGCGTTGCAGAGCAGTACCCCGTAAAGCAAGCCCCATTTGATATTCGGCAACGTCACGTGCCAGAAGGTCTGCCAGCCGCTGGCGCCGAGCGAAAGGGCTGCCTCCTCGTCGGCCGTTCCCTGTTCCTGCATCAGCGGGATCAACTCGCGGGCGACGAAGGGGAAGGTGACGAACATGGTGGCGAGGATCAACCCCGGCACCGCAAACAGGATCTTGATGTCGTGAGCGCTGAACCACTGGCCGAGCCAGGTACTTGAGCCGAACAGCAGAACGAAGACCAGGCCCGATATGACGGGTGAGACCGAGAAGGGCAGGTCGATCAGCGTCGTCAGGAAGGCCTTGCCCTTGAACTCGAACTTGGCGATCGCCCAGGCGGCGGCAACCCCGAAGATGAGATTGAGCGGCACGCTGACGCCAGCGACGATCAGCGTCAGGCGAATCGCCGAGAAGGTCTCGGCGTCTGCGAGCGCCTCGAGAAAGGGGCCGGCTCCCTTGCGAAAGGCTTCCACGAAGACGGCTGCGAGCGGCAGGAGCAGGATCAGCAACAGGAAGACGAGCGAGAGGATGATCAGGGTGAAGCGCGCGATCCTGTTTTCGGTGGTCACCGAACGCAGCTTTATTGGTTGAGCGGTCGCATCAAGCGCCATAACCGTACCTCCGCCTGCTCCAGCTCTGGATGAGATTGATGACGAGCAGCATGGCGAACGAGATGATCAGCATGATCGCCGCAATTCCGGTCGCTGCGGCGTAATTATACTCTTCGAGTTTGATGATGATCAGCAGCGGCGCGATCTCCGATTTGAACGGCAGGTTGCCGGCGATGAAAATGACCGAGCCGTATTCGCCAACGCCGCGGGCAAAGGCGAGCGCAAAGCCGGTGAGCACGGCGGGCGCCAGCCCCGGCAGCAGTACGCGGAAAATCGTCTGGAAACGATTGGCGCCGAGCGTTGCCGCAGCCTCCTCCACTTCCTTGTCGATTTCCTCCATGACCGGCTGCACCGTGCGCACCACGAAGGGCAGGCCGACGAAGATCAGCGCCACGACGATACCGGCCGGCGTAAAGGCGATCTTGATGCCGAGCGGCGTCAGGAACTGGCCGATCCAGCCACTCGGTGCATAGAGCGTCGTCAGCGCGATACCGGCAACGGCGGTCGGCAGCGCGAAGGGCAGGTCGACCATGGCATCGATGACGCGCTTGCCCGGAAAGCGGTAACGCACCAGCACCCAGGCGAGGATGATGCCGAAGACGGCGTTGACGATCGCGGCGATGAAGGCGCTGCCGAAGCTGATGCGCAATGCGTTCAGCGTGCGCGGATCGAGCGCGATCGACCAGAATGTTTCCCAGCCGAGAGCACTCGACCGCACGGCAAGGCCCGAGAGCGGGATGAGGATCAGAAGGGTGAGCCAGGTCAAGGTAAGGCCGAGCGCCATTCCGAAACCCGGAATGACACTCGGCCGCTTGAACCGCCACCGCGTGGGGTTATGTGCTTTCATGAAGTCTATTATTGGGCCGGCTTGTAGATTTGGTCAAATACCCCGCCATCACCGAAGAATTTCGGCTGTGCGTCCTTCCAGCCGCCAAAGTCATCGATGGTCGCCAGCGTCAGCTTCTGGAAGCGGGCGATGTCGGCCGGATCGGCGGCCTCAGGCTTGATCGGCCGGTAGAAGTGCTTGGCGGCGATCTTCTGGCCCTCGTCCGAATAGAGGTAGTTGAGATAGGCTTCGGCGACCTTGCGTGTGCCCTTCTTGTCGACATTGCCGTCGACGATGGCGACCGGCGGGTCGGCGCGGATGGAGAAGGCCGGCGTTACGATCTCGAACTGGTCGGGACCGAGCTCTTCAAGCGAAAGATAGGCTTCGTTTTCCCAGGCCAAAAGCACGTCGCCGAGGCCGCGCTGGACGAAGGTGGTCGTAGCGCCGCGGGCGCCGGTATCGAGAACCGGAACGTGCTGCAGCAGTTTCGTCACATATTCCTGCGCCTTGGCGTCGTCGCCGCCATTCGCCTGCTTGGCCCATGCCCAGGCGGCAAGGAAGTTCCAGCGGGCACCGCCCGAGGTCTTCGGGTTCGGGGTGATGACCTGCACGTCGTCCTTGATCAGGTCGTCCCAATCCTTGATGCCCTTCGGATTGCCCTTGCGGACCAGGAAGACGATCGTCGACGTGTAGGGCGTCGAATTGTTGGGCAACTTGGTCTTCCAGTCGGCAGGGATCTTGCCGGTCTTCTTGGCGATGGCGTCGATATCTCCTTCGAGAGCCAGCGTGACGACATCGGCGTCGAGACCGTCGATGACGGAGCGGGCCTGAGCGCCGGAGCCGCCATGCGATGCCTGGATCGTCACGGTTTCACCGCTGTCCTTCTGCCACTTGGCGGCAAAGGCGGCATTGAAATCCTTATACAATTCGCGAGTCGGATCGTAGGAAACGTTAAGAAGCGTCTGATCCGCGAATGCCGGAGCGATGCTCCCGATTGCGAAGCTGCCTGCCATGACCGCGGCTGCAATGAGCCGGGTGAGCCGTTGTGTCATTGGGGAACCCTCCGTGTTTGTGTCTAAACTCTATCAAGTCAGTCGTATAATGAAACAAAGGTTCTTCCGGTTCCGGCACTGCCGTTAGAATGCCATTCCATTTCAGGATCGATTTTGAAATAGACGTGCCGAAGTTGGCCGCGGCCAATCGGCCGCCGCTGTCGTCCCGTCGCAGGCCGTGTTTTTTTGGCCACAGTTCCTCCACGAAAGCGCCATGCTCCGCAGATTTTTGCCAAGTTTTTGCCGCGATGGCACTTGCGGATTCCTATATGGCTCCCGTGCGGTCGTATTCACCGACCGCTACGCGGGGGCATCCCTTGAAGTGCGCCTCGCATTCTAAACCTATTAGGGCCATTCAAAATGAATATCAGAACGATCCTTTTTGCCTCCGTTGCCGCCCTTGCCGCGGCCTCCGGAGCCCGCGCAGCCGACGCCATCGTGGCGGCGGAACCCGAGCCCGTGGAATATGTTCGCGTTTGCGACGCCTACGGTACCGGCTATTTTTATATTCCGGGAACGGAAACATGCCTTTCGATCGGCGGTTACATCCGTACCGAAGTGCGCTTCGGTGAGCAGATATCCGGCGATTCCGACGTAAACTTCTGGACTCGCGGTCAGGTCACCTTCCAGGCCAAGAACGACACCGAGTATGGTACGCTCACCGGCGTCATCACGCTGCGTTACAATGTCGACAATGCCTCCGATCAGGAAGCTCTGCTGGATGAGGGCTATCTCGACATTGCCGGTTTCCGCGCCGGTAAACTGTACAGCTGGTGGGATGACGACATGAGCGGCGAGACAGATACGCTCGCCAGCAACGAGACGACCCACAACTCGATCCGTTATCAGTACGAGTCCGGCGCTTTCGCGGCCGGCATTTCGGTCGACGAACTGGAAGATGAATACGCCACCAAGCCGGGCGAAGGCCCGAATAACTTTGGTGTCGCGGGCCAGGTCTCCTACAAGGCCGGCGCCATCAGCGCTTACCTGCTTGCCGGTTATGACACCGACACCAGCGAAGTCGCTGTCCGCGGTATCGTCTATGCCGACATCGGCCCGGGCACTCTCGGCATTGCCGGCGTATGGGCAAGCGGCGCCAACTACTACTACGAAGAGTCCGAATGGACGATCGCAGCAGAATACGCCTTGAAGATCAACGACAAGTGGAAGGTCACTCCCGGCTTCCAGTACTTCGAAAACATCGCTCTCGAGGCTGATGGCAACGGCTTCACCGGCGGCAGCGCCTACACGACGGGTGTTACCATCGACTACCAGATCGTCGAAGACCTGCGTTCGAAGCTCAGCGTGCAATATCACGATGAGGACGAAGGCGACGACGAAGTGTTCGGCTTCCTGCGCTTCCAGCGCGATTTCTAAAGCAATTCCAGGAAAAGTGCGAAGCGGTTTTCCGTCCGGACTTGCGTAAAATCAAGTGATTAGAGCGGTTCAGCGTTAAGCTGAACCGCTCTAACTTAGTCTGATTGCAGACGAGCGGGCGCGACCTTCGGGCCGCGCCCTTTTTATAATGCCTGTGAGCGGTTTTTGGGCGTCACACCCGTGAATCGGCGATGAAATCGGAATAGAATTCGTCGACCGTTCTTGCCTTGCGCATGGCGGCAAGCACGCCGTCCGATTGCAGCCGCCTGGCGATGGCGGACAGCACGTTCAGATATTCGCCGCGATTGTTTTCTCCGAAGAGCAGCACGAAGGCGATGTCGGTCGGGATATCGTCGATTGCCTCGAAATCCAACTGCTGGGCGAAGCGGATGAGCAGGCCGCGCGGGCTGGCCATGCCGTCGATCGCCGCATGCGGGATGGCGATGCCGTTGCCGATCCCCGTCGAGCCGAGCTTCTCACGCACTTCCAGTGCCTTCAGGATGGTGTGGCCGTCGAGGGAGAAAGCCTTGGCGGCCTTGTCGGCTATGGTCTGCAGCGCCCGCCATTTGGTCTGCGCCGACACGCCGATGAAGCTGTGTTCCGGCCGGATGATGTTGGGAAGGTTCATGTCATTCTCGATGCTGTTCGGGCTCGATACTGTTCGGGCAGCAGGAGGGAAGGGACGTCAGTCCGGTTCCCTGAGCCGGTAGCCGACGCCGGTCTCCGTGGTGATATAGTGCGGCTGGTCCGGAATCTGCTCGATTTTTTGCCGCAGTTGCCGGACATAGACGCGCAGATACTGCACATCAGCCGCCGGCCCCCATATCTGCTTTAGAAGAAACTGGTGTGTCAGCACCTTGCCGGCATGCTGGGCGAGCACGCGCAGGATGTCGTATTCCTTCGGCGACAGCTTTATTTCTGCGCCGTCGACTTTGACGATGCGCTTGACGAGATCGATCGATAGCCCGCCTGTCTGGAAGATCGCCTTTTCCCCCTGCTGCTGCAGGCGGTGGCGCAGGGCCACGCGGATGCGGGCGCCGAGTTCGTTGATGCCGAAAGGCTTGGTAACGTAATCGTCGGCGCCGCTTTCCAGCGCCTTGACGATACCGGCCTCGTCGGTGCGGCTGGAGAGAATGACGACCGGCATGGAAAGCCCTTCGTCGCGCCACTCCTGCAGTAGGTCGTGGCCTGATTTGTCGGGCAGGCCAAGGTCGAGCACAATGAGGTCGGGCATGACGTCGGAGACCGACTGACGGGCGGCGCTGGCGTTCGGCGCTTCCTGCACCTCGTAGCCCTGCGCGGTCAGGCCGACGCGGAGCAGCTTGCGGATCGGAGGCTCGTCGTCGACGACGAGGATTTTGACGGCTGAACCGGTCATCGGAGTTCATCCAGCTTCGGAATGTCGGTGGGTTTCGGCAGGCGGATGGTGAAGACGGCGCCCGGAGGGCCCGTCCGGTTGCCGGCGGTGATCGTGCCGCCCATGGCCTCGATGAAGCCGCGGCAGATGGAAAGGCCAAGCCCGGTGCCGGCGCGCACCTGATCGCCCTTGCGCACGCGGTAGAAGGTGTCGAAGACGCGGGTGAGATCGGCCGGCGGAATGCCCGGGCCTTCGTCCGAGACCTGCACGACGACGTTGTCGGCATCGGCCCAGCCGCCGATTTGGATCACCGATCCCTCGGGCGCGTATTTCGCGGCATTGTCGAGCAGGTTGAAGATCACCTGCTCGAAGAGGACAGGATCGACGCGCACCATCGGCAGGTCGGCGGGAATGCTCATCTCGGTCTTGTGGTGATCGAGGATCTTTGCGGCACGGCGCAGCGCGCTGCCGATGATATCGCCGGCATAATGCAGCGCGTGGTTCGGCTCCATCGCGCCGGATTCGATCTTGGTCATGTCGAGCAGGTTGGCGATGAAGCGGTTGAGGCGTTCGGATTCGTCGACGACGGTCGACACCAGATCGCTGCGGTCCTCCTCCGGCATCGAGGCGAAATAATCGCGCAGCGTGCCGGCGGCGCCGAGGATGGCGGCAAGCGGGGTCTTCAGGTCGTGCGAAATCGATGTCAGCAGGGCCGAACGCAACCGGTCCGCTTCGGCCGCAAGTCTTGCCCGGTCGACATCGGCAACAAGCTGGATGCGTTCGATGGCAAGGGCCGCCTGGTCGGCGAGCGCATCGAGCAGCCGCTGTTGCTCGGGCGTCAACAGCGGTCCGTCGCGGCGGTCGCTGTCGAGGCCGATGACGCCGACGGCAGTGCGCCCGGTTCTCAGCGGCACATAGAGGCGTTTGGCGCCGGGCAGGGTATCGGCGCCGCGGCCGGCGGCATGATTATGCTCCCAGGCCCAGCGGGCGGCGGCGATATCGGCATCGTCGAGCGTATCATCAGGCGGATAACCGGCCTTGACGGCGATGCTGCCCTCTTCCGGCAGCAGCAGCACGACGCGGACCTTCAGCATCGAGGCGAGCTGGAAGGCGGTTGCCCAGAGCACGTCGTCGAGTGTGCCGGTGCCGGCGAGCTTTTTCGAGAAGAGATAGAGATCCTCCGTCGTGCGCGCCCGCTGGCGGGCGGCGGCGGCCTGGCGCTGCACGGTCGCGGTCAGGTTGCTGGCGATGATGGCGACGCCCAGGAAGAAGAACAGGGCAAGCACGCTTTCCGGGTCGCTGATCGTCAGCGTGTAGCGCGGCGGCAGGAAAAAGAAGTTGAAGGACAGCGCACTGAGGATGCAGCTGTAGAGCGCTGGCCGCAGGCCGTGGAGGACGGCCGAGGTCAGCACCGCCATCAGGAAAACGAGGGCGAGGTTGCGCACGTCGAGCACCTGGTCGAGCACGACGCTGACGCCGAGCGCGATGGCGACATAACCGGTCGCCAGCAGATAAGCCCTGAAATCCAGTGGCGGCGCAGTAGCGGCCGCCCTGACGCCACGCGCGGTGGTGCCGTCCTTCTCATTGCCTGAAATGACATGGACGCTGATCTCGCCGGTCTTGCGGATCAGCTCGTCGGTGATCGAGCGGTGCCACCAATCACGCCATGTCGGCTTCTTCGGGGCGCCGATGACGATGTGGGTGACGTTGTTGGCGGCGGCGTGGCGGACGAGTTCTTCGGCCACTTCGCGGCCGGGCAGGGTGATCGCCTCGCCGCCGAGCTGCTCGGCAAGGCGCAGCGTGGATGCGACGGTATCGCGCTCGGCTTCCGTCAGATTGATAGAGCGGTTGGTCTCGATATAGACGGCAGCCCAGGGCGCGCGCAGCCGCGAGGCCATGCGGGCGGCGTAGCGCACCAGCGAGGCGGAGCGCTGATGGTGGTCGACCGAGACGAGGACACGTTCGCCCGCCGCCCAAGGGCCTGATATGGCATGGGCCTGCATATGCGTGAGCAACTGGTCGTCGACGCGCTGGGCGGTCTTGCGCAGTGCGAGCTCGCGCAGCGCCGTCAGGTTGCCCGGCGTGAAATAATTGGTCAGCGCCCGCTCAGCGGTGCGCGGCATGTAGACCTTGCCGTCATGCAGGCGCTTGATCAGATCATCCGGCGTCAGATCGATGATCTCGACGTCGTCGGCAAGGTCGATGATCGAGTCCGGCACCGTCTCGCGCACGCGGATGCGGGTGATCTGCGAGACGACGTCGTTCAGGCTTTCGACATGCTGGATGTTCAACGTCGTATAGACGTCGATGCCGCGATCGAGCAGTTCCTTGACGTCGAGGTAGCGTTTCGGATGGCGGCTGCCCTCGGCATTGGTATGGGCGAGTTCGTCGACCAGCACGAGATCGGGTCGGCGGGCAAGGATGCCGTCAAGGTCCATTTCCGCAAGCGGCCGGCCCTTGTAGCTGATTTCGACACGGGGGATAATCTCGAAGCCGGCGACGAGCGCCTCGGTTTCCTTGCGGCCATGGGTCTCGACGACGCCGATGACGACATCGAGACCGTCGGCGATCTTGGCGCGGCCGGAGACAAGCATCTCGTAGGTCTTGCCGACACCGGGGGCGGCACCCAGAAAGATCTTCAGACGGCCGCGCGTCTCGGCCCGGGCTTTTTCGAGAAGCGCATCGGGCGAGGGCCTGCCGGCCTGGTCGCGATTGTCGTCTGGCATGCGTATGGTCTTTCTGCAAATGATGTGGGGGACGCATTACGTCTCCGTATCCCTCATTCCTGTGCTTGTCACAGGAATCCAGCCACGCGAAGTCCTTCGCGTGAAAGGAGTCTCCTGCGCCGCCGACGCGACGCGGCTGGATCCCTGTGACGAGCACAGGGATGAGGGAGGAGGAGAAGTCGCGACCACAACCTTTACTCAGTCATAGAAGCATCAAGGCTCTGGTTCAACGCCAGAACATTGACTGTGGGTTCGCCGAGAATGCCGATTTCGCGGTCTTGAACGGCACCGTCGACCAGCGCCTTGACCTTGGCCTCGTCAAGGCTTCGCGCCTTGGCGACACGCGCCACCTGGAAATAGGCGGCCTCCGGAGAGATATCGGGATCGAGGCCGCTGCCCGAAGCGGTGACGAGGTCGGCGGGCACCTCCGCGTTCGGGTTCGCCGCCTTGGCGGCCTCATAGTCGCCCCTGACGCGGTCGATCAGCTTCTGGCTGGTCGGGCCGAGGTTGGAGCCGCTGGAGGCGGCCGCATTGTAGCCGTCGCCGGCGGCCGAAGGGCGGCCGTGGAAATATTTGTCGCTGGTGAAGGCCTGGCCGATCAGCGTCGAGCCGATCACGTGACCGTTCTTCTCGATCAGGCTGCCGTTCGCTTGGGTCGGGAAGAGGGCCTGGGCGGCACCGGTCATGGCGAGCGGATAGAGAAGGCCGGTGATGGCGGTGGTGGCAACGATCATGACGACCGCCGGACGAAGTTCTTTCAACATTGTCTTACTCCTTCGAATGTTCAGTTAGGCAAGGCCGAGGGCTGCGACAGCCATGTCGATCGCCTTGATGCCAATGAAGGGGACGATGATGCCGCCGGCACCATAGATCAGCAGGTTGCGCGACAGCAGCGCGCCGGCGCCGATCGGACGGTAGCGGACACCCTTCAGCGACAGCGGAATCAGCGCGATAATGATCAGCGCGTTGAAGATGATCGCCGAGAGGATGGCGCTTTGCGGCGTCGAAAGCCCCATGATGTTCAGGATGCCGAGCTGCGGGTAGAAGGTCAGGAACATCGCCGGGATGATGGCGAAATACTTGGCGATGTCGTTGGCGATCGAGAAGGTCGTCAGCGCGCCGCGCGTCATCAGGAGCTGTTTGCCGATCTCGACGATCTCGATGAGCTTCGTCGGGTCCGAGTCGAGATCGACCATGTTGCCGGCCTCGCGGGCGGCGACCGTGCCGGTGTTCATGGCGACGCCGACATCGGCCTGGGCAAGTGCGGGCGCATCGTTGGTGCCGTCGCCGCACATGGCGACGAGCTTGCCCTTCGATTGTTCCTCGCGCATCAGCGCCAGCTTCATCTCCGGCGTTGCCTGGGCGAGGAAGTCGTCGACGCCGGCCTCGGCGGCGATGGCGGCTGCCGTCAGCGGGTTGTCGCCCGTGATCATCACGGTGCGGATGCCCATGCGGCGAAGCTCGGTGAAGCGTTCACGGATGCCGCCCTTGACGATGTCCTTCAGTTGAATGATGCCGAGCAGCTTGCCGTCGCGGGCGACTGCCAGCGGCGTGCCGCCCGATTTGGCGACCTCGTCGGCGATCGACTGCAGTTCACGCACGACCTCGCTGCCGTTCTTCGAGGATGCGTCGCCGTTGACATAGGCCAACACGGCATCGACCGCACCCTTGCGGATCGAAGCGCCTTCGATATCGACGCCGCTCATGCGGGTCTGGGCGGTAAACGGCACGAAGGTGGCCTTCAGGCTTGCCATGTCGCGGCCGCGGATCGCATATTTCTCCTTGGCGAGTACGACGATGGAGCGGCCTTCCGGGGTTTCGTCGGCGAGCGAGGCGAGCTGGGCGGCATCGGCAAGATCCTGTTCGGAAACGCCGCGAACCGGGCGGAAGGTCGTCGCCTGACGATTGCCGAGCGTGATCGTGCCGGTCTTGTCGAGCAGCAGGGTGTCAACGTCGCCGGCGGCTTCGACCGCGCGGCCGGACATTGCGAGCACGTTGAAGCGGACGAGGCGGTCCATCCCGGCGATGCCGATTGCCGAGAGCAGCGCGCCGATCGTCGTCGGGATCAGGGTGACGAAGAGGGCGACGAGCACGATGATCGGGATCGAGCCGCCGGCATAGATGGCAAAGCTCGGGATCGTCGCCGTCGCAAGCACGAAGATCAGCGTCATGCCGGCGAGCAGAATGTTAAGCGCGATCTCGTTCGGCGTCTTCTGGCGCTCCGCACCTTCGACGAGCGCGATCATCCGGTCGATGAAGGTCGAGCCGGCAGCGGCGGTGATGCGGACGCGGATCCAGTCGGACAGCACCTGCGTACCGCCAGTGACGGCCGAGCGGTCGCCGCCGGATTCGCGGATGACGGGGGCGGATTCGCCTGTTATCGCCGCTTCGTTGACGGAGGCCACACCTTCGACAACTTCGCCGTCCGACGGGATGATATCGCCGGCCTCGACGAGCACGAGGTCGCCGACCTTGAGGCTGGTACCCGGCACCATGCGGTAGCCGCTGCCATTATTGGCGGTGAGCAGTTTGGCCTGGGTTTCGGTGCGCGCCTTGCGCAGCGAATCCGCCTGCGCCTTACCGCGGCCTTCGGCGACGGCTTCTGCGAAATTGGCAAAGAGCACGGTGAACCAGAGCCAGAGATTGATCTGGAACGAGAAGCCGAGGTTGCCGTTGCCCGCCACAAGATCGCGCAGGAAGAGGACGGTGGTCAGCACCGAGACCGTGGCCACGACGAACATGACCGGGTTTCTGGCAAGCGCGCGGGGGTTGAGCTTCTTGAAAGCGGCCCCCACGGCCGGAATGAGGATGCGAGAATCCAAGACGCTCGCGGATTTTGCCTGGCTCATAAGAGACTCCAGCTTTTGAAACGAGGATGGCGAACCGGAAGCCGGTCAGCCCTGTAAGATTTTGAAGATGGCGGCGATGACGAGGAGGCCTGCCATCATCACCAGGATGATGTTGGAGGCTTGGGGCCTCGGGCCATTCCCACGTCCCGGCGCACCGGGACGTACATGGAGGGCGTTGCGAAGCCTGTGACGAAGGATCATGGCATCACCTCAAAAGGTCTGGCCGGCGATCATGACCAGATGCTCGACGACAGGGCCGAGCGCTAAGGCCGGGAAGAAGGTCAGGCCGCCGACGATCAGGATCGTGCCGACGAGCAGGCCGACGAAGAGCGGACCATCCGTCGGGAAGGTGCCTGCCGAAGCCGGAACCGTCTTCTTGGCGATCAGCGAGCCGGCGATGGCAAGGGCCGGGATGATGACCAGGAACCGGCCCATCAGCATGCCGATGCCGAGTGTGATGTTGTACCAGGGCGTGTTGCCCGTCAGGCCGCCGAAAGCCGAGCCGTTGTTGGCCGCAGCCGAGGTATAGGCATAGAGGATTTCGGAGAAGCCGTGCGGGCCGGCCGTGCCGATCGAGGCGACGGCGGAAGGCAGCACCGTGGCGATCGCAGTGAAGACCAGCATGGCGAGCGGCAGGCAGAGAATGACGAGAACGGCCATCTTCATTTCCTTCGCCTCGATCTTCTTGCCGAGATATTCCGGCGTGCGGCCGACCATCAGGCCGGCGACGAACACGGCGACGATGATGAACAGCAGGATGCCGTAAAAGCCCGCGCCGACACCGCCGACGATGACTTCGCCGAGCTGCATGCTAATCAGCGGGATGAGGCCGCCAAGCGCGGTGAAGCTGCCGTGCATGGCATTGACGGCGCCGCAGGAGGCGGCCGTGGTGATGACGGCAAAGAGCGAGGACAGGGCGACGCCGAAGCGGACTTCCTTGCCTTCCATATTGCCGCCACCAAGACCGAAGGCATGCATCAGCGGATTGCCGGCAGCTTCCGCCCAATAGGTGACACTGACACCGACGATGAACAGGATGCCCATCGTGGCAAGGATCGCCCAGCCCTGGCGCTGGTTGCCGACCATGCGGCCGAAAACGTTGGTGAGGGCCGCACCGATCGCGAAGATCGAGACCATCTGGATGAGGTTGGAGATCGCATCGGGATTTTCGAACGGATGGGCCGAATTGGCGTTGAAGAAGCCGCCGCCATTGGTGCCGAGCATCTTGATCGCAAGCTGCGATGCAACAGGTCCGACGGCAATCGTCTGCTGCGCGCCTTCGAGCGTGGTCGCATTGACATAGGGCCCAAGCGTCTGCGGCACGCCGAGATAGACGTAGACGATGGTCAGCACGATGCAGATCGGCAGCAGGATGTAGAACGTGCCGCGGATCATATCGACCCAGAAATTGCCGATCGCCTTGCCCGACGCCCGTGCGAAAGCACGGATGAAGGCGACAGCGATCGCCATGCCGGTCGCGGCCGACAGGAAGTTCTGCACGGTGAAGCCGGCCATCTGGGTCAGATACGACATGGTGCTTTCGCCGCCGTAATTTTGCCAGTTGGTGTTTGTCGTAAAGCTGACGGCGGTGTTGAACGAAAGCTCCGGCGGGACGGCGGCCATGCCGGCCGGATTATAGGGCAGGATGTCCTGCAGGCGCAGCAGCGCGTAAAGGACGAGGACGCCGAGCAGGTTGAACATCAGCATCGCAAAGGCATAGGAGGTCCAATGCTGCTCCTCGCGCTCGCTGGTGCCCGCAATACGGTAAAGCCCCCGTTCGATCGGAACGAGGACCGGGGAGAGGAATGTGCGCTCGTCATTGTAGACACGCGTCATGTAACCGCCGAGCGGTTTGACGAGCACGAGGACGATCCCGCAGTAAAGCAGGACCTGAAGCCATCCGTTGAGGGTCATTTGGGGTAACTTTCAATACCTGGCTGCTTCTCGGTCGCGCAGGGGCGACCTCAGAAGCGCCAGTTCTCTTCAAAAGCGTTCTGGGCGAAGGAGAGCGTAGGTGAGGTAAACGGTGAGAAACACGGTCACGGCACCGCTCAACACATAATCGAGGGTCATCGTCGTTTCTCCTGTCAAAGCCTGTCACAGGCTCGGGTGTAGGCAAAGCACAGCGCAAAGAATATGATTGCCGTGCCAAGTAGAATGATATCCATCATGATCGTGACTCCTGTTGTTCTTCTTGGAGTCAGACAAGACAAAGGGCGCTGGGAGGCCGCCTTTCATGCTTTCTGGCGTGGAGATGATCTTTTCGATCTCTCGGCCATCAATATGGAGCCGAAGCGCATAAAGGTTCGAGACGGACGACAGGCCATCTATATAAAAATCTTATAAGTGCCTTTCCAAGGCCGCTCGCCATCGGACCGGCTGGCGCAGTTTGCGGACGAGCCGCTGCCGGTAAGGAGCCTCGGCAAATGCGAGTGAGCATTTTTTCATTTGTTGAGCAATAGCCTTCGCAATCTGGTTGAATTGGGAAGGCTTGGGGCCTTATAGTCGGCTTCGACGCTGCCCGACGGAGTCATGGGCAAGCCATTAGGGAAGGAAACCGACGATGACCAAAGTCCGTGCGCTTGTCCTCGAGCGCCAGCATGAGCTTGCGCTCCGCGATATCGATCTGCCGCTCGAAACCGGCCCCGGCGAGGTGAAGATCATGATCCACACCGTCGGCGTCTGCGGTTCGGATGTGCATTATTACACCCACGGCAAGATCGGCCCCTTCGTCGTCAACGCGCCGATGGTGCTCGGCCATGAGGCGGCGGGTACGGTGGTCGAGGTCGGCGCCGGCGTCACGCATCTCAAGGTCGGCGACCGGGTCTGCATGGAGCCCGGCATTCCCGATCCGAATTCCAAGGCAAGCCGGCTCGGCATGTACAATATCGACCCGGCCGTCACCTTCTGGGCGACCCCGCCGATCCACGGCGTGCTGACGCCCGAGGTCGTGCATCCCGCCAACTACACCTTCAAGCTGCCTGACAATGTCAGTTTCGCCGAAGGCGCCATGGTCGAGCCTTTCGCCGTTGGTATGCAGGCGGCCACCAAGGCGAAGATTACGCCGGGCGACACTGCCGTCGTCCTCGGCGCCGGGCCGATCGGCACGATGGTGGCGATCGCGGCCCTCGCCGGCGGCTGCGCCCGCGCCATCGTCGCTGATCTCGCCCAGCCGAAGCTCGATATCGCCGCGCAATACCAGGGGGTCATTCCGGTCAATATCCGCGAGAAGAACCTGGCCGAAGAGGTTGCCCGGCTGACCGACGGCTGGGGCGCCGATGTCGTCTTCGAATGCTCCGGCTCGCCGAAGGCCTGGGAGACGATCATGGCGCTGCCGCGCCCGGGTGGCGTCATCGTTGTCGTCGGCCTGCCGGTCAACCCGATCGGTTTCGATGTCTCGACGGCATCCACCAAGGAAATCCGCATCGAGACGGTGTTCCGCTACGCGCACCAGTATGAGCGCTCGATCGCGCTGCTCGGTTCGGGTCGCGTCGATCTGAAGCCACTGATTTCCGATACCTTTAAGTTCGAGGATTCGATCAAGGCGTTTGATCGCGCCGTCGAGGCCCGGCCGAGCGACGTGAAGCTGCAGATCGTGATGGACTAGAGCGTATCCGGATTTAGTTGAATCGGAAGGGATTCCGTTTTTGGCTGTTTTGTGATTCAAGATGCTGGCTGGAGTGGAGGCCAGCAT
>NZ_JABFCN010000014.1:99741-279290 GCF_013087515.1 Rhizobium sophorae | reverse complement strand
GAAACGACGACCGGCAACCATTGCACGCCGGTCAGCACCGTCCATTCGTTGAGGCGGAAACAATAGGCGAGCCAGATCGTCAGAACACAAAAGCTGGAATCCACCAGCAAGGCCAGGGCGCGTTTGGCAACACGCGGCATCGCCAGCAGAGGGGCGACGAGCGCTTGCATCGGCATTAAGAACCAACCTGAGCGTGGCGTCTCAGTGGGAGTATTTTCAGGCATTGCTTACCAGCGTCTCGCAGATCAATGGACAACCACCTTCTTGTCGCTTTCTGCAACGAGCGCAACTGAAATAATCGGAAATCAAGGTCTTCCGCACCGACTTATCTATCAGAAGTAGGTAATTTAATGCCGTATGCCCTTACGGCGGATAACCTTCTCTGCGGTCAGAAACAGGATGCGTATGTCGAAGCCGAACGAGCGCCGCTCGAGGTATTCGACATCGAATTTCACCTTCTCCGGAATCGGCAATTCGTCCCGGCCATTAATTTGCGCCCATCCCGTCAGTCCAGGCAGGAGCTTGTCGACACCATGGGCCGTCCGCAATTCTATCAGATCATATTGATTGTAGAGTGCCGGCCGTGGGCCGACGAAACTCATTTTCCCCTCGAGAATGCACCAGAGCTGCGGCAGTTCGTCGAGGCTCGATTTGCGCAGAAACGAACCGATGGGTGTCAGAAATCGATCCGGATTTTCGAGCAGATGTGTGGCAACGGTCGGTGTGTCGACCCGCATGCTACGAAATTTCGGCATCAGGAAGATCTGATTGAAGCGGCCGACACGTTTTGACCAATAGAGGATCGGTCCCGGCGAGGTAAGGCGAACACAAAGAGCAACGACAAGGATTGGAACGAGCAGGATCGCTGACGCAGTCAAAGCCAAGAAAAAATCCACCGCCCGTTTCAAACCCATGCTCCGCAGTTCTTCCGCCTTACCGACCGACCATCCGCCATTCGCGCTATCGCGTTGCCGTATCGTCAAAAAGCGTTTCGCGTCAACTACGAGGACGTGGTGTTCTCCATCGACCGGCGTGGACGCCCACCCACTTGCAGATGCCGCATCGCCTCTCAGGCTTTTGTCAGGTTCCCTAACCCACTGATCCAAAAGCAAGAAGACACCAGTCAGAAGTTATCTCGGCGTTCATTTCCGTTACACTCCGTTAACCATACAAACGCGCGTCAGGCAGACCACGAAGTGAATTTCATCCTGTCTTCCCCCTTATCGGCGAATTGCTGCGGGCAAGGGCCATCAACATCGGTCCGATGGCGAATTCCCCTTTCTCGGCGCGTCGTGTCAGATCGCGCAGATAACCGCCGGCGGAGTTGATGTGCCCTGCCCTTTCGAGGACACAGGCCATGACAGTGGCCGCATTTTCAGGTCCCATGATCTCGCAGGCCTGCTCGTAGGCCGATGGGCTGACGCCGAGCATCGAACGAACGACCACAGCCGCGGCCATCAGCTCGCGCCATGTGCCGACCGAGCCCTGCGGACCATAGGCTGCGATTTCCGGGCAGGCCTGCAGCACCAACCCGAGCGGGAAGGATTTGAGCGCACCTTTGGCAGCGGAGGCAGAACTTGCGGCCGGCACACGCCCATTCTTCTCTTCATCTTTCTGTATTCGGACTGTCGGTTCGGCTCGATCTGCCGATCGATCATCCGCCGTTGCGGCCTGCTTCATTTCAGAAGCTGGTTCAAGTTCAGTGATGGATTGTGGATTTGAATTCTGTATGTGCCGCTCATCATGTTGGGCATTGCCGCTTTGATTTTGAACTTTAACCTGCATTTCCAACTGATTGGTGATTTCTTCGCGCAGCAGATCCAATTCGTCGAGTGCGTCGGCGACCTGTTCGGCGGAAGGCGACCGTGGCAGCCGCTCGACGACACTGCGAAAATGCAAGTGAACCCGGCTCCAATCGCCAGTGGCGCCCTCCTCCAATGCCATCTCGATGAGCTTGGCGATATCGCGCCGGCAAAGCGTCAGGCGTTCTCTGAGCCGCTGCAGATGCAACCGTTCCGCAACCACCTGCGCCGCCAACCGCTCGATCTCCTCAGCGCGCACAAGCAGCGGGGCCAGCGAAAAACCGAATGCCTCGCGGATCTCCCCACCCTGCTCCTTGCGGGCGTAGCGCTTGCCGTTCGGGCTGTCCTTGCGGATCAGCAGCCCGGCTTCGATCAGGGTCGCCAGATGGCGACGGATCGTCTGCTCCGCCATTCCATGCGCGCGTAGCGAGAGCTGTGCATTGGAAGGGAACACAACGAGCCCGTTTTCCTCAGAGATCTCCCCCTTAGGATAAAAGCTCAGCAAGGCGTTCAGGATAGCGAGCGCCCGATCGGTGATGCCGAGCAGCGGCTTGGCCTCGCACAGGGCACGATAGAGTTTCCACTTGTCGATAGATTGGCCGGGCTCGATTTCTCGAGCAGCCGCCTGGCTTGCTAACATGCCAAGCGTCATTGGCCGCCGCCCGAAGGGCGTCGTCACATTTCCGCTTTCCATTTTCTTCGCCTTCTTCAAGGCAAAAGATCGCGGCTCACCAAATTCGGTGCCAAAGACTCTTGACTATGATTCGCGGAAATGTGATTCTCTGGGTGTCTAGATCAGAGAGGGCTTCCGCGACGGCAACGTTCGGGGGCCTTTTCTTTTGCTTATTGATCTCCGTTCTTCGTCAAATCCTGTGTCTCCTCGAACGCCTCGTAGAGACGATCCAGATTGCTGGCGATGTAGGCTCCAAAGGCAGACGCCTTCTCCGCCTTCAGCGCGATGGTGAACTGTTTCCCGTCATCCTTGATCTTCGCCTTGACCGCACCGTCCTTGTGCTGCCAGGCGTGAGCGGCGGGCTGAAGCGCCGCTATCGATGAGGCCTGTTGTTGCCTCCTGCTGATGAAGGCAACCAGCATATCGAAACGGGCATCCGGCTCCGCTGTCCCGAATTCCGCCGATCTGGTGAACTCGATCGCTCGTGCGGCAATATTTTCGGTCTCGAATTTCACGGACAGATCGTGCCAACGATCACGGCCGGTGGTCTTGGCCGCACCGATGGCGGTCAGGACTTCGGCTGGGATCCGCTTGGTGACGGACAGCATCTTGGAAACCGTCGTCTTGTCGGCGCTGAGCGCAGATATGATCGTTTCCCTGTCGAAGCCCAACGTGTCGAGCTTGTCGGCAAACATCGTCCTCTCGATGAAGGAGAGATCGGCGCGTGCCGAATTCTCCTGGCCCTGCGCAATGACATGGTCTCGATCGTCAAGTTTCTTGACCACGGCACGGACAGGTCGACCGAGTTCCTTGGCGGCCCGGGCGCGACGGTGGCCGAAGGCGATCTGATATCGGCCGTCCTTCTCAGGATGCGGACGGACGAGGATCGGCGAATCCTGACCGCGCAGCCGGATCGCCTCGACCAATTCGCGAAACTGTTCGTCGGTATGCGCCAGCCGGTCCGTCACGAAGGAATCTTCGATCAGGGCAGGGTCGAGATCAATCACCGTCTCACCGGTCGCCAGCTTCTCCTCGATCGCTTTGGCCGCATCGGCCTTGGCAGCCAGCGCATCAATACTGCGCGTCACGGCACCTAGAGCGCCGATCCCCTTATAGGTGATCTGCTGCTTCTCGTCCCTGTGGGGCGGTTCGTCCTCATTGTTTACCGCAGTAAACTTCTTGGAATCGTCCATCAGGCCCGAGAGGAGATTCTTACGCGCCATAAGCCAGCTCCTCGTCCCAGTTTACCGCAGTAAACTTCTCGGTCATTTCCGCCCCCAAGCCTTGTGGATGAGATCGGCGATCTCGGTGTTGACGGCATCCATCGCCTCCATGGCGCGGTCATAGGTCGCGCGGGTAAACTGGTTCCGCTCGACTTCGTAAAGCGTCTGGTTGGTCATCGCCGCATCGGAGATCGCGACGCTGCGCAACATCGGATTGGTAAGCACATGGTTCTTGAACATCGAGCGCATGAAGGCGACCATTTGCGTCTGCGGCCCGTCCTGCGGATCGTAGCGAGTGACGAGATAACGCAACCAGTCGAGATTCATATTGCCACCGGCGCCTTTCAGTGTGTTCAGCACCTCGCCGAGCATCTGCAGGAATTGGCACATCGACATGACGTCGAGCATCTGAGGATGAACGGTGATCAGAACTGCCGTTGCACCGCAAATGGCGCTCATGGTCAAAAAGCCGAGCTGGGGAGGGCAGTCGATGATGACGACGTCGTAATCGTCAGCGACTGAAGACAGCGCCTCGTCCAGCCGCGCGAAGAAGACGCGTCCATAGTCACCCGCCTTGCCCTGAGCAAGGACGCGCGGCGTATCATGCTCGAATTCCATCAGTTCGAGATTGCCCGGCACCAGATGAAGATTCGGGAAATTCGTCGGCCGGATGATCTCCCTTAGCGGCCGCCGCTGATCGTCATAGCGAATGGCGGCGTAGAGCGTCTCATTCTCGTTGACATCGAACTCCGGCTGAAAGCCGTGAATGGCGGAGAGAGAGGCCTGCGGATCGAGGTCGACGGCAAGGACACGGTGACCCGTCAGGGCAAGGTGCTGGGCAAGGTGTGCTGCACTCGTCGTCTTGCCGCTGCCACCCTTGAAGTTGACGACCGCAACGACCTGCAGATGTTCGTTGCCGCGGCGATGACGGATATAATGCGTTCCGGCGCGGGCATTGTGCTCCAGGAAGCTGCGCATCTCTTCCATTTGGTCCGCCGTATAGGATCGACGGCCCGACGGCGTGACCTGGGGAAGGGCGCCTTTGCCTTCCAGAGATAGGTTGCGAAGATAGCCGCTGGTGACACCGAGGAAACGCGCCGCCTCGGCAAGCTGAAATTCCCTCAGGCCCTTCAATGCACGCGGCGGAAACATCTCGAGCCGATGCTGCTTCAGCTTGTCGGACAGTTCCTGCGCCTGACCAATAATCAGCTGGTCGACATCGGAAATTGCTTTTTCTATCTGCGGTGCCATATTCATGGAAATCTCGAAAATGCGATTTAAAAGCCCTACGTGCTGTGAAACCGCATTTAGCGCCGATTCTGGAGGAGTGGCAAGGCAAATAGGGTTAACAAGACCCTACGGCCAGGTTGTCCAATCTTTTTCAAAGGCTTGAACACGCCGCCCGGGCGGCCGCTGTCGGAGCAGCAATCGCGCATTCGCTGGCCGAATCGCAAGAGCAAGGCCGCGCAACCGGCATCATAGCCGATCGGATACGTCGGAATCGAGATGTCGTGCGTGCATAGTTCTTTGAAATACCGCGATGGGCAAACCACCTGGACAGTCCGTGACTGTTCAGTGCCGCGTGGCGGAGAACCGTCCTGATTTTCTGCCTGGGGGAGGGGACACGCCGTTACTGTCGAGGTCCTGCAGCAGAGCGCAGAGGCAAGATCCAGGCGATAGGCGGCGAATTCAGCGCCCAGCTCCGCGCCGTCCTTCGAATAGCGATCCGGCAAATGCCAAATCGCAAGCAGACCCTTTCGGGAAATGCCACTGATTGTCCGGTCGGCTCGCCAGGCGCAACGCTGCGATACTCGCCTATTCTCCGCGCGGAAGGGTGATATCCGCTACGGAAGCTCCCAATGTCAGACCGCGACTTTCCGCCTGCGCCATCGCCTTCACCAGCGCGATGACCGTTTCGCGGATATTGCTATCGGCGATCTTTAGAAAGGCGCGGTTGAGCACCAATCCCTCTTTCGTTCGCAGGAATTCGGCGACCGGATCCATATTCGCGGATAGATCCAGCCCTTGTAGCGTCAAAGGCTCGGAATTCTCCTGTTCGAAGAAGAAGCTCGGCGACGTGTGTAGCACCTCGGCGATCCGCTGCAGCCGGCTCGCGCCGATGCGGTTGATGCCCTTCTCGTATTTCTGAACCTGCTGAAAGGTCACGCCGATCTGCTCGGCAAGCCGTTCCTGGCTCATCCCGAGCAACTGCCGGCGCATTCTGATGCGCGCTCCGACGTAGCTGTCTATTGCATTCGCTGTCTTGACATTCATCGCGTGTGTTCAGCCTCGATCGCATTTTCAATCGGCGCAGCTGTAGTATCCCCCGCACCAGTTTTCCATGGTTGTTTTCATATAGCATAGTGGATATGCGACGATCGCGACTGACTGTGATATGAAAGCCCCCGTCCGGAACGACGTGAAATCACGCAGAAATCACTCGGCGGAAACGCAAATCGGACAAAAGCCGTACCAATACGGATAAAACTGGGCTGTAATTGCGTGGCGGCTTACGCTAAATGCAGTTCAGCGACCGTCGCACGAGAGTCTTCCCAGCCCCGATCGCCCGAAAATCCATCGAACAAAAGCGACGTCGCACGGCACCGGCTGTGCCTGTGCAGGAGAACTATTGATGGCAACCGTTGCCGAGCGCGCGCCCCGTTTCGAAAAAACAACGATGTCTATCCTGATGGCGGTCAGCTTCTGCCACATGCTGAACGACATCATGCAGTCGCTGCTCGCCTCACTCTACCCGCTGTTCAAGGCGAACTACGATCTCGATTTCGTGCAGATCGGTCTCCTCACCATGACGTTCCAGGTCACGGCTTCGCTGCTGCAGCCGCTCGTCGGCATCGTCACCGACCGCTGGCCGATGCCCTATTCGCTGCCGGTCGGCATGGCGAGCACCTTTTGCGGCCTCATTCTACTCGGCAATGCCGGCAGTTTCGCCTTGTTGCTGGTTGCCGCAAGCCTGATCGGCTTCGGCTCGGCGGTCTTCCACCCGGAATCTTCGCGCGTTGCCCGTCTTGCCTCCGGCGGTCGCCACGGTTTCGCGCAATCCTTCTTCCAGGTCGGCGGCAATGCCGGCCAGGCGATCGGTCCGTTGCTCGCCGCCTTCATCGTGCTGCCGCTCGGTCAGCACAGCGTCTCCTGGTTCGCCGCCATCGCCATGGTCGGCATGGTGGTGCTGAGTTGGGTCGGCAACTGGTACATCAGCCACAGGCGTCAGAATGCCAGCAAACCGGCAATAAGCCGAACCCTGCCGCTGCCGCAGAACCGGGTTGTCTGGGCGCTGCTGATTCTCGTGCTGCTGACGGCGACGAAGAATGTCTACATGGCCAGCGTGTCGAGCTACTTCACCTTCTATGTCATCGACAAGTTTGCCCTCAGCGTGCAGCAGGCACAGCTGATGCTCTTCCTGTTCCTCGGCTCGGTCGCCGTCGGCACCTTCCTCGGTGGCCCGATCGGCGATCGCTTCGGTGCCCGTTTCGTCATCTGGTTCTCGATCCTCGGCGTCATTCCCTTCGCGCTCTTGCTTCCCTATGCGAACCTCTTCTGGACGGGTGTGCTCAGCGTCGTCATCGGCCTGATCTTCGCGTCGGCCTTCTCGGCAATCGTCGTCTTCGCGCAGGAACTGGTGCCCGGGCGCGTCGGGCTGATTGCCGGGGTCTTCTTTGGCTTCGCATTCGGGGCAGGGGGGCTTGGTGCAGCACTGCTCGGGAGTTTCGCCGATACCCATGGCATCGATTTCGTCTACCGCATCTGCTCCTATCTGCCGCTGCTCGGTCTCCTGACGGTCTTCCTGCCGCGTATTCCCAAGCAGAAACCAGTTTGAGGCGACATCGCTTATCGACAATCGATCGAGCCGGAATGTCACCGACACTCCGGCTCGATGCGTCATTCAGTTTCACACGTCGCCATCCCCACAGGCCCGAACGTATTTTTCTCCTCCTATGGAGAAGAGGGATCACCATTCCTTTAATCCACTATTTTTATAGATAATATTCGTCCAATAATAACGTCGGTCTCGGCACGATATTGGAAGGAAATGGCATGTCTGCTCCCAAACTGGTCGGCCTTGCGGGTAGTTTCAACCGCCCCTCGAAAACCTTTGCGCTTGTCGAAAACATTGCCGGTCTCGCCGGCGAGAAATACGGCTTCGACAACACGATCTACGATTTGACCGATGTCGGCCCCTCGCTTGGCCAGGCGCTGCGCCGTGACGATCTCGACAGTCGCGCTAAGGAAGTCATCGACGACATCGTCAATGCCGATGTGCTGGTCATCGGAGCTCCGACTTACAAGGGCAGTTATCCCGGCCTCTTCAAGCATCTGATCGACTTGATCGCCCCGCATGAGCTGCGCGCCAAGCCGATCATCATCACCGCGACCGGCGGTGGCGACCGGCATGCGCTGATGGTCGAGCACCAGCTCCGCCCGCTCTTCGGTTTTTTCATGTCTCACACGCTGCCGACAGCGGTTTACGCGTCCGACCGTGACTTCAGCAATTACCGTGTCTCGTCCGAACCACTTTCCAAGCGGATCGGGGAGGTCATCGGCGAGCTCGCGGCCTTCTTTCCCAGCCGCAATCAGGCACTTATCGCTGCCGAGTGAAGAGCGTCGGGATAAGCTTGAAACGGCGCCACGGAGGCGCCGTTTGCATTTTGCAACATGCTCACGAGCCGCAATTAATCCACAAAATTGATGGAAATTTATCCTGCCGATATCGATGGCAGGGCAAGAGTTTTTCCGGCCCTTCCTCCACATCAGACATTCGTGCTTCGCTCGCGATCCGCGCATTTGCCATGATCAGCCTGCTCGGGGCGTTCGGCCTCATTCAGTCAGACGGGATATACAATGACCAAGAACAAAAATCTTCACGGCTTCCACCTTTCACGGCGGGCGGCTCTTGCCGCCGTCGCCGTTTCGGCGGCCGCAGTCTTTGCCTTTGCAGCACCTACTCCTTCCCATGCCGAGGACAAGTCGATCAAGGTCGGCATCATGGCCGGCGAGGAGGAGGACATTTGGCGCGTGGTCGCGAGCGAGGCGGGCAAGAAGGGTCTCAAGATCGAGACCGTCATCTTCAACGACTACACCCAGCCGAATGAAGCGCTGGAGCGCGGCGAAATCGACGCCAACGCCTTCCAGCACCAGCCCTATCTCGACAACCAGATCAAGCAGCACGGCTATCACATCGTCCGCGTTGGTTATACCGGGGTCTGGCCGATTGGCCTTTACACCAAGAAATACAAATCCGTCGCCGAGATCCCGGAAGGTGCCGTCATCGGCGTGCCGAACGATCCCTCGAACGAAGGCCGCGCGCTGCGCGTTCTCCAGAGCGAAGGCCTGATCAAACTGAAGGACGACACCGGCATTCTCGCAACCGTCGCCGACGTCACCGACAATCCGAAGAAGATCGAGATCAAGGAACTCGACGCCGGCATCGTCGGCCGCTCGATCGACGATCTGGATGCCGGTATCGTCAACACCGATTGGGCGTTGAAAAGCGGTCTTTCGCCGGCCGAACGCATCGCCCAAGAGCCGGTCGACGACAATCCGTACCGCAACTTCATCGCCGTCAAGGACGACAACAAGGATGCCGACTGGGTCAAGACGCTTGTTTCTTCTTATCAGAACGACACCGTCAAGGCCGAGTTCGACAAGGTCTACAAGGGAACGGGTCTCAGCGCCTATTGATCCGGGGCAGGGCTGGGGGTTAGAGCCTTACCGGGTTAGATTGCAGCATTCTGCCGGAGCAGGTTTTCGTCAGGGCAGAGGCGATTGGCGACGGGCATGCCCTTGGTACGTCCGAGCCGATCGCCTCTGCCCTGGCGGAAAGATGCACGGCCCACCGGCCGCACCGCTTCGCCATGGCGAAGCGATAGGTGCGCCCGCCGATTTTAAAGTCTTGCAGATTTGCCAGGCAAATCTGCGGGAGGGTTGGCTGAAACGGGCCGCCTGATCGACCGGCCGGCTTGGCCGTAGAACTGGGCTACGACGCGCGCCGGCCGGTCGACCATCCGACTCCGTTTGAGCCAACAGAATGCTGCAATCTAACCCGGAAAGGCTCTAAGGCCTGCCGACAGGCGGTCCGGGCGTTCTTGCCCAGGCCGCCTTCAGTATTTGTAAGGAAAAGCACATGAATTCCTTTGTTTCCACCACGGCGATCGAGACGCAGCCGCAAGCGGCGACCGAAGAGGTGGTGAGGCTGACCGACGTGAAGCGGCGGTTCGGCGCCACCGCAGCCCTTGACGGTGTTTCGCTGACGGTGAAGAGAGGCGAGATCCTCGGCATCATCGGCCGCAGCGGCGCCGGCAAATCGACGCTGATCCGCTGCCTGAACGGCCTGGAGCGCGCCGATAGCGGCGAGATCCTCATCGAAGGCCGAGAGATCACCGGCCTTTCAGAACAGGAACTGCAGCCGCTGCGCCGTCGCATCGGCATGATCTTCCAACATTTCAATCTGCTTTCCGCCAAAACCGTCGAAGAAAACGTCGCGCTGCCGCTAAAGATCGAGGGTCTTGCAAAGAGCGAGCGCCTGAAACGGGCGCATGAACTGCTCGACCTCGTCGGCCTTGCAGACAAGGCCAAGGGCTATCCCTCATCGCTGTCCGGCGGCCAGAAACAACGCGTCGGCATCGCCCGGGCACTCGCGGCACGCCCGGCGCTGCTGCTGTCCGACGAGGCGACATCGGCGCTCGATCCGGAAACGACCCGGTCGATCCTGGCACTGCTGAAGGACATCAATCGTAAGCTCGGACTGACCATTCTGCTCATCACCCACGAGATGGAAGTGGTACGCGGCATTGCCGATCGCGTCGCGGTCATCGATGCCGGGCGGATCGTCGAGGAAGGGCAGGTCTGGTCGGTCTTCGCCAACCCGCAGGCTGATATCACCGGGAGCCTGCTCGGCGGCATCCGCCCGCAGCTTCCTGAGCATATCGCCGGCCGGCTATCGGCGACGGCGGGCAGCGAAGCGATCCTCAGCGTCGATCTCGCCGGGCCGCAGGCGCAGGGCGCGCTGTTTGCCGAACTCTCGGCAGCATTGCCGCATTCCTTCCGCCTCGTCCATGGCGGCATCGACCATATCCAGAACCAGCCGGTGGCGCGGTTCTTCATCGCCGTTCCCGCGCGCGACCCCGCGCTTGCCGGAAAGGTCGAACAATTCCTGACGGCCCGGTCCGCCCGGGTGGAGGTGCTTGGTTATGACACCGATCATGCTTGAACTGCTCATTCGCTCCCTTTGGGAGACGATCCTGATGACCCTCGCCTCGGGATTGATTTCGCTCGTCGCCGGCCTGCCGCTCGGCCTTGCCCTGGTCGCGACGGCGCGCGGCGGCATCGCCGAAAACCTCTGGATCAATCGTGTGCTCGGCGCGGTCATCAACGGCTTTCGCTCAGTGCCGTTCATCATCCTGCTGGTGGCGCTAATCCCGCTGACGCGGCTGATCGTCGGCACCGCGCTCGGCACCTGGGCGGCCATCGTGCCGCTCTCCATCGCCGCAACGCCCTATTACGCCCGCATCGCCGAGGTGTCGCTGCGTGAGGTCGACCGCGGGCTGATCGACGCCGTGCGCGCCATGGGTGGCAACCGCTGGACGATCATCCGCGAGGTGCTGGTGCCTGAAGCGCTGCCGGGCATCGTCGCCGGTTTCACCGTCACGCTGGTGACGCTGATCGGCGCCTCGGCCATGGCGGGCGCGATCGGCGCCGGCGGCCTCGGCGACCTCGCTATCCGCTATGGTTATCAACGTTTCGAAACCAGTGTGATGATCGCGGTGGTGGCCGTCCTCATCGTGCTCGTTTGCGGCATCCAGTGGCTTGGCGACCGGCTGGTTGCCAGGCTGGACCACCGATAAATCAGCGCCGGAACCGGGCTGCGGGATGAGCGGCGGGCAACCTGCCGTTCCCGCCGCCGAAAAGCTTCTGCCGCAAGGGTCCTGCAGCATAGTCCGCCTTGAAGACGCCGCGCTCCTGCAGCACTGGGACGACCAGGTCGACGAAATCGCGCAGGCTTTCCGGCGCCACTGTCCGCGCCAGATTGAAGCCGTCGATGCCACCCTCCTCGATCCATGTCGTGAGATGATCGGCGATCTGGTCGGGCGAGCCCACCATCGGTTTCATCCGGCTGCCGAGCACCATCTGGTCGATGATGTCACGCAGCGTCACCGGCTTCGCTGCCTGTTTCGTGATGGCCGCGAGTGCGGATTGGTTGGCGTTGGTCGAGCTCTGGTCAATGACGTCGTCCAATCCATACTTCGAAAAATCGATGCCTGTCGAAGCGGAGTAATGCGCAAGCGAGGCCTCGACGCTCGCATGGCGGCGATAGTCCTCTAGCTTGTCCCGTGCTTCCTTCTCCGTCCGCCCGACGACGATGGTGACCAGGCTCAGAATTTTGAGTGCGTCGGCGCCGCGGCCGAATTCCTCCGCCTTTCCCCGCAGCGCATCGACGGTCGGCTTGGCCGCCTTGGGATTCGGGCCGGCGATGAAGACGCATTCGGCGTGGCGTGCGGCGAAATCCTGCCCGCGTGCCGAGGCGCCGGCCTGGAAGAGCAGGGGCGTGCGCTGCGGCGAGGGCTCGGAAAGATGGATGCCTTCCATCCGGTAATATTTGCCGTCGTGACGGACCGTGCGTATTTTGGAGGGATCGGCATAGATGCCGCCCGCCTTGTCACGCAGCACCGCATCGTCGTCCCAGCTCCCTTCCCAGAGCTTGTAGAGGATCTCGAGATATTCCTCGGCCGCATCGTAACGCGCATCATGTTCCGGCAGCTTGTCGAAACCCATGCTGCGGGCGGCACTGTCGAGATAACCGGTGACGATGTTCCAGCCGATCCGTCCCTTGGTCAGATGATCGAGGGTCGACATGCGCCGTGCCAGCAGGAAGGGTGGCTCGTAGGTGGTGTTGACGGTGACGCCGAAACCCAGATGTTTCGTGACATAGGCCATCGCCGAAATCGGGATCAGCGGATCATTGACCGGGATCTGCGCACCCGTCTCGATCACCGGCGCCGGGCTAGCCTTATAGACGTCATAGACACCGACGATATCGGCCAGGAAGATGCCGTCCAGCTTACCGCGTTCGGCGGTCTTGGCAAACTCCGTCCAGTAGTCGAGATCGGTATAATGCGCTGAGCGGTCGCGCGGATGCGTCCACAGGCCGTGGTTGATGTGCCCGACGCAGTTCATGTCGAAGGCATAGATCTGCATTGTCTTCATCGGACGGGTCCAGAGCTGGGAATAAAAATCAGGGATTTGTATCGCACGGCGATCCTGTGAAATGGTAGGGTGCGGATGAAATAAGCCGGAGGAAAGTATGACGAAAAAGACGCTGTCGGATTGGGCGGAACTGGCGCAGAAGGAATTGCGCGCCTCGTCCGAAACGCTGACCTGGCAAACGCCGGAAGGCATTGCCGTCAAGCCGCTCTATACGGCCGAGGATATCGAAAGCGCCGAGCACCTCGGCTCGCTTCCCGGTTTTTCACCCTTCACCCGCGGCCCGCGGGCGACGATGTATGCCGGCCGGCCCTGGACGATCCGCCAATATGCCGGCTTCTCGACGGCAGAGGAATCGAACGCTTTCTATCGCCGCAACCTGGCCGCCGGCCAGAAGGGCCTGTCGGTCGCCTTCGATCTTGCGACCCATCGCGGTTATGACAGCGACCATCCCCGCGTCGAAGGCGATGTCGGCAAGGCCGGTGTGGCGATCGACAGCGTCGAGGACATGAAGATCCTGTTCGACGGCATTCCGCTCGGCGACATGTCGGTGTCGATGACCATGAACGGCGCCGTCATCCCGATCCTCGCTTCCTTCATCGTGGCCGGCGAGGAGCAGGGCGTCTCGCGGGCCGAGCTCTCGGGGACCATTCAGAACGACATCCTCAAGGAGTTCATGGTCCGCAACACCTATATCTATCCGCCGGAACCTTCGATGCGGATCGTTGCCGACATCATCGAATATACGGCAAGGGAGATGCCGAAATTCAATTCGATCTCCATCTCCGGCTATCACATGCAGGAGGCCGGCGCGACGCTGGTGCAGGAACTCGCCTTCACGCTGGCCGACGGGCGCGAATATGTCAGGGCGGCGATCGCCAAGGGCCTCAATGTCGATGATTTCGCCGGTAGGCTCTCCTTCTTCTTCGCGATCGGCATGAACTTCTTCATGGAGGCGGCAAAGCTTCGCGCCGCCCGCCTGCTTTGGACCCGCATCATGGAGGAGTTCCAGCCGAAGAAGGCTTCCTCGCTGATGCTGCGCACCCATTGCCAGACCTCCGGCGTCTCATTGCAGGAACAGGATCCTTATAACAACATCATCCGCACCGCTTTCGAGGCGATGTCGGCCGTGCTCGGCGGCACGCAGTCGCTCCACACCAATTCCTTCGACGAGGCGATCGCGCTGCCGACGGAGTTTTCCGCCCGCATCGCCCGCAACACCCAGCTGATCCTCCAGCATGAGACTGGCGTCACCAAGGTGGTCGATCCGCTGGCGGGCTCCTATTACGTCGAAAGCCTGACGAAGGAGCTTGCCGACAAGGCCTGGGCGCTGATCGAGGAGGTGGAGGCGCTGGGCGGCATGACGAAGGCCGTCAATGACGGCCTGCCGAAACGGCTGATCGAGGAAGCGGCCGCGCGCCGGCAGGCGGCCGTCGACAAGGGCGAGGAGGTCATCGTCGGCGTCAACCGCTACAGGCTCGACAACGAACAGCCGATCGACATTCTGGAGATCGACAATAGCGCGGTGCGCAAAGCGCAGATCAGACGTATCGAGGAAACGAAGCGGCGGCGCGATGGCGGAGCCGTGCGCGAGACGCTGGCGGCCCTGGCCGAGATCGCACAGAACGGCAATGGCAACCTGCTGGAAGCCGCCATCGAGGCGGCCCGAGCCCGCGCCACGGTCGGCGAGATATCGGATGCCATGCGCGATGCCTTCGGCGACCATGCCGCCACGCCTGTGGTGATCAAGGGCGTCTATGGCCAAGCGTATGAAAATGAGCCGGAGCTCGCCGTGCTCAAGACTCGCATGACCGAAGTGACGGAAGCCATGGGTCACCGGCCGAAGATCATGGTCGCCAAGCTCGGCCAGGACGGGCACGACCGAGGCGCCAAAGTGATCGCCTCGGCTTTCGGCGATATCGGCTTCGACGTGCTCGCCGGTCCCCTTTTCCAGACACCGGAGGAAGCCGCCGGTGTCGCACTCAGCGAAAAGGTCAACGTCGTCGGCGTCTCGTCATTGGCGGCCGGTCACAGGACGCTGCTACCACAGCTGATCGACAGGCTGAGGGAACAGGGCGGTGGTGATATCATTGTCGTCTGCGGCGGTGTCATCCCGCGGCAGGACTATGAATTCCTGCACGAACACGGCGTTGCAGCCGTGTTCGGCCCGGGGACAAACGTTCTCGAGGCGGCAAACTCCGTTCTCGACCTGCTGCAGGGCAGGCGACGGAATCAGTAATTTAGAGAAGACCGCGCTTCGCCAGATTGCTCATCAGCGCCGAAATGCCGAAGGTCCATGGCGGGCATTCGGTGGAAAGGCGCACGGTGTTGACGAGCGCACCGAGGCCTGCCGAGGAAATCTCGACGACATCGCCGATCTTGTGGGTGAAGCCTTGCTTCGGCGCGTCGCGGTCCTGCGTCGGCGCAAACAGCGTGCCGAGGAAAAGCATGAAACCGTCGGGATACTGATGATGGGCGCCGACCGTCTGCTTGACGAGATCGGTCGGATCGCGGCTGATCTGCGACATCGAACTCTTGCCGTGCAGCACGAAACCGTCCTTGCCTGACACCTTCAGGTCGAGTTCGGCCTTCCGTACATCATCGAGGCTGTAGCCGGCATCGAACAGGCGGATGAACGGACCGATCGAGCACGAGGCGTTGTTATCCTTGGCCTTGCCGAGCAGCAGCGCCGAGCGGCCCTCGACGTCGCGCAGGTTGACGTCGTTGCCGAGCGTCGCACCCTTGATTTCGCCGCGGCTGTTGACCGCGAGCACGATTTCCGGCTCGGGGTTGTTCCAGGTCGAGATGGGATGCAGGCCGACATCCGCACCCCAGCCGACGGAGGAGAGCACCGGCGACTTGGTGAAGACTTCGGCATCCGGCCCGATACCGACCTCGAGATATTGCGACCACATGCCCTCGTCGATCAGCGCCTGCTTGACCTTGGCGGCCTCCGGCGAGCCGGCCTTCAGATTGGTGAGGCTGCCGCCGATCAGCGTGCTGACTCGCTCGCGGATTGAGGCCGCACGCTCCGGACTGCCGGCCGCCTTCTCCTCGATGACGCGCTCGATCATCGACTGCGCAAAGGTGACGCCGCAGGCCTTGACTGCCTGCAGGTCGACGGGCGCAAGGAGATAAGGGCGCGTTTGATCCGGAGCACCGGTACTGTTGGCGGCGATGTCCGCCAGCGAGCCAACCGCCTTGCCACTTGCTGCACGGACGAAGGCGGCGGCA
This sequence comes from Rhizobium sophorae, assembly GCF_013087515.1. Taxonomy (GTDB): domain Bacteria; phylum Pseudomonadota; class Alphaproteobacteria; order Rhizobiales; family Rhizobiaceae; genus Rhizobium; species Rhizobium sophorae. The sequence continues at coordinate 263,142 of NZ_JABFCN010000014.1, read as the reverse complement.
TCCTGCCGCTCGAGCAGGGCGCTCAGCGTTGGCGTCTCGCGCGACGTGATGTCGACCAGCATGCCCTCGCGTAACGTCACAATGCTCGGTCCCTCCGCTTCGGGATTCCAGATGCGACCGACAAAAAGACCATCTGAAGCGGCGACATCGAGAAGAGCTTGAGACATGGTGATCTTCCATCAAGGCGAGCGAGAAGAGCTCTTTTAAAAATTGCGAGGTGTTGCCGCCCTCCGACCCGGCGACGACCAAAATCGATCACATTCATGATGACGGGGCAAGATGCGCGGGAGAAAAAGACCTTCGCCTGATCGGCTCAAGCGGCGGGCTTCCTCGGGAATCCAACTGCAAAAGCCCACAAAATAACTATTTAGATACAAAATAACTGTTAAATTTCAAATATTTAAATACAGGCTGTGACGATTTTGCCCTCCATCTCGCCTTGACAGGAGCCGGCTTTCGTTATCTGTTTTGCCCAACATGGAGGAGGCTGGCTTCAGCCGGCCGCACGAAAATCCCAGGAGGATATTGCAGCGATGTTGAGATTTGCCGTCGTCGGAATCGACCATGGGCACACGTTCGATCACGTGAAGGGATTGTTGGCCGCAGGCGGCGAATTCGTCGGCTATTGCCCGCAGACCTCGGTGCCGGCACTGCGCGAGGCCTTTGAGAAGACCTATCCTGACGCGCCGCAGGTCGATAGGGAAAAGCTGTTCGACGATCCGTCGATCGATGTCATTTGCATTTCCGCCATTCCGCGTGATCGTGCCGGGCTTGCCATCCGCGCAATGAGATCGGGCAAGGACGTGATGACCGACAAGCCGGGCGTGACGACCTTCGCCCAACTCGAGGACGTCAGGCGCACCGTTGCCGAGACCGGCAAGATCTTCTCGATCTGCTTTTCCGAGCGCCACTGCGTTCGCTCCGCCGTCAAGGCCGGCAAGCTTGTCGCCGAAGGCGCGATCGGCAAGGTGATCCAGACGCTCGGCGTCGGTCCACACCGGCTTCAACTGCCGACCCGGCCGGACTGGTTCTTCGATCCCGAAGCCTTCGGCGGCATCATCGTCGATATCGCCTCGCACCAGGTCGACCAGTTCCTGTTCTATACCGGCTCGACCACCGGCGAGGTCATCGCAAGCTCGATCGGCAATTTCGGCATGCCCGACAAGCCCGCCTTCGAGGATTTCGGCGAGGTGCTTCTGCGTTCCGACAAGGCGGCGGGCTATGTCCGTGTCGACTGGTTCACGCCGGAAGCGCTGCCGACCTGGGGGGACGGGCGCCTGACCATTCTCGGCACCGAAGGCTACATCGAACTGCGCAAATATATCGATATCACCGGCCGGCCGGGCAAGGATCACCTCTTCCTGGTCAACGGCAAGGAAATGACCCATATCGATTGCAGCGGCGAAAAACTCGATTATTTCGACGCTTTCACTACCGACGTCGGCAACCGCACGCAGACGGCGATGACCCAGGACCACGTTTTTGAAGTCTGCCGTCTTTCGCTTGAAGCCCAGGCGAAAGCCGCGCGCATCGGCGCTCGCTGAGGAGGATATCATGACCAGGAAATTGCGCGTCGGCGTCATCGGCGCAGGCATCGCTGCGCGGCATCTGGCCGGCTTCGGCTGGAACAAGGAGCTTTTCGAAGTCCCCGTGCTCTGCTCGCTCGACGAGGAACGCGGCAGGGCGCTGTGCGAGGAATACGGCATTGGCGAATATACGCAGGATGCGGATACGCTGTTTGCCCGTGACGATCTCGACATCATCGACATTTCGACGCCGCCGAGCTCGCATTTCGAACTCTGCCGCAAGGGTATCGAATCCGGCAAACACGTGATCTGCGAGAAGCCGCTCTTCGGCTCGATCGCCGAGGTCGACGAGATGGGTCGCATCCTCGATCGTTACCCCGGCAGGAGGCTGATGCCGATCTTCCAGTATCGCTACGGGTCCGGCCTGCAGAAGCTGAAGCTGCTGATCGAGCGCGGCCTGGCCGGAAAGCCGTTCCTGACGACGATCGAAACCCATTGGTGGCGCGGTCCGGATTATTATGCCGTGCCTTGGCGCGGCAAATGGGCGAGCGAACTCGGCGGCGGCCTTCTCGGCCACGCCATCCACGCCCATGACATGCTGAACTATGTGCATGGCCCCTGCGCCGAGGTGTTTTCCTATGGCGCGACGCTGGTCAATCCGATCGAGGTCGAGGATACGGCAGCCCTTTCGGTGAAGATGCAGAATGGCTCGCTGGCGACGCTGTCGATGACGCTCGGTTCGCGCAAGGAAATCTCGCGGCTGCGCTTCTGCTTCAACGACCTCGTCGCCGAAAGCATCATCGAACCTTATACGATGGGCCGTGATCCGTGGACGTTCGTCGCCGGGACAGAGGAACATCAGGCGCGGATCGACGAAGTGCTCGCCGCCTATGTGCCCGGCGAGGATGGCTACACCCGTCAGTTCGAGCTCTTCCACAAGGCGATCGTCGAGGACATCGACCCACCGGTGACATTGCAGGATGCCCGCAATTCGCTGGAACTGGTAACGGCCGCCTATTTCTCGCAGCGAACGGGACAACCGACGCCTATGCCGATCGCCGCCGATCATCCGCTCTATCGCTCCTGGCTTCCGGCAGGGGAATGGCGTGCTGCGGCCACCGTCTGAACCGGGAAGGGCTCTCCCATGCTGAAATCCTTCGAGCATGTCGGCATGACGGTCAGCGACATGGATCGCACCGTCGATTTCTACTGTGGCCTGCTCGGCCTCAGTCTCGTGCTGCGCAAGACGATGGCGAATGGCATGCAGGTCGCGTTCCTCGATGCAGGCGGCGGCATGCTGGAGGTCTTTGCGCCGCCCGGCGGCGCGTCGAGGGCGGTCGACGTGCCTGACGATACGGCCGGTGTCCGGCACCTCACCTTCCATTTCGACAATGTCGACGAGGCCTTCACCCGCCTTGAACAGGCGGGCGTCGAGATCAAGGAGCGGCCGCGCTTCGCCGTCCACTCCGAGATGCTGAACAAGATCGCCTTCGTTCGCGATCCCGACGGCATCATCGTCGAGCTTTCCGAACGCTCTGAGACCCGCCAGGGCTGACGCAGGTGCTGCCGATTGCTTCGCTGCGGGCGGTCAGACCGTCCCGCAGCAGTACGCGAGGTCGGCCTTAGCATTTGCCGATCGATGGACTAAACACCATGAGGCTCAGGATCTCAAAGAGCACCTGTGCTGCCGCGTGCGCTGTGTTGGTCGTTGCGTCATATTGCGGGGCAACTTCGACGACGTCACCACCGACCAGATTTATGCCTTTCAGCCCGCGTATCAGTTCTAGGACTTCACGCGTGGTCAATCCACCGACCTCGGGCGTGCCCGTGCCGGGCGCAAAACTCGGATCGAGGCTGTCGACGTCGAAGGAAAGATAAGTCGGGCCATCGCCGACGATGGATTTTGCCTTGGCAACGACAGCCGCAATCCCCATTCCGCTGATGTCCTCGGCATGGATCACAGTCATTCCTGACGCATAGGAGAATTCCCACAAATATTCCGCCGAACCACGGATACCAATCTGGATTGTCCTTGTCGGATCGAGCACGCCATCCAGCACCGCATTGCGGAACGGCCCCCCGTGATGAAACTTCGTCTGATCGAAGGCGCCGCTTGTATCGCAATGGGCATCGATATGGATGAGGCCGACTGGTTGCTGCCGGCCGATCGCCTTCAAAATCGGATGGCTGATGGAATGATCGCCTCCGACCGAAAGCGGTGCGACACCGGCATCGACGATCTGGGTGATGCGCTTTTCGATGTCGTCGTGGCTGAGCTCCAGCCGATAACGGCTTTGGAACTGGATATCGCCGATGTCGGCGACCCGAAGATCGAAGACCGGCGCCGTGGCGAGAACGTGATTATAAGGGCCGATTCTTTCGATGGCGCGAAGCGCTCTCGGTCCGAAACGGGAGCCAGGGCGATTGGTGACACCAAGATCCATGGGGATTCCGGTGATCGCGACCTGGAGATTGCCGAAGTCCGGATCATCGGCCGCGACCTGCATGTAGGGTGCGCTGAGGAAGGTCGGTATTCCGGCGTATGGCGCCAGTCTCGTGCCGCTCTTGGAGATGATCTTCTCCGCCACTTTGCGAAACTTCTCATCGAATATCTCGCCGCCATTGGCATCTGCAAATTCTGTGCGCAGCTGTTCCAGCCGCGTTTTGTCCCACACCATGCGCACGTGTCTCCGCTTCAGGTCCGTCTCACCAGACAAAGAGGTTGAGAAAACAATTGGTATCGTTGTAGCAATCGGTATCAAAGAGAAATCGATATGATCGCTGCAAAACCCAATTCGCTCGTTGCCCGCCTCTCTGCCCCGCCCATTCCCTCCGTCGTCGCCTGGAGCCGCGAATACAAGGGCGAAAAAGGGCCGCTCATCGATTTGTCGCAAGCCGTGCCCGGCTATCCCGCGCATCCGGAGATGCTTCGGCTTCTTGCCGAGGCGGCCGGACAACAGGCGATGACGGGATACGGGCCGATCGAGGGCGAGCCTCTGTTACGCAAGACCTACGCGGCTCACCTCGCCGAGCTTTACGGCGCCGACCTTTCCGCCGGCAATATCCACACTACCGCCGGCTGCAATCAGGCGTTCATGTGCGCAGCGATCGCGCTTGCGGGCGCCGGCGATACGGTCGCGCTCACCAATCCCTTCTATTTCAATCACGACACGACGCTGTCGATGCTGGGGATCGGGCGTCGATTGGTCGATTGCGACCCCACCGTCGGCTTTCTTCCTGATCTGAGTTCAGCCGAGGCGGCCCTTGCGGCCGGCGCGAAGATGCTTGCCGTCGTCACACCCAACAATCCCACCGGGGCCGTGTATCCACCAAGCCTGCTTCACGAGCTTTTTGTTCTCTGTCGGAAATATGGCGCCTGGCTGATCCTCGATGAAACCTATCGCGACTTCCTCGGCGAGGATTATGGGCGGCCGCACTCTCTTCTCTCCGAGCCGGGCTGGGAGGACACGCTCGTCCTTCTCTACAGCTTCTCGAAATCCTTCTGCATCCCCGGTCACAGACTGGGGGCGATCACGGCAGGCCCCAAACTCGTCGCCGAGATCGCCAAGGTGATGGACAATATGCAGATCTGCGCGCCGCGCTCGCCTCAGGTCGCCGTTGCATCGGCGATCCCGACGCTCGCTGACTGGCGGGCCGGCAACCGGCTGGAGATCGCCCGCCGGGCTCAGGCGTTGAGGCAGGTCTTTTCCGGGTTGCCGGATTGGGAGATCGGAGCGATCGGCGCCTATTTTGCCTTTGTCCGTCATCCCTATGCCGATCGATCGTCTTCAGAGGTCGCTGAAAAACTCGCCAAAGAGTCCGGCATCGTCTGTTTGCCCGGCGCCTATTTCGGCGAAGGTCAGGAGCGTTACCTCAGACTGGCCTTTGCCAATGCGGATGTCGCCTCGATCGGGCTATTATCCGAACGCCTTTGCTAGGCCGCTGCGATCAACCTCCGGCGGAAGTTCATGATAGCCACCGCGCCAGTAGAGTAGCGGCCCTATGCCCTGCCGGATTTCGATCGCGCAGATATGCCCGACCAAAATGGCGTGGGAATGGTAGTGGAATGCGGTTTCGAGCTTGCAGTCAAGCACCGTCAGGGCCCTTTCAAGGGCGGCGGCGCCAGTCTTGAGGCGATACCATCCCGCGTTGCCGTAGCGCTCCGTGCCCTTTCGCCCGTCAAGACCGGCAAAGGATTGCGCCACCTGCTGCTGGTCGGCGGCTAGCACGTTGACACAGAAGCAGCCGTATCGTTGCAGCGCCGGCCATGAGGAAGATGCGCGGTTGACGCTGACGATGACGGAAGGCCGCTCCGCCGAAAGCGAGGAGACCGACGTTGCGGTAAAACCGGTCCGGTCTTGACCGTCGCCGACCGTAATCACGCTGACGGCACCCGCCAGATGACGCATCGAAAGCTTGAAGTCCGCCTCACTGATCAAAGCCTCGACACTCATCGGGCTGGCTCTTTCGTTTTGGCAAAGCGGTTTACAGGCATTGAAAGACCGAGGTTTTCACGCAAGGTCTTGCCTTCGTATTCCTCACGGAACAGCCCGCGGCGGCGAAGCTCCGGCAGGACAAGCCGCACGAAGTCGTCGAGACTGGACGGCAAGGTCGGGAACATCAGGATGAAGCCGTCGGCGGCGCGCGTTTCGAACCATTCCTCCATGTAGTCGGCAATCTGGGCCGGCGTGCCTGTCATGCCATTGCCGGTATGCTTCTCGGCATAGTGCCGGATGAGTTCGCCGACGGTGCGGCCGCTTCTGACGAAATCGACCAGTTCGTCAAACAAAGCGCGCGATCCCTTGGGCGCCGGCGGCAGCCGATCCATGGGGAAAGGCTTGTCGAGAGCCACGTCGCGCAGGTCCGCTTCCAGGAATTCGGAAAGCATCAGCCGGCCGACATCAGGATGCATCTTGTCGATCAGATAATCCACCTTCGCCTTTGCCTCGGCTTCGGTTTCACCGACGTTGATGACGATGCCCGGCATGATTTTCAGATCGTCCGGATCGCGCCCATAGGCCGGCATCCGGTTCTTGACGTTTTCGTAGAAGGCGCGGTTGCGATCGATATTCGATGCGAGGCTGAAGACGATTTCGGCGGTGCGTGCCGCCATGTCCATTCCGGGTTCCGAACCGCCCGCCTGGGCGATGACGGGGCGGCCCTGGGGTGTTCGCGCGATGTTGAGGGGGCCGCGAACCTGGAAATGTTTGCCCTTGTGGTTAAGCGTGTGGTGCTTGTCCTTGTCATAGTAGACCCCGTTTTCACGGTCGAGAAGCAGTGCGCCATCCTCGAAGCTGTCCCAAAGGCCGAACACGACATCGACGAATTCGTTGCCGCGCTCATAGCGTAACGCATGCGGGTCGAGCCCCTCGCGATTGAAGTTATAGCCGGTTTCGTCGTGATCGGAGGTGACGACATTCCAGCAGACGCGACCCTTGCTCAGATGGTCGATCGAGGCGAACAGACGCGCGACATTGTATGGCTCGTAATAACTCGTCGAGACCGTCGCCACCAGACCGAGATCATTGGTGGTAACCGCCAGAGCCGAAAGCAGCGAGAGGGGTTCGAAACGGTTCATCTTGGTCGGAATGCGGGCAAGCGCATTGGCGTCGCCGACGGCAGCAGCGGGCGAATCCGCCATGAACATGAAATCGAATTTAGCCGCCTCGGATCGCTTGGCGACATCGAGCAGATGAGCGAAGTCGTTGGCCCCATTGACGTCGCTTGCCGGATGCAGCCAGGAAGCTGGATGAAAGCCGAACGTATAGACGAAAGTCCCGAGTTTCATCTTGTCGGTCCGCGCCATCGAGCTCTCCTGCTATGTCGGCCATGCCGCCAAGGAAAGGCGACTGCGCAAATTATCGCCAGGCGCAAATTTTCATCAATATCGCTCAGCTAGGTTCCGTTTTAGTTTTTCTAAAGTATCGACTTAGGCGCGGACGCCACGGCCTGCTGACGAGAAATAGCGACGAGCCAATCGCGGAATTCGTGCCCGTGGGGCTTCTGCAAGGCGGCCCGATCCCAGGCGAGAAAATAGCTTTCACGCAGTGCAATGCGCATGTCGACCGGAATGACGAGCGTTTGCGCCTCAAGCTCATCTGATATCATCGACAGTTGTGCAAGCACGACGCCGCGCTTGTTGACTGCTGCGTCAATTGCACTGCTCGACAGGGTGAAGGAAAGGCCCGGTGTCGACGCATCGAAGGAGACACCGGCCTTGGCGGCAAAATCCGCCCAGCTGGGGTAGGGAGTGAAGTGCCGTTCCCACTCGACGTGGAGGAGGGGCTGCTCGAAAAGATCGCGAGCCGCATGCGCCCGATCCTGCATCAGCGCCGGCGAACAGGCAGGCACCACCCAATCGCGAAACAGTTCGGTATAATGTTCGTGCTGGAGGACGTCCGATCCATAGCTGACGCGGAAATCGACATCGTCGAAGCCGATCCGAGGCTCCCTGTCGCGTCCGATAATCCTCACTGGAACGTCGGGATGAAGCGCCTGCCAGTCGAAGATGCGCCTGCCGATCCATTTGTTGACGACGGAGGAAAGCGCACTGAGCACCAAGGCCGTCTCGTTGCGCGCCTTTTCCAACAGTTGCTGGGCGAGCGCAAATTGCTCGAACCCCTTCGATATCTCCTGATGGTAGAGCCGGCCCCAAGCAGTCAGCTCGACGGTTCGTCCGCTGCGCTCCAGAAGCGAAATTCCAAGAAAGCTCTCGATCTTGCGAATCTGCTGGCTGATGGCCCCCGGCGAAACGCTGAGGTCCAGTGCCGCGGCCGTCACGCCGCCACAGCGCCCCACCGCCTCGAACGCCTGCAAACTTTTCAGCGGGATCGCCTTGAGGCGCTCATCGGTCACTTGCAGAACCTCTCGTGATTTGCGTCGAACTCAATTTGCTGCCGGATGAAACGTCCCCGCAAACTGGAACCGGTCGCCTGGATGGGTAAACTCGACATATGTCACCGTACGACCGTTCTGCCAGGTCTGGCGGATGAGGCTAAGGCAGGCCTCGCCGCGTTCCGTCTGCAGGATCCGCGCCGTCGTGGTGTCGGCCGAGACAGCGCGAATGACATGTTTGGCCTTGGACCAGGGAACCTCGTCAAGCAGCCATTTGCCGGGCGGGATTGAAGCAAAGCTCTCCTCTCTCGCCCGTGGGACAGCATCGAGCATGATGATCCGCCGCTCGATGGCATTCGGCCTGCCATCGACGATATGCAGGCATTGGAGCCTGAGGACTTCCGCATCGGCAGGCTCTGACAGTTGCTGCGCCTCCGCCTCTCCAAGACGCTCGATCTTGCGCGCGAGGATTTCGAAGCGGTGTTCGTGCCCGGCCAGTTCCGCTTCGGTGCTGATATCCTGGATATCCATCACCGTGCGGTCGATCTGGGGCGATGCGACAAACGAACCCGTCTTGCGCCGTCTGACGATCATGCCGCGCTCGGCGAGCGCCGACAGCGCCTTGCTGACGGTCATCCTCGAGCAGCGATATTCCGCCGCGAGTTCATGCTCGACGGGAATACGGTCACCGGGCCGCCAATCGCCGCTGATGATCTTCGTCTCGATATCCGTGAAAATACGCTGATAAATCGACACCAGGCCCGCACCTCATCCGGCGACAACGATCATAAATGCGGAACGGCCATGCCAGCGACATCGACGCCACCCGGCACAAATTTTGCGTTCCTCGTCTTTTACATTGACACTCTAGGCCCGCCTATATCTATTTGTATAGTCAAAAGCGGAACATAGAAATCCGCGCAGAGGAAATCGAAGTCGGAACCAAAACTCCTCCGCCGGGGGAATAAAACTGGAGAGATGATCATGAAGGCAAATTCACTGCTGAAGGGTCTGGTCGGCGCTGCGTTCCTCATCGGAGCAGCCGTTTCCGCCCACGCAGCCGACACGCTGGCAGCCGTCAAGGCAGCCGGAACCCTCAAGGTTGGCACCGAAACGGCTTTCGCACCGTTCGACTATATCGATGCCGGCGAACATACCGGCTTGAACGTCGATCTCTTTGCCGAGATCGGCAAGGAACTCGGCGTCAAGATCGAGTGGGTCGCCCTTCCCTGGGACGGCGTCTTCCCCGCGCTCGAGGCCGGCAAGTTCGATGTCGTCGCAGGTCCTGCAACAATCACCAAGAAGCGCTTGGAGCGCTATCGCTTCACGCCGCCGATCGCCGAAGCAACGATCGCCATTTTGAAGAAGGCTGGCGACACGACGATCAGCAAGCCGGAAGATATTGCCGGCAAAACGATCGGTGTCGGCAAGGCAACCGCCCAGCTCGACCAGTTGAAGGAATTCTCCGGCACCCTGCCTACCAAAGTCGACGTGCGCGAATATCCAGCCTTTACCGAATCCTACGCCGATCTCGCCGCCGGCCGCATTGCCGGCGTTGCCAATTCGCTGCCGAATATCGCCTTCGTCGCGAGCCAGCGAAAAGGCACGTTCGAAGTTGTTCTGCCGCCATTCGGCAAGAAGTCCTATTTCGGCTTCATCGGTCTCAAGGATGCCGATCATGCGCCCCTGATGGATGCAATCGATGCCGCGATGCTCAAGATCAAGGCAGACGGACGTATGGCAGAGCTGCAAAAGAAGTGGTTTGGTGCGTCTTTCGAGACGCCTGATGCTGTCAAGGATCCGGCATTCTGATTAGCCGCCGGTGAAACGAACGCGCCCCGCCTGTAGTCGGGGCGCAATCCGCCGTGGGATCAGAGTTCACGGCCGCAGCGCCCAGGCAAACACCGCCCATGTCCATCAAGCTATTCGAACTGCTTCTGCAAGCCTCGATCTACACGGTGACGATCAGCGTGGTTTCCATCCTGATCGGCTTTGCGATCGCGATCGCCATTTCAGCCATGCTGCTCTCACGGCAACGGCTTTTCATGCTGCCGGCGCAGATTTTCATCAGTTTCTTTCGTGGTGCACCGCTGCTGGTCCAGCTGTTGCTGATCTACAATCTGCTGCCGGTGATCGGCATCAACGTGCCGAGCATCGTTGCGGCCGTCATTGGCCTGTCCTTGTGCACTGCGGCCTATCAGGCTGAAAATCTGCGCGGTGGTTTTGCCAGCGTTCCCGCGGGCTTGGTCGAATCTGCCGAAATGACCGGCATGACTCCCATTCAGATCTTCCGCCGTATCAGGGCACCGATCGCCCTGCGCCTGACTTTCCCGGCACTCGTCAATGAAGCGATCCTTATTCTGAAGGCGTCTTCGCTCGTCTCCGTCGTCGGAATCGTCGAGCTGACACGCATGGCTCAGGACCTTGCCGGCAGCACCTTCCTGCCGCTCGAGATTTTCGCTTCCGCGGGTCTGATCTATCTCATCATCAATTGGATCGTTGCCCTTGCGGGCGGCCTGATCGAACGCTCCCTGCCAGGAGTGCCGCGATGACCTTCGACACCAATGTGATTTTCAGCAACTTGCCGGAGATCCTCAACGGTGCGTGGGTCACCATCCTCATCTGGATCGTCACCACTCTAGCCGCTGCCGTACTGGGTTTCTTTGTCGCTGTCGCGCGACGTTTTGGCGGCGTGCTGCTGGACAGAGCGTTCGGCATTGTCATCGCAGTGCTGCGCGGCACGCCCTTCCTGATTCAGATATTCCTCGTCTACTATGGCGGCCCCTTCGTCGGATTGTCGCTCGATCCGATCCCGGCCGGCATCGTCGGCCTTTCCATCTACGGCGCGGCTTATTTCAGTGAGATCTTCCGCTCGGGCTTTGCCGCCGTCCCGAAGGGACATATCGAGGCCGGCCTGTGCGTTGGCCTGACACAAGGGCAGATCATCCGGCGCATATTGCTGCCGGAGATGACCATGCTAGTGCTGCCGCCTTCGGTCAACATGACGATCATTCTCATGAAGGAGACGGCCGTTCTGTCCATCATCACCGTGCCGGAGTTGACGGCGACACTCAGCGCCATCGGCTCGCAGCAATATGCTTTCGTCGAGGCGCTCTTCGTCCTTGCGCTATTTTATTGGGTACTGGTCGAAATCACCGGCTGGCTCGGCCATCTCGCCGAAACGAAACTCACCAGATTCAGGTTTTTCAACATATGAGCGTTCCTGCGATCGCAGTCAAAAATCTTGTCAAGACGTTCGGCGGTTCCACCGTGTTGCACGGCATCGACCTCGAAATCGAGCAGGGACAAGTTTCCTGCGTCATCGGCCCGTCGGGATCCGGCAAGAGTACGCTGCTGCGCTGCATGGCGTTTCTAGAGGAATCGACGAAGGGGACGATCACCGTCAACGGCGAGGTGCTTGGCTTTGCGGAAAACACCAAGGGCGTCCGGGAGCGGGTGCCGGCGGCGGTGAACCGGCAGATCCGATCGCAGATCGGGATGGTTTTTCAGCAGTTCAATCTCTGGCCGCACATGACGGCGCTCGGCAATGTCAGCGAGGCGCTGAAGACGGTTCACAAGATGAGCCGCAAGGATGCGGAAGAGCGGGCCATGGCCCAACTCGTCAAGGTCGGTCTCGAGGGCCGGGCGGGGCACTATCCCTCGCAGCTCTCGGGAGGGCAGCAGCAGCGCGTTGCCATCGCCCGCGCCCTTGCCCTCAACCCGAAGATCATGCTGTTTGACGAGCCAACCTCGTCACTCGATCCCGAGCTGACCGGCGAGGTGCTCAACGTCATGCGCGATCTCGCCGCCGAGGGCATGACGATGGTCGTCGTTTCCCACGAGATCGGATTTGCCGCGACGGTCGGCCAGCAGATCATCTTTCTCGATCACGGCAAGGTGCTGTTCACCGGCCCGCCGCAGGACGTCTTCAAACGACCGAGAAACCCCCGCCTCGAACAATTCCTGGACACCTATATCGATCGCGGGGCCTCGATGCTGCTGTGAAGCTCATGTCCTTCCGGATTGTCGGGCAGACCTCGGCGGATGTCGGGTTCAGCCAATTTCCTCTTCGAGTATTTTCACGGGCCGGTCCCACTGGATGAGCACGACACAGCCGGTATCGCTCCAGACCGAGTGTTCGCTGCCCGGCGCGTTGACGATATAACTGCCGCTGATGTAATCGCCCGTCTCGTCGGATTGAATGCCGTCGAGCACCAGGATGGTCTCGAGCCCCTCGTGGCGATGGCGGGGAACGGAGGCGCCGGGTTCATATTTCAACAGCGCCACGCCTGGCTGATCGCCCTCGAAGGGGCGAATCCAGTGAATGGTGACATCATCGCGGAAAGGGCCGAATTCCAGCTCCTTCCAGCCGCCTGACGTCAGGCGATGGCGGGTCGTTTCAGGCATGGGCGATGCTTTCCAGAATGTCGTCGACATGGGCGGTCCAGCCGATGATCGCACCCTGGGCGCGGATCATGGCGATGGCTGCGGCTTTGAATTCGGGAAAATAGCTTTCCGTCGCCTCTTCGGCGAGCAGGCATTCATAGCCGCGGTCGTTTGCTTCGCGCATCGTCGTCTGCACGCAGACTTCGGTGGTGACACCGGCAAAGACGAGCTGACGAATGCCCTTCTGCTGCAGCACGGTGCCGAGCTCGGTCGCGTAGAAGGCGCCCTTGCCGGGTTTTTCGATGACGACTTCGCCCTTCACAGGGGCGAGTTCCGGCAGGATTGCCGTGCCGGGTTCGCCTGAGATCAGGATGCGGCCCATCGGGCCTTCGTCGCCGATCCTGAGCGACGGGTTGCCGCGGTCGCGTTTGGCTGGCGGCAGGTCGGAAAGGTCCGGCCGGTGGCACTCCATCGTATGGATCACAGGCAGGCCGGCATTGCGGAAGCCCTGGATGAGGCGTTTGACATCGGGCACGATCCTGGTGATGCGGCTGACATCATTGCCGAGGCTGGCACCGAAACCGCCGGGCTCGGCGAAATCGCGCTGCATGTCGATGACGATGAGGGCGAGCTCATCGTGCTTCACCGGAAAGGCGAAAGGCTCTGCCTTGATCTCCATCATCAGTGATGTCCCGCCATGTGGGCGCCGATCACGCCGATATCGGCCGAACGCGCCGGTGTCTCGTAAACCAGCCTGCCTTCCGAAATGACCATGATGCGGTCGGACATCTCGAGCAGTTCATCGAGGTCTTCGGAAAGCAGCAGCACGGCGGCGCCCAAATTGCGGGCCTTCATGATGCGGGCGCGGATTTCGGCAACGGCCGAGAAATCGAGGCCGAAACAAGGGTTCGAGACGATCAGCAGATCGACCTCACCCGTCAGTTCGCGGGCGAGCACCGCCCGCTGCACATTGCCGCCCGAAAGCGCTGCGATCGGCGAGGAGGAAGAGGCCGTCTTGACCTTGAAATCGGAGATCAGTGCTGACGCACGCTTCTTCATGCTGCCCTTGTTCAGCCAGATCGCGTCCTTGCCGTCCAGCTTCAAGTCGAAGGTGCGGAACGCAAGGTTCTCGCTCACGGTCATCTTGGGTGCACAGGCATTCTGCAACGGCTCTTCGGGGATGAAACGCACCCTGTTCTTGCGGGTCTCCTCACGGGTGGCGCCGTAAGTCTCACCATTGACCATGACCTCGCCACTATCGGTCGGGCGCTGGCCGGCCAGAATTTCCGTCAGTTCCTTCTGGCCGTTGCCGGATATGCCGGCGATGCCTACAATCTCGCCGGAGCGGACCGTCAGCGCGTCGATCTCGATCGTCTTCAGGCCGGAGCGATCCGGAGCTTTCAACTGGGTTACAGTGAGCACGGATTTGGCCGCTTCCGCCACCGGCAGACGGCTGTCGAGCTCGGCGAGCTTGACGTCGCCAATCATCATCGCCGCCATCTCGGCGGTGGAGAGCTCTGCGACCTTGCCGGTGCCGACCAGCTTGCCCCGCCGCAGGATCGAGACGGCATCCGCGAACTTCGTCACCTCGTGGAACTTGTGGGAAATCATCAGCACGGTGAGCTCGCCGCGCTCGGTCATGCCGCGGACGATGCCGAGCATCTCATCGGCTTCGGCCGGCGTCAGCACCGAAGTCGGCTCGTCGAGCACGAGGAAGGAGCGGCCGAGATAGAGTTGCTTGACGATTTCGAGCTTCTGTTTTTCGCCAGCCGCAAGCTCGCTCACCGGCCTGTCGAGCGGGATCTTGAACGGCATGCGCTCCATGAAACCCGCCAGATCCTTGCGTTCCCTGGCCCAGTTGATCACCGCGGGTACTTCGGTACGGCTGATGACCAGGTTTTCCGCGCCGGTCAGAGAGGGAACCAGTGTGAAATGCTGGTAGACCATGCCGAGCCCATAGGCCGCGGCATCCTTGGGTGAGGCGACCGCCACCTCGCGGCCGTCGACCGACAACGAGCCTAACGTAGCGTGATAGAAGCCCATGATGCATTTGACGAGCGTCGACTTGCCGGCGCCGTTTTCGCCGAGAAGCGCGTGAAAAGAGCCGGCCGGAACGGCGATCGAAACGTTGTCGAGCGCGGTGAACGAGCCGAAGCGCATGGTCATGCCGAGCGTCTCGATGCCGGCGGCCTTGCCGGCTTGCGGAAGGGGCGTGTCGCGGACTGTGCTCACTTCATTGCTCCTTTTCGACGATGATGGCGACGGGACCGCCGCCGGGCGGACCCTGGTGTTCGGCGCCGCCGGACACATAGAGATCGGTAATGCCGAAGATGCCGGCGAGAACGCCGCCGACGAAGGCACGGGCATGGCGGGTGCCTGCAATATCCGAGTCATCGAGCATCGTGTGGCGCCTGCCGTCGATCCTGCCGGACGGGTCCGGCTCGGCCTTGGCGAGAACCGCCGCCAGCCGGCTGTTTTCCGGCAGGCGTTCGCGGGCTTTCCTGACGGAATGCGCGTCGATCGCATCCCGCATGACCGCGTGGTCGATCGACAGCGGACCGGACCATTTTGCGCTCATGCCGAGGACGATGATTTCGTGATCGGTGAGTTCGACCCCGGACGAGGTTGAGGCGCAGCGAGAAAAGAGATCGAAACGTGTGCAGATGTCGGCATCGCCGATCGATGTCGCATCTATCTCGCCGAGTGCCACGGCGACGCCGAGAGCCGAAGCGCCGCGCGAGAGGCCCATGGATTTCAGCGTGTCGTGGGTTGCGACCGTCCTGCCTGCTGCCTCGGCCTCGGCAATCCGGCGCGAGGTGAGCAGCGGACACTTGATCTGCACGAAATGGACATCGGCGGGATCATCGATGCCGGCATCCCTCATCGCGGACTTCACGCCTTCGGCAACGAGCAGGATCTGTTCCCGGCGCCCCAGATGTTCGGGGGGCAGCGCGGCGGTACGCGACACACCAATGGCCAGCGCCCGTTCGCCCGGGGTTTCTACGGTTTCACGCGCAAATACCGTCCAATGCGGCGAGAGCGCCCCCTCGGTGCCGCCGGACATGATGATCGAGACGCCGTCGACGCCATATCTACTGAACAATGTCTCGAAGCTGCGGGTGGCATAACCGCGGGTAAAATCATTGACGCAGCCGTTGCCTTCCGTCTTGCCGAGAACGGCGACGACGTCGTTCGCCTGAAGGCCGCTGGCAAAGAGCGCCTCGACGCCGGCAACGTCATCGGGGCCGTCGGCTGGCACGCGAAAGACATGGGCACGCAATGACGGCATCAGGGCAGCGCCTCGACTAGAGCCGCGGAATTGGAGACCGAGCCGAAGACGCCGCCCTGCATCTTCACCATCTTGATCGCGGCGAGGTGGTTTCCGTAGTCGGTCGCACCGCAGCAGTCCTCCAGAAGCAGGCATTCGTAGCCGCGGTCGTTTGCCTCGCGCATCGTCGTCGAAACGCAGACATCGGTGGTGATCCCCGTGAGGATAATGTTCTCGATGCGCTTCTGGCTGAGGATGAGTTCGAGGTCGGTGGCGCAGAACGAACCCTTGCCGGGCTTGTCGATGATCGTCTCGCCTTCGATCGGGTAGAGTTCGGGGATGATGTCCCAGCCGGGTTCGCCACGCGTCAGGATTCGGCCGCAGGGGCCGGGATCACCGATGCCGGCGCCGATCCGCTGCGAGCGCCAGCGTTTGTTGGCTGGCAGATCAGCGAGGTCCGGGCGGTGGCCCTCGCGGGTGTGGATAATGTGATAGCCCTTGGCCCGCATGGCGGCAAGCACGCGTTTGATGGGTTCGATCGGCGCCTGCACCAGCGACAGGTCGTAGCCCATATGGTCGACATAGCCGCCCTTGCCGCAGAAATCCGTCTGCATGTCGATGATGATGAGGGCGGTATTGTCAGGCCTCAGAGCGCCGTTATAGGGCCACGGATACGGATCGGCGTCGATAAAATGCCCTTTGGTTTCGACCATCGCGTCCATCATTCTCTCTCCTATTCCGCGGCAGGTTTGAGGGGTTCGCCGTAACGGCGCATCGGCTTGTCAAATCCGCAGGACGTGCCGTCCTTGACCTTTATCTCGTCTTCCCATGGCAGGCGGTATTTGCCGGCGATAAGGTCGTGCATGTAGGTGTAGGGCGCATCCTGGGCGCCGCCGGCGACGGCGACATAGCCGCGATGGCCGAACTGGTAGATGTTGTTCTCCACGCCCCAGCCGAGCCGGGCCTCCCGCACCAGGTCAGGACGCACCTCGGCGGTGATGATCTCGTTAGGCCGGCCGGAGGTGCCGTGGGCGATGATCGCGCCGTCGAAATTGCAGATCATGCCTTCACCCATGGAATCGAACGTGCCGTCCGAGCCGCACATGCAGACATTGGCGGTGATCATCAGGTTGCAGAAGGCATTGGCCTGGTTGGTGAAGCGCCAGGCATCGCGGATCGGCGCCGTGTAGCCGGCGGTGCGGATCATGATTTCGGCGCCCTTATAGGCACATTCGCGCGCCATCTCCGGGAACATGCCGTCATGGCAGATGATCAGCGCGAGCTTGGCGCCTCGGGGGCCTTCGATAAAGGGGATGCCAAGATCGCCGGGCTCCCAGGGCTCGACGGGGATCCAGGGATGCATCTTGCGGTGATAGAGCTTTAACTCGCCCTGGTCGTCGATGACGATGCCGGAATTATAAGGCATGCCACCGGGATTGAGCTCCATGATCGAGAAGCAGCCCCAGATCCGGTTGTCGCTGCAAGCTTGCCTGAAGGCCGCGACCTCCGGCCCGTCGAGCGTGCACATGATCTCCGGATTGATGTCCATGGAAAGGCCATGCAGCGCGTATTCGGGAAAGACGACGAGGTCCATGCCCGGCTGATTGCGCCGTGCTTTGGCCACCAGATCGACGATCACCTGCGTCTGTTTTGCCAAGTCCGCTTTGGTGACGGTCACCGGCAGCTGGAGCTGAACGAGGCCGATACCGACGCCGTGTTCGGATTTGTTGAGACCGCCAAGTCCGTTCATCGGAATGTTCCGTTATTTCGTGAGCGACAGCGCACCCGGCGCACCCGCGAGCGAACGGGTGGGCGAGGACGTGGCGATCAGGATGATGAGGGTGAGCACGTAAGGCGCGGCGTAAAAAAGGTAGTAGCCTTGTGTGACGCCGACCGATTGCAGCGCCGGGCCGAGCGCGCCGGCGCCGCCGAAAAGCAGGGCAGCGAGAAAGCAGCCAATCGGATTCCAGCGAGCGAAGATGACGAGAGCCACGGCCATCAGGCCCTGGCCCGACGAGATGCCTTCGTTCCATGAGCCCGGATAATAGAGCGAGAGATAGGCGCCGCCGATTGCCGCCAGCGAACCGCCCACTGCCGTTGCCAGCAAGCGAACCCGATCCGGGTGGATGCCCATGGCCCGGGCCGCGTCGGTGCTATCGCCGACGACGCGCAGGATCAGGCCGATGCGGGTGTTCTTGAAGGCCCAGAACAGGAAGAGGGCAAGTGCCGCGCCGATGAAGAACAGCACGTTGATATTGAGCGCCGCCTGGACCTGCGGAGTGCTCGACCAGCCGCCGAGCGGGATCGAGGGTAGTTTCGGGGCAACCGGCTGGATGAAGGATTTGCCGAGGAAGAACGCCATGCCGAGACCGAACTGCATCATGGCGATGCCGATGGCGATGTCGTTGACCTTGGGGAACTTGCAGATCCAGCCGTGGATGAGGCCGAAGATCGCGCCCGCCATCATGGCAGCCAGCACACCGAGGGTCGGCGAGCCGGTCATGACGGCCACCGCATAGGCTGTCATGGCGCCGAAGACGAGCGTGCCTTCGAGCCCGAGATTGATGCGGCCGGAGCGTTCGGTGATGGTCTCGCCGAGGCTGACGAAGATGAATGGGGTGGAAACGCGGATGGCGCCCGCGAAGATCGCCAGCGGCACGCCCCAGATGCCGATGCCTGTCTCTTCCATCAGAGGCTCCTTTTCCAGAGGTCGGGATTGAAGATCTTGAAGCGGCCGTAGAAAGTTTCGCAGAAGAGAATGACGATGAAGAGCGTCCCCTGCAGCACCAGAACCGTCGCATCCGGCAGGCCCATGCGCCGCTGGATGAGGCCGCCCGAGGCGTCAATGCCGCCGAGCAGGATCGCGACCGGAATGATCGCCAGCGGATTGTGCCTGGCGAGGAAGGCGACGAGGATGCCGGTATAACCATAGCCCGCGGCAAGCGAGGCGTTGGCACTTCCCTGCACTGCCGCCACTTCGATCATGCCCGCCAGACCAGCAAAGCTGCCGGCAAGCGCGGTAAATCCGGCGATCAGCTTGCCGACCGGCAGTCCCTGGATCTGGGCGGCGCGCACGTTGCCGCCGGCGATGCGGGCGGCAAAACCGTAGCTCGTCGCTTCGATCACGATCCAGGAGACCATGCAGGCGAGGATGCCGATGACCAGGCCCCAATGCACGTCCATGCCGGGAATATTGCCGAGCATGTAGTCCGCCGGCAGCGGCCTGGTCGACGGCTTGTTGAGGCTTGCAGGATCGCGGAGCAGCCCTTCGACGAACTGGTTCATCAGGGCGATGGCGATATAGGAGAGCAGCAGTGAGGAGATGGTTTCGTTGACGCCGCGGTAGTGGCGCAGGAAACCGGCAAGGCCGATCCAGATGCCGCCGACCACCATGGCAGCGATTGCCATCAGAATGAGGGTGAGGAAAACAGGCGCGGTGCCGGCGAGCGGCAAAGCCATGGCTGCGGCAGCAACGCCGCCCAGCACGACCGCTCCTTCCCCGCCGATGATGACGAGGCCGAGACGGGCGGGCAGGGCGACGCAGAGTGCCGTCAGGAGAAGGGGTGCGGCACGACTTAAGCTGTTCTGCACCGAAAACCAGCTGCCGAAGCCGCCGGTATACATCAGTTGGAAGAGGGTGGTCGGCGACTTGCCGACCGCCAGGATGAAGAGGGAGAAGAGCGCAAGACCGATCAGGATGGCCGCGAGGCCGATGACAACAGGCTCGGCTCGCCGCGCGATCCATTCAAGGACGGGGCGCAGCGAAGCCGGTTTTTCCACGATGGCTAGTGCGGGATCATTGGCCTCGATGGTCATGGCGCTTCTCCCTTTGTGGTTTACGCTGTGGACCCGACCACGCCCTCGACCAGATAATTCATGCTTTCGAGCTCGATCGCGTCTTCGGCGTAGCTCTTGTCGGCAGCCACGACCGTGTCGCCCTTATTGTCCTTCAACGGACCCTTGAAGACCGAGAAGCCGCCCTTCATCATCTCCGCCTGCGTGGTTTCGAAGGCCTTGCGGCCCTCCGCGGAGACGGCGGAGCCGAGCGCGCTCATCTTCACGAAGCCGTCCTTCAGGCCGCCACGCACGAAGTTGCCGAGCTTTTCGCCGGCCTGCGCCTTCTTGACGAAATCGCTATAGACGTTGCCCCAGGCCCATTCGGCACCGGTGAGATACTTTTCAGGAGCAAGCGGGCTCTGGTTGGCGTGATAGCCGCAGACGAAGGCGCCGCGGCCGGCAGCCGTCTCGACGACCACTTTGGGGCTGTCGACGTGGCAGGTGATGACGTCGGCGCCCTGATCGACCAGCGCATTGGTGGCTTCGGCCTCCTTGACGGCGAGCGACCATTCGCCGGTGAAGATCACCTGGCAGGTGATACCAGGATCGACTGTACGCGCGCCGAGCAGGAAGGCGTTGATATTCTGCAGAACCTGAGGGATCGGCTTGGCGGCGACAAAGCCGATCTTCTTGCTCTTCGTCGCATGGCCGGCGGCGATGCCGTTCAGATACTGGCCCTGGAAGATATAGCCGAAATAGGAGCCCGTATTGGCCGGGTTCTTGCCTTCCTGCCAGAGACCGCCGCAGTGGCGGAACTGGATGTCCGGATGTTTGGCGGCCATGGCCAGCATGTGCGGGTCGAAGTAGCCGAAGGAGGTCGGAAAGAGCAGGGTCGCGCCGTCCAGGTTGATCATGGATTCCATGGTCTTCTGGACATCGACGGTCTCCGGCACATTCTCTTCCTCGACCAACGTCACACCAGGCATCGCCTTGATAACGGCCGCACCTTCCGCATGCGCCTGGTTATAGCCGTAGTCGTCCTTGGGGCCGACATAGATGAAGCCGACGGTCAGCGCGGTTTGGGCTGCGGCGGAGGAGCCGATCAGGCCGGGCATGGCGCCGGCGAGCGCCCCGGCAGCGGAAGCCTGGAGGAAATTGCGGCGGTTCATGGAAAGGAGTTTGGTCATCGGAATGCTCCTTGCGGCGCTGGGCCGGTTGCGAACGGTACAGAAAAGTGCATGCAATGTGCATGCCAGAAACCAATCTATTGGTTTTTATGATTTATTTCTTTGTGCAAAGTTTGCACGCTGCAAAGTGCATACAGATTATTCGAATTGCTGCGTAAAAAGTAATCAACAGGTATTTCTTATTCATTCTGCATTGTCAGGCAGTACTACGCCGCCCTTCTCAAGCTCTCTTACTCATCAGAAAGCGGAAATTTAACAATAGCTTCGCTCCTCGATTTGACTTATCGAGTCCCGAACGTCATCTGTATGCAGAGTGGTGATGTGAGCAGATTCGTATTGTGAAGCAGACGAGGCGCAAAGAAGTGATCCGTAGCGGAACCACCGTCGAACAGATGGTGCGGGCGATTGCCGATATGATCGTCACAGGTGAAATCCTGCCTGGCGCGAAGTTGGACGAGGTGTCGCTCGCGGTTCGTTTCGACGTTTCGCGCACACCGGTACGAGAGGCTCTGCGTGAGCTGGGTGCCATGGGATTGATTGCGCGCGAGCCAAACCGCAGTGCCCTCGTTACCAATGTCAGCGAGGCCTATCTGCATTCGATGTTCGAGGCGATGGCGGAGCTTGAAGCAATCTGCGCCAGGCTCTCGGCTGAGCGCATGACGGTGGATGAGCGGCGTGCGTTGGAGTTGGAGCATCTGGCATCAGTAAGGCTCGTGCATGCCGGCGCGGAAGAGGAATATTCGGCTTACAACACCCGATTCCATACCCGACTTTATCGCGGCGCGCATAACGATCATGTCTTCGAGATGGTGACGCAGACGCGGGCGCGGCTGGCGCCTTTTCGGCGGGCGCAGTTCCGTCTGCCCGGGCGTCTGGCGAAATCCTATGAGGAGCACAGCCGGATCGTGACCGCGATCATGCGCGCGGACACCGCGGCTGCGGGGCAGGCGGCATATTCTCATGTGGAAATTGTCAGCGATGCCAGCGCGGTGTTTGCAACGGCCGGGGAGTAACAAGGACACTGCGCCAAATATCAGGCGCTAGAGCGGTTCAGCTTTTAACGGAAGCGCAGAACCGCTCTAAGCTCTTATTTTTGCGTAATTCAGGACGAAAAAGCGCGCCCCGCCCCGGCACGGCCTCGTCACGTGATCCTGCGGCGAAGGGTTTGACCGATGGTCAATCACCTTCTTGCGCGACCGAACCGGCGCGCGTCGCTTCGTGCTTCAAGGCCCGCAAGTATCGCCAGGAGGATCTTTTTGAGATGATACTTCGTGCTCATTTCATTTCGGGATCCTTTGATCCGTGACGTAAGCGCGCCAGCCTCCCAATTCAGTGATTTCGCGCGCCCCTTCGATTGCATGAGCCTCGCAGAGAAAACCTGAAATTTGGGAACCGTCATCGAGCGTTACCTTGCCTATGCCGAGCGGCGCCGGGATGTTCTGGACAAAGCGCCCGAAAGCTTCCGCGGTGACTTTCCAAACCTCAACCTCGAGGCCTTTGCCGTCAAAGCCGGGTTCGCGGATTAGGCCTGGCTTCGGCGGGACGGTATCGGGTAGGACGAAAAGGCGGTAATCCGGTGCAGTACGGCAGGATTTGATCCGCCTGCCGCCCGGTCGGGTCAGTTCGTGGTTGAGAGGCATACCGGTCAGATGCGCCCCAACGACGACGATCGGCACCAGGCCGTCATCGCCAGGCACAACAGGGCTTGCTTCGGGGATCGCAGCCTGCCGGTCGATGCCCATGCCGGAGCTTGCTGCGCGGTGCAGCGCATCGGCAAGCGGCGCCAGCGCATCGTCGGTGAAGGCAGGTGCAATGACGGTAACGCCGCCCGGCACCCCACCTTTTCCGAAGCCGGCCGGAACGGCGATCGCCGCGCAATCGAGAAGGTTGACGAAATTGGTGTAACGGCCAAGGCGGCCGTTGAGCACGACGGGATTGGCCAGCATATCGGCGACCGTGTAGGTAGTCGGCGCCGTTGGCAGCAGAAGCACGTCGGCCGTTTCCCATTCGGCCTCGGTCTTGCGGCGCAATTCTTCCAGCCGGTATCGGCCGTTGAAGGCCTCGACTGCGGTCTTGCCCTTGGCGCCCTCGATGATGCCTCTGACGGTCGGATCAAAATCGGCGGCATTCGTGGCGAGGAAGGTCTCGACCGCCGCCAGGCGCTCGGCGACCCACGGCCCGTCATAGAGAAGGGCGGCGGCCTCGCGGAATGGCGCGTAGTCGAACGGCACGATGGTCGCGCCGAGCGCTCTGGCCCGTTCGATCGCCTGATCGTAGAGCGCCTCCACTTCCTTGTCGCCGAAGAATTCCCGCTCGGCGTCGGCGAGAACGCCGATGCGCAACCCCGACACAGGCAGGTTCGCCGGCTTGGCGCGACGCGAGAAAGGATCGGCGGCATCGAAGCCTTCGGCGACCTTCCGGATCGCAACACCGTCAGAGACGGTCGCAGCAAAAATCGTGATGCAGTCGACGCTCTTGCACGCCGGTATAGCGCCGGTATTCGGCAAGAGACCCGGGGTCGGCTTGATGCCCACCAGATTGTTGAAGGCGGCAGGCACGCGGCCGGAGCCGGCCGTATCGGTGCCGAGTGCGAAGGCTGCGAGGCCTGAAGCCACCGTGACCGCCGATCCGGAACTCGAACCACCTGAGATATAGGCCGCATCGAAGACCGAACGCGGCGCTCCATAGGGCGAGCGCGTGCCATTGAGGCCGGTCGCGAACTGGTCGAGATTGGTCTTGCCGATGATGATGGCGCCGGCCGCCTTCAACCGTGCAACGACGGTGGAGTCGGCTTCTGGCCGATACTCATAGGCCGGGCAGGCGGCGGTCGTCGGCAAGCCGGCGGCATCGATATTGTCCTTCACGGCAAAGGGTACGCCCCAGAGCGGCAGGCTGTTTGCCTCAGGCGCGCGTGCCATCAAGGCTTTCGCGGCAGCGCGCAGTTGCTCATCCGGCACCGGGGTGATGAAGATTGCCGGATCTTTCGAGGCGGCTCGCCGCGCAATCACCTCTTCGATGGCATCGAGCGGCGTCAGGCCGGATTGATAGGCGGCGCGAAGGCTTGAGAGATCGAGGATGGTCGGCAGCATGTCAGCATTCCTCCAGGACGACGATGATATCGCCGGCTTTGACGTTTCGTCCCGGCCCGGCGCGCAGGTCGCGGACGCGGCCTGCCGCATGGGCGGTGACGTTGATTTCCATTTTCATCGATTCGATGATGGCGAGTGTATCGCCGGCCGCAACCGGGGCGCCCGGCTCGACCAGCAATTTCCAGATATTGCCGGGTACGGCGCTGGCAACCCCGAAGCAGCCGTCGGGAATATCCCCGTCCGGGCTTTCGCCCGTGCCTTCGTCAGTGACGAAGCTGTCGAGCCCGGCTTCCTTCCAGCGCTGGCGCTCAGTATCGAAGGCGGCCTGCTGTGTTGCCTTAAAGCGGCTGATCGACGCCGAATTGATCTGCAACTCTTTCACGTAGGCGGCATAGGAGAATTCCGTCTCCTCGATCCGAACGGGATAGCCCCCGTGCGGGAAGGCGGCGCGCGCCTCCGTCAGCTCCTGATTGCTCACCGGGAAGAAACGGATCTGGTCGAAGAAATTGAGCAGCCAGGGTTTGCCACTGGCAAAGGCCGGTGTCTTCCGCCATGTGTTCCAGACCTGGATGGTGCGGCCGAAGAGCTGGTAGCCGCCCGGTCCTTCCATGCCGTAGATGCACATATAGGCGCCGCCGATGCCGACGGCATTTTCCGGCGTCCAGGTGCGGGCCGGATTGTATTTCGTCGTCACGAGGCGATGGCGCGGATCGGTCGGGGTCGCAACGGGGGCGCCGAGATAAACGTCGCCGAGACCAAGCACGAGGTAGCTGGCATCGAAGACGATATCGCGCACGGCCTGTTCGTCGGGAAGACCGTTGATGCGGCGGATGAACTCGATATTCGACGGGCACCAGGGCGCGTTCGGGCGCACGAGTTCCTGATACTTGCGCATCGCAAGCTCGGCATCCGGATCATTCCAGGAAAGCGGCAGATGGACGATGCGGCTCGGCACCTTGACCTCCTGCGCCGCCGGAAGCGTCGTCTCGATCTCGGAGAGCAGCCCCAGCAGGCGCCGGCGCGTCAGCTGCGTTCCGTCATAGTGGATCTGCAGCGAGCGGATGCCGGGGGTGAGGTCGACGATACCGGGAAGGCGGGCCTCGACAACGGCCTGCATCAACAGATGCACCCGCAGCCTCAGCGCGACGTCGAGCGTCATCGGTCCATATTCGACGAGCAGATTGTCATCGCCCTGACGGCGATAGACGACGGAAACCGGGCCGTCCTGGCTGATCCTGACGATCGGCGAGCCAGTCTCTTCCGCGACCCGCCGCACCGCCGGGCCAGCAATCGGGTCTTCCGGCCGGGTCACGGCATGGAAACGGATGCGGTCGCCGGGCTTGAACTGGCCCATCTTCCACTGCTCGTCGCGGGCAATCACCGCCGGGCAGACGAAGCCGCCAAGACTCGGACCGTCGGGACCGAGAATGATCGGCATGTCGCCAGTGAAATCGATCGCCCCGATCGCATAGGCATTGTCGTGCAGGTTGGAGGGATGCAGCCCCGCCTCGCCGCCGTCGCTGCGCGCCCAAAGCGGGGCCGGGCCGATGAGGCGCACACCGGTGCGGGCGCTGTTGAAATGCACCTCGTAAGCCGTCGAAAACAGCGTTTCGATATCGCTATCCTGAAAGAAATCCGGTGCGCCATGCGGGCCATAAACCACGCCGACATCCCATTCGCGCGACAAGGCGACCGGCTCCACCGCGGGCTTGGCTGGTTTGGCCGGCACTTGGCGGGCAAAATGCAGCACATGCCCCGTCTTCAGCGTGCCGGTGGCGTTGCCGCCGAACTGGCCGAGGCCGAAGGTCGCCCGCGAGCCGAGCACGACGGGCGCGGCAAAACCACCGGCGACGGCGAGATAGGCGCGCTGTCCCGGTCCTTCGATCGTACCGATTGACAGAACCTGGCCGGCCCGGATCAGCACCGGCGCATCATGCGGCAGCCTTGTGCCGTCGCATGTCATCGCCATGCGAGCGCCGGCGAGCGCGATCGTCTGGTCGGCATAAAACCGCAGCGTCGGGCCAGAGACCGTCAGTTCCAGTGCGGCCGTCACATCGTCATTGCCGACCAGCCGGTTGGCATGGCGGAAGGAGCGCTCGTCCATCGGACCGCTCGGTGGCACGCCGACATGCCAGAGGCCGAGTCGTCCCGGCAGTTCCTGGATGCTCGACTGTGCGCCGGGGGCGAGAATCTCGACGACATCGGGAACGAAGGCGAAGTCGCGCAGCGCCGTCGTCGCCACCGTGGCGCTGGCAAGCAGTTCGGAAGCGGCAATAGTTCTCAGATAATCGAGATTGGTCTCGATGCCTGATATCGATGTCGCCGCAAGCGCGGCCTTCAGTTTCTCGATCGCCGCCGGCCGGTCTTCCGCCGCCACGATCAGCTTGGCGAGCATCGGGTCGTAGAAGGGCGTCACCTCGGTTCCCGTCTCGATCCAACCGTCGACGCGGGCACTCTCCGGAAAAATCACTTCGGTCAGCAGGCCGGCGCTCGGGCGGAAATCGGCATGCGGCATCTCGGCATAGATCCGCATCTCGATCGCCGCACCCTTCGGCGTCAGGCCTCTGGCGCCCGAGAGCACGTCTTCGCCGGCCGCCTGGCGGATCATCCATTCAACGAGATCGATGCCGAAGACGGCTTCCGTGACAGGATGCTCGACCTGCAGGCGGGTATTGACCTCGAGGAAATAGAATTCCTCGCGCTGGGGATCATAGATGAATTCGACAGTGCCGGCCGATTCATAGGAGACCGAGCTTCCCAAATCGACCGCCGCCTTGTGCAACTGCGCCCGTATCTCCGCGGAAAGGCCAGGCGCAGGCGTCTCCTCGACGACCTTCTGGTTTCGCCGCTGCAGCGAGCAGTCACGTTCGCCGAGCGCGATCACTCCGCCCTTGCCGTCGCCGAAGATCTGCACCTCGACATGGCGTGCGTCAGCAACGAAACGCTCGATGTAGACACGCGCATCACCGAAGCTGGCGCGCGCGGTCCGCTGCACGCTTTCGAAGAAGGTCGTGAGGCTTGCTGCATCGGCGCAGAGCTGCATGCCGATGCCGCCGCCGCCGGCCGTGCTTTTCAACATAACGGGATAACCGACGATCTCGGCCGCCGAAAGCGCCTCGTCGACGCTCTGCAGGAGATCGGTACCGGGCAGCAGCGGCACGCCGCTCGCTTTCGCCAATTCGCGCGCCGTGTGCTTCAGGCCGAAGGCCGACAGGTGCTCCGGACGCGGGCCGATGAAGGCGATACCTTCAGCGGCCAGCCGCTCGGCAAAGCCGATATTCTCCGAGAGGAAGCCGTAGCCTGGGTGCACGGCCTGAGCTCCCGTCGCCTTGCAGGCGGCTATGACGGCATCGACATTGAGATAGCTTTCGGCGGCCGGTGCCGGGCCGAGGCGGACGGCTTCATCGGCGGTCAGCGCCGGCTTCGAGAATCGATCGGCATCGGAATAGACGGCAACTGAGGCAATGCCCATCCTCTTCAATGTGCGGATGACGCGGACGGCGATTTCGCCGCGATTGGCGATAAGGACCTTGGTGAACATCGATCAGTCCTCGCCGTCCCAGATCAGCACCCGGATCGGTGTCGGATCGAAACCGTTACAGGGATTGTTGATCTGAGGGCAATTGGAGATGACGCAAAGCACGTCCATCTCCGCCACCAGCTCGACATAGTCACCAGGCGCGGAAATGCCGTCGACGATCGTCATCTCGCCATTCGGCTTGATCGGCACGTTCATGAAGAAATTGATGTTCGGCACGATGTCGCGCTTGCTCATGCCGTGTTTTGTCACCTCGATCACGAAATTGTCGCGGCAGGCATGCAGGTACTTCGTGCCGTGGCCGAAGCGCACTGTGTTGCTTTCGCAGGAGCAGGCGCCGGCTGAGGTATCATGGCGGCCGCAGCTGTCGGCGGTCATGACGAGCATGACGTTGCCCTCGTTCGAAATGATCTTCGTGCCGGTGCCGATATAGGCGCCACCTTGCGCCCGCATCGTATCCTGGTTGGAATAACGCTCGGCAAAGTCATCGGCACGATAAAACAGCGTATCGATTGCCTGTTGGCCGTAGCTGTCTTCGACGCGGATCGTCTGGCCCTTGCGCACGATGCCGGACCACGGCGCTTCGGCCGGGATGAAATGATCCTGCACAGCGTTTTCGAGGCTGCGCGAAGCTGAAGTCTTGATGAAATCGGTCATCGCCATCCCTCCTCAGGCCAGCATCGAGGCGTTGTTCTCGAAGCCGCGAAGGGCTTCGGCGGTCGCCGTGCGCGAGAGATCGTCGGCTGCGGGTGCCGGCGCGCGAAAGCGCGTGACGATCACCGGCTTCGGCGCATAGACCGGGTCGGGATCAAGCGGATGCGGGCAATTCGAGAAGCCGACGATCATGTCCATCTCGGCGCGCAGCTCAGCATAATCGCCGCTGTTGGAAAGCTTGCCGCGCCAATGGAAGCCGCCGTCATCGTCGACGCGGACGGGGGCGAAGAGATTGAGAATCGCAGGAATATCGCGTCTGGTAAGACCAAGCTTGCCGGCGACGAGCACGAGATTGTCGCGGGTGTTGCGGGTCTTGACGCCAGGATATTTTGCGGCGTTCGAAGCTGCCGTCGAGCCACCCATCAGGCAGTCATGGGCGCCGGAGCTATCCTCGATCAACGAAAACATCACCCGGCCCATATCCGAGAAGATGACGCGCCCCCTGCCGAGGGCCGTCGTCCACTGCACCTTGACCGTATCGACGAGATTGAGCCTTTCGCTCGTGTCAGTGGCGTTCCAGGCGACGAGCGCCACGGTCGATCCGCCTTCGCCCTGATCGATGCGGAGCGCCTCGCCGCGCTTCAGCGCAGTCGACCAGTACCAGCCGCCGGGGATGGTCTCCTGATGGATGATCGCAGCCGCATTGATTGCGGGGGCGGGCAGGGGGCTCGGCGCCGGCAAGGCCTTCGGCGCAAATTCCAGCCCCTTCTTCTGATGTTCCTCATAACGCTGCCGGTTGGCGGCGATCTCTTCGGGCGAACGTCTGACATGCATCATGGCTTTTCTCCTGACGGACTGGAAGCCGGGTCGTCCCGGCGAAGGCCCAGAGAAATGACCGGGCCGTCCCGGTCGGGGCTGAAGATGGTGGGCGCGCCGGCAAGCCTCGGCGGCCAGATGGAGATGTCCTTGGTAATCGTCGCGCCGTAGCGCTCCTTTTCCTCCGGGCGGTCACGCCGACGCTCGAAGGCGACGACGCGCGTCGCCAGCGTGAAGGCCTCGCGCATATCGTGCGTCACCATGACGACGGTCATCTGGGTTTCGTGCCAGAGCCGCTTCATCAACGTGTGGATCTCGGCGCGAATGCCGGGGTCGAGTGCGCCAAAGGGCTCATCGAGCAGCAGCACCTTCGGCTTCATGATCAGCGCCTGGGCCAGCGCCAGGCGCTGCTGCATGCCGCCTGATAGTTGCGCCGGATATTTGCCCTCGGCGCCGGAAAGGCCGACCTCGCCGATCAGTCGCCGGGCTTCGTCGACGGCGTTGCGACGAGCAGCGCCGAAAAGCTTGGCTTTATAGCGAGACGTTGAGAGTTCCCGCCCAAGCAGCACATTGCCAAGGACGGTCAGATGCGGGAAGACGGAATAACGCTGGAAGACGACGCCGCGATCCCGCCCTGGCTCCTGCGGCAGAGCTTCGCCGTCGAGCCGGATCGTGCCGCGCGTTGGCCGCTCCTGGCCAAGCAGCATGCGCAGGAACGTCGACTTGCCGCAGCCGGATGGACCGACAAGCGCGACGAAGGCGCGCGAGGCGACGGTCAGCGACACGTCCTCAAGCACGATCTGGTCGCCATATTCCTTCCAGACCTTTTCGATCACCAGTTCGCTCATGCCCGCTTCTCCAGCTCCGACCAGGGGAAGACGGCGATGCGGATCTGATCGAGGATATAATTCATGATCACGGCGAGCAGCGTGATCCAGACGACATAGGGAAAGATGACGTCCATCGAGAGATAGCGGCGGACGAGGAATATGCGATAACCGAGGCCGGAATCCGACGAGATCGCTTCGGCGGCGATCAGGAACAGCCAGGCGGGACCGAGCTGAAGCCGGAGGCAGGTGATCAGGCGCGGCAGGATCTGCGGCAGCACGACACGAAGGCCGATCTGCCAGGAGGAGCCGCCAAGCGTTTCAGCCTTGACGATCTGCTCACGCGGCAGCTCCAGCGCCTTCAGCGCAAGGTCGCGGATCATCGTCGGCGCAACGCCGATGACGATCAGCGCGATCTTGGAGGCTTCGCCCAGCCCCATGGCGATGAAGAGGATCGGCAGCAGCGCCAGCGGTGGCACCATGGAAATGACCGCAACGAAAGGGGAGAGCAGCGCCCGGAGATAAGGCAGCATGCCGATCAGCATGCCGATGACGAGCGCGGTGATCGTGGAGATGCCAAGGCCGGCAAACAGGCGGACCAGGCTCGCACCCGTATCGGACCAGAGCAGGTATTGACCGGTGCGCGGATCGGCGATGAAGGCCATGCGGTCGACCGCATCGGCAAATCCGGCAAGACCGGGCAGCAGCTTGTCGTTGGCATTTTCCGCCAGCCGTGCCGCCGAGCCGAAAGTATAGGCAACGATCAGCAGCACGAAGGGCAGCAGCGTCAAGGCAAGCTGCGCGCCTCGGCTCGGCCTCGTGTTGATCCAGCGCATGAGGAAAGCTCCGCTGATGAAGTGTGGGCGGTGCAGTCAAGGCCGCACCGCTGCTTGGACATCGCTTAGAGCGAACCGTCGGCGGCCGCCTTCATGTAGGTCTCGGTAAAGCGCAGCTTGACGTTGCCGCTGTCGCCGAGAACCTTGCCGTCAGGCATTTCGATGCCGATAACGTCGGCCGATGGCGCGCCATTGCCGAGCAGGCCCTTTTCGAACAGGAAGTTACGAACGAGATCCATCGTCTTCGGCAGGCCGTCCGAGGCGGTGAAGGCAACGGCATCGGCCGGCTTGTCGAAAAGCTTTGTGACGGCAAGCTGGGATTCGTAGCCTTTCAGATCAGTACCGGATGCCGAGCCCATTGCCTCGCGGGCAGCCTTGCCGTCGGCACTGTCGGCAGTCAGCAGTGCTGCGGTCTCATACCAGATGCCGGCGAGCGCCTTGCCGAAGTTCGGATTGTCCTTCAGCACACCGGTATTGGCGACCATCAGGTCGATGATCTCGCCCGGCACTTGCGAGCTGTCGAAGACCTTTTTGGCCGTAGGGTCCTCGAGGATGGTCGAGACCAGCGGGTTCCAGGTGACGACTGCGGTCACGTCAGCCGTCTTGTAGGCTGCGACCATATCCGCATCGGAGGTTTTGACCACCTTCACGTCGCGCTCGGTTATCTTGATGCTTTCGAGCGCGCGGGCCAGCAGATAGTGCGAGACGGAAAATTCGACGAGATTGACGTTTTGTCCCTTGATGTCGGCAAGGCTCGCCTTGTCCTTGAGAATGACGGCATCATTGCCGTTCGAGAAGTCGCCGACAATGACGGCTGTCGTATCGACGCCGCCGGCAGCCGGGATCGACAGGCCGTCCATATTGGTCAGCGTCACGGCATCGAAGGCGCCGGCGGTATACTGGTTCATCGATTCGACGTAGTCGTTGAACTGGGTGACCTCGATCTTGATGCCGTATTTGTCGGCCCATTTCTTGACGATGCCGTGATCGGCAGCGTAACCCCATGGCATCCAGCCGACATAGATCGACCAGGCGACCTTGAAATCGGTCTTCTGTTCGGCCTTGGCGATGGAGCCGAGCCCGAGCGCCAGGGACGCCGTCAGGGCGGTAATCGATAGGATTTTCGAAAAAGTCTGCATTGAAATTCCCCTTTTGCTTTTCTTCAAAAGGGATCGGCAATGACCATCGTGCCGCCAATCCCTTGGCTTACGAGGTCTCCCGGGCTTTTGTCCCGCCGTGCACCCGGCGGGATGTCTCCCCTACCGGTGGCAGCTCTCGGACCAGCCACGCCTTGCGACGCCGGAACCCTAGCCACCAACTCTGCAACTATCGAAGCAAAGTGCGTGCCAAATTATAAATCATTGATTTCGTTGAGAGGGCGATGGCCTCTATTCGCTTGAGGATGTATAGTGCATGCACTTGCCCAGAAAATGTGCGCATTCTGCCGCCGGCTTAGGCGCTGGTTCTTTTTTGCCCAGTTTAAGAACAAGCAACCGGCAGAGGACGCAAACGCCGAATTGCGGCTAGTTCCGGAAGGTGCCGGAGGGGATCGTCGTTACCAGTCGGATATCGCGGCGGAAATTCGATGGCGACATGCCGGCGATGTGGCGGAAGGATTTGTTGAAGGCGCTGATCGAGCCGAAGCCGCTGTCCATCGCCACCTGCAGCACGTTGGCGCCTTCGCTCATCAGCATCGCCTGGGCGCGCGACAGCCGTAGCAGCGTCACATATTTGCTGAGCGTCATGCCAGTCGATCGCTTGAACAGGTTCATCGCATATTTCGGATGCAGGTCGGCTGCGCGGGCGATATCGACCGAATCGATGTCTTGCAGGAAATTGGCGGCGATGAAATCGCACATGCGCGCGACGCTGCGCGAGGAATGCGGATGCGGGTGATCCCCTTCGAGATTGACGATCGCCTGCGACGTCATCGAATAGGGTTCGAGCGCGATCCGCTCGATGCGCAGCAGCAACTCGTCGACGGCGTGCTGGGCCTTGGCGGAATCGCCGGAATTGGCATAGCGGAACCAGCGGGTAAAGTTCTCGTTGTCGGCGGCATCCGTTGCCGAGGTCACCAGCGTCTCACCCTTCATCAGCCGGCTGGAAATACCGATCGGCAGGCGCAACCGGAAGAAATAGACGAGCGGCAGATGGGCGCCGGCATAGAGCGAATCGTCTGAGGATTCGTCCATTTGGTGCGGCTGACCACCCCAGAAGAGGCACATTTCGCCGGCGTTCAGCCGGAATTCGTGATCGCTCATCCGGTAATGCACGGTGCCGCGCATCACATAGTTGACCTCGACCTGCGCGTGCCAGTGCGGCATGGCCATGACGGGCGGATGGGCATGGAACATCTGCAGCGCCGTTGGCAATCCCTCGATGCTGCTCGCGCCGGGCTGATAGATTGCACGTGTGCCGACCTTACTTTCCGCCAAATTCATATTCCCTTTTTAGGAGACACCCGCTCCCTTGCAGATAGTCTAACCGCGTTCGTGAAAGATCGGCAATTGAAAAGGGAGGATTTTCAATGCGCTTCAAACTTCTCGCTGCGACCGCAGCTGTCGCAGTGCTTGCTTCCGGCTCCGCATTCGCGCAGTCGGCCAATCTCACCATCTGGAGCTGGAATGTCGCCGCGTCGGCATTGAAATCCACGCTTCCAGGCTTCAACAAACAGTTTCCCGATATCAAGATCACCGTCGAGGACCTTGGCAACGCCCAGGTCTTCGATAAGACGCTCGCGGCCTGCGCCGCCGGCGGCGACGGCTTGCCCGACATCGTCAGCATCGAGAATTTCGAAGCTGAAATCTTCTGGAGCCGTTTTCCCGATTGCTTCGCCAATCTGAAAGAGCTCGGTTACACACCCGAGATCCAGGCGAAATTCCCCGAATTCAAGCGCACCGAGCTTGAAGTCGGCGATGTCGCCTATGCCATGCCGTGGGATTCCGGTCCTGTCGCCGTCTTCTACCGCCGCGATCTCTACGAAAAGGCCGGCGTCGATCCGAGCACCATCAGCACCTGGGACGATTTCATCGCTGCAGGCAAAAAGATTTCCGCCGCCAATCCCGGCGTCGTCATGGCGCAGGCCGACTTTAACGGCGACAGCGAATGGTTTCGCATGATCGCCAACGAGCAGGGCTGCGGCTATTACTCGACCGACGGCCAGTCCATCACCATTAACCAGCCGGCCTGCGTCTCCTCGCTGCAAAAGGTGAAGGAAATGAAGGATGCCGGCACGCTGACGGCAGCCAATTGGGACGAAAAGATCCAGGCCAATACCGCCGGCAAGGCCGCGAGCCAACTGTATGGCGGCTGGTACGAGGGAACCGTTCGCTCGACCTCGCCCGATCTCAAGGGCAAGTGGGGCGTCTACAAGATGCCGAGCCTGACGGCCGATGGCCCGCATGCCGCCAATCTCGGCGGTTCGTCGCTCGCTATTTCGGCGACCTCCGCAAATAAGGAAGCGGCCTGGAAATTCGTCAACTACGCCCTCGGCACGAACGAGGGCCAGGTTACGATGCTGAAGGAATTCGGTCTGGTGCCATCGTTGCTCTCGGCCGTACAAGATCCCTTTGTCAACGAAGCACAGCCCTATTGGGGCGGTCAGAAGGTCTGGGCCGATATCCTCGCGACGCTGCCGAAGATCGTACCGAGCCGCGGCACCGCCTTCCAGAGCGATGCCGAAGCCATCTTCAAGGCGACGCAGGCGAAGTTCTTCTCCGGCGGCTATCCCGATGCGAAGGCGGCTCTCGACGATGCCGCCAACCAGATCGCTTCGGCGACCGGCCTTCCGATCGCGCAGTGAATGACGAAGCCGGGCGCTTGACGCGCCCGGCTCTCCGTCCGCCGCAAGGCGGCTGGTCATTCGTTGGTTTTGTGAGGAGGAGGCTCGATGCCATTCAGAACCCGGAGCGCCTATGCGTTCCTCGCCCCATATCTGCTGGTCTTTGCCACCTTCTGGGTCTGGCCGATCATCAATTCGTTCCTGATTTCCTTTCAGAACACCCGCATCAACCCGTGGAAATATAGTTTCCAGGCCAATTGGGGCCGGCTCTTCTACGACCCGGCCTTCTACAATGCCCTCTACAACACGCTGATCATCCTGGTGATCCAGGTGCCCGTCATGATCGCGCTCGCGACCGTTATGGCCGTAATGCTCAATTCGCCGCTGCTGAAAGCGCGCCCGCTCTTCCGCTTCGCCTTCTTTGCCCCTGTCGTCGTCGGCGAAGTCGCCTATGCCGCAGTATTTCGGCTGATGTTCAGCCTCGATTTCGGGATCATCAACAAGCTGATCTCGGCCGTCGGTCTCAGCCCGGTCTCCTGGTTCGACAATGCGAATGCCGCCATGGCGCTGATCATCCTTGCCGTCACATGGCGCTGGGCCGGCTACAACGCCATCATCATCCTCGCCGGCCTGCAGTCGATTCCCGAAGATGTCTACGAGGCAGCGACGCTCGACCGGGTGAGCAAGATCCAGCAGTTCTTCCACATCACCCTGCCGCTGCTGAAACCGATCATCCTCTTCTGCGTGGTGCTCTCGGTGATCGGCACCATGCAGCTCTTCACCGAGCCCTTCCTGATCACCAATCGTGGCGGTCCCGGCGGCGGCACCGAAACGCTCGGTCTGCTGCTTTATCGCCAGGGCTTCACCTCGCTGAACTTCGGCTATGCCTCGGCGATCGCCTATACGATGGCCGCCCTTGCCGTGGCGATCTCGCTTCTCAATCTCTGGGTCGGGAGGGATCCGAAATGAAATCCAAATCGCAATCCCTTCTTCTGCGCCAGATCGCGTTGCATGCCGCACTGGCACCGCTGGCGCTGATCTGGCTGTTTCCGCTCTGGATGATGTTCGTCTTCTCGACAATGCCCGACAACGGCATCTTCAGCCCTGACATCGTGCTGTGGCCATCGACCAACTTCGTCGAGAATTTCAAGAACCTACAGGCCGATACCGATTTCATCGGAGCAATGGTGATCTCCATCGGCGTGGCGCTCATCTATACAGTGCTCTCGGTGCTGCTGACTTCGATGGCCGGCTGGGCACTGGCACGTTACCGTTTCGTCGGCCGCTCCGTCGTCATCGCCATCATCCTCGGCACGATCACGCTTCCCTTCTCCGTGGTCGTCATCCCGCAATTCATCATGGTGGCGCGCGAGTTCAAGCTGGCAAACACCTGGGTGGCTCTGATCGTGCCGCCGCTGTTCAATTCGCTCGGGGTGCTGTTCATGCGGCAATCCTTCTCGATGATGCCGGGCGAACTCTTCGATGCGGCCCGGGTCGAGGGCGTCAAGGAATGGCAGATCTTCCTGCGCATCGCCTTGCCGCTGGCACGCCCGACCATGGCGGCATTGGCGATCATTCTCTTCCTGCACTCGTGGAACAATTACCTCTGGCCGCTGCTGATCAATTCCAGACCGGGGATGATGACGGCGCCTGTGGCACTGGGAACGCTGATCGGCCTCACCAAGGTTTCCTGGGGCGGCATCATGGCTGGCGCGGTGCTGCTGACGGCGCCGATCCTCGTCATCTTCGTGGCTCTTCAGCGCCATTTCATCGCCGGCATCGCGGCCGGCGCAATTAAATAATCGGGAGGCTGCATGGCAGAGCTTTCACTCAGCAACATCGTCAAGCGCTTCGGCGGCTTTGAGATCATCCACGGCGCCAATCTGGAGGTGAAAGACGGCGAATTCGTTGTCTTCGTCGGCCCCTCCGGCTGCGGCAAGTCCACGCTGCTCAGAATGATCGCCGGCCTCGAGGACATTACTTCAGGCGAGCTTCAGATCGGCGGCAGGGTCGTCAACGACGTCGAGCCGGCCGATCGCGGCATCGCCATGGTCTTCCAGTCCTATGCGCTCTATCCGCACCTGACCGTCGAGGAAAATTTGAGCTTCGGCCTGCGCATGAACGGCAATCCGAAGGCCGACACCGAGCGGCGCGTGCGCCATGTCGCCGAGATCCTGCAGATTACCGAGTTGATGAAGCGCCGGCCGAAGCAGCTTTCCGGCGGCCAACGCCAGCGTGTCGCGATCGGCCGCGCCATCGTGCGCGAACCACAGGTCTTCCTGTTCGACGAACCTTTGTCGAACCTCGACGCCGAGCTGCGCGTGCAGATGCGCGTCGAGATCTCCAGGCTGCACAAACAGCTGGGGACGACGATGATCTACGTCACCCACGACCAGACGGAAGCGATGACGCTCGCCGACAGGATTGTCGTGCTGCGCGCCGGCAATATCGAGCAGATCGGCGCGCCGCTCGACCTCTACGACGATCCCGCCAACCAGTTCGTCGCCGGCTTCGTCGGCTCGCCGAAGATGAATTTCCTCAAGGCCGTGGTGGTTGAGACGCACCCGGGCAGGGCGGTGATCGCACTGGAAAGTGACCCCAATACCCGCCTGACGCTGCCGGTCGCCGATCCCATCGAAGCCGGAGCAAAAGTGACGCTCGGCACGCGTCCCGAACATTTCGTCGATGCGGGCACGGGCGATGCCGACCTCACCGTCACCATCGACGTCGCCGAACACCTCGGCAACACCAGCTATATCTACGCCACCATTGGCCCCGAGCAACTCATCATCGAGCGGCCGGAATCGCGCGTCGCCGGCAATCGCGAAACGCTGACGGTCGGCCTTCCCGCCAACCGCGCATTCCTTTTCGACGGCGCCGGCAAGCGGCTTCGCTGAACCAAATTCCAGGACAGAAAGACGAAAGAGGATTTTCCATGACTTCAGATCAACCCATCCGCTGGGGCATCATCGGCCCCGGCACCATCGCCCGCACCTTTGCCGACGGCGTCGCCCATTCGCGTACCGGCAAACTGGTGGCGATCGCCACCCGCAATCCCGCAAAGCCGGGCCTTGCCGAAAATTTCCCCGGCGCCCGCATCGTCAATGGCTATGAGGCGCTGCTCTCCGACAAGGAGATCGATGCGATCTATATCGCCGTCCCTCACACCGGCCACGCCGAATGGGCGATCAAGGCGGCACGTGCCGGCAAGCACATCCTGGTGGAAAAGCCGATCGCGCTCTCGGCCTACGATGCCGAAGCCGTTTACTACGAGGCGAAAAAAGCCGGCGTCTTCGCCGGGGAAGCCTTCATGTACCGCGTGCATCCGCAGACAGAGAAGCTGGTCGAACTCGTCAAAAGCGGCGTCATCGGCACCGTTCGCATCATCCGCTCGAGCTTCGGCTTCAACATGGGCAGCTACAAACCGGAACACCGGCTTTTCGCCAACGATACCGCCGGCGGCGGCATTCTCGATGTCGGCGGTTATCCGGTTTCGATGGCCAGACTGATTGCCGGCGCCGCGGAGGGCAAAGCCTTCCTGGAACCGGAAAAGGTCTCGGGCGTCGCCCATCTCGGCCAGAGCGGCGTCGATGAATGGGCATCTGCCGTCCTCAAGTTCCCGAATGAGATCATCGCCGAAGTCTCCTGCTCGATCATGGCGCAGCAGGACAATGTTCTGCGCATCATCGGCTCCGAGGGCCGGATCGAGGTCCAGGACTTCTGGTTCGCCTCCGGCCACAAAGGCGGCGTCGGCAAGATCGAGATCTTCAAGGGCGGCAAGCAGGAGACCGTCGAGGTCAATGAAGACCGCTGGCTCTATTCTTTCGAGGCCGATGCGGCGGGTGACGCCATCCGCGCCGGTAAGACGGAATTCAGCTCTCCCGGCATGAGCTGGGCGGATTCGATCGGAAATCTGCGTGTGCTCGACCAGTGGCGCGCCTCGGTCGGTCTCGAATATGGCGTGGAAAAGGCCAGCAAACGCACGGCCAACATCGCCGGCGGCGCGATTGCGCGCGGCAACAGCATTCCGCAGCGTCAAATTCCCGGCATTTCCAAGCCGGCTTCGGTCGTGACACTTGGCTTCGAATTCTTCCCGAACTTCGCCTCTGCCTCGCTGACGCTCGACGCCTTTTACGAAGCCGGCGGCAATGCCTTCGACACCGCCTATGTCTATGGCGGCGGCAAGACAGAGGCGATCTTCGGCGACTGGCACACCAGCCGCAACGTGCCGCGCGAGGAGATCGTGCTGATCGGCAAGGGCGCTCATTCGCCGCTCTGCTATCCCGATATGATCGCAAAGCAGCTCGACCAGTCGCTTGCCCGGCTGAAGACCGACTATGTCGACATCTATTTCATGCATCGCGACAATACCGACGTGCCCGTCGGCGAGTTCGTCGATGCCATGGATGCCGAGGTCAAGCGCGGACGCATCCGCGGCATATTCGGCGGCTCGAACTGGACAAGGGCGCGTTTCGAGGAAGCGATCGCCTATGCCGAAAAGACCGGCAAGGCGGCGCCGGCAGCGCTTTCCAACAACTTCTCGCTCGCCGAAATGCTCGATCCGATCTGGGCCGGCTGCGTTGCCGCTTCCGATGACGACTGGAAGAAATGGCTGAACGAGAAGCAGATCCCGAACTTTGCCTGGTCGAGCCAGGGCCGCGGCTTCTTTACCGACCGCGCCGGCCGCGACAAACGGGATGACGAAGAGATCGTGCGGGTCTGGTATTCCGAGCGTAACTTCGGCCGCCGCGACCGCGCCATCGAGCTTGCCAACAAGCTCGGCCGCAATCCGATTCACATCGCACTTGCCTATGTGACCGCCCAGCCCTTCCCGGTCATTCCGCTGATCGGGCCGCGCACCGTCGCCGAGCTGGAAGACAGCCTCTCGGCACTCGACATCAAGCTGACACCCGATCAGGTGAAGTGGCTGGAGGGCTGAGGCAAACGAGAGGGCGCGGTTTGAACCGCGCCCCTTGTTTTTCTACTTGCGCGGCTCGGAAGCTTTCTTCCTTGCCGCGTCGTCCATCAACTCATACCACATCGCGTTGAGGACGGCGAAGGCCGCGGCCAGCGGCAGGCCGAGCATCCATGCAAAATACCACATTGTTTCGTCTCCCTTAGAGCAATTCCAGGAAAAGTGCGAAGCGGTTTTCCGTCCGGAATTGCGTAAAAATAAAAGGTTAGAGCGGTTCTACTGAACCGCTCTAGTAGGCGTGGCTGTTCTTGTCGGTGATGGATTTCTCGTCGACCTTGCCCCACAGAACCTTGTAGACCCAGGCTGTGTAGGCAAAGATGATCGGCAGGAAGATGACCGTCACAACAAGCATGATGAACAGCGTCATGTGGCTGGAGGATGCATCCCAGACCGTCAGGCTCGATCGCGGATCAAGCGAGGAGGGCAGGATGAACGGGAACATCGAGAGGCCGACCGTCGAGATGATCCCGAAGATTGCGACCTTGCTGAAGAGCAGCGTCATGACCTCGCGTTTTGCCCGCATGGCAATGAAGGCCAATGCCGCGCCGACGAAGCCGAGGACGGGCGCGATGATCATCCACGAATGGGCGCTGTAGTTGGCGAACCATGCGCCCTCCTCCAGCGCCACGGTTTTCAGCAGCGGGTTGGAAGGGCCGATTGGGCTGATATCGCTGGTGATGCGATAACCGCCGACGCCGATCCAAAGGAAGAGACCGCCGAGCGCGAAAAGCACGATGGTCGCAAGAGCGGCGATGCTGCCATAACTTCTGGCACGTTCGGCAACCGGGCCGCTCGCCTTCAGCACCAGCCAGGCCGCACCGTGCATCGTCAGCATGGCGACGGAAAGCAGGCCGCAGAGCAGCGCATAGGGGTTGAGAAGGGCGAAGAACGAACCTTCGTAGAAGATCCGCATATCGTCGGCGAAGCGGAAGGGCACGCCCTGCAGCACGTTGCCGACAGCAACGCCGAAGATCAGCGACGGCACGAAGCCGCCGACAAAGAGCGCCCAGTCCCAGCCGTTGCGCCAATTGGCGCTTTCCCGCTTCGACCGATATTTGAAACCGACCGGGCGCAGGATGAGCGCGAAGAGGATCGCGAACATCGCCAGATAGAAGCCCGAGAAGGAGACCGCATAAAGCGGCGGCCAGGCGGCGAAGATGGCACCGCCGCCGAGGATCAGCCAGACCTGGTTGCCTTCCCAGGTGGCGCCGATAGTGTTGATCGCCACGCGCCGTTCCGTATCGGTCCGGGCAACGAAAGGCAGAAGCGTGCCGACACCGAGATCGAAGCCGCCCGTCGTCGCAAAAGCGATCAGCAGGACGCCGAGCAGCAGCCACCAGATGAGACGCAGGGTTTCATAGTCGATGAGTTCGTGAAGGATCATGGCAGTCACTCCGCGGCCGGGACGAGGGTTTCGGAAATCAGAATCGCCTCCGGCTCCTCGTCCGGCTCCGGTCCTTGCTTGATCGCCTTGATCATCAGGCCCATCTCGATGACGATCAGCGTCGTGTAGATCGCCGCAAAACCGATGATGGTCAGAAGCACGGTGCCTGCGCCGAGGCTGGAGACGGCGGCGGCCGTCGGCAGAACGCCTTCGATCACCCAGGGCTGGCGGCCGAACTCGGCGACGATCCAGCCGAGTTCGATCGCGACCCAGGGCAGGGGGATCGCCAGCACGGCGATCTGCAGAAGCAGCGGATACTTGTCGAGATGTCGGCGCGCCGACAGCCAGAAGAAGGTGGCGGTCAGCAGGATGAAGAAGATACCGAGACCGACCATGATGCGGAAAGACCAGAAGAGCGTCGGCACGTGCGGGATCGTATCGCGTGCTGCCTGAACGATCTGTTCCTCGGTCGCCTGACGCGGATCGTCGACATAGCGCTTCAGAAGAAGAGCATAACCGAGATCATGGCCGAGATCCTCGAAGGAGGTGCGCACTTCCTGAGCAACCTGATCTTGTGCCGGCGCCGAACGGATCTGCATCAGAGCGTCGTAGGCCTTGATGCCGTCGCGAATGCGGGTTTCGGCTTGCTGTTCGAGCTTGTCGATGCCGGGGATTTCGGTCGTCAGCGACCGCGTGCCGATCAGGCCCATGACCCAGGGAATGTGCACGGCAAAATGCGTTTCGCGCGCCTCCTGGTCGGGGAAGCCGAAGGCGGTGAACGCCGCCGGCGCCGGTTCCGTCTTCCACATGCCCTCGATCGCGGCGAGCTTCATCTTCTGGTTTTCGGTGGCGAGATAACCGCTCTCGTCGCCAAGGACGACGACTGATAGAGCCGAGGCGAGGCCGAAGGAGGCCGCGACCGTCATCGAGCGCTTGGCAAGCTCGATATGCCGGCCCTTCAGCACATACCAGGCAGAAACGCCAAGCACGAAGATCGAGGCGCAGACGTATCCCGCCGATACCGTGTGGACGAATTTTGCCTGGGCAACCGGGTTGAAGACCACGTCGAAGAAGCTTGTGATCTCCATGCGCATCGTCTGCGGATTGAGCGCCGATCCCACGGGGTTCTGCATCCAGCCATTGGCGATGAGGATCCAGAGGGCGGAAAAATTCGAGCCGAGCGCCACCGCCCAGGTGGCGACCAGATGGCCGACCTTCGACAGCTTGTCCCAGCCGAAGAAGAACAGCCCGACGAAGGTCGCCTCGAGGAAGAAGGCCATCAGGCCTTCGATCGCCAGCGGCGCGCCGAAGATGTCGCCGACATAATAGCTGTAATAGCTCCAGTTCATGCCGAACTGGAATTCCATGACGATGCCGGTGGCAACGCCGAGCACGAAGTTGATGCCGAACAGCGTGCCCCAGAATTTCGTCATCTGCCGCCAGATCTGGCGGCCGGTCATGACATAGACGGTTTCCATGATCGCCAAGAGCACGGACAGGCCGAGCGTCAAGGGCACGAATAGAAAGTGGTAAAGCGCCGTCAGCGCAAATTGGAAGCGCGATAACGCGACGATATCTAGTTCCATTGTCTTTCTCCCACGGTCCCACGGGGTACAGGGCGTTCCTCAGCGCCGACCGGCGCGTGAGGGCATGCAGTTCGCTCAGTCCGGCCGAAGCCGGTCGAGCGCCTTTTCGAACGCCGCCTCTCCGCGGCGCGAAATTTCTGTGATGCGACCGCCTTCGATGACGGCGATGCGGTCTGCGATCGCTGCCTCCCGGCGGATATGCGTGGCGATCACCAGCGAGCGGCCCGCCGCCATTGCCGACAGCCGGAGGAGCACGTCGCGAGCGGTGACGCCGTCAAGGCCCTCGGTCGGCTCATCGAGCAGCCAGAGCGGCGTATCGCGTAGGAGGAGGCGGGCAAGCGCCAGCCGGCGCGACTGGCCGCCGGAAAGTCCGAGCCCGCCTTCGCCGAGCGGCGTATCGATCCCCCGCGGCATGGCCTCGATATTGGCAAGCAGGCCGGCGGCAGCGAGCGTTTCGCGAAGACGAGCCTCATTCGCATCCGGGTTCGCAAGGAGCAGGTTGCCCCGCAGACTGTCCTCGAAAAGTT
Organism: Rhizobium sophorae; assembly: GCF_013087515.1. GTDB lineage: Bacteria > Pseudomonadota > Alphaproteobacteria > Rhizobiales > Rhizobiaceae > Rhizobium > Rhizobium sophorae. The sequence continues at coordinate 220,151 of NZ_JABFCN010000014.1, read as the reverse complement.
GTGTCCGTTGCGTGAGCAGCGTCGCCGTCATCGCGGCAACGTTTCCGGTCCTTGCTGGCAATTCGCCGGAAAGGAGAGCAAGCAGGCTCGACTTGCCGGCGCCGCTGCTGCCAATCACGGCCAGGTGTTCGCCTTTTGCAAGCGCAAGCTCGATGCCCTGGAGCGCCGGTACGGCGGAGTTTTCATGGAAGGCCGACACCTTCGCCAGCGAAAAGGCGTATCCCGGCAACGACGCCGCCAATGGTTCGGGTGCCGCCGCGACGACAAGCTGCGGCGCGATGCGCCTTGCCGCAAGCAGCGTCCTGCCGAGTTCCAGGGCGCCACGGCGCAGCGCTGCGAAGGGTTCGACTGCCGCAAAGGCGACGAGCAGGCCGAGTGCGGCGACAGGAGCGGTAATCATCTTCGTTTCCGCAAGTGCCGCGACGGCAAGCAGTGACGCCGTCAGCAGCAGGGTGGATACGAGACCGAAGCCGAATGTCAGGCCGGTCTCGACGCGGTTCAGCCGGTCGTCGGCGCGGGCGGAGTATTGGTCTGCCGCGGCAATCGTCTCCCTCTGTGCGGCAAGCCGGCCGGCCATCAGCAGATCGGTCTGACCGGCGACGAGATCGATCGTCCGCGACCGCAGCGCCTCGATGCCATGGGCGCGTTGGCGGGCATGTTTGCGCGCCGCCCGGCCAGCGATCAACGGCAGGCCGAGGCCGGCACCGGCGAGAAAAAGGCCGAAGCACAGGCCGAACACGGGATGCATCAGCCCTAGCACGAGGCTTGCCGCCAGCGCTGCACCGATCGCGACAGCAGCCGGCACGAGGATACGCAGGTAGAGGGAATCGAGCGCATCGATATCGGCCGTCAGCCGGAAGAGCAGCCGTGCGGGACGGTGTGACAGCGCGCGGGCAGCACTCGGTTCGGCAAAGCCGCGAAACAGCCTTTCGCGCAGGGCGGCGAGCACGCCGAGCGTTGCGTCATGGGTCGCAAGCCTTTCGCCGTAGCGCGCGGCCGTGCGGACGATGGCGAGCAGGCGGATGCCGGCTGACGGCGCAAAGACGTCGAAGGTGATGGCGGCAGCGGCCGAAAGGCCGGCGAGCGAGGTGGCGGTGATGAACCAGCCGGAGAGGCCGAGCAGGGCGATGCCGGCAGTCACCGTCGCGGCCGAAAGTGCTGCGCCGAGCAGCAGCGCACGCCGGCGCTCGGCAAAGAACAAGCGCAGGATCGGCTTGAGGTCGGCAGCAAATCCACTCATTCGGCGGCCTCCCTCATAACAATGCTGGCATCGACGCGCATGGCGCGATGCATGCGGGCGGCAAGCAGCGGATCGTGGGTCGCAACGATCAAAGTGCGGCCCCTGGCGAGCGAAAGCAGGTTCTCGGTCACCTCGGCGGCGGTGGCGGCGTCGAGATGCGCAGTCGGCTCGTCGGCGAGGATAATCCGGAGATGCGGATTGCAGGCGGCCCGCGCGATCGCCAGCCGCAGCGCCTCGCCGCCGGAAAGTCCGATCCCGCCTTCGCCGAGCGGCCGCTTGCCATAGGCGGCGGCGACTTTTCCGAGCCTGGCGGCGCCGAGGGCATCCGTCACGTCGCCATGCAAGATACCGGGCCTGCCGAGCGCGATATTGCCGGCGATGGTGCCTGCGAAAATATGCGGTCTTTGGCCGATCCATGCCATGCTAGCGCGCAAGGCGGCGGCGGTGTCATCCGCAAGTTCGATGCCGCCTATGACGATGCGGCCGCCGGTGCAGGGCGCCAGTCCTGAAATCAGCGAAAGAAGCGTCGACTTGCCGGAACCGCTGGCGCCAAGAAGCGCCAGATGTTCGCGGGCCGCGATATCGAGGTTGAAACCGTCAAGGATCAAAGGTTCGTCGGCGTTGTAGCGGAAATCGACATTCTCAAGACGGATGGACGGCGCTTCGGCGGCGGTAGATGCCGCTGGCGCGACGTCGGCGGCTCCTCGAATGGACAGGCCGCCGGCAGCGAGAGTGTCCAGGGCCTTGAGCGCCGCTTCACCGGCCGCCCGATCGTGCCAGACAGCCGAGAGTTCGCGCAGCGGTTCGAAGAAGGCCGGTGCGAGCAGCAGGATGAACAGTCCTTCGGTCAGGTCGAGCCGACCTACCCAAGTGCCGAAGCGGATCTCGCCGAGCAGGCTGAAACCGACATAGACGGCAATCATCGCCACGCCGAGTGCGGCGAAAAGCTCGAGCACCGCCGAGGACAGAAAGGCGATCTTCAGTACCGCCATGGTGCGTGCTCGCAGCGACTCCGCCTCGCGACGCAGCCGCAGTGCGGTTGCATCCACCGCGTCGAGCGCACGGATGGTCGCCAGTCCGCGCAGCCGATCGAGCAGGAAGCCGTTGAGGCCGCCGGTCGCGACGAGTTGCCTTTCGCTGGCCGCCTGAGCACGCCAGCCGATCAGCGCCATGAAGATTGGGATCAGCGGCGCGGCAAACAGCAAAACCAGAGCAGCGATCCAGGAGACCGGAAGGATGAAGGCAAGGATGACGAGCGGCACGAAGCCCGCCTTCATGCGCGCCGGCTGAAAACGGGCGAGGTAAGGCACGATCAGTTCGGCCTGTTCGCCAATGACACTTGCGGCTTTGCCGGAGGCGGGCCGGCCGCGATCGACCGGCGACGACATGGAAAGTACCGTGGCGGCGATCTGGCGCCTGCGGCTGAGTTCGGCACGGGCGGCCTGAAAAGCCAGGCGGCCGCCGGCCGCGTCGAGACAGCTTCTTGCAAATCCGAGGGCGAGGATGCCGAGGGCGGGCCAGAGAACGTCACGCAATCCGCCGCCATCGGCGATGCGGCCGACCGAGACGGCGAGCAATGCGGCCTGCGGGATCCAGACGGCGGCGGCCAGCGCCTGCAGCATCGCTGCCCGGCGCAGCCCGCCTTTGACATCATCGGGGCGGGTGACAGGCGAGACCGTATCGCCGTCCGGCACCGGCTCGGCGCCCCGTCCGTCCTTCGCGTCGAAGAAAGCAGTGCCCATGGCGCTAACTCTTGTTCGCAGGATTTGGCCGGCGGCTGCGGCCGAGCGAAACGACCCGGTCCTTGGCCTCCAGAAGCTTGGTCACTTTCGCGCCCAGCGAGAGTAACGTTGCGAGCCTTTCTGTTTCAAGTTGTTTTACGTCTTCATACCAATGCGTCAGCTGCTCGATCAGCGTGTGCATCTCGCTCATGCGTTGCTGCGCATGCCGCTCGGCGTCGCTGGCCGGCCGCTGCATCAGGATCTCACGCAGAACCGACAGCGTCGGATCGACTTCACGCTTCTTTCGCTCCTCGGCGAGCGTCCTCAATATGTGCCAGACATCGTCCGGCGTGGTGAAGAAATCGCGGCGGTCGTCCGGCTTGTGTTTCAGGATGACCAGGTTCCAGGCCTGCAGTTCGCGCAGGCTCATCGAAACATTGGAGCGCGAGATGCCGAGCGACTCGGCGATCTCCTCGGCGCAGACCGGCGCGGGCGAGACGAAGAGCAGGGCATAGATCTGGCCGACCGTACGGTTGATTCCCCAGCGCGACCCCATTTCGCCGAAATGGAGAACGAAGGACTGAACGAGAGGCGGAAGGTTCATGGTCGTTTCCGTTGCGTCTGTAATTTCAGAAATTTCTGAAATCACTATACTGACTTTCGCGTCTCGCCGGCTATCGGCAAGGCATGCCTGCGTCAATTTGCATGTCCGTTCATTGATCGTCGGCTAGATATAGCCTGATGCGACGTCACTGGATTTGACTTGGGTCAAATCCACAGCACTTTACCGCAATGACGCAGAAACGCCCGGCGATGCGCTTTGCCTGCCGGGCGTTCTGGTCGGATTGAGATGTCTAGGCCGCTGCTGCTGCCCAGCTTTCGTTCAGGAATGCCGTCCGGCTCAGATCAAGCCAGCCAGGATGCCGACACCAGCAATGGCGGCAATGCCACCTGCCGTGCGCGTCACGAAGACGCCCTGGCGTTCACCGGCGCGGCCGATGACGTAACCAAGGACGAGACCGGCGACATGCAGCAGCGCCGTCGCGGCCATGAAGCCGGCGGCATAGGCGGCACCGGCGGCATTTTCCGGCATTTCCGCGCCATGTGCATGACCGTGGAAGATGGCGAAGAGGCCGATCATGCCGAGTGCTGCGGCGAGCGGCGCCTTGACTTTGAGCGCAACGACGGCGCCGAGGACGACGACGGAAAGCGCGATGCCAATTTCAACGAAGGGAACATTGATGCCGGCAACGCCGAGCGCACCGCCGAGCGTCATCACCAGAACGAAGGTCGTCGGCACGAGCCAACTGGCCCGGCCACCGAGCTGAAACGCGAAAACACCGACCATCACCATGGCGAGGACATGATCGAGGCCAGAGATCGGATGGACAAAGCCATGACTGAAGCCGGCAGCTTCGCCGATGGCGGGATGGGCATAGGCGACGGCCGGAAGCGCTGCGGCAGCCAAGGCAAGCAGACCGCTCTTGAGTGCTGATTTCATTGCTCATTCCCTCGTGAGTTCGAATTCCTGCGGCCGCCGAACACAGGCATGGTTCCAAGTCGCGTGCATCACGCTAGTTCAAAGAATTCGCGCCGTCAACGAAAATGCCATGAAATACCGAGCCAATTCAATTGCTTATCTGATAGGCAGATGCCGTTTTCGATAGCTTCTCTCAGCGCGCGGCACCTCAAGATCGAACTGGAAACGGTCCCGCACAGCGGCTATCAATCGTCTGGCAGAGAAGGTGCAAAGCGCCGCGACGGAGGAAACGCCCATGACGAATACCGAACGGCCGCTGGCGATCAGTGCACCCGAGCCACGCACGCTCGATCTGATTTTCAGCGACAAGGCGCGCGCCGAACTGCTGGCGAAATATGAGATCGTCGAGGCCGATCCCGAGAATATCGCCGGTCTCGGCGACGACATCCTCGGCAAGGCGCGTTACATCATCGGCCAACCGCCACTTTCGGCGGAAACGCTGTCCAGAATGCCGGCCTTGCGCTCGATCCTCAATGTCGAAAGCAATCTTCTCAACAACATGCCCTATGACGTGCTTTTTCAGCGCGGCATCCATGTCGTCACGACAGGGCAGGTCTTTGCCGAACCGGTCGCCGAAATCGGTCTCGGTTTCGCCCTGGCTTTGGCCCGCGGCATCGTCGACGCGGATGTCGCTTTTCGTCAAGGCAACGAACTCTGGGGAGGGGAGGGGAATGCAAGTGCGCGGCTGGTCGCCGGCTCAGAGATCGGCATCGTCGGCTTCGGCGATCTCGGCAAGGCGCTGCGCCGGGTGCTTTCCGGCTTCAGGGCGCGCATCCGGGTATTCGACCCCTGGCTGCCGCAATCGATCCTCGAGGAAAACGGTGTAGAGCCGGCAAGCATGGAGGACGTGCTGACGAAGAGTGATTTCGTCTTCGTCGTCGCGGCCGTCACCAGCGAAAACAAGGGATTTCTCGGCGCGGACGCCTTCGCCAGCATGCGCAAGGGCGCGGCCTTCATCTTGCTCAGCCGCGCCGATGTCGTCGATTTCAATGCGCTGATGGCGGCCGTCTCGTCAGGCCATATCGTCGCGGCGAGCGACGTCTACCCTGAGGAGCCGCTGCCTTCCGATCATCCGGTGCGGAGCCTGAAGGGCTTCATCCGCTCGGCGCACCGGGCCGGCGCGCTCGACAGCGCCTTCAAGAAGATGGGCGACATGGTGCTCGAAGACATGGACCTGATGGATCGCGGCCTGCCGCCGATGCGCTGCAAGCGAGCGGAACGCGAAACGGTTTCGCGCATGCGTTCCAAACCGGTCGCGGTGAATTAGGCCAGAAGAGGCGCGCCACTCAGGCGGCGCGCTGCTCGGCGCCTTGGATCGCGGCGAGCTTCCAGTCGGCGCTCGGCTTGCGCACGAAGGTCCATACCTCGGTGCTTTCGCTCGGGTGGCGATCGTCGCCGGAAACGATCCGGCCGCTGTCGCGTTCGACCATGGCATCGATCGAGGAATAGCGCATGGCGAGCGTCGCATATTCCTGACCATCCTCGCGCCAGGCCTCGGCAATATCGCCCTGCAGCAGCTTGACGTCGGAGACGCGGTTGCGCACGCCGTTGGTGGCGTTTTCGCCGAGTTCCTCGGCAAGATAGGACATGGCCTCAGGCGTCGTCAGCCGACGCAACGTGCCGTAATCTTCGGCACCGTAGGCGGTCTGCACTTGGGTCAGCAGTTCCTCGAACTGATCGAGATCGGCCTGAGCCAGCCCGATCTCGTCGCTCGGGCGGTTGCCGCGCGAGGACGAAGCTGAACCGGCGCCCGAACCGATCGCCGGAATCTGGAAGGACGAGTTGCCGGCAGGCGACATGCCATAGGATGGCTGGCCATAGGATTGTGGAGAGGATCGGCTCTGGCCGCCGACGCCGTAGGAAGGCTGGCGGCGGTTGGCGAAATAACGCATGGCGAGCATGACGGCACCGCCGATCAAGGCGATCTGCAACAACATGCCGAGAAAACCGAAGCCGCCGCCGAACCCGTGACCGAGCAGCATGCCGAGAAGGCCACCGGCAATCAGGCCGCCGATCATCGAACGGCCGAATCCGCCGAACATTCCAGGGCGCTGAGCGCCGAGGGGCTGTTGCGCGGTAGCCGGCGCGGTGGTCTGCGGACGTGGCGTCATCGATCGTTCGATCGGTGCTGCGGTTCCAGGCGCGGTGCTGGTGACAGGCGGGGCCTGGAAGGTGCGCGTGCCGCGGCTTCCGAAACCGCCGCTGCCGGCGCGGCGCGCCTCGGCATCGTCAAGGGAAGCAAAAACGGTAGCGCTCGTCAGAGCGGCAATGGCCGCGATCTTGGCAAAACGCGAAACGGCACTCGGCATTCCTGATCTCCTGTCATGCGCAATCACGGCATGTCGAGATGTAATATAGGGACTCTTTCCGCCGTGTGAAGCTCTTCGGCGCCATTACTGACAGACGTCGACCCAGCTGGCGCCGGTCAGCTCCGCCAGCCGTCCGGTGGCGATGCGCACGGCCGAGTTCGTCGAGCCGGCCGCCGGCACGACTTCATCAAAGCGTTTCAGCGAGATGTCACAATAGATAGGCAGCGGCGAAGGCAGGCCGAAGGGGCAGACGCCGCCGACCGGATGGCTGGTGACTGTCACAACCTCTTCGGCATCGAGCATGCGCCCCTTGGCTCCGAAGGTGTCCTTGAACTTGCGATTATCGAGCCGCGCCGTGCCGCCTGCAACGACCAGCATCATCTGCTCGCCGACGCGCAGGCAGATCGTCTTGGCGATCTGGGCCGGCTCGACGCCATGGGCTTCGGCGGCAAGCGCCACCGTCGAGGAGCTCTCGGCGGTTTCGATGATTTCGATATCGGGTGCGTGGGCGTGCAGGAAGGCGCGAACGGATTCAAGGCTCATGGGATGGACGTGCAAAAACGATGATCGGAGGATACGATGGATGCAGAAATCCAAGCATGATTCCGTAGCCTAAAGTTCCGGGCAATTCAATCAAGGCGCGGCGCGTTCGCTTGGCGATAGTGAGTTCGAATTCCATCTGATTTCATGGCGACAAGCCAGTCGGGATGATTTGCCTTGAACCATCCCGGCCGGCTATTCCCTCAAGATGAGCGAGGACGCCTATCTATTCATCGGACAAAGCGAGGTCACAGCGCAGCCATGATGGAAAGGAGTCGAAGCTGTTCACCATGCGACGACGTTTCCACCGGGCAATGATGATTGCGAGGAGAATCTCTCGAAAGCTAAATCGCGAGCAAAGCTCGCTCATGGATGTCGCCAGGCTCTCGCCGGCGTGCTGATTGTTCATGATCAATCGCGGTCAGAATTCTGAACCGCCCTTCTTTCAAACCTGAAGAGCGCAGCGCCGTGTCGCACGGACGTCGCCGTGCGCAGAGGCTGCGTGCGAAACGCGTGCCGTCTTCGGATGGTGAAGCTTGAAAGGTCTCGGATATGATCGAGGGGTAAGGAGCTTCGGAGGCCTATGCCAAAGAGGCGTTAGACGAAGAAATATCTGTCATTGCACGCCTCCATTGTTGGTTGGTTCCTGCACTACTCATAGCTGATTGAGAAAACGCAGGCAAGGGCACCATTCAGGTCTTCAACACCGCCATCGATGCTGATTTTCATCAAGAACCGATGAGGCCTCTTCATCGGTAATTGACCACGCCGAGAACATCGTCATAATAATTTTGCACACGTGCTCAATTTTGTCATTCGGCCGTTACGTTCAATCCCTAGAGCGGGATACGCCACGTTTTCGTGGGGTTTTCGGAACGGCCGTCACGCAACAGTGATGACCCGTCAAGAGGCCTCACACTGCTCTTCCAGGGAGACGAAGAAGATGACCATTTTGCCGACATTGAAATCCCTTGCCGTCGCAGCCGCCATCCTGGCTTCGACCACCGCAATTGCACTCGCCAAGGACGTTCACATCAGCGTCTGGGCCGGCGGTACCGGCCCGAACGACGTCTATCGCCTCGACGCCATCGAGATCGCAGCCCAGCAGTTGCAGCGTGAAGCCGCTCTCAAGGGCGAAGAGCTGAAAATCACCGTCGAAAAGAAGCCTTATTCGGCTTGGGAGGACTTCAAGCAGGCGCTGACCCTTGCCGCCGAAGCCAAGACCGCCCCGAATATCGTCGTCAGCGGCCATGAAGACATAGCGCCATGGTCACAGGCAGGCCTTATCGTTCCGATCGAGGATTATGTCGATCTCGACTCCTGGCCGCTCAGCGACATCTATGAAAACCTGTTGGAGATCGCCTCTTACAACGGCACCGTCTACGGTATCCCGCAGGATGCCGAATCCCGCCCGATGTTCTTCTGGAAGCCTTACATGAAGGCGATCGGTTACAGCGATGCCGATCTGGACGCGCTGCCGCAGAGCGTCCAGGACGGCAAGTACACCATGAAGAACCTGCTCGAAGACGCCAAGAAGATGCAGGACAAGGGCCTCGTCCAGGCCGGCTACGGTTTTTATCCGCGCACCAGCAACGGCCCTGATTACTGGCAGTTCTACACGAGCTTCGGCGGTACGATGGAAGAAGGCGGCAAGCTCGTTTTCGACAAGGCCGCGATGACCCGCACCTATCAGTTCTTCGCCGATGCCGTGAAGACCGGTGTTACCAAGAAGAACCACATCGGCATGCCGGGCGACCAGTGGTGGAAGGAAGTCGCCACCGGCAAGGCCGGCATCTGGGACGGCGGCACCTGGCACTATGCCCGCCTCGTCAACCAGGAAGGCCTGAAGGACTTCTTCGGCAACGTGATCTTCACGCTGATCCCCGCCGGCGAAGGCGGCAAGGCCAACACACTGACCCATCCGCTCGTCTACCTTCTGACCGCAGGTCATAACCAGGAAGACACCGAGATCGCCGCCCAACTAGTCAAGATCGCCTCCGAGCCGCGCACCAACGCTCTGCATGCGGTCAAATCAGCCCATCTCGGCATCTCCAAGTCGGAGTCCACCGTCGACTTCTACTCGGCCGACCGCTGGACCCGCGAAGCCACCGAGCGCCTGCTGCCGCATGCAAATGCGATGCCGAACAATTCCGATTTCGGCAAATATTGGAACATCATGTGGAAGAACCTCGAAGCATCCTGGACCGGCGCCAAGACCGTAGACGCCGCGGTCGGTGATGCCGAGAGCGAGTTGAAGAGCACGCTCGGCGACAAGATCGTCATCCGCTAAGATCGAAGCACTCTTCCGGGCGGCGGGAGCGCTGCCCGGTCGGTCCGCGAGGAGGCTTCCATGAAATCGTCCAGAACGCTCGGACTGGTGATGATCGCGCCTGCGGCGATCATGATCGTTCTTTTCTTCCTGATGCCGGTCGTTCTGACGGCGGTCTTTTCGATGACCAGCATGACGACGGCGACCGGAATTTCCGGCGGTGTCTACCAGATCGCGCCCAATTCTTTGATCGCGCTGAAATCGGCGATGCCAGACATCGCAGCCGAGATGGCTGAACCGCGCTACACGATCGACGATGCAGGCCTCAAGGCCGTCGAGGGCCTCGGGCTTGCGCCGGGGATTGCCGCGGAATTGCGCGCCAAACATACAGGTGAGGTCTTCCCGACACGCCGCGACGTCGAGCGCATGATCAAGGATCTTGCCGAGCGACCTTCGACACGCGAGGTCAAGCAGATCTCCGAACAGTTCAACCGCTCCGTCCTCAACACCCGTTTCGACAGCAAGGAGCAGCTGTTTTCGGCGCTGGACAGTCTGGGGTTCAAGCTGACGCCGGAGCAGAAGCAAACCGTCGCCAGGGTCACCTATACCGGCTGGACCTGGACGACCGACAATTTCTCACGCATGGCCACCTCACCCGACATGGCGCGTGTACTTTTCAATACCGTGCTCTACGTCGCGCTGGTGCTGATGCTCTTCAATGTCGGTTATGCGCTATTGCTCGCCATCTTGACGCATTACATGCCGCCAACGCCTGCCTCGATCTTCCGCGGCATCTGGCTCCTGCCGCGCATCACGCCCGTCGTCATCTACGTCATGCTGTGGAAGTGGCTCGCCTGGGACAGCGGATTCATCTCTATCCTGATGGGCAAGTTCGGCTATCCGCCGAAGAACTACCTGCTCGACAACGCCTATAACGCCTGGCTCTTCGTCGTGCTGATCAACGGCTTCATCGGCGCCTCGATGGGCATGCTGGTGTTCTCCTCGGCGATGAAGGCCATTCCGAAAAGCCAGTTCTATGCGAGCGAGGTCGACGGCGCCTCCCGCTGGCAGCAGATCCGCTACATCATCCTGCCGCAGATGCGCTGGCCAATCCTTTTCGTCACCTGCTATCAGACGCTGTCGCTGCTTGCCTCCTTCAATGAAATCCTGCTCGCGACTAATGGCGGACCGGGCAATGCGACCGAGGTCTGGGCACTGTCAGCCTATCACACTGCGCTGAGGAACTATGCCGGCAACCTGGAATACGGGTTGGGTGCCGCCATGGCATTGGTGCTCGTCGTCATCGGTGTGATGCTGTCGCTCCTCTATCTGCGCGTCTTCAACTACGGCACGCTTGTCGCCAAGCCCTTGATCGAGGACTGACCATGGCCGAACGATCGCAGCCCTCGGCAAATTACCGCAGCTGGCCTGTCATGACGGCACTGACTGTCGTCAGCCTGCCGCTGCTCCTGATGTATCTCTATCTCTTCCTCGACACGGTGACCGTGAAACAGGCGAATGCGCTGCTACCCTCAGGCTTGACGCTCAATCATTGGCGCTTCCTGTGGCAGACGACGGAGGGAAAGGCGAATATCTGGCAGGTGACTTTGAATACGCTGCTCTTTGCGGCCTGCACCACCAGCGTCGTGCTCATCGTCTCGTCAATGGCGGGCTATGTTCTGTCACGGCTGAACGTGCCGGCACGCGGCTTCTTCCTTGCCGGCGTCATGGTGCTGCACGCCTTCCCGTCGGTGACGCTGATCATCGCCATCTTCATCGTGCTGCAGATGATCGGGCTCTACAATTCATTGATCGGCGTCATCCTGGTGAAGGCAGCGATCGACCTGCCGCTCGGCATCTGGCTGATGAAGGGCTTCTACGACACCGTGCCCTGGGAAATCGAAATGGCCGGCGTCGTCGACGGCGCCTCGCGTTTCCGCGTCTGGCGCAGCCTGGTGCTACCGCAGGTCAAGCCCGGCATCATGGCGCTCGGCCTGTTCTCCTTCCTCTCCGGATGGGGCGAATTCATCCTGCCGCAGGTGCTGGCGCCGGGCAATCAGGTTCAGGTGCTGTCGGTCTATCTCGCGGGCTTCCTCGCTGACGACAACAATTACGACTTCAACATGTTCAAGGCAGTCGGCCTCTTCTACCTCATCCCGGTGCTGATCGCTTACGCGCTTTTCAACAAATACCTCATGAACATCTACGGCGGCGGGAGCAAAGGCTGATGCGCATCCTCCTCGACAATTTTTCGAAGAGCTTCGGCTCCACCAAAGTCATCGAGAACATGCAGCTCGAAGTCGGCGACGGCGAGATGCTGGCGCTGCTCGGCCCTTCCGGCTGCGGCAAATCGACGACGCTTTTTGCGGTCTGCGGCATTCACCGGCCGACCGGCGGACGCATTCTCTTCGGCGACCGCGACGTCACCGACCTGCCGAGCCAGGCCCGCAATGTCGGCGTCGTCTTCCAGTCCTATGCACTCTATCCGCACATGACGGTTGCCGAGAACATCGGCTTTCCGTTGAAGGTGAAAGGCATGCCGGCAGCAGAGATCCGCAAGGAAGTCGACCGCATCGCCGCCCTCGTTCACATCGGCAACCTGATGGGCCGCAGGCCGGCCGAGCTTTCCGGCGGCCAGCAGCAGCGTGTGGCGCTCGCTCGCGCGCTGATCCGCAAGCCCGATGTGCTGCTGCTCGACGAGCCGCTCGCCAATCTCGACGCCAAGCTGCGCCTCGAAATGCGATCGGAAATTCGCCGCCTGCAACGCGAAACCGGCATCACCGCCATTCTCGTCACCCACGACCAGGTCGAGGCGATGAGCATGTGCGACCGCATCGCCATCATGAAGGAAGGCGAGATCGTCCAGATCGCCACGCCGGCCGAAATGTACAATGATCCGAAGACCGCATTCGTTGCCGGCTTTCTCGGCAATCCGCCGATCACCTTCCTGCGCGGCGTCGTGGACAAGGGCGCCTTCACAATCCCGCAAAGCGAAATCCGCGTGCCGCTGCCCGATACCGTCGGTGCCGCCGAAGGTACCAAGCTGATGCTCGGCGTCCGGCCGGAGCATTTTACGCCGGCAGGCGACATCGCCGTGCCGGGCAAGGTCACCTTTGCCGAAACGCAGGGCCGCGAGAACCTCTACGACGTGGCTCTTGCCGGCGGACCGCTGCTGCGCTCCATCCAGCCGGTGCGCAATGATATTCATGTCGGCGACGATGTCCGCTGGGCGATCGACAGCCGCGGCGTATTCGTCTTCGACGAAAATGGCAGGAGGCTGTGATGACCCGCGATTTCTCGGCATTTTTCCAGCGTTACGGCTGGCCATCGGGCAAGGGCCGGCTTCCCTTCTGCATCGGCCATCGCGGCGCCAGCGGCCATGAACGAGAGAACACGATCGCTGCTTTCCGCCGCGCCGCCGAACTCGGCGCTGAGATGTGGGAGCTCGACACGCAACTGACCAAGGACGGCGTGGTCGTCGTCTCGCATGACGATCACCTCGAGCGCGTCTTCGGCATCGACCGGCGCATTTCCGAGATGACGGCGGCAGAGCTCGCCGGTCTCGACGGCGTCGACGTGCCGAGTTTTTCGGAGGTGGCCGCGCTCGGCCGCGAGACCGGGACCGGTCTCTATGTCGAGCTCAAGGCGCGAGGGACCGGCATGCGCTGCTGGCAGCACCTTGCCGAGATGAACCAGCGTTTCGCCTGTCTCGGCTCCTTCGACACGGCACAGGTGCGTGAACTTAGCGACGCGGCCTGCGATTTTCCGCTTTCGGTGCTGATCCGCGTCGGCCACGATCCGCACGCGCTCGGCGACGAGGCCGGCGCCGATATCCTGCATCTGTGTTGGGAGAGGGCAGGCGAACGTCCGCAGGATCTGGTGACCGACGCGCTAATGCGCCGCGCCTTCGATGCGGGCCGCGAGATCGTGCTCTGGCACGAGGAACGGCCGGCCGTTCTCGATGACCTCATGAAGCTTCCGGTTCTTGGCATCTGCACGGATCTGCCCGATCTGATGCGGCCGTCGGCAGTCAAGGAAAAAGCAGTTGGCAGACAGGGATAAGGGACCGCGCAAGGTAACCTCCTTCGACGTGGCGCGTGTGGCCGGCGTCTCGCGCGCCGCCGTGTCGCGCGCCTTCACGCAGGATGCCAGCGTCTCGCCGAAGACGCGCGAGAAGGTCTATCAGGCCGCCAAGGAGCTTGGCTACCGCGTGAATTATCTTGCCCGAAGCCTGACCAACAAACGCTCCGATCTCGTCGGCGTCGTCGCCGCCGGCCTCGACAATCCGTTCCGCACGCTGCAGATCGAGCATCTGGCAAGAATGCTGCTCGCCCGCAATTTCCGCCCCATCCTGCTGCCGACCTCGCCGGAGGCGGATACTTCGACGGTCATCGGCCAGCTGCTGCATTACGCCGTCTCAGGCGTCATCGTCACCTCGGACGCGCCGCCGACCGAGATTTGCGAGCAATGTGCGGCCGAAGGCGTACCAATCGTGCTGATCAACAAGGGCAACGATATCCCCTTCGTCGACCGCATCATTTCTGACGACCGCATGGCCGGCCATCTCGCCGCCACCCACCTGATCGACAGCGGCGTGCGAAAGCCCGCCGTGATGGCCGCCCCTGCCATATCCTATACGGCGCGGAGGCGCAGCGAGGCCTTCATCGCACGCTGCAAGCAGCTCGGCGTCGAGGCGCAGTTCCTACAGGTCAGGATCAACGACTACCGGAGCGGCTATGATGCGGCAGCCGAACTTGCCGCATCCGGCATCGACGGGCTGTTCTGCGCCAACGACTACATGGCCTGCGGCGTGGTTGACCGCATTATGCAGGGCCGCGGCCGCGATGATGCGCCGCCGATGCCCATCATCGGTCATGACGACATTCCCCAGGCGAGCTGGACCGCTTACGACCTCACCACCATCCGTCAGCCCTGCGACGTCCAGGCCGAAAAGACGATCGACCTGCTGATCAGCCGGATGGCTGAGCCTGACCTGACGGCGCGTGTCGAATTCACGCCGGTGACACTGATCAAAAGAAGGACTGCCTGATGAACTCCGCATTCGACGCCGCTGCCATCCGCGCACGGGCGGAGGTCGCCATGTCAGTTGCCCTCGAGATCGGCCGGGAAACGGCCCGGTTTCGGCACGACTCTGACCTCGGCTCGCTTGCCGTCGAGAACAAGGGATTGCAGGATTTCGTGACCATTGCCGACAGGAGGGCCGAGCAGGCGATCCGCGAGGGGCTGCTCTCGCGCTTTCCGGATGACACGTTCATGGGCGAAGAAAGCGGCGGACGATCGGGCGAGGGCGGCACCTGGGTCGTCGATCCGATCGACGGCACAACCAACTATATCAGAGGCTTCCGACACTGGGGCGTCTCTATCGCCTTCGTCGTCGGTGGCAAGGTCGAGATCGGCGTGGTCTACGACGCGGCCGAAGACAAGGTCTTTCACGCCGTCCGCGGCGGCGGCGCCTTCAAGGATGGTCTCCCGGTGCATGCGGCTGCGACTGTCGATCCGGCCAATGCGCTTGTCATTCTCGGTCATTCCCGCAAGACGAGCTTCGACGATCATCTCGCGCTCTCGCGGCGACTCCACGAACGTGGCATGGATTATCGCCGCACGGGCGCGGCCGCCATCGACCTCGTTCGCGTCGCCGAGGGTGCCGCCGATCTCTACTATGAACGCCACCTCAATGCCTGGGACATGCTTGCCGGCGCGCTGATCGCCGAGGAAGCAGGCGCGATGGTGGCCATGCCCCCAGTCGATAATTTGCTTATGAACGGCGGACCTGTCATTGCCTACTCGCCGGGGCTTACCGGCGAGTTTGCCTTCATCCTCGACATTGAAGGGTTGGCGGCGGCTCCCGGCTAATCCGTCATCCGCTGGCGCCAGGCACGTTCTGTTGCCGGTGCCTCGTCAGTCGTGATCTGATCCGGCCTGAGCGCCATCAGCGCCGAGATATTCAGCCATTCCTCTTCGCTGAAGCCGGCCTCCGGATCCTTCAGGGTGAAAGTCCAGGCATCGACACGTTTGCCTTCGTCCTGGCAGAGCGCGATCATATCCAGCCCCGCCTTGGCGGCATCGAGGATCAGCGGCCAGTGGAGGTAGATTGTGTCCGGTTCGGTCGGGCCGCGCAGGTCAGCGCGCAGTTCCGTCTCGACCGCCTTCCAGCCGTTGGCCATCCTGATATCGTAGAGCTTGTTGGTCGGATCGATGCCGCGCAGGAGATGGGGAAGCTTCTCCTTGACCGCGACGATGAGGTCGAGACTGTCGCCGCTGACGATTACCGAGGCGGCGATATCCCGGAAATGCGTGGCCAGATGCGCGACGCCCCTGGCGCCGATCGCTTCAAAGTCGTCCTTCATGTCGAATTGCAGCAATGCGGCTGGATGTGTCGATTGCATCATGGCGGCCAGATCCTCGCTGAGAATCAGCGGCCGGTCGCCCTCTCGCATCCTGATATCGCTGAGGTCACTGACGCTCTTTTCGGCGACCGGTCCATGACCCGTCGTTTCGCCTTCGAGTTCCTTGTCGTGCAGCACGACGAAACCGCCGTCGGCACGGGCGCGCAGATCGAGCTCCATTGAGGCGCCCGCGGCAAAGCCCTCCGCCATCACTTCGGCGGAAAACAGCGGGTCGGAAAACCGCTTGCGCAACCGGTGCCATTTCAGGCGAGTGCGATGCCCTTCATGCGAAATCTCCAAGCCCTGCACATCCAGCAATCTCGTCATCTGCACCAAGTCTCCGCGATGCCACTTTCCTGCCTTGACGAGCCGTG
The DNA here is from genome assembly GCF_013087515.1 of Rhizobium sophorae. GTDB lineage: Bacteria > Pseudomonadota > Alphaproteobacteria > Rhizobiales > Rhizobiaceae > Rhizobium > Rhizobium sophorae. The sequence continues at coordinate 203,751 of NZ_JABFCN010000014.1, read as the reverse complement.
ATTATCAAGGGCCGAATATGGATTTCATCGACTATAGGCTGCCGATATCGCCTCCGAAGCGGCTGCTATATCCGCGGGGTGGCCGGACTGCCTGAGGGCGGCGCCATACGCCACGACATTCGAGAGCACCGTCTGGAATGCGGCGCGCGGCCCAGTATGGTTCAGCCGCACGAGACGGGCCGGTGCTGTTCCGACGCCTTCGCTCAGCTCGACCCCGAGCTGCCCGGCGGTTGCGATCAACGCGGCAGGCTCCAGCGTCTGCGGCACCGGCACGGCCGTCATCAGGTTCGACGCCTTGGCTGCCGGCACCCAGGCCGGGGCTCCGAGCGCGGCAAGCCCCGCCCGTGTCGCCGATGCCGCAAGCGCATGACGGGCGACGATATTCTCCATGCCATCGGCCTCGATCCGGTCGAGCGCCGTCTCCAGCGCGAAGAATTCCAGCGGCGCCGGTGTTCCCGGCAGGCTACGCCGGCCGCCGTCGATCCAGTTCTTCAGATCGGCCAAAGACAAGATCGACTCGCGCGGGGCGCCGTCTCTGAGGATCAGATCCCAGGCGCGGCGGCTGACCGAAATTGCGGACAGGCCGGCCGGGCCGCCGAGCGCCTTCTGTGGCCCGATCACCGCGATGTCGATGCCGAGATCGCCGACGTCGAACTGATGGCCGCCGACCGAGGCGACCGCATCGACGACGGTGACGATGTTGCGCGCCCGGGCAAGCGCCAGAATCTCGGGCAGGGGGTTGAGAATGCCGCTTGCGGATTCGGCATGAACAAGGGCCAGCACCTTGATGTGAGGACCGGCGTCGAGCGCTTTTGCGACTGCTTCGATCTCGATCGGCAGGCCCGGCTCGGCGACAACATCCTCTACCGTCGCGCCACCCCGCCGCAGCCATTGCCCGAACCAGCCGCCATAGGGGCTGGTGATGATATTGAGTGCCGTCAGGCCGGGGCGCGCGAGGCTGACCGCCGCCGCCTCCAGCGCCACCACCGCCTCGGCCTGCACCAGCAACATGTCGTTGCGGCTGCGCAAGATACCGCCGATCCTGTCGGCAAGAATGGCATAGCGCTCCGCGGGATAGGAGGGCACGCCATGCAGGGGATTCCAACCAAGATCGGACATGGATACTTCCTTCAGCAAGGATCGGTCACGAGACGGGGGACGGCGGCAACGAGTGCGCGGGCGGCCTCGGATTGCGGCGCGGCAACGACTGCCGCTGCCGGGCCGGTCTCGACGATCCGTCCGCCATCCATAACGGCGATGCGGTGGGAGACGGCGCGCACCACGGCAAGATCGTGCGAAATGAACAGACAGGCAATGCCCTGTTCCTTCTGCAGATCGACCAGAAGCTCCAGGATCCTGCCACGCACGGTCACATCGAGCGCCGAGACCGCCTCGTCGAGCACCAGCAACGAGGGCCGTGTCGCAATCGCACGCGCAATCGCCACACGCTGCCGCTGGCCGCCGGAGAGTGCCCGCACCGGACGGGAGGCATGATCTGCGGTGAGGCCGACACGCTCGAGCAGTTCGACGATCTCGCCGGGGCGCCGGTCTTTTGCGACGCCGTGTATGCGAAGCGGATCATCGAGCACTGTACCGACGCTCGCCAGCGGATTGAAGGCGGCGAGCGGATCCTGAAACACCATCTGCATACGCGCCCGCCGGCGGCGCAAAGGCGCGCCATTCAGCGCGAGCCAGTCTGCCCCCTCGAAACGGATCGAGCCGGCATCGGCAGAGAGAAGCCGCAGCAGGATGCGCGACAATGTCGATTTTCCACTGCCCGAGGCGCCGACGAGACCGAGCGTCTCCCCGGCCGCGATGGTGAGCGACACATTATCGAGAGCAGCAATCCGGCGTCCCGCAGAAGAAAAACCTTTCGACAGGTTTTCGATGAAAAGGAGCACATCGTTCATGGCAGCACCCCCGCGATCAGCGGTGGCGTCGCGAGGTCGCGATGGCTGGCGATAAGGGCGGCGGTATGATCGCTCTCAGGCGCCGAAAGCACCGAACGGACGGGACCAGCCTCGACCAGCTTCGCATTGCGGAAAACGGCGATGCGATCGACAAAGCCCGAGGCCAGCGCGATGTCGTGGGTGATGAAGAGCAGCGTCATGCCGTCCTCGCGCACCAGCCCGTCGAGCAGGCGGACGATCTCGGCCTGGACGACCACGTCGAGCGCGCTGGTCGCCTCGTCGGCGATCAGCAGCGCAGGTCTCGCGGCGATGGCAGCCGCAATCGCCACGCGTTGGCGCTGGCCGCCGGATAGCTGATGCGGAAAGGCCCGCATCGCCCTGTCCGGCTGCGGCATTCTCACCCGCTCGAGCAATTCCTCAGCCCTGATATAGGCCTGTTTCCAACTGAGGCCGAGATGGCGTCTGGCGCCCTCGGCGATCTGCTCGCCGATCGTCAGGACGGGATTGAGGCTGGAGCCCGGATCCTGGAAGACGAAGCCGAAATCGCGGCCTGGGCGGGGCGGATGGCCAAGGCTGGGCCAGAACATCTCACCGCCGACCTTCGTTCCTTCCGGCAACAGACCGGCAAGCGCCCGGGCAAGCGTGCTCTTGCCGGAGCCGCTTTCGCCGATGATCGCCAGCCTTTCGCCGCCGGCGATATCGAGATCGATGCCGTCGAGGGCTGCGCTGTTCCTGCCGCGCCCGTAAGTGACCGAAAGCTGCCGCAGGCTGCAGAAGATGCCGCTCATGCCGCCCTCGCACCGTCATTGCCAAGCGCCTTGCCGAGACCCTCGCTGAAGAGATGGACGCCGAGCACGGTTACGGCGAGGGCAGCGCCCGGTATGACCGAGAGATAGGATGCCGAACGCAGCACGCTGCGACCCTCGGCGATCATCGAACCCCAGGTGGCGATATTGGGATTGCCGAGGCCGAGGAAGGACAGCGCCGCCTCGGTGAGGATCGCACCGGCGACGATGGTGGCGGAAAGCGCCAGCACCGGCGGCAGCGCGTTCGGCAGGATTTCCCGGAAGGCGATCTCGGCCGGATGCATGCCGATTACCCTTGCCGAGGCGACGTAATCCTGCTCGCGGATCGCAAGCACCTGCGCCCTCGTCAGCCGCGCCGGATCGGCCCAGGCACCGAGTGCGATGGCAAGGACAACAATGGGCGTCGACACTCCGATGGTGCTGACGAAGGCAAGGGCGAGCAAGAAAGCCGGCACGATCTGGAACGCGTCGACCACTCGCATCAGCGCCTCGTCGACGGGCCCGCCGGCAAAACCGGCCGCAAGGCCGACGCAGAGCCCAAGCACCATGGCCGCAAACGCTGCCGCCAGGCCGACGGCAAGCGAGGTTCTGGCACCATAGAGCAGGCCCGCCAGCACGTCGCGGCCGAGACGGTCGGTGCCGAGCGGAAAACCCGGATCGGTGAACGGCGCCAGCAGGGCGCGGCCGGCAATTTTCAGCGGATCGCCCGGCGAAATAACGGGAGCGAACAGCCCGGCCAAAAGCAGGACGAGAAGGATCGCAAGTCCGGCCGCACCTTCCGGCGTGCGTAGCAGGCGCCGCAGCCAGGTCATGCGCCGCCCTCCGATGCGCCGATGCGCGGGTCGAGTGCGGCATAAACGAGATCGACGAGAAAATTGACCGAGATGACCAGGACGGCGCTGGTGACGATGATGCCCATCAACAACGGCGCGTCGCGGCCGTTGACCGCCTCCTGCGCCAGCCGCCCGAAACCCGGGATTGCAAAGATGCTCTCGATCACCACGCTGCCGCCGAGCATGGCCGCCGATTGCAGCCCGAGCATGGTGACGAGCGGCAGCAGCGCATTGCGCGCGACATGGCGCAGCACGATCCGGCTGCGCGACAGACCCTTAGCCCGGGCGAAGAGCACGAAATCGAGCTTCCAGGCCTCGGCCATGCCGCTGCGCATCACCCGCAGGAACAAGGCGAGATAGATCAGCGCCAGCGCGCCGACAGGCAGAACCAGATGATCGGCGATATCGAGCGCGCGCGAAAATCCTGTCTTGCCGGAAGCGATCGTCTCGACGCCGGCGATCGGAAACCAGCGCAGTTTCACCGAAAAGGCGATACTCAGCACCAGGCCGAGCCAGAAGCTCGGAATGGCATAGACGATCAGCGAGCCGATCGACAGCAGCCGGTCACGCAGACCGCCCGGCCGCGCTCCGGCAAGGATGCCGAGCGCCGAGCCGAGGCCAAAGGACAGCGCCGTCGCGCTGCCCATCAGCAGCAGCGTATTGGGCAGGCGTTCGGCAATGAGCGCACCGACCGGCCGGCCGAAGGCGACCGACCAGCCGAGATCGAGGCGTGCGAGTGAGGAAAGATAGAGCCAGAGGCGCGCGAACATCGATTGGTCGAGGCCGTAGCTCTCGCGCAGCGACTGCCTGAGTGCGGCATCGCCGCCGCCGATCGAGCCGAGATAGGCGTCGACAGCATCGCCCGAGGCGGATTCAAGCAGGAAAAAGGTGAAGATCACCACGATCAGCAGCACTGGAATGCTGCTGATCGCCCTGCGCCTCAGGAGGATGATTGCACGTCTCACGCCGGACAGGGCCTCTGGAAGAGAATTGCCGTCGATCCTATCACGATTGCAGCGCCGTATCGCCCCAGTTCGAGACGGCCCAGCGCGGATTGTCCGCGACGTTGAGCACGCTGTCGCGCGCGACGGTGATGAAACCCCATTCCGCGACGTTGATCAGCGGCAGATCGGCGACGACGAGCTGCTGGAACTTGCGGTAGAGATCGGTGCGCGCCGCCGTGTCGACAGTCTCCGAGGCCTCCTTGATGATCTTGTCGAGCTCCGGATTGACGTAGCCGCCCTGATTGGAGAAGGGCACGCCGGCTGGCGTCCCGGACTGGACGAGAATGGTGGTGGAGATCGCCGGATCACCGCGAAAGACCGGCGGACCGACGGCGAGGTCGAAGTCGTGGTCGGTATAAACAGCCTTCTGGTGCGCGGCCGCATCGGCATTGACGATCTCCGCATTGATTCCGATGACGGCGAGCGCCTGGCGAAGGTAATCGCCGAACTGCCGGGTCTCGTTGAAATAGGGCGCGGGGCGCAGTTTCAGCGTAAAGCGGTTGCCATCCGGTCCTTGCTTGTATCCTGCCTTGTCGAGAAGGTCGTTGGCGGCCGCAGGGTCGAACGCATAGGTCGCGACATCGGGTGTATAGAACTCCGGCGCATTCTTCGGCACCGGGCCGGTCGAGGCGGCGGCATAACCGAGGAAGATGGTGTCGACCACGAATTTCTTGTCGATCGCCTGCGCGATCGCCTGACGGACCCTGAGATCGGCCAATTCCTTGCGACGATGATTGATCTCGACGACGAGCTGATAGGTCAAAGCCTCATAACCCTTCGAGATCACCTTGATGCCGTCGGCCTTGGAGATGCGGTCGAGATCGGCGAGCGGCACCGCGGAGAAGGCGGCAAGCTGGATTTCCTCTGCTTCGAGTGCTGCACCCGCCGACTCGCGATCGGGCAGCACCCGGAAGACAATCTCGTCGAGTTTCGGCTGCTCCTTGTTCCAATAGTTTTCATTGCGCGTCAGCCGGTAATATTCGCCGGGCTTGTGTTCGGCGAATCTGAACGGGCCGGTGCCGACAAGCGTGTTGTTGGCCGGATTGGTGGCGATATCGGTACCGTCGAAGATGTGCTTGGCAACGACGCTGGTGACGACAGGCAGTGCGTTGCGGATCAGCTGGAACGGCGTCGGCTTGGAGAAGCGGAAGATGGCGGTGTAATCATCGGGCGTATCAACGGCTTCGAGATTGGCGAAAACCAGGCGGCCGAGATTCTGCAGCGGCTTCCAGATGTTGAGTGCCGAGAAGGCGACGTCGACCGAGGTGAACAGCTTGCCATCGTGCCAGGTAACGCCGTCGCGGAGCTTGAAGGTGACAGAGAGGCCATCGGCCGAGCCTTCCCAGGAGGTGGCGAGGCGCGGTGAAAGCCCATCCTTGCCGTCGAACGACGCTTCGGCGAGCGGCTCGATCACCTTGCTTGCGACGAAGAAGACGCCGTTCGAGGCGACGATCGCGGGATTGAGGTTCTTCGGCTCGGAATCGGCCGCAACGATCAGCCGGCCGCCCGAGGTGGTCTGCGCGGTCTGCGCAAGCGCCTGCCGCGCGAGCGCCGTCGAGGCAAGCAGCAGAGCAGTGCCCTTCATCAGCGTGCGCCGCGAGATGGATGATACGGTCATGAGCCCTCCTGATCGGTGAACAATTCGCCGCATTATATTCGCGGCGAAAAGATCATAGCGACAGATATTAAATTCGAATGCGCCGGCCGGGCGAGATATTTTTCTACCCTGTGCACATCAGCCTGGGCACGCCGTGCCGGTCAGCCGCCGGCGGCAAGCCTGACCGGTGCTCCTGCCAGATTACGATAGGTAGCACCCGGATGCGGGGCGACGAGCCGCGGCCCCGCTCGCCCGAGTTTCTCCCGTAGCGTTCCCCTGGCGTAGTCGGTCTTGTAGACGCCGCGCTTTTGCAGTTCCGGCACCAGCAGATCGACGGTATCCTCGAAGCTCTCGGGCGTCACGGCATAGGCAAGGTTGAAGCCGTCGACATCGGTGTCCTCGATCCATTCCTGCATCAGATCGGCGACCGTCTGCGGCGAGCCGACGAAAACAGGGCCGAAACCGCCGACGCCGACCCAGTCGGCCATTTCGCGCACCGTCCATTCCTTGGTAGGATCGATGGTCGTGAAGGTCTCGACGGCCGATTGCACCGCATTGGTATGGCGGTGGCGCAGCACCTCGTCCGGCCCGAACTGCCCGAAATCGATGCCGGTCCAGCCGGAAATCAGCGTCAGCGCGCCCTCGAAGGAGGCGTATTTGCGGTATTCGTTGAACTTCCGCTGCGCCTCAGCATCGGTTTCGCCGAGGATCACGGTCTGCAGGTTGAAGGCAAGGATTTCACGCGGGTTGCGGCCGACGCGTTCGGCCGCCTCGCGGACATTGGCGACGTAACGCTTCAGCACAGGCTTCGACGGGGATGCGACGAAGATGCACTCGGCATGGGCGCCGGCGAAATCCTTGCCGCGGCTGGAGGCGCCGGCCTGGTAGAGCACTGGCGTGCGCTGCGGCGAGGGTTCGCTCAAGTGAATGCCGGGCACGTTGAAATGCTTGCCGGAATGGCGGATCGGGTGGACCTTGTTAGGATGGGTGAAGATACCGCTTTCCCGGTCGCGGACGACGGCGCCATCCTCCCAGCTTCCCTCCCAGAGCTTGTAGCAGACCTCGAGATATTCCTCGGCAAGATCGTAGCGGTCATCATGCTTCGTCTGCGCCGGCTGGCCGATATTGAGCGCACCGCTGTTGAGATAGGAGGTGACGATATTCCAGCCGACGCGCCCCCTGGTCAGGTGGTCGAGCGTCGAGATGCGGCGGGCGAAAGTGTAGGGATGCTCGAAGGAGAGCGATGCCGTCAGCCCGAAGCCGAGATGCTCGGTCTCGTAGGCCATGGTGGGGATGAGCTGCAGCGGATCGTTGACCGGCACCTGCGCCGAATGGCGAAGTGCAGCATCGACATTGCCGTTCAGCACATCGTAGACGCCGAGCACGTCGGCGATGAACAGCCCGTCGAACCTGCCGCGCTCCAGCGTCTTTGCCAGATGCACCCAGTAGTCGAGATCCTTGTAGGTCCAGGATTTGTCGCGCGGGTGGCGCCAGAGCCCCGGTGACTGGTGTCCGACGCAATTCATGTCGAAGGCGTTCAGCCTGATTTCGCGGGTCATGGTTTTCTTCCTTGGAATTAGGGATTGCTGCGGCCGAGGCCGTAGGTCAGCGCTAAGGCTCCGACGAGCACGGCGCCTTTGACGAAATCCTGGGTGTAATAGGGAGCGTTCAGCATGGTGAGGCCGTTCAGCAGCACGCCGACGAAGACCGCGCCGGCAATGGTGCCAAGCACGTTTGGGCGGCGCAGGTTGAAGACGGCAAAGCCGATCAACGCGGCGGCGACCGAATCCATCAGCAGCGAACCGCCGGACGAGATGTCACCACGCCCGACGCGGGCGGCGATGACAATGCCACCGAGCGATGCCAGCGTGCCCGATATGACATAAGCGAGCGTCTTCAGCCGCACGGTCGAGGCACCGGCAAGCCGGGTTGCGACCTCGTTGCCGCCGGTCGCAAACAACAGCCGGCCGATGCGGGTGCGTTCGGTGAGAATGAAGAGCGCGACGGCGACCACCGCCATCAGCACCACGGAAACAGGCAGGGTGCCGAGGATGCTGTAGCGGCCGATCAGCAGAAAAGCCGGATCGTAGGCGCCGGTCGCTTTCGAGCCGTCGGGCAGAGTGAGGCCGGCCGAAATCGATCGGCCGGCGGTCGGGATCAGTTGCAGGCCGGAAAGCAGGAACATCATCGCCAGCGTCGCCAGGAGATCAGGCACCTTCAGGCGCACAATGAGGAAGGCGTTGACGAGGCCGATCAGGGCTCCAAAGGCGAGTACCAGCGGCACCGTCGCATAGGCATCAAGGTGCCAGACGATCATCGCGTAACTCGCCGCCATCACGCTCGATGCGGCGACCGCGCCGATCGACAGGTCGAAACCGCCGACGGCCAGTGTGACGGTGACGCCGGCACCGAGAATGGCGACGACGGACACCGCCTGCAGAATGCTCATCAGATTGGCGATGTTGATGAAGGCGGGTTGGGCGATGGTGAAGCCGACGACGAGCAGTGCCAGCAGGATGAACACCGCGCCCGCCCGGAGAAATGCCCCGAGAGCCGCGAGGCCGCTGCTTTGGGCTTGCGGCGATGCCTTTGGCCGGGCGTTTGCCTGTGGAAGAGTGTCGTCATCGATGGTCGTCATGCGGATATTCCCTGGATGGCGGAGACAAGAGCGGCCCCATCTGGCGCGGGCCTCAACACGTGGCGGTCGATGACGAGGATGCGGTCGGCCACCTCATAGGCCTCCTCCGGATCGGAGGTCGCGATCAGCGTGGCCCGGTCGGTGCGGGCGCGGACTGCCCGGATGATGTCGTGACGGGCGCCGACGTCGACACCCTGGAAGGGTTCGTCGAGCAGCAGCAGCCGGCTCGGTTCCGCCTCCCAGCGGGCGATCACCGCCTTCTGCTGGTTGCCGCCGGACAGCGACCAGATCGAGGCGAGGGGACCTGCGGCCTTGATGCCGAGACGGGCGATCGCCTGTTCGGCCTCGCGTCGTTCACGGCCGCCGACAAGGAAACCGCGCGGATACCATTTGCCAAGATGCGGCAGGCTGATCGTCGCCGACAGCGAATGGCCGGGCCATGCTGGCGGCATCAGCGAGGAACGATGACGGTCTTCGGCCGCCATCGCCACACCTGCGGCAATCGCCTCGGCCGGGCCTTTCGGCCGGTAGGGCCGGCCGCCGAGGAACATCGCACCGCCGGCAAGCGCCGTCACCCCGAAGATCGCCGACAACAGCCGGCTCTTGCCGGCGCCGAGCACACCGGTCACCGCCACCACCTCGCCCTCATGCAATGTCAGATCGAAGGAGGCGGCCCCAGAAAGCAGGCGGGCACCGCGCATCTCGAAAATCGCCGGACCGGTCGCAGGCCGCGCATCCGGCCGGGCCGCATCCAGTCTGCGGCCAATCATCGTCTCGATGGCGCTCGAAAAATCGATCGGCCGCAAGAAGGTGCCGACGACGCGGCCGCCGCGCATGACGAGCGCGCGGTCGGCTACGGCTTCGAGATCGGCGGTGCGGTGCGAGATATAGAGGATCGCCAAGCCGCGCTTGCGAAGCCTCAGCAGAATATCGAAGAGACGGCGGCTTTCCTCTCCGGAAAGGCTCGCCGTCGGCTCGTCGAGGATGAGGAGATCGGCGCGGTTGGCAAGCGCCCGGGCGATCGCCACCAACTGCCGGTCGGCGCTGGTGAGTTCGCCGAAATCACGGTCGAGCGGCAGGCTGAAGCCGGCTACATCGAGCATTGCCTGCGCCGCACGGCGGATGCCGGCACGCGAGACGAAAAAGGGCGTGCTACGATCGGCAAACCAGTTGAGCAGCAGGGCATCGGCAACGCTCAGGCCGGCCGCGCCGACGAGATCGGTCGATTGATGCACGGTGACGACACCGGCCCTTGCCGCTTCGGCCGGACTGCGCGGCGCAAACGGGCGGCCATCCAGGCTGACCATGCCGCCATCGGCTGGAAGCACGCCGGAAAGGATCTTGACCAGCGTCGATTTGCCGGCGCCGTTTGCCCCCATCAGCGCCACGATCTCGCCGCGCTCGATCGAAAGATCAGCACCGGCCAGCGCCCGCGTCGACCCGAAACTGCGGGTGATATTTTCAATGTGAAGAAGCGGCATCGATAGTGTCCGGGACTGCATTCGAAGCCGGAGTGTGCCCTGTCCCGGCGGTCGAACTCCAGGCACGCCATTCCCTCACAAACTGTCCTCGGGAAACAAAGAATCTCCCGCAGCCTATAAAATCGGATCATTTAATCTACTAAAACCATAGAGATTATATCTAAATAATCCGACGCGTCGCGAGGGCTGCCAGACCTGTCAGACGACGCTCCCGATTGCTAAAAGGAACGCGACGATGAAATCCCTCGCACGGCTCGCACTGTCTGCCGCCGTCATTCCGTTCATTTTCATTCAAGGGGCAAGAGCCGACGGTCTGTCCGGCGCTCCTGCCCCTTTCGACAAGGGCGGCGTCAAGGTGGCTCTGATCAGCTACATCTCGGCCGGCGATTTCTTCCAGGCCTACCAGGCAGGGGCTGAAGCCCAGGCCAAGGCGCTGGATATCGACCTGCGCATCTTCCCCGGCCGGCAGGATGCCGCCGAACAGCGCGAGCAGATCTTGCAGGCGATCAATCTCGGCGTCTCCGGCATCGTCATCGACCACGGCCTGCCGGAATCGCTCGGCGACGTCGTGCAGCAGGCGCTCGACAAGGGCATCAAGGTCGTGGCCTTCGACGTCAACCTCAACAATCCCAAGATTCCGCAGGTGGAGCAGAGCGATCACGAACTCGCGTCACTCGCACTTGAACAGGTGGTGAAGGACAACGGCAACAGCTTCAGCGCCGGCTACGTCTATGTCGCGGGCTTTGCGCCGCTCGACCGCCGCAACGAAGTCTGGGACAAGTTCAAGTCGGACAATAAAAGCGTGGTCGAAAAGGCCCGCTTCGGCAATGTCAGCGACACGACGGCGACTTCGACCGCCGACCAGGCGAAGGCGGTGCTGACCGCCAATCCCGATATTTCGGTCGTCTTCGCCCCCTATGACGAATTCGCTCGCGGCGTGAAGCTCGCCGCCAACGATCTCGGCATAGCAAACAAGCTCAAGATCTATTCGGCCGACGTCTCGACGGCCGATATCCAGGAAATCACCGAGGAGGGGAGCCCTTGGGTCGCAACCGTCGCGACCAATCCTGCCGTCGTCGGCGCCGTTTCCATTCGCGCCGCAGCACTCCAAATCACCGGGCAGACGGTTCCCCACCAAATCACCGTGAAGCCGACGCTTCTGACGCAGGAAAGCCTGCGCGCAGCCGGCGTCAAGACGATCGAGGAACTGGCCGAAAAGATCCCGGCGTTCAGCACGAGCGATGCGGCGACCGCCAGCTGGATCCCGGACAAGCTGTTCTGAGACCACGCACTTCGATCCTTCCGGCGGAAGCCTCTCTGCGGCTCCGCCGGATCATCTTTTGGAGAATTGGAGTTCCTCCCATGAGCCAATCCAATGTCATCTTCGCGGCCAGCCGCAACCCGACGCGCGAAGACCTCTTTGCCCGTGCCCTGGAGATCTCTGCCGACCTGTCGAGGCGCGCCGCCGACCTCGACCGCGAAGGCCGTCCGCCGCTCGCCGAGATCGTCAAATTGAAGAATGTCGGGCTGCTCAATGCGCTGCATCCCACGCAAATCGGCGGCGGAGGCCTCGATTGGGTCGACGGGCTGAGGCTGGTGCGCATTCTCGCCCGTGGCGAGAGCTCGATCGGCCAGCTGCTCGGCTACCACTATGTCAACAGCCAGTACATCTACTGGGCGCTCGATGCCGCACGCGCCCATGCGCTGGGCAGCGATACCGTCGCCAGGAACCTCTATTGGGGTGCAGCCGTCAATCCGCGCGATCCCGGGCTGGTGCTCACCCGTCGCGGCAACGGCTATGTGCTGAACGGACGCAAGTCCTTCTCCACGGCGGCGCGGGTATCCGACTATATCAATGCCAATGCGACGCTCGACGACAAGATCGCCGGCTTCGCCGTGCCAACCACTCGTCCGGGCTACGTCGCCAACGACGACTGGGACAATATCGGCCAGCGCCTGTCCGACAGCGGCAGTGTCGAGTTCCGCGACTTTCCCGTCTACGAGGAGGATTTCGTCGGCGCGCCGGCTGCACCCGATGTGGCGCCGCCGGTTCTGTCGACCTTCAATACGCCGTTCATCCAACTGGTCTTCGTCAATTTCTATCTCGGCACCGCGGAAGGCGCGCTGCAGGAGGCCGTCGATTACGTCCGCAACACGACCCGGCCATGGATCACCTCGGGTGTCGAGCGGGCGGCGGATGATCCTTATATCCTCGAACGCATCGGCGAATTCACCGCCGCGCTGAAGGCGTCGGCGGCCCTTGCCGACAGTGCGGCAGCCGCCGTGCAGGCGGGCCTTGCCCGCGGCCGCGACGTCACCGCGCGCGAGCGCGGCGAGGCGGCGGCGGAAGCCTATGCCGCCAAGGTCCACGCCACTCATGTTTCGCTCGACATCACCTCGCGCGTCTTCGAGCTGACGGGCGCGCGCTCAACGGCCGACAAATACCGCTTCGACCGGTTCTGGCGCAATGTCCGCACCCATACGCTGCACGATCCCGTCTTCTACAAGGCGAAGGAAGTCGGTGAATTCGTGCTGAACGACAAGATACCGGAGGTCAGCCTCTATAGCTGAGGCGGCCATCATTCATCGAAAGCAAAAACCCCACTGCCGACACCAGCGGTGGGGTTTTCGCTTGAAAGAGGGGAAGATTTCAGAGCGCGCCGTTCTTCGGCGGCGTAACGCCGTTCAAATGGTAGTTGCCGACGACGTGATATTTCCAACGCACGGGATCGTGCAGCGTATGGGTGCGGGCATTGCGCCAGTGGCGGTCAAGGTTGAGGCCGGCCTGCACCGACGAGGTTCCGGCAAGCTCGAAAAGCGTGTTCGAGGCCTCGAGCGCCACTTCGGTCGTCAGCACCTTCGCCGCAGCGACTGCCAGCGTGGCCGCGATCACCTTTTCCTCCGTCGTCTCGACCTGCGCCGCATCGACCTTGTGCCCGGCGCGCTCCACGAGAGCCGTTGCAGCTTCCAGGCGAATGGCGATCTGGCCGACCTTGGCGATCGTCAGCGGATCGTCTGAGGCACGCTCAAGGCCGCTATCCATCCAGGGGCGCGATTTCGTCCTGACGAACTCCAGCGTTTCGGCAAAGGCCGCCCGCGCGATACCGAGGTCGACGCCGGCATGGATGATCTGACCAACGGAGCCGATCGTCGTCGGCCGCTCGAAGCCCTTGTGATGGAAGACCACGGAATCGGCGCTGACATAGACATTGTCGAGGATCGTCGTGCCGCTGCCGGTGGTGCGCTGGCCAAAACCGTCCCAGTCGTCGACGATCTCGACACCTTCGGTGCCCTTCGGCACGAAGGCCATGGTCAACCGATCCTCCGGATCGAGCGCGAAGATGGTGATCCAGTCGGCGAAGAGGACGCCGGTCGAATAGAATTTGCGGCCGTTGATCCGATAACCCGGACCGTCGCGGGTGATGCGCGTATTGTAGTGGCCGACCGTCTTGGTGCCGCGCTCGGATAGCGCATTTCCGAAACGATCGCCGGCCAGCACGCGGCCGAAGAAATAGCGCTGCTGCTCCTCGCCGCCGTCGGTTCTGAGCGCCTCGAGGATATAGAAATGGTTCTGCGGGATCTGGCCGATCGAACCGTCCGCCTCAGACAGGATCGCGGTGATCTCGGCAAGCACGGCGTTGGAAACGTCAAGCCCGCCATATTGCGCCGGCACGGTGATCGCCAGAAGGCCGGACTGGGCGAGAAGATCGAGTTCGCTAAATGGCAGGATCCGGTCGGCGTCGCGCTCGGCGGCACGTGCGGCGAATTGCGCCGCCAGTCTGCGGGCGGTGGCGATCGCCTCATCATCGCTGCCGATACGGTCGGCCACGGGCCGGATCTGATCTGCTTGCCTCAGCACTGTGTTCATCGATGTCTCCAATTCTGACGAGCCTATCGGTGAAAGAAATTAAGCGTCGAGATAAGAGCACAAATTCTATAGATGCGATGGAAAATAAAAAGTGTTTGCTTATCAGGCTTCGACCGCCCCCGTTTAGTGTTGCGGTCCGACACTCATGCAACGAGGTCGCCTGGGAAGCGATAAAATTCCTGCCCAGAACTGGCGCTCCCGGTCTCGTTTTGACGACGGGGACCTCCTACGTAACCGATGTCAGGTGCGTCACCGCGCCGGTTGCAGAAAGAACGCCAATGCGGGGCAGGGCGGCCGCCTTGCCCGATCCATGAGGAAAATCATGACACGTTCACGGCAGTTGCGCCTCGGCGCCTTCATGCGTCCCGTCAGCCTGCATACCGGCGCCTGGCGCTATCCCGGTTCCTATCCCGACGCCAACTTCAATTTCGCCCATCTGAAGTCCTTCGCACAAGCGTTGGAGCGGGCGAAATTCGACGCCTTCTTCATGGCCGATCACCTTGCCGTGCTCAATATGCCGGTCGAGGCGCTCAGGCGCAGCCACACCGTGACCTCCTTCGAGCCCTTCACGCTGCTCTCGGCGCTGGCAGCGGTGACGGAGCGCATCGGCCTCGTCGCTACGGCCTCCACCACCTTCGACGAGCCCTATCACATTGCCCGGCGTTTCGCCTCGCTCGACCATATCAGCGGCGGCCGCGCCGGCTGGAACATCGTCACGACGTCGAACCCTGATGCCGCGCTCAATTTCGGCCTCGACGAGCATGTGGAGCATGGCGAGCGTTATCATCGCGCCCGGGAATTCTATGATGTGGTCACCGGGCTCTGGGATAGTTTCGCCGACGATGCCTTCATCCGCGACCGGGAAAGCGGCCTGTTCTTCGATCCGGAGAAGATGCATGTGCTCGGCCACAAGGGCGAGGAGCTGAGCGTGCGCGGGCCGCTCAATATTGCCCGGCCGCCGCAGGGCTGGCCTGTCATCGTCCAGGCCGGCCAGTCGGACCCCGGCCGCCAGCTTGCCGCCGAGACCGCGGAGATGGTCTTCTGTTCGCCGCGCGATCTTGCCGCCGGCAAGGCGCTCTATGCCGATATCAAGGGCCGCATGGAAGCCAACGGCCGCAACCGTGACCATCTGAAGATCCTGCCCGCCGCCTTCATCATCGTCGGCGACAGCATCGACGAGGCACGTGCCAAACGCGCCACCCTCGACAGCCTGGTGCATTACGACAGCGCCATCGCTTCGCTTTCGATCGCACTCGGCCATGACGCTTCGGGCTTCGATCCCGACGCGCCGCTGCCGGCCGATATTCCCGACACCAATGCCAGCAAGACCGGCCGCGCCCAGGTGCTGAAGCTTGCCGCCGAAGAAAATCTGACGGTGCGGCAGCTGGCACAGCGCTACGGCGGCTATGCCGGCCTCGCCTTCGTCGGCACGCCGGCCAGCATCGCCGACGAGATGGAGCGCTGGCTTGACGAGGAGGGTTCGGACGGTTTCAACATCGTCTTCCCCTATCTGCCGCAGGGTCTCACCGACGTCACCGAACGGCTGGTTCCCGAATTGCAGCGCCGCGGCCTATTCCGCAGCGAATACGAGGGCACGACGCTACGCGAACATCTCGGATTGCCGCGGCCGGAGAACCGGTTCTTCCCTGCTGGCACATGAAGCGTCGCTACCGCTGGAATGGACGGGCCACGCTTCCGCTTCCGGAAGCAAACCCATAGCGCTCAAGCTGTAACCCGGACCTGAAACGCGTCGCTTTCGCCCGGCATCAGTTCGAGGGGCCAGATGATGTTGCGCTCGCCTCCCGGATAGAAATCTCGATAGGCCGGCATGTTGGCGAGAAGCATCCGGCCGAGCGCGACGCCGAGATCGTAGAGTGACATGCGAAAGCAACTGAGCGAGGGCTGCAGGAACCGTGCGCGCGGTGCATCGCGGAAGCCGATCACCGCAAGGTCGCGGCCGGGCATGACGCCCGCTTCCATCAGGCGGCGGTAAAGGCCGATCGCCATCAGCTCGTAGATCAGGATCACCGCCGTCGGCCGCTCTTCGAGCAGAAGCAGCTCATGGGCCGCCTGATAGCCGCCCTGTTCACTCGACTTGACGCGGATGACGAGTGACGAGTCGAAGGGAATATCGTGCCGCTCGAGCGCTCGGCGATAGCTTTCGATAAAGAGATAGCCGAGGTTGACCTCGCTCGACGGCGCGGTGATCACGATCCGGCGGTGGCCCAGCGCGATCAGCCGCTCGACGGCGTGGTCGGCCACGCCCTCGAAATCGAGGTCGATCCATGGAGAATTGCTGGCCGAAAGGCTGCGGCCGAGCGCGACGAAGGGGATCTTCGCCCGCGACAGAAAGTCGATGCGCCGGTCGACGCGCTGCGTGTCCGAGATGATCATCGCATCGACCATACGCCGCGCCACCATCCGCTTCAGATATTCGTGTGGGTCCTCATCGCTCGGGCAGGGCAGCATGAGGAGGTCGAGCTTGTGGCGGGCAAAGACGCTCTGCAGGCCGCTGGTGACGCCAAGGAAGAAGTTGTCGGCATTCTCGACCGTCTCCTTGCTGGATTCGATCATCAACCCGATGACCTTCGTCTCTCCCTGCCGCAGGCTCCGCCCAGACTGGTTCGCGACATAGCCGAGCTCCTCGGCCGCCGCCAGCACCCGCGGCGGGTTTCCTGATTGACATCGGGCTTGCCGTTCAGCGCGCGGGAGACCGTGCCGATCGAGATATTTAGGTGTTCGGCAAGCTGGCGAATCCCCTTCATCGCTGACGATTTTCCCGGGAGCATGATGCCGAAAAGTGTGCGCGGTTTTCGGACGACATCATGCTCCATTTCTATAATTCAGATCCGTCCGGATCTGGGCCTGTAATTTCCCATTTGCCGTCTATTGACACCGCAAAATGTTTTCGCCTACAGTCGTAAACGTTTACGGAGTGCGTGTCACGAGGAGAGTTGACACCGTTCCCCTGGAGGAAATCGTGAAATTCAGTGCCATTCTGTGCGGGTGCGGAGCTATGTCCAAAGGTTGGTTGCGAGCCATTGCTTCCAACCCTCTGCTGGCCGACTCGATCACCATCGTCGGCCTCGTCGACCTGAACCGGGAGACGGCGGAGAAGCTCGCCGCGGAGTTCGGCCTTGAAGGCGCCCTCATCGGTTCGGACCTGTCCGACGTCATCGCGGCCACAAAGGCCGACTTGGTCTTCGACATCGTCATTCCGGCCGCACGCTACGACATCGTTTCCACCGCCCTCAAGGCGGGCTGCCATGTGCTTAGCGAAAAGCCGATGGCGGCCTCGCTTGCCGAGGGTGCCGCGCTGATCGATCTTGCCGCCGAGACCGGCCGCATCCATGCCGTCATCCAGAACCGTCGCTTCATATCGGGCATCAGGCGCCTGCGCCGTTTCGTTGACAGCGGCGCGATCGGAGAACTCACCGGCATCCATTGCGACTTCTTCCTGGCGCCGCATTTCGGCGGCTTCCGCGAAGAGATGGACAACGTGCTGCTTCTCGACATGGCGATCCACACCTTCGATGCCGCCCGTTACGTCGCCGACAGGAAGCCGCTTGCCGTCTATTGCGTCGAGCGCAATCCGAAGGGTTCATGGTACCGCCACGGCGCCTCGGCCAATGCCATCTTCGAATTTTCCGACGACATCGTCTTCACCTATCGCGGCTCCTGGTGCGCCGAGGGCGAGCGCACCAGCTGGGAAAGCCAGTGGCGCCTCGTCGGTTCGAACGGAATGCTCGCCTGGGATGGCGAAGAGAATTTCAAGGCGACCATCGCCGGCGAAGAGCCCGGCCTTCTACGCGGTTCTGTTGCCGTAAACGTTCCCGGTCCGGAACATGACGAGGAAACCCATGGCCATGCCAGCGTCATCGCCGACTTCATCGCGGCGATCGGCACCGGCAAACGGCCCGAGACGGTCAATTCCGACAATATCCGAAGCCTTGCCATGGTCTTCGGCGCGATCGAAAGCGCCAAGACGGGCAGGCGCGTCGAAATTTCAGCATAGGATCAAGTGACGTGAGCAACTCTGCAAAATCCATTCGTATCGGCACCATGGTCAGCGGTAACAAAGGCGATGCCGCAACCCGCATCGGCGAGATCGCCGACTTGGGCTTCGAAAGCTTCGAACCCTTCTTCTGGCAGACGACCAAGGGCCAGGACCTTGCCGAACTCGGCAAGCGCTGCCTCGATGCGATCGGCGACCGCGACATCACCATCTCGACGCTCGGCATGTTCGGCAATCCGCTGGAAGAGAGCGCGATCGACCTCGAGACGCTGCAGGGCTGGAAGGAATGCATCGACAATGCCCATCACTTCGGCGCCACCTGCGTTGCCGGCTTCACCGGCCGCATCCGCGGCAAGCCGTTGACCGACAGCCTGCCTCGCTACAAACAGATCTGGAGCGAGCTTGCCAAGCGTGCCGCCGACAAGGGCGTCAAGATCGCCTTCGAGAATTGCGCCATGGATGGCAACTGGGCAAGCGGCGACTGGAACATCGCCCACAATCCCGATGCCTGGGAACTGATCTTCAATGAGACGCCGGATGATAATATCGGGCTGGAGTGGGAACCGTGCCATCAGATGGTCTATCTGATCGACCCTTTGCCGCAGATCCGCAAATGGGCGCACAAGTTCTTCCACGTCCACGGCAAGGACGCGACCATCCGCTGGGAAGTCATCAAGGAACACGGCATCTTCGGTAAAGAGAAGTTCGTCTTCATGCGCACGCCGGGCTTCGGCGACAGCAACTGGACCGACATCATTTCCGAGCTGCGCCTTGCCGGCTGGTCGGGCTCGATCGATATCGAAGGCTGGCACGACCCTGTCTATCGCGATGCGCTTGAAATGACCGGCCAGGTCTACGCGCTGAACCACCTCAAGCATGCCCGGGGCGGCGAATTCGTCGTCGATCCGATCTGATGATATCGTGGCCGGCAAGGAGGAATTGCCGGA
This sequence comes from Rhizobium sophorae, assembly GCF_013087515.1. GTDB lineage: Bacteria > Pseudomonadota > Alphaproteobacteria > Rhizobiales > Rhizobiaceae > Rhizobium > Rhizobium sophorae. The sequence continues at coordinate 184,652 of NZ_JABFCN010000014.1, read as the reverse complement.
AACGGGGACAACCACAAAGGAGGAGAACCATGGCTATCCGCAAATATGCAATTCTGGGCGCTCTCGCGCTTGCAAGCGTTTCGTTCACCGGCCTTTCGGCCAAGGCCGAGGACGTCACGCTGACGCTCTGGTCGCTGGACAGGGACATCCAGCCGGCGCCGAATCTTGTCAAGGAGTTCAATGCCCAGAACAACGGCATCAAGATCGAATATCGGCTGATCCAGTTCGACGACGTCGTCACCGAGGCCATGCGCGCCTATGCGACCGGTCAGGCGCCCGACATCATCGCCGTCGACAATCCAGAGCACGCGCTGTTCTCGTCGCGCGGCGCCTTCCTCGATCTCACCGATATGATCTCCAAGTCGACGGTCATCAAGCCTGAGAACTATTTCCCGGGACCGCTGAAATCGGTCGAGTGGGACGGCAAGTATTTTGGCGTGCCGAAGGCGACCAACACGATCGCGCTCTACTACAACAAGGACATGTTCAAGGCGAAGGGCCTCGATCCGGCGAAGCCGCCGCAGACCTGGGACGAGCTCGTCGAGGATGCGCGCAAGCTGACCGATCCCGCCAAGAACGTCTACGGTCTCGCCTTCTCGGCCAAGGCCAACGAAGAAGGCACCTTCCAGTTCCTTCCCTGGGCCCAGATGGGCGGCGGCAGCTATGAGCACATCAATGCCGAAGGTGCGGTGAAGGCGCTGGAGGTCTGGAAGACGATCATGGACGAGAAGCTCGCTTCTCCCGATACACTGACGCGCGGCCAGTGGGATTCGACCGGCACCTTCAACTCAGGCAATGCGGCAATGGCGATCTCGGGTCCCTGGGAGCTCGACCGCATGAGCCAGGAAGCGAAGTTCGACTGGGGCGTCACCCTGCTTCCGGTCCCGAAGGAAGGGGCTGAACGCTCGTCGGCCATGGGCGACTTCAACTGGGCGATCTTCGCCACCAGCAAACATCCGGCCGAAGCCTTCAAGGCGCTCGAATTTTTCGCCTCACAAGACGACAAGATGTTCAAGAATTTCGGCCAGCTTCCGGCGCGTTCCGACATCTCGATCCCCGAGACCGGCCAGCCGCTGAAGGATGCCGCCCTCAAGGTCTTCCTCGAACAGCTGAAATACGCCAAGCCGCGCGGCCCCCATCCGCAATGGCCGAAGATCTCCAAGGCGATCCAGGACGCCATCCAGGCGGCACTCACCGGCCAGATGAGCCCGAAGGACGCCCTCGACCAGGCCGCGGATAAGATCAAGGCCGTGCTTGGCTAGCTAGCGTCGAGTCAGCCTCTTGCTCCCTCTTCTCCCTAGCGGGGAGAAGATGCCCAAAAGGCAGATAAGGGGGTGAGGAGCGGTTCGGCGTAGCCGAAGCAATCGATCCAGTGAATCGATTGCAGCGACGAACGCCCTGAGCCCAAAGCGAAGGGCCGGGGGCGCCACTTGTTCCTCTTCTTCCCTTGGGGGCGAGAAGTGATAACTCAACCATTTCCTCCCGGCAGGGGCCGTCTTCCGCATTATGCGCCAGGCGGCCCCGTTCGGAGCATCGGAGGACGCATGAAAAGGATCCTGATGAGCGTCAGGGACGGTCGCGGTTTCGATATCGTGCTGGTCGCCTTCCCGCTCGGCTTTCTGTTCCTGATGGCGGGGCTGCCGCTGATCTACAATGTCGTGATGAGCTTCCAGGAGGTCGACATGTTCAGCCTCGGCACCTTCTCGCGTCCCTTCGTCGGCTTCAAGAATTATACCGACCTCTTCGCGCAGCCGGAAACGCTGCCGATCCTCTATAATACCGTCATCTTCGTCGTCGGCTCCATCGCCGGCCAGTTCCTGATCGGCTTCGGCCTGGCGCTGTTCTTCTGGGTCAACTTTCCCGGCGCCTCGTGGATGCGCGGCCTGTTCCTCGTCTCCTGGGTTATGCCCGGCCTCGTCGTCGGGGCCATCTGGAACTGGATTCTCTCAGGCGATTTCGGCGTGCTGAACTTCATCCTGAAAGAAAGCGGCATCATCTCCGGCAACATTTTCTGGCGCTCGGACCCGCATTATTCGCTCTATGCCGTCATCATCGCCAATATCTGGCTCGGCACCTCGTTCAACATGATCCTGCTCTCCGTCGGCCTCGCCGGCATTCCTGCCGATCTCTTTGAGGCGGCCGAACTCGACGGCGCCAATGTCTGGCAGCGTTTCTGGACGATCACGCTGCCAATGATGCGCTCGACCATCGGCGCCATCATCGCACTCGGCCTGATCTTCACCCTGCAGCAGTTCGATCTTTTCGCCGCGATCACGTCGGGCGGGCCGAACAATTCGTCGAATGTCACGCAATACTGGGCCTGGGATCTCTCCTTCCGCCAATACGACTTCGCCAAGGGCGCGACGATCTCCGTCATCATGATCGTCTTCGTCATGTTCGCGTCGGTCGTCTATGTCCGGTCCACGCGCCACGAGGTGCGCGGATGAATACGACGAACCGCGACCGCCTGATGCTCGCCATATCAATCGTCATGGCGGCGATCTATCTCTTCCCGCTCTATTGGATGTACATCACCGCGCTGAAAAGCGGCTCGGAGATGTTCGCGACGCCGCCGAGCTTCTGGCCGGCAGCGCCGCAATGGGGCACCTATGCCGCTGTTTGGGAAAGCCGCGACATGGGCCGCTACCTCTGGAATTCGCTGGTCATCGCTCTCGGCTCCGTGGCGCTCATCACCCTGCTTGGCGTCGGTTGTGCCTATGTGCTCGCCAGATACCGCAATGTCTGGGTGGATATCGGCCTGTTCCTGATCCTGATGCTGCAGGTCCTGCCGGCATCGCTGATGATCACGCCGATCTTCGTCGGTTTCTCGCAGCTCGGCCTGCTTTCCACTCCGCGCCTTGCCGTCATCATCGCGGTCGCGGCAAAGAGCATGCCCTTCTTCGTCATCCTGGTGCGCGCCACCTTCATGAGCGTTCCCCAGGAGCTGGAGGAAGCGGCACTCGTCGACGGTAATTCACGCGTCGGCGCCTTCTTCAACATCGTGCTGCCGCTCGCCCGCAACGGCATCCTGGTCAGCGCCATCCTGATCTTCATGCAGGCCTTCGGCGAATTCGTCTATTCGAAGTCGATGATCCAGGCGGCCGAGCTTCAGCCGGCAAGCGTCGGCCTCAACTCCTTCATGGGGCCGAACACCAACGAGTGGAACAACATCATGGCCTACGCCACGATGTATGTGACGCCGATCCTCGCCATATTCGTTCTCTTGCAGCGCCGCATCGTATCCGGCCTCACCTCTGGAGCCCTCAAATGACCACGCAGATCGAGCTCAGAGGCGTCAACAAATATTACGGCGCCTTCCACGCCCTGAAGAACATCGACCTTTCGATCGCCAAGGGCACCTTCGTCGCACTTGTCGGCCCGTCGGGATGCGGCAAGTCCACGCTGCTGCGCTCGCTTGCCGGCCTCGAAAGCATTTCGTCGGGCGATCTCAGGATTGCCGGCGAGCTAATGAACGGCGTGCCGCCGCGCAAGCGCGACGTCGCCATGGTCTTCCAGTCCTATGCGCTCTATCCGCATATGACGGTCGAGGAAAACCTGACCTACAGCCTGCGCATTCGCGGCATCGCCAAGGCCGAGGCCAAAAAGGCCGCCGAGGACGTGGCGGCGACGACAGGTCTTTCGCATCTCCTGAAGCGCTATCCGCGCGAGCTTTCCGGCGGCCAGCGCCAGCGTGTCGCCATGAGCCGGGCCATCATCCGCCATCCCAAGGCCTTCCTGTTCGACGAGCCGCTATCCAATCTCGATGCTGCGCTGCGCGTCCACATGCGTAAGGAAATCCGGTCGCTGCACGACCGTCTGCACGCAACCTTCGTCTACGTCACGCACGACCAGGTCGAAGCGATGACGATGGCCGACCATGTGGTGGTGATGCGCGATGGCATCATCGAACAGCAGGGTGCGCCACTGGACCTCTACGACCGCCCGGCAAACCGCTTCGTCGCCGGTTTCATCGGTTCGCCGGCCATGAATTTCATTCCCGCGATTGCCGCGGAAGGCGGCACGAGCCTTATCCTGGATTTCGGCGCAGTGAAGCAGACGCTCGCGATCACCCGCGCCATCGAGGCCGGGCGCAAGCTCATCGCCGGCATCCGGCCGGAACATATCGGCGTCGTCGAGCCCGGGCATGGCAGCTTCGATGTGCCTATCGCCTTCGTCGAATCGACCGGCTCCTCGACCTTCATCGTCGCAGAGACCCAGCCGGAACTGACGATCGTCGAAACGCGCCGCGACAGGGTCAAGGCAGGAGATATGATCGGACTTTCGGTCGATCCGGACCAAATCCATCTCTTCGACGCGTCGACGGATCACTTGGTATAGGCTCAGTCGAGCACCGATCCGGCAGGTCTGATCGTAGGAGATATTGCCCGCCTGCTTGATCTGCCGCGGGAAGCACTCCGGCGGATCTCGAAGAACAGCAAACGACAGTGTATGCGGCGGTGATATCATATCACCCGCGGAGGGGATGGGCGTGTCGTGAATATTACAACCACATGACGCTTCTGGAATAAAAGCGAAGAAACCAACGATCCGTTCAATGTCATGGAACTTTGAAAAAGTGGTCATCGCGCTGCAATAATCGCGGTTCAAACAGCCCCGCATAAATGGGGGCTCCATGCGAAAGAAAAACGTTCTCCTCATCGTCGTTGACCAATGGCGAGCCGATTTCGTTCCGCACGTTCTGCGTGCCGACGGGAAAAGCGACTTTCTGAAGACGCCTAATCTCGACCGGCTCTGTCGCGAGGGCGTGACCTTCAGAAACCATGTGACGACCTGCGTTCCCTGCGGTCCGGCCCGTGCGAGCCTGCTCACCGGCCTCTATCTGATGAACCATCGCGCCGTGCAGAACACCGTGCCACTCGACCAGCGCCACCTCAATCTGGGCAAGGCGCTGCGCGGCGTCGGCTACGATCCGGCGCTGATCGGCTATACGACGACGGTGCCGGATCCGCGCACCACTTCGCCGAACGATCCGCGCTTCAGGGTGCTTGGCGACTTGATGGACGGCTTCCATCCAGTCGGCGCCTTCGAGCCCAATATGGAGGGTTATTTCGGCTGGGTGGCACAGAACGGCTTCGAGCTGCCGGAGCATCGTCCTGATATCTGGCTGCCCGAAGGCGAGGACGCCGTTGCCGGCGCCACCGACCGTCCGTCACGCATTCCGAAGGAATTTTCGGACTCGACCTTCTTCACCGAGCGGGCGCTGACCTATCTCAAGGGCCGCGACGGCAAGCCCTTCTTCCTGCATCTCGGTTATTACCGGCCGCATCCGCCCTTCGTCGCCTCTGCTCCCTATCATGCCATGTACCAGCCGGAAGACATGCCGGCGCCGATCCGCGCGGCCAACCCGGACACCGAGGCTGCACAACATCCGCTGATGAAATTCTATGTCGACAGCATCCGCCGCGGCTCCTTCTTCCAGGGCGCCGAAGGGTCGGGCGCAACGCTCGACGAAGCGGAACTGCGCCAGATGCGCGCGACCTATTGCGGCCTGATCACCGAGGTCGACGATTGCCTTGGCCGGGTCTTTAACTATCTCGACGAGGCCGGACAGTGGGACGATACGCTGATCATCTTCACCAGCGACCACGGCGAGCAGCTCGGCGATCATCACCTGCTCGGCAAGATCGGCTACAACGATCCGAGCTTCCGCATTCCGCTTGTCATCAAGGACGCCGGCGAAAATGCTCGCGCCGGCGCGATCGAAAGCGGCTTCACCGAGAGCATCGACGTCATGCCGACCATACTCGACTGGCTCGGCGGAAAGATCCCGCACGCCTGCGACGGGCTGTCGCTGCTGCCCTTCCTCAGCGAGGGCCGACCGCAGGATTGGCGCACCGAATTGCACTACGAATACGACTTCCGCGACGTCTATTATTCCGAGCCGCAGAGTTTCCTCGGCCTCGGCATGAATGATTGCAGCCTCTGCGTCATCCAGGACGAGCGATACAAATACGTTCATTTCGCAGCGCTGCCGCCGCTGTTCTTCGATCTGCGGCGCGATCCGAACGAATTCACCAATCTCGCCGACGATCCGGCCTATGCCGCGCTCGTGCGGGACTATGCGCAAAAGGCGCTCTCCTGGCGCCTGAAACATGCCGACAGAACCCTGACCCATTATCGCTCCGGCACCGAAGGCCTGAGCGAACGCAGCCATTGATCCGAACCACCAGAGAACCCAAGGAGATATTCCCATGGTCACCTTCACCCGTCGCGGTGCTCTCGGCCTTGCCACCGGCGTCGCCAGCTCGCTGATCCTGCCGCGCTTTTCCATCGCCCAGGCCGACAACCGTCCTTCGATCACCATCGCCGTCCAGAAGATCTCGAACTCGAACACGCTGGATACGTTGCGCGAACAGTCGAATGTCGGCCAACGCATCTTCAATTCGTCGCTCTGGGAAAGCCTGATCGGCCTCGACTGGCTCGGCAACCTCTCGGCCGTTCCGTCGCTCGCCACCGAATGGCGCCGCATCGACGACAAGACCGTCGAGCTGAAACTGCGCCAGGGTGTCAAATTCCACAATGGCGACGAGATGACGGCCGAAGACGTCGCCTTCTCCTTCAGCAAGGAACGTATGTTCGGCGATACGCAGCCGAGCACCGGCAAGACGATCTTCGTCACCGAAAAGAACCCGCTCGGCCGCGAAAGCAAGGAACTGCCGGTCGAAATTCCGGCCGTCGCCCGCCGTATCTGGCCGGCCCTGCTCGGCATCGAAATCGTCGACAAATACACCGTCCGCTTCGTCAACGGTTCGCCTGACGTGACGATGGAAGGCCGCATCTCCGTTGCCGCCAGCGCCATCGCCAACCGCCGCGGCTGGGATGAGGCCAAGAGCTATCTCGACTGGGCCCGCGCACCGATCACGACCGGTCCCTACCGCGTCGCCGAATTCAAGCCGGACACCTACCTGATCTACGAAGCGCATGACGAGTATTGGGGCGGCCGTCCTCCGGTGAAGCAGATCCGCTTCGTCGAAGTTCCGGAAGTCGCCTCACGCGTCAATGGCCTGCTGTCCGGCGAATATCACCTCGCCAGCGACATCCCGCCGGACCAGATCGAAGGCATCGAAAAGAACGCCGCCTTCGAAGTCCAGGGCGGCATCATCACCAACCACCGGCTGACCGTATTCGACAAGACCCATGCCCAGCTCGGCAACCCGCTGGTGCGCCGCGCCTTCACGCATGCCATCGACCGCCAGGCGATCGTCGACTCGCTCTGGGCAGGCCGCACGCGCGTTCCGGCCGGCCTGCAGTGGGATTTCTATGGCGACATGCTGGTCAAGGATTGGACCGTGCCGGAATACAATCCGGATCTTGCCCGCCAGCTCCTGAAGGAAGCCAATTACAAGGGCGATCCGATCCCGTATCGCCTGCTGAACAACTACTATACCAACCAGACCCCGACGGCGCAGATCCTCGTCGAAATGTGGGCGCAGGTCGGCCTCAACGTGCAGATCGAAATGAAGGAAAACTGGCAGCAGATCCTCGAAAAGACGCCGACGCGCGCCGTCCGCGACTGGTCGAACTCCGCAAGCTTCCCCGATCCGGTTTCCTCGATCGTCGCCCAGCACGGTCCGAACGGCCAGCAGCAGCAGGTCGGCGAGTGGACCAACGCTGAAATGAACACCCTGTCGACCTTCCTCGAGACCAGCACCGATCGCGCCAAGCGCCATGACGCTTTCGCCCGCATGCTGCAGATCTGCGAGCGCGAAGACCCCGCCTATACCGTTCTCCACCAGAACGCCGTCTTCACCGCCAAGTCGAAGTCGATCAATTGGAAGGCCGCATCGGCCTTTGCCATGGACTTCCGCCAGGGCAATTGGTCCTGATCAAGATCTGACGACATCAGCGAGCCGGGGGAAACTCCGGCTCGCTGCCATTTGGTACACCGGCTATCCGGAAACCAGGCAAGCCCGACAGGCACGAGCATGATGCGGAAAAGTGTGAGCGGTTTTCAGACGACATCATGCTCTCGTTCGGATCTGACGGCCGGCGGGAATGCAAGAAGGAGAGGCTGAAATGTCATTGGTCGAAATTTCCAATTTGAAGGTCGCTTTCAGCGGCGTCGAAGTCCTGCACGGTGTCGATCTGGCGATCGAGAAGGGCGAGGCGGTGGGTCTCGTCGGCGAATCCGGTTGCGGCAAGTCGGTCACCTGGCTGGCGGCACTCGGGCTCCTGCCTGGAAAGGCTTCCGTCTCAGGCAATGTGCGTCTCGGGAGCGATCAGCTGATCGGCGCGTCACGCACGAAGCTCGAAAGTATACGCGGCGGCCGCATCGCCATGATCTTCCAGGATCCGTCGAGCTCGCTCAACCCCGTCATCCGCGCCGGGCGCCAGATCGCCGAGGCCGTCGAACTGCACCGCAGCCTGACGGGCAGGGCCGCCCGCAACGAGGCCGTCCGCCTGATGGAAATGGTCGGCATTCCCGACGCCGTGCGCCGTTTCGACAATTTTCCGCATGAATTTTCCGGTGGCCAGAACCAGCGGTTGATGATCGCCATGGCGCTCGCCGGCAATCCTGATCTGCTGATCGCCGATGAGCCGACGACGGCGCTGGACGCGACGATCCAGGCGCAGATCCTCGATCTCCTGATTTCGATCCGTGAGGAAACCGGCATGGCGATCGTCTTCATCAGTCATGATCTCGGCGCGGTGTCGCAAATCTGCGAACGCGTCTGCGTCATGTATGCCGGCAACATCGTCGAGAAATGCCCGACGGAATCATTGTTCCGGTCGCCGCGCCATCCCTATACGCGCGGGTTATTCGATGCCATTCCGCGTATCGATGCCGGCCGCGACCGGCTGGTACCGATCCCCGGCACCGTGCCGCAGCCCGGCCGCATGCCCGGCGGCTGCGCCTTTGCGCCGCGTTGCGGCCATGCGTCGGAACTCTGTCATAACAAGGTGCCGCCGCTCGTCGCACTTGACGACGACCGTGCAACCGCCTGTTTCCATCCGCTCGGCGACGGCGCCACCGCATCGAAGCCGAACCTCATGCAGGTCCAGCAGGGAGTGGCATGGGCATGAGCGAACCTCAGCTGATCGAAGCGAACGACCTCGTCAAGGCCTATACGATGCGCCGCGGCGTCTTCGGAAAGCCGAGCCATGTCCGGGCGGTCGACGGCGTTTCGCTGTCGGTCGCGCCGAAGACGACGCTCGGCATCGTCGGTGAATCCGGCTCAGGAAAATCGACGCTGGGCCGGCTGCTGCTCGGGCTCGAAGCTCCGACCGAAGGCAGCGTTCGCTTCGACGGGGAGGCGATGCCGGCACTCAGAACGCCGCGCTGGCGTAGCCTGAGGGCGCGCATGCAGCTCGTCTTCCAGGATCCGCTGGCAGCCCTTGACCGGCGCATCTCGATCGGCGCTCAGATCGGCGAACCGCTTGCTATCCATGCCGTCGGAAGCGAGGAGGGGCGGCGCGAACGTGTCGATGAACTGCTCATCGCCGTCGGTCTTCGCCCCGATCAGGCGGAGCGTTATCCGCACGAGCTTTCGGGCGGCCAGCGCCAGCGCGTCGTCATTGCGCGCGCCATCGCCACCAATCCGGAGCTTCTGGTCTGCGACGAGCCGGTCTCGGCTCTCGACGTCTCGATCCAGGCGCAGGTGATTAACCTGTTGCGCGACCTACAGGAAAAGCGCGGCATCGCCATGGCCTTCATCAGCCATGACCTGAAGGTCGTACGCAACATCGCCGAGCGCGTCGCGGTGATGTATCTCGGCAGAATCGTCGAGGAAGCAGCTTCGGAGGATATTTTCCGCAGCCCGTTGCATCCCTATACGCAGGCACTGGTCTCCAGCGTTCCTGTCCCCGGCACGGCGCTGCGCGACCGTATCATCCTGCAGGGAGAACCGCCGAACCCCGCTGCCCGGCCCGCCGGCTGCGCCTTTCATCCCCGCTGCGGCCATGCGATCGAGCGCTGTCGCGTCCAGACGCCGGCCCTCGTCACCATCCAGGCGGGTCGAAAGGCTGCTTGTCACCTCGTCGCGCCCGCATCCGCATCAACGCTCATGGAGAGCTGAGCCATGATCCGTTTCTTCCTGATAAGGGCGTTCCGCGCGCTGATGACCATCGTGCTGGTGGTGACTTTCGCCTTCGTCGTCCTGCGCCTTTCCGGCGACCCGGCCCTGACGATCATGGGTCCGGAAGCGCCGCCGGAGGCAATCCGCGCCTTCCGTGCCGCCTGGGGTCTCGATCAGCCGATCTGGGTGCAGTATCTGCGCTATTTCGGCGCGATCGCCCGCGGTGATCTCGGCATCTCGATGCGCGACGGCCAATCGGCAATCCAGCTCGTGCTCGACCGCATTCCGGCAACGCTGGAGCTGACGATCCCGGCCCTCATCCTTAAGCTGGTGATCGGCATTCCTGCCGGCGTCTACGCCGCCCTCCATCGCGACAGTTCGACCGATCGCGCCGTGATGGCGAGCGCGGTGGTCGGCTTCACCATGCCGAGCTTCGTGCTCGGCCTTGTGCTGGTGCTGATCTTCTCCGTCACGCTCGGCCTGCTGCCGTCGGGCGGCCAGGACAGCTGGATGCATGCCATTTTGCCGATCGTCACCATGAGTATCGGCGGTGCCGGCATTCTTGCCCGCTTTGCTCGAAGCGCGATGATCGAGGTGCTTGGCCAGCCCTATATCCGTACGGCTAGCGCCAAAGGCACTGCTTGGCGAAACGTCGTCTGGGGCCATGCGCTGCCGAATGCGGCGATCCCGATCGTGACGATCGCCGGCTTCATGGTCGGCACGCTGATCGCCGGCGCCGTCGTGGTGGAATCGCTGTTCTCCTGGCCAGGCGTCGGCCGGCTTCTCGTCGTCGCCGTCTCAAACCGCGATCTCGCCGTCGTTCAGTGCATCCTGCTGCTAGTGGCAGCGACCATGGTGTTTTCGAATTTCGTCGTCGACATCCTTTACGGCTATCTCGACCCGCGTCTGCGCAGCAACCAGGCAAGGCATTAGGGAGCGGAACCATGACAAATATCTCTGCTCAACCGGCGACCGTCATCCGCGAAGTACGCGAGAAGAAGAAGCGCGGTGTGCCCGCTTTCGTGATGATCGGTTTTGCCTGGATCGCCGTCGTGATCCTGATCGCGCTGACGGCCGACTGGATCCGGCCCTACAATATCACCGCCTTCGACCTGAAGAACCGCCTGTCACTGCCCGGCAATGCCGCGCATTGGCTCGGAACCGACGAACTCGGCCGCGATGTTCTCTCCCGCCTCATCGTGTCGATCCGCATCTCGCTGCTGATCGCCTTCGGGGCAACGCTGATCTCGGCCTTCGTCGGCACGACGCTCGGCTTTCTCGCCGCTTATTTCCGTGGCGTCGTCGAGCAGCTCGTCGTCATGCTTGCCGATTTCCAGGCGGCCATGCCTTTCCTGATCATGGCACTTGCCGTGCTCGCCTTCTTCGGCAGTTCACTGCCGCTGCTCATCTGCCTGATGGGATTTTACGGCTGGGAACGCTATGCGCGCATTGCCCGCGGCCTTGCCATCGCCGCCAGCGGCCAGGGTTATGCCGCCGCCGTCACGCAACTCGGCGCCAAGCCGGCCCATATCTATCTCAAGCATATCCTGCCGAACATCGCCTCGACGCTGATCGTCTCGATGACCCTGACCTTTCCTGAGATCATCCTGATGGAAAGCAGCCTTTCCTTCCTCGGCCTTGGCGTGCAGCCGCCAATGACCAGCCTCGGGAACATGGTGGGTTACGGGCGCGAATATCTGACCCGTGCACCCTGGATCATGCTGGCGCCGTCCTTCGTCATCATGCTGACGACGCTGTCGATCAGCATCACCGGCGACTGGCTACGCGACAAGCTCGACCCGACGATCGGCTGACCGCCTGCCGGTCGAGCTTCGATCGCCTGGCAAGAAAAACAGATCCTGTGCGTTCATCGCTGTTGACAACGGCGAGCAATCGTTATTGTCTTGTAAAGCGTTTTACTAAACCGCTTTACAATGGGTTCAGTCAATGGCCAAGGGAACGACACCGAGCCTGAAGGATGTTGCCGCCGCCGCCGGGGTGTCGGTCACGACAGTGTCGCGTTTCGTCAACGGAAGTCTCGATCTTCCCTTTCAGACCAAGAAGCGTATCGAGGATGCGATCAAGACGCTGAACTACCGGCCGAACCCGCATGCGCGCCGGTTGAGCAGGGGGCGCTCGGACACGATCGGCCTCGTCGTGCCCGATATCGCCAATCGCTTCTTCGCGACTCTCGTCGCCGCCGTCGAGCAGGCGGCAGATGAAAAGAAGCTCGCCGTCTCATTGCACGCCACCCTCAACCGGCCGGGGCGCGAAATCGAATATCTGCAGCTGATCGAGCGCAATCACGTCGACGGCCTGATTTTCGTCACCAACCATCCCGACGACGGCGCACTTGCCGCGCTGATCAACGGCAGCGGCAAGGTCATCATCGTCGACGAGGACATTCCCGATTCGAAGGCGCCGAAGCTGTTCTGCGACAATGAGCAGGGCGGTTATCTCGCCGGCCAGCATCTGGCCGAGCAGGGCCATCGCCATGTCCTCTTCATCGGCGGCGACGAGCGCATGATCAGTGCCCGCAGGCGTTATGACGGCCTGCTGAAGGCGCTGAGGGAACAGCATGGCGACGAGGCCCGGGCCGATCGTTATGCCGGCGAATATACGATCGAATACGGCCGTGCGGCGGCACTCGACTATCTCTCCGGCGATCGAAAAGCGACGGCGATCTTTGCCAGCTCCGACGAGATCGCCATCGGGCTGGTCGAGGTCTTCAGAAGCCGCGGCATCTCGATCCCAGGCGACATCTCGGTCATCGGCTTCGACGATGTCGGTCCGCTTCATCTCTTTGCGCCGCCGCTGACGGCCATCCGCCAGCCGGTGCGTGAGATTGGAAGGCGGTCGCTGGAGCTGCTTCTGGAAACCAATTGGCACGAGTGGAAACCATCCGCCTCGGAAGAACTCCTGCCTGTCGAAATTGTGGTGCGGAACTCCGTTGCGCCGCCTGCGAAATAATAATCAGCAACGTCAAAAAACCAAAAGAGGATGAGAACATGACACTGCATTTGACAAGACGAACGATGATCGCAGCCGCCGGCTTTACGGCACTGACCTTCATCGGCCTGTCCAGCGCTACGGCGCAGGAAAAGAAGACCATCGCACTGGTGCAGATCAACCAGCAGGCGCTTTTCTTCAATCAGATGAATGAGGGCGCGCAGAAGGCAGCCGATGCCGCCGGCGTCAAGCTGGTGATCTTCAACGCCAACAACGAGACAACCGCGCAAAACAGCGCGATCGAAACCTACGTCCAGGAAAAGGTCTCCGGCCTTGCCGTCGTGGCGATCGACGTCAACGGCATCATGCCGGCGGTCAAGCAGGCGGCCGATGCCGGCATTCCGGTCGTCGCCATCGATGCCATTCTGCCGGACGGTCCGCAGAAGGCACAGATCGGCGTGGACAATGCCGCGGCCGGCGCCGACATGGGCAAATACTTCCTCGACTACGTCAAGGCGAACATGGGCGGCAAGGCCAAGCTCGGCGTTGTCGGCGCGCTGAACTCGTTCATCCAGAACATCCGCCAGGAGGGCTTCGAAAAGACCCTGAAAGGTGTCGACGGCATTGAAATGGCCGGCGTCGTCGACGGCCAGAACATCCAGGACAACGCCCTTGCGGCGGCTGAAAACCTGATCACCGCCAATCCTGATCTGACGGCGATCTACGCCACTGGCGAGCCGGCCCTGATGGGGGCGATCGCCGCCGTCCAAAGCCAGGGCAAGCAGGATAAGATCAAAGTGTTCGGCTGGGATCTGACTGCCGAAGCCATTGCCGGCATCGATGCCGGCTTCGTCGTCGCCGTGGTCCAGCAGGATCCGGCCGCAATGGGCGGTGCCGCCGTCGACGCGCTCGTCAAGGCCTCGGCCGGCGAAGCCGTTACCAAGACGATCTCGGTGCCGATCACCATCGTGACCAAGGAGAATGTCGAGCCATACCGAGCTGTCTTCAAATGATCGAAAGCGGACAGCGTGACATCGCTGCCGCCGGTTCCGGAGGGGTCGCACCCTCCGGAACCGGCACATCCGGCAGCACCCGATCCGACCCGCGCATCTCGCTGCGCGGCATCCGCAAGTCGTTCGGCTCGCACCAAGCGCTACGCGGCGTCGATCTCGACATCTTCCCCGGCGAATGCCTGGGCCTCGTCGGCGACAACGCCGCCGGCAAATCGACGCTGACGAAGATCATCTCTGGAACCTACATTCCCGATGCCGGCACGATCACCATCGAAGGTGAGGAGGTCTGCTTCTCCGGCCCTGCGGATGCGCGTGGCAGAAACATCGAAATGGTCTTCCAGGATCTCAGCCTCTGCGATCATATCGATGTCGTCGGCAATCTCTTCCTCGGCCGCGAGCTCAGCCGCGGGCCGTTTCTCGACACCAGGACGATGCTGTCGGAAGCCCGCAAGATGCTGGATTCGCTTGAGATCCGCATTCCGAGACTGACCAGCAAGGTCGCCCAGCTCTCCGGCGGGCAGCGTCAGGCGATCGCCATTGCACGCGCCGCCTCGTTCAAGCCCAAAGTGCTGATTATGGACGAGCCGACCTCAGCACTTGCTGTCGCCGAGGTCGAAGCGGTTCTGGCCCTGATCAACCGCGTCAAGGCAAATGGGGTCTCGGTGATCCTCATCACCCACCGGCTGCAGGATCTCTTCCGGGTCTGCGACCGTATCGCGGTGATGTACGAGGGCACGAAGGTGGCCGAACGGCAGATCGGCAGCACAAACCTCGAAGACCTCGTCAGGCTGATCGTCGGTGAAGGAGCCAGACAATGACGGCTTATACGGAACGCGGCCGCGGCTCACGCGTCGCCGATTTCTTCGGCGAACACGCACAGGTCCTGTCGATCGCCATTTTCTTCCTGGCCTGCATGATCTTCTTCTCGATCGGCAGCGAAACCTTCTTCACGCTCGGCAACATCCTGAACATCGTGCGGCAGGCGGCGCCCATCCTGATCGTTGCCATCGCCATGACCTTCGTCATCATCACCGGCGGCATCGATCTTTCGGTCGGCTCGCAGGTCGCCCTCGTCAATGCGGTCGCAGCGATCATCATGGCGACGGGTGTTCCCTGGCCGTCGGTGGTCATCGGCATGATCGTGCTCGGCGGATTCATGGGACTGGTTCAGGGTTGGTTCACCGCCTATCAGGGCATCCCGGCCTTCATCGTGACACTTGCCGGCCTGTCGATCCTGCGCGGCCTGGCGCTCTATCTGACCCAGGGTTATTCCATTCCGATCAAGGATGCGCCGGGCTTCTTCGCGCTCGGCCGGGGCGAAATCCTCAGCTTCCCGATCCCGGCGGTCATTGCCGTCGTCATAGCCATTCTCGGTTACGTCGTCATCACCGCGACCAAATATGGCCGGCAGGTCGTGGCGGTCGGCTCCAATGCGGAGGCGGCGCGGCGTGTCGGCATGCCCGCCAAATGGATCATCGCCTCGGTCTATATCATCTCCGGCGTCGCCTGCGCCGTCGCCGGCCTGCTGATTGCCGCTCGTCTCGGCTCCGGCTCGTCCAATGCCGCCGTCGGCTTCGAACTGCAGGTGATCGCCGCCGTCGTGCTCGGCGGAACGTCGCTGATGGGCGGACGCGGCACCATTCTCGGCACCGTGCTCGGCACGCTGACCATCGCCGTCATCGGCAACGGCCTGATCCTGATGCACATATCGCCGTTCTTCACCCAGATCGTCACCGGCGCCATCATCCTCGTCGCCATCTGGCTGAACACGCGCATCTTCACGGCCAATTTCCATTTCCGGCTGGGCAGGAAAGGATGAAGCGATGATCGAACAGACAGCAGAAAGCCTGTCCGAAGCGCATGTCCGATCCGACAAGGTGATGACCGTCACCGGCCCCGTTTCGGCGGATGCACTCGGCGTGACGCTGATGCACGAGCATATCCTCAACGACTGCCGCTGCTGGTGGCATGCTCCGAAGACGCCGGAACGGCAATATCTCGCCGAAAGCTTCGTCTGCATGGAGATCCTCGGCGAACTCAGGCAGGATCCCTTCGTCAACAAGCACAATATCACGCTCGACGACGAACAGCTGGCGATCTCCGAGCTCAAGGATTTCGCAGCAGAAGGCGGCCGCACCGTGGTGGAGCCGACCTGCAAGGGCATCGGCCGTGATCCCCTGGCGCTCCAGCGCATCTCGAAAGCATCCGGTCTCAACATCGTAATGGGGGCGGGTTATTACCTCGGCTCCTCGCATCCGGAAGGCGTCGCGGCAATGAGCGTCGATGACATCGCACGGGAAATTGTCCGCGAGGCGAGGGAAGGCGTCGACGGCACCGGCGTCAGGATCGGCCTGATCGGCGAGATCGGCGTCTCCTCGGATTTCACCGCCGAGGAAGAAAAATCGCTGCGCGGCGCTGCGCGGGCGCAAGTGCTGACCGGGCTTCCCCTGATGGTGCATCTGCCGGGTTGGTTCCGCCTCGGCCACCGCGTGCTCGACGTGGTGGCAGAAGAAGGGGCGGATCTCCGCCACACCGTGCTTTGCCACATGAACCCGTCGCATGACGACATTGCCTATCAGAGCGAGTTGGCAGAGCGTGGGGCCTTCATTGAATACGACATGATCGGCATGGATTTCTTCTATGCCGACCAGCAGGTGCAGTGCCCGAGCGACGAGGAAGCGGCGCGCGCGATCGTTCGTCTCGTCGAGGCCGGTTATCTCGACCGGATTCTTCTGTCTCATGACGTCTTTCTGAAGATGATGCTGACGCATTACGGCGGCAACGGCTACGCCTATATCCTTCGCCACTTCCTTCCCCGTCTTCAGCGGCACGGGCTCGACAGGACGGTTCTCGACGAGATGATGCGCAGCAATCCGCGCCGCGTCTTTCATGCCGGAGCGTAGCTCCATCCATTCAATCGATCACAGGTACGGCAGACCATGACAAAAAAAATCCTCCTTGTCGGCGAGAGCTGGGTCAGCTCGGCCACGCATTACAAAGGCTTCGACCAGTTCGGCAGCGTTACCTTCCATCTCGGCGCCGAACCGCTGGTGAAGGCGCTCGCCGGCAGCGCCTTCGGGCT
This sequence comes from Rhizobium sophorae, assembly GCF_013087515.1. Classification (GTDB taxonomy): domain Bacteria; phylum Pseudomonadota; class Alphaproteobacteria; order Rhizobiales; family Rhizobiaceae; genus Rhizobium; species Rhizobium sophorae. Next base: position 167,571 of record NZ_JABFCN010000014.1, on the reverse strand, counting down.
CACCTATATGCCGGCGCATGAGGCAGTGGAGAAATTCCCCTTCGATATGGCCGGGCTCGACGCCTATGACGCCATCATTCTCTCCGATATCGGCGCCAACTCGCTGCTGCTGCCGCCGGATGTGTGGCTGCATTCGCGCACGGTGCCGAACCGTCTGAAGCTTCTGAAGGCGTGGGTTGAGAAGGGCGGCGGCCTGCTGATGGTCGGCGGCTATTTCTCCTTCCAGGGCATCGACGGCAAGGCGCGCTGGCGGCGCACCCCGGTCGAAGACACGCTGCCCGTCACCTGCCTGCCTTACGACGACCGCGTCGAGATCCCCGAGGGCACGATTGCCGAGGTGGTGAAGCCGGAGCATCCGACGATGCGGGGTCTCGACGGCGCCTGGCCGGTGCTTCTCGGCGTCAACGAGGTCGAAGTGCGCGACCGTGCCGATGTCGAGATCGTCGCCCGGCTGCCTGAGGATCAGGGCGGCCATCCGCTGCTCGTCGTCGGCACGCATGGCACTGGCCGGACGGCGGCCTGGACGTCGGATATCGGCCCGCACTGGCTCTCGCCCGCTTTTTGCGAATGGGAAGGTTACGGCCGGCTCTGGAAGAACATCCTCGGCTGGCTCACCGAAAAGCAGGCGTGAAGTCAGCGCGCCGCAGGAATTGGAAAGGGAAGGACATGCAGGAAATTTCGGACAGGCCGTCCAACGCCATCAGGGATATCTTCGGCACGGACAAGGTTCTGATCGGCATGATCCATTGCCCGGCCTTTCCGGGCGCGCCGCGCTACCGGGGGGCTGCGATGGATGCGATCTACGACGCGTGCATGCGCGACGCCGAAGCCTGCGTGGAAGGCGGCCTGCATGGGCTGATCATCGAAAATCACGGCGATGTGCCGTTCTCGAAGCCCGAGGATATCGGCCCCGAGACGACAGGCTTCATGTCGGTCGTCACCGACCGGATCGCACGCGCCGCCGGCATTCCGCTTGGCGTCAACGTGCTGGCCAATGCGCCGATCCCCGCCTTCGCCATTGCCATGGCCGGTGGCGCCAAATTCATCCGCGTCAATCAATGGGCCAATGCCTATGTCGCCAATGAAGGTTTCATGGAGGGCAGGGCCGCCGAAGCCATGCGCTATCGCTCGCTGCTGAGAGCCGAACACATCAAGGTCTTTGCCGACAGCCACGTCAAGCATGGCAGCCACGCCATCGTCGCCGACCGCTCGATCCAAGAGCTGACACGAGATCTCGCCTTCTTCGATGCCGACGGCGTCATCGCCACCGGCCAGCGAACCGGCAATTCCGCCACGATGGAGGAAATCGAGGAAATTGGCGGGGCGACGCACCTGCCGCTGCTCGTCGGCTCCGGCGTCAACAAGGACAATATCGTCGATATTCTGAGCCGCACCAATGGCGTCATCGTCGCGTCTTCGCTGAAACATGGCGGCGTCTGGTGGAACCCGGTCGACATAGAGCGCGTGCGCGCCTTCCGGGCGGCGGCCGAACCGGGACTGGAGGGCTGAGCATGGCAGCAGAAAGCCTTTCAGACCGTATCCTGCGCGAGAACGACGCCGTCCTCGGCGCGATGCTGAGCCACCGCTTCGTCGAGGACGTCAAGAACGACAGGCTGAGCAAGGAGGCTTTCGAGCGTTATCTCGTCTATGAAGGCGCCTTCGTCGACAGCGCCATCTCGATCTTTGCCTATGCAGCAGCGACCGCCGGGACGATGCCGCAGAAGCGCTGGCTGATCGCGGTTCTCGACGCGCTTGCCAACGAGCAGATCGCCTACTTCGAGCGCACTTTCGCCAGCCGCGGGATCGACCCCTCATCCTTCGATACCCGCATTCCCGAAGTCGAGGCCTTTCGCGTGGGCATGCTTGACATCGCCCGCCGGGGTGGCTTCCTCGATACGGTCGCGGCGATGTTTGCGGCTGAGTGGATGTACTGGACTTGGTGTAGGCAAGCAGCTAACCGCCCGATCAGCGATCCGCTGCTGAAGGAATGGGTCGACATGCATGTCGATCCGAATTTCGCCGCCCAGGCGCAATGGCTGAAGAATGAACTCGACATGGCAGGAGAAACGCTGGAAGACGATGAAACAGTGCGGCTCAGCGCGATCTTCGGCCGGGCGATGCAGCTCGAGATCGATTTTCACGATGCGCCTTACCTTTAGCCTTACCTTGCGAAAGCGGACGCATGCGCGCCTACATAATCGGTAACGTCGCCATCGACGAAACCATCGCCGTCTCCGAACTTCCCGTCATCGGCGCCTCCATCCTGGGCAATGCCGGGGGCAGTGATCTCGGCGGCAAGGGCACGAACCAGGCGGTCGTCATGGCCCGCTGCGGCGTTCCGACAACGCTGGCTGCGCCTGTCGGCAGGGATGCGAGGGCCGATACGATACGCCATTACCTCGCGGACGAGCCGCTTCGGAGCGAACTGATCGAAATGGAAAATGCATCGAGCGACGTCTCGATCATCTTCCGGCTGCCGGGCGGTGAAAATGCCATCGTCACGACGACGGAATCGGCGCAGAGCCTATCCCTGTCTCATGTCAGACGGATCCTGTCGACGGCCGGTCGCGGCGATTTCATAATGCTGCAGGGCAATCTGTCCGACCAGACGACCCGCGATATCCTGGAGCATGCAAGAGAGATCGGCATGATCACCGCGTTCAATCCCTCGCCGGTGCGCTCCTTTTTCTCCGATCTTTGGGGTCTGATCGACATCGCCTTCCTCAACAAGGGTGAGGCGCAGGCCCTGACGGGAGCCACGGGCAGGGATGCAGCCGAATATCTGCTGAGCCGGGGGCTGCGCGAAATCGTCCTGACGCTGGGCGGCGACGGCGCGACGCTCGTGAACCGGCACGATAGGATCGAAGTGCCCGCCCAGATCTGCGATGTTGTGGATACAACGGGCGCAGGCGATACGTTCATGGCCGCAGCACTTGCATCCTGCGCGCTGCGCGGACAGCGGCTGGACAGGTTAGCCATCGAACACGCAGTTGCAGCCGCGGCCGTCACCGTCTCAAGACATGGAACAAGAAAGGCGTTTCCGACCATTTCCGAGCTTGAAGCGATCCTGAGATAATCCGCTCGGTATGAGCGCGCTTCATAAAATCATCATCGGCCTCTGCGAAGGGATGGGCTCCTCGCGATTCACTCCGTCATATCAGCAGCATCCGGACTTTTCTCATGACATCTTCCCCGATTTCCGCGCGTCTTTCCCCGACCGCCTCGTCCCGTCTCGTCGTGCTTGCCGAAACGGTATTGAAGGCGGGCGAAACTGCCCGTGGCTCGCTGCGGCGACGAACGTCGGCAGAAATGCTCGCCAAGGCGCCGCGCGACTATCAGACCGAAATCGATGTCGCCGTGGAGCGGATCATCGTCGACGAGATGGCGAAGGCCTTCCCGGACTATGCCATCCAGGGCGAGGAAGCCGTCGGCAACCGCACGGCGAGTCCGGACACGCCGATCATCTACATCGACCCGATCGACGGCACGACCAATTACGCCTGGGGCATTCCGCATTTCGGCATGACGATCTCGATCGTCGAAAGCGGCAGGCTCGTCATGGGCGTCGTCTATGACGCCATGCAGGACGAGCTGTTCAGCGCCGAGATCGGTGGCGGCGCTTATCTCAACGGCGAACGCATCCGCTGCGCCGATGTCGGCGATATCGAGAGTGCACTCGTCGGCGCCGGGCTGCCGATCCCCGGCCAGGTCACGGCGGTTGCGGAAGAGACCTATTTCGAGGCCATCAAACGGCTGATGGCGAACACGGCAGGTGTGCGCCGCCTCGGCTCGGCGGCACTGTCGATTGCCTATGTCGCCTGCGGCCGGCTGGACGGATTCTTCGAAGACGGGCTCGCGATCCATGATTTCGGCGCCTCGGCGCTGATGGTCGAAGAGGCGGGCGGCATCGTCACCCGTTTTTCCGGCGCTAAGGTGGTCGGAAAGAGCGATATCCTGGCCGCCAGCAAGGCGCTGCATCCCTGGCTGCTGGAAGGTTTCCAGAGCAAGGCGTGAACGGGCGCATTCCTCCAGTTTAAACCCGCAGGAGCTCTTCGATCTCCACATTGCCCTTTGCCGGCATCGACTGATGGACGAGCTCATTGTCGCGGAAGACGAAAAAGCCGACGAGACTCGGCTCAACCCTCGTCCCGGCGCGGATCCGATCGTCCGGCGCGACCATCGCCTTCAGGCGGGTGCCGTCGGCAAGATCGACATCGACCATCTTGTGGGTGCCGAAATCGACGATGCGATGAACTGTCGCGGCATCGACCCGGCCCGAGGGACGGATCGTCAGCGCTTCCGGGCGGGCGGCCAGCGTCACCAGCCCCTCCTCAACGGGAACGGCAAGCGGAAAGAGCGGATGCTCACAGACACCGTTTCTAACGCGGCTCTGTACAAAATTCATCGAGCCGATGAAGCCGGCGACGAAGGCCGTCTGCGGCTGCCGGTAGATGGTGCTCGGCGGCGCGATCTGTTCGGTGCGTCCGTCGCGCATGACGACGATGCGGTCGGCGAGCGCCAAGGCTTCGTCCTGGCCATGGGTGACAAAGAGCGTAGTGATGCCGAGGCGTTGCTGGATATCGCGCACCTCCTCCCGCAGTCTCTCGCGCAGATGCTGGTCAAGGCTGGCGAAGGGCTCGTCGAGCAGAAGGATCTTCGGCTCGAGCACCAGCGAGCGGGCAAGCGCGACGCGCTGCTGCTGACCGCCGGAGAGCTGAGTCGTCATCCGCCGCCCGTAATCGGCAAGGCCGACCAGGGTCAAAGCATCCTCTACACGCTGGCGAATCTCCGCTTTTGGCAGCCGGCGAAGCTTCAGGCCGAAGGCGATGTTGTTGAAGACATCCATGTGCGTCCAGAGCGCATGGCTCTGGAACACCATGCCGGTCGGGCGTCGCTCGGGCGGCAGCGTGGTCACATCCTTCGCGTCGATGCGGATGGTTCCGCCGCTCGGGCGCTCGAAGCCGCCGATCATCCTGAGAAGCGTCGACTTGCCGGAGCCGGATGGGCCGAGCAGGCAGACGAGCTCGCCGTCTCCCACTTCGAGCGAGAAGTCGCGAACGGCAAAAGTGGTCCCGAACAGCTTCGAAACGCCCTCGATCGAAAGATGCGCCATTCTCAAACCCTTCCCTGAACTAGAGCGTGATGCCGAAAAGTGTGAGCGGTTTTCGGACGACATCATGCTCACCATCTCTGATGTAGCAAAGCTTCACGCTCCGAAACCTCTCGCAAAGGCGCCGGTGCCGATCACCCGGCGGGCAAACATCAACGCGATGAAGGACGGCACCCAAAGCATGACGGAGAGCACGGCGCCGTATTGCACGACGATCTGATTGTTGATGAAGCTGATCATCAGCACCGGCATGGTGCGGACCTGAGGCGCGCCGATCAACCAGGCGCCTTCGGTCTCGTAGAAGGTGCCCACGAAGGTCAAGAGCAGTGCGGCGGCGATCGTGGGTCCGGCCTGCGGCAGGGTGATCGACCAGAAGACGCGCAGCGGCGTGGCACCCGCATCGCGCGCCGCCTCTTCCATGCGCCGGTCGACATTCTGGAAGGCTGCGACCGGAATCCAGATCATCAGCATCAGCGTGCCGACCAGCTGGATCAGCACGACGCCCCAGAAAGTGCTGATCAGGCCGAGCTGCAGGAAGATGCCGGCAATGGCGACGAGCAGGCCGAATTTCGGAAAGGCATGCGATGCGAGGAACGACAGGAACAGGATGTTCCTGCCGGGAAAGCGCATGCGCGCGAAGGCGTAAGCCGCGGGAAGGCAGATCACGGCGGAAAGGATGGTCACCGTCGTCGTCAGCCGCAGGCTGAGGAAGAGCGCGTCCCAGACATCCGGACGCGCCAGCGTCTGGCCCCAGAAACGCAGCCCGAATTGCTGCGGGATCACCGATGGATAACGCCAGACCTCGGTGAAGGCCCATGTTCCGACGACGATCAGCGGCAGCGCGATAAACAGCGTCAGCAGGCACGCGAAGAGCATGCCGATCCAGTCGAAGCGAAGATCCGTGCCCGATCTGCCGGCACTCATGGCTGGGCCTCGCGGTTGCGGGCGATCGACCTGATGTAGAAGATACCGAAGACCAGGCAGAAGCCGAAGGTGATGACGGCCTGGGTCATGGCGTTCAGCGGGTCGTTCATGTCGGCGAAGGTGCGCTGCATGAAAGGCCCCATCATTTCCGGCGATGCGGAGCCGAGCACATAGGGCAGGGTGAAGGCGGAGAAGATGCCGAGCACGGCGAAGGACGCGGTCACCAGCAGGGAATTGCCCATGCGCGGCAGGATGATCGAGATGAACACCCGAAGCGGCCTTGCGCCGACATCGCGGGCGGCTTCGATAGCGCTGTTCGAGACGGAGGAAAGCCCGGCGGTCAGCATCAGCACCGTTAGCGGAAGGTTGTCCCAGACGAGGCCGATGACCGGCCCCCACGGCGTCAGATAGGGCGTGCGCAGCTTGGGCAGGCCGACTGAATTCAGCAACAGGTCGACGGTGCCGTTCGGCCCGATCGTCCTGATCAGCGCATAGGCGAGAATGATCGACGGCACGAACATCGGGAAGATCGCAAGAGCCTGCACATAGGCGGCAAGTCGCCCTTGCGAGAACCGGAGGTATAGCGCGATCGGAAGGCCGATCGCCAGAAGCAGAATGCCGCAGACGGCGGTGGTCCAGAGCGTCAGCCACAGATTGCCGAGGCTGTAGCCATCGGTGAAGAAGAAGCGATAGGAGGCAAGCGAGAATTCCGTCGCGCCGTCAGGACCTCGAACGAAGATCGTGCCGACGACCGCCGAAAAGATCGGAAAGACGATCAGCCATGCGAGCAGGAGGACCGGCAGGGCAACGAGGAGGAGCCCGATAGAGCTCCCCCTGTTGATGGATCGGGGACGGCGCAGAACCGCCGGCGCAGTATCCGTGGACATCAGGTGCGGCTGATGCCCGGAGCGACGTTGCGGTACCAGCCGTCGGCGATCGCCTTTTCCCAATCGCCGCCCGGGAAGGTCGGGATGGTCGCCGGAATGACGTCGGCATATTTCTTGCGGAGATCGTCGGAGATGTGATCCCACGAGATGGCGGGGAAGCCGCCGATCTCGGTGATGATCGCTTCCTGCATTTCCTTCGTCAGCATGAATGCGGCAAGCTTGAGCGCCGCATCCTTGTTGGCGCCGTTCGAGAACACGGCGATGCTGGAGAAACCACCGCAAAGGGCGAGATCGGTAAGCTGCACAAGGCCGGTCGTATCAGGCAGCACGCCCTGGGAGATCGCCTGCAGCACCTGGTCCGACCAGACCGGCACCATGGTGACGACGCCCTGGGCGAGCAGTTGGATCGACTGGGTGTTGCCGGCCGTATAGGCGCCCTTGTCGTAGAGCGCAGGCGCGAGGTCGTTGAGGATCTTCCAGGCCGGCGTCAGCGTCTCCGTCGCGAAGTCGGCGCTGAAATTGTCGACCTTGAACTTCTTCGGATCGCGGCCATTGGCCTCATGGATAGCGCGGCGGACGAAGTTGCCGCCCGAACCGCCCTTGTCGGGACGGTTGTAGATGAACTGGCCCGGATTGGCCTTGATCCAGGCGGTGAGCTGATCCCAGCTCTTCGGCGCATCCTTCGGATCGAGCTTGGTCGTGTCGTAGGCGAGAAGGACCTGCGAACCGCGATAGGGAAGGGAGTAGGGAGTATCGAAGGCAAGCGGGTTGATATGGTCGTAGCCCTCGATGTTCTCGGCGGAGAACTTCACCCAGAGCCCGGCATCGATGCCGCCGGATGGCAGACGCGGATCGAACTGCTCGAAGAGGTCGGCTTGCGGATCGGTCTTCGTCTTCAGCGCGGCGAGCGCACGGTCGGCGATGGCGCGCAAGCCATTATTGTCGCCGGCATCGGTCACCTTCAGGCCAACGCCGGGATGCGCCTTTTCGAAGGCCGGGCGGATGACGTTGTTCCAGAGGTCGACGATGTTGGCATCCGAACCGCTGTAGAGATCGATCGTGCCGGCCGCAGCCGATGCGAAACGCGGAAGAGCCAGTAGACCGGCTGCCGCCGACGATGTGATCAGAAATTCGCGTCTATTCATAACCCGTCTCCATCAGGTGTCGAGGCTACGCCTCCGCAGGATTGTCTGAGGCCTTGCTAGCGCCGGCGCGTAACATCGACATGACAGATCGGGCGTATCTGAGGGAAATTGCACAGCTGTGCTCTTTGCACCGTGTGGAAATCGGCGGCACGAGATACTATGTCTTGCGGAAAAGGAGATATCCAATGACCGAAGAACGTGCAGTCCTCGCCGGTGGTTGCTTCTGGGGCATGCAGGACCTCATCCGCCGATACAAGGGCGTGATTTCGACCCGCGTCGGCTATACCGGCGGCGATGTGCCGAATGCCACCTACCGCAACCACGGAACCCATGCCGAAGCGATCGAGATCATCTTCGACCCCTCAAGGATCAGCTATCGGGAAATCCTCGAATTCTTCTTCCAGATCCACGACCCCAGCACGCGCAACCGCCAGGGCAACGACGTTGGCTTGAGCTACCGCTCGGCAATCTTCTACGTCACCCCTGAGCAGGAGCGCGTCGCCAAAGACACGATCGCCGATGTCGACGCGTCAGGTCTGTGGCCCGGCAGGGTCGTCACCGAAGTCGTGCCGGTGAGCGATTTCTGGGAAGCCGAACCAGAGCACCAGGATTATCTGGAGCGGATTCCGAATGGCTATACCTGCCATTTCGTCCGACCCGGCTGGAAACTGCCGGTCCGTCAAAAGATCGCCTGAAATTGATCAGGCTCCCATCGCCGCGCGGCTGGTTTCCAGAAGCGCGGCGACGAGATTTGCCCGTGGCGAGGATCGTGTCACCACGATGCCGACCGTGCGCACGGCGGACGAGCGGGGCAGGGGCAGCTTGACGATATCTAATCCCGCCGGCCAGGGCGGCGACCAATCCGGCACGATCGAGATTCCGAGACCGCGGTCTACCATGACCGCGATCGCCTCCAGCGCGTCGAGCTCATAACGCTCGACCGGGTGGATGCCGATCTCGCGCAGATATTCATCGGCGATGTGACCACCCCACTGGTTGCGGTCGTAGCGGATGAACGGCAGGGTCTGCAGCAGTTCGAGTGGATCTGCCCCCTCGCAGTCCCCCGGAGCGATCAGCACCAGGGGTTCTTGGCGCAGCTTGTTGAAGGTCAACGTCTTCTGCATCGGAAATCGCGGCTCGATAATGAAGGCCGCATCCAGCGCGCCGTTCAAAACCTCGGCATAGAGGTCCATCGAAGCGCCCGGCTTGAGGAAGATCTCGATCAGCGGATAGTCCTGGGCGAGACGGTGGAGAATGTCGGGCACGAGGCCGGTCAGTGCCGTATTGATCGCCCCGATCCGCATCTCGCCCGAAATCGTCGCGGTGCCGGCCATCGCCTTCAGGTCGCGTGTATCGCGCACCAGATCCCTGCAGCGTTCGAGAATGGCAAAACCCGCCTCCGTCGGCCGCATGACGCGGCCGGAGCGCACCAGCAGCCGCACCCCGAGCTCGGCCTCCAATGCGCGGATGCGCTGGGCCACAGCGGCAGGCGTAAGGTTCAGCCGCTGGGCGGCTTCCGCCAGCGAGTGCCGCTCGGCAACGACAATGAAGGTTTCGAGAAAACGCGTGTCCATCGATAGTTTTTCTATCTCTTGAACGAAGCAGAAGCCATATTTTATTTACGATCCATTGCTCCGAAAGATGGCCCGACCCTATGAGGAGATGGATGAAATGGATTTCGGCCTGAAGGACAAGACGGCCCTGGTGCTTGGCGCCGGCGGCGGACTGGGCAGCGCGATTGCCGTCAAACTTGCGCGCGAAGGCGCCAGAATTGCCGCGGCGGATATCGATCTCGCCGCCGCTGAGAAGACCGCGGCTGCGATCGAATCCGAAGGTGGCAAGGCGTTGGCACTGCGATGGGATCTTTCCGATCTCGGTTCGATCGATGCGCATGTCGCTGCAATCGAGCGCCAGTTCGGACCGGTCGATATCCTCGTCAACAATACCGGCGGCCCACCGCCGACCACCGTCTCCGGCCAGGATCCAACGGTCTGGAACCAGTATTTCCAGAGCATGGTGCTCTCGGTCATCGCGATTACCGATCGTGTGCTGCCTCAGATGCGGGCGCGCAAATGGGGACGCATCGTCACCTCGACCTCGTCGGGCGTGGTTGCGCCGATCCCCAATCTCGGCATTTCAAACGCGCTGCGTCTGTCGCTGGTCGGCTGGTCAAAAACACTGGTGCGCGAGGTCGGGCGCGACGGCATCACCGTCAACATCGTCCTGCCGGGCCGTATCGCCACCGGCCGCATCACCTTCCTCGACGAGCAGAAGGCCAAACGCGAAAACCGCTCCGTCGATGACATCGTCGCTGAGAGCACCGGCAGCATTCCGCTCGGCCGCTATGGCCGGCCGGAAGAATATGGCAATGTCGTCACCTTCCTGGCGAGCGAACCTGCCTCCTATCTCACCGGCTCGGTGATCCGCGTCGATGGCGGCATGATCCAGAGCATCTAACAGAAACCGAATTGGAACCGATAACCGATGGCTCTCAGCGCTGACGCGATAGCAACCCTCAAGACCGTCTCGACGGCGACCCTGACAACCGTTCTTCTGAAGAAGGGCCTACGGAACGTCTGGATCCGCGGCGCGGTTCCGCTGAAGCCTGGCCAGCCGCGCATCGTCGGCCCGGCCTTCACCCTGCGCTTCGTTCCTGCCCGCGAAGATCTGGCGACGCCCGCATCCTGGGCCTCGCCGATCTCGACGCGCGCCGCGATCGAGGCGATGCCGGAAGGCTGTGTTGCCGTCGTCGATGCGATGGGTGTTACCGATGCCGGCATCTTCGGCGATATCCTCTGCGCCCGCATGCAGAAGAGAGGCGTTGCAGCCCTCGTCACCGACGGTGTCGTGCGCGACCTTGCCGGCGTGCTCGATACCAACCTGCCAGTCTGGTGCCGCGGCGTCGCAGCACCGCCCTCAGTCGCCGGCCTCACCTTCGTCGCCTGGCAGCAGCCGATCGGCTGCGGCGGCGTGGCTGTTTTCCCCGATGACATCATCGTCGTCGACCAGGACGGCGCGGTGCTGATCCCGGCCGATCTACTCGACGCCGTGCTCGCGGAAGCGCCGGAACAGGAGCGCATGGAAGCCTGGATCATGAGCAGGATCGATGAGGGCGTACCGCTGCCGGGCCTCTACCCGATGAACGCCGAAACCAAGGCGGTCTACGACGCCTCGAAGAACTAAGGCGGATTGAAGGGGTCGCGGCTTCGCCCCGCCCGTAGCCCAAAAATTGTCTCTGAATGGGTTGATCTGCTACCTTTTGTAGAAGGAGCATCGGTCATGACGCGCACTGCTATTGTTGGAAATGGTGGAGGGGGAAAGTCGACACTTGCGCGTGAGATCGCGAGCGCATTTGGGACGCCTCATACCGAGATTGACAAGTTGCTCTGGCAGGAGGGCTGGGTAGAAACGCCGCCCGAAGTGTACGAGCGTCAACATGCCACTGTGATTGCGGAAAACAGGTGGGTGATCGACGGTCTAGGGAGGCTCGACCTAATCCCCCAACGGCTAGGCCGCGCGACCGAAATTATCCTGATCGACATGCCGCTATGGATGCATTTTTGGTTGGCGGCCGAACGACAAATTTCATGGGTGAGAGGGGCTCTTGAACACACACCGGGTGGACTATCAGCAATGCCGCCTACGGAAGCTCTGTTCCAAGCTATCTGGGAGGTTGAGCGATCGTGGATGCCTAAAATTCGCGCCTTATGCAGCGAGGCGGAAGAGCGGGGAAAGGCGGTAACACGGTTGGCAAGCGTTGAGGAGATCAACGCCTTCGCGGCAAAAATACGCGGTGATTAATTCAAGAATTCTGCGCCACTTCACCATCTGGCAATCTCGATAGCTTGCGCGGTCCAAGTGTCAGTGCCGTTCTCTAAGTGTGACGCATTTGGCCGATGTGGCATTAGACTGAGGTCCGGTTTTGCTGCCCCCGCGTCGCGAAGCTGCTCGTCTGCTTTCCACTAAATCTGTGCCCTTACCCGTGTGTTGCAAAAATCCCGACTTTTGTCGCGTTCGGAAGTCAGGATCTCCGCGACAAGGCAGGAAATTCGTCCTTGCCGCGCACCGGGAGGTCAGCGGGTAGACCCACCCCGCTGACCAATACCTATTCGTCAGAATAGCTTGCGACCGTCACTCCTCGGATCACCATCGATCTGGTGAGGCGTGTAAAGGTCGGCACGAGCGTTTCGCCGCCAAGGTCTTGCAGGAGACTCTGGATCATTTCTGATGGTCGTAACAGCGATTGCAGCCTCCCCACTTGTGGGGCATCGTACCGCCCATTGCCCATCAGGCGCAGCTATTCCGGAAGGGACCGTGACGCTCTGCGGCGCATGAGCTGAAAGACTTATCCAGTAGGAATTGCTGGCAGCGTGTCCTAATGCCTCCGCAGCGAAAGCCAGTGAAGGCGTTGAAGGCGTCTCGCCTGTGGTGGAGAACAGTACGCAATCGACATCATGCCGTTCATATTCTGTGAAAATTTCCGGATAATGCAGTTCCATGCCCATCGAGCAGCCAAAACGGAGACCATCCACCTCAAAGGTCACCGGATTTTTTCCCGGCGAGTACATAAAAGAGATTTTCGTATTCGATAGCAGACGCTCGTCGTAGCGTGTCACCAGCTCTCCACGATCGGATATCACGTAGAGACTGTTATGCGGTCGATGTGGCGAAGTGAGTTGATGGACGGAGCCGAATATCGTCCATAGCTTAAGTTCTCTCGCAAATTTTCTGGTTGCCTCCAGTTCCTGCCGCAAAACACTCCATTCGCAGCGAGTCCAATCGGACGGGCCAATTTCCCGAGGTCCATTCTCAGACATGATGCGCTTGTTGGGCGAACAGGTCGCTCCCTCGGGGAAGTGTATGAGGCGAGCGCCTGTCTTATGGGCCTCCTCCATAAGTCGGCGCATTTCCGCTCCGCTGGCACGGAGCGCCGAAATATCACGAGGATCGTTGAACACCGATGTTTGGGCGACAGCGATCCGTATTGAACGGATCACGGGCTTGTCCGGTAGTTGGCGGATATGTTGAAGAGCTGCGGTGTAAGATTCGCCGGTTTTGGCTGCGCGAGCACGTACAAAGCGTTTGAGATTTCCGTTTTGCGTCATTGTCAGGCCTTTCACGTCTCGGACGCAGTTCCCCAGCAACCCGCCCGAAACGATCGGACCAAGACAGCGGCCTGAGACGAAAGTCCCTTTGCCTCCGTTCAAGACCATGCTGGGGAAGGTCTGGGAGGTTAGGCGCAGGCCACGCCGAAATAAAATTGTCGAGCAGGTGCTGATTCGTCAAGCTGTTGCGATAATCCCGATCAAAGCGACGGTTTGCGACTGATCTTTGCGATGTTGCAAAACCCGATGCTATGCGACGGTCAGGTGAAGCGAATGCTTCACGGAAATATCGACTTCGCGGCCTTTCTGTTTTGGCGCAGATGGCAGCTGCTCCGGTAAGCCGGAAAGCTTTCACCGCATCTCAATAACGAGGTGCGTAATCCAGGCCGTCGATCCGTGCCGGGCGTCCGTTGAGGAAAAGTTCGCCGATGCGCGGGGCCGAGCGGGCGATGACCTTGCCGCGGCGGATCACCGCCAACCGGTTCGGCTTCAGCCGCAGCGCCTCCAGCGTGTCGCTGGCCTGGAGGATGACGAGGTCGGCGCTGCATCCCTTTTCCAGGCCGTAATCTGCAAGCCCCATCGTCTTCGCCGAATTGACGGTCAGCGCGTCGAAGATCTTCTTCTTGTCGTCGATGCCGGCCATCTGTGCGACATGGATGGCCATATGGCCGACCTCCAGCATGTCGCCCGATCCCATCGAATACCAGGGATCCATGACGCAGTCGTGCCCGAAGGAAACATTGAGCCCAGCATCCATCAGCTCCCGCACGCGAGTCATGCCACGGCGTTTCGGATAGGTGTCGTGCCGGCCCTGCAGCATGATGTTGATCAGCGGATTGGGGATGACGTTGATCTCGGCCTCTGCCATCAGCGGAATGAGCTTGGAGACATAATAATTGTCCATCGAATGCATCGAGGTCAGATGCGAGCCGGCGACGCGCCCCTGCAAGCCGAAGCGGATGGTTTCCGCAGCCAGCGTCTCAATATGGCGCGAGAGCGGATCGTCGGTTTCGTCGCAATGCATATCGACCGGCAGGCCGCGATCGGCGGCGATGCGGCAGAGCGCCTCGACAGACGCCGTCCCTTCGCCCATCGTCCGTTCGAAGTGGGGAATGCCGCCGACGATATCGACGCCCATGTCGAGGGCGCGGTTGAGCGCATCGATCGCGCCCGGCGAGCGGTAATAACCATCCTGGGGGAAGGCGACCAATTGGAGATCGATATAGGGCGCGACCTTCTCGCGCACCTCGATCATCGCCTCGACGGTCACAAGCCTCGGATCGCTGGTATCGACATGGCTGCGAATGAAGAGCAGCCCTTGGGTGACTGCCAGGTCGCAATAGCGCAGCGCACGATCTACCAGTTCCTCCTTCGTCACGATCGGGCGCAACTCGCCCCAGAGCGCAATGCCCTCGAGCAGCGTGCCGGATACGTTCATGCGCGGCAGGCCGAGCGACAGGGTGGCGTCCATGTGGAAATGTGGATCGACGAAGGGCGGGCTGACCAGCCGGCCGGTCGCGTCGATCTCTTCTTGCGCCTGCGCCTGGAGATTAGGCTCGACAGCGATGATCTTGCCGCCCTGGATGCCGATATCGATCCCCTTTCGGCCATCGGGGAGATTTGCATTTCTGACGATCAGATCGAACATCGGAGCCTCATTGGACAGAAGTGGTTCAGCGTTCGCCGCGGCGATAGGGCTGCATCAGTGCCTGTGGAACGCGCGCGTGGCGGGCCATGACGGCAAGGGTTGCAATGGAGAGGATATAGGGCGTCATCAAAAAGAGCTGATAGGGCACAAGCCCGCTTAGCGCGGTTTGCAGCCGAAGTTGAAAGGCGTCGAAGAAGGCAAAGAGCAGCGCGCCGAAAAGCGCGCGGCCGGGCCGCCAGGAGGCAAAGACGACGAGCGCAATGCAGATCCAGCCGCGTCCCTGCACCATGGTCGGGAAGAAGCTGTTGAACGCCGACAATGTCAGGAAGGCGCCGCCCATTCCCATCAGCGCGCTTCCGGCAATCACCGCGCCATAGCGCACCTTCATCGGATTGACACCCTGGGCTTCCGCCGCATGCGGATTCTCGCCGGTCATACGGATCGCAAGCCCCATGGGTGTGCGGAAAATGATGTAGGCCATCAGCAGGGCGATAGTGATCGCAAGATAGGTCGGCGCCGTCTGGGTGAAGAAGGCCGGCCCGATGAAGGGCAGGGTCGAGAGACCAGGAATGGCGATGGGCTGGAACGGCACGATGGTGGGCGGCGTATTGGCGAGCGGCACGATCAGCCGGAAGACATAATAGCTGAAGCTGGAGGCAAACAGCGTGACGCCGAGACCGGAGACATGCTGGGAGAGACCGAGCGTCACCGTCAGCCCCGCATGCAGCAGGCCGAAGACGCCACCGGCCAGCGCCGCAATCACCAGGCCGGTCCAGAGATCGGCGCCGTGATAGACGGAAAGCCAGCCGATCATCGCACCGAAGGTCATGATGCCTTCGATGCCGAGATTGAGCACGCCGGCCCGTTCGCAGAGCAGGGCGCCGAGCGTGCCGAAAATCAGCGGCGTGGCGATCCGCAGGATTGCCGCCCAGAGCCCGGCGGAAGCGATGATGTCGAACAGTTGCATCATCGCCGGATCCTATATTGGGTGAAGAACAAGGCAATCAGCATCGTCAGCAGCGACAGCGCCACCGTGACATCGGCGATATAGGTCGGGATGCCAAGGCCGCGGCTCATGCCATCCGCGCCCACGAACATGGTGGCCGTGAAAATGGCGGCGAAGACGACGCCGAGAGGATTGAGGTTGGCGAGCATGGCGACAACGATACCGGCATAGCCGAAGCCCGGCGACAGATCGGTCGTCACATAACCCTTGACGCCCATGACCTCGATCGCTCCCGCCAACCCTGCAAGCCCGCCCGAGAGACAGGCAACCTTCACCAGCGTTCTGCCGAGCGGGACCCCAGCGAAGATGGCCCCGCCGGGGTTGAGGCCTGCAGCGCGCGACTGCATGCCGAACACGGTGCGGGACTGGATGAAATGGACGACGACGGCCAGAGCGATCGCGATCGCAAAACCGATATGCAGGCGCGAGCGGGCGATCAGCTTCGGCAGCATGGCGTGATCGCTGACGGATTGCGACTGCGGCCAGCCGAAGGCCAGCGGATCCTTGAGGACGCCATCGATGAGCATCGAGACGAAGAGCACGGCGATGAAATTCAGGAGCAGGCTGGTGACGACTTCATCGACCGAGAAGCGCAGCCTGAGCCAGAGCGGGATCAGGATCAGCACCATGCCGGCAATGGCGCCGACCAGCAGCAGCAGCGGAATGAGGATAGGGGCGGGAAGATTGCCGAGCAGTTTCGAGCTTGCCGCCGCAACGGCGATGGCGCCGAGATAGAACTGGCCCTCGGCGCCGATATTCCAGAGCCGCGCCCGGAAAGCGACGGCGGCGGCAAGCCCTGTCAGCATCAGCGGCGTTGCCCGCGTCAGCGTTTCGGTCGCTGACAGCCGCGAGCCGAAGGCCCCGGTCAGGATGCGCCAATAGGCATCGAGAACAGGCGCGCCGGCAATAGCGATCAGGATGCCGGCCAGCGCCAGCGCTGCGATGACCGCGATCATAGGGGTGACGATCAGCAGGAAAAGAGGGCGGTGCTCGCGGCGCTCAAATCGCATGGCCGGCCTCTGGGGTTTCCTGCCATTCGCCTGTCATCATCAGCCCCAGCCTGCGGGCGTCGGCGCTTTCGGCCGCGACGGGCGGTGACAGGCGGCCACCGACGATTGCCTGTATGCGATCGGCAAGCGCGATCACCTCGTCGAGGTCTTCCGAGATCAGCAGCACGGCAGTACCCTGCCGGCGGGCTTCGAGCAGGCGTGCGTGGACAGCGGCCACCGCTCCTTCATCGAGGCCGCGCGCGGGCTGCGCGGCAATCAGGATGCGCGGCCGCCGATGCAGGTTGCGGCCGAGAATGAGCTTTTGCATATTGCCGCCGGAGAGCAGCCGGGCGCGAATGGCCGGGCCGCCGCCTCGAACATCGAACCCGTCGATAATCTCCCTGGCAAACGCCATACCCGCCTTGCGGTTGACGAAACCACGGCGAGAAAAGGCCGGCGATGCGATGCGCTCCAGCACGGCGTTTTCCCAGATCGCCATTTCGCCGATCACACCCTCCTCGTTGCGGTCCTCGGGAATGCGGCCGATGCCGGCGTCGACGACATCGGTAACACCAAGATTGCCGATGGCTTCCCCGAAGAGCAGAAGGTCGCCGGCGCTGCGCGCCAGTATGCCGGAAAGAAGATGCGCCAGTGCCGCCTGACCATTGCCGGAAACGCCGATGATGCCGAGAATCTCGCCCTGATGCAGGCGGAAGCTGATCGATTTCAATCGATCGACGCCGTCGATTCGCACCGTCACATCGGCCGCTTCGAGGGCAACGGCACCGGGTGTCGACGGCTCGCGCACGGGCCGCGTCACGCGGCGCCCGACCATCAGTTCGGCCAGCTCCGCCTTGCTGGTGTCCGACGCCTTGCGTTCGGCGACCATCTTGCCACCGCGTAAGACCACGATGCGGTCTGCAGCCGCCATGACTTCGTCGAGCTTGTGGGAGATGAAGATCAGCGACAGGCCCTGGCGTGCCATTTCCCTTAGCGTCGTGAACAGCCGTTCGGCCTCGATATTGGTCAGCACCGCCGTCGGCTCGTCGAGGATCAGGATGCGGGCATCGTTATAGAGCGCCTTGAGGATCTCGACGCGCTGCTGCTCGCCGACCGACAGGTCGCCAAGGCGGGCATCCGGATCGACCTTGAGGCCGAAGCGCTCGGAGATTGCCAGCAGCTTCCTGCGTGCCGCAGATGTTCCCGAGCGCCAGGACCACAGTCTTTCCGTGCCGGTCATGACATTTTCGAGAACGGTCAGATTGGGCGCGAGCGAGAAATGCTGATGCACCATGCCGACGCCGGCTTGGATCGCCGCACGCGGCTTGCCCTGCGGCACCTCCCTGCCTTCGATCAGAATTCGGCCGGCATCCGGCATGTAATGGCCGAAAAGGATGCTCATCAGCGTGGTCTTGCCCGCACCGTTCTCGCCAAGCAGTGCCACGACCTCGCCCTTGGCAAGCGTCATGGAGATATCGTCGTTGGCGAGATTGTCGCCGAAACGCTTGCTGACGCCGATAATCTCCAGCACCGACCCGGTCATGACGGCAGCCCTGCAACGGGAAAGCGGTGCTGCCACCGCCCCTCGGCCTCCAGGCGTGCGGCAAGCGACAGGAGGCGCGGCTCGTGGCCCATCGGCGCCATGATCTGCACCGGCAGCGGCATGGCGTGCTCATCCTGTCCGAAAGGCAGTGTCAATGCAGGAAAACCCGAAATATTGGCGAGGCAGGCAAGCGGCGCAAAAGCCGTCATCCGCTTGAGATGCAGATCCGTATCGGCATGATCGGACGGAAAGGAGCCGATCGCAAGGGGTGCGGAAGACAGCATCGGCATGAGGATGCAATCGGCCCTGTCGAACAGCGCCCAGAGCTTATGGCTCACCAGGACGGCATCGTTCAGCGTGTTCCACAGCGATATGGCCGAAAGCGCCCGTCCGCGCGCCGCGAAGGCCTGCGTCAGCGGCTCGGCCCTGCTTTCATCAAGCGCCGCCGTCTTCATGAGTGCTGCGAGATTGACAGAGACGATATCGGCGAAGGCGCGGCCGCTGGCGGCGACGGCCCATTCGAAGTCGGCCCAGGCCAGTGGAACGATTTCGTGTCCGTCGCTCTCCAACGCACGGGCCGCAGCTTCCACTGCCGCGAGCCGAACGCCCTCAGTCGGATAGACTGAGCCGGTATCGACAAGCAGCCCGATCCGCAAACAGTCGTTGTCAATATCGACGGGGGAGGGGTCAGGAAAGGGTCCTCGCGATTGGCCGCTCAGCCTGTCGAAAGTCAGCGCCGTATCCCGCACCGAGCGGCAGACCGTGAGTTCGCTCGCAATGCCGGCGAGGTGGTTGCCAAAGGATGGCCCGCCGGGGATAGCGCCGCGCGTCGGCTTCATTCCGATCAGACCACAGCAGGCGGCGGGCACGCGGATCGAGCCGCCGGCGTCGGTCGCATGCGCAACGGCGACGATCCCGGCGGCGACCGCTGCCGCCGCACCACCGGAGGAACCGCCCGCAGTGCGTGCCGGATCGAGCGGGTTGCGACAGATCGGCCCGATCGCCGGTTCGCTGGCGAGCGACAGGCCGAATTCCGGGCTGGTCGTCAGGCCGAACAGACAGAAACCGGCGTCGCGAAAACGGCTGGCGAGATCGGAATCCGCTTCGCCCCCCTTTCTCTCGAAAAGGCGGGAACCGGCCGCTACCGGCAGCCCGGCAAAGGGGCCGCCAAGATCCTTCGCCAAGGTCGGCACACCGGCAAAGGGCCGGGCGGCAGAGCGTTCGGGCTCGCTCCGCCGTTCCCGGTCGCTGTCGTTCGCCGAGGCGAGGCCTATGGCGGCATCCAGATAGGCGATGGCGCCGAGCGGCTCCTGCTGCTGAGCCGCCTCAAGGGAAGCCTGCATCGCCTCCGTAGCGCTCAGGCTGCCATGCCTGATCGCCGCCGCCAGATCCGTCGCATCACCTTGCATGAGCCGGATTACTTCGGCTCGTCCATCATCTTCGGAACTTCGAAGGTGCCGGCCTTGATCTCCGCCCGCTTGGCTTCCATCG
This sequence comes from Rhizobium sophorae, assembly GCF_013087515.1. Classification (GTDB taxonomy): domain Bacteria; phylum Pseudomonadota; class Alphaproteobacteria; order Rhizobiales; family Rhizobiaceae; genus Rhizobium; species Rhizobium sophorae. Next base: position 147,723 of record NZ_JABFCN010000014.1, on the reverse strand, counting down.
CAGCCTCGGCCTCGGCGGGCGCCACGCCCTTCACGAAGACGATATCGCTGCCACCTTCCTTCATCAGGCCGTAGGACGTGTAGTTCCTGCCGACCGGCTTTCCGGCAGCGACATCCGCGATCGCAGCGTCCAGGATTGGGCGGAAGTACCACATGGCGTTGGCAAACACCGTATCGGGATAACGTGGCGTATAGTCGATCAGCGAGCCGACCGACTTGATGCCGCGCTCCTTGGCGGCATCGGCGGTGCCGATGCGCTCGCCGAAGAGGATGTCGGCGCCAGCGTCGATCTGAGCAAGACCGGCTTCACGGGCCTTCGGCGGATCGAAGAAGGTGCCGATGAAGGAGACGAGGTGTTTTGCATCCGGGTTGACCGCCTTGACGCCAGCTGCGAACGCATTGATCAGCATGTTGACCTCGGGGATCGGGATGGCGCCGACCGAACCGACGACATTCGACTTGGTCATCTTGCCCGCCAGCATGCCGGCGAGATAGGCGCCGTCGTGGTTCCAGGTGCCGAAGACGCCGAAATTGTCGCCGGCTTGCTCGCCGCTCGAACCCAGCACGAAAGCGGTGTCGGGATAGTCGGTCGCGACCTGCCGGGCCTCTTTCTCCACCGCATAGGCCTCGCCGATGATCAGCTTGTTGCCCTGTTCGGCATATTCGCGCATGGCGCGCGGATAATCGGTGCCGGAGACTCCTTCGGAGAAGACATATTCGATCACGCCTTCCTTCGCCGCGTCCTGCAGGGCCTTGTGCAGACAGGAGTTCCAGGCATTTTCGACCGGCGACGCATGAATGCCGGCAACCTTCAGCGGCGCAGCTGCCCTTGCCAGCGGGGCAAAGCCGCTGACCCCGAGCGCAATGCCGGACGCGATCACTGCCCGGCGTGAAATCAGGATATCTTTGGTCATTGATTGTTCCCCTTTTTTACCATTTGGTTCAAAAATCATAGTAGCGCCCAAAAATGTGTCAAGCAGCAAACAGGCTTAAAAATCAGGCTGTTCGACCCATGCTCGCCGCCGGCTCGCCGAAGCGCGGAGGCGATCGGCTGGATTTACAAGGTGTTACATCTTGGCGTGACGACGTCGGCAGGATATGCAAGGATCATCGGGGTTGGGGGACATGAAATGGGGGAAGAAGAGGGCGCCTCGCGGCGACCGATCGCGAGCCGGTCGTCGTCCTGGGCCATCGGCCTCAGCGCGTGGCTGGCGCGGAGCGGCGCGACACCGAACGGCATTTCGCTTTTTTCGGTCGTATTCGCGGGTATAGGCGCGGCACTCATCGTTTTCACAACACATCCGATTGCCATGGTTTGCGCCGCGATCTCGGTGCAACTGCGGCTCGTCTGCAATCTGCTGGACGGAATGGTCGCGATCGAAGGCGGCAAGAAAACAAAGAGCGGACCGCTCTACAATGAATTTCCCGACCGGGTCGCCGACAGCCTGTTTCTCATCGCGGCTGGCTATGCCTGCGGCTTTGGCTGGCTCGGCTGGCTCGCTGCTCTGCTCGCCGCACTCACCGCCTATATCAGGGTCTTCGGAGGATCGGTCGGTCTTCCCCAGGACTTCAGCGGCATCATGGCCAAGCAGCGCCGCATGGCGGTGCTGACGGCGGGCCTCCTCGCCCAGAGCGTCGAGACGCTGATATCAGGCAGCCACTGGTCGCTGATCCTGGCATGCGCGGTCATCGCGGCCGGCAGCCTTGTCACCTGCATCACACGCACGATAACGCTTGCCCGTTCCCTGGAGAGACTATGATCGCGCTCATCCGTCGCCTTCTCGTGCTGTTCGTCCGTATCCTGGTCGGCGCCCGAAGCGAGTGGCGGGGCTGCGCGCCCGATCCCCGCCGCCGCATCTATTTCGCCAATCACAACAGCCATGTCGATACCGTCGCCGTCATGGCAGCCCTGCCGTGGCCGGTGCGCCGGCTGACCCATCCGGTCGCCGCACGAGATTACTGGGGAACCAACGCCTTTCGCCGCTTCATCGCCGAGAAAGGCCTGCGCGCCGTCCTGATAGACCGCAAGCCTCCGCCGGACAGCAACCCGCTGGAGCCTCTCGAGCGCCTGCTCGAGGAAGGCCGTTCGATCCTAATTTTTCCCGAGGGGACGAGAAGTGCCACCGATGAGATCGCCCCGTTCCGCAGCGGCATCTATCGCCTCGCCTGCCGTTTTCCGGATGTCGATCTCGTGCCGATCCATCTCGACAACCTTCAGCGCATCCTGCCGAAGGGAAGCATGCTGATCGTCCCGATCACCTGCACGGCGCGCTTCGGCAAGCCGCTCCGCGTCGAACCCGGCGAGGAAAAGGACGCCTTCCTGGCTCGCGCCCGTGCCGCGGTCATTGATCTCGCAGATGGGGGGCATGCGGCATGACCAGCCTGTTCTCCCTTGTGCTGGCCGCCATCCTCGGCCTGCTTGCCGGCGCCTCCGCGATCGGTTTTGTCCTGCAGCGGGGCGCAACCGAGCCCGGCTCCGTCGCTACCGTCCAAAATCTCAACGCCCGGATTCGCTCCTGGTGGATCATGGTCGCAGTGTTCGGCGGCGCGATCCTGCTCGGCGACACGGCGACGGTCATCCTGTTCGCATTCCTGTCCTTTATGGCGCTTCGCGAATTCTGGACGCTGACACCATCGCGGCGCGGCGATCATCTGGCGCTTTTCCTGTCCTTCTTCGTTGTGCTGCCGCTGCATTACGTGCTGCTCGGAACCGAGTGGTACGGCCTGTTTGCGATCTTCATCCCGGTCTATGCCTTCCTGATCCTGCCGGCGGTGGCGACCTTGACGGGTGACGTCAACGAATTCCTCGCGCGGACCGCCAGAGTCCAATGGGGATTGATGCTGACGGTCTATTCGATCAGCCACGCTCCCGCCCTCCTCATGCTGGAGACCGGCACGCCGTCGGCGCTCCTTCTCGTCTATCTGGTCGTGGTCGTGCAGCTCAGCGACGTCTTCCAGTATGTCTGGGGCAAGCTCCTCGGAAAGCATCGTTTCTCGCCGAATATCAGCCCGTCGAAGACGATCGAAGGGCTGGTCGGAGGCGGCGCCTCGGCCATCCTTGTGGGAACGTTGCTTTATCGCCTGACGCCGTTTTCACCGCTGCAGGCCGCTGCCATCAGCACGGTCATCGTCGTCGCCGGCTTCTTCGGCGGCTTCGTGCTCTCGGCCATCAAGCGCGATCTCAATGCCAAGGATTGGGGCTATGTGATCGAGGGCCATGGCGGCGTGCTCGATCGCCTGGATTCCATCACCTTCGCCGCACCGCTGTTCTTCCACATCGTCCGCTACTGGTTCACCACGTAGAAGCTGGTTCTGGCTAAAGCCGGTCGATCTCCTCGAGGCTCTCGAACAGCCGGCGCTGAACATCCCGCTCCTGCTTGCCGATGGCGGTCATCAGCCTGCCCATCGTTCCTCGCAGGCCGTGCAATTCGTCGACCAGCTCCATGACGATATCGACGCCGGCTTCGTTGACACCCATGTTTCCCATGAGGTCCAGGATCAGTCGGGCGCGTGCGAGGTCGGCGTCGCGAAATTGCCTCTGGCCGCCTGACGTCTCGGGGATCAGCCAACCCTGTTCGATCCAGAGGTCGAGCTGGACGATGTCGATTTTCAAGCAAAGACGGAATTCGAGATCATCCATGATCAAGCCTCCATGTTCTTTCTCGGATCGTAGGAGTTTGCCGTCGCCCATTCCTTCATCAAGGCCGTCAGCCGTTCATCCGGGGCGTCGGGAAGCACGATCTTCAGCGAAATGTAGACGTCGCCGTGTTCACCGCCGCGTTTTGCAACACCTTTGCCCTTGAGACGCAGGACCTTGCCGCTGTTCGAATGAGGCGGCAGCGTCAAATTGACTGATCCGGACGGCGTCGGCACACGGACCTTGCCGCCGAGCACGGCCTCACTGAGGGAGATCGGCAGTTCCAGGCGGATATCGTCGCCGTCACGCGTAAAGAAGCGGTGCGGGGCCACACGGATTTCGATGAGGGCATCACCCGTCGGCCCGCCTCCGATGCCCGGCTCGCCCTTGCCGCGCAACCGCAAGGTCTGGCCGTCGCGCGTCCCCGGCGGGATCTGTACGTCGAGCGCCGGACCATTCGGCATCTTGACCTCCGTCCTGGTGCCGTTGACGGCCTCGAGAAAGTCGACCTCCATGGAAAATTGCCGGTCACGGCCACGACCACGGGTCTGGCCGCCGCCGGCACGGCGTGAAAAGAAGCTGGCGAAGATTTCATCCGCATCGCTGAAATCGGCAAAGCCGGCGCTGTTGTGGTAGGGATCGCCAGGCCCGCTCTTCGACGCGTAGTCGCGGTAATAATTGCGCTGTGCCCGCTCGGCGCCTGATATATCGATCTCGCCGCGGTCGAAGCGTCCGCGTTTTTCCTCGTCGCTCAAGATTTCGTAAGCGGCTGAAATTTGCTTGAATCGTTCCTCGGCCTTTTTATCGCCGGGGTTAAGGTCGGGGTGAAGTTTCTTGGCGAGCTTGCGGAACGCGCTTTGAATATCCTTTTGCGTCGCATCGCGTTTCACGCCCAGAAGCTCGTAAGGATCCTGGCTCATATATATCTCCGGTCGGGCAGCAAATACTGCTGGTTGGCTTGGGGATGATATAGGTTGTCGGGCCGCCGCCGGGGAGGGGAGGCCGGCCACCTCGTCGACCTCAATCCGAATAAAGCGCCCGCTGTCGCGCAAGTTCCGTGGAGCTTAGAACAACGCAGCGTCCTCCGCGGGGGATGCTGAGCCTTCCTGCGCGCGATCTAAACGCCGATCGATAAGAACCGAGCACCCGGCATGGCGCACAACCTTGTCAACAATCGAGGAGAAGACGTAGTCGGTGATATCGGGCACATGGGATGAAAGCAGGATGAGATCGGCCGATTTCTCCCTTGCGACGGAGACGAGCAGGGAGGCTGCAACGCCGATGCGAACCTCGATCATCGCCGGAATTTCCATCTCCTTGCAGAGCGATGCTAGTTTCTTTTCGGCGTCGACGATGGCGGTCGTCTCGAATTCCTCGGGAAGCTCCGTCAGGTGACGGCGGGGGATATTCTCGATGACGTGCATGACGACGATGCTTCCGCCTTCGTCCACCAGCGCAGCAGCCCGGCGCAGAAGGCGGCTGGCCGTTTCGCGGGGGCCCATGCCGATGCCGCAGATGATCGTCCGATACATTGAAATCCATATCCTTGAATGCGAATGATAGCACCGATCATACCGGTGTCGACCGTCCCGACATTGACGAATATCAAGAAAAAGTGCCGCTAGGCAGCGCGCATGAAACGGCCAGCTGCTTCGGAACGAACCTCCGGCTGAATCGTCGCAGTTGACGATATGGCCATCGGCAACAGTTCTAACCCGATGACGTCATTAATTGAGGTTCAAATGCCGGATTTTGCGATTATCGGATCGGGCGCGATGGGAAGCGCTGTCGCCAAACGGCTGATCGACCACGGCGCCACGGTGCTGACCTACCTCGAGGGCAGGAGCGAGCAGACGATTGCGCGGGCAAAGGCAGCCGGCATGGTGCCGGTCGGCCGCCGGGAGCTGACGAAGGCCGAGCTGATCCTGTCGATCGTTCCACCGGCGGAGGCGATCCAGGTCGCCGAACTCGTCGCGGACATATCGTCCGGAATGCAAGCGCCGCCGCCCTTCATCGACCTCAACGCGATTGCGCCGAAAACCATGCGGGCTTTGGCGGCACGCTTCGAAGGCAGCGGCGTCGAGGTGCTTGACGGTGCGATCATCGGCGGGCCGCCGATCCCCGGCAAATCAGGTCCGACCATCTATATCAGCGGCGATGTTGCCGAGCGAAGCCGGCTGCTCGAGGATTGCGGCCTGCGGATCCGACGGCTCGACGGACCGCTCGGCGCCGCCTCGGCACTGAAGATGTGTTATGCTGGCATCAACAAGGGATTTATCGGCCTTGGCACCGCCATGCTGCTTGCCGCATCGCGTTCAGGTGCTGCCGAAAGCCTGAAAATCGAACTCTCCGAAAGCCTTCCCGACGTCGATCGCAAGCTGTCTAGATCGATTCCCGACATGTACCCGAAGGCCTATCGATGGGTCGCCGAAATGCAGGAGATTGCCGATTTCCTGGGAGAAGATGATCCGGCCGCGACCATCTTCCGCGGCATGGCGGACCTCTTCTCCAGGATGGCTTCCGACGTGGAGGGGAGCCGCATGCTCGTCGGGCAGTTGGACGAGATCATCGCCTCCTCGGAAAGCGACAACTGACCTCCGCCCCCGGCACCCCACATCGGTGGAGCCGGCAGCAGGCTTCGTGCCCAATCCAAGCCATGCCTATATCGTTGCGAATTGCTCGACTTGTACCCGGATCGCGACCTCGGTTGGCAAGCGCTCCATCGAACTCGCGCCGTAAAAGCCGTTGCAACCCCTGCAGCGGGCAAGCACATAGGCGGCATCCGCAGGCATGGCGATCGGCCCGCCATGGCAGAGCACGATGATGTCGTCGCGGACTGACCTTGCGGCATCCGACCATTCGTTGATCTTCTCCACGCACCCGTCGAGCGTCAGCGCCGTTTCGGCGCCGATCGCGCCGCCTGTGGTCAGGCCGAGATGGCAGACGACGATATCAGCGCCGGCTTTGGTCATGGCAACGGCGTCCTCACTGCTGAAGACATAGGGTGTGGTCAGCATGTCCTTGGCGTTGGCGCGGGCGATGATATCGATTTCCAGATCGAAGCCCATGCCGGTCTCTTCGAGATTGGCGCGAAACGTGCCGTCTATCAGCCCGACAGTCGGAAAGTTCTGGATGCCGGCAAACCCCATTGCCTTCAGCTCGTCGAGGAAGTGATCGGGCAGCATGAAGGGATCGGTGCCGTTGACGCCGGCAAGCACCGGCGTGTGGCGCACGACCGGCAGGACTTCGCGGCCCATCTCCTTGACGATCTCGTTGGCATTGCCATAGGCTAGCAGGCCGGCAAGCGAGCCGCGTCCGGCCATGCGATAACGGCCGGAATTGTAGATCACGATCAGATCGATGCCGCCTGATTCCTCGCTCTTGGCGGAAAGGCCGGTGCCGGCGCCGCCGCCGATAATCGGCCGGCCCTCGGCGATCTTGCGGCGCAGCTTGTTCAGAATTTCGTTTCTGTCGATGGGGGTCAAAACTCTCTCCTCAGGCATGGATCTCATGGAAGCCGGCAACGAGTGCCGTGGCGAATTCCGGGCTGTTGATATGGGCGTCTATCTCGACGAGGCGCCTGTTCGGCGCGTCGCGCCAGCCGGCACGAATGGCGGAAAACAGCGCCTCGTCGGCTTCGGGATCATGGAATGGCTGACCGGCAGCATCGATCGCCGAAACGCCCTGAAGCGGCAGCAGGAAGCGAACCGGACCCTGCATCCGGTTGAGCCGTTCGACAATGAAAGCACCGATCCTGCGGTTTTCCTCAGGGGTGGTGCGCATCAGGGTCACCTGCGCATTGTGGACGTGAAGCCTGCGGTCGCGGAAGGGCGCCGGCACGGTTTCCCGCGCGCCGAAATTCACCATATCCACGGCGCCGACCGAGCCGACATAGGGCAGGCCGGTGCGGATAATGGCGCCGAAGCGATCCTCGGTCGCCGGAAAGACACCGCCGATGAGAAGGTCGGGCACCTCCGTCGTCGTCACGTCGATCACGCCCTGCAGCAGACCGGAATCGGCAAGCTTCTCCATCGACTGGCCACCGACGCCGGTCGCATGGAAGACGTAGATCTCATGCGTCTTGCCAAGCATCTCGCGGATCTGGGTCACGCAAGAGGTGGTGACGCCGAACATGGTCATGCCAATGCCCGGGCGATCATCCCTAGAGGCGGGGATCGGGTTGCGGGCCATGCCGGCTACCGCGTTTGCCGCATTGCCGATCACTCTGCGCGAGATCGCGTTCAAGCCGGCGACGTCGACGACGGAATACATCATGGTGAGATCATTCGGTCCGACATAGGGCGCCACATTGCCTGAGGCGACCGTCGAGACCATCAGTTTCGGCAGGCCGATGGGAAGCGTCCGCATAGCCTCCGTCACAAGCGCGGTATTGCCGGTTCCGCCAAGGCCAAGGACGGCGCCGATGTCGTTGCGCGATTTTAGGAACGCCACCAAGGCCTTGGCCATCGCCGAAACTGCGGCTCCCCGATCGGTCTGCCCGAGCACGGCCGCGGCACCCTGAGGATGAAATTCGGCGACTTCGCGTACCTGGATATCGGCGGCAGCACCTTCCCCAAGCGTGCCGACATCGACTAGCACGGCATCGGCTCCGGCCGAAAAGACCACCTCTCTGGCGTAGCTCAGTTCGGCGCCCTTGGTGTCGCAGGTGCCGACGATGTAGACCTTTCCCATTGGTTTTCCTCCATTTTTGATCGGTCTCCGACTTTCTTTCGATAAAATTCTCAGTTTTGTATTTTCCATATTGTATATTATTTCGTATATTGCATACTTAAATCACGAACGCCAGACGGAAATGGAGACCATGAACGCACCGCGCCACCTCACCCTTCGCGAGCGGATCTACGAGGAAATCGTTCGCCTGATCGTCTCCGGCGAGCTGCCGAGCGGCGTCTCGATCGACGAAAAGGAACTGACGGAACGCCTGCAGGTCAGCCGCACACCGTTTCGCGAGGCAATCGGCACGCTCGCCAAGGAAGGGCTGATCGAGATCAAGCCTTATCGCGGCTTCTTCGTGCGCAGTTTCACGCCAAAGGAGATCGACGACCTCTACGAGCTTCGCAAGACACTCGAATGCTTCGCGGTCGAACTTGCCGTTCCGCAGATGAGCGACCGGCATATCGCCGGCTTCGAACGCATGCTGGATGAGGCGGTGGCGGCACTCCGCCGCGGCGACATGGCGACCTACGGCATCCGCGACAAGGAGTTTCACGAGACCATCGCCGAACTTTCGGGAAGCGCGCCGCTGATCGAAACGCTAGCGCGGCTCGCGCTGCAGATCCAGATCTGCCGCTCGATCGCCAATGAGAGCCGCGATCTGGCCGAAAGGGCGGCCGAGGAGCGCGATCAGATCCTGCAGGCGTTCCGGGCGCGCGACATCCCGCGCGCAAAGGCGCTGATGCATGCGCATATCAGCGATGTCCAGCAGGCCGTCATGGCGCGGTTTCAGAAGGAGAATCCGGCGCGTTAACCGAATGGAACGCCAGGTGGAATGAAGGAGAGGGAGGTCTCCTTTTCAGCAATCGAAAAACGTGGCCGTGGAGCGGCCCCAAGAGGAGGGAGCAATGCTGAAATTTCTTGCCCGCAGCACGGCGCTAGTGGCGATGATCGCCGCAAGTTCGCTGGCGCATGCCGAAACCCTGAAGATGTGGGGCCCGGAGCAGATCACCGAACCGCTGGTAGCGCAGCTGTGGAACGGCATCAAGGCCGATTTCGAAAAGGCCAATCCCGGCGTCACCGTCGAATTCATGCCGCCGACCGGGACGATCAGCAACGGCGCGGTGCAGGCGGCGATCCAGTCGGATGCCGGCCCGGATGTGATCCTCACCAATTCCGGCATCGGCCGCATCAGCGTCGTCAGGAATGCCAAGCAGGTCACTCCGCTCACCGAGCAATATGAAATACGCGGCTGGAAGGACGAGATCTATCCCTGGCTCTACACCGAGCTGAAGGGCCAGTTCGGCGGTGAGATCTACGAGGTTCCCGATGGCCTCGATGCATTGGGCATCTGGTATCACAAGGATATTTTCGAAAAGGCCGGCTGGAAGATCCCGGCGACCTGGACCGAATTCGAAGCGCTGATGAAATCGATCCATGAGACCGGTCTGCATCCGATCGCCATCGGTCCTCGCACCACCGGCAGCGCCGGCCACCTCTTCGGCAATCTGCTACAATCGGCGAGCGGCAAGGAGGCAATCGGCAAGGCGCTGCGCCGCGAGATCGCCTGGGACGAACCTTCGGTCGCCGCCGGCGCCATCCGGCTGCAGAAGCTGGTCGAGGCGGGCTACATCAAGAAGGAAATGGCCGGCCTCGATCTCGACGGCGCTTCGCGCCTCTGGTTCAACAAACGCGCGGCGATGTTCGTCGCCGGCCCGTGGTTCACCGCCAATGCCCGCAAGGCTGGCTATGACCTCGCCAACGCCGGTTACGCACCCATGCCTTCCGACATCAAGGGTGCAGCGATACCGACCGGCGGTGTCGGCTGGAGCTGGCTGGTGCCGGTCAATTCCAGGCAGCCGGAACTCGCAATGAAGTGGATCGACTTCATGCTGTCGGATGCGGTGATGAAGAAGCGCGCGCAGGACCCGGCAAGCACGATGATCTATCCGCGCGAAATCCCCGGCGTCGAGCCGCCGACACCAGTGCTGAAGGACATCTTCGCCGCTGCCGCCGGCGGCGTCGGCTACAATCCGAGCGTCTATCTGCCCGGGCCGGTGCTCGACACCTATTTTCAGGTCATCCAGGGCCTGATCTCCGGCCAGATCGGCGGCGAGGAAGGCATGAAGCAGATCCAGGCGAAGATGGCAGAGGCGAAATAGTGGTCATTCCAGAAACGCCCGGAAGCAAGGTCGTGGCTCCACTCAGGGATGCGCCTGCCATGGCGGGACATACGGGCGGCCTGTCCGCCCGTATGTCCGAACGCCGGACGGCTGGGGCCGCCTCATCTGATGGTTCATCCGATGGCGATGCCCGCACCGCATTGTGGCTGATGGCGCCGGCGCTCGCCCTTTATGCCGTCTTCACCTTACTGCCGATCGCCGCCACCTTCTGGCTGAGCTTCAACAGCTCCGCCGGCTTCAATACCTCCGCCAGCTTCGTCGGCTTCGACAACTATGCCAAGGCGGCACAGGATCCGATCGTCTGGAAGAGCCTCGTCCATACCTTCCTCTGGCTGGCCTATCATGTGGTGATGGCAGGCGGGCTTGGCCTCCTGCTGGCGCTTGCCGTCAGCAGGCTGCGGATCACCCAGATCTTCTTCCGAACCGCCTTCTTCCTGCCGCATCTGGTGTCGCTGGCGGTGGTCGGCGTCATCTGGGCCAATATCTACGATCCCTTCTTCGGCCTGCTGAATACGGCCCTGACGCGGATCGGGCTCGGCGCCTTCACGCAAGGGTGGCTTTCCGATCCCGCTTTGGTGCTCTTTTCCGTCAATGTCGCAAGCTCGTGGCAGGGCTTCGGCCTTTACATGCTGCTGTTCATCGCCGGTCTGCAGAACATCGACCACTCGCTCTACGACGCGGCCGAAGTGGACGGCGCCAACGCCTTCCAGAAGCTGATCTACGTGACGCTGCCGGGGCTACGCGAGGTCACGACCTTCGTCGTCTCGCTGGCGATGATCAACGGGCTGAAGGGTTTCGCCACCGTCTTCGTCATGACCAATGGCGGGCCGTTCTATCAGAGCGAGCTGATCACCACCTACATCTACCGGCTTGCTTTCCAGTCCCAGGACCACGGGCTTGCGGCGGTGCTCTGCATCTTGCTCAGCCTGCTTGCGATCACCATCACCATCGTCTTCAACCGCTGGCGCGCGAGGCTTTCGCAATGAGCGTCCGTAATCGCGAATGGCCGGTGGCGCTGGCGCTGACCCCGGCATTGATCCTGATCCTTGCCCCCTTCATCTGGCTGGTGGTCTCGAGTTTCAAGACCGAGGCCGAGATCGGCCAGGCCGACCCCTTCACCTGGCCCGCCGACCTGATGTGGCGGAACTATCTGGATGCATGGCAGATCGGCGGGTTCGGCGAACTCGTCGGCAACAGCCTCATCAACCTCATCGGCGTCGTCGTCCTGTCGCTGATCACCTGCGCGCCGGCCGGCTATGCGCTTGCCAAGATCCGTTTTCCCGGCCGGGAATGGTTGTTCTACGCCTTCATCCTCGGCTTGACGGTGCCGGTCCAGGCGATCGTTATCCCGCTCTACCAGGTGCTTTTCGGGCTCAATCTCGTCAACACGCTGACCGGCATCGTCCTGGTGCAGGTGAGCAACGGCATTCCCTTCGGCATCTTCCTGATGCGGAGCTTCTTCATCGGCGTGCCTGATGATCTGATCGAGGCTGCCAAGATAGACGGCGCTTCGCATTTCCAGATCCTCACCAAGGTCTTTCTGCCGATCTCGACGCCGGCGGTGCAGGCGCTCGTCATCATCAGCGCGCTCTCCACCTGGAACGACTTTTTCCTGCCGCTGATCGTGCTGATCAGTCCCCAGGTACAGACGCTGCCGCTCGGGCTGGTCCGTTTCGCCAGCACCTATGCTTCCGACTATCGCCTGGTCTTTTCCGGGACCGTCATTTCATTCCTGCCGATCATTCTTCTCTACATCCTGATGCAGCGCCGCTTCACCGAGGGGCTGACGCAGGGAGCAATCAAGGGCTGACCATGTCGCATCATGTCCAGCGGGAAATCCGCTACAACTTCGAATACGACCACCATATCAAGGCCTGCTTCATCGGCGCCGGCGGCCATGCCTATCGCAATGTCTATCCGGCGCTGCGTTACGCGCCGGTCGAACTTGCCGGCATCTGCGATCTCGATCTCGGCCGCGCCGAGAAATTCGCCAAACTTTTCGGCGCCGGGAAAGCCTATACCGATCATCGCGAAATGCTCGCACTGGAAAAGCCGGATCTGGTCTTTCTCGTCACCGCCTATCATCCTGACGGCCGGGTGCAGGCAACCGATCTGGCGCTCGACGCGCTTGCCGCGGGCGCTCACGTCTGGATGGAGAAGCCGACGGCGGCAAGCCTTGCCGATATCGAAAGGCTGCAGGCGGCAAGTGCCGCGGCCGGCCGCATGGTGATGACCGGTCTCAAGAAGACCTTCTTCCCGACCATCGAGAAGCTGAAGGATCTGATCGGCTCGCCCGGTTTCGGCCGGCTGACCTCGATCAATGTCCGCTATCCCCAGAGCCTGCCGAGCCCAGAAGACCGCGCCAATCTCGTCAAGATGCAGAGCTTCCTCGACCATATCTATCATCCGGGCGCGATCCTCAACTTCCTCGGCGGCGAGATCGAACGCGCTGGTTATGAATGGGAAGCGCTGACGGGCGCGACCATTACCAGCCTGCGCTTCCGCTCCGGGGCGATCGGCACGCTGCACCTTGCCGCCGGCCAGTCCGGCGGCAGCATCTTCGAGCGGGTCGAGATTATCGGCGAAGGCGCCAACGCCATCGTCGAAAACGGCAGCCGGCTGACTTACTTCCGCAAGGCCGACCTGCCGTCCTATGGCCGCGCCGCAAGCTTCATCCAGCCGGACGAGAATGCGGCGCTGTTTTACGAGCCGGAGCATTCGCTCGGCCAGCTCTACAACAACAACCTGTTTTATCTCGGTTATGTGCCCGAAATCCTGCATCTGACCGATGCGATCCTCTCCGGCACGCCGATCTCCAGGGGCACGCTCGAAATCGCCAGCGAGATCATGAAGCTCTTCGAATTCTACAGACGCGCGGATGCCGGCGTCACCACCAATCTCTGACAGGGGAGGAACAGCCTTGAGCGATAGCGATGTCATTTTCAGGAAAGCCGGCGGCGAATTCATGCCGACCACATGGGGCGAACTCAATTGGAAGATCACCGGCGACGGCACGCCCGGCGCCGAGATGACCTTCGGCACCTGCCGGATCAATCCCGGCGAGCGCAACCAACTGCACTCGCATCCGGATTGTGAGGAAATTCTCTACGTCGTTTCCGGCCATTGCGAGCACAAGCTCGGCGATGCACTCTACCGTCTCGAAGCCGGCGACGCGATCCGAATTCCCCGCAATGTCCGTCACTGGGCGCGCGCGCTCGGTACCGAACCGCTCTTCGCCTTGATCATGTTCTCCTCCGGCACCCGGACGGCGGTCAATCATGAAGGCGAGGGCGCAGCCTGAAATCATCCTGTCTCGTGGGGGAGGGAATATCGTCATGGCGTCGATCGCGCTTCACAACATCCGCAAGTCCTACGGCAGCCTGCCGGTTATCCACGGCGTCGACGTCGATATCGAAGATGGCGAATTCATCGTGCTTGTCGGACCCTCCGGCTGCGGCAAGTCCACGCTGCTGCGCATGATCGCCGGCCTGGAGTCGATCTCGGGCGGCCGGCTTTCGATCGGCGGCCGCATGGTCAACGACATGCCGTCGAAGGAGCGCGACATTGCCGTGGTGTTCCAGAGCTATGCGCTCTATCCGCATCTGACGGTGGCCGAGAATATGGGCTTTTCCCTGAAGCTGCGCGGTACGGCCAAGGACGAGATCGGCCGCCGGGTGCATCCGCCGCAAAGATCCTGGCGCTGGAACCCTATCTCGACCGCCACCCGCGCCATCTCTCAGGCGGCCGGCGTCAGCGCGTCGCCATGGGCCGCGCGATCGTACGCGATCCGAAAGTGTTCCTCTTCGACGAACCGCTTTCCAATCTCGACGCCAAGCTGCGCGTGGCGATGCGCGCCGAGATCAAGGAGCTTCACCAGCGGCTGAAGATCACCACCGTCTACGTCACCCACGACCAGACCGAAGCGATGACCATGGCCGACCGCATCGTCGTCATGCGTGACGGCATCGTCGAGCAGATCGGAACTCCGTTGGAGATCTATGATCGCCCCGCAACCACCTTCGTCGCCGGTTTCATCGGCATGCCGCCGATGAACCTGCTCAAGGGCCGCATCCAGGCCGACGCCCCTTCGATCTTCCGCACGAACAGCGGCGTCGCCATGCCACTGTCGCTGCGTCCCGGCACAGCCGATCCCGGTGAAGAACTCATCTACGGCATCAGGCCGGAACAGTTCGTCATCGCCGACGAGGGAACGCCGGCGAAGATCGTCGTCGTCGAGCCGACAGGGGCAGAGACACAGGTCGTCGCCCGAATCGGCGAAGAAAACGTCAACATGCTGTCTCGCGAACGCATTGCCGTAAGGCCTGGCGACACCATCCGCTTCGCCTTGCGGGCCCCCAGCGAACACCTGTTTTTAGCGGCAACAGGCAGGCGTCTTCCCGGGGCGGATGCCTGAAGCAGCCGTTTTCTTCAGCCTTGCGAAAACTCTGACGATTGCGTGAAACCGCGCCGACACCTGTGACAAAACCTCATCGCCTCTGCTATGTCAGGAAAAATGCGGCAACCCAACCGGCGTCGCACTCTGTCTGACCAATGCCAGGAGTTTGAAAGATGAGCGGTTCTCCCGACTATACACCCCCGAAGGTCTGGACCTGGAACAAGGCGAATGGCGGCCAATTCGCCAGCATCAATCGGCCGATCGCGGGACCGACGCATGACAAGGAGCTTCCGATCGGCCGCCATCCGCTGCAGCTCTATTCGCTCGGAACGCCGAACGGCCAGAAGGTCACGGTCATGCTCGAGGAACTGCTGGCCCTTGGCCATGAAGGTGCGGAGTATGACGCCTGGCTGATCAAGATCGGCGATGGCGATCAGTTCGGAAGCGGCTTCGTCGCAGTCAATCCCAACTCCAAGATCCCGGCGCTGATGGACCGCAGCGGGCCAAAGCCGATCCGTGTCTTCGAATCCGGTGCCATCCTTACCTATCTCGCCGAGAAGTTCGGCGCCTTCCTGCCGACCGAGCCGAGTGCGCGTGCCGAATGCCTGTCCTGGCTGTTCTGGCAGATGGGAAGCGCACCCTATCTCGGCGGCGGCTTCGGCCATTTCTATGCCTATGCGCCGACGAAGATCGAATATGCGATCGACCGCTTCGCCATGGAAGTGAAGCGTCAACTCGACGTGCTCGATCGTCGCCTGGCCGAAAGCGAGTATCTGGCAGGCAGCGAATATACGATCGCCGATATTGCCGTCTGGCCCTGGTATGGCGGGTTGGTGAAGGGGTGGACCTACGGCGCAGCCGAGTTTCTGCAGGTCGAGGACTATAAGAACGTGCTGCGCTGGGCCGACACCATTCACAGCCGGCCGGCCGTGCAACGCGGCCGGATGGTCAACCGCCTCTCCGGCGAGCCCTCGAGCCAGTTGCACGAGCGCCACGACGCCAGCGACTTCGACACCAGAACGCAGGACAAGCTCGCGGCCGCCGAGTAAGCAAGCTGCATCAGCCACGTGTCGCAGCAATAAATACTGCTCCGCCGCCCTTACGACGGCGGAGCATTTACATGCTGCCCGAACTCAGTTCTTGACCGTATCTTCCAGGAAGAAACGGCCGAGCGGGTTCTGGTAGAAATTCTCGATATTCTTGCGCGAGACGTTGATATAGGGGCTGTAATAGAGGTCGATCCAGTTGACGTCGTCCTTGGCCATCTTCTGCAGATCGACATACATCTGTTCGCGCTTCTTCGGGTCGAGCTCGAGACGTGCCTTGGCCACCAGTTCCTTCACCGCTTCGTTCTTGTAATTGGTCGAATAGTTGTTGTTGGAATCGTGGCCGAGGACGAAGGTGGTCTTCTGGTCCGGGTCGAGAATGTCGTTGGTCCAGTAGTTGACCGAAACATCGTAGTCGCCGGCAACGATCATGTCCCATTCCTGGCTCGGATCAACTTTCTGCAGATTGGCCGTGATGCCGGCCTTCTGCAGCTGCTGCTGGACCAGCACGGCCGTCTGTTCGTCGACTTCGTCGCCGGCGCGCACCAGATAATTCAGCGTCAGGTCCGAGGCGCCGGCGGCGGCCAGCATCTCCTTTGCCTTTTCGGGATCATAAGGCCGCTGCAGATTGTCGGCATAGTAGTAGAGCGCGCCCTTCGGAACGTAGGAATTGGCGACCGTGCCCTGGCCGAAGGTGACGGTATCGACGATCGCCTTCTTGTCGATCGCAAGATCCAGCGCCTGGCGGACTTCCTTCTTGCCGAGCGCGCCATGCGCATGGTTGATCAGAAGATGATCCTCGCGCGTCGAAGCATCGATATCGACGTTGAGGTTCGGGTCCTTCTTCAGTTCCTCGACACGAGAAAAGGGAACGAAGATCGCCGTATCCAGCTCGCCGGCCTGAACGTTCAGCATACGGGTGTTGTCGTCGGGCACCGAGATCCACTCGACGCCGTCGAGCTTGACGCGGTCGGCCTGCCAGAAGTTCGGGTTCTTCTTGAGAATGACGCGGTCGCCGCGTCGCCATTCCTCGACCACGAAGGCGCCGGATGCGATCGGCTTTTCGCCATAGGCATCGGGACCAAGCGATTCCATGCCCTTCTTGGAGATGACCGAGGCATTCGGCAGCGCCAGCGTCGACAGGAACGGCGCGGACTGGTTCTTGAGCTGGATCGTCAGCGTGTGCGCGTCGGTCGCCACCGCCGTGTCGATCACCTTGTAGGAATCGCTCCAGAGCGAAGCGGCGTCATCGCGGATGCGCAGCAGGCTGTAGGCCGCGTCTTCCGCCGTCAGCGGCGAACCGTCCGAGAATTTTGCGTCGCGGATCTTGAACGTGTAGGTCAGCCCGTCATCTGAGGTGGTCCAGCTTTCGGCAAGCCCCGGCTCCAGTTTCGTGCCTGTCTTGTCGACGCGGATCAGCACGTCGTAGACGTTGGAGAACACCCAGTTGTCGATGTTCTGCGCGGTCTTGATCGGATCGAATGTCGTCGAATCCTCGCGGCGGCCGATGGTGAGCACGCCGGCGGCCTCGGCATAGCTTGCGCTGAGCGTCAGACCGGCGAGCAGGGCTGCAAGCCCAATTGATTTCCACCTGTTTGTCATGAGTTCGTTCCCTTCGTTGTTATGGCATGCGTTTGATTGGCTGAATCGGCATCGAATGCGGATCGTCCTTGCCGTCGGCGCCTTGCAGCAGCCGCTTGTCAGGATCGATGTCGGGAATGGCGGCGATCAGCGCCGCCGTGTAGGGATGCTTCGGCCGCGCGAAGACTTCTTCGGAGCGACCTTCCTCGACGATCTCGCCGCGATACATCACGACGACGCGTTCGCAGAGATTGCGGACGATTGCGAGATCATGGGCGATGAAGATCAGCGTGAGGTTCATCTTCGCCGTGAGATCGCGGAAGAGCTCGATGATCTGCGCCTGGATGGTGACGTCGAGGGCCGCCACGCATTCGTCGGCGATGATCAGCTTCGGATCGACGGCGAGGGCTCGGGCGATGCCGGCGCGCTGGCACTGGCCGCCGCTCATGCTGCGCGGTTTGCGGCCGGCGAATTCGCGTTCGAGGCCGACGAGATCGAGCAGTTCGCCGATTCGAACAGGGATATCGCTCCTCGCGACCTTGCCCTGCACCTTCAGCACCTCGGCCAGCATCTGCCCGATCGTCAGCCTCGGATTGAGCGCATTGTATGGGTCCTGGAATACCATCGCCGTCTCGCGCCTGAGCTTTGCCAGGCTGGCGCTTTTCTGCAGCGCCAGATCGACGCCGTCGAAGGTGACGTGACCCGAGGAAAGCGGTGTGAGGCCTAGAACGGCGCGGGCAAGCGTGCTCTTGCCGCTGCCGGATTCGCCGACGATGCCGACCGTCTCGCCCGGCATGATCTGCAGGCTGACGCCGGCAACGGCGCTGACTGTCTTGGCGCCGCCCCTGAGAAGGGCGCCACCCGCTCTGAAGCGCACATGGAGATCGTCGATTTCGAGCAATGGCCTCGCCGGTTGGCTGGCCGCTGCAAGCTCGAGCAGCGGCGCGGCCGTGTCGCCCGGGATGGAAGGGTGGCTGTTGATCAGATTGATCGTATAGGGATGCTGGGGTCGCGCCAGAATCGTCCGCTTCGGCCCCTCTTCGAGCAGTTTGCCACCGCGCAGCACGGCGATGCGGTCGCAAGTCTGGGCGACGATACCGAGATCGTGGGTGATCAGAATGATCGACAGGCCGCGCCGGTCGCGAATGTCGATCAACAGCCGCAGGATCTGCGCCTGGATGGTCACGTCGAGCGCCGTGGTCGGCTCGTCGGCGATCAGGATTTTCGGATTGCAGGACAGCGCCACGCCGATCATCGCCCGCTGCCGCATGCCGCCGGAAAATTCGTGCGGGTAGCTGTCGTATTGGCGCACGGGATCGGGAAAACCGACCTGCGCCAGGATTTCCGTTGCCGCGGCGCGGGCCTCGCGGGCGCCGAGGCCCTGATGGTAGCGAATGCCCTCGGCGATCTGATCGCCGATCCGCATGACCGGGTCGAGATGGCTGGTCGGGTTCTGGAAGATCATGCCGATCTCGCCGCCGCGCACCTTCAGCATCTCGCCATCGTCGATCCGCATGAGATCGCGTCCTTCGAGCAGCACGCGCCCGCTTTCGATCTTCAGCAGCGAGGAGGGCAGCAGGCGCACCAGGGAACGGCAGAACAGGCTCTTGCCCGAGCCGCTTTCGCCGACGAGGCCGAGGATCTCGCCCTTGCCGAGATCGAGCGACACCGCATCGAGCAGCGTGCGCGGGCCGGAATCGACATGCGCCCTGACGGTGAGATCACGGACGGACAGTACGGAGCCGCTCATTCATGCACCCCCAGCAGTTCGCCGAGCGCATCGCCCAACATGCTGAAGCCGAAGGCGAGGCAGACGATGGAGAGGCCGGGAAACAAAGTGATCCACCATGCCGTGGTGATGAAGCTCTGTCCTTCCGCGACCATGACGCCCCATTCGGCGATCGGCGGCTGGACGCCGAGGCCGAGATAGCTGACAGCAGCGCCGCTAAGCAGCACCAGGGTCGCATCGGACATCGAAAAGACGATCGAGCCGGCGATCGCGTTCGGCAACAGGTGGCGGAACATGATGCGCGGGCGGCTGAAGCCGAGGCTGACAGCGGCAACGGCATAGTCGCTGCCTTTCAGCACCAGCATCTGCGCCCGGATCAGCCGCGCATAGGAGACCCAGCCGACCAGCGCCATGGCGATATAGAAACTGCCAAGGCCCGGGCCGAGGATCGCGATGATCGACAGCATCAGCACCAGGAAGGGGAAGGCGAGGATGATATCGACGAGGCGCATGAACAGCGCATCGACGATCCCGCCGAAGAAGCCGGCGATCGTGCCGACTGTCGTGCCGATCACGAAGGGGAAGATGACGCCGATCAGCGCCATCTGCAGGTCGAGGCGTGCGCCCCAGATAACGCGGGAGAGGATATCGCGGCCGAAATTGTCGGTACCGAAGGGATGCAACAATGAAGGCGCCTGTAGGCGGACCTCGGCATTCTGCATGATCGGGTCGTAAGGCGCGACGATGGGCGCGCCGATCGCCAGCAGAACGAAGAACAGCAGCAGACCGGCACCGACGGCAAGCATCGGCCGCCGACCGAAGAACCGACGCCAGCCGAGAGATGCGGGGGAAATCGCCTCGATGCTCATAGCTTCACCCTCGGATCGACGGCGACGGTGACGATGTCGGCAATGAAGTTGATGAGCACGGTGGCGCAGGCAAAGACCATGGCGACGCCCTGGACCACCATGTAGTCACGCGAGAAGATCGCCCTGACAAGCAGCTGCCCCATGCCGGGCAGCGCGAAGACGCTCTCGACGACCACCGTGCCGCCGATCAGCCAGCCGATATTGACGGCAAGCAGATTGATGGTCGGCACCAGAGAATTCGGCAGCACATGTCGCCAGAAGACGATGCCTTCGGGCATGCCGCGGGCGCGCGCCGCCGTCGCGACATCCGATTTCAGCTGCTCGATCATCGCCGCCCGCAGGCTGCGCGTCAGCACGGTCGAAAGCGATAGTGCGACCGTCAGGCTCGGCAGCACCAGATGCGACAGCTTTTCGCCGATCGTCGCACCATAGCCCGAAACCGGCAGCACACCGAGTTCGACGCTGAACAGGATGATCAGCATCAGCCCCAGCCAGAAGGGTGGAAAGCCGATGCCGAAGGTCGAGACGATGCGCACCGCATGATCCGGCGCCCGGCCGGCATTGCGCGCGGCGATCGCCGACATCGGCACCGCGATCAGGACCGACAGCACGACGCTGGAGACGACGAGGGCGAGCGTCGGCTCGATGCGGGTGACGATCAGCTTCAGCACGTCGATCTTGTAGAGGATCGACTTGCCCATCTCGCCATTGGCGAGGTTCTTGAGGAAATAGACATATTGCAGCCACATCGGCTGGTCGAGGCCGTACTGGGCGCGAATGCTGGCGAGAGCCGCCGGCGTCGCGCGCGTGCCGAGGATGTTGCGTGCGGGATCACCGGGGATCAGCCGGACCAGAATGAACGTGATGACGCTGATACCGAAGATGACGGGCAGGAACTGCAGCGGTCGCGTCAGAACGAATTTATAGCGATGCATGTCGGCGATCGCCCCTTTGTCTTCGTCTGGTTCGGTCGGCTTCCTGTTGCATCAGCCTGCCTCGTGCCGGGCGAGAAAATCGAGAAGCGCCGGATAATAATCCTGCGGGTTCTCATAGAACGGCATGTGGCTGGCATTGGCAAATACCTTCAGCTCGGCATCCGGCAGTGCAAGCTTCATCCTGAGCGCACAGGCCGGCGTCAGCTCGTCATGCTCTCCCGTCGTGATGAGCACCGGCAGCGTCAGCCGCGGCAGATCGGGGATGCGGTTCCAGTCCTTGAGGTTGCCGATATAGAGAAACTCGTTCGGCCCCTGCATCGTCTCATAGGGCGCCATGTTCCAATCGTCGAGCGAGCGGCGCACCGGCGCCGGCCATTCCGGCAGACGGCAGACATGGCGGTAGTTGAGGATGGTGACGGCGGCGAGATATTCCGGATGATTGTAGGTGCCCTGCGCCTCGTGCTTCTGCATCATCGCCACGGTTTCGGGACCGAGCGCTGCGCGCAGCCGTTCCAGTTCCGAGATCAGATGCGGCATGTCGGCGACGGTATCTTCGAGGATCAGCGTCCTGAGGTTTTCGGGATAGGTCAGCGCATATTCGATCGCCAGCCAGCCGCCCCAGGAATGACCGAGCATGTGGACCTTGCCGAGCCCCAGCGCTTTACGCACCGTCTCCGTCTCCTCGACATAACGGCCGATCGTCCAGAGCGTGAGATCGTCCGGCCGGTCGGAAGCGCCGGTGCCGAGTTGATCGAAGGCGATGACACGATAGCCCTTGTCGGTGAGACAGGAATGCGCTTCGCGCAGGTAATCGCAGGGCAGACCCGGCCCGCCGTTCAGGCAGAAAACCGTCTCGCTGCCGGTTCCGAAACTATAGGCAACGACGCGATAGCCATCGACATCGATCTCGAATCGCTCGTCCGGCCGTATTTCACGCCACATTGATCGCTCCGGCAGAAGATTTCGCTTGCTCAATATTTGGGCACGGCTAAATTTTTACCTTAAACCGCATTCAGTGCCAGCTATAAGAAGTGATAGGGTGGGCCGTAATGCCGAACCCGGGAGCAGCTCATGCTTGACGACCCCATTCTTGACGACCCCATTCTCGACGACATTGGAACGATCAGACGGCAGTTTACAGCGCACGAAACGCTGGACGGCCGGATCGACCAGGCCTTCGAGGCGATGAAGCAGATCGGCTTCGAGGCGCTGATCTACGATTATACACCGGTGCCTTACGATCTCGACGGCGCGATCATGATACCATCGCTGCTGAAGCTGCGGAATATTTCAGACGACATGCACGACTACTGGTTCAATCGTGGCTATTTCCGTATCGATCCGGTGCAGCAGGTGGCGCTGCGCACCTCCGCACCTTTCTTCTGGAACTATGACCCGGACGCCGACACGCTGATCAACCGTTTCATGACCGACGACACCGCGCCGGTGACGCGCTATTTGAGTGAACGTGATATGTCGACCGGCGTCACCGTTCCGGTTCATATGCCACGCGGCGACTATGCCACCGTTACCGGCATCCGCTTCGGCCGGAACAAAGATTTCGAACGGCACGCACTGCGCTATATCGCCGACTTTAACCTGCTTGCCCATGTTTTCCATGAGACCGCCTATTCGCTTTTCGACACGCGGGCGAAGAGCGTCGGCACGATCCGCTTGACCGAGCGGGAACGGGAATGCCTGCGCCATTCGGCGGAAGGTTACTCCGCCAAGGAAATTTCCCGCATCATCGACCGTTCGGTACCGACTGTCGTGATGCATCTGAATGCCGCGACAAAGAAACTCGGCGCCCGCAACCGCACCCAGGCCGTGGTGCGCGCCACCCATTATCGCCTGCTCGAAGACCGGCCTACCCACAATTGGTCACCCTATAACTTGTGATAGCTGCCTTCGCCGTCGCCGCCGCGTTATGATTTTTTTCATGACGCCAAGAGATGGAGACGCCCGTGGGCGAAGTCACGACCAAAGAAGCCTATCTGCCCTTTCGCGACTATCGCACCTGGTATCGCGTCACCGGTTCGCTGGAGAGCAGCAAGCTGCCTCTCGTCGTCGCCCACGGCGGGCCTGGCTGCACGCATGATTATGTCGATTCCTTCAAGGATATCGCCGCCCTCGACGGCCGTCCGGTCATCCATTATGACCAACTCGGCAATGGCAACTCCACCCGCCTTCCGGAAAAAGGGCCGGATTTCTGGACGGTCGGCCTGTTTCTCGAAGAACTGGACGCGCTGCTTTCCCATCTCGGCATTCAGCATCGTTACGCCTTCCTCGGCCAGTCTTGGGGCGGCATGCTCGGCGCCGAACATGCGGTGCGCCGGCCGCAAGGCCTGAAGGCGCTGGTCATCGCCAACTCGCCGGCCAACATGCATACCTGGGTTTCGGAGGCAAACCGGCTGAGGCAGGAACTGCCGAAAGAGGTGCAGGACACGCTGCTGAAGCATGAGCTGGCGGGAAGCCTCACCGATCCGGAATATATCGCCGCCTCACGCGTCTTCTATGACCGCCATGTCTGCCGGGTGGTGCCGTGGCCGCCTGAAGTGGCGCGGACCTTTGCGATCATGGACGAGGACAACACCGTCTACCGCAACATGAACGGCCCGACCGAATTTCACGTCATCGGTACGATGAAGGACTGGACGATAGAGAACAGGCTCGACAGCATCGAAGCCCCGACGCTGCTGATCTCGGGAAAATACGACGAGGCGACGCCCATGGTGGTAAGGCCCTATCTCGAACGCGTTCCCGGCTGCGAATGGGTGCTCTTCGAAAATTCCAGCCACATGCCGCATGTCGAGGAAAAGCAGCTTTGCCTGGCGACCGTTTCCGGTTTCCTGTCACGGCACGATTGAGGAAGGGGTCCCTATCGGCGAACCAGCCATTTTTTGGCGACACGGCAGGCCATCGTATAGGCCGGATCGAAGACATTGCCGACATCATAGCGCACCATCTGGCCGAGCAGATGGCTGGCCGCCGTCCTGTCCAGGCCATAATCCGCCGCCAGCCAGTTCAGCATTTCGCTGGTGGCGTGCTGGAGCGCCTGATCGAGGGGCCGGGCGTTGCCGATCGTGAAGATGTCTTCGGCCGTTTCTCCACGCGGCCAGACCAGTCCGGCCTTCTTTTCCACCGTCAGCCGCACCGTGACCTCGAACGTCGTCTCGACGCCGGTTCCGACGATCTCGCCATCTCCTTGTACGGCATGGCAGTCGCCGAGAAAGAACAGGGCGCCGGGGGCCGCTACGGGCAAGCGGACCGTGGTGCCGGGGCCGAACAGCCGATAGTCCATGTTGCCGCCATATTCGCCGCTGGTCGCGGTCGATATCGCCTGGCCGAGGCTAGGCGCCACGCCGAAACAGCCGATCATCGGGGCGAGAGGCAGAACGAAATTTTCAAGACCTGCAACCGGTTCGGAAAGCCGGACCGTCAGGGCTTCGCGATCGATCGCCCAGATGGCGATATCGCGCGGCGGCAGGTCGCGAACCGCCTCGGGATCGACCACATTGGCGGCGACGACGCTGCCTGTAAAACCCGTGTCCCTGGTCGGGATCATGCTGATGATCTCGACCTTCAGCGCATCTCCGGGCTCAGCACCTTCCACGAAGATCGGGCCGTTCATGGGATTGGGGCCGGATGCCCGCTTGATGCCGTCCTTGCCATGCCCGGCGGCATCGAGCGTTTCGGTCACCACGGTATCGCCGTCGGCTATGTGCAGGGCCGGCGGAAGAGAGCCGATGACATTGTGAAAGCTCGTCGGAATGAAGCGGTGAGTGGTCATGAAAATACAGCTCTCGCTCGTTTCGAATGTCATGAGCCTGCGGCTGAACTGCCCGGCGGAGAGAGTTGCAGACTAGATCAGAGATTGCCGGCAATGCCAATATCCGCGGCACTACCCGAAACCGGCAGCCGATGGCGGGTTGCCGAAAGGGGCGTCTTTGTGATCGCGGCAACCGCATAGGGGAGTGCATCACCCATATCCACCCTGGTGGAGGCGACTCTTGCCGCAGCGCTCAAAGGGGTTTTCGGTCACGCGTTTTGCACAGGAAAGATCATTCAGGCAATGGTCGAAACGCGATACCATAACCACGACCTTGGCCGCCTTGCCCACCTTCCTTTCAAACCGACAGGCAGATCATGACAAATATCGAGCAGATGCAGGAACAGCGACTTGAAGCGCTCCGACTGACGAAGTCGGGAAGACCGAAGCTGCCGTCCAATCCGTTTTTCGGCGTCGGTCCGATCACCGATGCGACCACCGACGAGGTGGATAGCCGCCTGCGGCGCATCGCTTTCGATACATGGATCGAGAAGACCTATCGCAAGTTCGACGACAAGGGCAACGATATCGGCGGCTTCACTACCGCAGAAATTTCCCGCAGCATGCACCGTGGCTACCCGGCGGATAAAATTCTGACCGACATGATGCGGGCGATCCACCGCTACTTCCACTTCCCGAAGGCGAACCGGATGGCTGTGGGACTCGGCGGCGGTCACAGCGGCTATACCGTCTGCGTCCAGCACCTGATGAACGCCAACGACGCCTCGCAGCGCGTCTACGTCGATACGCCGCGCCCGGAAAGCGATCCGGCCCGAGCGGCAGGCTTCTTCCGTCAGTCCTGGGCCACGCAGCTGATCGAGATGCAGCGCTTCGCCGAAAAGGGCTGCGAAAGCCGCATTCATTTTGCAGCCTCCGAGGGTGTGATCCCGGCGGCCGTCGAGCTTTCCGCTCTCGGCGTGTCGATCTTCGTCGGCGTCGGCCACGAGACGACCGGGGCCAATGCCTATACCAGCCGTGAGATCCACGAGCTGCTGAACTGGATCGATGGCGATCCGGCAAACCGCCATGCAGTGTTCGACGCGACGTCGATGCTGGGCGCCATGCCTTGGGAGCCCGAGCTGGTCGATGCCGTGATGGCGAAATGCTGCTTGTTCATGCCGTTCCAGAAGGCAATCGGCGGGGTGTCGGGGTATTTCGTCGCCTCCTTCACGCCGCATGCCCTGGCGCTCGTGGAGAAGAACCAGCAGGATCCGTCCTGGGCAATCCCGCGCCAGTTCAAGATCGCGCCGCCGATCGACGCGCGGCAGCCGCTTTCCGCCAAGCGATCCGTGGATGCCGGGCCGTTTTACGATGCCGCGGAAGACCGCATGCTCGGCGGCGTCATCAATACCTACAGCGCGCTTGCCTTCGCCGAAACCACCTTCGGCCTGCTGCAGTCCGAGGCGCGGGTCGGCTCGGTGGTCGAGCTCAACAAGCGGTCTGCGGCCAATCGGGCGGTGATCGACGGCTGGGTCGAGTCGCACCCGCTGTTTTCGCTCACCGTCACCGATGCCGAGCGGCGCGGTGCGGCGGTGACGCTGTTAAAGGTGGAGGACGCCGGCATTACCGATCCTGCGATCCATGCCCGCATTATCGCGCGTTCGAAGCAACTGCTCGGCTATGAGGGCTTTACCCATCCGAACGGCGCGTTTGAGCCCGGCCTCGATGCGGCGCGTTACGTCAACGCATTTCCGGGAACGCCCGGCGACTACCGCGCCTGGGTCGGCGGCATCCGCGAGCCGGCAGATATCGTCGCACTGCTGGAGAACCTGCAATATGCCTATCTGCGCGCCAAGATCGTCGTGATCGAGGAGGAACTGGCCAAGCAGAGCGTCACGTTCGCGGCGCCTGTGAAGGCCGGCGCGATGGTCCGCAAGGACGATCCCGAACACGCCTATACGGTGCTGATCGCCGATCTGGTCGGCCTGCGGCTCGGCGCGGATGGGCAGCCCGACAACAGCGAGATCAGGACCTATGTCGAGGAAAAGGGTGGCGTCTTCCATGCCGGCCCGATCGGCGACAGGGCGGCGCTGGAAAAGGGCCGCATCCATTTCTTCTACCAGCCAAATCTCAGCACCGAGGCCGAAATCCTGCCGCAGACGGACAAGGGCCAGTATGACGCGCTGATCGCGGCGGCGACCTTCATCCCAAAGGCTTCCGTCTTCCCGTTCGGCGGCGTGCGCATCGGCGCGGGTACCGGCAATATGGACTCGGCCTCCTGGGGCGGCGGCAACGGCGAGGGCGGCGAGGCGCCTTTGATGAACACGCCCGGCATCAACAGCCGGGCGACCGCCCAGATGGCGATGAAGGCGATCCTCAAGGTTGTTCCCGACCTGCCCGTCGACAGGCTGCACCAGATGGTCGCCAACGGCGACTTTGATACCGGGCGCCAGCTCAAGGATTTCCCGACCGCCAAGCTGGAGGGCCGGAGAATCGCCATTCTAGGCTACGGCAATATCGGCCGCGAAGTCGCCAAGCTCGCCAAGGCTTTCGGCATGAAGGTGGTGATCTACGCGCGCCAGCATCACCAACGCTGGATCGAGTCGGAAGGCTTCGATTACGCCGCAAGTCCGGTTGAAGCGGCGACCGGCGCTGACGTGCTCTCCGTCCATATCGGTCTCGGCCGGCTGGATGCTGCGACGGGCGTCTACTCCAACGCAGGTGTCGTCGACACGCAGGTGCTCGACGCGATGAACGATGGTGCGGTGCTGGTCAACTACGACCGGGGCGAGGTCGTCGATGCGGCGGCGCTCGCCCAGGCGCTGTCGTCCGGAAAGATTGCCCATGCGGCAATCGACGCCGATCTCTTCAAGGATGCATCGACCGGTAAGCTCAGCGGACCGATGGTTCCCTATCTGCCGCTCGAAGAGCGCCATAAGGGCAAGCTGGAACTGCTGCCGCACGCCGCCGCCGATACCGACCATCCTTCTCGGGTGACCGGCGCCAAGCAGGCGGTCGATCAGATCTTCGATGTCATCCGTTTCAAGTCGGTCACCAATCTGAAGGGTGACCTGCCGGAAGGTTATGTCTCGGCAGGCGGCCGCACACCGGCCGGAATCGGCAGGGTGACGAAGCGGGTGGTCAGCGAGATCAGCGGCAATTCCGAACTGCTGGACGAATTGCGGCGAACCTCGGAAAAGGTCGCGGCGATCCTCGGCGCGCTCTCCGTTGTCTCCGACCCGAGCCATCGCGACCGGATCGTCGATCGCTACACCGGTTTGCTGGCCGAAAATGCCGGCCGGCAGCGGGCGATTCTCGAGCAGCTTGGCCTCTACGGACCGGCGGCGGAGTAAGCCGCGGTCACGCCCAATGCGTGCCGCTCTTTTTGGCGCGGCCGCAGCGGCGCCGCATCGAGGATGGCGACCGATCTGGATGTGTTGAAGATCCGAACAGGCGCTTCACTGCAGAGCCCTGCCAAGATCGCACGACTATCGACCACGGCAGCCATAGGCGGTAACGAGCCGGTCAAGCAGAGGCAGGTCACGCCTGGTGCGACTCCGTTTGTCGGCGTCTACTCAACTTGAGACGTTCGTTGCCTTACCGGAGATGATCGCAACGGGCTCATGCCAATCTCGACAAGTAGTTCCATAAAATCGGGTTACGCTGTTTTCAATCGGCGATTGAAGAACGGTTACTGATGCGTGTGGCAGATTGTCGCTCAGTGCGAAGTTGCCCGTCTGGCTTATGACCCGGTTTTTTCCGCCAAGTGTGTGCAGCACATCGGCTATGGTTGTGGTTATTGGCGTCTCAATGGGGGGCTGAAAAGCCTAAACTGCAGTCTGTAATCAGTTTTCGCGCGCTGAACGATGTCGGTGGAGCCTCTGGAAATCCGTGCTGCTTTTAGGTATCCCTTGCCGGATGGCGTGTGCTGCGTGCGCCGCGGGCTTCCCCGAAATCGACGGAGACAAGATCAACCTTCCAGAAGGGAGCGCGAAACCATGTCCTTGCCGATCGCGACAGGTCGCATTCAATCTACTCTCCGCGGATTTCTTGATAGCGAGGCATCTGGTGGCCTCGTTCTAATGGCTGCCGCGGCGATGGCCCTTGCGGTGGCGAACTCGCCGCTGGCGGGCGCGTATTTCCATGCCCTACATCTTTACGTCGGGCCACTGAGCTTGCAGCATTGGATCAATGACGCCCTCATGGCCGTATTCTTCCTGCTCGTCGGTCTGGAGATCAAACGCGAAATGCTCGATGGCCAGCTCTCGACCTGGAGCAGGCGAATCCTTCCGGGTGCCGCCGCGGCGGGAGGAATGCTAGCGCCAGCCGCTATCTATCTGGCTTTCAATGCCGGCACGCCAGCAAGCCTACGCGGCTGGGCGATCCCGACGGCCACCGACATTGCCTTTGCGCTCGGAGTGCTATCGCTCTTTGGGAACCGGGTTCCTGCATCGCTGAAAATCTTTCTGGCGGCGCTTGCCATTATCGACGACCTCGGCGCCGTCCTTGTCATCGCACTCTTCTATACAAGCGGTCTCAATCTCCCGGCTCTTGCCGGAGCTGCCGCAGTTCTGGCCCTCCTGTTTTTCATAAACCGAGCCGGCGTGAAGACGCTGACGCTCTATCTCGCCCTTGGCGTTGCCTTGTGGGTGCTGATGTTCACCTCGGGGATCCATGCCACGCTTGCAGGCGTGCTGCTGGCCTTGACGATACCGATCAAACTTTCGCCCGGCGCTCCGGAGGCTAGCGACGCGGAATCCCCGCTGCACCGGCTCGAACACTTCCTTCATCGGCCCGTGGCATTCGTCATCGTCCCAATATTCGGCTTCGCCAATGCCGGCGTTTCCCTTCTCGGCACGTCCATCTCGAGTTTAGCGGATTCTCATACGCTGGGAGTTGCAGCGGGATTGTTTGCAGGCAAGTTGCTCGGCGTGCTGTCAGTCGTCGGTCTCCTCGTGAAGTTGCGCTTTGCGCAGCTCCCGGCAACGGCAAACTGGACGCAAATGACGGGCGTTGCACTCCTGTGCGGCATCGGCTTCACCATGAGCCTTTTTATCGGTCTCCTCGCTTTCGACGACCCCGCCGTGCAGGACAGGGTCAAGATCGGCATCCTGCTCGGTTCGGCGATCTCCGGCGTGGCCGGATCCGCGGTGCTGATGGCGGGCCGGAGGAAAATCAGCCGGCCGTAGCCGTCGATGAACTCACCTTTCGTTTCTCCGGAGTGGATTTGCTCCTCGCGTCGATGCCTCTCCGGACGAAGGTTTGGAGCTCGCGGCCGCCAAGTTCTTCTGCCCTTAACGATCTTCGCGCGCCGCCCCTCGTTTGGATCTTAACAAAGTCCGCCGCTTTCCTCGTTGCTGGAACAAGCGAACGCCTTGCCAGGTCAATGCATAAAAAACCCCACCGCATAACGCGGCGAGCGGAAGACCTCCGATAAGCACCGGCTTTAGGATCGGATACCAAAGCGGTGCGAAATCGAGGTGCCGAAGAAGGGTAAACAAATTGGCTTCACCCACTCTCTCGGGCGCCCGGCCCAACAGAAAGATGCCAATCCGGTAGGCGGCAGCAAAGATCAGCGGAAAGGTAAAAGGGTTCCCAAATGCCGTCCCGAGCGCGGCCGCGATCATATTGCCTTTGAGGATGAAGGCTAAACAAAACGCCGTCACGAAGTGAAAGCCCAGGAACGGCGTACAGGACACGGCGACACCTGCCGCAACGCCAGCCGCAACGGCATGAGGAGTAACCTTCAACCGAAGCACTCGAATGGCAATGTACCGGATGGACCGCAACAGCCCCTTGGATGGCCAAAGACGGCGCGGATGCGCTCAGCCAGTGAGAGCGGCCTCCGTCTCCTAAACAACATTCCTTGACCTTCCGCCGTGTGATCTTAGATCTACAATCGATGATATATCGAGAGACTCGCGCTTGGAATGCAAGACATCGATCTGTGCAGGCGAGCGTACTTTTCGCGCACGCCCCCCACCGCTCTCGGTTTACCAGGAGCAGCGAGATGAGATCGAAGACGGACAAGATCGGCGTTCCTCGCAATGTGACGCAAGATCGGCGCTCATCGGCAGCCGCTAGATGGTTGTCTGCAGCCCGAGTTCGACCACCCGCCCCGACGGCAGCCCGAAGTAGTCTGTCGCATTGCTGGCATTCTCCGCGAGCGAGATGAACAGCCGGTCCTGCCAGAACGGCAGGCCGCCTTTCTTCGACGGGAGGATCGTTCGGCGGGAAAGGAAGAACGAGGTCGACATGATGTCGAACTTCAGGCCAAGCTTGCGGGCGAGAACGAGCGCAC
The DNA here is from genome assembly GCF_013087515.1 of Rhizobium sophorae. Classification (GTDB taxonomy): domain Bacteria; phylum Pseudomonadota; class Alphaproteobacteria; order Rhizobiales; family Rhizobiaceae; genus Rhizobium; species Rhizobium sophorae. The sequence goes on along the minus strand of NZ_JABFCN010000014.1, from coordinate 116,604 downwards.
GAGGAATGTTGGGCGTCTCCATGTAGCCGAACGTGATCACCAGCCGACTGAAGTGGCGATTGAAACTTTCGAGAAAGATTTTCTCATCGTCCGGGACGAAAGGCGTAGTCGAAGTCACGACGCTGAGAATGACGTTCTGCTCATGGAGCACCTTGTAGTGCTTCAGGCTATGGAGGAGTGCGGTCGGCGCGCCTTCGATGTCGCTCGTCAGGAACATTGCAGTGCCAGGCACTGTAGGCGGCTTCTTCCGAGCCAGGTTGTCGATGATCGCCGAAAGTGGGATTTCGTCAGCCTTGGTGCGGGCAGCAAGCAGCCGACGCCCCGCCGTCCATGTCTGCATGATGAGCGCCATCGTCGACGCCACCGCAACAGGAACCCATCCGCCTTCTGCGAACTTCGCGATGTTGGCGGCTAGAAACCCGGCGTCGATCAACGTAATCGGCACGATGACTGCAAGAGCCGCCGCCAGCTTCCAGCTCCAGATACGGCGCATCACGATGAACAGGAGGATTGAAGTGATGAACATTTCGCCTGTCACGGCGATACCGTAAGCGGCGGAAAGGCCGCTTGAATTTTGGAAGAAGAGTACCAGAGCAGCCACGAAGATGAACAGCAGGTTGTTCACCTGCGGCATGAAGATCTGTCCGGATTGTGTTTCGGAGGTATGAAGGATGCGCAGGCGCGGAAGCAAGTTGAGGTGCATCGCCTGACGGACGAGGGAATAAGCGCCTGAGATCACGGCCTGGCTGGCGATGACCGTTGCCGCGGTGGCCAGACAGACCATAGGAATCCGCGCCCACTCCGGATGCATGCTGAAAAAGGGATGCTCCGCCATCTGCGGGTTGGCGAGTACGAACGCTCCCTGGCCGAAGTAATTCAGAAGCAGACTGGGGAAGACGAGCGAAAACCACGCCGTGACGATCGGACGGCGTCCGAAATGGCCAAGGTCGACATACAGGGCCTCCGCGCCGGTCACGGCAAGAAAGACGGCCCCGAGCACCGCGATGGCCGAGCCGATGTTGTTTGCGATATATCGGAGTGCGTGTACCGGATTGACTGCGGCTAACACCGACGGGTCGTCAAAGATGTGGATCGCTCCGCTGACGCCAAGGACGATAAACCACAGAGCCGTTACGGGACCGAACACCGACGCCACGCCGCTCGTCCCGAACCGCTGGACGAAAAACAGCACGGCGATGATCGTGAGAGTGATCGGCACAACCCAGTTGGACAACGCCGGTGCGACCACCTCGATGCCCTCGACCGCAGACAGGACTGAGATCGCAGGCGTGATGATCGCGTCGCCGAGAAACAGCGAGGCGCCGATCACACCGAGGACAAGCACCCACTTCGGGCGTCCCGCAAGACCTTCGCGAGCGAGAGTCATGAGAGATAGCGTGCCGCCTTCACCCCGGTTGTCCGCCTTCAGCACGAACGTCACGTACTTCAAGGTGACTACGATCGTGAGCGCCCAGACGATCAGCGAAAGTATGCCGAGCACGTTTGCGTGGTGCGCCCCCGATCCGCCGGTGGCATGGAGGGCTTCCCTAAACGCGTAGAGCGGGCTAGTCCCGATGTCGCCATAAACAACACCTAAGGCGGCGAGAACGAGCGATGGCAGACCTCGCCGGGTCTGGTGCTCCAGTTCCGGGTCTGCTGATCGCAGCTTGGTATCGGTCAAATGCGGTGTCCTGTTGGGCGAGCGATATCGGCGCGACGTTGCCACCGGCTCGACCACATAGCAATGCGAAAACGAACGCCGGCTTCGTTGCCACTGACGACATTGAGATTCTTCCGGGCGAACACGACGACTGTCGCGGCTGGCTGTCTTTGGTTGATAGAAGCCTAGTACGATTTCGAGCTGCTCTTGTGCCGACCCCTAACTGGTTTGATGCCATATTACGCCTGCGCCGCTGGGTTCAGCTCATTTCAACTCCAGTCGGCGGCACCCTACGCTTATAGTAGATCTAAAGCGCCTGACGGCACCAACGCAGAGCGCTTCGAACTTCGCGCCGGCGATTGTCCGAAAAGCATTGGCGATTGCCGGGATGATCGAGAGCGGGCCGAGCGGTCGGAGAGCTTGCCCGCTTCGTCGTTGAATCGGGAATACTGGTATCATTTTTCAGTTTTCATACCGAAGGATTGGCCTCAGACTGCACCGTTGAACACCAAGCTGGGACAGTTCCATCAGAAAGTCCTATTCCAGATCCAAGACGGCCAGTACATTTTCGAGCTGTCTAACCCCGCCGCTAGGCAGGCCAATCCAATGGCCCCGCTGAGACCCCTGAGGCAGATTGCGTTGCTGTCGGCATCATCGATGAACGGGCGATGGACTGACGTCACCGTGAACGCGAAATGGTCCCAGAGCAACGATGGATTCATTCAAGTGTGGGTCAACGGGGCGCAGAAGGTCAGCCTGCGTGGGCCTAACGTCGATCGCAAGGCAGCGGTCTACTTTAAGTACGGCATTTATCGGAGCTTCGTCAGCAGGGCGAAAGGAAAATCTCTCCCTACGCTTGTCGCGTGGTATCGAGATATTTATCGCGGGAGCTCGCGAGAAAGCGTTGAGAAGTAGCAAGGCTAGAATGACCCGAAAACTCGCTACGATTTTTGCTGCTGACATCGCCCAGTACAGCGCGCACATCGAGAGCAACGAGACGGCGGCATTGTCGCATCTTCGCGAGTTGCGAATGATCATGGATCCCCTGATCGCGGGCAACGGAGGTCATATTGCCAATACTGCAGGAGACAGCGTCAGGTCGAAGCCGTTTTGGCCGCCATCGAAACCCAAGACCAGCATGAGCGCTACAACGATATGCAGCCGCTTGCTGAACGATTACGCTATCGGATAGGGATCAACATCGGCGATGTCGCACTTCAGCCCAACGGCGATGTACTTGGTGGTGGCGTAAATATAGCCGCAAGGCTTGAGGCTATTGCACAACCTGGCGGCATTTCGGAGAATGTATTCGAACACGTGGACAAGAAACTTCCGACCGAGCTTCGGAAGATTGGCGAGCACTACGTCAAAAACCTCAGCAAGCCCCTACGCGTCTATTCCGTCGCGTCTCAAGGTGAAGCGCGCTATCCTGCGGTCCGGCGGATGCTGGTCTCAGCTCTGAGGAAACCTCTTGTCCCGATAGCGTCAGGGGCGACGGCCATTACGCTATCATTGGCGACCTTTTTTCTGATTCTCAATCGAATGCCGGATTGGGTCCAGCGGAGCTCCTATATCGAAGGCAGTCTTGTCGGCGAGCCAGAAAGGGAGATCCTCTCGCGTTTCGATCTTGTCACGGAAGGACGTTTCAAAGACTCGCGCTATCTCGTTATGATGTGCTCTTGGCGGGCAAAGGCCGGATCGTCCGGCCGCGGTGCGTCAGCTTTGATTCGTGTATTGTAGTTCCATAATATGCGTTACGCCGCAATTTGTTGTTTGTGAAGGTACATTCTATTCCCAACTGCGACATGCCAGCAAAGTTAAAGTGTCCTGTTTCTGCAAAATACGGGCCAACCAGGCAGCCGCTATGGGATGCGAAATATCTGCCTCGACGCTCACTCGGGATCCCGTCGGAGCGAACTAGTCCGGCGTGACCTACGGTTCGCGAATTGCGTTATCGAGGCCACGCATCAGCGGATACAGGAAATAGGAGATCACCGTTCGTTTGCCGACCTTGATTTCCGTGGACACGGTCATGCCGGGAAGCAGCCGCACCGGCACATCTGCGGCATTCAGCCGGGTATCGGCAAGCAGGATCCGCGCCTTGAAGAACGGGGCGGCCGGCTGGCTCGGGGTCTCTGTCTGCTCCTGTTGGCCGGTGAGGAACGTGTCCTGGCTTATGGTTCTCACCTCGCCCGAGGCGGTGCCGTATTTCTGGAAGGGATAGGCGTCGAGCTTGATGCGAGCTTCCTTGCCGACGGCGACGCGGCCGATGTCGCGGGTGTTGATCGAGACTTCGGCTTCGAGCGGCACGTTAATCGGCACCAGCGTCACGACCGGTTCCGCCTCGCGCACCACTGAACCGACCGAGCGCTGGGCGAGATCGAGCACGACGGCATCGGCGGGTGCGGTCAGCGCCACCATGTTGCGGCGCAGTTCCATCTTTTTCAGTTCCTCGTCAGCCATGTCACGCTGGCCGCGCAATTCCACCAGTTGCTCCATTGCGGCGCGGCGGAAATCCTCGATGAAGGCCTGGCGGTCGGCTTGGAGCTTAGCATAGGCGTGGACGGCCTCGTCGGCCCGGCCGCGGACGGCGGTCAGGTCGGATTCGACGTCCAGGCGAGCGTCGCGCGAGCCGAGCAGCGTGATCAGCGAGCCGCTCTGTTTGTTATAGAGTCGCTCCCGCGCTGCCTCGATCTGCGAGAGCCCGTCGCGCCTGTCGTTGAGCACGGCCTCTTGGTTCTTGCTCGCCGCAAGAGCGGCCGACTGACCGGCTATCTGCTGCTCGAAATTCTGCAGCTGCGCCATGTAGAAGGCCTGTCGCTGGCCGAAGAGCTGCGCCTGCAGCATCTGGTCGGGCGTATCTCCCGCCATCTTCGTGTAGTCGTTGCCGGCAAGCTCGGCCTCGATACGCCTCACCTGGGCGTCGAGGGCAGAGAATTTCGCCTGCTGCTGGTCGACATCGGCCTGGCTGAACGTGGCGTCGAGGGTCGCGAGCGTCTGCCCGGCATGCACCACTTCGCCGGCCTTCACCTCGATCGTGCGGATGATCGAGGTTTCGAGCGGCTGGACGACGATGGTCGGCTGGGTGGTGACGAGCTTGCCGGGCGCAATCACCACCTCGTCGATCGACGAGACCGAGGCCCAGATAATCCCCGCGGCAATCAGCGCCGTCACGCAATAGAGCGTCATGCGCGCAACTCTGGGCGGCGCGCGTTCCTCGAGCTCGACGGCATCGGATTGGAATTCCGCAATGGCCGGCGGCAACGGTGGGCGGGCGGTCAGTTCCCTTCCCTTGCCTGAGGCCGCCTTGTCTGAAGGGCCTTTGCCTGAAGGGACCGGCAGGTTTTCGCTGGGTTTTCTGTTGTGCGCGTTCATGCGACCTGCCTCATCTGCTGGGCCCACAGGTGGCGATAGGTCATGCAGCGCGATACAAGCTGATCGTGCCGGCCGATATCGGCGACCTTGCCGCGCTCGATGACGAGGATGGCATCGGCATCGACGAGCGTCGAAAGCCGGTGCGAGACGATGATGACGGTGCGGCCGGCGGCGATGCGGCTCAGATTCTCGCGGATGATCGCCTCACTGTCGGGGTCGAGCGCGCTCGTCGCCTCGTCGAAGATCAAAAGCTTCGGATCGGTGATCAGCGCGCGGGCAATGGCAAGCCGCTGCTTCTGGCCGCCTGACAGGTTGGAGGCGTTTTCCTCCAGCATCGTGTCAAAGCCGCGCGGCAGGCGCTCGATGAACTCCTCGGCACCGGCAATGCGGGCGACTTCCATGATCTCCTCGATGCTGGCATCGGGCTTGGCGGCGGCAATATTCTCGCGCACCGAGCCGCGAAACAGGAAACTATCCTGCAGCACGACGCCGATGCTCGTTCTCAGATGCACGAGGTCGATCTCGCGGCTGTCATAGCCATCCATGCGCACGAGGCCTTCCTGGCTCTGATAGAGCCCTTGGATGAGCCTTGTGATCGTCGTCTTGCCCGAGCCGCTCTTGCCGACCACGCCGAAGAGGCAGCCCGCCGGAATGGCGAAGGAGACATTGTCGAGCGCCGGCGCGCTATCCGGGCCGTAACGGAAGCTGACCCTGTCGAATTCGATGCGGCCCTGCAGATGCGGCCGAACACCTCGCCCGCGGCCCGCCTGCTCCGGCCGCTGGTTCATGATCTCGCCGAGCATGCGCACGGAGAGCGCGACTTCCTGGTATTCGTGCACCATAGTGACGATCTGCACCAGTGGTCCCGAGACCCGACCGGCGAGCATGTTGAATGCGACCAGCGCGCCGATCGTCATCGCGCCGCTGAAGACGTCGAGCGCGCCGAGGCCGATGATCGCGACGCTCATCAGCTTCTCCAGCAGTCCGGTCATCGCCTGAGCGATGGTCGAGATCTTGTCGACCCGGAAACGCACGGAGATCGACTGGGCCGAATAATCGTCCCACACCTTGCGCTGGCGCGGCTCCAGCGCCAGCGATTTGACGGTGCGCATGCCGTGCACGGTTTCCACCAGCAATGCCTGCCGGTCGCCTTCGGCCTGGTAGAGCGCCTGCAACCGGCGCTGGAACGGCCCGACGAGCATCATCACCACGAGCCCGACGAGGGCGGCGAAACCGAGCACGACAAGCGTCAGCTTGACGCTGTAGAGAAGCAGGATCGGCACGAAGACCAGGAGCGAAACGCCGTCCAGGAGCGTGAGAAACAGCCGGCCGGTCAGGAATTCGCGGATGCGCCCGGTCTGCTGCATATGCTTGACGAGAACGCCGGCCGAGGCCTGCTCGAAGAGCGCGATCGGCAGGTTGAGCAGATGGCCGAAGGTGCGGGTCGCAACGCGGATGTCGATCCTGTTCGTCGCATAAAGCAGCAGATAGCGGCGCAGGAAGGTGAAGGTCGCGTCAAAGACGAGCGCGATCGCTATGCCCGCCGTCAGAACCGTCAGCGTCGCATAGCTCTGATGCACCAGCACCTTGTCGATGACGAGCTGAAAGAAGATCGGCGTCGTCAGCCCCAGCCCGTAGAGCACGAAGGCGGCGAGCGCGACGTCGCGGAAAAAGCTGCGCTGCTTGATGATCTCGGGGACAAACCAGCGGAAGCCGAAGGGCCGGTCCTCATCGGACATGCGATAGTTGCGCTTCAGCAGGATCACCGATCCGAGCCAGGCCTTGGCGAACTGCTCTTCGCTGAGCATCATCACCTCGGCGCGTGATGCCAGCGGGTCGAGAACGCGGATTCTCTCATCCTCCCCGCTCCCGACAGCGCCGGCGACGACCACCCAGTTACCGTTCGTCAACTCAGCGAGCACCGGGAATGCCTCGCCGAGTTGGAACAGGGATCGCCAGTCGAGCGTCAGATGCCTTGCCCTCAGGCCGGCATCCTTGGCCATTCGCAGCAGCTGCCGCACGGCAACGGGATCGTTGCCGACGGCATAATCGTGCTGCAATCGTTCAGGAGCAAGATCGACGCCGTGATGACGCGCGACGAGCGCAAGACAGTGCAGGTTGGTATGCAGAAAACCACTCATGGCCCACCCGAAACAATACGAGACCGAGGCAATATTTGTTTATCAGTTGAAGTTCGGCGAGGCGTTCGAAGCGCCGCCCTGCACCGTCTGGATATCGGCAGCCGCCGCAGCCGACATATCGCCGATGCGACGGACCGCACCCGCCTCGACCAACCCGCCAAGCGCCTTCTGCATGAGATCGACCGCATTGGCGAAGGCATCGACCGGCATGATGATGCGTTGGCGGAAAACCGGCTTCGGATTGTTGTTGGCGTCACGATCGGTGGCCGAGAGCGACATCAGGTCGATGCGCACGATCGTTCCCGTGATGGTGATTTCTCCGATGCCATCTGCATAAAGTTCGTTGCTCATCGTTCTCTCCTTTGGGTGATAATCAAAACGTCTTCGCCTTAGGGCGCCTCGCATCTATTAGGACGCTCTAACTATTTGAATGTGCGTGCTGCCACGCCGGAAACGGGTCCCGAAGCCCGGCGGCGGACTGCGGATCGAAGCCCGTCTCCTCACCGGTCAGGCAGTCGTCAAGCGCAGTAAGGATTGCATCTTCGTCGAAGCCGGCGCCGATGAAAACGAGTTCCTGGCGGCGGTCGCCCCAAACCTCGTCCCAATGCCGGTCGATAAGCTGGCGGAACTGCGGATAACGCGGCCATTGCGCCTTCGGCACGGACGCCCACCAGAAGCCCTTGGTGTCGATGCGGCACTGCGTGCCGGCAATCGACAGCAGGCCGATTTCGTCGGGTCTTGTTGCCAACCAGAAATGGCCTTTCGCGCGGATGAGGCCAGGCCATTTCCTGTCGAGAAAATCGCGTAACCTGGAGGGATCAAACGGCCGGCGGCTGCGATAGACGAAGCTCGAAATACCGTATTCCTCCGTCTCCGGCACATGGTCGCCCCAACCGAAGAGTTCCTTGTGCCACAGCGGATGGCGGGCAGCTCTCGCTTCGCTGAAGAGGCCGGTATTCAGAATGGCGTCGAGCTCCAGCTGACCGAAGCCGGCTTGGATGACACGGGCATCGGGGTTGAGTGCGGCAACGATGCGGCGAACCTCGGCGAGCGCTGCAGGCGGCACATCCTGCGCCTTGTTGATGACCACGACGTCAGCAAATTCGATCTGCTCGACGAGCAGTTCCACCAGCTTACGCTCGTCGTCTCCGTCCCGGCTCTCGCCGCGATCCCTCAGGAACTCCGCACTCTCATAATCAGCCAGAAGATTGACCGCATCGACGACGGAAACCATTGTGTCGAGCCGTGCGACGTCGCAGAGGGCTGCCCCGCTCTCGTCGCGGAAGGAGAAGGTCGCTGCGACCGGCAGCGGCTCGGCAATCCCAGTGCCCTCGATCAGCAGATAGTCGAAACGGCCGGCGGCGGCGAGGCGGCGCACTTCGCTCAGGAGATCGTCGCGCAATGTGCAGCAGATGCAGCCATTGGTGAGCTCCACCAGCGTCTCGTCCGTCCGCGACAGATTGGCGCCTCCGTCACGCACGAGATCAGCATCGATATTCACCTCGCTCATGTCGTTGACGATGACGGCGACCCGGCGCCCCTCGCGATTGCGCAGGACATGGTTGAGGATCGTCGTCTTGCCGGCGCCGAGAAAACCGGCAAGGACCGTCACCGGAAGTCTGTTGTCTGCACTCGTCATCGGTACTCCCCGCTCGCTTCTTTCACGCCGCGAGCTGCGGTCTGAATGCTACGTCCACATAGTAGTTTGTGCTGTTATAGCTGGCACTCGGGAACAACCCGCTCGACCCATAAGCATAGACGCCGTTGCTGCCGCTGGGCGCCCTGAGGTCGCCGTTCGTCACATCGGCGCTGAAGTAATTGCCGGTCGCCGAATAATTGCCGTTGGTGCTGTAGGAAACGACGTAGGTCGTATCTGCGGCGATCGCCACCTGCTGGGTGAGTGTCGCGGTCTGCCAGCCGCTTGCCGTTTCGTTGCTGAAGGCGACGCTGCCGAGAAGCGTGCCCGAGGCGGTCCAGAGATAGCCATTGTGCGGGCCTGTATTGTCGGCACCCTTGTAGAAGCGGATGCCGGTGATCCAGCCTGCCGTATCGGCCTGGAACTTCATGCCGAGATTGACCTGCTGATTGTCGTTGGTGGAGACGATTGCAGGCGTCGCATTAGCGGTAAAGAGGTTCTGCTCCGGGCCTGCAGCCGGGTTGTTGATGGTGAGCGCAACCTGGGCCGTGGCCGTGCCGCCCTTGCCGTCTGATATCGCGTAGCTGAAGCTCGCCGGTCCCGAATAGCCTGCGGTCGGCGTAAAGGTCACCGTCTGGGCCTGGGCATTCCAGGCGACCGAGCCGTTGACGGCGCCGCTGACGCCGGTGATCGTGAGCGGATCGCCATCGGCATCGCTATCGTTTGAAAGCAGCGCCGAGGCCTGGATGGTGATCGGCGTGCCCGTATTGGTCGAGTAGCCGCTGTCATTGGCGGCGACCGGAACCGCATTCTGCGCGCCCTGCTGATAGAGCACGTCGACCCAGTAGTTGCTGGCATTGTAGGAGGCGGTCGGGAACAGGCTGCCCGTGCCATAGGCATAGACGCCGTTGCCGCCGCTGACCGAACTTGCCGGCGCCGTCAGCGCGCCGCTCGTATAGTCTGTCGTGAAGTAGTTCGCGGTTGCCGAATAGAAGCCGTTCGAATGGTAGCTCGCCACATAGGTGACGCCGGCCGTGACATTGATCGGCTGCGTGAAGGAAACCGTCTGCCAGCCGCTTGCCGTCTCGTTGATGAAGGTTGCCTGGCCAAGGAGCTGGCCGCTCGTGGTCCAGAGCGAGCCGACATGCGTGCCGGTATCCTGTGCGCTCTTGTAATAGGTGAGCCCCGTGATCTGGCCGTTGGCGGAAGCGATGAACTTGACGCCGAGTTCGACCGAGTTGGCATCATTGGCGGCGGCAACCCCGGACGTGTCGGCGCTGGTAAACAGGCTCGAGGTCGTGCCGCCGCCGGGCTGCGAATTGACCGTGAGGCTGACGGTGGCCGAAGCCGTGCCGCCATGCCCGTCCGAGATCGAATAGGAGAAGCTTGCGACGCCCGTATAGCCCGAGTTCGGTGTGAAGATCACCGTGTTGGTCTGGCTGTTGAAGGTCACCGTTCCGTTGACCGCGCCATTGGCGCCGGTGATAACAAGCGGGTCGCCGTCGCCATCGCTGTCGTTTGCAAGCAGGTTGGCTGCGGCAATCGACAGGGCCGTATTGGTATAGGTCGTATAGCCGTTGTCGTTGGCGGCAACCGGCACCGTGTTGCCCGTCGACTGGTTGTAGACGACATCGACCCAGTAATTCGTCGACTGGTAGCTCTGGGTGGGGAAGGTCGAACCCGATCCGACCGCATAGACGCCGTTCGCACCGGCGAGCGCCGTCAGGGAGCCGTTGGTATGGGCCGTATTGAAATAGCCCGAGGTCGCCACATAGCTGCCGGTCGTGTGGTAGGAGGCGACATAGGTCGCGCCCGCCGTGATCTGCAGCGGCGTGGAGAAGGTTGCCGTCTGCCAGCCGGAGAGCGACTCGTTGGTGAAGGTGACCGTGGCGACGAGCGTGCCGTCGGCTCTCCAGATGGAGCCGGTATGCACGCTGGTATCGCCGGCAGCCTTGTAATAGCGGATGCCCGAGATCGTGCCGTTTGCGGACGCGACGAACTTCATGCCGAGTTCCATCGCCGTATTGTCGTTGAAGCCGTTGCCGGTCGGTCCCTCGCTTGATGTAAACAGCGTCTCGCCGGCCGGACCTGCCTGAACGGTGAGGCTGACACTGCCCTGATCCGTGCCGCCGCGGCCGTCCGACAGCGTATAGGTGAAGCTTGCCGGGCCCGAATAATTGTTGGCCGGCGTGAAGGTGATGGTTCCGGTCTGCGTGTTGAGAGCGACCGTGCCGTTGAGCGCATTGCCGACGGCGGTGATGGTCAGCGCATCGCCATTGGCATCGACATCATTTGCCACGAGTGCGGCAATCGAGACAATAAGCGTTCCGTTGTGGCCGATGATCAGACCGCTGTCGTCGGTTGCAACCGGCTGGCTGTTGGGGCCGGCATCAAAAACCACGTCCACCCAATAGTTCGAGCCACCGGGGCTCTGGCCGGGGAATGTGCTGGTGCCGCTATAGGCAAAGACGCCGCCGCCATCGACGGCCTTCAGCGCCCCGCTGGCATAGGGCTCGCTGAAATAGTTCTCGGTGACGGAGAAGAATCCGTTGCTGTGATAGGAGGCCACATAGGTCGTGCCGGCGGCGATCTGGATCGGCGAGGAGAACATCACTGTCTGCCAGCCGGAGAGCGATTCCCCCACCGACACGCCGGTTGCAAGCAGCGTTCCGTTGCCGGACCAGAGGCTGACGACGTGGTCGCCGGTATTGTAGAAGCCCTTGTAGAAACGGATGCCCTGCACGGAGCCTGCCGTCGTTGCCTGGAAGCGCAGGCCGAGCTCGACCGGATCGCGATCGATCGCCGTTTCGACCGCAGGCTTTTCCGCAAGCGTCCACAGGCCCTGTGTGCCCGGCAGGGTGACCGTGACCTGCTTGCCGGCCGATGGTGCCTCCAGATTGACGCTGTCGTCGACGGCGCGCGAAAGGATCGTATAGGTGCCGCTTGCCTGGACGACCCAGTTGTAGCTCCAGCTTTCGCGGCCCGTGGCCTTGAACCAGTGCTGGCCGCCATCGGTAGAAACCTCGACACCGGCAATGATGCCGCCGCCGAAATCCTGCGCCGTGCCGGTGATCGTCACGCGCTGCCCCTCGACGAAGCTTGCGCCGATGATCGGCGACGAGATCGACGAGGTGGGCTTCAGCGTGTCGCTCGATTGGGTGGCGAGGATCAGGCTCGCATCGAGCGTGGTCGGCTGGATGCCCATGTCCGCGAACATATTGACCATCGCCTGCTGCACGTTGCGATCGGTTGACGTGGCCGGGCCCTGGTGGTTGTCACTCAGGCCCCAGGACCAGAAGACGGTGCCGGCGCCGAAGACCAGCGCGCCGCTTTCCGCCCGGTACATGGTGAGGCTGTGGGTGGCGATCGCCGAACCGACCGTCGTGCCGTAATCGCGCAGATATGTATCCACCGAGATCGACGAGAGCGACAGGTTGATGAGCCCGTCAGGCCGGAAGCCGTTCTCGACATCGGAATCCCACTCATAACCGAGCAGGTTCTGCACCAGATTATAGGTCTCGCCCTCCTGCAGCTCCGAAACGTCGGTATTGCGCCAGAAGCGCAGGTTCGAATAGTCGTAGGGAATGGAGATCGTATCCTGACGGTAGCTATCCACCTGGAACATCGTGCCCGTCAGCGAATTTTCCGGCTCCTGCCCCGGATCGGCATAGCGCGGATCGCGCCAGGTGCCGGTGCCGACATTGCTCGGATCCGAGCTCGTGCCCCAGGTTTCCTTGTAGCAGACCATGGTGCGGTAGGCCTGGCCGCTACCGTCGATGCTGCTTTCCCAGCGAACCTTCCAGTAGCACTCGTTGCCGCTCCAGAAGGCAAGGTTGACGCCGGAATCACGCGCCGCCTCGACATTGGCGCGCTGCTCGGCGGACCAGTACTCGTCATGCCCGACGGAGAGATAGGCATCGTGGTTGAGCAGCAGCGCGCCGTTGCGCGTCGCATCGACGCCGGAAATATAGGAAACGTCGTAACCGTTCTGCTCCAGCCACGAGATGGCGGAGGATTCGACGCCGAAGATGTAATCGTGCGAGCCGCCGATCGGGCTCGTATTGGTGATGATCGGGCGGTTGTAGCTGACCGCCGAGGCACGGCCGATCGCGGTCAGCCCGCAGCTGCAGTTCGGCGGCAGGTAGCCGATCATGTCGGCGGGATCGACGGGAACTTCGCCATAATAGAGGCTGGCGCCGCCCCAGGCATTATAGGCCTGCCATGTCGTATCCGATGTCTGGAAGACGATATCGCTGGTCGAGGCGTCGTCGCGCACGACGAAGGGGATGATGCTTGCATCCTCGGTGCCATCCTCGCGCACCAGCTTGGCGAAATAGACGCCCGAGACGGCATCGGCAGGGATCTGCCAGCTGGCAGAAACCGACCAGTTGCCGCAATCGATGAGACCGAGCGACATGTCGACGATCGGATGCGGCTGGATCTGCGCCGTGGTAAGCGATTTTTCGATCGAGTCGACCTTGCGCGCGCCATCGCCGCCGTAATAGCCCATGCGGTAGATATCGATGCGGTAATGGGTGGAATCGGTGGCGATCTTGAAATCGACCGTCTGGCCGATATTGCTGCTGGTTTCGGTGGCAAAGCCTTGGATGGTGCCGCCGCCATCGCCCTCGATACCCCACTCGCTGATGGGGTTGCCCTGCTTCATGTTTTCAAGGGCGATCTTGTTGGGCGTCACCGCTGCCGCAGCAGCCATCGGCGCTGCGAGTGCGGCCGGGGCCGCTGCCGCTTCCACGGAAGCGTCCTGGCTCGGCTCTACCGAGAGGCTCGCGACCGAGGTCTGGAGGCGTAACGAAGTGGTGCCGGGACCGGTGGAAGCACTGGTGGAAGAACTGGCCGGCGCCGCCGTCTCGGCGCTTCCAGTGTCGGCGTCGGTGGTAACACCCGTAAGCGCGGGAGCGGCAGGCAGTGTCGCAGCCTCCTCGAACGGATCCGGGCCAAGCACGGTGCGTTGTGATGTCGAGGAAGGCGTCTGGAACACCGTCGCAGCCGACGCCGTCTTGGTGAAACTATCTTGCGCGCCGCTCTCTCCCGCGGACGCCGGCATCGCCGTCGACGGTGCGGGGAACGATTGCATGTCGCCTGATGATATCAGGGAAGATGTGAGCGTGCCGGAGAAGGAGGAGTGGACTGTTGCGCTGCCCTGATTGGCAAAACCGTAGGGACCCTGAGTGCTTGAAGACACCACGGTCGCAGTTCCAACCAATGCGGTCCAGACAGAGGGTGGGTGACAGACGATCGGCGTGCCGCCGGCAGTACTTAGATATTCGCGATTCCTCACATGAAATCTCAGCAAGAGCGGCGTCCCCGTTTCCCATCGACCACCATTGGAAGGCTTCATCCTGCCAGCTTTCGAAAGGGAATGTACGACAGCAATCTGGGGTATGTGGGTGATACTCCGTACTCCGATATGATGACCCTCACCGCATACCCGACCGACAAGGCCGCAAAGCTGCCTCCGGCGACTGCTCAGTGGCCGACTCTGGGTGAAGAGGAATTCTAGTTCGGTATTGTCTCGCCGGTCCGGCCGGTCGAGCCGGTACTCCCGCCTCGACCCGTGCTACCAGGCCGGAAACGGATCTTCGAGAGCCGACCAGTCCCGCGGGTCCGAGCTGGCCAGGCAGTCGTCCAACGCGGTCCGGACGCCTGTCTCGTCCATGCCCACACCGATGAACACGAGTTCCTGCCGGCGGTCGCCCCAAGCGCTGTCCCATCGGCTCTCGAGATGCTGACGAAACTGATGATGGCTAGGCCAGTCTTGTCGAGGAACGGCCGCCCACCAGAGACCCATGGGTTCACAGCGCCGTTGCACTCCGGCAGCCGACATCAAACCCACGTGACGCGGGCGCGTGGCAAGCCAGAAATGGCCTTTGGCGCGGATGACCCCCGGCCAGGGCTCGTCCAGGAATGCTCGAAACCGCTTGGGGTCGAAGGGACGTCTCGTGCGATAGACAAAGCTCGATACCCCGTATTCCTCCGTCTCCGGAATATGGTCGCCCGGATTGTACAGTTCCTTGTGCCACAACGGGTGAGCGGCGGCCTTTGCTTCATCGAAGAGGCCAGTGTCGAGGACGGTTGCAAGAGAAACCTTCCCAAAGTCCGTCTCCACCTGGCGGGCATCCGGGTTGAGTGCAGCCACCGTCTTGCGGACTTCCGCGCGGACCTCTTCGCTCGCATCCGAGATCTTGTTGATCACGACAATATCGGCAAACTCGATCTGGTCCACCAACAGGTCGATGAGCGTCCGCCGGTCGTCACCGTCCCGCTGCAAGCCGCGATCGCGAAGCAGATCAGCGCTGCTGTAATCGGCTAGGAGGCTTGCGGCGTCGACGACGGTCACCATCGTATCAAGCTTCGCAAAATCGGAGAGCGAAACACCGGTCTCGTCGCGGAATGAAAAGGTTGCCGCGATAGGGCATGGCTCTGCAATTCCGGTCCCCTCTATCAACAGATAGTCGTATCGCCCCTCTTCGGCCAGTCGGCGCACTTCCGTCAGGAGATCGTTGCGCAGGGTGCAGCATATGCAGCCATTGCTGAGCTCAATCAACGTCTCGGTCGTATGCGACAGGTTACAGCCGCCGTCTCGAATAAGACTGGCGTCTATGTTCACTTCGCTCATATCGTTGACGATGACGGCGACCCGCAGGCCCTCGCGATTGGTCAACACGTGGCTGAGAAGCGTCGTCTTGCCGGCGCCGAGAAAACCCGAGAGCACTGTCACCGGCAGCCGGTCGATGCCGTTTATCAGCATCCCTTCAATGAGGGCATTCGGAGCGACTGGCATTTGCGTTTTACAAGCCTCGTTCGAAACCGTCTCTAACCTCGTTTGACGCGTCAAGCTGCGAGCTGCGGCCGGAAGACCACATCGGCATAATAGTTTGCCGAGTCATAGGTGCTGGTCGGGAAGAGACCCGTGGTAGCAGATCCGCCGTAGGCATAGACGCCGTTGCCGCCAGCCGCAGCGCTGGATAGCGCCGACAGCGGACCGTTGCTGACGCCGTTGGTGAAGAAGCCATCGGTCGCGACGTAAGCACCGGTGGTGTGGTAGGAGGCGATATAGGTGGTGTTGGCGGCGATGGTGACGGGCGTTGTGAAGTTCACCGTCTGCCAGCCGCTCGCCGTAGTATTGGTGAAGGTGGCGGTGGCGAGCTTGGTGCCGGTGGTGGTCCACAGATCGACGACGTTCTGGCCGTTGTCGTTGGCGCTGCGGTAGAACTTGATGGCGGTGACATCACCGACAACGTTCGACTGGAACTTGACGCCGACCTCGAGCTGCTGACCGTCGTTGAGATTGGTCTGGGCCGGTGTGCTGGAGGCGTTAAACAGGCTGTAGGTCGCAGGCGCCACTGTCGCAGTGATGTTGAAGGTCTCGTTGGCGGCAAGGCCGCCGAGGTCGGTTGCCGTCACCCTGACGCCGTAGGTGCCGGATGTCGTCGGTGTGCCGCTGAACGTCCGCGTTGTGGCGTTGAAGGCGAGCCAGGCAGGCAGTGCCGTGCCGTCGGCAGCCGTTGCCGTGTAGGTGAGCGTTTCGCCGCTATCGACATCGGTGAAGGTCGTCGTCGGCAGCGTGAACGAGAAGGCAGAGCCGACGGTGGCGTTCTGGGTAGCCGTCTGGACCGCAAGCACCGGCGCGTCGTTGGCGCCATGGATGGTGACGGTCAGGTTTGCCGTGGCGGTGGCACCGCCAGTGTCGCGCATGGTGTAGCTGAACACATCGCTCAGTGTGTTGGTCGACTGCCGCAGCGCCTGCACGGCGGCATTGCTCTCGTTGACGGCATAGCTATAGACGCCCGATGCGCTGAGCACGAGACTGCCATAGGTACCATTCAAGGCCGTGCCGAGCGTGCCGGTCGTTGCGCCGAAACGGATCGCCGTCACCGTCTTGGTGTCACCAGCATCCGGATCGGTGTCATTGGTCAGCACATTGCCGCTGGCAACCACACCGCCCGAACCGTTGGCGACCCCGCCCTTCTCGGTCGCATCCCCCGCATCGGCAACCGCCGTCGGCGTCGTGTTGCCGGGCGTCGACACGG
>NZ_JABFCN010000014.1:0-99662 GCF_013087515.1 Rhizobium sophorae | reverse complement strand
CCGTTCCGGTGAAGGTCCGGGTCGAGGCATTGAAACTCAGCCAGGCAGGCAGCGCCGTGCCGTCGGCAGACGTTGCCGCATAGGTGAGGGTCTCGCCGCTATCGACATCGGTGAAGGTCGTCGTCGGCAGCGTGAACGAGAAGGCAGAGCCGACGGTGGCGTTCTGGCTAGCCGTCTGGACCGCCAGCACCGGCGCGTCGTTGGCGCCATGGATGGTGATGGTCAGGTTTGCCGTGGCTGTCGCGCCGGCCGTGTCACGCATCGTATAGCTGAAGACATCGCTCAGCGTGTTGCTCGATTGCCGCAATGCCTGGACGGCGGCATTGGTCTCGTTGACGGCATAGCTATAGACGCCCGATGCACTGAGCACGAGACTGCCGTAGGTACCATTCAGTGCCGTGCCGAGCGTGCCTGATGTAGCGCCGAAGCGGATCGCCGTGACCGTCTTGGTATCACCGGCATCCGCATCCGTATCGTTGGTCAGCACATTGCCGCTGGCAACGACGCCGCCCGAACCATTGGCCACGCCACCCTTCTCGGTCGCATCCCCCGCATCGGCAACCGCCGTCGGCGTCGTGTTCGAGGCCGACGGATTGAACATGACATCGACCCAGTAATTCGTCCCATCGAAGGTGGCCGTAGGGTACAGGCTGGTGCTTCCGTATCTATATACGCCATTACCGCTCGCTGGTGCCGTCAGCGGCCCACTCGTCACATTGGAGACAAAGTAGTTGGCGGTGGTCGAGTAACGACCGGCATTCGTATGGTAGGACGCCGTGTAGGTCTGCCCGACCGTCAATGCCACAGGACTGGAGAAATACGCGGTCTGCCAGCCGCTGGCGGTCTCGTTCGTGAAGGTGAGGGTCGCGAGCTGCGTACCAGTGCTCGACCAAAGCGAACCGGTATGGGTACCCGTATCCTGGCTGCCCTTGTAAAAGCGGATGCCGGTGATGGTCCCTGCCGCAGAGGTCTGGAAGCGGACCCCGAGCTCGACAGCCGACGTATCGTTTGTGTTGACGACGGCTGGCGTCGCCGCGCCGAAGAGGGACGTATAACTCGGCCCGCCGACGGTGACCGTGCGTCCTGCCGAGGGCGTTTCAAGGTTGATGTTATCGTCAACGGCGCGGGACCGGATCGTGTAGCTGCCGGCGACCTGCGGCGACCAGGTATAAGTCCAGTTCTCATCGCCTGTCGCCGGATGCCAGCTCGCCCCGTTGTCGGTGGAAACTTCGACGCCGGCGATGACCCCGCCGCCCGTGTCGGCAGCGGTGCCTGTAATCGTCACGGTGGATCCAACGGCCACCGTCGCGGGTACGGTGATGACGGACGTCGGTGCAACAAGGTCCGTGGAACTGGTTGCAGCGACGAGTCCGGATTGCAGTGTTCCCGGCTGAATGCCCATGTCGGCAAGCAGATTGACCATCGCCTGCTGCACGCGGGGATCGGTCGGAGTCGCCTCCTTGTCGTGATTGTCGCTGAGGCCCCATGTCCAGTAGACGGTACCGGCGCCGAACACCAGCGCACCGCTCGGCGCACGATAGAGCGTCAGATTGTGGGTCGAGGTCGCATTTCCGGTCGTGTTTCCGTAGTCGAGCAAGTAGGTGCTGACCGGAACCGTCGTCGACGACAGCTTGACAAGGCCAGCCGGATCGAAGCCATTATCGACCGCTTCGTCCCATTCGTAACCAAGATAGTTCTTGGTGAGCGTTGCCGTCTGGCCAGGCTGAAGATTGGCAACGCTCGTATTGCGCCAGAAGCGCAGGTTGGCGTCGTCATATCCGACCTTGATCGCCTGGAGATTGCTGCCGACATCATCGACCTTGAACAACTGTCCGGTCAGCGAGTTTTCCGGGTTTCCACCGCCGACGGCGGGTGGGCTGAGGCGCGGATCACGGAATGTGCCTGTCCATTCGTTGGAAGGGTCAATGCTCGCGCTGGGCGACCATGTCTCCTTGTACGAGATCAGAGTGCGATAAGGCGTGCCGTCGGCGCTATAGGCATTGCCCCAACGGGTGCGCCAATAGACCTCGTTACCGCTCCAGAACATCAGGTTGACGCCCGCATCGCGCGCGGCTTCGACATTTGTCCGCTGCTGCCCAGACCAGTATTCATCGTGCCCGGCATCAATATAAGTCTTGTGATTGAGCAACAGGCTGCCATAACGGTCGGCGTCGACACCCGACAGGTAGGACACGTCGTAGCCGTTCTGTTCCAGCCAATAGATACCCGCATATTCGGCGCCGAACAGGTAATCCTGCGGACCGGCAAAAGTGCCAACCCCGCCGCGGGTCGCAATCGGTCTGTTGTAGCTGACCGCATAGGCGCGACCAGCACCCTGCCCCGTCGCCGGACCGTTGCCGCCATAGAAGTTTGCGCCGCCCCAGCCGTTGTAAGCTTGCCAGGTCTGATCTGCGGTCTGGAAGACGATGTCGCTCTGGCTGTCGTCGTCGCGCACGATGAACGGGATATGATTTTGGCCGGAGGTGCCATCCTGACGCACGAGCTTGGCGATATAGACACCCGAGACGGAGTCCTCCGGTACAGTCCACGAGGCCGACACGGCCCAGTTGCCGGCATCCACCGTGCCGGTCGAGGCGTTGCGCAACGGATTTGGCTGTGTCTGCAATCCGGTATGCTGAATGGTGTCGACCTTGCGGGCGCCCATGCCGCCATAATAGCCGAGCCGGTATATGTCGATCCGATAATTGGTGGAATTGGTATTGATCTTGAAGCTGATCGTCTTGCCGTTGTCGACGCTGATGTCGGTCGCAAATCCCTCGATGTTGGAGCTACCGGCACCGTCGATGCCCCACTCGCTCTCCGGGTTACCCTGCTTCTGGTTTTCCAGCACGATCAGGTTGCTGGCCGCAGCCGCGGCCGCCAGATTTTGCGTCGTCAACGACCGCTGCGTAGAAGGTGGCGTCGTCACCGAGCCGGAAAGGATGCCGATGCCCTTGGAACCGGCGGTGCCCGTTCCGATCTCACCGCCGCCTGGCAACGCTCCGTTCAAGATCGCCGAGTCCGTCCACGTCGCGGTTCCGCGCCAGCCCGAGAGGGGGGACAAGTCACGATCGAGAAGCGGGTCGCTGATCGAGGCGCCTATGGCCCGCTTGATCGTCGATACATAGTCCGGCCCCTCGGTCAGCCTGGTTCCCGGCAATTGACCGTCCTCTTGAAGCATGGCGCCGCCATGGGCCCAATCGAGAATCCGCGTGGGGGACGTAAAATAGCCGCATCCGCACACACCAAAGGGCATGCCAAACGCCAGTGAGTTAACTCCATCATGCTGCGCGGTCGCCTGCGCTGACGGGCTCGATTCGAGAATGACGACATTGCCCGAATGAGAACGCTCGCCCGTTACCACAGTAGAACCTTGCTCCGAAGCTGTCGGTGCAGGGCTTTGCGGCAGATACGGCGCCAAAGGATCGTCGCCTATGAGGCTCATTCCAGCGTAGGTGCGATAAAGGGACGACTGAGCCCCGAATGCAACTCCATCCGCGTCCCGCTCGGAATCTGCAAAACCACGCATGTGGGCGAACAACCGAGGCGCGGCAGTGTCACCGCTCCGAATCCCCGTCTCGCGATTTGCTGCGAAAGCGTCAGGCGAGGACGGCGCTGGGTGGTTGATATGCGCCCGACCGTGCGCGTCACCGATCACGCCCGCACTCTGTCCAACATCATGCTCATTGAGCGCCGCGTTGTTCTCGGGATTGTCGACAAGCGTACCATAATGCTTGTTTCCATCCGCCGTTTGCACGGATGTCGCAAGTTGAGCACTATCCTCGCGCTTATCGGCAGGCGTGCGAGGCTTTCCCTTTCCGCCGACGGTCAACCATCGGGGAACCAACGAATCCAGCAGGAGTGAGCGTGATGTCCACCGGCGAGCATTGCGATACATGGCAGGCCCTCTCTCGCGAGATTATCGGGATCGAATCTACGGGGATCGTTTGCTACGAAGCCCTGAATGATAGCCCAAAAATAAGCGAGTAGGTCCTACGCCTTTCGCTCTACGGGCGGCATCCTTTGGGCAAACGGCAGTGTTGGCATGGACCACGTGATGGGCGAGACACGCGAAGTGTTCGTTTCGAGGCCTTTTTTTCTTTGCGCCGACCGTTAAGGCGACGCCGCCGGTCAATATCATCGTCTCGCAACATCGACGATCCAAACAACGGCTCTGCCGCAAGGGATCGCTGTGCTTCGCGGCGAGCGCGCCTCTTGCTGCGCGCATGACCGCCTGCCGATGCCTCTGTGCCGCGCCGAGGGTAGATGTTCCTGCTCGATTTAGGCTAAGCACCCTCCCCCCACCTCATCAATAGTGATAAGGCGAAGCAAACAACCGCCACCTTCCTCAAGGCTTCGCCAGATTGCACACTAGCACTACGGCTTCGGACCTCGCGCCCGACGCTCGCGTAGCGCGTAAGGCGTTGAACCAGTGTCCGTTTAAGGATGCTCTTGCAGGCTGGACATGTAAATGAAGCTATCGTATCGCGTTCTCAACGTGTTTTTTCCGGCGACGCTTGTTATCAGTACACTCGTCTTTCTTGCCGGAACTGTACTGCCGGCTCTCGCCGATGACACTCCTTTTGCTCCGCAAACGAAAATCCGTCTGACGATTGTCCAATGGATGCAGTCCAAAGGCCAATATGAACGATGGGATGCGCTTGGCGGCGAATACACCGTCTCGGATGATGGCGCTGTCTTTTTGCCCTTTCTTGGATCCCTTTCCGTCGGCAATCGCGATAACGCCAGCCTCACAACCGAGATTGCCAAGCGTCTGCAAGAAAAAATCGGATTGGTTCAGCCACCCGCGGTCACCATCGAAATTCTCGAATACCCGCCAATCTATGTCGTCGGAGACGTAACCACGCCCGGGGAGTACAAATTCCGCTCCGGACTTACCGTCCTGCAATCCCTGGCAATGAGCGGTGGCCCATTCCGCGCCACAAGTCAGCAGCAATCGCAGACGATCAAACTCGCAGGCGAATTGCGCGACATCGACCACTCGCTGTTGCGCAGCACTGCCAAATTAGCACGGCTCAAAGCAGAGATGACCGGGGCGACGGAGATAACGTTCGATCAGACGCTCGGCGTCGATCAGCCATACGCTGCGGGAATATACAACGAGGAACGGGTCATTTTTCAGGCTCGAGCAAATGCGCTGGAGAGGCAGTCGAAGGCGCTCACGGAATTGCGTGATCTTTTGAACAGTGAAGTCGGCATGCTGGGCGAGAAGGTGCAGGGCTCGGAGGACAATATCAAATCGATCGAGGAGCAGCTGACCAGCGTCAAAACGCTGGTCTCGAAAGGCCTCACACTCTCGTCGCGTCAATTGGATCTGGAACGGTTGCTCACCACCTACCGCTCCGATCGGCTCGACCTTGTCACCGCCATCATGCGGGGCCGTCAGGCGATCAGTGAGACAACGCGAAATCTTGAGGGGCTTTATGATACGCGGCGAAGCGAAGTCGCTTCCGAATTGCAGTCGGAACAGGCAAGCCTCGATCAGTTCAAATTGAAGCGCGAGATGACGCAAAAACTGCTTCTCGATGATCTCGCGGCAGGGGGAGGCTCGACTACCACCGACGAGGCGCTCCCGCTGACCTTTACAGTGAGCCGGCGAAGCAAAGGGCAAATCAGGCAGTTCCAGGCCTCCGAAACAACGGCGCTGATCCCGGGTGATGTCGTGAGGGTCGTTCGAACCCCAATTGCGGATCGGGTGTCTCAGGCCGCGCCCGCCGACCTGCCGCGTAAAACTGAGACACACGCCAGTCAGGCAAGCCAGTGACCCGCGAAAAGCATGTATTGCAACCGAACTCGCAGCGGACGATTGAGCAGCGCCGAGGCGCTCAGACCACCAGCGCCAGAGACGTTGCTCTTGATATAGGCTGGCGTGAATCCGACCAGATCTTTAAGTGCGCGTCCTTCCCCATCAAGACTGCCTGTGCCGCATATCTTCCAGACAGCGTTGGGCAACATGCCGGCGACAGTGCGCCGGAGATCCTGCCCCACAGGATAGCGGCGAAGGATAATTGATGACTTTGCGCATGATCCCAACCAGTGGGGAGACTTATACCCAGATCCTCAAGTCGACGATGCTGATGGGCGGTTCCTCGCTCGTGAACGTCGCTCTGAGCATCATTCGCAACAAGGCCCTGGCCGTTCTGCTTGGGCCAGAAGGCGTGGGGCTCATGGGCCTCTACCAGTCAATCGTCGATATCGCGCAAACGGCCGCTGGTCTGGGACTGGGCGGCAGCGGGGTGCGGCAGGTCGCCGAGGCTGCCGGTACCGGCGACGAAGCGAGGATCGCACAGTCGGCGAAGGCGTTGAGATGCATATCGATGATACTCGGCTTGCTTGGCGCGCTCCTTCTTGCGGCGCTGGCATTTCCGGTCTCGGATTTCACCTTCGGCGACTACCAGCACGCCGGTGGCATTGCGCTGCTCTCGCTCGCCGTATTCTTCCGGATAGTGTCGTCCGGGCAGACTGCGTTGATCCAGGGCTTACGTGGCATTGCAGATCTTGCCCGCATCAATGTGCTCACAGGTTTTTTCGGCACGGTGATCACCGTCCCGCTGATTTACCTGTTCGGCACGCAGGCGATCGCACCCTCGGTCGTGGCGATTGCGGCCGCCACAACGCTCTCCACCTGGTGGTACAGCAGACGGATAGGCGCACACCCGCCGCGAATGTCGGTTCGCCAATTTGGTCAAGAGTGGGCACCTCTGCTGAGACTCGGCGCCGTGTTCATGGCGAGCGGACTTATGACCTTCGGTGCGGCCTATGTCATCCGCATCATCATATTGAAGGACGGAGGCGTAATGGCCGCAGGATTGTATCAGGCGGCCTGGGGGTTGGGCGGTCTCTATGCCGGCTTCATTTTGCAGGCGATGGGAACGGACTTCTATCCGCGCTTGACCGCAACCGCGGACAATCATGTCGAATGCAACCGCCTGGTCAATGAACAGACGGAGATCAGCGTCCTTCTGGCCGGCCCTGGTCTGCTCGCGACGTTGACGCTGGCGCCGCTCATGATGAGCCTATTCTATTCTTCGGAGTTTCATGGGGCGGTGGATCTCTTGCGCTGGATCTGCCTTGGCATGATGCTCAGGATCATCGCGTGGCCGATGGGTTTCATCATCGTGGCGAAGCGTGCCCAGGCTATTTTCTTCTGGACGGAGGTAGCGGCCACGCTGGTGCATGTAGGGCTGGCATGGCACTTTGTATCGAAGTTCGGTACGCCAGGAGCCGGCATGGCGTTTTTCGGCCTCTACGTCTGGCATAGCATCCTCATTTACGTGATCGTGCGGCGGCTTACCGGCTTCCGCTGGTCCGCAGCCAACCGTAGGCACGTGCTGCTTTTCCTACCTGCATCGGTGTTGGTATTCTCGGCGTTTTGGGTCTTGCCGCTATGGCCGGCGATAGGGATCGGCGCCTTGGCCGTAGCTCTGACGGGGATCTACTCGCTGCGCATGCTGGTCCAGCTTCTTCCGCCCGAGATGATGCCCGCAGTGATCAGAGGATGGATCGCGAAATTCGCCTAAAAAAATAATGCGCATCGAGGCGATGCGCATCAGGCCCTGCGGCACAGCAAAGATTGCATCACGCAATCAAGACATCACACAAGAGCGATGTCCCGACCGTGCTGTACGGCGGCGGGTATGCTGGCCGCCTCAGCCAATGCGCTTCGAAGTGCTTCGACAACCCTGACGATGTCGAGATCCGTCATCTGAGCATAAAGAGGCAGGATTATTGTTTGCCGCTGCGCTGCCACGCTTCGCTTCAGGCTTGTGGCAGCACGATGAGAATTCTGGTCGGAATAGGCACCTTCCAGATGAATGTTCATCACGCCGCGCCGGGTCGAGATCCCTTGGTCGAGCAGAGTCTGCATGACGGTCCGCTGGTCGACGGCATCAGGCAGCCTCACGCAAAAGCTCTGCCAGTTGCTACGGGCCCAATGCGGCTCGACCGGTGAGAGTCCAGGGATCGTAGACAGGCGCTCACGATATTGCTCGGCGAGCCGCCTGCGCTGCGCAATCAGCCCCGGCAGCCGCCGCAACTGTTCCCTTCCGACGGCAGCCTGAAGGTCGGTCATACGGTAGTTGTAGCCCAATTCGTCATAGTCTTCGAAAATCACCTGTTTCGAGCCATGGCGAACAGCATCGGTGACGCTCATGCCATGCTGACGCCACAGCCGGAATTTTCGATCATATTCGGGATTGGCGGTGGTCAACATGCCACCATCACCTGTCGTGACGACCTTTCGGGGATGGAAGGAGAAACAGGCAATGTCGCCATGCGGCTTGCCGATCTTTTCCCAACGCCCGTCCCACAAGATTTCGCTTCCCGTCGCGCATGCCGCATCTTCGATGACCGGGAGCTGACGGCGCTTGCCGATCTCCACGATCGACCGGAGATCGCAAGACATGCCAAGCTGATGCACACATAGGATTGCCTTGGTGCGGGGCGTGATGGCTGCTTCGATCAGGCTGGGGTCGATATTGTAACCATCTGCTTCGATGTCGACGAAGACAGGCACCGCATTGCAGTATCGAACAGCATTCGCGGTGGCGATGAACGAATGGCTGACCGTGATGACTTCATCGCCGGCGCCGACATCGACCGCCATCAAGGCGAGATGCAGTGCGGTCGTGCAGTTTGAAACGGCGCAGGCATGTGCAGCGCCGACAAAGGCCGCGAATTCGCCCTCGAAGGCCACGACTTCCGGCCCCTGCGTTACCCATCCTGACATAATAACGCGGCGCGCGGCCTCAGCCTCCTCTTCTCCGAGGACGGGCTTGGCGACCGGAATCGTTGATAGAGACGGGCTCATGCAGCTTGCCCTCCTGCCGCAGCGGTCTTCATCTGCCACCATGCGACAAGGTCGCGAAGCCCTTGCTCCATCGATATTTCCGCCTTGAAGCCCAGAAGCTTCTCGGCCTTGCTGATATCGGCAAGACGACGGGTCACGCCGTTGACCGTGCGGGCTTCCTTATGCTGCGGTTCGAGTGAGACACCCATGATGCTGCTCAGCATCTGCGCAAGTTGCAGGAGGCTTATTTCCTCGCCGCTCGCGACATTGAACACTTCATCCGTGACATCGCTCTTCGCAGCCAGCAGGTTTGCCCGGGCGATGTCACGTGCATCGACGAAGTCCATCGTCTGGCTGCCATCGCCATAGACAAGGGGTGGCATTCCGGTCGCCAGGCGTTCCATCCAGCGGATCAACACTTCGGTATAGGCGCCGTAAACGTCCATTCGCGGCCCGTATACGTTGAAATAGCGCAGCGCCACATAGCGCAGACCGTACATCTCCGCAAAGCTGCGAAGCAGCCCCTCGTTAAACGTCTTGGCCGCCCCGTAGATCGTCCTGTTATTATAGGGATGATGCGCTTCGGTGGTCGGAAAGCTCTCGGCCAAGCCCAGCACAGAGGCCGAAGAGGCAGCGACGACCTTCGACACACCTGCCTTTACGGCAGCTTCGAGAACATTGAACGTGCCTTCGGCCAGTACATCGAAGGCAAGCCGTGGGTCTTCGGCGCACTGCGTGATGCGGATAGCCGCCTGGTGAAAGACGATGTCCACGCCCTCGAAGGTTTTCGCCAACAAGGCTCTGTCACGGATATCTCCCTCGATGATGTTTACGGACCCGCCAGCTATTGCCGTGCTGAGGTTGTCCCGGCGTCCACGCACGAAGTTGTCGAGGATGATAATCTCGCGCGGCTTCTCCAATGCGACGAGATCGGCGATATGCGACCCGATCAGGCCGGCTCCGCCGGTAATGAGTACCCGTTGATTTCTCACGATCTTCCTCCATGCGATATATCCAGCACAGGATCGGCTTCCGTGCGCCAGCGTATGAACTTCGCCGGCACACCCGCCACGACTGAAAACGGTTCGACATCGGAAACAACGACTGCGCCCGCTCCGACGATCGCTCCCTTTCCGATGCTCACGCCGGGAAGAATTGTTGCGTTCGTTCCAATATCGGCCCATGCGCCGATGCGGACCGGCTTGATTTCGAGATCCGTGCGAATGATCGGCACATCTACCGGCAGTGCGGTGTGGGTCGACCCAAGCACTTTGGCGCCCGGCCCCCAGCCGACACAATCCTCGATAACCAGGTCGCGTGCGTCGAAATAGGCCATCGGGCCGATCCAGACATTGTCGCCGATCACGCAAGTGCCGTCGAAGCGGCCCTGGATATAGACCTGGGCGCCGATGAACACGCCATTGCCGATTTCAAACGTTTCCGGATGTTTGAAACCGGCGCCGCCCGCAACCTGCAGTCCCGCGCCGCAGCTCCGCGCGATCGCTTGCCAAATGGCTTTCCGCATCAGTGTGTCGACGACACCGTCGCCTGTGGCGAAACGACCATAGAGGTCTATCAGGCCAGCGCGCCCGTATGATTGTCTGAGCTCTTCGACCAACCCGGTTTGGTAGCCAGGATCTGCCGGTCTTTCATGGCGACCATGGACCGCCTGCACCAGTCGAGCCTCGCCTGCGCCGTTAACTGACATAGGCGTACTCCAACGCGGCGACCACCTGGTCAACGTGTCGTACAGGCATCTCTGGATAGATCGGCAGCGAGAGGACCTCCCGTGCCGCAGCTTCCGAGACCGGGAAATCCCCGGCCTGGTAACCAAGGTCGGCATGGGCCTTCTGCAGATGAACAGGGATAGGATAATGGAGCCCGGACGGAATGCCTTCCGCGCTGAGCAGGCGTTGAAGCCCTTCGCGATCGTGGCTTCTTATGGCATAGACATGATAGACGTGACGCCGGTCGGCTGCTTCAACAGGAGTCGTCAAATCCGTCGATCCGGCAAGCAGCGAAGAGTAGCGGCGCGCATGGCTGCGACGTGCCTCGGTCCAGTCTTCAAGGTGCCGGAGCTTGACACGCAGGATCGCGCCTTGAATGGCGTCCATGCGATAGTTAAAGCCTTTCAGCAGATGGTGATAGCGTTGCTCCTGACCCCAGTCACGCAGCATGCGCATCGTCTTGGCCTGATCATCGTCATTGGTAACGACTATACCCCCCTCGCCGCAGGCGCCGAGGTTTTTGCCCGGATAGAAGCTGAAGCAGCCGGATACGCCGATACTGCCGGCGCGGTGGCCTTTGTATTGCGCCCCATGGGCCTGGCAGGCGTCTTCGATGACGGGTATCCCGTGGCGGTCGGCAATTGCCTTGATCGCATCCATATCGGCCATTTGACCGTAGAGATGGACGGGGACAATGGCCTTGGTCCGGGGAGTAATCTTTGCCTCGACCTCAGCCGGATCCATCGTGAGTGTCACGGGCTCAACATCGATGAATACGGGTTGTGCGCCCGTATAGCAGATCGCCGACACGGTTGCGACGAACGTGAATGGCACGGTAATGACCTCATCGCCGGGGCCAACGCCCGACGCAAGGAGGGCAAGATGCAAGGCACTCGTTCCGGTGTTGACGGCTATCGCATGCTTGACGTTGCAATAGTCGGCGAATTCCTGCTCGAAACGCGCGACCTCGTCGCCCAATACGTACTGTCCCGAGGCAAGGACGCCCAGCACGGCGGCGTCAATCTCGCCCTTGATCGACGCATATTGCGCTTTGATGTCGAGGAATGGGATCATGCGATGCGCCTCGCCTCTTCGAGCTCGACGATGCGACCGCGCTGGGCGAGCGACCGGCTTGCTGCTTCAAGGATGCGAACGACACGCAGGCCGGCATGGCCGTCCGTAATGGGTCGCGAATTCTGCTCGATGCACTCGACGAATTGATCCAGTTCGCGCTTCAATGCTTCGGTCATATCGAGCTTGGGCGCCCACATGTCGCCGCTGCGGTAGCCGACCATCATCTGATGCACCTTCTCGCCATAGGCCTGAGAATTGGGGTTTAGCGTAATGCCCTTGTCGTAGACCTTGATTTTTTCGCTGGGCTCCAGATCGTCGTAGACGACCATCTTGTTGCTGCCGCCGATCAGCGTGCGGCGCACCTTGACGGGAGCCAGCCAATTGACGTGGATATGTGCGATGAGCTTGCTTTCGAAGAAGAGCGTCAGATAGGCGATGTTTTCCGGCTCGCCGAGTACATGGCTCATGCCGGTCGCTGAAACAGCCACCGGCCTTTCCTGCACGACATGGTCCAGGATGGAGAGATCATGCACCGCGAGGTCCCAGATGACGCTGACATCGTGCTGGAAGAGCCCCAGATTGACCCGAACCGAGTCATAGTAATACATGTCACCTAAGCCGCTTTCGACCAGTTCGCGCATCTTGCGGACGGCGCCGGTGTGGACGAAGGTATGATCTACCGCCAGCACCAGGCGTCGGCGTGTGGCCTCTTCGACCATCCGCGAGGCTTCCTCCGTCGTCGATGCCATCGGCTTTTCGACGAAGACATGCTTTCCAGCCATCATAGCCTGCATTGCGAGCTTGAAATGGGTGAAGACCGGCGTCGCGATAGCGATGGCATCCACTCTTGGATCGCGCAGGACTTCCTCGAAATCATCGGTGATCGTCACTGCGGGATACCGGCTTTTAACAGCCGCCAACCGTTCGACATTGAGATCACAGACAGAAATGAGCTGAGCTCCGGCCGCCTCCGAGATGTTGCGAACCAGATTCGGACCCCAATACCCGTACCCGACAACAGCAATGCCGATCATTTCATTCCTCCCAACGCATACATGTCGACTGGCCCGTCATTGACGCGACCGATCACCCTGGCCGGAACGCCAGCGACAATGGCGCCATCGGGCACATCCTTTGTTACAACCGCTCCGGCGCCGACCTGGGCAGCCTCTCCGATGGTCACGCCAGGCAGAATGGTGGCGTTGCTGCCGATCGACGCATGGCGCTTGACCAGGGTCGGGACGACAATCCAGTCGGCCTCCGTCTGAAGGCTGCTATCCGGATTGACGGCGCGCGGGTATATGTCGTTCGTAAACATGACCCCGTGGCCTATGAAAACGCCGTCTTCCAGCGTGACGCCCTCGCAGAGGAAGGAATGGCTTGAGATCTTGCAGCTTTTTCCGACCAGGACGTTTTTCTGAATCTCGACGAAGGTGCCAATACGCGTTCCCGCGCCGATCGTGCAGCCGTAAAGATTCACAAGGTCCGGATGGTGGATAATGGTGCCGTCATCCAGCTTGACGTTTGATGCAATCATCCCTGCAAAACCCCCTACTCTTGAACAGGTCCAGACTTTTCAGTTGAAACAAACAATCGCTTGATTGCACCCGAGGTTTCACACCGACAGGACTAATATTTTTCTACAGTCCAAAGAGAATTGTTTTCTGCATCTGAGTAAAGAAACAAAACGTTTAAGGTTATTCACCTAAAGGCGTATCTACCTATGACGACTTACGCCCTTAATCATACAGCGATCAACGTTGGTGGCGGGCTCACCTGCCGCATCCGTTGCCGGTCCTACGCTGTAGACTGCGATTGTTTCCATGCATTTAGTGGCCTGTCGCAGACTACGGTGTAACGATGAAGTTTATCCTGCAAACTATCTAGTAACACTCAAGACTACTTCAGATTTATCTTTCTATTTCCGACTTATGATGGAAGTTGTGCGCTACTTAGCCTATATTAGCTACTGTAACGTTCCGCGAACTGTGGTATTCGATTCCTACTTTAGAGTTTCCTAAACCCCCGTATTGAGAGGGGTTGGTACTCGGGGCGTAGTTGAGCGTAACGTGTTAGGGGAGGGTGAAGCTGTGAATTCAGCACTTATACCGAATTTGGACCTCAGGCAGGAGAACGTAGCTTTTCCGCTCAGGATGGAAAATAATTCGAACCCACCTGCCGTCCCGGGAGGACACACGCATTCGCTTGTGATTCTCGATAATCGTGAGCTCGATCGTCAATGCCTGGCGCAATGCATGGCTGCCCAAAAAGCGGACTTGCAGATTCTGGCATTTGGAACAATTGAGGAGTGGAAGCAGAAGCGCGATGAATATCCTCCGCTTTCGGCAATCCTCTTGAACGTCGGCGGCAAAAAGATAGATGAACCGGCCGTTTCGGAGCAAATCCGGAAACTTTCATCGGAATTCGTATCAACGCCCCTCATCGTATTGGCTGATAGCGACGATTTCGGTCAAATCGTTAGGGCGCTTGAGTACGGAGCCAAAGGGTTCATACCCGCCTCAGTCAGCGTCAGTGTCTGTATGGAGTTGATCGCGCTGTCAGTGGCGGGGGGAATTTTTGTGCCTGCAAGCGCCCTGTTCGCCATGCGTCACTTGCTGGACTCGAGCACTTCGACCGCACGCCCGCTAGCCGGCATATTCACGGATCGTCAGGTCGAAGTCGTGGAGGCGCTCCGACGCGGAAAGGCGAATAAAATTATCGCCTATGAGCTTAATCTGCGAGAAAGTACTGTAAAGGTGCATGTTCGCAATATTATGAAAAAGGTCAAAGCAACGAACAGGACGGAAGTTGTGTTCAAGCTCAACGATCTTTTTCTTTCGAGCGGCTCTGCAGCAAACAGCCTGTGCTGATGCGGTCGACCGATCAGATCTTGCGTCGCATCACGAGCGCGTTCTCGCTCTAAACATCCTCGGTGGCTGCGCCGCAAATACGCCACCGAGTCCGCGATTTGATGCCAGAACGCCTCAGTTGGAGCACCTTCAGCCTCACCTGGGGCGTAGTCATGCGCGCCTCTCCAGGTGAGGCTGCCTGGACGTGCGATTTCTCCACAGCTAGAGAGCCTTTTCGGGTTAGATTGAAGCATTCTACCGGAGCAGGTTTTCGTCAGGGCAAAGGCGATTGGCGACGGGCATACCCCAAGGTACGTCCGAGCCGTTCGCCTTTGCCCTGGCGGAAAGATGCCCGGCCCACCGGCCGCACTGCTTCGCCATGCGAAGCAATAGGTGCGTCCGGCGATTCTAAGTCTTGCAGATTTGCCAGGCAAATCTGCGGGAAGGTTGGCTGAAACGGGCCGGTCGACCATCCGACTCCGTTTGAGCCAACAGAATGCTTCAATCTAACCCGGAAAGGCTTTAATTGCCGGTGCCCGCAGGAGGCCTGGAAAGCGCCATTCGAATCCTGCGCAACGGGCCTCTCTGCGAATGAGGGACCAGCCCCCGCGCAAGATGCCAGAGATATCGGAACTCCGGCAGAGGCGGTACATTCGGCCTCAGGCCATTCAGGCGCAGTTTGATCATGAGGCCATCGACGCCTGAATATAGTCGCAGGCGCCAGCCAGCATCACGTTTGAAGTGTAGAGACGCTACAGCCCCGCTTCCGCCAACGGGAGCGTGACGAAGAACATTAGCAAGATCTGGCTGCTGACAGCGCTCAAGGATGTCGGAGAACCATGCAAGCCACTCGGAATCGCTCCGATCGGGGATCTGGTGAATACTCTTTCGATCCCTGCCATACCGTCCCGAGACGACCCCATCGCCTGAGCGACCGAGTTGCGCAATGACGAGGCGCGCGCGCCTGAATTCGTCGTGGGATAGCGATGGATAGAAATCTTGCAGCCTCCGCGCCCGCTCGAACTGGCCCCTGCAGATCAAAGAGAGAAGGAAGTACGCCCACTCGACCGGATCCGGGTCGATTGCCCCATATTCGGTCATGGTCACCTTGACCAGGTCCACCAGAAGGCCATAGGCGCGATCGGCGTCACCCTCCTGCAATGCACAGATGGCAAGGCGGAATTTGGCTTCGGGCAGGTAGGATACATAATCCAGGCAGCGTGCGTAGCGTTGCTTGGCGTCCTCCACCCTGCCCTGCTCGAGAAGCAAGTCACCCTGCTTCAGCAAAACGCGATCGCTCGCTTCCCCCACGATATGGACGCTCTCTTGCTTGGAGATACGTTTGACCTTTGTAAGATCGCCGAAGGGGCCGGACTGGATGATCTTTTCGCCGAACTGCAGGCCCTTGCTTAGCATGAACCATCGATATATTTGCGGCCTGTGGTTCAGTGTATGACGCGAATGGATCAAACTGTAACCGGCTGTCGTGATACGCTGTATTTCGTCGGGATGGGCAAAAAGGTAATCTAGTCGCTCGACCACGTTGTGGCCGTCAACAAAGACACAGTTCTCCATGTCGACAAAGCCGGCTGCTTCCACTGCTGCCGTGCGTTCGGTCACGAGACAGGCCTTTGCCCCGGGAATCTCAAAGTGCTTGCGAACGACCTCCCCGCCCATGGTGCCGCATGTGGGGACGACGAGGCTCGCGTTGAGTGCGCGTGCATAAGCCTCTCCAGACAGGAGCTGGGAAGCCAGCTTGCTCTCATAGGCGTGTTGCGGCGAGACCAGGCAGGGGTAACGGTCGCGGATCATCGGAAAGACCGTCTGTCGCCAGGGATAAAGGCCATAAGCTTGACCTGTGAGCATGGCCGGGATGACCTTTTGCTGGCCATAGTCGTGGTAGACTTCGGGATCGATGAAATTTGGCCAGACGAACAGATTCTCCTTCACCGCTGGCATATATTCCGGAGTCATCGTTGCGATCGCGAAATACGTCTCGATGCCCCACTGCTCCATATCGGAAAGGAAGCCCGCGCGTCGATCACACCATGCGTCGGCGTTATGCAGGCCAAGCTTCGGAACGGCGATATGGGTATTGGTGTTGGTGATTTTTATTCGACGTGAGCCATGCGACCGATAACCGCTTTCAAACAGGGTCAGATCCGGCTCGTACCTGTCGCATATCTCTGCATAATCGCAGTCGCGGTTAATGACGACGACATCGAAATGTGTTGCGAGGCATTTGACCTGCTGCTGCATGTGCAGCAGCAGGTAACTGGCCGCGTTCGCATTGGGCTGATGGTCCCATTGAAAAAAAACGAGCCGTGGTTTTCGATGATCAACGTTGCTATTCATGTCCCTATCGAATGGCTTCAGGAGCAGCGAGTTCGACGTTCGCAGACGCCAGATGCGGATAAGCCTCTTGCGAGGACTTGGCGCTAAGCCTGTTCCTTACGCCGCCGGAAAGCTTCCACTCGAAATAAGCGATCGTCCTCTCAAGCCCCTCACGAAGGTTCACCTTCGGCTGCCAGCCCAGTTGTTGCGTTGCGCGGCTGATATCCGGCTTGCGCTGTGTCGGATCGTCAATTGGCAGATCCTTGAAGACGATGCCGGACTTCGATCCGGTCATTTCGACTACCATTTCTGCCAATTCACGGACCTGGAACTCTCCGGGGTTGCCGAGATTAATGGGGCCTGTAACCCCAGCGGGCGCCCCCATCAAACGGATAAAACCGTCGATCAGGTCGTCCACATAGCAGAACGAGCGCGTTTGCGTGCCGTTGCCGAAGATGGTGATCGGCTCGTTTCGAAGCGCCTGAACGATGAAATTGGAGACGACGCGGCCGTCATTTGTCTGCATGCGTGGCCCATATGTGTTGAAGATCCGCGCCACCCGGATTTCCACGCCATACTGACGATGATAGTCGAAGAACAATGTTTCGGCACACCGCTTGCCTTCATCATAGCATGCCCGCGGGCCTATGGGATTGACACTGCCCCGATACTCCTCCGGCTGCGGGTGGACTGCCGGATCGCCATAAACTTCGCTCGTGGATGCCTGGAAGATCTTCGCCTTGGTGCGTTTGGCCAGACCGAGCATATTGATGGCCCCGTGCACATTGGTCTTCACGGTCTGCACGGGATCGAATTGATAGTGAACCGGAGATGCCGGGCAGGCGAGGTTGTAGATCTCGTCGACCTCCACATAAAGCGGGAAGGTGATGTCGTGGCGAAGAATCTCAAAGCGGGGATCGTCGAGAAGGTGCAGTACATTGTCGCGCGAACCGGTGTAGTAATTGTCCACGCAGAGAACGTCATTGCCCTCTCGCAAAAGCCTTTCACACAGGAATGATCCCAGAAATCCGGTGCCGCCGGTTACCATAACTCGCTTTTGTCCGTGCATGAGTATGCTCCGTTGTTGATGGTTGCCTCGCGGAAGCGAGGATCGTCAGTAGGCTCCCCTGCGCTTAAAGAGCGCAGGGATTGTGCTGAGAAGAATTTGGCAGTCGAACCACAGGGACCGGTTGTCGATGTAGAACTCGTCGAGTTGCTGCTGCAGCTCGATATCCGCATTGCTTCGTTCGGATATTTGCCAAAGGCCCGTGAGCCCCGGCGTGACGGAACGGCGCTTGTCTCGAAATTCGCCGTCCATAGCCAGGAGGTGATATTCAGGAAACGGACGCGGTCCGACGATGGCCATCTCGCCCGCAATGATGTTCACCAATTGCGGGAGCTCATCGATGCTCGAAGAGCGCAGCATATGCCCTATAACCGGAAGGACGCGCGGATCCTCCTTGAGCTTGAAGTGGCTCAACCACTCGGCGCGCATGTTAGGGCTGTCTCGGAACACTGCTTCAAGGCGCTGTTCTGCATCCTGATACATCGTCCTCAATTTCAGAACGTGCACCGGCTTGCCGGAGCGCCCCTCCCTGGTGTGCCGGAAGAAGACGGGGCCTGGATCAATGGCATAGATTGCGGCCGCGGCAAACGCGATGAATGGCGCCACCACGATGATTGCAGGGATGGCGATTGCGAGATCGAGGATCCGGCGAACCAGATCCGAGTTCACTGAATTCCCACCAGTGGCGAGGCGAATACCGATCTCTCCGCCGACATCCGCAGGTCGCAATCCGCTTACCTTGAAGCTCGGCGTATCGGACAGCAATATGACTTCAGCGAACTTCCGACGCATCGCCGCCAAATCGGGTATAAGCGAGCCCGTGTCGCCCGCAACCACGGCAATGGAGGGCCCGCCATCGGGCAATGCCTCCAAACTATCGGGGAAATAGGGCTCCGGCCTGATGCCATACTGCCAGTGGTCCTTGAAATGGGCCACGAGCGCGGGAGTAAGGTTGCCTGCCCCTATGACAACCGCGCGCTCCCCCCAGACTCCAAGCTTCCAGCACAGGCCCCGTGCAAGCCAATGCACAAATGACTGAACAATCAGCCCGACAGCGAGGAACCCAATGACGGCAAGCAGCAGTCCTTCCCCCTCCGTCAGGATAATTGCTCCGAACGCCGCCAGGACAGCCACCTTGACGGCAGCTATGGTGCGCCGCCGCAGATGTTCGTGGTCATGCAACCGATATCCGGGATAGAGGCCGGCCGATGCGTAAAGAATGATCGCGGCGAGTGCTGCGATCGTGAACGTACGCTCCGCTAGCGTGCCCTCCAAACCACTGGGGAAAAAGGACAGGAGAACAAAATAGGCAATCAAATAGCCCGCAATGTCGCCGGCGACTAGGAAGGACGAGGTTGCAAGCCGAGCAAGCCGACGCCGTAGTGCGACGGGCATATTCGGCCCTGCCCGGTCAAAGGGATCGGCGGTCTTAGCTGCTATGGGCGGCACGGAACCTGCCGCAATCGCCCGCGCCGTCATATCATTTGATGTGGCTGCCTTCGACGGACGCGGTGTCATTGCTGTCGACGCAAATAAGGACATGATGGCTACACCTTTACAGCTGCTGCTTTTGGCGCGCTTGATCCAAAAACCGCGTCTTCGATCGGAAACTTCCGAAGCCCCAGTCTCTGGAATGCCGTCAGTGAGATGAAGGTCGGCACGACGAGCGCATAGCGCCGCCACAGCCGTCGTGGCTCGCATAAAAGACGAAACGCCCATTCGAAGCCGCTTCTTTGAATGATCCTCGGAGCCTGCCGCTTGAGGCCCGCGTGGAAATCGAATGCGGCTCCGACACCGATGAGCATCGATGCTTCCAGGCGATCGCGCATGCGAGCCATCCAGAGTTCCTGCTTGGGACTGCTCAGCCCGACCCAGATGATATCGGCGCCTGATCGATTGAGCCGGTCAGCAATCTCCGTTTCCTCCCGCGTCGACAATTTGCGAAAAGGTGGCGCATAGGAGCCGACGATCCGTGCTTGCGGAAATTTTGCGAGAAGGCGCGCTTGCAGTTGTTCGAGCGTTTCGGCCGTTGCGCCATAGAGGAAGTGGCGCAAGCCCTTGGAGCAGCCGGAATCGAAAACGGATAACATGAGATCCGGTCCATAGACCCTGTCGCTTTCGGCATGACCAGCACGCTTCAATGCCCATACCAACGGCATGCCGTCGGGAGTTACGAGGAAAGCCCGGTTATGTATCGACCGGAGCTCGGGATCATCCTGACATCGGACGACGCCGTGTGCGTCGCGAACGCAAACATATTCCTTCCTGCCGTCTTCGATCGCTTTTTGAATAAATCCAGTCGCACTTTTGAGATTAACTGCCGAAATGCGAACACCAAGGACATTAATCCATTCCAAAGAACTCGTTCGATTGAGAACTGAATCTTGGCTGCTGTCTGCTGATTGCTTTCTCATGACCTACGCTTTCGCGATCTAAACTGTCATCAGAATATGCTTCCAGGACGATTGCCTCCATACTTGCGGCTCCAACTATTGGACGTAGAAGAGACTTCATGTTTCTACGTCTTATGCCGAGATAGGTTACATGTTCGAAGTAAGGCAACGTACCCCCACGGCTTGCCCCGTTGCTCTTTTTGATGAGCGCTGTCCCGAAAGAGCGGTTTGACCTCCTCAAAGCCGCAGAAGATAGTCGCTTCGCGCATAAAATGGGGAGTTTGAGCGCGAATAAAGCCGGGAGGGGAGCATGCTGAACCCAATGTGCGCGATGACGGCCCCGACCGGCGAGCCTCCAGAGCTACCCGACAGCACCAACCGGCTGCAGAAAGACTTGAGCACTAATGGATATAGTTTCCGCGAGATCTTCGAGCGGATCTGGCCGCGGCTTCGCCTGGACGTTCAAGGCTTTCACCTTGACGCGATCGTCATTCGATGGATCGGCTGGCCCCGCGTGAGCAACTCAGGTTCAACACTAACTTCTGAAGACGGTGATGGATTGCGACGCACATCGAGATGATCAGTTCAGGAGCTTTGTGCCGGGGGGTACCCAAAGGCAAACGGGTTCCTGCACGGATGATAGAACCTTTTTGGAAGCGCTTTTGCGGATGCCGCATCCCGGTTGTCACTGGCCGTCGATATGATTCGCTGCAACGCAGCGAGCAAAACCGGGTACCCTGCAAGCGGCCATTTAGCGGCAAAACGCTGCAAAAATTGTTAAATTTGGAAAAAAATGCCGATTTTTGCCTTTTGCAGGAAGAATCCACCCACGCCACAAAGTTTCCCTAATCTTTTCAATGGGCGCACGTCGCTGTAGTTGCAGAAAGAATAATTCGCGGCATGCGGGACCTTTATACTGCCCCAATTTGGGCGACTCGAAATTCCGCAAATATTTCAAAATGTAACTTTGGAGTGATTTGGATAATGTGGCAGCAATAAGGCTATGCATCTCAAGCACTTACTGCCGAGTTGCTGTTGCGTCCCCAAAAATGTCGCCCTATAACCCGCCGCCGTAACCGCTGATTAACTACAAAATATTAATCGGCAAACGCAACGCTGGGGTTGAGGGATAAGATCATGACAACATACTACGTAGCAACGACCGGCAGCAGCAGCGGCAACGGCAGCGCCTCCTCTCCTTTCCGCACGATCGGCGAGGCGATGTCGGCAAACCTTAGGCCTGGCGACGAGGTCGTCGTAAAGGCCGGGACCTACAACGAGAGCATCAACATCGACAAGGACGGCTCGGCGGCAGGCAACATCACGTTGCGCTCGGAAGTGCCCGGCGGGGCGCTGATCCGGCCGCCCGAGGGCTCGTGGAACGCGATTAGTGTCAACGCCAACTACGTTGTCGTTAACGGCTTTGACATCGGCGGCGCCAACGGCGACGGCATCGAAGCGAACAATGTCCACCACGTCCAGATCCTCAATAACAAGGTCCACGGCAGCGGCGAGTCG
The DNA here is from genome assembly GCF_013087515.1 of Rhizobium sophorae. Taxonomy (GTDB): domain Bacteria; phylum Pseudomonadota; class Alphaproteobacteria; order Rhizobiales; family Rhizobiaceae; genus Rhizobium; species Rhizobium sophorae. Next base: position 77,892 of record NZ_JABFCN010000014.1, on the reverse strand, counting down.
GGCATCCAGTTCAACCAGTCGGACTTCATCCGCATCGAAGGCAACGAGACCTACAATAACGCGTCGTCGGGCTGGTTCTCGGGTATCTCGATCTACCAGAACCGGAACATCACCGGCGACACCTCGACGGACGGCTACCGGACGATCGTGCGGAACAACATCTCGCACGACAACGTGACGAAGTCGGGCGCGCACACCGATGGCAACGGCATCATCATCGACGACTTCCAGAGCACCCAGACGAGCGGTCATCCGAACTACACGTTCAAGACCCTGGTCGAGAACAACCTCGTCTACCAGAACGGCGGCAAAGGCGTCCAGGTTACCTGGAGCGACTCCGTCACGGTGAAAAACAACACCGCATACCACAACAATCAGGACCCGCAGAACACCGGCACCTGGCGCGGCGAGCTCAGCAACTCGGCGTCGAGCAACAACACCTGGGTCAACAACATCGCCGTCGCGGACCCATCGATCAACAAGAACAACACCGCGATCGATAACACCTCGACCGACAGCTACAAGAACAGCAACGTCGTCTGGGCCAACAACATCACCTATAACGGCACGGCCGGCCAGGCCTCGGTCAAGACCGACGGTGGCAACGCGATGCCGAGTGCGGCGGACGGCAACAAGCTCGGCGTCGATCCGAAATTCGCGGCCGCTGCGAGCGACAACTTCCACCTCGGCTCGGGCTCGTCGGCGATCGACAGCGGAACCAGCAAATACGGCGTCGCCTCGGTCGATCTGGACGGACACGCTCGCGTCGTTGGAACTGTCGATATGGGTGCCTATGAATCGGGCTCCAGCTCGGCACCATCAACGCCGACCACGCCGACGGAACCGACCACGCCGACCACACCGACGCAGCCAACTACGCCGACAACGCCGACCACACCGACCACACCGACCACACCGACAAAGGTATACACCGGCACCGACGGCAACGACATCCTGCCCCACACCGGTCAGTCCAATGGCGGTAACGAAACCTACAAGGGTCTCGGCGGTAGTGACCTGTTGAAGGGCGGCGCCGGCGCGGATGTGCTCGACGGTGGTAATGGCACCGACACGGCCAGCTATGCAGGCTCCGGCGCGGTCAACGTCAACCTGGCGACCAAAGCCGTATCGGGCGGGCAAGCCGCCGGCGACAAGATCACCAGCATCGAAAACCTGACTGGCTCCAGCTACAACGACGTGCTGACCGGCGGCAATGGCGGCAGCAACGTTCTCAATGGCGGGGCTGGCGCGGACAAGCTCAGCGGCGGCGCCGGCGGAGACGTCATCAACGGCGGTACCGGCATCGACACGGCCGGCTATGCTGGCTCCGGCGGTGTTAACGTCAACTTGGCGACTGGTGCCGCATCGGGCGGCCATGCCGCCGGTGACAAGTTCGTCAGCATCGAAAACTTGACTGGCTCCAGCTACAACGACGTGCTGACCGGAAATGGCGGCAGCAACGTTCTCGATGGCGGGGCCGGCGCGGACAAGCTGAACGGCGGACTCGGCAATGACAAACTGTTCGGGAAAGCCGGCGCAGACATTCTGACCGGCGGCGGCGGAGGCGATACCTTCGTCTTCAATGTGAAGCCCGACAATATCAGCGTCGACCATATCCGGGATTTTTCCTCCGCGGCGGGCGACAAGCTGATGCTCGATCATTCGATTTTCGCCGCGCTCAGCCTATCCGGATTTTCGGATGAGAATTTCGTTCTGGGAACGAAAGCGCTGGAGGCCGATGACAAGCTGATCTACGATCAGAAGAGCGGCATTCTATCCTATGACGCGGATGGAAGCGCAGCGGGCACGGCCGTCCATATTGCGGATCTCGACAATTCCGCAGCACTTCACTTCAAAGACTTCCTGCTTGTCTAACCAGGTCGGCCCGTCGCCTTTCAGGCGGCGGGCCTACAGCTTCACGGGCAGTCGTGTCTTCTCTTTTTGCCGGGACGAAAATCCCTCCCACCTTCTCCGTTGACGCCACTCGTTCCGCAACGAAGAAGCCATTGCCCTGGATCGTCTATATCGCCCGGGGACCGCGTTTGCCTTTGGTCCCACCCGGCACAAAGCCCCTGATACGCTCCCCTTGATTATCTCGAAGTGCGTCGCATCCATCACCGACCTCCAAAAGTCAGTGTTGCATCTGAGTTGCTCCAGCCCGGACATCACCAACCGCTCATCTTCACCACGCCCTAGTTTCGGATTTTGACGTGCATACTCGTAGAGGTCGAGGTCGTTGTCGCCGCCGGAACAGCGCTAGTCACCGCGCCCTTTCGTTACTCGAGCGGCGCAACTACGCTTTCGGTGTCCGCCCCAGCCTTCTGAAGATCCTCTAAACTGCCAAATTCTCCCGAACGCATGATCCTCGGATGTATTCGGAAGCTCTTGTCGTTCAAATTGCCGGTGTAGCGGTTATGCGCGAACTGCACGTATCCAGGCCCATGGTCAGGGGCGTAGACATAGGCTGCAAGCCCGTTGCTACTGTCGATCGACACGATATTGCTCTCGATACGATTAGGACGTGCCCATGGCGGACGCCAACCCCTGCCCGTACCGTCATCAACGCGAAAAGCCGCGCCCGATCCGTGCGTGATGACGTTTCCCGTCACCAAGTTGCTCCAGCCGCCGTTGATGCCGATCGCCGATATATTGTCCGAGAGCGTATTTCCTTCTATGCGCACACCACTGGCCTTGCCATCGGTGTAGATCGCCCAACTGATAGGAGTCGGCCATTCATTGATATTTTCATATCCGAATGGCCAAAACGTCCCATCGGCCCTGTTCATAAGTTGACCTGTCCCAGTGACCAGATTGTAGCGGATGCTGCTGTTCAGGAGGTCTGCCTGCTCGCCCATTAGCTTGATGGCACCGCCATCTGCCGTCCGCTGATTGGCATTGCGGATCTCGTTATGTTCGATGACTGCGTCGTGGACTGCGTCTTGTTCTCCCCACAGTGAGCCGCCGGCGATACCGAACTGCGCAGTATTTTCGACCAGGTTATGGGCGATCCTGATACTGTCGGCCGCCTGGAACCATATCCCCGCCGTTTCAAAGTAGACCCTTCCGATGTCATGAATATGGTTCGACAGGATTCTGGCGCCGTTCGATTTGCCGAAGCTGCCATAGGTCGTGCCAATGTAAATCCCGTTGCCAGCCACATCTTCGATCACGTTACCGGCAATCAAAACATCCTCGCTTTCACTCACGTGGATGCCGACGCCGACATTTTCCACTACGTTGCCGAGCAGCCTGACGCGGTCCGCATGCTCGAGCCGTATGGCGCCGAACCCTCTGGTGTCGGTATAGAACTTGCCGCTGCCCTGCGGAGCTCCGTCACGAAACTCGAGGCCCGAGACAACCATGCCATCGGCCCCGTCCAGCTTGAAGAATGTCGGCAGGACGCCGGCGATAACCGCGGAACTCGGGGACAGTCTATCGGTAGAGATATAGTTGAGCTGTCCCGCAACGGCGTCATACCACCATTCCCCAGGGGCATCGAGCAGGGCCGCTGCCCCTGTCAAGAAATAGCGGCTGCCTTCTGCGGTGAAAAAATAGCTGGTGCCTTTGGTATGAACAGTCCGGGTTGCCGCGTCGACTGAAACAACCGGGAGCGTGTCACTGCCCCATTGGCTTCCCGGCTGGAAGCCGCCAACGATGTGGACGACAAGCCCCGTTGGATCTCCCAACGCCGGAAGATCGCCGGCACGGAAGCAAAAGCGCGTATTACCTTGCCAAACATCGCTGTCCCGCTCGCACTTGGCTGCGAACAACCATCCCTTACGCGGATCTCCGTCAAGAGGGGCGTTGGGAAAGCGGGCCCGAGTTTGGAGGATCCCATCGACGAATAGATCGCCCACCGCCTCATCGGGAGGCAACCTCAGCGGTGCTGTCCAGCGACCATCGGCCTGCGCCGTCCAACCGCCAACGAGCGGGCCACCGTGCAGAACCGGCGTTTCGTTACATCTCGCCGCGATGACCAGGCCCGCATCGCGAGCATCGAAGACTATCGGTTGAGTGAGATAGTAGTCTCCATTGCCCATTGCGATCGTGTTTTGGCCGCCCTTCTGGCGCGCAGCATCCCGAGCTTTTTCAATGCTGGCAAACGGACCGTCGGTACGCTGAGGATTTGGTTTGGCAAGATGCCCACTCCAGGTGTCTTTGCCCTCGGGAGAGACATAGAATACTGCCCGGGCCGCGGATGTTCCGGTCAATATGTTGCCTAGCGAAGTCCCCTTCAGCTTGTCCGAAAAGGTCGCCGGCGAAGCTTCCGCACAAGTCGCTTCCCTGACCGCGGTCTGCACCCTGTCGGGCACATCTGCGTCCGGGTTCACCGATCCCGAGTTGCTCGGCTGTGGAAAGAGCGTCGCAAGCAATATGCTCAAGATCGGTGCGAAGCGCGGCGTCATGAGATTTGCAGCTCCGGCGTTCTGCTGCGTACCGGTGCCCGCAGTTGCCGGCCAGGGGCCGTCGAAACAACAGGCTCGTACAGCGAGAACATGATGATGCCTGTTGTAAACAGAATGAATATCGCGTCATTCTGGATCAGGAAGATGGTCTCGGTCAGGTTCATCACCAAAATCACGACCGTGAAGACATTCAACCAGAGCCAGCCATAACGCGGGTCCCCGCATTGGAGGGCCGCCCCTTGGCGGAGTGCCTGCAAAAGCATCAGAGCGAACAAAGTCATTCCGCTTATTCCGAAGCTCAGCATCGTATCACGGAATCCATTATGGGCGTGGGGAGCCATCCATTGGATCTTTGACCAGATAATCCAGGCTTCGGGATTCGCCTCTGTCCAAAACGCCTGGTAGCCGAAGCCGAGCAGCAGATGATCGGCGATCTGACCATCGACCAACTCCCACAAGGGTACTCGGCCCGTCAAAGTCGCATCCTTGCCAAGCGCCTCAAGGAACGGGACCAGGAATTCGTGAAGCAAAAGGAGTATCCCCACGAACATTTGAACAAAAAACAAGATGAAGACGATGCGACTGATGCCACGGAGTCGCTGCAACACGGAGTAGAACCCGATCAAGCAATATGCCGATACCGTCGCAATTATCGCGGTCATCGATCCGGAGGCCACGAGACAAATCCCACCCGCAATCAACAAAAGCAAAGCGGCTCGCCGTAAGCCCCGGTTAGCGTCCATTAAAACGGCGGTCGCCACCAGTATCATCATGCCGGCATACCAACCGAGACTGTTCTTGTGGATGAAGACGCCCCGCAGCGCGCTGTCCAGCGGCATGCGGGCGAGACCCGGCGACGCTACGAAAATCAGCAGGCTGAGGACGATACATGTTCCGAAGGTCGCAAATGCAAGTAGAAGCAACTGCCTCGGTGTGAAGCGTATCGCCAACACATAGGCCAGAAGTACCGTAAAGAGCAGGCCGATGGCGCGCCTGAATGTCGTTGATGGGCCTACCGACCAGAAGACAGACACAAAAGGCATGGCAACCATCAGGGGGACAAGCCAATTTCGCTTGAGCGCGGTCAGAAATTGCGGAAGATGTCGTACCAGCATCAACAATGTAAACCCGTATACGGGTAGGCAAAGCAGACGCAATATAGACCTGGCATGATCGCTAAGGGCTCCGTCCGCATCCGCCAACAGGAGCGGGAAAAGCGCGCCTGTTTGAAGAAAGAGGCACACGCCGGCGCCCCAGCACTCTATCGCTCGCCAACTGAGGGCCGGCCCATTCGCTATTCCAAGCGTATACGCTCTCATTACCAGTCCCAACTTGCTTAGACGGATGAGAGGCTGTTGATCGCGGCAATTTGGAAAGACATGGGTCCCCTTTCATAGCTGCGCTGCCTACCAACCAACAATCATCCCGCCACATCCCCAGTCAACCAACGCAAACGAAGGCTGGGCTAAGCCTAACGCGCATACCCACCATCCAAGGACGGTGTTCGGTTTAAGCTTACGGTCTACCCCTCCCCCAAAAGTTGGTGCTTGGGGTCTACGGCATTGCCCATAAGAGGAGATGTCACCCGTGACCAATCACCGGTAGCTTGACGATGAAAGCATACCGCGAAGCACGTCGCGCTGATCCGCAGTTTCCGGTGAAGTGAGGCAATAATTCTGGCGCAGCCGGCTGTTGGCAGGTGACGCTTAGAAGGGTTGGGATTGCTATGGTTCTGCGTCATGGTCCTGGTTTGGTACGTTATATAAGGGGAGCGTCACGCATTGCGGCGTTGTCGGCAGTGACCCTACCGGCTCAAGGCGAAATCCTGATCGAGCAGAACTCCTTCCATCAATTCGCGCTGCCAAACGCGCGAGGGTTCGCAACTCTGGCGCAGCGACACGCTTGAGGGGTATCATGGAGCGGCCTACAATCAGCGTCCTTATCAACAACTACAACTACGGTCGCTTCGTCGCCCAGGCAATTGACAGCGCCTTGAGCCAACAGGCGTCCAATGTCGAGATAATCATCGTCGACGACGGCTCGAGCGACCAGTCGCGCTTTGTTCTCGACGGCTATGACAAGCGGGTGAAGGTGCTCTTCCAGGAGAACCAGGGACAGGCCGCCGCCATAAATGCTGCTGTGAAGTTAAGCAGTGGCGACATCCTCTGTTTTCTTGATGCCGATGACTGGTGGGCACCAGGCAAGCTGTCGGCAACAGCCGCTGCTTTCCACTCCAATCCTCAGGCATCGCTTGTTTATCACCGACTTCAGCCAACGCAGACCGATGGCTCACCAGCCTTCAAGCCAATCCCTCGGACCCTGTGTTCAGGAAATTTGCCGCCACGGCTCGCCAGATCGGCTGGTTGGTGGCCCTTCCCGATGACATCAGCCGTCGCTGTAAGACGTAGCGCGTGGGATGCTGCGGGCGATATTCCCGAGCAGTTCCGCATGTCTGCAGATGCTTGGCTCACAGGCATCTATCCATTTCTGGGGAGCGTTGTCGCCTTGTCGGATTCACTCGGGTTCTATCGGATTCACAACAATAATTGGTATCGGCCAGTCGATGACGCCGCCATGCTGCGGAAGCGGATGGCCCATTGGCAGGCTACCGTTGAAGCGACGAACCGGTTTCTTTCCGCGCACGATCTGGCGGGAAGGCTGCGTCTGACTGATCACTATCCGTACCGGGTCGCCTCAGCCAAGCTGCAGGGCGCCGATACACGCACCCGGTTCAGCCTTGCTGTGGAAGGGCTCTTTTTCGCCGGAGAACCAAACTTGCTGAGGCGGACGCGTGATGCATTGCGCACAGCCTACGACTTGCCTCGACTTGGTCAGGATGTCGGCTTGTCGGAGTCAGCACGATGAAGGCACTGCTGCTGGTTTCCGAATTGGAAGACTACACCATCTCCTTCGCTAGCGGCGTTGCGCGACATGCGCACGTCGTCCTAGCGGTTCCGCGCCGCCGCTACGCACACCTTGCTTCATGGATCGATCCGGCTGTCGATCTGCATCTCATGGACTGGCCAAGGCACCGCTCGCTTTCCAACCCCTGGTTCCTGCACCAACTCACACGTCTTATCCGGCAGGAGCGGCCGAGCGTCATTCACCTTCTGAGCAACTCGACGCTCTGGTTGAACTTTGCCGCGCCGTTTTGGCGCCCGATCCCGCTCGTGACCACCGTTCATGACGTGGACGTGCATCCCGGCGATTCCGACACCCGCACGCTGCCAGCCTGGGCTCCCCAATTGATGGTGCGGCAATCGGGTCATGTCGTCGTCCATGGCGAAGGGCTGAAACAAATGGTCCTCGAGCGGTATTCAAAATCGCCTGATTGTGTCCATGTCCTGTCGCATCCAGCCATTCATCGCTACGCGGACCTCGCTCGGCAGTACAAGATGGCGCGGCGCGGCGCAGATGGAACTTTGCGCGTCCTGCTTTTCGGGCGGATTTTTGCTTACAAGGGATTGGAGCATCTGATCCGTGCCGAGGCGATGCTCAAGGACCTGCTACCCAATCTACGCATCACGGTGGCTGGCCGCGGCGATGATCCGTGGATCTTCCAGCCACTTATGGGGGAAGCCGGCCATTATGATATTCGCAACCGCTTTATCGAGGATATGGAGGTCGCCCAGCTCTTTCTGGATGCCGATATCGTTGTCCTTCCCTATACGGAAGCCTCTCAAAGCGGCGTCCTCAATCTTGCCGCAGCATTTGGCAAACCGGTTATCGTGACGGACGTCGGCGAATTGCGAGCCACCGTTTTGCCAAACCGATTGGGAATGGTGGTTCCACCGGGAGACGTGGAACAGCTCGCGAGAGCCATCCGGACATTGGCGGAAAATAACGAGCTCAGAAGCAGTTTCGGGACCAGCGCGCTCGCATGGGCCACAGGTCCGAATTCGCCTGAACGGGTCGGAGCACAGGCTGCGGCGGTTTATCGTGAGGTAGTCGGGACATGCTAATGAATGCGCTCACGGATGGGAATCGGCTAGCGACACGGAACGCAGCAGCAACCGTCCGCCACTACGTCCCGGGCGGCTGCGAAAACGGTGGCGGAATTGGCAGGCTGGTCGGCTATATATCGAACACGGCTAAGGCGGCCGGCGAAACACACCTGGTCACCGACACCAGAGGACCTCGATGGTCCGTGGCGACGTCGCCTGTGCGCTTGCTCGGCGCCGTCTTGATGATGGCGAAGGACCGGATAATGGCTCCGGCACGCATTCACCATATTCATGTCGCTGGTCGCGGCAGTACCACAAGAAAACTGATCCTGACCGAGGCTGCCCGTCTCCTCGGGTGCTCTCACATTTTGCACCTGCACGACTACGACTACGCGAGCGACTTTGCTGCACGCTCGCCACGCCAGCAAATGCTCATACGCCGGATGTTTCAACATGCCGACCAGGTCGTGGCACTGGGCCAGCGCGACCGCATGACGCTAAAGACGCTTTTGGGCGTGGACGAGCGCCGCATAGCCGTCATCCGCAATTGTGTTCCCGACCCCGGGGCACGCACTGTACATGTCGGCGAGATGCCGTTGATCGTATTTCTCGGTCGGCTGAGCGAACGCAAAGGCGTTCAGGAGCTCCTGCTTGCCTTAAGTCATCCGATCATGAAAGAGCTCCGGTGGCGAGCCGTGCTGGCAGGCGACGGGCCTGTAGAAGACTACCGACGCCAGGCTGCCGCCATGGGACTTTCAGATCTGGTGAAAATGCCGGGCTGGCTTGGCGCCGACGAGGCGCAAGCCTTGTGTGCGCGGGCAGATATCCTGGTCTTGCCTTCGCATGCCGAGGGCCTGGCAATGGCTGTCGTCGAAGGGCTTGCCCACGGGCTTGCGGTCGTCACTACGCGCGTCGGAGCCCATGGCGAAGTCATTTCCGACGGTGAAACCGGCGTCTTCGTACCTGTCGGAGACAAGGATGCGCTGGCTGCGGCGCTGGCGAAACTGGTCACCGATCCGGGAATCCGCAACCATCTCTCGGCCAAGGGCCGCGCTCATTATCTCGCCCATTTCAGTATGAAGGCTTACATGCGATCGCTGGAAGAACTCTACGAAGCCGTCTCCGCGCAACCTCAAACAATGGTTGATGAACGATGACAATTTCAACTGTCCCGCCAGACCGCAACAGCTCGCTCTCGTCGATGCGTTACGATCCCCGGTTTCAGGTAGAGACCAGATCGGACGACTTTGATCTGACATCAGGCTTGCGCCTTATCCGGCGAAGGACGGTCATGATAGTGGCGATCGTCGCGTTACTTATGGCGGCTGCCGCAGCCGCGATTTCGGGATTGAAGCCGACCTTTCATGCCGAATCCCGGCTGATTATCCACACCCCTCTGGCGACCACGCTCGGTACGGAAGATTCCGGCCGCAACGATCCGCTGAACGTCACATCGGAGACCGAGCGGCTTCTTTCCAGAAGCATCGCAGAGCGGGTAATTCGCGACCTGCGGCTCGATGAGTGGCCTGAATTCAATCCGGCGCTGCAGAAAACCTCGCTTATCGACGAGATCCGAGCAATATTGCGCGGTTTAGTCGACAGAGAAAAACCGTCCTCGTCGGTACGAAACAGCATCGAGCCCATAATCCCGGAGTACTACAAGGCACTGCGTGTGTGGCGCGATGGCCAGGGTGACGTTATTCAGATCGGCTTCGATGCCAGTGACCCCGAACTGGCAGCCTCGGTCCCGAACCGGCTCATCAGCATCTACCTAGAAGAGCGCAAGGACAGTCTCCGTGGCCGCCTGGACGCAGCAGAAAAATGGATTCTGCAGCGAATCGCCGAACAGCAAAATCGCGCCAAAGCAGCACGCGACGCCGCGGACGAGTATCAGGAAACTATGGACCTAGTCTCCAATGACGACGCTCAGGTTGAACCGGTCAAGTCGATAATGGAGTTGGGCGAGCGGCGAACAAAAATCGAACAAAGTCGCGCTGAAGCGAGAGCAACGATATCTGCACTGGAAGCGGGCGACGACGCCTCGCTTGCCCTGCAGAACATAGCCATTCCCGACAGCATTGGCGCAATGCAACGCGAGCTTCGTGTGCAGGAGCAAGATCTCGAACGCCTTCTTGAAACATATGGCAACACTGCCGAAGCAGTGGTCGATTTCCGCGCGAGGATCCTTAAATCCCGCACCGATCTCAGCCTTGCGGTCGATCGATATCTCCAATCAATACGCGCCAAGCTTGCGACACTTGATCAGGAGGACGACGCCGTCCGATCGGCATTGGCGGCCGCTCACGAGAAACGTTCTCGCTCCGCCCTGGCGCAAACCGAGTTGGTGCGACTCCAGCGCATGGCTGACAAAGAGCAAACGGCACTCGAAAAACTTGAGGAGCAGCGCCGGGGCTTGGCTGGGCAAGCCATGCTGCCGGGGGCGGAATTGGAGGTTTTGTCACCGGCCGCGGTGCCCCTTGCGCCGCAGGGACGGGGACGGCTTTTCTATCTGGCCGGCGCCCTACTGGCATCGATTTCGATTGCGGTAACCGCCGCCTTTGTGGTCGAGATGCTGGACAAGACGGTCCGTAGCTTCGACCAGGTGGCTGGAATGTCGCGGATCATACCCGCCGGATTCATTCCGCGTTTGAAAAGGAAAGACAGGGGAAATCCGTCGACACTCTTCGGGCGCATGCAAGACGGGATGTTTGACGAAGCAATTCGCAACGTCTTGATTTCCCTAAAACAATCCAATGGCGGAAAGTTGCCCAACAGCATCCTTGTAACGTCGGCTCACAGCGGCGAAGGCAAGTCGCTTGTCGCCAGATCGTTGGCAATCGAACTCGCCGCAAACGGAAGTCCCGTGCTGCTTGTTGATGGCGACCTTCGACGCGGAAATCTGGACTCGCTTTTCAAATCGGAGCTTAAGCAGGGGTTGAATGAATTCCTGAGTGGACTGGCCGGATTAAAGGACATCATCCATCACCATCCAAGCGGTATCGACTTCATTCCGGCCGGCAATCCCAGTCTCCATCGGCACGCTCATTCGAGTGATGCGGCTGACATCATCGAGATGGCCCGCGCAAGAGGCCAAATCGTTATCTTCGACAGCGCGCCTGTGCTCGCTTCGCTCGATACGATGCATCTGGCAGCGGTGGCAGAACGAACGCTGGTGGTCGCAAAATGGGGAAGAACGAGCCGTCGCGCCCTGGAATTCTGCTTGCAACAGCTGAAAAGTTCACAGAATTCCGAACTGTGCGTTACTATAAATAATGTCAATCCGAAAAAGCACGCCAATTACAACTTCAGTGACTCAGAATTATTCTCGAGATCGCTGATGAAATACCATGACTTTCAAACATGAATTCGAACAGAGCTCGTACTGACTGATTCCGCCGAGAAATATTGGGGAGACCGCAGTGACAAATGGCAATAAAGTCGCGCTGATTACAGGCATAACAGGTCAGGACGGTGCGTATTTGGCCGAATTGCTCCTAGAGAAGGGCTATATTGTTCACGGCCTAAAGCGACGTTCATCATCCTTCAACACCAGCCGCATCGAGCATCTATACGAGGATCCCCATATCGAAAATCCTCGCTTTATCTTGCATTTCGGGGACATGACCGATTCAACGAACCTCATCCGTGTCGTTCAGGAAACGCAGCCGGACGAGATCTATAATCTCGCCGCACAGAGCCACGTTCAAGTCTCTTTCGAGACGCCGGAATATACAGCTAACGCCGATGGAACCGGCACGCTTCGGCTACTTGAAGCAATTCGCCTCCTGGGGCTGACCAGGAAGACCCGCTTCTATCAGGCATCGACCTCCGAGCTCTACGGCAAAGTTCAGGAAGTCCCACAGAGTGAAACGACGCCTTTCTATCCCCGCTCACCCTACGCGGCTGCCAAGCTCTATGCCTATTGGATCGTGGTCAATTATCGCGAGGCATATGGCATGCACGCCTCGAACGGCATTTTGTTCAATCATGAGAGCCCTATCCGCGGCGAAACATTCGTGACGCGCAAGATCACCCGGGCGGCGGCTGCGATCCATCTTGGCCTACAGGACCGGCTTTATCTCGGCAATCTGGATGCCAAGCGCGACTGGGGTCATGCAAAAGAATATGTCCGCGGCATGTGGCTCATGCTGCAACAGGATGAACCGGAGGACTATGTCCTTGCGACCGGCGAAACGCACTCGGTTCGTTCCTTTGTCGACAGGGCCTTTGCCAAGGTGGGCATGCCGATTGATTGGCGTGGGAATGGGGTTGAGGAAAAGGGATACGATAAGACATCCGGTCAGTGTGTGGTGGAGATCGATCCGGCCTACTTCCGTCCGACTGAAGTTGATCTTCTGATCGGCGATCCGACGAAGGCGCATACCAAGCTTGGCTGGAAACATGAGACCAGTCTTGATCAGCTGGTTGCGGAGATGGTTCGCGAGGATTTGAAAGTCATGGCACGAAATGTTCCGTCGGTCGGTGTCACCAAAGGTTTTGCCTATGCCTGAGGTGATCTACAGCCTTGCCGGAAAAAGGGTCTATGTCGCGGGCCACCGCGGCATGGTGGGTTCTGCGATCGTGCGGCGTCTCGCTTCCGAGGGTTGCGAGATTTTGACGGCCACCCGCGCCGAGGTCGATCTCAGACGGCAGGACCAGGTAGAGGCATGGATGAGTAAGTATCGTCCCGACGCTGTCTTCCTGGCTGCTGCGAGGGTCGGCGGTATTCTCGCGAACGCGACCTATCCGGCCGACTTCCTTTACGACAACTTGATTCTCCAGGCGAACGTCATCCACGCAGCCCATAGAGCTCAAGTCGAAAAACTGATGTTTCTGGGCTCGTCCTGCATCTATCCGAAATTCGCCGATCAGCCGATCGTTGAGGACTCACTTCTGGCTGGATCGCTTGAGCCCACGAATGAATGGTATGCGATCGCCAAAATTGCCGGATTAAAGCTATGCCAAGCCTATCGCAAACAGCACGGTAGAGATTTCATCTCGGCCATGCCTACCAATCTTTATGGTCCAGGTGACAATTTTGACCTCGGGTCAAGCCATGTCATGCCGGCGCTCATACGCAAGACACATGAGGCCAAGGTCAACCGGCAACAAGAGATATGCATCTGGGGTACTGGCACGCCGCGGCGCGAATTTCTGCATGTTGACGATTGCGCCGACGCCTGCCTCCATCTCATGAGGACCTATTCCGCCGAAGGTCATGTGAACGTAGGTTGTGGCGAAGACATTACCATCCTCGAATTGGCATACCTCGTCTCGAAGATCGTTGGCTTCGAAGGCAAGATCACGCGCGACCTCACCAAGCCAGATGGCACGCCACGTAAACTCCTGAGCGTCGACAAGCTTCGCACTCTCGGCTGGTCTCCTAAGATAGGTTTGAAGGAGGGCATCGCAGATGCCTACCGCTCCTTCCTTGATGGCCATCATCTCGAACGCAGCGACAGAGCTGTGTCCAGCGACTTGATCGGTCAAAGCGACATCAGTTTCGAGAAAGCGAAGAGTTCGGCGCCGCACGCGGCCACGCTCTCGACCGTTACGAATCATCCTTCGCCATAGGGAATTGCACGAGGGATAACAGGGTTTTGTCTCGGGGGGACGCATATGCTGGGACGGCGCAAATAATGCAGCCTGTAGAAATCAGGATTGCAGCGCTCATTTTCCTGATAGTCGTGTGGGTGATGATTATCGGTGCGGCAATGGATTTTTTTGCGGTCGAAATGCCGATATCGCTTGTCGCGCTATTGGGCAGATAGTCCACATCGGATGGCTCCACCGGGCTTACCTCGACTGGGCTGGCGGATGACAATTGCTGCAAGAAAGTCGACAGGCGAAGAGAGGAGCCGGACGGTACCCCGCCTCAGTTGATTGGCAGTTCCGCATCGATGTGACCGGGCGGCAACCTGGCTAACCAAGCCCGAAGAACGCGCGCGCGGTCAAGCAAGCGTCATCCCCTGGAACGCAGGCGCGGCAGACGTCAGGCCGAAGATCGTATACTTGACAGCATGTCTCTGAACCGACGCGACCGACCAGTGCGGAGCAGCGCGCACCGTCGCAACGCATCCCTTGCTGGTTCGCGGCTACGAAATGCGCCGGCAGCAAATCGAGGGTAGCGTCTGTTTCGGTGGAAAATCTGGGCCAGGTCGGCGAAAAGGAGCAGCAGGCTCCGCAGCCTTGGCAATCGAAATCGATCAATGATGTCATGGCCCGCTCCTACCACACAGCCCGCCAAGAGCAAAGCCTTCGGCTGTGCGCTTAACCTGGAGCAAGCGCATCCACCGTCATCAGGCTCCTCGAAGGCTCGTTCATGAAGTCGTATCCGTTCAGATACTTTACCGCCGCTGAGGATGACGCGGCTGGCGTGCTCCTGCAAGCCAGTCGCCGCACTCGTTGACTTTCCTGACGAGGCCGGGAATGCGGCGCGGCATTTCCAACGGGGGGCGCGACCTGTCAGGTGGCCTCAAGAATCATGTTGAGGGGCGTCTGGGCGGCACGCCGGATATGAGTGAAACCGCCTGAGCGGATCACCTCGGTCAATCGTCGCTCTCCCGCTTGCGCACCGAGTGCCAGCCCTGTCTCCTGCGCAAGTGAGGTCGGAACGCAGATCATCGTCGAGGCTGAGTAGTAGAGCCGTCCAACCGGATTGATATTCTCCTCCAGCGTATCTCCGGCCATTGGTTCTACCACCATCCAGACGCCGCCCTCTTTTAACGCCTTTCGGATATGAGCCGCAGCGGCTTCCGGGTCGCCCATGTCGTGCAAGCAGTCGAAGCAGGTGATCAAATCGAAATCTCGGCCGTCGAAGTCCTGCGCCCGGCCGACCTCGAAGTGCAGGTTCGTCAATCCGTGTGCTTGGGCGTGCGCGGCCGCAGCGGCGATCGAGCCTGGATGGAAGTCGTAGCCGACAAACCGGGAATTGGGAAACGCCTGCGCCATGAGGATCGTCGATAACCCGTGCCCACATCCGACGTCCGCCACCTTCGCACCCGTTTTCAACCTATCGGTGACACCGTCGAGCGCCGGCAGCCAGTCCTGCACAAGGGCATTGACATAACCTGGGCGGAATAGTCGCGCGACAGCGCAGAACATGCAGCCAGCCTGATCACCCCAGGCAACGCCTCGGCCGGTTTTAAACGCGGACTGCACCTTCGGCTGGTTCTCGACCATCGCAGCAGCGGTATCGAACGCGCCGATCAGATTGACCGGGCTGTCCGGCTCGGCAAACACGTAGGCCTGCTCGGGCGTCAGCGAGAACAATCCTCGCTCATGGTGCACATAACCCGAGGCTGCCTGTGCCGCCAGCCACTCGCGCACATAGCGAGGTGCGCATCCCGAGGCATCGGCAAGTTCGTCGGCCTTCACCGGCCCGACCTCCTTAAGCGTCCTGTAAAGCCCGAGAGCATCTCCGATCCGTACCAGCGGCACGCTGACCGCTCCGCCAAGGTCGCCAAGGACGCGGCCCACCAGTTCATTGAGCGTTGTTTCGTTGATTTCCGTCATCTCGAATTCCTCCCGGTCTTCGGACGGCGTCTTGCCATCCGTGACGCCAAGGATGAAGCTTGCCGCCTCGGCGGGCATGAGGCGGTTGTCCCACGTCTGCGAAGAAATCCGCTCCTTGGAGGGGACACATGTCCCATCGGCACCGGAGGAGGTGTCTATCTACCTGTGGAAGCGGGACTATCGGGAGAGCGCGACGACGATCGCTTGCGAGCGGCTATGCACGCCGAGTTTGGTGAAGATCACCGACAGCTGATTTCGCACCGTCTTTGCACTCTTGCCAAGCCGTTCTGCAATCATGCGGTTGTCTAGCCCTTCCGCGACGAGGTCGAGAAGGGCGGCTTCGGCGGGTGTCAGACCGGCCTCACGAACTGCGCGCGGCTGCACGGCTCGATCCTGTCCGAGAAAGGCGGCAAGTTCGGCTTGAAACAGGTTCCACGCAGGCTCGTCCGGCAAGAGCACATGATTCTTGCTCTCAAGCGGCAAGAAGCGCGCGCCTGGAATAGCGGCGGCAAGCTTGCAACCCTGGTCAAACGGCACGCGCATGTCGCCGCGGCTGTGTGCGATCAACGTTGGGACGCGCAGCATCGCCGCAAGGTCCAGCACATCGATCCCCTGCATCTGCCAAAGCAGTTGTGCGGCGACGTCGGGCGTTGCCGTTTGGCGTTCGAGATCGCCCCACCAGCGATGCTGTTCAGCTGTGCCGTCGGGGATAAAGAGATTGGTGAAGAACCGGCAAAACGCCGGATTATCGCGTCCCCAGCCGATGCGAACGAAATTGACAAGGGTCTCGGCTTCCAGCCGCTCGGCCTCGGTCCGGGCTCTGGCGCGGGCACCCTGACCGTAGGCGTTCAAGAGCACGAGATGCGATACTCGCTCGGGATACTTGAGGGCGTATGCGATAGCGAGTGCGCCGCCCTGCGAAAGACCGAGGAGGACAAAACGCGGCTCCTCGATCGACGCTGCCACGGCAGCAAGGTCTGCGTGCCACGCTTCGACCGAAAGGTCAAAGACATGCCGGTCCGACAGACCGCAGCCGCGCGGATCGTAGCGCACAAACCGGTTGTGGGCGGACAGCGCCTGCAGCCATGGCCGCCACACCGGGCTTTCAAGATCGTAATCGACATGGCTGAGCCAGTGCGCTGCCCGCAGGATCACCTGGCCCTGCCCGCAAGACGCGACGGCAATACGGGTGC
This sequence comes from Rhizobium sophorae, assembly GCF_013087515.1. GTDB lineage: Bacteria > Pseudomonadota > Alphaproteobacteria > Rhizobiales > Rhizobiaceae > Rhizobium > Rhizobium sophorae. Next base: position 60,834 of record NZ_JABFCN010000014.1, on the reverse strand, counting down.
CATCCTCCGAAGTACAGAACCGTATGGTCTGGCTGAGTTTCATCGGTTGAGAATATCGCAGCCGAAGATCGCATAACAGACCTATCTCCTTAACGGGCGATTCCCATCGCGTCAGCGATGGCTGCAGGTCGCGAGTTTCATGATCTTCATGAAATCCCAGTCTATGCGAGGATAAGGCCGGCAGCTTTACCTGCCGCAGCCATGACGGCAGCGTTGGTGTTGCCGCTGACGATCGTTGGCATCAGAAACGCGTCTACGACCCGCAAGCCTCGTGTGCCCCGGACCCTGAGGCTGGTATCCAGGACCGCTGCCGGGTCGCTGTCTTGGCCCATCTTGCACGTGCCGACAGCGTGATAGCCGGTTTTAACAGTGCGCTTGCAATGAGCGGCGATGGCCTCGTCACTTGTCACGTCCGCGCCCGAGAATATCTCCTTGTCGATCAGTTCACGCATGGGACGCTTCCAGAACCGTCCGGGCGAACCGGAACCCTGCAATAGTCAGGCGAAGGTCATCGGGATGGCCGAAGATCTGGGTGTCGACGATCGGGGTTGCGAATGGATTGCTCGACGCCAAACTCATGCGGCAGATCGCTTTCGTTGGACGGACCCCTACTATGGAAGTCGACCATGCTTCTTCGCTCCATGTTTGCCCAAAATTACCGCTCGTTACGCTCCATCCGCATGGATCTGGCCGGCGTTAATGTGTTCATCGGCGAGAACGGCGTCGGCAAATCGAACCTCTACCGCAGCCTCCAGCTTGTGCAGGCGGCGGTACGCGGCACGTTCGCGCATGAAATCGCGGCCGAAGGCGGAATGGCTTCGGCGTTGTGGACCGGCCCAAGGCGCGACGAGAAGAATTTTCGCATCAAGCTGGAGGTGGAGGTTCTCGACGAGGAGCGGGCTGTGCCGTGGCGATATTGGGTCGAAGCCGGGCTCAGACCGCCGGCCGCCGCTGCCGGATTTGCCTTCGAGCCTCAGGTCAAGGCCGAAGAGCTTTGTTTTGAGGCCGGATCGCGCCCCGTTACGATGATGAAGCGAAGCGGCCCGGGGATCATGGTTCGCGGTGACCGCGGCCGCATGGAGGATTATCCCGAGCAGGCGATGACGTCGGAAACAGGAATCGCGATGCTCGGAGATGCTGGACATTATCCGGAAATTGCGGCCTTTCGCCGCCTCATCGACGGCTGGCGATTCTTCCATGGATTCAGGACCGATCGGGAGTCGGCGTTGCGGCGTCCCTGCCTGGCTGTCACGTCGACGCTGCTGGACCAAGACGGCGGAAACATGGCGGCAGTGTTCGCGACGCTTGTGCATACCCGCGGGGACACGGTCGAGCTCGACCGGGCCATTTCCTCCGCCTTGGGCGGAGCAAAGCTACATGTGCCGGAACCGGGGGAGCATGCGGAATTCGGACTGATCTTTCCAGATTTCCCGCGCCGGATTTTTCAGCCGCGCGAGCTTTCTGACGGACAGATCCGTTTCCTCGGGCTTGCAGCCGCGCTGATGTCCTATCGCCAGCCGCCGCTGATCGCATTGAACGAGCCGGAAGCAAGCCTGCATCAGGACATGCTGTCGCCGCTCGCCGACATGATCGCCGCGGCGGCACGATTTAGCCAGATCTGGATCGTCACCCATTCCCAACGTCTCGCCTCGGCCGTGGAAGAGCGCTGTGGGGTGCGGCCGAAGCGGGTGATCCGAAAGGATGGCGCCACCTGGATTCAGGGTATGAGGCTGACGGGGGCCGTCGAAGACGAGGGCGATGATTAGCTGCAATCGAGCCGGTTCTTGTTAGGGCGCCAAGTCGGAGGCCACGTATTCTGCGGCCGCATTCGCGAACGACGTCGAGCAATATTCGCCACCGCTTTGGCGCAAGGCCGGTGCGCTTCGGCGACAAGAGCGGCGATTGCGAGCTTCAAGACCTTGACTACGGCCTGGCTCCCGCTGGCTTATTGTCGCCGGCGTTCGACCGCTCCGCAAAAAGCTGAGACAGTGCTTGCGACGCAGCAATGGCACGGGGAAAGCCTGCCGGAACCGTTATCATATAGATCACTTCCTTGAGCTCCTCCTTGGGAACGCCAATGTTGAGCGCATATCCGGCATGGACCTTCATCAAGTCCGTCAGGCCCATTGCCGCAAATGCAGCGACAGCGGCGAGTTGGCGCGTGCGGTTATCGAGACCCGGACGCGACCACACGTCTCCCAGAGCATAGGCTTCGGTCGCTTCGGCGAGGAATGGAAACTCTTGCCGCATCGCTTCCAAATTTGGCTGGGTCGTGCCGTTATTGAGGCTCCGGATGACAGCAGCACCGCGTTCGCGCCGCTCCTCCACAGTCTGAGCGAAGACCACATCCGGCGACACGGCCAAGAGCGCCGCAGCACCCGCGGCTGCACAGTGTGAGCGGATATTCTGATACATGGAAAATTCTCCTTATTCGATCCATTTTTTCGGACGCGAGACCTGAGGACTCGCCCACTCCGCTTTCGTCGCGCCCGAACGTTTGCCAAATGTGACCGGCCAAGTGGGAGCGGTGAAACGACCCCCCGCGAGCAGCGACCGATATCTTGCGAGAGGCGTGGATTTTCATCCGAATGCCCTTTGAACCAAAAGTACGGCGGACACGGCGGCGAAACAATTTACGAATGGTGACAAGCTTGGTAAGCTTTTCTGACCAATGGCCATCGATCTGAAACTCGTATCCGTATTCCTCGCCGTCGCGGAAGCGAAAAGTTTCCGCGGCGCGGCTCAGCGACTCGGCCTCACCCACTCGGCGGTAAGCCAGGCGATCAGACGGATGGAAGACCGGATGGGAGTTGCTCTCATCCAGCGCACGACGCGTAGCGTCAGCCTGACTGAAGCGGGCATGCAGCTTTACGAGCGCGTTGGGCCCGCAGTCGCCGAAGTCGAGTTGGCACTGGATGATGCCCAGGATCGGGGCTCCCAGCCGACAGGACTCCTGCGGCTCGCTGTATCGTCGATTGCCGAGCGGTTTATTTCCGGGCCGCTGCTTGCGAGCTTCACGCACGCCTATCCGGGCGTGCAAGTCGATGTAAACGTCACGGATGAGGAGCTCGATATCGTCGCCGAGGGTTACGATGCGGGTGTGCGGCTCGGGGAAGTGATTGAGCAGGACATGATCGCGATACCGGTCTCTGGTAACCAGCGTCAGCTCGTCGTCGCCGCGCCGTCTTACCTGGAACGCTTCGGAAGGCCCGCAAATCCATCAGAGCTTTCGCGGCACTGCTGTATCGGCTGGCGTCCGGCGCCGGATGTGGCGCCGTATCGCTGGGAGTTCGAGGAGAATGGTCGGGAATTCGACGTTGCCGTCAATCCGAGGATCACGACAAACGACATGGGGGTCATGGTGCGGACGGCGTGCGCCGGCGGAGGCGTGACATTCGGCATGGAAGAAACGTTCAGGCCATATCTCGACCGGGGAGAACTGGTGTCGCTCATGGAGGAGTACCTACCGCCGTTCCCAGGTTTCTTTCTTTATTTCGCGGATCGGCGAAATCTGCCTCCGAAGCTGCGCGCCCTCGTCGACCATGTGCGCTATCGCTCCGACAGAAATGGACATGAAACGTCTTTCGAGGCGGGCTGACGAAGAGGATCGGTCAGCCGGTTCCTGTTCGATACCGGAGACGATCGATCGAGCTACCGCAGCAGCATCAGCGGCAATAGCTTTTCAAATCCTGCAGCCCAGCAGTCATAGTGCCGCCACAGAATTCGGCCCAAACAAGCTTGTTCAACAAGCGGATGGCGACAAGATGAGATTGCTGGCTCTCGTGGCTGCGGCCTTTTTGCTGACGGTCTTTCAGGCTCAAGCCCAGATCTATGGGCCGTATGATGGATATGACGACTTTGGTGGATACGGTTACGACGATCCCTACAGCCCCTATCCGCCACCGCTCGATTACGATCCGGCGCCTCCCTATCAAGAGCCCCTGCATGATCGCAGGCAACCGCCGACAGGACGTGCAAAAGGAACCATCGAAATCGTGACGAGCGAGCATACGCTCATTTACACCACCCCTTGGGGCGAGCAATTCGCTTACCCCATCGCGGTCGGCCGTGAGGGCAAGCAATGGTATGGATCTACGCGGGTCGTGTCGAAGCGAGCGCATCCTGAATGGCGGCCCACAGCCAGTATGCGGCAGAAGAACCCTCGGCTTCCAGCGGTCGTAAAGCCCGGCCCCGCCAATCCGCTTGGAACCCGCGCGATCTATCTCGCCGATGGCCTGTTGCGCATCCACGGCACCAACGACCCCTCGTCCATCGGCACAAACGCGTCGAGCGGGTGCTTTCGGATGTACCGTCAAGATGTCGAAGAGCTTTACGAGATCGTGCAGCCGGGAACCCAGGTCATCGTCCGGCGCTAGCTGGTAGCGATCGCGCGCTCATGGACATCAGCGGATGGGCATTGGGATATCTAACCGTCGATACGCAGCTTGCGCGCCAGAACCTGAAGCTCCTTGAATCCTTCATAGCGTTTATGATGAATATCGGGGATCGGGCCTTCTGATGGCAGGAATGTCGTTTCGACCGCCGAGAGTGTCGTCATCGCTTCGCGCACATCCGCAAACAGCCCGCCGGCGACAGCGCCCAGGATGGCCGCCCCCAGCAGGACCGGTTCCTCCGCCTTTGTCGCAATGACCGGCTTGCCGCTCGCATCGGCAAGCAGCTGGCGAACGAAGTCGTGCTGGCCAGCGCCACCGCTGATGACGATGTTTTCGATGGTAACGCCCGCATCGGCCTGCGTCTCTATGATCTGCCTGAGGCCGTAGCCGATACCGCAAAGCCCTGCGACGTAAAGAGAGACCAGGCTGCCGATATCGTCCTCCATCCCGAGACCGGAAATGATTGCGCGGGCATGCGGATCGGCAAAGGGCGCCCGGTTGCCGAGGAACTCGGGAACGACGTGCAGTCCGCTCGCAAGCGTGACGGCGTCGGAAGAACGGCCCGCCTTTCGGGCGGCCATATCTGCAAGCAGAACCGGCAACGGAACGCCCGCCTTCTTCGAAAGCTCCCTCGCTTCCGCGGCAGCCGGATGGAAGGAGAGCAACTGGTCGATCGCAGCGCCGGCGGCACTCTGGCCACCCTCGTTCAGCCATAGTCCCGGCACCATGGCCGAATAATAAGGCCCCCAGACGCCGGGCACGAACGACGGCTCAGCTGTCGATGTCATCGTGCAAGAGGAAGTGCCGAAGACATAGGCCAGATTGGCTTGTGGACCGGCACCCGTGCCAACGGTTCCGATTCCGCCCGCATGGGCGTCGATCAGTCCGGCAGCGACAGGCGTTTCCGGCTTCAGGCCGAGCTCGCCGGCTGCAGCTGCGGTCAGTCCTCGACCGAGTGCCGAACCGGGCTCGACGATAGCCTGACCGATGCGGGCAAACTTTTCGTCGGCGAGGGTGCCGAGGCCGATCTGGTGAAAATAATCTCCATCCCAGCGCTTTTCATGGGCGAGATAGGTCCACTTGCAGGTGACCGTGCAGGTCGAACGCGACAGATCGCCAGTCGCTCGCCAAGTCAGGAAATCTGCAAGGTCGAAGAATTGCCACGCGGCATCAAAAACCTCAGGGCGATTTTCCTTCAGCCAGAGGAGTTTGGGCGTTTCCATCTCAGGCGAGATACGGCCGCCGACGTAACGTAGGACGTCATGGCCGAGCGCATTGATGCGCTCCGCCTGCGGCACGGCGCGGTGGTCCATCCAGACGATGATGTCCCGGTTCGGATCTTCCGAAGGCCCGACAGGAAGCGGCTTACCGCCTTCGCCGAGGACGACGAGTGAACAGGTGGCATCGAACCCAAGCCCCATGACGGACGCCGGATCGATCCCGGCCGAGGAAACCACGTCGCGCACTGCCGCGCAAACGGCCGCCCAGATCTCGGTGCTCGATTGCTCAACCATGGAACCCGGCTCGTGAAACAGGGTGATATTCCGCTTGGCGGAGGCGAGCATCCGGCCGGTCAGGTCGAACAGGCCGGCGCGGGCGCTGCCGGTGCCGACGTCGACGCCGATGACATGTTTGGCATCTGCTTCTAGCGTGCGAGATGTGTCGCTCATTGTCTCTCCTTTGAAATCGGCAAGGATCAGGCTAATTGCAGTCTGGGCCGGTCTTTACAGATCCACGCTGTTCGGCAGAATCACCAGATCGCGGATCGTCACATTACGCGGCCGCGACAGGATGAAAAGGACGGCGTCGGCCACTTCTTCGGCTGCATCAGGCTGCCATTGGCCAGAGCTTCTCCATTTTCGCCCTCGGTCAGTCCTCGAGCAAGGCCGTGACGACAGGTCCTGGCAGCACCGCACCGACGCGCACGCCGTGCCGCGCCACTTGCCGGCGCGTGGAATGGACGAAGGCCTGAACTGAGAATTTCGAGGCCGTGTAGATCGGCTCCCACACGACCGGCGCGACGCCTGACGGCCGTCATTCCTGCGGAAACTGCTGCTACCACGCCATGAACGCTATTTCCACGTGCGCCTGCGCATCTCAGGAACTCTCCGGTCGCCCATTTGTTTTACATTTTGCACCGCCCAGAAGTTTGCCCCCAGATGCAATCGGCGACAAGTGGAGCTGATCCATGGATATGACGCGCATCCGAGATCGTATGGTGGAGCACCACGTGACGCGTCGTGGCATTCGCGATCAAAGCGTCATCGAGGCCATGCGCATGGTACCGCGCGAAAAATTCGTTCCTCCGGGCTCCGAGGAATTCGCCTATGAGGATGCGCCGCTGTCGATCGGCGAAGGCCAGACAATTTCGCAGCCGTTCATCGTAGCTTTGATGCTCGAAAAGGCCAATCTGGATGCCGGCGACACAGTGCTCGAGGTCGGAACAGGCTCGGGCTACGCTTCAGCCCTCATCAGCCGGATAGCCAGGCATGTCTACTCCATCGAGCGCCACGAAAGGCTGGCGGTTGAGGCCAAGGAACGGTTCGAGAAGCTTGGGTACCGCAACATCGACGTTCGCGTCGGCGATGGCAGCAAGGGCTGGGCGAAAGCCGCTCCATTCGATGCCATTATCGTTTCCGCGGGCGCACCCGAGGTGCCAACCGCCTTGAAAGAACAGCTGAACCACGGAGGGCGGCTCATCATCCCGGTCGGCGGCGGTGAAGGGCAGCGCCTGAAGCGGCTCACGCGCACCGGCGCTGCCGCATTCGAGGAAGAAGATCTCGGCGGGGTGCTCTTCGTTCCCTTGATCGGCGAAGACGCCTGGACAGCTTCACATCCGATGTACACGGCGACGGCCCCCTCACTGCCGGGAACTATCGCGTCCGTACCAAGTTCTCCGCAAGACGCACAGGGAGGGGGTATGGGAAAGATAGACACATTGCCCGCGCTGCCGGAAGGTGTGCTCGATCATAGCGAATTTCAGCAACGGTTCTGGGCTGTTCAACGTATTTCCTGGATCATATTCGCGCTTCTTTTGGTGACCTGCTTGCTGGGATTGCTGGGAAGAGGCGGTCCGTTTTCGCGGCAAACACTGCTGTTGCCCGAAGGATCCGTGGATTTTCCCGTCATCTCCCGATGGAATGCCCCCGAGGACGTGACCGTGACCTTCACGCCGTCATCCGAAGACAGGGTCTTCACGATCGATGCCGCCTTTCTTCAGAGCTTTTCAGTTCAGGGTATCGATCCGCCCCAAAAGGCGACTTTCGCGCGCGATGGCCGGATAGGCTATGTGTTCCCCGCCGACCCGGCTGGGCCGACGCAGATCGTCTTCCGTCTGCAAACGCAACTGCCCGGCCCTCGTCGCGCCCTCATCGGCATGGGCGGCGAGACGCGCACCCAATCGACTTTCATCTTTCCATGAGGGCGGCACGGTGGATGCGGTATTACGCGGACTGGCAATTTATTTCACGCTGCTCGTGATCATCCGTCTGTCGGGAAGACGGACATTGGCCCAGATGACGCCGTTCGATCTGGTGATCGTACTGGTGATCTCCGAAACCACCCAGCAGGCGATGCTAGGGGATGACTTCTCGATCACCAACGCCGTCATCTTGATCCTCACGCTGTTTACGACCGATATCGGCCTGTCCTACGTGAAGAGGTGGTGGCCTCGCGCAGCTCATATCATCGACGGCGTTCCAACCGTTCTGGTGACGGATGGCGTCTACGACGAACGCGCGCTCAAAGGCGCCCGGCTGCAGAAGGAAGATGTCATGCAAGCGGCTCGAAGCCAGGAAGGCATCGAGAGCGTGACGGAAATAAAATTTGCCATCCTCGAAGTGAGCGGCAACATCAGCATCATCAAGAAGCAGAAATCCGGCTGAGTCATTTCGAGCGGATAACCGCTTGGGGAAGCACTTCAGAAGGACAGATCGAGCACCCTGCCCTCGAACAGCCGGTCCCGAGAACCTTCGAGATGCGCCTTCATCAGTCTTTGTGCATCGTCTGGTCGGCCATCGGCGATCGCCTTGTAGATGGCGTTATGCTCTTCATAGACCTGTTCCAATCCTTGCCGAGGGCCGAGCAAAGAGAGGCCGTGGAGATGCATGCCAACGGCGATATGGGCCTTCAGCGCATCGATGGAGGCCGTGTAATAATGATTGTTGGCAGCCTCTGTCACCGCGCGGTGGAACAGAAAATCGGCGTCGGTCCGGTGAAGCTGATGGCTGGTCGCCTCGCGCAGATCCGCAAGCGCGCTGGCGATCTTCTGAATGGCCGATTCGTTGCGGCGTTTGGCGGCGAAATAGGCGGCCGCCGGCTCGATTGTCAGGCGGAATTCGTAGCAGCGCTGAATGTCGGCGATCGTCTTGACCGGCGAATAGGCAAGCTGCGTCGTTGGCGATCCATGCGCGCTGACGAAGGTGCCGGCGCCCTGCCGGGCATAGACCATGCCCTGATCGCGCAGGCGCGCCAGCGCATCGCGGACGATCGGCCGCGACACACCCAGCATCGAGGCAAGCTCATGCTCGCCGGGAAGGCGTGAATCCGGCGGATAGTTTCCGCCGCGGATACGCTCGAGCAACTGGTCGAAGACGCGATCGACCAGCTTGACGGCCTTGCCGCGTTCGGGCTTGCCCGGCGGGCCGGCTTCCGCGTTCAAAGATTCGCCATTCACTTCAGCCACGTCATTCTCCCCGGCGGTATCTTACTATGCCGCCCGATTCCAAAGAACCAGTCTTAGCAAACTATCGGGATTGCCGAAGCCCCCCGACTTCACGGCGCACCGAAAATGCCGCCCGTCGGCTGCCGTGACATCGAACCACGGCACGCCTGCCTCGATTTCACCCTTCGGCGCCACCACTCTGACATCGAGCGCCTGGAAAATGGCAAGGGCCGTATCGCCGCCGCCGACCATCAGCATGTCAGGCCTGGTATCGTCGATGACCGATCTGACGCCTGCCGCAAAACGGCTGGCGACCAATGCTGCATCGGCTGCCATATCGCCGGTGCAACGCAGCAGTGCAGGCAGCGCCATGCCCTCTCCGACTTCGACCTGCCCCATCGGCGCGTCCACCACCATGCGCAGGACACCCGAGGCTTCAAGCTGGTCCATCTGGGTAGCCGTAATCGGATCGCGTGATCCAAAGGCGAACAGGCTGCGTCGGGTCGCTACAAATTCCGGCATCGGCTGCCGCCCCATCTCGCCGAGATGGCGGGCAAGTGCAGCACCCAGACCCCGTGCGCCGACCGCTAGCGTCAGCCGCCAGTCATGATCGGCAACGATCTGGTCGAGATCACTATCGTCCTCCGCATCGGCAACAGCAACATTGCCCGCAAGGTCCTCGAACAGATCGGCGATCGGCAGTGGCTTGTCGACGCCGCGGCCGACAACACAGCCTCTGTAGGTCACACGCTCCTGATCGGGAATAGCGGGCGCCACCAGGATGGTCTCCAGGCCGAGCGCATCGGCCAGCGCCAGGCTTTCCGCCGCGACATTGCCCTTCAGCCGGGAGTCGATCTTCTTCATCACGACTGCGGGCTTCACACCGCAAAGCGCCTCGGTCGCCAAGCGCACCCTTTCGGCAGCTTCGCGCTCGCCGAGCGCGCGCGAGGCGGTATTGATAACGACAACGTCACAGCCGGTGGCGATCGCATCCTCTGCGGCCTCGACATCGACGGCGACCGCAACCGAAAGGCCGGCTTCGACGAAGGGCGTGCCGGTATCGAGCGCGCCCGTCAGATCATCGGCAATGATGGCGGCCTTCAACGTCATGCGGTCTGTCCGGTGTTGACGGCATGACAGGCGACGAGATGACCGGGCTTGGCCTCCTGCCATGCGGGAATGACCTTGCTGCAGACATCCATCGCGATTGGGCAGCGCGTGTGGAAACGGCAGCCGGTCGGCGGGTTCAGCGGGCTCGGCACATCGCCCTGAAGAATCTGGCGCTGGCGGGTACGCTCATGCTCCGGATCGGTCTCCGGAACGGCCGACAGCAGCGCCCTGGTATAGGGATGCAGCGGATTGTCGAAAAGTTCCTCGCGCGTCGCGAGTTCGGCGAGCCGCCCGAGATACATGACGCCGACACGGGTGCTGATATGGCGAACGACCGCGAGATCATGGGCGATGAAGAGATAGGTCAGCCCGTATTTTTCCTGAAGATCGAGCAACAAGTTGATGATCTGGGCCTGGATCGACACGTCGAGCGCCGAGATCGCCTCGTCGCAGACGATGAATTTCGGCTGGCAGGCGAGTGCCCGGGCAATGACGACGCGCTGGCGTTGGCCGCCGGAAAGCTCGTGCGGGTAACGCTGGGCAAACCGCGTCGGCAGGCCGACATCGGTGAGCAGCGTCGCCACCCTCTCCTTCAGTTCGGCCTTGGTGCAGAGCTTGTGAAAGAGGATCGGCTCGCCGATCGCCTCGCCCACCGTCATGCGCGGATTGAGCGTCGAATAAGGATCCTGGAAAACGATTTGCAGGTCGCGACGGAAGGGCCGCATCTGTTTTTCGTCGAGCGCCGCGAGATCCTGGCCTTTGTAGACAACCTTGCCGCTGGTCGCCTTGTAGAGGTTGAGGATGGTGAAGCCGGTCGTCGACTTGCCGCAGCCGGATTCGCCGACGAGGCTCAGCGTCTCGCCTTCCATGATGTCGAGGTTGACATTGTCGAGTGCATAGACGGTCGCCGAACGCTCACCGAAGGCGCCGAGCTTGACGTGGAAATGCTTGACCAGGTTTTCGATCTTGAGCAGCGGTTGAGCACCCATCATGCGGCTTCCTGCATTCTCTGGACGACGAAACAGGCGGCGCGGTGATTGGCGCTGCCGCTCAACGGTTCGAGCTGTGGTACCTTCTCGTGACAGATGTTCTCGGCAAGCGGGCAGCGCGGCGCAAATGGGCAACCCTTCGGCCGGCGGCCAGGCTCCGGCGGCGTGCCGCCGATCGAGCTCAGCCGGCTTGCCGGCGGGTCCGAGAGCTTCGGGATCGATGACAGCAGGCCGCGCGTATAGGGATGGCTCGGGCGGGCATAGAGCTCGTCGACCGGCGCATCCTCGACCACCGTGCCAGCATAGAGCACGGCGACGCGATCGACCAGGCCGGCGATCAGCGCCAGATCATGGGTGATCCAGACGACCGACATGCCAAGCTTGGCCCTGAGATCCTTCACCAGATCGACAATCTGGGCCTGGATGGTGACGTCCAGCGCCGTTGTCGGCTCGTCGGCAATTAAAAGCTTCGGATTGCAGGCAAGGCCGATCGCGATCATCACGCGCTGGCGCATACCGCCGGAAAGCTCGTGCGGATAGGCTTGCAGGCGCTCTTCCGGGCCGGGAATGCCGACAAGGCGCAGAAGCTCGACGGCACGGGCGCGGGCCTCCGTCTTCTTCATTCCGCGGTGATAGATCAGCGGCTCGCAGATCTGGGCACCGACGCGCATCACCGGATTGAGCGAGGTCATCGGATCCTGGAAGACGAAGCCGATATCGCCGCCGCGCACCTTGCGCAGTTCTCTATTCGACATCGTCTGCAGGTCGCGGCCGTCGAATGTCGCCGATCCCTTGGTGACTTTGACCTTGTTCGGCAGGAGCCGCATCAGGCTCAGCATGGTCAAGCTCTTGCCGCAGCCGGATTCACCAACGACGCCAAGGGTCTCGCCCCTGTCGACATGGAGATCGATGCCGTCGACGACGATGGCGGGGCCGTTGCGGCCGTCGACTTCGACAGTGAGGTTCCTGACATCCAGCAGGCGGTTGGTGCTTTTCGTATCCATCATTTGCTGCCCCGCGGATTGAGCGCGTCGTTGAGGCCGTCGCCGAGGAAACTGAAGGCAACCGAGGCAAGGCCGAGCACGGCCGCCGGAGCGGCGAGAAGATGCGGATAATGCTGCCAGACGCGCAGGCCGTCCGAGATCATGTTGCCCCAGCTCGGCGTTGGCGGATTGACCCCGACGCCAAGGAAGCTGAAGGCGCTTTCCAGCACCATCGCCGTGCCAAGACCGGCGCTGACCGAGACGATCAGGGGGCCTAGCGCATTCGGAATGACATAACGCTTGATGATGATCCAGTTCGAAAGCCCGAGCGCCTGGGCCGCGGTGATATAGGGTCGACTGCGGATCGACAGCACCTGGGCGCGCACGAGCCGAGCATATGGCGGCCAGGAGATCAGCGCCATAGACCCGAAGACGAGGGCGAAATCCACCCACATGGTTTCGCGATAGAAGGGATTGAGGGTCTCGAGATAACGCGCTTCCATCCATTTGCTGATCGGCGATTTCAGCGAGGCGTTGATGACGACGACGAGCAGCAGGTTAGGAACCGACATCGTTACATCGGTCAGCCACGTGATGGCGCGATCGAAGGGATTGCCGAAGAAGCCGGCCACCGCGCCGAGCGTAAGGCCGATCACCACGGCGAAGAAGGTGACGATCACGGCGACAAGGAAAGCCGTGCGTGTGCCGAAGACCACACGGCTGAAGACGTCGCGGCCGAGATCGTCGGTTCCGAAAAGGTGGCTCATCGACGGCAGGACGTTGCGGGCGTCGAGATCCTGGCTCAGATAATCATAAGGCGTAAGGTAGGGGCCGAAGATAGCCGTGAAGCCGAGGATCACGACGATGACCAGACCGAAGACGGCGAGCTTGTTGCGCTTCAGCCGATACCAGGCGTCGCGCCACAGGCTGACCGGCTCTTCGACGGTTTCGATGGTGGGAAGAGGGATGGCGGACATGGTCAGCGGCTCCTTCTTGAATCATTGGCTCGCGGGTCGAGCAGCGGATAGAGCACATCGACCAAAAGGTTCGACACCATCACCAGGAACGACCCGATCAGCGTGATCGCCAGAATGACCGGATAATCGGAATTGATCAGCGCCTGTACCGTCAACCTGCCAAGGCCCGGCAGGCCGAAGACGAGTTCGACGAAAATGGCGCCGTTGACGATGGTGATCATGATCAGGCCGAGCTGCGTGACGACGGGCGTCAGCACCGGCCGCAGGATATGGCGCAGCGCCACGATGATCTCCGGCACGCCCTTGGCGCGGGCAGTCCGGACGAAATCCTCCGACAGCACCTCGATGACGGCGGCACGCGTCTGGCGCACGATCAGCGCGATCGGCTGGAACGAAAGGACGAGCAGCGGCAGCAGGATACGGACATCGAAGATGCCGCCCCAGCCATAGGGCACGCTCGCACCGGGCAGCAGCACGATGAGGCCGACCATCAGCAACGGGCCGGCGACATAGGCCGGGATCGCCCAGAGGAAGAGTGCGGAGCCCAGAATGGCATAGTCGATGCGCGAATTCTGGTTGAGCGCGGCGATCATGCCGAGCGGGATCGCGACGACGGCCGTCAGGATGATGGAACAGAGGGCAAGCTGGAAAGAGACGGGTGCCGCGGCCGAGACCATCGCCCAGACGGAGCGGCCCGAGGTTAGCGAATTGCCGAACTGGCCGTGCAGCAGGTTCCAGATGTAAAGGCCGAACTGGACGATGAAGGGCTTGTTGAGGCCGGCACTTTCGCGAATGGCTTCGATACGCTGCGGATTATAGGCGACATCGCCAGGCGCGCGCAGGAAGATCAGCTTGATCGGATCGCCGGCGCCATAGAAGGCCAGCGCGTAGACCGCCAGCATCACCACCAGAACGGACGGAATCCAGATGGCAAATCGGGTTAGCACGTAGCGCAGCAAGGGCCACCTCTCACCTGTTGTTCGATGCGTTCCCGCTTTTGGCTGCGATCGCATCTCTTCGTCTTGAAACTTGCGCGAAGACCTTGCGGCCTTCGCGCGTTTTGCCAGGAACTATTGTTCCGGATCAACCGATGGAAATGTTCCAGGGTTCGACGACCTGCCAGTCAAGGTTCTTTTCAAGGCCCTTGACCTCCTTGGTGGCCCAGCGCGACATCGCCTGAGAATACCATGGGATGAAGGCCCAATCCTCGCGGAACGCCTTCTGGGCTTCCTGGGCGAGAGCGATGCGCTGCGGATCATCCGCAGCCTTGGTCGTGGCCTCGGCAAGGGCACTGTCGACCTTGTCGTTCTTGTATCCGCCAAGCTTGTTCTGGGCGTTCGACGAGGTCGAGGCAATGCTGCCCGCCAGATAGGAGACGGCATCCGGCACGCGGGTGCCGACGTCGTCGCGGAAGATCTGGACCGAGTTCTGATCCGGACCCGCATAGGAATCCTGCTGAGGCTTCATGTCGACGGCGGTGATGCCGAGATTCTGGCGCCACTGCTCGGCGATGAACTGGGCGGCAGCCTGAATGGCTGGCCCCGAGATGCCGACGAACAGGATCTTCGGTAGCCGCTCCGGGCCACCATAGGTCGATTCCGCAAGCAGCTTCTTGGCAGCCTCAGGATCATAGGGATAGGCCTCGAAGCCGGAATTCTCCGCACCCGGGACCGAATTGAGGATCTGGTCCGCCTTCTTATGCGGCCCGTCGGGATAGGACGCCTTGAACAGGCCGTCGCGATCGACCGCCATGATCAGTGCCTGGCGGACTTTCGGATCGTCCATCGGCGCACGGGAAATGTTGAACCAGAAGTGCTGGCTGGTCGGGATCAGCGGGCCGGCCGAGAATTCCGGGCCGAGATCCTGGATGATGGTCGAGGTGATGAGTTCGGTATGAGCGTTGAACTCTCCCGACTTGATCAGCGACGTCGCGCTGACGTTGTCCTCGATCGAGGTGACCTCGATGCGCGCAAGCTTCGGCTTCGGTCCGAAGAAGTTCTCATTCGGCTCGAAAGTGAGTTTGCCGGCGTCGATATCGATGCTCGTCAGCTTGAAGGGACCTGAGAAGGCCGGCTTATTGTCAGGCTTATACCAATCGATGATCTCCTCACCGTCGCTACCGCGCGACTGCGATGCCTTGGTGATCGGCGCGATGTGGTTTGCCAGGCGCATGAAAAAGATCGGATCGGCGGCGGCCAGCGTCACGACGACCGTCCCCTCGTCGGGTGTTGCGACACCCGTCAGCTCGTTGCCGGAGCCGGCGGAGATTTCGGCATAACCCTTAACCTTGCTCAGCACCTGGTCGGCGCGCTGGCTCTTGGTGTTCGGCATCGAGGCGACTTCCCACGATCCCTTGACGTCGGTCGAGGTGATCTTGCTACCGTCGGAGAAGACGGCCTTGGGGTCAATTTTGAAGGTCCAAACCGTATTGTCAGCCGATTCCCAGCTGGTGAAGACGTAAGGTTTGATATTGCCTTGGGTGTCGAAATACATCGGCGATGCCCACCAGATTGAATTCCAGCGGAACGTCCTGCCGCCGCCGCGCAGCGGCGACCAGTCCTGGTCGAAAGCCGGATGCGCGACCTTCAGGACCTGGCCTTCATCGGCCATGACGATGCGGGCATTTATCCCGAAAACGGTGAGGCCGACGCCGGCCGCAAGGCCGAGCTTCAGCGCGTTACGACGTGATATATTGGTCTTATCCGATTGATCAGACATGGCATTCCTCCCAGAGTGAATTCGGCAGCGCTCTCCCTGCACCTGCCAGGCGCAGCACAATCCGCTCCGTATCGTTCTCTCGTTATTGTAAATATGTCAACAAAAAATCGCGATTTCAATTCCAACAAAATTTTCTTCTGAAAATATATAAGTTATAACAGATAGATAACTTTTCGAAACAGCGTCACAGCATTTTGTCTTCTTGACAAAAGCGCGGCAATGGAAAAGTTCTTTGCACTCCACAGCGACAGACCAATGACATTGCATGCGCAGCCGGGCGGTTCGAACACGGATCCAGCCAGACAGGACGCGCCGAGGAGGGCGAAATGAGCCATCACAGGATTACCGGAGTTTTCAGCGCCTCCGCAACGCCACTGACGGCGGACAACAGGCCGGATTTCGCACTTTTCACCGATCATTGCCGACAGTTGCTGGCCGACGGATGCCATGGCGTGGCGCTGCT
This sequence comes from Rhizobium sophorae, assembly GCF_013087515.1. Classification (GTDB taxonomy): domain Bacteria; phylum Pseudomonadota; class Alphaproteobacteria; order Rhizobiales; family Rhizobiaceae; genus Rhizobium; species Rhizobium sophorae. Next base: position 44,537 of record NZ_JABFCN010000014.1, on the reverse strand, counting down.
TGGTACCACGGGCGAGGCCAATTCCTTCTCCGGCGCCGAGCGCCGCGCCATTCTGGAAGCAGCACTGAAGGCCGGCATTCCTGCCGACAGACTCTTGCCGGGCACCGGAGTCGTCGCCATTCCCGAGACTGTGGAACTCACCCGGCACGCACTGTCGCTTGGCGTTACCAAGGTGGTGATGCTGCCGCCTTTCTACTACAAGGGCGTCTCCGACGATGGTCTCTTCGCCGCCTATTCGCAGGTGCTGGAGAAGGTCGCCGACACGCGCCTGCAGGTCATCCTCTATCACATTCCGCAGGTCTCTGGCGTTCCGCTATCCATTCCGCTGATCGGGCGGCTGATTGCGGCCTTCCCGGAAACGGTCGTCGGCATCAAGGAATCTTCCGGCGATTTCAACAACATGCAGGCGATCATCGCTGCCTATCCCGGCTTCTCGGTGCTCGCAGGCGCCGATCCACTGCTGCTGCCGCTCTTGAAGGCGGGTGGTGCCGGCTGCATCACCGCCACCTCCAATCTCGTGGCGAATTCGCTGCGCACCGTCTACGACCATGTCCATGACGAGGCGCGCGCCGCCGATGTCGAGGCGGCGCAGGCACGCATCAACGCCTATCGCACGCTTTCCAATTCCTACGTCCAGATCCCGACCATCAAGGCGATGGTGGGACTGAAGACCGGCAATCCCGCCTGGAAGCGCACACGTGCGCCGCTGATGCCGCTCAGCGATGCCGACTATGCCGCGCTCGCCGAAAGCTATGCCAAGCTGCCTTGAGGAGATCCGTCATGAGTTTTACCGGCCTACCCCCGGAAGCCGTTCCGGCCCTGATGACCGGGACCATCACCCCTCACCCCACCATCGAGGCTCGTGCGGATACTTATCTGCCCTCCCCCTGCATCCAGAACCACGCCGCAAATCTCGCCTTTCTGCCCGACGGCACGCTAACCTGCGTCTGGTTCGGCGGCACGATGGAGGGCATGGGCGATATCTCGATTTACATGTCGCGCCTGGCGCCGGGCTCCGAGCGCTGGTCCTTGCCGGAAAAGATGAGCGACGATCCGGAGAAATCCGAACAGAACCCGTTGATTTTCAACGCCCCGGACGGAAAAGTATGGCTGCTCTATACCTCGCAGACCTCGGGCAATCAGGACGGTTCTGTTGTCAAATGCCGGATTTCAGGTGATGGCGGCCAGACCTTCGGCCCGGTCCAAATGCTCTGCGACAGTCCCGGCACCTTCGTTCGCCAGCAGATCGTCGTCACCGGCAAAGGCGATTGGCTGCTTCCGGTGTTCCGTTGCGTCGGCCTGAACGGCCAGCGCTGGAGCGGCGATGCCGATACGGCTGCGGTGCTGATGTCGCGTGATGGCGGCGCGAGCTGGCAGATGCGCGATATTCATGACAGTATCGGCGCGGTGCACATGAACATCCTGCCGCTTGGCGGCGAAGAGATGATCGCCTTCTACCGTAACCGTTTCGCCGAGAACATCCTGTCCAGCCGATCATCCGACGGCGGCGAGACATGGAGCGCGCCCGAGCCCGCCGAACTGCCGAACAATAACTCCTCGATCCAGGCCACGATCCTGAATGATAGAGTAATCGCAATAGTTTACAACCATTCGAATGCCGGCATGTCGGATGCGCGGCGCCAGTCTCTCTATGACGAAATCGAGGGTGGCGAGGCTGGAGAGACCGCCGTCGTTGCCGATAGCAGCGCACGCAAGGCCGTCTGGGGTGTTCCGCGTGCGCCGCTGAGCCTTGGGATATCGAGGGATGGCGGCAAGAGCTTTCCGCATCGCATCGATCTCGATACCGGCGACGGCTTCTGCCTCAGCAACAATTCGAAGGAATCGCTGAACCGCGAATTCTCCTATCCCTCGATCGTCCAGGGCGGCGACGGCACGCTCCATATCGCCTACACCTACTACCGGCGCGCCATCAAATATGTGCGCCTCGCCCCGCAATTCCTGCCGTAAACAAAGCGGCGTTATGAAAATTGTTCATCCTGCATCCGCTCGCATGGGAAAGGTGCGGGATGACAGCACGTGTTGGGTTGCCTGACGAAAAATTTGACAACAGGTCGGATAATTCACCGCCGCCGCGAAGAGATGGCGAGCTGGTGTCTGACATGTCGTGTTCATCATGAAATATATCATAACACACTGAAATCTCTATTGATATGAGCACGCTAAGGCGCCGCTAAGCGCACATCAAAGCGCACATCAGACCATAAAAAATTCGGCTCGCAGGAATGTCGGCTTGACATTGACCTTACAACTTTACATTAAAGAGGGCGACGATAGTGCCGCAAGATCTTGCAGGGAGGACTGGTTCATGGCCAGCTTGGATTCGCCGATCACGATAGTTCGGCCGCATCTGATCGAATTCGGCGTCGGCACGGCGGGAAAGCTCGGCAGATGGGCCGCCGAAAAGGGCTATCGGCGCGCACTTGTCATCTCCGATGCCTTCAACGCCTCGCGCATCGACGTGCTGGAGCTGATGGGTGAGGTAACCGTCTTCTCCGACGTGATGCCCGAGCCGGATACGGCCAATCTCGAAAAGGTCCTAGCGGCGGCAAATCGCGCCGATGCCGAGCTAATTGTCGGCTTCGGCGGCGGCAGCGCCATGGACCTGGCAAAACTTGCCGCCGTGCTTGCCGGCTCCGCCCAGACGCTGCACGAGGTTGTGGGCCCGAACAAGGTGCATGGGCCGCGCAAGGTGGCGCTCGCCCAGGTGCCGACGACATCGGGCACCGGCAGCGAGGCCGGCATCCGCGCGCTCGTCACCGATCCCGCCACTATGGCCAAGCTTGCGGTAGAAAGCCTGCATATGCTGGCCGACATTGCCGTCATCGATCCTGCTTTGACCTTCAGCGTTCCTGCCCGCACCACGGCGGCCACCGGCGTCGATGCGATGGCCCATTGCGTCGAGGCCTTCACCAACCGCAAGGCCCATCCGATGGTCGACATCTATGCGATCGAGGGAACGCGCCTCGTCGGCAAATATCTCGCCCGCGCCGTCAAGAACGGTAATGACGCCGAGGCGCGCGCCGGCCTCTCGCTCGCCTCGCTTTACGGCGGCTTTTGCCTCGGCCCGGTCAACACCGCCGGCGGCCACGCGCTTGCCTATCCCCTCGGCACGCGCTGGCATGTGGCCCATGGCGCGGCAAATGCGTTGATTTTTCCGCATGTTCTCGCCTTCAATACACCGTCCGCGCCTGAGAAAACCAAGGCGGTGATGGAAGCGCTTGGGCGTGAAACCTCCGGGAACGTCACCTCCGTCTTCGATGCGGCTTACGCTTTCTGCGCCGAACTTGGTATCGAGATGAAACTTTCCAGTCTCGGCGTGCCGGAAAGCGATCTCGACGCCATGGCCGACGACGCCTTTGCTATTCGCCGTCTGCTCGATAACAATCCGCGCGATCTCTCGCGCGCCGATATCCGCGCAATCTACGCAGCCGCTTTCTAAATAAGGAATTCGATCGATGGACAGGAATGCGAAAGTCGCGGTGACGCTCGGCGATCCGGCCGGCGTCGGCCCCGAGGTAATCGTCAAGGCCTTGGCAGCTCTGCCCAGGGAAGAGCGCCGCGATTTCGTCATTGTCGGCAATGTCGAAGCGCTGGAGCGCGCCGACCGCGTCACCGGCACCGGACTGCGGTTCGGGCCTGCCGATGCCCCCGGTGACGACAGGATCGCCGTCGACGAAGTCGCGCTCGGCGCGGCTCTACCCGAAATCGGCAAGGTCAGCCCCGTCGCCGGCGATGCCTCGGTGCGCTACATCACCCGCGCCGTCGATCTCGCCATGTCGGGACAAGCCGACGTCATCGTCACCGCGCCGATCAACAAGGAAGCGATGAACCTCGCCGGCCATCACCATGACGGCCATACCGGGCTGCTCGCGCATCTCACCGGCTCGAAGAGTTCCTTCATGCTGCTTGCCTCCGAGCGGCTGAACACCATCCACGTCTCGACCCATATCTCGCTGAAGGGTGCGATCGAGCGCGCCAAGACCGAGCGGGTGCTGGCCACCATCGAAGCTGGCCATCGCCACTTCCTGCGGCTCGGCAAGACAGCACGCATCGCCGTGGCCGGCCTCAATCCCCATTGCGGCGAAAACGGCCTGTTCGGCACCGAGGACACGGAATTCCTGGCGCCCGCCGTCGAGCAGGCGCAGGCAAAGGGGATCGACGTCGTCGGCCCGATCTCGGCCGACACGGTGTTCGCCCGCGCCTATAACGGCGCCTTCGATCTGGTCATCGCCCAGTATCACGACCAGGGCCATATCCCGATCAAGCTCGTCGCCTTCGACACGGCGGTCAACGTCTCGCTCGGCCTGCCGATCGACCGCGTCTCGGTCGACCACGGCACCGCCTTCGACATTGCCGGCACCGGCAAGGCCAACCACGTCAACATGCTCTCGGCCATCGCCTATGCCAGGCTGATGGCTCGCTCGCCGCGGCAGAGAACGTGATCGCGGCTTCCAGAAGGACCGACCGGCGCCGATCGCCGACACAACGATTTCGAACTTCGTTATGACACCTCATAGCAGAACCGGACTCGTCGTTCAGGACCGTCCCGTCGTTGACGCACCAGCATTTCGCGCGTATAGCTAGACAGTCTAGCCAGGAACAGAATCGATGGAATGGCAACTACAGGACGCCAAGAACCAATTTTCGAAGGTCGTGCAGAAGGCCCGACAAGAAGGGCCGCAGGTGGTTACCGTGCGGGGCGAACGCACGGCCGTCGTTCTGTCCGCCCGCGACTACGACGCCCTGCGCGCCGGCAGGCCGACGCTAGTCGACGACTTGCTCGGTGGCCCCGCCTGGGATGATGAGTTCGCCGATGCAGTCGAAGCACGCAACAAGACTCCCAGCCGCGACGTTGCCTTCTGATGTACCTGGTCGATACCAACATCGTCTCGGAGGCGCGACGCGGCACGCCGCAGGCGGTCTCCTGGCTGCGCTCCGTCGATCCGCTCACCATCCACCTGAGCGCGCTGACGCTTGGCGAGATCATGCGCGGCATTGCCCTTAAACAGAAGTCGGATCCGAAGACCGCGGCCCATCTTACCGAATGGCTGCGCAAGCTGCGTTATGATCATGGCGACCGGATCCTGCCGGTGACAGACGAGATCGCCGTCGAATGGGGCCGTATCGCCGCCATCCGGCCGCGTGGCGATATCGACGGGCTGATCGCCGCAACCGCGATCGTTTATGATCTGATTGTCGTCACTCGCAATGTCGGCGATTTCGACGACACCGGCGCAGCGGTGATAAATCCGTGGGAGACGGACGCTTGAGCAGTCGAGGCAGCCACCTCCTTGTTGAAAATGGCCTTCTGTGCCTTTGGATAAAGGATCTGGCTACGTCGGGCCGAGAACGATTGTCGGTGCGTTGATGGCAGCATCGTGATCTGCTGACCAAGTCTCGTCTGCCCGGCGTTTTGGTCTGCTCTGCGGAAACGCTGATTGCATCGTCCGGCCCATCACATGCCAAACAAGCGACGATCCCAGAAGACCGGTTGGTGGAGGCTTACTGAGATCGACGCGAATTCTGGGTGGGCCGGGTTGATCAATATGTTGTTGTCGACGCGGGCGACGACGCTTGGGACCAGCAGGATGGCGCTGCGCTTTTCCTGGCACCAGCGTTCGCCGAAAGCCTTGCTGACGTTTGCCGGCATGCTGTCCCAGCCGGGCAGCGCGGGCTGAGAGAAGACCTCGTAGCTTAGCCCCCTCGGTAGGGTGATCGTGATATAGTGCTGATTGGGCGGCAGCCTTCCGCTGCCATGGACGAGCTTTTCGAGCAGCGCCGTCGAATAGTGCTCGCTCGTATAGATGATCGGGCTGCCCGATGTGTTCCACCGCCCCGGCGCGATGGTCGAGCCGGTGGCGTCGAAGATTGGATAGGTTCCGTTGGGATCTCCGATGCGGATGGATGTCAGCGTACGGTCGAGATGCTGTGTGCTCACGCAGCGCTGCCGTATTTCAAGCTTCCGAGGATATCGAGCACGAGTTCGCCGCCGATCTCGCTCTGGATGACCACGTCGATCGGCCGCCTGTCCTCCAGCATTGCATGCGGACGAAACAGGAAATCTCGCGCCTCGGTCTCGGTCTGCCAGACATCAAGCGCCGATCCCCAGACACGCGCGAGGCGGGCGAGTTTTATGCCCTCGTCGGAAGAGAGCCGATGCTTGGATTTGCGCCGCTCATAGGTGGCCTTCGGAACGAGCCTATACTTGAACTGGGTATCATCAGGTGCCAGAAGCAGCGCCATGCGATCAAGCGCCTTGACCGGCAAGCCTTCCTCGATGCTGGAGAGCAGGCCAAAGGCTGAGCGCGATGCCGGTTCCCTGGCGGGCAGTCCGAGAACGTCGGCGATGGCTGCAAATCCCATCATGGCAAAGCTCCTTTTCACTTGAGGTTATATTTAGCCTCAAGTGAGACAATCTTCAAGAGTGCCATTTGGCTTATCTTCGATAGCGGCAGGTTGCCGTGCGCGCCGGAGACCGCTATCTCTTCCGAAGGCACACGAACAAGAAGGAGGTTGCCTATGTCACCGCGGGACGCCTGATCCAGCAATATCAAGACTTCTGCCTTTCTAAGGGCATTGATTTCATACGCATCGAATCCGTACGGCCGCATGACGATACCACGCTCTTCTGCAGCGCTGGAATGCAGCAGTACAAGCCCCTCTTCTCCGATCCCTCCCATCGCGGAACCGTCGCAAACAGCCAGGCCTGCCTGCGCATGGGCGACCTCGACGAGATCGGCGACGGAACTCATCTTCTCCATTTCACCATGCTCGGCCTTTTCTCCTTCAGGAAAATGACCGTCGGCAACGCCATCGATTTCTGGCTCGAGTTTCTGGAAACGCTGGGGCTCGTGCCGGATCATGTGACGATCCATCCGGACCGTCTGGTGGAATGGACGCCGCTCTATCGCGGGCGCGTGCCCATCGTGCCGGATCCGGAATGCATGTGGAGCGATGGCAGCATCAGCGGATACTGCACGGAGTTCTACAAGGATGGCGTCGAGATCGGAAACATCGTCAATCCGCTCGGAACCTGCATCGACGTCGGCTTTGGTCTCGAGCGTCTCGACATGATCGTCAACGGCACGCCGCAGGACGATGCGCTTGGGACACTGTGCGAGACAGTCATGACCATCGTGGAAAGCGGTTACCGGCCGGGCAACAAGGAGCAAGGATACGTCTTGCGAAAATTGCTCCGTCGCACCCATAAGATGGGCGGCACGCTCGATCACCCCTTCTTCGCGGAAGAGGTCGAACGCCAGAAGCGACTGCGCGCCAAATATCTGCGCCTGCGTGATCGCCATTCCGAGATGAGTCCCGACTGGTGGTTCGACACCCATGGCATCGATCTGTTCGACATCCGTGAGAGCATGGAGGAGTAGCAACGGGCAAGGCCTCCCGCAGATAACATCGGGGGGCCTTGTCATATCCTGGGAAAGTGTCAGCGTTGCAGCGCCCGCATTGAACGCTTTCAGCTCTGCCCCGGCTGCAGCCGACGGAAAATCCGCTCGATCTGGGCAACGGCGGCAAAAAAGACGATGCCGGAGAAGGAGGCGAGCACGACGGCGGCAAAGAGCCTTTCCGCCTGATAATTGAATGTCGACTGGATGATGACAGCGCCCAGGCCCTGGTTCGAGCCGATCCACTCCCCGACAATCGCGCCAATCACACAGGTGGTTGCCGAAATACGCAGCGACGCAAAGACCAAGGGGGCAGACCGTGGGGCGCGCAGGCGCCAGAAGGTCTCCCACCCGCTCGCCGAAAGCACATGCATCAGGTCAAGCTCGCTCGCAGTCGCCAGGTTGAGGCCCCGAGCGGTATTCACCAGGGTTGGGAAGAAGCAGATGAGAGCAGCGATGATGACCTTTGGCAGCATGCCGAGGCCGAAGATGAGGATGATGATCGGCGCAAGCGCCAGCACCGGGATGGTGTTGAAGAGCAGAACAACGGGAAAATAGGCGGCCTGGAACCGCGGATTATAGACAAAGGCAACCGCCAGGATCACAGCGAGACTATTGCCCAAAAGGAAGCCGAGGCCCGCCTCACCCCATGTCGGGATCGCATTCGACAAAAGGAAGCGCCATTCGATGCCAAGCGTGCGTAGGATCGCCAGCGGCGTTGGAACGATATAGGCCGGAATACCAAGAGCCGGCACCAGCCATTGCCAGGCGAGAAGCAGCGAAAGGGCGCCGATGACAGGAAGGCCGATTGCCTCGGAGAGTGACAACGGACGATGCGTCATGCAGCCGAACTCCCCTGCTGCAGCAACTGGCGCAGATGGGCTGCGGTCTCCTGAACATCGAGGCTCTCGCGCCGACAGAGGCCGCGCTCGTCTTTCAGCGGTGCAAGGTCGATCAGAGCCTGGACGCGGCCCGGATTGGCCGCCAGGACCAGCACGCGTCCGCCGAGATAGATCGCCTCGACGACGCTGTGGGTGACGAACAGGATGGTCGTGCCGGTTCGGCGCCAGACATCCAGAAGCTCGTCGTTCAGTCGTTCGCGCGTGATCTCGTCGAGCGCACCGAAGGGTTCGTCCATGAGCAGGATATCCGGCTCGCATTGAAGCGCGCGCGCAATGGCGACACGCTGGCGCTGGCCCCCGGACAGTTGATGCGGATAGCGGTCGGCCAGATGCGACAGGCCGACCAGTTCGATCCAGTGGTCGGGCCGTGGATTGACCGATCGCGAGACGCTCTTCTTCCCCACCTGAAGCGGCAGCGCGACATTCTCCCTCACGGTCCGCCAAGGCAACAGCGTTGCGTCCTGAAAGACGAAGGCGACTTCGCGCCGCCAGCGCGCCTCCGAGGCTGTCCTGCCGAGCACCGACAGCCGCCCGTCAAGCGGCGGAAGAAGATCCGCCACGGCACGCAGGAAGGTCGACTTGCCGCAGCCGGAAGGACCGAGAATGGTCAGAAACTCGCCCCTGCCGACACTGAGATCGACGCCGGACAGAATGCGGGTCGTCTCGCCAGCGCCGGCATAACCGACTGCCAGATCCTTGGTTTCGATAGCCGCTGCTTCAGGCAAATCCGCTCTCACGCAATCTTCGGGCGGACGTCCGCCGTCATGTCGAGTATCTCAGTCGTATAGCAGTCCTCCAGCTTCGGCGCGCCGCTCTTGAACTGGCCGATTTTGTCGTAGACGGAAATCTGCTCGGCAAGAGCGGCCGGATCGAAGCTGCCCCAGCCATCCTTGCCTGTTGTCGCATCGAAGCTCAGTGACAATATGCGCGGCACCGTCGTCAATTCCACGGCAAGATCGAGCTGCGGATAGGCCTCCACCGTCAATTTGACTGCCTCTTCAGGGTGTTCATGCGTCCAGGCCCAGCCCTTGGCGACCGCACGCAGCACCTTTGCCAGTGTCTCGGAATGGCCGCTCACGGCATCGTCGGTGGCGAAATAGACATTGGCGTAAGACGGCAGGCCCGTGTCCTTCATCATCAGATCGATGCGGTCGGGACCAATGATGGAAAGGGCCTGCGTGTTGGTGATCCATCCGGTCACGGCATCGACCTGGCCGGTCGTCAGCGGCGTCATGTCGAAGCCGATATTGGTGATGGTCAGGCTCGATGGATCGATATCGTTCTTCAACAGAATGGCATCGAGCACATAACGGGCCGTCGGCTGGATGCCGATACGCTTGCCGACCATATCCTTGACAGTGCGGATCGGCGCCTTGGGCAGCGAATAGAAGGCGAAAGGCGCCATGCGGAAACCGCAGGCGAAGATCTTGATCGGCACGCCGGATGACCTGGCAAGAAGAAGCTGGGCCGAATCCGAGAATTGGCCGAGCTGCGCATCACCCGTGATCACGGGCGGCACCGTTGCTGAGTTGGGACCGCCAGGTGAAAACTCGACGTCGAGACCCTCGGCCTCGAACAGGCCTTGCTTGACTGCGACGATATCGCCGATCTGTCCGTTGCTCATCAACCAGTCGTATTTGATAACGACCTTGGATGCGGCGGCATTCGAGTGACGCGGTACGAACACGCTGATCCCTGCCGTCGCTGCAGCAAGGGCAAAGGCTCCGCCCTTCAGGACGGTACGCCTGCCGACCACGATTTGCTTGTCATCCCTGTTCATTTGCTTGCCTTTCCCCTTGTTGGATTATTGGACGACCGGCCGATTGCGCTCGCTATTGCGGGTCGATGTCACCGATCGGGCCGCCGGCGGACCACGCATAGATTTCCCAGAGATTGTCGTCAGGATCGGCGAAATAGACGCATCGCGCGTTCCAAACATAGTCCTGCGGCGGCGCGTGGAAGAGCACGCCCGCAGCTTTCAGCTCCGCATAGGCAGCATCGACCTGCTCTGGCGAGGCGAGCTCGATGGCGGCGCAGGCCTTGTGCGCACCTGGAGGCGCACGGCGGTTTGAGACACCGGTATTTTCGGCGATATGCTCGATCTCCCACAGCGCCAGCGTCACGCCCGCCCCTTTGAAATCGGCAAAGCCGGGAGCACGGCGGCGAGGTTTGAAGCCAAGTCGCTCGACATAGAAGGCCGATGCTTTGTCGATATCCTCGACCAAGAAGCAAATGTCGGTAATCGGATTGGTTTGGGCAAAAGCGGTCATACGGGCCTCCTGATGGGAAAAGCCTGGCAGACCGCAGCCTCAAAAGATTTCAAATTCGTGCGGTTGTCTTTCGCAAAGCTGCTGATCTGTCATCAGCAAGAGCCGGATCAAAGACGGACCGAACGTTGGTATTCCTTCGGGGTCGCCCCCATCAGACGGCGAAAGACGTTGGAGAAATGCGCCTGGCTGGAAAAGCCGGTGGCATAAGCGATGTTTGCAAGCGTCTCCTTGCCGTCGGCGAGGTAAAGCCGTGCTCGCTCGATCCTGCGTTCGAGAACGAAGCGATGCGGCGCCATGCCGGCCGCCCGTTTGAATTCCCGGCTGAAGTGAAAGGGGCTCATATGGGCCACCCCGGCCAGTTCCTCGACACTCAGATCGGATTTGCCAAGCAGGTTCTCGATGTAATCGATCACACGCCGGAGATTGTCCGATGTCAGCGGACGATCGCCGGCTTCGGGTTTGGCGCCCAGCAGCTTTACAACGCAGCAGGCGAGCGCCATCCCCAGATGCTGCATCAAAAGCGGGTCGTCGCGCCCGGTCTTGTCGGCGGCAAATGCAAGGGAGAGCGCGACCTGCAGCGTTGTCGGATCAGTCGTCGCGCTAAGCGCGTCGCTATCCCAATGGTCGGGATCGAAGCGAGAGCCGCCGATGCTGCTGTAGAGCGCCGGTGACTGGAAGATCGAGATATAATCCGCCGCATCGCCATCGACTTCGAGGACCGTGGCGGCCGGTTGAAATCCCAGGGTGAACGGCGGCCTCTCAACTTTGCGGAACGCCCCGCTTCCAAGCCGATAGGCGTAGCTGCCGTGCGCCGTGCGGTTGATCGAAATTCTATGAAGGGAGCCCCTCGAAACCATTTGCCCCGCGGCGCTGCGATAGGTCTCGACGATCATGTCTCGTTGAACGAAGGCCTTGTAGCCTCCGAGGGATGGCCGGCTTATTGAGAAAATCTGCGGGTCGATGTCGGGCATTGTTTCATTCTCCCTGGCAAGGGAGAGGCAAGTTGCGCGCCAAGTGGAGCGAAGCTTCGCGCTGGATATCAACGTCGCAGCATAAAACCAGACGGTGTCCATTAAATCGTGATTTTACGCCTGCTGCGGCGCCCCACGCCACCACGGCCTAGCAGGAGTTGACCCTCGGCAAATTTGGTCGCATGCGCAAGAATTATGCAGTGCATGTTTCTTTTTGATCGGCCCGCTCGCGGGAAGCCGCAGCCAGAAATAAGCGTTCGCTCCGTCCACTCTTTTCATCGGAGAGCGTCTTTTTGGAAATTCCTTTCTCCCCATTCTCATTAGTCTACTTAATTTATAGACATAACTGAATTGGAGAGAGTGGCAATGAGCATCGAAAAGTCCGGAAGTGGTCTCGGAAGACGAGATCTGTTGAAACTGTCTGCCGCGGCCGGGGCCGTCGTCGCGGGTGCATCGCTCATCGGGCAGAAGCCGGTTTTCGCGGCCGACGAAGAACTGTCGCTGAAAGGCAAGCGCATCGCCATCAGCGCAACCGGCACCGATCACTTCTTCGACCTGCAGGCCTATAACGCCCAGATCGAAGAGGTAAAGCGCCTCGGTGGCGAGCCGATCGCTGTCGATGCCGGACGCAACGACGGCAAGCTGGTCTCGCAGTTGCAGACGCTGATTGCCCAGAAGCCGGATGCGATCGTTCAAATCCTCGGCACGCTCAGCGTCATCGATCCCTGGCTGAAGAAGGCGCGCGATGCCGGGATCCCGGTTCTGACCGTCGACGTCGGTTCGACCAATTCGATCAACAACACCACCTCGGACAACTGGGGGATCGGCAAGGATCTGGCGCTGCAGCTCGTTTCCGATATCGGCGGCGAAGGCAATATCGTCGTCTTCAACGGCTTTTACGGCGTAACCCCCTGCGCGATCCGCTACGACCAGCTGGTCAATGTCGTCAAATATTTCCCGAAGGTGAAGATCCTCCAGCCGGAACTGCGCGACGTCATCCCGAACACCGTGCAGGACGCCTTCACGCAGATCACGGCCATCCTCAACAAATATCCGGAAAAGGGTTCGATCAAGGCGATCTGGTCGGCATGGGACATTCCGCAGCTTGGCGCGACCCAGGCTTTGGCGGCCGCCGGGCGGACCGAGATCCGCACCTACGGCGTCGATGGCAGCCCGGAAGTGCTGCAGCTCATCGCCGATCCGAATTCGCCGGCCGGGGCCGATGTCGCCCAGCAGCCGGCGGAAATCGGCCGCACCGCCATTCGCAACGTCGCCAAGCTGCTCGCCGGCCAGACACTGCCGCGCGAGACCTATGTTCCGGCACTGCTCGCCAACAAGACCAATGTCGGCGAAGTCACCAAGAAGCTCGGCATCGGCTGACATTGAACACGAGCGATCCGGCCATGTCGGATCGCTCGGAATCTGCCCGCCAGGAGAGATCGACATGACGGCCATTTCGTTGAAGCAGCCGGTAACGGCACGCGACGACATCATCCGCTTTGAAGGCATCGTCAAACATTTTGGCGGCGCGCAGGCGCTTGCAGGTGCGTCGCTCATCGTCAGGCGCGGCACAATCCACGGTCTCGTCGGTCAGAACGGCGCCGGCAAGTCGACGCTGATCAAGCTGCTGGCCGGTCTTCACCAGCCCGATGGCGGCAGGATCGAGATCGAAGGGCAAACATTCGACAGGCTAACACCGCATCTTGCCGAAGAGCTCGGCATCCACTTCATTCACCAGGATCGACTGCTGGTGCCGACCTTCACCGTCGGCGAAGCCCTGTTTCTCGGCCGGGAACCACGCATCGCGGGCACACCGTTCCTCGACCGGCGACTGATGCAGCGCCGTGCGTCTGACATTCTCAACGACTATTTCGGCGTCCGGCTGCCGAACAGCGCCCTGATCGGCGAATTGTCGACTGCCGAAAAGCAGATCGTGCAAATCACCCGCGCGCTTCTCGATCAGCCGAAGGTGCTCGTCTTCGACGAGCCGACGGCCGCTTTGGTGCGCCGCGAGGCCGATACCCTCTTCCGGCTGATCCGCCGCCTGCGCGAAGAAGGCGTCACCATCATCTATATTTCGCATTACCTGAACGAAATCGAAGAGCTCTGCGACCACGTCACCGTGCTGCGCAATGGGCTGGACGTCGCCTCCCTGCCGATCGGGGAGACCTCGGCCGGTGCGATTGCGCGGCTGATGGTCGAGCGCGACATCAAGGAGATGTTTCCGAAGGCGCAGGTGACGCCTGGCGAAGACATCCTCAAGGTCGAGCAGCTGTCGGCGCCGGGGAAATATAGTGGCATCAGTTTCACGCTTCGCCGCGGCGAGGTGCTCGGCCTCACCGGCCTACTCGGCTCCGGCGCAAAGGAGGTGGTCCGCACTCTCTTCGGTCTGGAGACCCCGGCTTCCGGTCATATCGAGATCAGCGGCAGGGCTGCCCGTTTCACCAATCCCACCCAGGCGGCCGGCCGCGAAATCGCGCTGGTGCCGGAAGATCGGCGTCGCCACGGTGTCGCGCTTGACCTCAGCGTCGCGGAAAATATCAGCCTTTCGAGCCTTGGCCGCTTCACGCGTTTCGGCTTTCTCGATCGCAGACGCGTGCAGCAAGAAGTGGACGCTCTGGTTGCGCGGCTGCAGGTGAAGACCAATGGGCGCAATGCCCTGCTGCGCACGCTTTCGGGCGGCAACCAGCAGAAGATCGCCATCGCCAAGTGGTTGAGCCGCCGTTCCGAGGTCTATCTCCTGGACGAGCCGACAGTCGGCGTCGATATCGGCTCCAAGGTCGAGATCTATACGCTGATCGGCGAACTCGCGGCGCGCGGTGCCGGCGTCATCGTGCTGTCTTCGGATCTGCCCGAACTCGTCGGCATCACCGATCGCATCCTTGTGCTCTTCCGCGGCCGCGTGGCGCGGGAATTGATATCGTCGGAGACCACGGCGGATGCCGTGCTGGCTCTATCGACCGGATCATCCGAGGGACATCGCCATGTCGGCTGAAGTGGAATTCGCGCCTTCCGGTTTTTCCGCTGCGGAACCGCCGCCCCGGCCGGCCGGCAATATTGCAGCGACCGCGTTGCGCTTCGGATCGCTGATCGCATTTGCCGCCATCCTGATCATCTTCTCGCTGACTGCACCCTATTTCCTCAGCATCGGCAATATCGGCAACGTGCTCGGCCAATCGGCCATCTCCGGTGTGCTTGCCATTGGGTTGACGATCGTGCTGATCGCCGGCGGCTCCAATGTCGTCACCGGCGGCATCGACCTGTCGCTTGCTGCCAATATGGGCCTCAGCGCCGCCGTCTATGCGAGCCTGACGCAACTCGGCTACGGCGATGCGACGGCGATTGCGGGGGCGATGTTGACCGGGGCGCTGATCGGCACGGTCAATGCCGTTGCCGTCGTCTATGCCGGCATCGTGCCGCTGTTAGCCACGCTGGCCGTCATGAACGTCGTCGCCGGCCTGGAATTGGTGCTGACCGGCAATACCGTCCTGCCGGCCTCGACGCCTTTTCTGTCGGCGCTTTCGGCCTCGGATGCTTTCGGCATCCCGGTCCTTGCCTATGTGCTCCTCGGCTTCACGGCGATCACCACGGCGATCGTGCAATATACCCCGCTCGGCCTGCGCCTCTATGCCGTCGGTGAGTTTCCGGATGCGGCGCATGCCGCCGGTCTGCCGCTTCGCCGGTTGCTGGCCGGCGCCTTTGTCGCCAGTGGCGTCTCCGGCGGCATCGCTGGCATTCTGTCGGTTTCCTATCTGAGCGGCAGCACGACCGGCGCCGGCGAGATGCTGTTGCCCGTCGTCGTGACGGCCCTGCTCGGCTCGGTCTTTTCGCGCCGGCTGGTTCCGACGGTCACCGGGACGCTGCTTTCGACCCTTTTGGTCGGCTTCCTGGTCAACGGTTTCCAGCTGCTGAACATTTCGAGCACGCTGGTCAGCGGCGTCCAGGGCGTGCTCATTCTCATCGTCGTTTCCGCGACCACGCTGCTGCGCCGGCAGGAGGCCTGACCATGTCGCTCCAGACCCCTACCCCCGCCACCATCGGCTTGCCACGTCTGATCGCCGGCGGCCTAGTGCGCTATGGGCTGATCCTCGCCCTGGTTGCGGTGTTTGCCGCCTTTTCCGTGGCAACGCCGACATTCCTGACGCCTGCCAACCTGCAGAGCATCCTGGTCAACAATTTCACGCTGCTTGCCATTGTTTCCATCGCCATGACCTTCGCCGTCGCATCGGGCGGCATCGATCTTTCGGTGGGAACGGCAATGGATTTCGCCAGTTTCGCCTTTGTTTCGCTCGTGCTCGCCGGGCAGCCGGTGGCAGTCGCCGCACTCGCGGGACTGGCCGCCGGAGCGTTCGTTGGCGCCTTCAACGCGCTGCTGATTTCAGGGATCGGCGTGTCGCCGTTCCTCGCCACGCTCGGCACGCTGTTCATCGGCCGCAGCGTGCAGCAGCTGCTGACCAATGGCGGCAATCCGGTCTATCTGCCGCCGAACGGCGTGCCGGAAACCTTCCGTTTTCTCGGCCATGGCACGATCGCCGGCTTCCCGGTGCCGCTTGCCGCTGCCATCGTCGTCAGCGCGGCGGCTGCGGTCGTTTTTGCCCGCACGCGTTTCGGCCGCATCATCCTGTCGATCGGCATCCAGCCGGGCGTTGTGCGCTATTCCGGCATCGCCGCGCCGGCCCATGTCGCGGTGACATTCATCCTGGTCGGGTTGATCACGGCAATCGCCGGCCTGATCCTGACCGCAACCGTCACCACCTACATCCCCTCCTCCGGCAATGCCTTCCTGTTGAATGCCATCGGCGCGACCTTCATCGGCACGACGCTCAGCCCGCTCGGACGGCCAAATGTCGGCGGAACCGTTCTCGGCGCGCTGCTGCTCAGCATCGTCGCCAATGGGCTGCTGCTGACGGATCTGAACTTCTATTGGCAGCAGGTTGGCACGGGCACGCTGATTTTCGCCGTGCTCGCCCTGAGCTTCATCAACAGAAAGGCTGCCGGCGCCGCTTAAGAGAAGCCGCCACTGCGGTCCTATTCTGGGAAGCTGTTCTACCCCACTGAGGCGTCGGAAATCATTCGCGATACGGCATTCTTCCAGCCGATGATCTTGCCCTGCCGCTCGGTCTCATCCATCGAAGGGCTGAAGCGGCGGTCGCAAGCCCAGGCCTGCGCAAAATCCCGCTTGCCGGGCCAGATGCCGGCTTTCGAGCCGGCGAGCCAGGCTGCGCCCAGCGCCGTCGTCTCGCGGATCGCCGAGCGGTCGACAGGGTTTCCGGTCATGTCGGCCAAGCACTGCATCGTCCAATCCGAAGCCGCCATGCCGCCATCGACGCGCAGCACCGTTTCCAGCTGGTTGACGCCCCAGTCCTTCTTCATCGCCACCAGCAGATCGAGAGTCTGGTAGGCGACCGATTCAAGCACGGCGCGGGCAAATTCCGCCGGCCCGCTGTTTCGCGTCAGACCGAAGATCGCGCCGCGCGCCGCCGGATCCCAATAGGGGGCGCCGAGCCCGGTGAAGGCTGGAACGATGTAGACCTGCTGTCCGGGATCGGCCTTGGCGGCAAGCACGCCCGCCTCCGACGCCTGACCGATGATGCCGAGGCCGTCGCGCAGCCATTGCACGGCGGCACCGGCGATGAAGATCGAGCCCTCGAGCGCATAGGTCGTCTCGCCGTCGAGCCGGCAGGCGATCGTCGTCAGCATCCGATTGGAGGAGGAAACACGATCCCGGCCAGTGTTCAACAGGGCAAAGCAGCCGGTGCCATAAGTGGATTTCATCATGCCGGGCTCGAAGCAGGCATTGCCCATCGCCGCTGCCTGCTGGTCGCCGGCGACCCCAAGGATCGGAAGTTCCGCGCCGAACAGCGCCTTGTGGACGCAGCCGAAATCATCGGCACATTCCTTGACTTCAGGAAGCATGGCGGCGGGAATGCGGAGAATACCGAGAAGCTCCTCGTCCCAGGCACCTTCATCGATATTGTAGAGCAGCGTTCTCGACGCATTGGTCGCGTCGGTGGCATGCACGCGTCCATCAGTCAGATTGTAGATCAGCCAGCTGTCGATCGTGCCGAAGCAGACATCGCCCACTTCCGCCTTCTCACGCAGGCCATCGACATTATCGAGCAGCCAGCGCAGTTTCGTTCCGGAAAAATAGGGGTCGAGCAACAGCCCGGTCTTGGCGCTGAACAGCTTCTCGTAGCCGTCGGCCTTCAGGCTCTCGCACATTTCTGCGGTGCGCCTGTCCTGCCAGACGATCGCGCGGTGAAGCGGTTTTCCTGACCTGCGGTCCCAGACGACCGCTGTCTCGCGCTGGTTGGTAATACCGATCGCGGCGATGTCGGCGGCATTAATACCAGCATCGGTGATCGCCTTGCGCACAGTATCGACGACGGATCGCCAGATTTCGGCGGCGTCGTGCTCCACCCATCCGGGCTGCGGATAATATTGGGTGATCTCCGCCTGCGCCGAGCCGGCCATTTTCATGTCGCCATCGAAGATGATCGCGCGCGACGATGTCGTGCCCTGGTCGATCGAAAGAATATAGCCGCTCATATCCGTCTCCGGCTCGCACGAAACCGCTCCGCCTGCAGAGGACAGCAGGACGCGGACGTTTCATGAGAGAAAGATTGTGGGTGCCACCGGCTTTCTGCCGGTGGCAAGAAGTGATGGCCGGAAGCCTCGTCGCCTCCGGCCTGGTCCGCCTTACTATTTCTGCCAGCTCTTGACGAGTTCGTCGTAGTTGACAGTGACCGGCTTGTCCTTCTCGTTCTCGATCTTCAGCTGCGGGGCAAGGTTGCCGTTCTTCACCGCATCCGCGTTCCAATAGGCGAGATCATGCTCCTCGGCGAGTTTCGGGCCGATGTCGCCCTGGACCTTGGCGCGTTCCAGGCGCTGCAGCACCTTTTCCTGCTCGGAGCAAAGCGAGTCCATCGCTTCCTGTGCCGTCTTGGCGCCGGAAGAGGCATCACCAATCGCCTGCCACCAAAGCTGAGCGAGCTTCGGATAGTCAGGAACGTTCGTACCGGTCGGCGACCACTGCAGGCGGGCCGGCGAACGATAGAATTCGATCAGACCGCCGAGCTTCGGCGCACGATCGGTGAAGGACTTGTGGTCCAGAGTCGACTGGCGAATGAAGGTCAGGCCCATGTGGCTCTTCTTCACGTCGACAGTCTTCGAGGTGACGAACTGGGCATAGAGCCAGGCCGCCTTGGCGCGGTCGTCAGGCGTGGACTTCATCAGCGTCCACGAACCGGCGTCCTGATAGCCGAGCTTCATGCCGTCCTTCCAGTAGACGCCATGCGGGCTCGGTGCGAAACGCCATTTCGGCGTGCCGTCCGCATTGACGACCGGCAGGCCTTCCTTGACGAAGTCGGCGGTGAAGGCCGTGTAGGTGAACATCTGCTGGGCGACTTCGCCCTG
The DNA here is from genome assembly GCF_013087515.1 of Rhizobium sophorae. GTDB lineage: Bacteria > Pseudomonadota > Alphaproteobacteria > Rhizobiales > Rhizobiaceae > Rhizobium > Rhizobium sophorae. The sequence goes on along the minus strand of NZ_JABFCN010000014.1, from coordinate 25,557 downwards.
CGACGGGACCGGGCCGGATTCGGAGAAGGTCATGCCTTGGGCGGCAGCCGGTGCATAGGCCTTCATCCAGTCCAGATATTTCTGGATGGAATAGACCGCAGCAGGGCCGTTGGTATCGCCGCCGCGCGCGACGCAGGAGCCAACCGGACGTGAGTTCTCGTCGACCTTGATGCCCCATTCATCGACGGGCTTGCCGTTCGGGATGCCCTTATCGCCGTTGCCGGCCATCGACAGCCAGGCATCGGTGAAGCGCCATCCGAGCGACGGGTCCTTCTTGCCGTAGTCCATATGACCGAAGACCTTCTTGCCATCGATCTCGCGGCCGGTGAAGAACTCGGCAATATCCTCATAGGCCGACCAGTTGACCGGCACGCCGAGATCGTAGCCGTACTTCGCCTTGAAGTCCGCCTTGTTCTTCTCGTCGTTGAACCAGTCGTAGCGGAACCAGTAGAGGTTCGCGAACTGCTGGTCAGGCAGCTGGTAGAGTTTGCCGTCAGGCGCAGTGGTGAAGGACTTGCCGATGAAGTCGTCGATGTCGAGGCCGGGATTAGTGACATCCTTGCCTTCGTTGGCCATCCAGTCGGTCAGCGAGCGGGCCTGCTGATAGCGCCAATGGGTGCCGATCAGGTCGCTATCGTTGATATAGGCGTCATAGATGTTTTCGCCGGACTGCATCTGCGTCTGCAGCTTCTCGACCACGTCGCCTTCGCCGATGAGGTCGTGAGTGATTTTGATGCCGGTGATCGCCGTGAAGGCGGGCGCCAGCACCTTCGATTCGTATTCATGGGTCGTGATCGTTTCGGACACGACCTTGATGTCCATGCCGGCGAAAGGCTTCGCAGCGTCAACGAACCACTGCATTTCCTTTTCCTGGTCGGCGCGCGGAAGCGTCGAGAGGTCGCCGACTTCCTTGTCGAGGAACGTCTTGGCCTCGTCCATGCCGGCATAGGCCGATGCTGTCATTGCCAGCAGCAAGCCTGCTGTCGTCGTCAATAAGTGCCTTCGCATAATATCCTCCCAGGGTTTGCGATTGCAGTCACGTCTCAGGCGGCCAGTACCCCCGGCCATCTGTCTTTCTCCTTGCCGTCACACGTAGCGGAAGACGCCGATGGCGTAGACCACGGAGATGGCAAGAGCCCACCACAGGTTGGGCCCACCGAACCCAAGCCATGCAAGATGAATGAAAGCTGCACCCAGCAGCGAAATGAAGAGCCGGTCGCCGCGCGTCGTCTCGAAACGCAGCACGCCCGTGCGCGGCGAGCCGCCTGGCGAAAAATATTCCCAGACGCTCATGGCAATCAGAAGCGCCAGGATCGTCAGGAAGAACAGCGTCGTCGGCAGCGTCCAGGCCATCCAGGAAAAATTCATGACCGTCTCCTCCTCAAACGCGCCCGAGCGCGAAGCCCTTGGCGATGTAGTTGCGGACGAAATAGATGACGAGTGCGCCCGGAATGATGGTGAGCACGCCGGCCGCCGCCAGCACGCCCCAGTCCATGCCCGAGGCGGACACCGTTCGCGTCATGATCGCCGAGATCGGCTTTGCCGCCGTCGTCGTCAGCGTGCGGGCCAGCAGAAGCTCGACCCACGAGAACATGAAGCAGAAGAAGCCCGCGACACCGACGCCGCTGGCGATCAGCGGAATGAAGATCTTGATGAAGAAACGCGGGAAGGAATAACCGTCGATATAGGCGGTTTCGTCGATCTCCTTCGGCACACCGGACATGAAGCCTTCGAGGATCCAGACGGCGAGCGGCACGTTGAACAGGCAGTGGGCAAGCGCCACGGCGATATGCGTGTCGATCAGGCCGAAGGCCGAATAGAGCTGGAAGAACGGCAGCGCGAAGACCGCCGGCGGTGCCATGCGGTTGGTCAGCAGCCAGAAGAACAGGTGCTTGTCGCCGAGAAAGCGGTAGCGCGAGAAGGCGTAGGCAGCCGGCAGCGCCGCCGCGACCGAGATCACCGTGTTCATCACCACGTAGATGATCGAGTTGATATAGCCATTATACCAGGACGGGTCGGTAAAGATGACCGTGTAGTTACGCAGCGTCGGGTTCGTCGGCCAGAGCGAGAAGGCGCCGGTGATCTCCGAATTTTCCTTGAAGCTCATATTGACGAGCCAGTAGATCGGCAGGATCAGGAAGACGATATAAATCGTCGGAACGAGCCAGGAGAGGCTGCCTGCAGGTTTGTTTTTGTTGCTCATATCTCGCCCTCCCTTAGCTCGCGTCGCTGCTGGTCATCACGGTGTAGAACACCCATGAGAGCAGCAGGATGATGAGGAAGTAGATGATCGACATTGCCGCCGCCGGGCCAAGATCGAACTGGCCGACGGCCATCTTCACGAGGTCGATGGAGAGGAAGGTCGTCGAGTTGCCGGGGCCGCCACCGGTGACCACGAAAGGCTCGGTATAGATCATGAAACTGTCCATGAAGCGTAGGAGCACGGCGATCAGCAGCACCCGCTTCATCTTCGGCAGCTGAATGTAGCGGAACACAGACCAGCGCGAGGCGCCGTCGATCTTGGCGGCTTGGTAATAGGCATCCGGGATCGAGACCAGGCCGGCATAGCAAAGCAGCACGACGAGGCTTGTCCAGTGCCAGACGTCCATGACGATTACGGTCACCCAGGCATCGATCGGATCGCGGACATAATTATAGTCGAGACCGATCGCTTCGAGCGTGTGGCCGAGCAAGCCGATATCGACGCGTCCGAAGACCTGCCAGATGGTGCCGACGACGTTCCACGGAATGAGCAGCGGCAGCGCCATCAGCACCAGGCAGACGGGAACGCCCGGTCCTGATTTCGGCATGTTGAGCGCGATGAAGATGCCAAGCGGAATCTCCAGTGCCAGGATGATGAAGGAAAACAGCAGATTGCGCTCGAGCGATTCCCAGAAGCGGTCGGAATGCAGGGTCTGGACGAACCAGTCGGTACCGGCCCAGAAGAACTCGTTGTTGCCGAACGTATCCTGCACCGAATAGTTGACGACGGTCATCAGCGGGATGACGGCCGAAAACGCCACGAGCAGCAGCACCGGCAGGACCAGAAACCAGGCTTTGTTATTCCACGTCTTCTGCATGGCTCAGGCCTCCCTGCCGACACGCCAACTGTCGGCGTAGATGCTGATGGCGGACGGATCGAAGGTGACGCGGGCGTCCGCGGGAATGTCGGCGTCTTCAGGCACGACGATGGCGATCGGCTGGCCGGCAAAGCGGGCGCGCACAATCTTCTGCCGGCCGATATCCTCGACCTTGCTGACGGTGACCGGCATGCCCTCTCGTCCGAGGCGAATGAATTCGGGGCGGATGCCGAGTTCGGTTTTGGCCATGCCTGCCGTCTTCGGCGCGTAATCGAGCGTCAGCGTCTCGTCTCCGACCTTGACGGCACTGCCCTCGATCCTGGCCGGCATGAAATTCATGCCCGGCGAACCGATGAAATAACCGACGAAGGTATGGCTCGGCCGCTCGAAGAGCTCGGCCGGCGTGCCGATCTGGACGATCTGGCCGTCATACATGACGACGACCTTCTCGGCGAAGGTCAGCGCCTCGGTCTGGTCGTGGGTAACATAGACCATGGTGAAGCCGAACTGCTTGTGCAGCCGCTTCAGCTGCGAGCGCAGCACCCATTTCATATGCGGATCGATGACGGTCAGCGGCTCGTCGAACAGGATGGCGTTGACGTCGTTGCGCACCAGCCCGCGGCCGAGCGAAATCTTCTGCTTCTGATCGGCCGTCAGCCCCTGCGCCTTGCGCCTGGCCCAGCCGGCGAGATCGATCATTTCGAGGATATCGCGGACACGCCGGTCAACATCAGCCTCGGCCACGCCGCGGTTGCGCAGGGGAAAGGCGAGATTGTCATAGACGGTCATCGTGTCGTAGATGACGGGAAACTGGAACACCTGGGCGATGTTGCGGCTCTGCGTCGAAAGGTTCGTGACATCGTTGCCGTCGAACAGGATGCGGCCGTGCGAGGGCTGCAGCAAGCCGGAGATGATGTTGAGCAGCGTGGTCTTGCCGCAGCCGGAAGGGCCGAGCAGCGCATAGGCGCCGCCATCGTTCCATTCGTGATCGACTTCCTTCAGCGAATAATCCTTGTCGGACTTCGGATTGGTGCCGTAGGCGTGGCGGATATGGTCGAGCGTGATGCGTGCCATTGTGCTCTCCTATGCCTTTCCAGCCGCAGCGATGGCGCGGCCGTCGCTGCCGAAGGCCATCAGATGGCGGGTGTCGAGAAAAGCTTCGACCTCCATGTCGGGATCGATGTCGTGAATACCGTGCGCCAGCATCACCCAACGCACACCGTCATATTCCAGGTGAACGAAGCTCTCCGAGCCGGTGATCTCGGATACCAGCGTGCGCGCCTGCAGGCGGGCCGCGTCGCCCGTCTGCGGCGCAAGGCCGAGATGATGCGGGTGAAAGGCGATGGTGACGGGACCATCCGGCACGACGGCCAGATGCGAGGGAACCGAGATCGTCACCCCGCTCGGACGCGTGAAGACATTGCCGGATTTCGTGACGTCGAGGGTGTTCAACGGCGGGTCGGCGAAAATGCCGGCGGTGGCGAGATTGACGGGTCGGCGATAGACCTCGATCGTCGGTCCGAACTGGGTCACCCGGCCCTGGTTCAGCGTTGCCGTGTTGCCGCCAAGCAGCAGCGCCTCGGAAGGCTCGGTCGTCGCATAGACGAAGATCGCGCCGGATTGGGCAAAGATCTTCGGCAGTTCCTCGCGCAGTTCCTCGCGCAGCTTGTAATCGAGATTGGCGAGCGGCTCGTCCATCAGCACGAGGCTGGCATTCTTGACGAGTGCGCGCGCAAGCGCGGTGCGCTGCTGCTGGCCGCCGGACAGATTGAGCGGGGTGCGGTCGAGATAGGGCGTGAGCTTCAGCAGCTCGGCCGCCTTGCGCACCTCACTGTCGATCGTGGCACCATCCTTGCCCGATATGCGCATCGGCGAGGCGATGTTGTCGTAGACGGTCAGCGCCGGATAGTTGATGAACTGCTGGTAGACCATGGCGACGTTGCGCTTCTGCACCGGCATGCCGGTGACGTCAGTGCCGTCGAAATGGATGGAGCCGCCGGTCGGCCGGTCAAGCCCCGCCATCAGCCGCATCAGGGACGTCTTACCCGCGAGCGTCGGCCCGAGCAGGACGTTCAGCGTGCCCCGCTCGAGAACCAGATCGGTCGGATAGATATGATAGTCCGCGCCCACGATCTTGGCGGCGTTTCGCAGTTCCAGCATTCCGATTCCCGTGCCTCCACGCATCGGGGACCACATGACTCCTATCCGGCCATCGCCGGCATGGCAGCCATGTACTCCTCCAGTGACTGGGCCTGCTCCTTCGAAAGGCGCAGACCATCCTTTGTTCTCCTCCACAGCACGTCTTCGGCGTGCCGGGCCCATTCATGTTCGACGAGATAGGTGACCTCCGCCTCGTAGAGATCGCCGCCGAAAAGCCGTCCGAGATCGTCGATGCCGCTGGCATTGCCAAGCAACAGCTCCGCCTTGGTGCCGTAGCGGCGCACCAGGCGGCGGGCAAGCGGATCGGCGAGAAACGAATAACGCCGCCTCAGCTTGTCAACCTGTGCCTCGTAACCGCGGACCGGGAAGTCGCCGCCCGGCAGATGGCTTTTGGCCGTCCACGGGGCGCCCTTGACGCCGATCGCAGCACCGATCTTCTCCAGTGCATGTTCTGAAAGCCGGCGATAGGTGGTGAGCTTTCCCCCGAAGATGTTGAGCAGCGGCGCGGCGTCACCTTCACCCTCTAGCTTCAGCACATAGTCGCGCGTCGCCTCCTGCGCCTTCGAGGCGCCGTCGTCATAAAGCGGCCTGACCGCCGAATAGGTCCAGACGATATCTTCGGGCCTGACCGGCTCCTTGAAATATTCCGACGCCGCATTGCAGAGGTAGACCGTCTCCTCCTCCGAAATCCTGACGTCCCTGGGATCGGCGGTGTAGTCGCGATCCGTGGTGCCGATCAAGGTAAAGTCGCCCTCGTAGGGGATGGCGAAGATGATGCGGTTGTCGGGGTTCTGAAAGAAATAGGCTCTCACATCATCGAATTTCTTCTTAACGACGATATGGCTGCCCTGGACGAGGCGGACATGATGGGCTTCGTTCTGGCCGATGGCGGAACGAATGACATGGTCGACCCAAGGACCGGCGGCATTGACCAGCATGCGGGCCTGATGGCTGTCATTGCGACCGGTGAGGGTATCGGTGGTCTCGATATGCCACAGGCCATTCTCGCGCCTTGCCGACACCACCTTGGTGCGCGGCATGATCAGCGCACCCTTGTCAGCGGCATCGCGGGCGTTCAGCACTACCATGCGGGCATCGTCGACCCAGCCGTCGGAATATTCGAAGGCCTTGGAAAACAGCGCCTTCAGCGGCTTGCCGGCCGGATCGTGACGCATGTCGAGCACGGCTGTCGGCGGCAGCAGCTTGCGACCACCGAGATGATCGTAAAGGAAGAGACCAAGCCGGATCAGCCAGGCCGGACGGATGCCGCCCTTGTGGTAGGGCAGTACGAAACGCAGCGGCCAGATGATGTGCGGCGCCATCGCCCAGAGGATCTCGCGCTCCATCAGCGATTCACGCACCAGACGAAACTCGTAATGCTCGAGATAACGCAGGCCGCCATGGATCAGCTTGGTGGCACCCGACGAGGTACCCGAGGCGAAATCGTTCATCTCCGCCAGCGCCACCGAATAACCGCGCCCGACGGCGTCGCGCGCAATGCCGCAGCCGTTGATGCCGCCACCGATGACGAATATGTCGTGAATATTTCGGCCCAATTCCCCCTCCGAGCCCGCCGTCGATTTCGCATCGCACAAAACTTGCGCAATTGCGAAAGCAACATCAGTTAAAACGAAAGGAATACGAATGTCAAACGAATGTTTGTCAGGGGTCAGTTGTCTAGCGAAATCTGCCGTTCGTTTCGATAAGTTTCACATTGTTTTCGAGGCAGAGATTGCGGATCGACGGCACAGGACAGTGATCAGTGATGAAGGTATGAACCTGGGAAAGCTGGCCGATCCGGACCGGTGCGGTGCGTTCGAACTTCGTCGAATCGGCAACGAGAATCACATGCCGGGCATTGGCGATGATGGCCTGGGCGACCTTCACTTCGCGAAAATCATAGTCGAGAAGCGCGCCGTCGATATCGATCGCCGACGCGCCGATCACGGCGTAGTCGACCTTGAACTGGCGGATGAAATCGACGGCCGCCTCGCCGACGATCCCACCGTCCGAACCACGCACGACCCCGCCGGCAATGACCACCTCGATTGCCGGGAAAAGTCGCAACCTATTGGCAACATTTATATTATTGGTAATCACCATCAGCTCGTGGTGGTCGGCAAGCGCCTCGCCCACCGCCTCTGTCGTCGTTCCGATATTGATGAAGAGCGAGGCCCCGCTCGGGATCAGCTCGACCGCGGCAATCCCGATCGCCTGTTTCTCGGAAGCGGCGATCTGGCGGCGTGCCTCGTATTTGACATTCTCCGTCCCGCTCGGGAAGGTGGCGCCGCCATGGATGCGTGTCAGTACCTGCGCATCGCAGAGATCGTTCAGGTCCTTGCGGATCGTCTGCGGCGTGACCGAAAAGCGGGAGGCGAGTTCCTCGACCAGCACCCTGCCGCTGGATTTCGCAATCGCCACGATTTCAGTTTGCCGGTCGGTCAAGAACATGAGCGTGCGCCTTTCGATCTGCTTTCGTTTTAAAGAAAGCGAACTGCAGCGCAATGCCTATCTGTTACAAAGCCGCCTTCACGGCCTGAATTCACCGCTACCGCTTCCGCATCACGTTGACGACCAGCACGCCGAGGATTGCCATGACGCCGCCGACCGCGCCGAGCGCCGTCGGCGTCTCGCCCAGCCAGACGAACCCGATCAGCGTGGCGACTGGCGGAACGCCGTAGAGGAAATTCGAGGCGCGGGCGGCCGTCAGCCGCTTCAGGGCGATCGCCCAGGTGAGGTAGCCGATCGCGGTCGGAAAGACAACGAGATAAGCAACGCCCCAGTTCACCTCCGTCGGTGCGGCGGCCAGCGCCTGAATCGTCGCCGGGACGGCCGGAAACAGTGGCACGGAACCGATGAGCAGGATCCAGGCAGTGACGGCAAGCGCCGGCAAGCGCCCGAGCAGCGGCTTCTGCAGCACGCTGGCGATCGCCGAGCAGAGCGCTGCGCCCAGGATGAGGACGGCATTCGGATCGAGCTTGAAGCCGCCGTCGGAGGCGACCGCAATCAGCGCCACGCCGCCGAAGGAAACCGCGGTGCCCACCCAGCCCCAACGGCCGAAGCGCTCGCCAAGCGCGAATGTGGCAATGAGGGCGGTGAAGACGGGCATGGTGTTGATGATGAAGCTCGCCGGTCCCGCCGCAACGGTCTGCTCGCCGGTGTTCAGCAGAACCGCATAGGCGGCGATGAAGAGTACCGCCGCAACGGAGAGCCGGAAAAAATCGCGTTTTTCCGGCATCGGCCGATAGATGACGAGATAGACGAGGGCGATGACGCCGGCTGCCACATAGCGCGCCGTCGCCAGTTCGATCGGCGTCAGCGGTCCGAGACAGATGCGGATCACCACGAAGGAGGAAGCCCAGGAGAGGATGGTGACGACGATCGCCGCAAAGGCCACCAGATCGAACCCGCCTTGCTGTTTCGTCGAAATCGGTGCGCATGCCGCCATGCTCATTTTTGCCTCCATGTGTTTCTGCGATAGTGAATTAGGCCTTCGATGCGTGCTTGAAAAGCATCGCAATCGATGATCAAATGTGCGCATGGTTCACAGCTCGCCAGTTCTTCCACCGCTCGATACACTCGAGACTTTTGCCCGCGCCGCGCGCCTCGGATCATTTTCCGCCGCGGCCGAGGAAAGCGGCATCACTCACGGTGCGGTGTCGCGGCAGGTCTCGCGCCTGGAGCGCTGGATGGGCGTTCGCCTGTTTGCGCGCGAAGCCCGAGGCGTGCGCCTGACGCCGGAAGGCATGCGGTTTTTCGCGCGGGCGGAAGAAGCACTTACGCTGCTCGGCAATAGCGGCGAACGCTGGCTGCCTCGCCGCAACAAGGCGGTGGTGCGCCTTTCGGTGACGCCCTCTGTCGCCTCTCTATGGCTGTTTCAACGCCTGCCGAAGCTCGAAGGAAACGAGCTGCATGTCGAGCTGACGCTCGAACACCGGCTGGCAGATTTCGGCGAAGGCACGGATCTTGCCATTCGCTGCGGCAAGGGACCATGGGCCGGCGTGCGCGCCCTGCCGCTCTGGCAGGAGAAATCGTTTCCGATCGCCGCCCCGGCGCTGGCGGAGCGGCTCGGGCAGCGCTCCGATGCCTCGGCGCTGCTCGATCTGCCGATCCTGCACGATTCGAATATTGAAGGCTGGCGGCGCTGGCTCTCCCGTGAGGGCGTCGACTATATACCGCGCGGCCACGATCGGCGCTTCGAGGACTATAATCTGGTGATCGATGCCTGCGCCCAGGGGCTCGGCATCGCACTCGCGCGGCCGCCGCTGTCGGATGCCGCGCTGGCCACCGGGCGCGTCGTCGCCGTATCCGAGCGGACGCTCGATTACCATGTGGCCTTTCACCTGATCCGACCGGACGATGCGCTCAGAAGCCCTGCCATCGAATTCGCCAGCCGCTTCCTGCGCGAGGCCGGCCATGACGAGACGACGATCGCTACTTTTATCGCACCCGGCCGAGCGAAAGTATAGGCGGAAAGCTGGGCGGCGGCTCCGGCGATCGCCGGTCGCTACTCCGCGGTAAACTTCAGGCGCATTTCCTTCGCCAGTTCGAAACCAGCGGCCCGATAGACGGGTTCGCCGGCATCCGAGGCATGGATGACTGCGGTCGTGCAGCCGATCGATTTCAGATAGTCGACAGCCTTGTTGGTCAACGCCAGTGCGATGCCGCGCCGGCGGAAGGCGTCGGCAACATAGACGGACCAGATGTAACCGTGCAGCCGCTGTTCCGGCCGGATGACCTCCGGAAACGGCGCTTGGTGCAGCTGGCAGGATGCGGAACCGGCAATGTCGCCGTCGACGATGGCAAGGAACGAGGTCAGGCAGCGCTCTTCGCGACCGCTTCTGATGAAAGACAAGATCCGCGCCACCGCATCGGGCCTGTAGTGTTCCGGTGGTGTGCCGTAGCTGTCCCAGATCTTCAGATAGTGCCCAACCACGATCTCGTCCTCGCCGGGCGTTGCCATTCGAATATCCATCATGTCGTGATCCGGCTTGGGCATGCGAGGGTGCGAACGCGCCTCAGACGAAATGACATCCCCCGCCGCGACGCGGCAGGGGATGTCAAAAAGGCCATATCAATTCGCTGGTGTGAGCGTCATCGAGGCGCTGCCGGCTGCAACGTTGAGGCCGAGTTGACCGGTCAGGCTGACCGTCTGCAGATGGATCGAGCCGGAGGTGCCGCCAACCAGGAGATTGGCGCCGACACCAGCGCCGAGCGTCGCTTCGGCGGTAGCGCCGACATAGAGGCCGGCGAGGGATCCGCGGTGATAGCCAGCCGTCGGCGCGAACACGGCCCAGATCAGGCGGCTGCGCGTGGTGAAACCAAGGTCGATGCCGAGCTTTCTCACTTCGCCCGTATAGCGATCCGAAAGTTCGTTGCCGACGGTCGACTGGAAGATGCAGTCGGCTTCTTTGGAGGAACCGAGCACATAACCCGTGCCGCCGCCGATATCGCAGGTGAGGTAACCGATCTTCACGCCATTGCGCAGATCCGGCTCTTCATAGGTCCTGGTGCCGAGGTCGGCGGCATTAACCGCCCCAGCGCCGACCAGCGTCAACGATACCGCGGCAAACGCCGTCGCAAGAATTTTTTTCATAAGTTTCTCCTTCTCAAATCGTGACGGGAGCATACCCGGCTACTCGCCACCAGATTCGGCAACAGATAACGGATGGAACCGCAAAACGGTCCCGATCCGGCATCATTTTACGCATCGCATATCAAAGCGCATGGGAGGGCGCAGGCGACAAACACGCTTACGGTTCAGCTCCCATTGGGACATTTCGAAGGCATCTTTTCGCGTCATCCGGTTATTTCACGATGTTGTCAGGGATGGTTGCCGGAAAGGCACGATCCTGATCGCCGTCAACTCTCAACGAGCGGTATCATGCAAATTGCAGGCGCCCTATTTGGATAGGCGATTGATGATCGCGAAGGTTGCCATGCCGTATAGATAGCTGTACTATTTGAAAATACTCTCCATGCAGCACCGCAACTGGAGAGGAAACGGCATGATTGCTTGGCATTGCCACAGAATTTCCGCTTGCTGTCCGGAAAACTGCTTCTGTTCGAACAGAAACCAAGTCTGAATTTGAGAAATATAATCAGGCGATATTTTCGCGGGGGCCGGACAATCGTACGCCCGCTCATCTCTATTGGAGATAGCGGGTAATTTATCGGGAGGGAAAGATGCGCATACGCAAGACAAACATCATACTGGCGGGATGCCTTGCCGTCTCCGCTTGCCAGTCCGGGCCGACGTCGCAGGCCGTCTCGGATCGTAATTCCGAATTCGGCTGCATCGCGGGAACGGTCGGCGGCGCGATTGTCGGTGGCTTGATCGGCAGTACGATCGGCGCCGGAACCGGGCAGGTGCTTGCTATCGGCGCCGGCATAGGCGGCGGCGGTTTCGTAGGCAACCGCCTAGCTTGCCGATAATTGGGGAGGGATATCAAGCGATGAAAACCTTGGCTTTCGCGACGACACTCATCCTGTGCCAATGTGTTGGGGCAGTGGCGCAACAGCAGCAACAGCCCGGATCGATGTATCAGGGCCAGATGGACCGGCTCGACGGCAATGCCAGCAAGGCCGTCGACCGTTCGGAATACGAGACCTTCATGGGCACAGCTTTCGGAAGTCTCGACAAGAACAAGGACGGCAGCCTGCAGTCCGACGAGACGGTGCAGATCCTGACGGTCGAGCAATTCACTTTGACCGACGCGAACCACAACGGCCGAATCAGCCGAAGCGAATTCATGCAGCGGGTGATGTCGGATTTCGCGACGGCCGACCACGACCGGGACGGAAACCTTCAGTGATGTAGACGTCAAAGCGAGTGTGGCAATAAAGAAAAACCCGGCAATGTGTTTCGCCGGGTTTTTATACTTTAATCTGTCCGCGTTATACTTTTCGCATCAGTCGCATGACGAGCGATACGACGAACAGCACCAGGAAAATGAAGAACAGAACCTGGGCAATGGAAGCTGAAGCCCCTGCGATGCCGCCAAATCCAAGGACGCCGGCAATCAAGGCCACGACGAGAAACACCAGAGCGTAATAAAGCATCGCAATCTCCTTTTACGTTGCTGTGGAGATAACGGAGGCCGCCCCATTTGGTTCCCGTCCGTCTCATGGTCGGCATATGCAACGTGGCTCCGGCTGATTTCAGCCGAAGTGAAAAACGCCGCTGTACCTCCGGTCGCCTTCATTCGGCTCGGGAGGCTCGGCCGCATCGAGATAGGCCTTGAGCGGCCCGGTCAGTACGAACCAGATGCTGGCTCCCAGCATGAAACAGGCTCCGACCGGATCGTCGATGCGGGCGACGAACGGAAGGCAGGCTGATGCGAACAGGACGATGATCCGCACCGACCACTCCGCCTCACGTTTGGAGAGGGCGCGCGCTCTCAGCGATTTATATTCCCGAGCACCGTAGCCGCCTCCCCCTGCCTTCACAGCCGAAAGCAGTTTTCGCGCGGACGGCAGCGCCAGCATGATCAGCGCGGCAACACTGAGCGTGAAAGTCTCGCCGGCCATGACGTGCCCGCTCGCGATCAAGAGAAAGGAGAGCACGACGAGATTCCATGTCGGCTCCAACAGTTCCGGCGGTTGCCGCGTGCGGAGATGCCAACTCCGCAGCAAACCCGCCGCGCCGTGCAGCAGCGGCTGATCGATATAACGATTGATCCAGTCCATGCCGTTGTGCCCGTCCCCGATTGCATGAAGAGGCCTTCGAACAACACGGAATTTGGTCATCATCGTGGCGATAGCCGTCGAATCCGCTCTTCGCACAGACGAAGTGGCTTGCAGAGACGCGTCGATGGGGCCGAAGGCGCGGACCCCCACGTCTCACGCTCCCTAAATTTCAAGGCAGCCTCAGAGCGCGCGACACCCTCCTAGCGCAATTCTTGCGCAACTTCCCAGACATGACCCGACGGATCCGCAAAGGCCGCGGTGCGGCGGCCCCATGGACGATCGATCGGACCATTAAGCAGCGTGACCCTAAGTTCGCGCAGTTCTGCACAAACCGCATCAACGTCATCGACCTTGATCGTCAGCAGCATGCGTGCGCCCGAACCGGTCGCTGACACTGCGACTGGCTCCACCAGCTGAGGCGCCTGCGCTGCATCGAGCAGGTTGATCATCGTTCCCGAGAATTTCAGGACCGCCGATACCGCGTCCTGATAGACGACATCGGGCGCAAAGACCTTTTGGTAGAAGGTTTTGGCCTCGTCGATATCATCGACGAACAGGGTGACGACCTCGATCCGATCCAACAGCATGGGCATTTTCTCCTCCGTTGCTTCGACCGGTCAACCGATATCGCTGGCCGGCTCTCCGCTGGTCGCTTCGACGCTGGCGGTTTCGACATGCCGCGCAAAAATAATCGTCAGCTTCGCAGGCCAGGCGCCTCCTGGCCGGTGCGCGCCACATATTCGGTATAGCCGCCGCCATATTGATGGATGCCCTCCGGCGTCAGCTCCAGCACCCTGTTCGAGAGGGCGGCGAGGAAATGCCGGTCGTGGGAAACGAACAGCATGGTGCCCTCATATTGCGACAGTGCCTTGATCAGCATTTCCTTGGTGTCGAGGTCGAGATGGTTCGTCGGCTCGTCGAGCACGAGCAGGTTCGGCGGGTCGAACAGCATCATTGCCATGACCAGCCGCGCCTTCTCACCGCCTGACAGCACCCGGCACCGCTTCTCGATATCGTCGCCGGAGAAGCCGAAGCATCCGGCCAACGCACGCAAAGGCCCCTGCCCTGCCTGAGGAAAACGGTGTTCCAACGATTGGAAGACGGTGTGCTCGCCGTCGAGAATATCCATGGCGTGCTGGGCGAAATAGCCCATCTTGACGCTGGCGCCGAGAGCGACGCTGCCTTCGTCAGGCTCGGCGGTGCCCGTCACCAATTTCAACAGCGTCGATTTACCGGCGCCGTTGATACCCATGATGCACCAGCGTTCCCGGCGCCGCACCATGAAATCCAGCCCTTCATAGATGCTTCGACTACCGTATTTCTTGTGAACGTTCTTCAGGCTGACCACGTCCTCGCCGGAACGCGGCGCCGGCTGGAAGTCGAAGGAGACCGCCTGACGGCGCTTGGGCGGCTCCACCCGGTCGATCTTCTCCAGCTTCTTGACGCGGCTCTGCACCTGCGAGGCATGCGAGGCACGCGCCTTGAAGCGCTCGATGAATTTGATTTCCTTGGCGAGCATCGCCTGCTGGCGCTCGAACTGGGCCTGCTGCTGTTTCTCGTTCTGCGCCCGCTGCTGCTCGTAGAATTCATAGTCGCCGGAATAGGTCGTCAAGGTGCCGCCGTCGATCTCGATGATCTTGGTGACGATGCGGTTCATGAACTCGCGGTCGTGCGAGGTCATCAGCAGCGCGCCTTCATAACCCTTCAGGAATTCCTCCAGCCAGATCAGGCTTTCCAGATCCAGATGGTTGCTTGGCTCGTCGAGCAGCATGACATCCGGGCGCATGAGCAGGATGCGGGCAAGCGCCACGCGCATCTTCCAGCCACCCGACAGCGCGCCGACATCGCCATCCATCATCTCCTGGCTGAAGCTCAGGCCCGCGAGCACTTCGCGCGCCCGTCCCTCGAGCGCGTAACCGTCCAGCTCCTCGTAGCGCGCCTGCACCTCGCCATAGCGCTCTATGATCTTGTCCATGTCGTCGGCCTGCTCGGGATCGGCCATGGCGGCTTCGAGCTCGCGCAACTCCGCCGCAACGATGCTGACCGGCCCGGCGCCGTTCATCACCTCGGCAACCGCGCTGTGGCCGGCCATCTCGCCGACGTCCTGATTGAAATAGCCGATGGTGACGCCCTTCTCGCAGGAAACCTGGCCTTCATCGGGCTGCTCTTCGCCATTGATCATCCGGAAGATCGTCGTCTTACCGGCACCGTTCGGGCCGACGAGACCGATCTTCTCGCCTTTGTTGAGCGCTGCGGACGCCTCGATGAAGAGGATGCGGTGGCTGAGCTGCTTGCTGATATTTTCGATACGGATCATGGTTTGCGCGGGAGCCTGAAAAGAGGTTTTGGCGCCCTTATGCCACGCGTCGACACGGCAGGATAGGCCTGTTTCCCGCCCTCTCGATGTCAGGAGCATGATGCTGAAACTGTGAGCGGTTTTTCGACGACATCATGCTCACCTTCTTTAATTTAGGGCTCGATTGGATAATATTGTGGCCCACGCTAACGGGAACCTGTGCCAATGAGCGTTCGTCCGCCACAGTCCTTCAGACAATCCCAGCAGAATTCAAACGGTTTCAACGTCCTCGAATACGAGCTGATGTCGGAACGCGCCGATACGCTTGGACGTCACGGGCTGAAGGTAGAGGCGGCGCTTGCCGCTCTGAAGGCATGGACTTCCGACCGCCAAAGTGCCGAAGACCGCGAGAAGCTTCTCAACGAAGCGTCCGACGCCGTCTGGGCGTTCTTGATCCAGCGTGAGATATGCGGGTTGCGGAACAACCGCGACGCCATTCAGCGCTACGGCATTCCGAACGAAGTGATCGCGAGATTGGGCGCGATCCGGAAATAACGAGGGCGATGGCTGGTGTGGCTGCCGTGGCGCCCTCTATTGGGTGGAAATCCCCGGTTCGGAACGGTATGGCTGGGTGCCGAACCAATGCGAAAGGAAACGCGATGCCAAGCTCAATCCGGATCGGGAATCAGGATCTCACCGTCGATGTCTCCTCCCTCGGCGCCGAGATGCAGGCGCTCACGTCAAGCGACGGACGCTCTTGGTTATGGACCGGCGATGCAACCTTCTGGACCGGGCGGTCGCCGATCCTGTTTCCGATCGTCGGCAAGGCGCCGGATGACAAGGTAACGATCGACGGCACGGTCTATCCGATGGCCCAGCATGGTTTTGCCCGCCGCAGCGAATTCGTACTTGCGGCCTCCTCTGAGACGATGTGCCGGTTCGAACTGGCCGCCTCGGATGCGACCCGGGCGGTCTATCCTTTCGAATTTCAGCTGGCCGTGGTGCATGCGGTCGAGGGCCGCGCGTTGACTGTCTCGGCGGAGGTTACCAATCGCGACCAGAAGGCGATGCCGTTCGGCCTCGGATTCCATTCGGCCTTCGCCTGGCCATTGCCGGACGCTTCCGGACGCGACCACATCGTAACGCTCGACAATAAAGGCGAGCCGGGTCTTGTGCGGCTGGAAGGCGGTCTCATCAATCCAGCCGACCTGCCCTCGCCGTTCGATGCCGGCCGGCTGGTGCTCGATCACGCCATGTTCGAGCAGGATGCGATGATTTTCCCGAGCGGTGCGGGCGAAGGTTTGAGTTACGGCGCCGAAGGCCGGCCGGCCATGCAGTTCCATTTCGAAAACCTGCCCAACCTTGCGCTATGGACCAAACCGGGCGCGCCCTTCCTCTGCATCGAACCCTGGCACGGGACGGCTGCGGAAGCCGGGGGCTCGGGCGAGCTTTCGAAGAGGCCGTCTACCACGATGCTCGCGCCGGGCGCGGTGGCGAGCTTCGCCTTCACGGTCAGAATTCCGGAATAGGGACAGACAGAAAAGCGCTCGCCGGGAAAGCCGGGCGAGCGCCAGGGATATTCAATGAGCGCCGGCGCCACCACCAGCCCGCGGTTTTTGGGTGAGCAGCAGGGCCACCGCTGCAATGGCAAGAACCACGCCGATGACGGCGAATGTATCGGCAAAACCCAGGATGAGGGCCTGGCGTTTGACGACCTGGCCAAGCGCCACGACGGCCTTCTGGGCTGCGACGGCATGGTCGGAGACACCATGCTGCAGGAAGTAGCCTGTCAATTGGTCGAGACGGGTGCGGACTTCATCGCGGCCGAGCGTCACCGACTGGCCGATGATGTTCGAGTGGAACTGCTCGCGTTTGGTCAGCACCGTGCCGAGCGTCGCCGTGCCGACGGCGCCGCCGAGATTGCGCAGCATGTTGGTCAGGCCAGAGGCGGCGGCCGCATCTGAAGGCGCAATGCCGGCAGTGGTGATGGCGGTGATCGGCGTCAGCACCAGTGCCTGGCCGATGGCGCGGATGATATTCGGGATCCAGAACTGGTCACCTGCCGTGTCGGCCGAAAGCGTGATGTTCATGAAGCAGCTGATCGCAAAGATCGAGATGCCGATGAAGCCGATATACCGCGCATCGAAGCGCTTCATCATCACCGGGACGAGCGGGATCAAAAGCAGCTGCGGCAGGCCGGTCCAGGCCAGCACGTTGCCGATCTGCTCGGCATTGTAGCGCTGCACCTGGCCGAGATATTGCGGCAGGATGTAGACGGTGCCGAAGAGGGCGACGCCGACCAGCACGTTGACGGCAACGCCGATGCCGAAATTGCGCTGCCTCAGCAGACTGAGCTTGACCAGCGGCTTCTTCACCGTGAGCTCGATCCAGATGAAGGCGACGAGGAAGGCAAGCGCAAGGATACTGAGCTTGACGATGAAGGGCGAGGAGAACCAGTCCTCCTTATTGCCTTCCTCGAGCACCGTCTGCAGCGCCGACAGACCGATGGCCATGGTGAAGATCCCCGCCCAGTCGCCTTCCCTCAGCAGGCCGAGCTGCATCGGCTGCTTGTCGAGCGTCAGGGCAAGGGCGACCGCCATAATGGCGCTCGGAATGGCATTGATGAAGAAGATCGTCTGCCAGCCGTAATTTTCGGTGAGGTAGCCGCCGATGGTCGGGCCGATCGCCGGTGCGAAGGTGACCGAGAGCGCGAAAATCGCCAGGCCGAGCGGCTGCTGCGACTTCGGCAGCTTGGTCAGCACCATGGTGAAAGCCATGGGGATCAGCACGCCGCCGGCAAAGCCCTGCAGGCCGCGCAGCACGATCATCGTGCCGAGATCATGCGCGAAGGCGCAGGCGATCGAAAACAGCGGAAAGAGGACGGAATTGACGAGGATATAGCGGCGGAAAGAGAAGACATTGCTGAAATAGGCCGTCAGCGGGATGACGACGATCTCGCCAATCAGATAGGAGGTGGAGATCCAGGCGCCGTTGTCGACGCCTGTTCCGATGCCACCCTCGATGTCGAGAAGCGAGGCATTGGTGATCTGGATGTTGAGGATCGCCATGAAGGCGCCGATCATGCCGGCGAGAACGGCGATCCAGTCTCTGGTGCTGGCGCCGGCTTTCGGCTGCGGAACGGCGATGGCTGTTGCTGCGATGGTGGACATGACACGAACTCCTCGTCCCCCGGTCCTAGCTGCGGTCGTTCTTGGTATCGATGCTCGGCTGGACGGACATGCCGGGGCGCAGGTCGCCGTTTGCGGCGGCGTCACCGTCGAGCACGATCTTCACGGGAATGCGCTGGACGACCTTAGTGAAGTTGCCGGTGGCGTTGTCAGGCGGCAGCAGCGCGAATTCCTGGCCGCTTGCCGGCGCGAGGCTGTCGACATGGCCGTGATAGGTGCGGCCCGGGAACATATCGACCTCGATATCAACAGGCTGGCCGGCTTGGACGTCAGTGAGCTGGGTTTCCTTGTAGTTGGCGATGACATAGGCAGCCGTCGTCGGTACGACCGACATCAGCTGAGTGCCGGCCTGGACATATTGGCCGACGCGTAGCGTCCGGTTGCCGACGGTGCCGTCGACGGGCGCGGTGATCGTCGCATAAGAGAGATTGAGCTCGGCCTGGTGCTGGACGGCCTGGCTGCGCGCAAGGGCCGCCCTCGCCTGGGCAAGCTCTGCGTTCAGCAGATCGACCTGCTTGACGGCGGCGTCGAGCGAGGCGCTGTCGCGGACGATGGTCGCCTGGGCGGCAGCGATCTGCGCGGCGGCCTGCTGCGCCGTCTGAACCGGAGCATAGCCGCTGGTGGCGAGGTTCGAATAACGCTTGTTGTTCTGCTCGGCAAAGGTCTCATTGGCGCGGTCGACGTCGACGGTCGCGCGGGCGGCGGTAATCGTCGACTGCTGGATATCGAGTGAAGCCTGCTTGGCGTTGACGGTAGCTTCGGCCGCGGCGACGTCGGCCTTGGCCTGATCGAGGGCCGCCCTGAAGTCGCGGTCGTCGATACGGGCAAGCGGCTGTCCGGCCTTCACCGTCTCGTTGTCCATGACCAGCACCTCGGCGAGATAGCCGGAAACCTTGGGGGCGATGGTGCTATTGTCGGCCTTCACATAGGCATCGTCTGTCGAGATATGGAAGCGGCCGACCGTCCAGTAATCATGACCGTAATAGGCGCCGGCGGCGATCAGCACCAGCGCGGTGGCGCCGAGAAGCAGGGAGCGGCCGCCGCGCCTGCGCGCGGGCTTTTCCTCGGCAACGGTGGCGGCAGCTTCCGCGACGCGCGGCGGCTGGCCGGCGTCCAGGCTTGCAGGTACGGCTTCGGCAGTGTTTTCGACGGCAGTATTGTTGTTCAAGGCATGCAGCGTCTTGATGGTCATTGTCTTTCTCCTAATGACGGTCGCCGTCACTTGGGCTGCGGCCTTTGAATTCGAATGAAATGCACTTTAGGAAACTTGATATTTTCCAAAATATGCATTAGAAAATAGATGTCAATAAAAATTTGGAAAATTGTCATGGTCCAAAATCACAAAATCGAGAAGAAGCCGCGAGGACGCCCGCAAGTCCGCTGCGACGAGGATACGAGAAGCGTGATCATCGAGGCGGCAAACAGGCAGTTCCACGAGAATGGCTATGCCGCGGCTAGCATCGCTGCGATCGCGCAGGAGGCCGGCATTTCGACCAAGACGCTCTACCGCCTGTTTCCGACGAAAGGAGATCTCTTTTCAGAGATGATCACGGAGCGCACGGAGCGTTTTTTGTTGGCGCTTGACCCCGGCACACTCGCCGTGGCCGATCTCAGGCAAGGGTTGGAACGCATGCTGATGGCCTATGGCATGCTGACGCTTTCGGTCGATACGATCACCGTGACCCGGCTCGTCATCAGCGAGTCTGATCGATTCCCCGAGATCGCCAACGCCTTCTACGAAAAGGCAGTCGTCAGGACCAATACACTGATGGAGAACTGGCTGCACAAGCAGATCGATCGTGGACTGATTGCGCTTGATGATCCGCATGCGGCCTGCGGCATGCTGCGCGGGATGATGATCATGGAGCCGCAGCGTGCCGCGATGCTGCGCCAGGAGCCGCCGCCGAAGATTGAGACGATTGCGGCTCGGGCGAAGATGTGCGCCGATCTTTTCCTGAAAGGTTGCGCGCTCTGAAGCATCGCTCGGGGCTTCCGAGCGCGATGATTTTCCTTACGAGCGGCCCGGTGCGGCTTGCTCCCCTCTTCTCCCCAGCGGGGAGAAGAGTCGTGTGGCAGCGTCTTGCCATCTCTTGCCCGATACCCTTCGACGATACCCTCAGTTCGGCGGAGCGCCAAGCGCATGCAGGATGCCGCGCAGTTCGGCGAGGCCGCGCATGCGGCCGATGGCCGGGTAGCCTGGTGTGACGACCTTGTCGAGGTCGTCGAGCATGCGATGGCCATGGTCCGAGCGGAAGACGATGGTGTCTTCGGGACTGCGGCGGCGGTCTTCCGCGACCAGTTCGCTAAGGACGGCGACCATATCGACGTCGCCTTCCAGATGCGCGCTCTCATGGAATGTCCGGCCGTCACCCTCGCGCGTCGTGGCGCGCAGATGGGCGAAGTGGATGCGCGAGGCAAAGCGCCGAGCGATCGCCGGCAGGTCGTTTTCGGCGCGCACGCCGAGGCTGCCGGTGCAATAACACATGCCGTTCGCCGCCGATGGCACCGCATCGAAGAGAGCGGCATAATCATCGGCCGTCGAGGCGATGCGCGGCAGGCCGAACAGCGAACGCGGCGGATCGTCTGGATGCAGCGTCAGCTTGACGCCGCGCGCTTCGGCAGCCGGCGTCACCGCCTCCAGGAATTCGATCAGATGCCGCCGCAGCCGAGCGGCATCGATGCCGCTATAGGCGACAAGCTTTTCGCGGAAGGCCGGAATGGTCAGAGGTTCGGTGGTCGACCCCGGCAGAGCCGAGGTGATGATGCGGGTGATGTCGGCGACCTCGTCATCCGTCATCGCCTCGAAGACGATACGCGCCCGTTCGCGGTCTTCCCTCGAATAATGCTGCGCCGCATCCGGCCGTTCCAGGATGAAGAGATCAAAGGCTGCGAAGCGTTCATGATCGAAACGCATGGCAGTAGCGCCCGTCGGTGTCACGAAATCGAGTTCGGTGCGGGTCCAGTCCACCACCGGCATGAAATTATAGCAGACGATCGGAATGTCACAGGCGGCGACCGCTTCCAGGCTGGCGATCCACGCCTCGATTTCGGCCTTGGCCTCGCCGCCCTTGCGCTTGACGGCGTCGGGGATCGGGATGCTCTCGACGACCGACCAGACGAGCGGCGAGCGGTCGCCGGGCGTCGTCTCGATCAGAGCCTGGCGTTCACGCACTTCCTTCTCCGTCCAGGCCCTGCCGATCGGCACCTGATGCAGTGAAGAGACGATATTCGTCGCACCCGTCTGGCGGACGTCATCCAGCGTCACCGGCGCTTCCGGTCCGAACCATCTCCAACCCTGTCGCATCCTTATTCCTTCCCTCTGGCTTTTCGTTTCGTGTTAGCCTGCCGTCAGCAGAAATAATCGGGGTAACGCGCGCGCAACTCGTCGACATCGGGAATGACGGCACTCAGATGATGGGTCATCGCGCTGCGTGCCGCCGCCGCATCATGGGCGGCGAGCGCATCGCGGATGATCATGTGTTCGTGCACGACATTATCCGTGCGCCCAAGCACCGGCAACGTCAGGCGCCGTGCCCGGTCGATCTGCACCTTGACCGTTTTCAGGATTGCCCAGATGCCGGGATAACCCGATATCTGCGTGATCGTCTCATGGAAGGCCTCGTCCTCCTCATGGAAGCTCGAGGCATTGCCAGTCGCGGCATGCGCCCGCTGCCGGGCAATGATGGTATCGAGACGAGCGATATCGGCGGCCGTCGCGGTGAGAGCCGCAGCCTCGACGGTCGCGCCTTCGAGCGCCTTGCGTACGACGACCGCTTCAGGGATCGCCGAGACCGGCACCCGCGACACGACGGTGCCTGACTGCGGGTAGATGTCGACCAGTCCGCCTTCGGAAAGCCGGAGCAGCGCCTCGCGCACCGGCGTGCGGCTGACGCCGAAATCAACGGCGATCCGCTTTTCCTGCAGCAACATGCCGGGCGGCATCCGCAGTGACACGATGTCAGCGTAGAGGCGATCGTAGATGGCGCCGGCCGTGGTGATACGGCGCAGCCTGCCCCCGACCTCCCGCGACGTCGGGGATACCAAGACTTCAGCTTCTGATGCCTGGTGCATGACATACCGGGACGTTAGGAGTTTCCGGCATACTAGTATATCAATTTTACAACCCTGCCAAGACACGCCGCAGACGAGTGACGGTATGACATCGCATCTGGAGATTCAGCGCTTCGCGAATGAGCATGTCGACGCGCGGACCTCAGGCTCGACAGGTCGAAAGCATGGGACGGGAATTGCGGTGTAAGCGCTGATGAACGGCATAGGCCTCGCGGAATCGGAAGCCCGAGGCACTCTTTGTTTGGAACTTAGATCGGCCAAGTTGGTTGAGATCCGCAAGGAGACCCTCATGAAAAAGCCAGCACGACGCAAGACAAGCGAAAATACGGCTGACGGCGGCCGGCCGGAAGCTCTACCCGCTGCGGACGCAACCGGACGGAAGATGGCTCGGCGAGCCGCCAACGAAATCGACAGGCAGAGCGGAGAGTCGCCGGCAGCCGCCCGCGAGCAGGAGATCCGAAAAAGGGCATATTCCCTGTGGGAGAAGGAAGGGAGACCGGAAGGCAAGCACGGGCATCACTGGACGCTGGCTGAACATGAACTCGATGCACAGCAGGGTGAAGGCGACAATCCTCCAAACCTCGCAGCACTGCGAGAGGCCTCGCGCCAACATACCGATGCATTCCTCGTCAAGACCGATCTCGAGGACGCCGATCAGCGCGAAGCCTCCCCCGGCACGCGCGAGCAGGATTGAACTTTCCGCCTCGCGCCAATCTCAGACCTCGTTTCATTCAGAAAGGTCCCCGACATGACCGACAAACACAACTTGAACGCCGGATTCACCGGAACGCCCACTGAGCAGCCGGAGGGATTGACTAAGGTCGCGAAGTCGGCAGCCAAAGAGATGAAACGTGAGGCTTATGCCGTCGCCTTCGGTGCCAGACAGCACCCGCGCACCGCAAGCGCATTGTTGCTCACCACCGGCATCGTCGCGTTCGGGCTTGGATATCTCATTGGTCGATCATCGGCGGAAGGTTCGACACGCCCATATTGGCGATAGCCGCCGCCGATCACTTCAACGAGGCGCTGCATCGTTTCTTCGACTGCCCGTGGCCACCCCGATTTGCCGCTTCTCTCCGCCGGCACACCCGCCGGCCGCTGGACGAGCAAACCTTCAAATCAAAGCCCGCACCTCAGACGTGTTTTCTGTTGAAGTTGGCCTTACCGTCGCACCCATTTGCTACCCATCATCGAACAGAACCACGTCTGTCCGGGCGCCTGTTGCCGGAATACCACGTCGAATAAAGCCATAGATTGCACGCTCATCACAGCTTGACAGCTGTGATGACGATCCTTAGCGAGTCAGCATCGACACGGTCAGGACCGGCAAAGTGAATTATTTCAGACAACTCAAGATGGCAGTGCTTGGTTCAGGGGATGAGGCCGGAAGCGCACTCGACCGAAACAACCGCATTGCCGTCTTCCTCTTTGCAATCCTTCCAGGGCTTTCCCCAAACTTTAACTCCTTCATCCTCCTCGCGTCGATGGTGTGGGGCATTTACTGTCTAGCGACGGGCCGCCTCGCCTTGAACCTGTCGAAATCCGACCGGCTGGTTGCCATTGGCATGTCGATCTACCCGCTGGTGATGATCGCCAGCATCTTCATCAATCCGCCTTACTCCGAGGTATCGGACTGGATATTCCGGCTCCTGCCCTTCTTCTCGGTCTGGCTGATATTGCCGCGGATGCGCCAATCTCCCGATGGCCGTCTCGTGCCGCTCTTTATCCTCGGCGCGGGCATCGGCATGATCGTCACCTTTCTTTTCAGTCTCCTGCAGATCATGTTTCTGATGGATAGGGCAGAGGCTGGGACTTCGAACGCTGCACTCTTGGGCGTGATAGGTATTCTGTTCGGCGGCATTGCGCTTCTCAACATTCAGTCTCCCAGGAGCGTCGAGCAAAGAATTGCGATATTGGGATATGCCGCGGGTCTAGGCTGCGTTCTGCTTTCCGGAACGCGCTCGGCCTGGCTGGTCATTCCCATCCACATCGTCATCTTTCTCTGGTATTTTCGCAAACACAGCTTCCATTTGAGTTTGCGCAGCCTCGCCATTACCAGCGCTTTGCTGTTGGCGGGACTTATCACCCTGGGCAGCGGCCAGATCCTCCATCGCATCCAGGCTCTTCAAGAAAATCTGACATCGCTCGAACGCACCGACGGCGAAATTACGTCGCTCAGTGCGCGGTTCGCCTTGTACAAAGGCGCCCTATCGGCAATCAGTAAGGACCCGTTGACTGGTTATGGCCCTCAGAACCGGATGGCTTCGGTTTTGGCAGAGCTGCCCGATAACATAAGGCCGCAGCTGCCTTACTCGCATGTCCACAACGGCTTCCTGACCGCGGGAATCGACGCCGGCGTTTTCGGCATTGCGGCACTTTCGCTGATGCTGCTGACGCCCGTGATAGGCGCGTTGAGAAAGGAAGCGGGACCGGGCCGGGATTTAGCTATTGCGCTCGCTCTTCTGCTTGTCAGCAGCTACGTCATAACGGGCAGCTTTGGCATCATGTTCAATCAGAAAGCCTTGGATCCGATCTTCGCTTACCTCGTCGCTCTTATTTGTGCGGATCGCGGCAGCACGCGCTTTGCGCCCGTCGTTCGAAGCTGACGTCTGGCACGTGAGCCTGCTGACTGGATGGCTCAGGCGGCGGTATTGGCCTCTGCGCCGGTGAAAGCCAAATCCGAGACCTCACCCGTTGACGAATAGCCGGAAACAAGTTCCGCCAACGTCGCACGTGCAGCGATCATATCGTTTCGGTCCAATGCCGTATTGAGCGCGTTGAGCCTTCGCGACAGCTCGGGCCAAGACAGGAAATCCTCACGCGCCTTCATAATCCGGGGATGTTCGGTTGTTTCAGGATTATCCCCGATCAGCAGTTCTTCATAGAGCTTCTCGCCGGGCCTGAGACCGGTAACGGAAAGCTCAATATCGCCCTCGGAATTGTTCTCGTCGCGGACCGTCAACCCGGAAAGCTCTACCATTTTGCGGGCGAGATCTGCGATGCGAACGGGCTCTCCCATGTCGAGCAAGAAGACATCGCCGCCGTCGGCCATCGCGCCGGCCTGTATGACGAG
>NZ_JABFCN010000013.1 GCF_013087515.1 Rhizobium sophorae | reverse complement strand
TCAGAGGTGGCTCACTTCTCGGTGGAAAAACCGGCTCAGTTCCGCGTGGAAAACAACACGTATTGCGCCACGACGCGGTCAAGCAGGAGTACCCGTGCCGCCGCCGTTCTCATTTCCACTTCGGCATTGTCATTGGACGACTTGGCGGATGCGATCAGAAGGCCGAGCGCCAGGGCCGACAGCGTTCCTACCACCGCAGTCGCCAGCCTGATGACGTCCTTGGATTCTGCATTGAGATGGTGATCCGGCAAGCGGCCGCGCACCGCCAATCCTATCGATGTAGCCAGCGACAGAAAAATAAATACCAGCCCGCCAACCAACAGTGAGCCCAAGTCCGGTCTCCGTATCGCCACGTAAGCCTGCAGCCACCTTGCAAGCTGTGCTGTTATCATAGCGGAAGGCGGGCCAAGCGCGGAACTCTTTACTTTCCTGATCTTGTGCGGCCGCAATCGGGCGGGTTTCATTACTGGAAAATGAGCAGCACGTAAGCCAGGAAAAGCACCAGATGGACAGCGCCTTGCATGAGATGCGTGCGGCCGCTGGCAAAGGTGATGATGCTGACGGCCAGGGTCAGCACGAGCATCACCAGATCTCCATGTTCCAGGCCGAGGGTTACCGGGTGCCCGTAAAGACGGCTGATGACAAGCATCGCCGGCACGGTCAGCCCGATCGTCGACAACACCGAACCAAGGAAAATGTTGACGGCGCGCTGAAGATTGTTGGCGATGGATGCACGCACGGCGCTGATTGCCTCGGGCGTCGCAACAAGGATGGCCATGACAACACCGCCAAATGCGGTTGGGGCATGCAGGGTTTCGATAATGTAATCGATCGGCCGGGCAAGCTGTTCGACGAGAAAGACGACAGGAGCCATATAGGCGAAAAGCAGAATGGCATGATGCCAAACCTGTCCATGGCGAGAGACACGTTCGCTGATGGGCTCGTGACGGTTGCTGTCGTCAGCGAAATAGTCCCGATGGCGACCGGCCTGAAGAAACAGAAACGTAGCGTAAAGGCCGACCGATATTATACCCAGTATCAGTTGTCTCGATGCGGATGGATGCTGTCCGTATGGGCCTGCAAGAAATGTCGGCATCACCAGGCTGAGGGTCGCCAGCGGGACAATGACCCCGAGATAGGCGTTGGCGCCCTGGAGGTTATGCTGCTGTTCCGGCCGCCGCCATGCTCCCAGCAGCAGGGACAGGCCGACCATACCGTTCAGGATGATCATGACGACTGCGAACAGGGTGTCGCGTGCAAGCGTGGGATTGTTCTCGCCGTGAAGCATGACGGCGGATATTGCCATCACCTCGATTGAGGTGATGGCAAGCGTCAGAATGAGGGTGCCGTAAGGCTCCTTCAGCCGCTCCGCCAGATGATCCGCGTGCCGCACGACCGACAGAGCGGAGCCGAGGACGACGGCAAACAGCCAGATGAAAACCACAGTGAACCATAGCGGATCGGAAAGCCGGCCGAAGAGCTGTTCCCGGAAGGCAAGAAACGCCAGGCTGGTCGCGACGCTAACGCCGAGGAACCATTCCTCGCGCACCCGGCTGGTTGCGCCGACGGTGCGCAATGCCGGACCCTCCGTCATCGAAACCATCCGCCTTCTGGCAAATGCCGCCGCAATGCGATCATCAACACCATGGTGTCCGCCCGCTGTTCTCCTGCCCGTCCCATGAGCAGACGCAGACGAGGCTGCCTCAAGACGAACCGAAGCTCAAGCCAGATCGTGTGTCACTGAATAAAACTTGCAGGTCTCTGTCATCACTTACTGATCTCGACAAAGTAGCAATCGCGGGCGACCGATCACGCCACGTCTTCCGTTATTCGCGGCCGGTCGCCGGGATTGCCGCGCCGGTGACGACGGCTGCGGCCGGCGAAATCAGGAAGGCGATGAGGCGGGCGATCGATTGCGGCGATACCCAGCCATCCGTCTTCGCATCGGGCATGGCCGCGCGATTCTCAGGTGTGTCGATGGTCCCGGGCAGGATGCAGTTGGCGGTGATGCGGTCGTCGCGGCATTCGGCGGCGATCGCCTCGGTCAGCCGGATGACGGCGGCTTTGGAGGCGGCGTAAGCGGCCTGCTTGGCGCCAGCCTTCAGGCCGGGCGCGGCAGCAACATGAACGATGCGGCCGTAGCCGGCCGCCTTCATGGTCGGGAGAACCGCGGCGCTGATCGTCAGGGCGGTGCGGGCGTTTGCGGTCATCATCGTCTCCCACTGCGCGGGCGCCTCCGGCCCGACCGGCCCCATCTGGAAACCGCCGACGGTGTTGACCAATGCGCTCACACCGCCGAAGCGCTTGACGGCCCGGGCGACAGCGGCGGCGCAGGAAGCATAATCGGTGAGATCCGTTCCCGCGATCGACAGAAACTCGGTGGAGGCGGGAAGATCGCCGGCCAAGGCTTCCAGCTCATTGCTTGAACGGTTCATGCAGACGAGTTTCGCGCCGGCACTGGCAAGCTCGCGGACAACGGCGCTGCCGAGGTTGCCGCCGGCTCCGGTGACGATCACCGCTTTCTGGCTATTCATGGCAATCGGTCTCCTGATGGTGCCGGTGCTGGACGATGCCGCGTATTGTTGATCCAGCCTGCGCCGCAGTGCAAGGCCACCGCAAGGGTAATGTCGAGACGTCTTGCGGAACTGCCGGCGAAGCTATCCGCGGGCAGTTCCGTTCTCATTGCCCGATAGTCCTGTCGGGCCTGGCTTTCAATGATACTTCGCTCGTTCGCGGCCGAGGATGACAGGTGCGTCGAGGCCGGAGATCGGACGGCTGACATCGGCCGGGATGTCGCCGGTGAGCTGCAGGTCGAGATAGCGGGCACAGCAGACCCGCAGGAAGGATGTGAAGTTGCCGAGATCATGGCCGGCATCGATCGATTCATGATGCAGCCGGGTGATCAGCTGGACGACATTCATGCCGTCGCGCCGGGCGACCTCCTCGAGCTTCGCCCAGAAGAAGTTCTCCAACCTGACGCTGGTGACCATGCCGTCGATGCGCAGCGATCGGGTGGCGCTTTCCCAAAGCCGCGCATCCGCCTTGATGAACAGTTCACACATGTTGTCCTCCCCGTGCCTCCCTTCTCAGGCGGCGTTGGTTTCCAGCAGGGCTGCGGCATCGAGCACGGCCATGAACTGGCGCAACCACGAGGGATGTGCCGGCCAGGCGGGCGCCGTGACCAGATTGCCGTCCGAGACTGCATCGCTGATGGCGATGTCGGCATAAATGCCGCCGGCAAGCTCGACTTCCGGCCGGCAGGCGGGATAGGCCGAGCAGGTGCGGCCCTTCAAAACGCCGGCAGCGGCAAGCAGCTGCGCGCCGTGGCAGATAGCGGCGACGGGTTTTCCGGCGTCGAAGAAGTGCCGCACGGATTTGATGACATCGGCGTTGAGGCGCAGATATTCAGGCGCCCGCCCGCCGGGGATGACGAGCGCATCGTAATCTTCGGCCCGCACGCTGTCGAAAGTGGCGTTCAGCGCAAAATTATGACCGCGTTTTTCGGAATAGGTCTGGTCGCCTTCGAAATCGTGAATGGCGGTGGCAACGGTGTCGCCGGCCTTCTTGCCGGGGCAGACGGCGTCGACCGTGTAGCCGCACGCGAGCAGCGTCTGAAACGGCACCATCGTTTCGTAATCTTCGGTGAAATCACCGGTGATCATCAGAATCTTTGAGGCTGGCATCGTATCCTCCTTTGAAACCAACAGGCGGAGAGTAGCAAAGAGCTGTGGAGAGCAGGTACTATGGGAATACTACAGGCAAAATTCGCACCCGATAAGGCGACAGCATCAGACCGCCCTGACCTTCGCATCAGGCACTGCGCAAGCCTCGCCGCCGCCGAAGAGGCGGGAGCGGGTCAGGAAGCGCTTCTCGCGGCCGTTGTCGAGCGAGAACATGCCGCCGCGGCCCGGCACGACGTCGATGATCAGCTGCGTATGCTTCCACGCCTCGAACTGGCTGGCGCTGATATAGACCGGTACGCCGCCGATCTCGCCGAGCTTGACGTCGCTGTCGCCGATCATGAATTCGTTAGCCGGATAACACATCGGCGAGGAGCCGTCGCAGCAACCGCCGGACTGGTGGAAGAGGATCTCGGGGTGATCCCGCTTGATTTCTGCGATCAAATCGAGGGCTGTGTTGGTTGCAAGGACACGCGGTTCGCCGTTGACGGTGGTTTCCATGGCTGCCTCCTCCAGCGCATAACCCCGAAAATCGGATCGATTTTCGGAAAGATTATACGCAAATTCAAAGCGTTAGAGCGTCCTACGGGATGCGTGGCGCTCTAAAGACAAGGCCTTCTCCCCGTGTCGGGGAGAAGGCTTTTCATCATAACACCATTGGCTGCTCTTAGAAGAAGCCGAGTGCTTTCGGGCTGTAGCTCACCAGCATGTTCTTGGTCTGCTGGTAGTGGTCGAGCATCATCTTATGGGTTTCACGACCGATACCCGATTGCTTGTAGCCGCCGAAGGCAGCATGGGCCGGGTAGGCGTGGTAGCAGTTGGTCCAGACGCGGCCGGCCTGGATCTCGCGGCCGAAACGGTAGCAGCGATTGGCGTCGCGGCTCCAGACACCGGCGCCGAGGCCGTAGAGCGTGTCGTTGGCGATTTCGAGCGCTTCCTTCTCGTTCTTGAAGGTCGTGACCGAAACCACCGGTCCGAAGATCTCCTCCTGGAACACACGCATCTTGTTGTGACCCTTGAAGATCGTCGGCTTGACATAGTAGCCGTTCGCCAGCTCGCCGCCGAGATCGTTGCGCGAGCCGCCGGTCAGCACTTCCGCGCCTTCCTGCTTGCCGATGTCGAGATAGGCGAGGATCTTTTCCAACTGCTCCGTCGAGGCCTGAGCGCCGATCATCGTTGCGGTGTCGAGCGGGTTGCCCTGCTTGATCGCCTCGACGCGTTTGACGGCCTTTTCCATGAAGCGGTCGTAGATCGATTCCTGGACGAGGGCGCGGCTCGGGCAGGTGCAGACTTCGCCCTGGTTGAGGGCAAACATCGCAAAGCCTTCGAGCGCCTTGTCGAGGAAGTCGTCGTCCTCGGCCATCACGTCGGCGAAGAAGATGTTCGGCGATTTGCCGCCGAGCTCCAGCGTCACCGGAATGAGGTTCTGGCTGGCATATTGCATGATCAACCGGCCTGTCGTCGTCTCGCCGGTGAAGGCGATCTTGGCGACGCGCGGGCTGGTCGCCAGCGGCTTGCCGGCTTCGAGGCCGAAACCATTGACGATGTTAAGCACGCCGGGTGGCAGAAGATCGCCGACGATCTCGGCCCAGAGCAGGATCGAGGCCGGGGTCTGCTCGGCGGGCTTCAGTACGACGCAATTACCGGCGGCAAGTGCAGGCGCCAGCTTCCAGGTGGCCATCAGGATCGGGAAGTTCCACGGGATAATCTGGCCGACGACGCCGAGCGGCTCATGAAAGTGATAGGCGACGGTATCGTGGTCGATCTCGCCGATCGAACCTTCCTGGGCGCGGATGCAGGAGGCGAAGTAGCGGAAGTGGTCGATCGCCAGCGGAATGTCGGCCGCCATGGTTTCGCGGATCGGCTTGCCGTTGTCCCAGGTCTCGGCCTGGGCGAGCAACTCCAGCTTGTCTTCCATGCGCTGGGCGATCTTCATGAGTATATTGGAGCGCTCGGCGGCGGAGGTGCGGCCCCATTTTTCCTTAGCCGCATGAGCGGCGTCGAGCGCGAGATTGATGTCCTTCTCATTGGAGCGGGGAATGTCGCAGAGCTTGCCGCCGGTGACGGGCGTGAGGTTTTCGAAGTATTTGCCTTCAACCGGCTCGCGCCATTCGCCGCCGATATAGTTGCCGTATTTCAGCTTGAACGGCGACTCGACGATTTTTTGATGAAGCATGTCATCCTCCCTTGATGATCCAGGTTCCCAAACGAACCAGTGGGAGGAAAATGTGCATGTTTTGGCGGAGGGAACAGGGTGGGTCTTCCATACCGCAGCGCACAGTGTCGCAGACCTGCGACAGCATCGGGTGGCGATTGCTCTAGGAGCGGAACCTTTACCGTTATCAGTGGAGATTAAGCTTATTCATCTTCCTGTGCAGCGTGGCGCGGCTGATGCCGAGCGCGATCGCCGCCTGCGAGACATTGCCACCGGCGCGCGAAAGCGCCCGCAAGAGTGCCGCCTTCTCTGCCTCGACGATCTCGTCCTGCTGGGAGACGCCAGCCTCGTGCAGGGCATCGGCCGCCGGAATGCCGGCGGCGATACGTTTGTCGTCGAGCTGCAGCGCGGTCCGGGCGGCGCGCGTCGCACCGAGCACAAGGTCGTGCCTGTCGACGGCCAGCAGGGCGGCGGCGGAATTGGCGCCAGCCGGGACCATCAGGAAACGAGCGCCAGCAAAGGCGGAGCGGAAAAGGTTGAGCTCGATACGCATCGCGGCATCGCGTACGGTCTGCGTCAGGATTGCCAGCGTCATCTCGTTGACGTCTTCGCGGCATGTGGAGATGTCGAGGGCTGCGGCCAGCCGGCCGCGATGATCGCGGATCGGCGCGGTCGTGCAGCTCAGGCTGGTGTTCGAGCAGAAGAAATGCTGATCGCGGAAGATGGCGACGGCACGCTCGTCGGCAAGTGCGGTGCCGATGCCGTTGGTGCCGATGCTGGCCTCGGTCCAGACCGAGCCGGTCCAGAGGCCGAGTTCACGGAATTCCTTGTCGTCGCCGGCAGCCCCCCGGCGCTCCAGCGCGATGCCGTTCTTGTCGGTCAGAAGTAGGCAGCAGCCGGCCCTGCCAACGGTGGTAAAGAGACGATCGAGCTCTTCCGTCGCGTTGGCAATCAGCTGTTCGGACTGCTCGCGCGCACGGCGAAATTCCTGGTCGGTGAGGCGTAGCGGCGCGCGTTCATCCTCGGGGGCGAGCTGGTGCATGGTCATGCACCGACGCCATGAGGCGACGACCGGAGAACTGGCTGCGGCGGAATCGCGCTGGGCAGACGTGTAGACGTGCTCGGCGTGTGCTGAGTGTTCGTGCATCGGCTCCTCCCACCGAAGTTCAGCATAGTCTGATGGAAAAGCGGCCGGTTTGCAATTGCACGTGTCGACGGCCATCCTCCCCTTCGCCTCAAGCGATCAGCGCACAATGCTGAAAAGTGTCAGCGATCTTTGCACGACATCATCCGCCATTTCATTGATCTAGATCCGGTTCGAGATCATCGGCATCGACCGTGACAGCCAGGCTTCGATACCACGCGCTGCCGCCCGGCCGGTCGCCAGGCAGGCGGTAAGGAGATAACCGCCGGTCGGCGCTTCCCAGTCGAGCATTTCGCCGGCGACGAAGGTGCCCGGCAGTGCCTTCAACATGTAGCTTTCGTCGATGCTGCTCCAGCGGATGCCGCCGGCCGAGGAGATCGCCTCGGCGATCGGCCGGGTTTCGATCACTGGCACCGGCAGGGCCTTGATCATGCCGGCGAGACGCCCCAGATCGGTGCGGTCGCGCTCGCGAGTAAGTTCGCGCAGCAGCGCCGCCTTGACGCCGTCGAGGCCGGCGCCCTTGCGCAGGCGGTTTGAAAAGCTCGATTTGGCGTCCTGCCGCGCAAGATCGCGGCTCAGCCTCTCGATGGTGCGGCCGGGTGCGAGGTCGAGCGTCAGGACGGCGCTGCCATGGTTCAGCAGCCGGTCGCGCAACACGGCCGTATGGGTATAGACGAGGCTGCCTTCGATGCCGCTGCCGGTGATGACGAATTCGCCGGGAAACGTGCCGGCCTCGGACGTGGCGGTGACTGATTTTACCGGCTCGCCGGCGAAACGCTCGCTGAAGTTCCCGCTCCATCCGACGACGAAGCCGCAATTGGCGGGTTGAAAAGTATCGATTTCCACACCCCTGCCGGCCAGCCAAGGCACCCAGGCAGCATCGGAGCCGAGGCGCGGCCAGCTTGCGCCGCCGAGCGCGAGCAGGGCCGCGTCGCAATGGACGATGCTGCGCCCTTCGGGCGTTTCGAAAACATAGCCGTCTGCGGCAAAACCGGTCCAGCGGTGGCGGGTGCGCAGCGTGGCGCCCTGTGCTTCCAGCCGCCTGAGCCAGGCGCGCAGCAAAGGCGAGGCCTTCATCACCTTCGGGAAAACTCGGCCGGACGAGCCGACGAAGGTGTCGGTGCCGAGCCCTGCTGCCCAATCCCTGATGTCATCAGGGGTAAACGCATCAAGAGCGGTTTGCAGGCGGGCAGATGCCGCGCCGAAGCGTGTGATGAAGCGGGCGTAATCCTCGGAATGGGTGATGTTGAGACCGGACTTGCCGGCCAGCAGAAACTTGCGGGCAAAGGTCGGCATGGCGTCGTAGACCGTCACCGCATGACCGGAACGGGAAAGCAGTTCGGCGGCCGCGAGACCCGCCGGGCCGCCGCCGATGATAGCAATCCGCTTCTGGTCCATGGATGTCTTCGCCCGATTCTCTCTGCATTCAGTTTTGGCGCGGGCGCGGATCGCCTGCAAGGGCGGAGATCAGTGGTGCGGATGTGTGCACTGGCCGTGGTCGGCGAGAACCTCGATGACGCGGCATTGGTCGACGCGGCCGTGGCCGCAACCTTCCACCATGGTCTCCAGCTCGGCCTTCAGCGCCGTCAGGCTGCGGATGCGCTGCTCGACCTCGACGAGACGTGCCTTGGCGATGGCGTCGGCCGAGGCACAGGACTGGTGTGGATCGTCCTGCAGGGTCAGCAACGTGCGGATCGCCTCGATCTCGAAGCCGAGTTCGCGGGCGTGGCGGATGAAGGCGAGGCGGTTGATATCTGCGGGCTCGAAGGAGCGCTGGTTGCCTTCGCTGCGGCTCGGTGCCGCGAGCAGCCCGATGCTCTCATAGTAACGCACCGTCGGCACCTTGACGCCGCTCCGGCGCGCAGCTTCGCCGATCGTGATCTTTTTCATGATTTCTCTCTTGCACCTCTAGTCGCTAGAGGATGTAGGAGAGATGCTTCTATTTGGCAAGGAAGCGGATCATGGCTGAGAGCGAGACACGATACCGGGTTGGCGGCATGGATTGCGCCTCCTGCGCAACCAAGATCGATACGGCGGTCAGACGCTTGGCGGGTGTCGCCGATGTTTCCGTTTCGGTGATGGCGGGCACGATGACCGTCCGGCACGACGGCGGCAGTGATCTCAAGGCGATCGAGAAGAAGGTGACTGGGCTCGGCTATTCCGTCGCCCCGCTTGCCGCAAACGCTGCGCCTGCCCACAGCACGCAGCATCGTCACGACCATGGACATGATCACCGCGATCACGCGGACCACGACCATGAAGGGCACGATCATGCAGGCCATAGCCATGACCATTCTCACGATCACGGCGAGCAGGAAATCGAGGGGTTGCACGGGCACGACCATGCGCCAATGGCCGGTCCCTGGTGGCGGAGTAGGAAGGGCCGGCTGACCATCCTTTCGGGGGCGGCACTCGTTGCCGCCTATGCCGTCGGCCATCTCGTGCCGGCGATTGCATCCTATGCCTTCATCGTCGCCATGCTGATCGGGCTGGTGCCGATCGCGCGGCGCGCCATCATGGCCGCCTTCTCAGGCATACCGTTTTCGATCGAGATGCTGATGACGATCGCCGCCGTCGGCGCCGTCATCATCAATGCCGGCGAAGAGGCTGCAACTGTCGTGTTCCTGTTCCTCGTTGGCGAGCTGCTGGAAGGGGTGGCGGCGGGCAAGGCGCGGGAAAGCATCCAGTCGCTGACGGGTCTGGTGCCGAAGAATGCGCTGCTCGAAGACAATGGGCAGACACGTGAGGTGGCGGCGGAAAGCCTTTCGGTCGGTGCCATCATCATGGTTCGTCCTGGCGATCGGATCTCGGCGGACGGCATTATCATTTCAGGCGAGAGCGCGATCGATGAGGCGCCGGTGACGGGCGAGAGCACGCCGGTACGCAAGGGCGTCGATGCCGTCGTTTTTGCCGGCACGGTGAATGGCGATGCGGTGCTGACGGTTCGCGTCACGGCGGCTGCCGCCGACAATACCATCGCCCGCGTTGTCAAGCTGGTGGAGGAAGCGCAGGAATCGAAGGCGCCGACCGAACGCTTCATCGATCGGTTCTCACGCTATTACACGCCCGGCGTGGTCGTGGTCGCAGCGCTGGTCGCGGTCGTTCCGCCGTTGCTGTTCGCAGGACCGTGGGGCGAATGGGTCTATAAGGGCCTTGCCATCCTTTTGATCGGCTGCCCCTGCGCGCTCGTCATTTCGACGCCGGCGGCGATCGCCGCCTCGCTTTCATCAGGTGCGCGGCGCGGGCTCTTGATGAAGGGCGGTGCGGTGCTGGAAACGCTCGGCAAGGTGACGATGGTCGCCTTCGACAAGACAGGCACGCTGACGGAAGGCAAGCCTCAGGTGACTGACATCATTTCCTTTGGTCTGAGCGAGGCGCAGGTGCTGTCGCGCGCGGTGGTGCTGGAGCAGGGTTCCAGCCATCCGCTGGCGCTGGCGATCCTCAACCGTGCCAAGGCGGACGGCGTTCCCGTGCCGCCGGCCTTCGAGCTGGAAGCGCTGCCGGGCAAGGGTGTCAGCGGCAAAGTCGGCGGTGAGACGCTGGATCTGCTGTCGCCGCCTGCCGCCCGCGAGCGAGGGACGCTTGGCGCGGAACAGGATGCACGCATCACGGCGCTGAACGACGAGGGCAAAAGCGTGTCGGTGCTGCTCGTCAATGGTATCGCGGCCGGCCTGATCGCCATGCGCGACGAGCCGCGTGAGGATGCCGAGGCCGGGCTCGCTGCCCTCAAATCAGCAGGCGTCAAGGCGATGATGTTGACGGGCGACAACAAGCGGACGGCAGCAGCCGTTGCCGGCATGCTCGGCATCGACTGGCGCGGCGAGATGATGCCGGAGGACAAGCAGCGGGTCGTCGTCGAATTGAAGCGCCAGGGTTTCATCGTCGCCAAGGTCGGTGACGGCATCAACGATGCTCCGGCGCTGGCCGCGGCCGATATCGGCATCGCCATGGGCGGCGGCACCGATGTGGCGCTGGAGACGGCGGATGCCGCCGTGCTGCACGGACGCGTCGGCGACGTGGCGCGGATGATCGAACTTTCCAAACGCACGATGCGCAACATCCTGCAGAATATCACCATCGCACTCGGGCTGAAGGCGGTGTTTCTGGTGACGACGATCGCCGGCATCACCGGGCTCTGGCCGGCGATCCTCGCCGATACCGGCGCCACCGTGCTGGTGACGATCAACGCGCTGCGGCTGCTTCGGATAAAGATATAAACATTCCTGACTGCATCCCTCCGGCGCTCGTCGCCGGCGGGATCTCCCGTCAACGATTCGGGCCCGATCTCGAATCGAAAATCGCTTGACCGGCCATTGATAGGCTTTCCTCGTCGGGAGTTTCTCCACAGCCTGCTTTCTTTAAGCTTTGGTTAGCCATGTTTTTCACAGGAACATAGCGATTTCAAACCTGTCGTAACGCAATGCACAAACCATCCGTTGACGCGAATTTGGATTGGCGTACTATATCTAGTGTTCGAGGTTCCGTCGATTCGTGAGGATCGACGGCTAAGACGGGAATACGGTGCGCTTCGCCATTATGGCGCGGCAATGCCGGAGCTGCCCCCGCAACTGTAAGCGGCGAGCAACTGTCCGATTTCAGGTCACTGGAGCATGATGCTCCGGGAAGGCTGGGCAGGCGCTTTGACCCGTTAGCCAGGAGACCTGCCTCAAACGAAACGTCCACGGGCGGGGTGTCCGGAAGGTCGCGTTGCATGGCTGCGGGGAATCTCCGTGTCGCGTTTCGCAGGCCCGAACCTCCGCATGAGCCACTTCGGGGTGAAGTCATGTCAGTATCTCAGTTCAGGCCGCCACCCGCTAGAGCTAGAGGGCGGAGTATGCCCAGCGGCTAAACAGCCGCATAACTCACATCATCAGAGAATTTTTCGACGGATATCGACAGATTTCCGATCGATGCCCTTCGCCCAATCGCGTCGTCACGAGGAATATCATGACCATTACCGTCTACAGCAAGCCTGCCTGCGTCCAGTGCACTGCCACCTACCGCGCCCTTGACCGGTTGGGTGTCGATTATGACATCGTCGATATCTCGCAGGATGCCGAAGCGCTCGATCGCGTCCGCAGCCTCGGCTATATGCAGGCGCCTGTGGTCATCGCCGGCGAGCAGCATTGGGCGGGCTTCCGTCCCGACATGATCAGCGCGCTCTCCTGAGTTGAGGACAAGCGATGGGCCTGATCGTCTATTATTCCAGCCGATCCGAAAATACCCATCGGTTCGTCGCCAAGCTCGGACTGCGCGCGGCGCGCATTCCGGCAGGTGGCGCAGACGCGTTCCATATCCGCGAACCCTTCGTGCTGGTCGTGCCGACCTATAGCGGCGACGGCGGCAAGGGCGCCGTTCCCAAGCAGGTGATCCGTTTCCTCAATGATGCGGAAAACCGAGGACACATCCGCGGCGTGATCGCCGCGGGCAATAGCAATTTCGGCGAGACATACGGGCTCGCCGGCAACGTGGTCTCGCAGAAATGCCAGGTGCCGTACCTTTACCGGTTCGAGCTCATGGGCACCGAAGACGACGTCGCCAAGGTGAAACACGGAATGGAACGATTTTGGACACGGCAACAAACCTGACGCGGGATGCGGGCGCAAAACCGCATCACACTTTTGCTCAGCCCGCCGGGGAAAGGCCGCTGAAGGCAGCCGAAACCCTCGACTATCACGCGCTGAACGCGATGCTGAACCTCTATGACGATGAGGGGCGGATCCAGCTCGACAAGGATCGAATGGCTGCTAAGCAGTATTTCCTGCAGCATGTGAACCAGAACACGGTGTTCTTTCACAATCTCCGGGAAAAGCTCGATTACCTCGTGACCGAGGGCTATTACGAGCAGGAGGTTCTCGACCAGTATTCCTTCAATTTCGTGCGGGATCTGTTCGACCAGGCCTATGCCAAAAAATTCCGTTTCCCGACCTTCCTCGGCGCCTTCAAATACTACACCAACTATACGCTGAAGACCTTCGACGGAAAGCGCTATCTCGAGCGCTACGAGGACCGCATTTGCATGGTGGCGCTAGCTCTGGCGCGCGGCGACGAGACCCTTGCCCGCGACATGGTCGACGAGATCATTTCCGGCCGCTTCCAGCCGGCGACACCGACCTTCCTCAATGCCGGCAAGAAGCAGCGCGGCGAACTGGTTTCCTGCTTCCTGCTGCGTGTCGAGGACAATATGGAATCGATCGGCCGGTCGATCAATTCGGCGCTGCAATTGTCGAAGCGCGGCGGCGGTGTGGCGCTGTCGCTGACGAATATCCGCGAGGCGGGCGCGCCAATCAAGCATATCGAGAACCAGTCCTCGGGCATCATCCCCGTGATGAAGCTGCTCGAAGACAGTTTTTCCTATGCCAACCAGCTCGGTGCGCGCCAAGGCGCGGGTGCCGTCTATCTCAATGCCCACCACCCCGACATCATGCGCTTCCTCGACACCAAGCGCGAAAATGCCGACGAGAAGATCCGCATCAAGACGCTGTCGCTCGGCGTCGTCGTGCCCGATATCACCTTTGAGCTCGCCAAGAACAACGAGGATATGTACCTGTTCTCGCCCTATGATGTGGAGCGCGTCTATGGCGTGCCCTTCACCGAGATTTCGGTGACGGAGAAGTACCGCGAGATGGCGGACGATGCCCGCATCTCCAAAAAGAAGATTAAGGCGCGCGAATTCTTCCAGGTGCTTGCCGAAATCCAGTTCGAGAGCGGCTATCCCTACATCATGTTCGAGGACACGGTGAACCGGGCAAACCCGATCGCCGGGCGCATTTCGATGAGCAATCTCTGCTCGGAGATCCTGCAGGTGAGCGAGGCCAGCGAATACAACGACGACCTTTCTTACAAACATCTCGGCAAGGATATTTCCTGCAATCTCGGCTCGCTGAATATCGCGGCGGCAATGGATTCGGCTGATTTCGGCAAGACGATCGAGACCTCGATCCGGGCGCTGACGGCCGTTTCCGACATGAGTCACATTTCCTCGGTTCCCTCGATCGAGAAGGGCAATGACGAGAGCCATGCGATCGGCCTTGGCCAGATGAACCTGCACGGTTACCTCGCCCGCGAACGCATTTTCTACGGCTCCGAGGAAGGCGTCGACTTCACCAACATCTATTTCTATACGGTGACCTATCACGCGATCCGCGCCTCGAACCTTTTGGCGGTCGAACGCGGCACGAGCTTCAAGGGCTTCGAGAATTCGAAATATGCATCCGGCGAATATTTCGACAAATATACCGAGCAGCTCTGGGAGCCGGCGACGGAGAGGGTGAAGGCGCTGTTCGAGACGGCAGGTATCCCTATTCCGACACAGGCAGACTGGGCAGCGCTGAAGAAAGTGGTGATGGCCTCCGGCCTCTATAACCAGAACCTGCAGGCAGTGCCGCCGACGGGGTCGATCTCCTATATCAACCATTCGACCTCCTCGATCCATCCGATCGTCTCGAAGATCGAGATCCGCAAGGAAGGCAAGATCGGCCGCGTCTACTATCCGGCGCCGTTCATGACCAACGGCAATCTCGACTATTATCAGGATGCCTATGAGATCGGGCCGGAGAAGATCATCGACACCTATGCGGCGGCGACCCAGCATGTCGACCAAGGCCTGTCGCTGACCTTGTTCTTCCGCGACACGGCGACGACGCGCGACATCAACAAGGCGCAGATCCATGCCTGGAAGAAGGGCATCAAGACGATCTACTACATCCGCCTCCGCCAGATGGCGCTGTCCGGCACCGAGGTGCAGGGCTGCGTATCCTGTACGCTGTAATTTGATTTCGGGCCTCGAGCCAGAAGCCCCCTCACCCTAACCCTCTCCCCGCTGGGGAGAGGCGACTTGGTTGGGGATGCCGCTGCCACAAGTCTCTTCTCCCCAGCGGGGAGAGGTGCCGGCAGGCGGATGAGGGGGTTGCCCAGACGTATTCCTCAAGAAGGACCACCCATGAACATGCAAATCAAACCCGCCTCCCGCGTGCGCGCCGTCAACTGGAACCGCATCGAGGACGACAAGGATCTCGAAGTCTGGAACCGGCTCACCGGCAATTTCTGGCTGCCGGAAAAGGTGCCGCTCTCGAACGACATTCCTTCCTGGGCAACGCTGACGCCGACCGAGCAGCAGCTCACCATCCGCGTCTTCACCGGCTTGACGCTGCTCGACACGATCCAGAATGGCGTCGGTTCCATCAGGCTGATGGAAGATGCGGCGACGCCGCATGAGGAGGCGGTGCTTTCCAACATTTCGTTCATGGAGGCGGTGCATGCGCGCTCCTATTCGTCGATCTTCTCGACGCTGTGCTCGACGCCGGATGTCGACGATGCCTATCGCTGGTCGGAGGAGAACGAATTCCTACAGCGGAAATCGACGCTGATCATGGAGCAATATCGCTCCGGCGATCCGTTGAAGAAGAAGGTTGCGAGCGTCTTCCTCGAAAGCTTCCTGTTCTATTCCGGCTTCTACCTGCCTATGTACTGGTCGAGCCGCGCCAAGCTGACCAACACGGCCGACATGATCCGGCTGATCATCCGCGACGAGGCGGTGCACGGCTATTATATCGGCTACAAATTCCAACGCGGGCTGGAGCGGCTCGGCGAGGAGAGAAGGCAGGAGATCAAGGATTTCGCCTTCGAACTGCTGCTCGAACTCTATGACAACGAGGCGAAATATACCGAGGCGCTCTATGACGGCGTCGGGCTGACCGAGGACGTCAAGAAATTCCTGCATTACAATGCCAACAAGGCGCTGATGAACCTTGGCTATGAGGCGCTGTTCCCGGCTGAAGCCTGTAAGGTCAATCCGGCGATCCTGTCAGCGCTTTCGCCGAATGCCGACGAGAACCACGACTTCTTCTCCGGCTCCGGCTCCTCCTATGTCATCGGCAAGGCGGTGGCGACCGAGGACGAGGACTGGGATTTCTGAGGCTTGATCGGCGTCTACCTCTTATCATTTGCTCTCTCATCGCCCACATTCAGCGGAAACTAAATTTGGTCCTCGCCGATGATGTGGCGTAGCGGGAGTTTTTGATGTCGTCTTTTTTGAACAAGGCCGGGACTGCCGTCGAAGCGGAAGAGGGCGTCTGGCCGATCCGCAGAAGACGGATTCTCGACTGGCTGGTGAACGAGACGCGCGGCGAGCGGTTCATCGACAATATCCTGGTGGAAATGTGCGAGAAGCTTTTGGCATCAGGGGTGCCAGTGGCCCGGGCGACATTGCATTTCAGGACGAACCATCCGCAATGGATCGGCGCCCGCATCCTCTGGAAGGAAGGCCTGGCAGAGGCGAAAATCAACACTTTCGCCTATGGTGTCGAAAACACGCCGGAGTTCCTGAAGAGTCCCGTCAACGCGATCCATCAGGGTGCGGAGGAGGTGCGTAGACAGCTGGAAGGCACAGTCGACGGCGACGAGGATTCATTCTATCAGGAACTGCGCGATGACGGCCTCACGGAGTATATCGCCTGGCCGCTCGAGCATACTTTCGGCAAACGGCATGTCGCGACATTTTCCACCAGCCGGCCGGGCGGTTTTACGAGCGAGCATGTCGATTTCCTGCGTGATCTGCTGCCGGCCCTGACGCTCGTCAGCGAAATCCGGCTGAAGAACATCATGGCGCGTACGCTGCTGCAGACCTATGTGGGGCCGCATGCGAGCGAACAGATCCTGGCGGGCGTCACGACGCGCGGCAGCGGTGCGACGGTCGGTGCGGGAATCATGATCTGCGACCTGCGCGACTTTACGGCGATCTCCGATCTCTGGCCGCGCGACGATGTCATCCATCTGCTCAATGATTATTTCGACGCCATGTCCGACCCGATCGAACGGTATGGCGGAGAGATCCTGAAGTTCATGGGCGACGGATTGCTGGCGATCTTTCCGCTGAGCAAGGAAACGGCCTGTCACGATCTGCTGCAGGCGATCCGCGAAGGGCAGGGGTTGATGGCGCAATTGAACCAGCAGTATGCGGGCAACGGACGCGAACCGCTGCGCTACGGCGTCGGCGTGCATGTCGGCGACGTCATGTACGGCAATATCGGCTCGCGCCGGCGGCTCGATTTCACCGTCATCGGCCCGGCGGTCAATGTCGCCTCGCGGCTGGAAACCCTGACAAAGGAGGTCAAGCGTCCGGTGCTCTTGTCGCGGGCCTTCGTCGAAAGGGCGGGCTGTGCGGAAGAGATGGACAGTCTCGGCACCTTCCCGTTGCGCGGGCTCGGCGAGCCGGTCGATGTTTTCGCCTTTCCGGAGCGCTAGAAACTTATACTCCTCGCTTGTTTCCCCAAAGCAGCACATGCAGTTGAGGTAGCACGCGGGCTGTAAACCATTGGTCGGCTGTTACTTTTGCGACAAGCCAGTGCATCCGATCCATCACGCCGTCGATATCAATGCGTGCGTCATCGTCATCGGGCGGCGGCGGCGTATGATTGCCGGGCTGAAGGAACAGGGGAATTTGGGGATAGCGCTGACCCGCGCGCTGGGCGAATTCGTAGTCGCTATCGTCGAAGACGACGATCTTCAATGCGACCTCTGGTCCGCCGGCGGCCAGTTGAAGGCAGTGATTCACCTGGTCCCAGTCCGTCAGCATTCCGCTTGATGGGGGTTTGGGGCTGATGACCAGAATATCGAGATCGCGAAACCAGGCTTGGGCTACGCTTCCCTGTGTTTCCAGTGCAAAGCGGTATCCTTGGGAATGGCCCAGCTCGATCAGTGGGCTTAAGGGCTGTATCGCCGGATTGCCTCCGGAAAGGGAAACCGTCAGTGGCTTGCCCCCGGAGAGCTTCATGACCTCGTGCCAGATCGCTTCCGTGGACATGGGAATC
Source organism: Rhizobium sophorae (assembly GCF_013087515.1). Lineage (GTDB taxonomy): Bacteria > Pseudomonadota > Alphaproteobacteria > Rhizobiales > Rhizobiaceae > Rhizobium > Rhizobium sophorae. Next base: position 3,403 of record NZ_JABFCN010000013.1, on the reverse strand, counting down.
CATTGATCCCGGAAGGCGCTATCGACGGCGTGAAGGCTGTCGCACCAGGAACACCGATAGTCACAGCCGCCTGTCCTCACGAACACCGTCGGCAGCCCGATCAAGGCGCCTTCACCCTGTATGGTCGGGCCAAAGATCTCGCTGACGCGAATGCTCCCGAGGCTCATGGCCTGTACTCCGCCCATGTTTTGGGGGTCTCGCTGACGCGAACAGATGAGGTCTCTGGAAAGCGCTGCTTGCACCAGTCGTAAAAGTGCTTTGCCAGGAATTCGGAGGTGACTTTCGAATGGCCGAAGACGTCGTTCAGGTGACGATGATCGAAAGTCTCGTCGATATAGCGCTTGAGCGGTGAGAGGTCGTGATAGTCACGGACGAAGCCATCATCATTCAGGCTTTCGGCAGCCAGTTCGACGATGACGATGTAGTTGTGGCCGTGAAGCCGAGCACATTGATGGTCGGCAGGCAGGTGATCCAATTGATGGGAGGCGGAGAGATGAAACTCCTTGGTGATGCGGTACATCAACGCACCTCCGTGGCCGAGTATCGCGACACGGCCGCTCTCCAAAAATCCCGGTCTTCATACTCCGTGGGATCGGGAACACCGGCAAGATGGAAAGCTTCACGGCGTTCCACGCAGGTTCCGCAGCGCCCACAGTGGAGTTCGCCGCCTTTGTAGCAGGACCAGGTCTCCGAAAACGGCGTGCCGTGTTTCGCGCCGTCAACCACGATTGCTTCTTTGGAAACATCGACATAGGGTGCAAGCAGTTTCACGCTGGCATAACCGTCCAGCGCTTCGTTTTGCATATGCTGGAAAGCATCGATGAAGCCCGGCCGGCAGTCCGGATAAATGAAGTGGTCGCCGCCATGCACGGCGACGGCAACTGCACCTGCTTTTTGCGCGGCCGCCAAACCGAACGCGATTGCCAGCATGATGGCATTGCGGTTCGGCACGACGGTGGCCTTCATGGTCTCCTCGGCGTAGTGGCCATCGGGAACCTCGACATTGTCGGTCAGGGCCGATCCGCTGAGATGACCGCCGATGCTGGCGATGTCGATAATATGATGTGGAACGGAGAGCCGTGAGGCACATCTGGCGGCGAAGTCGAGTTCCTTGCGATGCCGTTGGCCGTAGTCGAAGGAGACCAGGCCGATAAGCTGTTTTTCCGTCGCTACCTTGTGGGCAAGCGAAACGGAGTCCAGTCCGCCGGAGCAGACGACGATGGTTTTCATATTTTGGATCCCTTGTTTTGACCGGGTGGGCTGCGACCGGATTAGGCGGTGCTTCTAGAACAAATCACGCGCCATGGAAACAGTTTTGAAGCGTGAGCGTGATTGAGGGATGAGATGACGTTGATTTCACGGCGGTTTTCATGGCTTCGGGGTCTGATGCCAACGCTCCCCACAGCGGGGTAGCCCCTAACCGATCGGAAAGTTGATCTGCGGTGGCAGCAGGAGTTGCAGATCCTCGGCATCCGGATCGCTGATGCGCTGCAGCAGCATGCGTCCCAGATCCTCGCCGGCCGCCGTCAGATCCTCGTGGATCGTGTCGACCTTCGGCTGCAACTGGCTGAGAAGATGGGACGTCTCCTTGGCGACGATATCGTAATCGACCGCCAGTATGCGGCCGGCATCGCTCATGCCGCTGATGACGGCAAGTGCTGAAACTTCGCCGGGGCAGATGAAGCCATCAGGAGCATCCGGGGCGTCGGCGCGGCTGCTAATGAAGCCGCGCAGCACGCCGGCCGGCGTATCGAGATCGACCGCCTCGGGGATCTCATAGGTGATGCCTGCCTCCCGCACCGCTGTCATGAAGCCATGCAGGATATGCTGGCAGAAGGTCAGCCGTTTCGGCGGCAGGATCACTGCCACCTTTTTGCGGCCCTTGGCGATCAGCCGGCGCGTTGCCTCATAGGCAAAGGTGAAATTGTCGTAGTCGACATAGGGGTGCTGCGTCGAAAATTCGGTGCGGCCATGACAGATGAAGGGAAAGCCGGTTTCGAGCAGCAGGCGGACGCGGGCATCGAGCGGTTCGGTGCGCGTGAAGATCAGCCCGTCGGCGAGGTGATTGCGGATGATGTATTCGGCGGCCTCGACATCGGTCGTCGACAGGAAGTTCGGCGCGACGACAAGATGGTAGGAGGTCTCTTTCAACGCCTTGGCGATGCCGTACATGATCGAGGTGCTGAAACCGACCACTTCCTCGTGCGAATCGAGCAGGATGGCAATGACATTGGTGCGGCCGGTCTTCAGACGCTGCGCGGCCCGGTCCGGGAGATAGCCGATCTCGCGGGCGATGCGGTGCACCCGTTGACGGGTCTCGAACGAAATCTGCGGCGCATCGGAAAGCGCCCGTGACACCGTCGTCACCGCAAGGCCGGCGATCGTGGCGATCGTTCGCAAGGTCGGCTTGCCGCGCTTATGCGTGATATCGAGATTTTCGCCGCGCTGCGGCCCGGACGGTTCGGTCACCCTTGGCTTTCCATGCTGGAATTGCCGATACCATAACACGATGAATCCGGCGCGCAATCGACGAATGAAAACGTTTTAAATTTTAACGTTCTGTTAGTCACGAATTAAATATGAATTATAGTCAGTAACTTAGTGAAATAACCATATTTTTCTCGGGAGTCGAGAAAGGGCTTGACGACAGGGGGCTTATAACGTTTTAAATTGTCAACCGCGCGGAGGAGTGCGGCCGTATGCTGACCGCTGCAATGGCGGGAAGCATCGGGCGGCAGGGAGGGTCCCGCCGCCGATTTGCAAACGGGAGGAAATTCATGAGCAAGTTTTTGAGCTCGGCAGCTGTTGCTGTCGTGATGATGGCTGGCCTCAGTGCTGCCCATGCCGCTGACGTCAAGGAAGTACAGATGCTGCACTGGTGGACGTCAGGCGGCGAGGCAGCGGCGCTGAACGTCTTGAAGGAGGATCTTTCGAAGGAAGGGTTTGCCTGGAAGGACGTGCCTGTTGCCGGCGGTGGCGGCGATGCGGCGATGACGGCGCTGAAGGCGATGGTTGCGGCCGGCACCTATCCGACAGCCTCGCAGATGCTGGGCTATACCGTGCTCGATTATGCTGAGGCCGGTGTCATGGGCGATCTGACCGAGACGGCGAAGAAGGAAGGCTGGGACAAGTCGGTTCCGGCGGCCTTGCAGAAGTTCTCGGTCTATGACGGCAAGTGGGTCGCAGCCCCGGTCAACGTCCACTCGGTCAACTGGCTGTGGATCAACAAGGCGGTGATGGACAAGATCGGCGGCACTGAGCCGAAGACCTTCGACGATCTGATCGCCCTGCTCGACAAGGCGAAGGCTGCCGGCGTCATCCCGCTGGCGCTCGGTGGCCAGAATTGGCAGGAAGCGACGATGTTCGATTCCATCGTGCTGTCGACCGGCGGTCCGGAGTTCTA
>NZ_JABFCN010000012.1 GCF_013087515.1 Rhizobium sophorae | reverse complement strand
CTGGTGCTCGGCTCTGGTACTTGCCGCCATACTCCCCCGACCTCAATCCGATCGAACAGCCTTTCGCCAAAATCAAGCACTGGATGCGCCTGGCTCAGAAGCGAACCATCGATGACACCTGGCGCCACATCGGACACCTCGTCACAACCATCGAGCCCAACGAATGCAGCAACTACTTCGCCAATGCCGGATACGCTTCCGTCAAAACCTGAAAGGCTCTAGAGCATGATGCCGAAAAGTGTGATCGGTTTTCGGACGACATCATGCTCCAACTATATAATTTAGAACAGGATTCAGATTTTAGGCCGACCCGGCCTAAAATCATCCTGTTCTAGGACGCCATACGGCTACGAGTGTCTGGCGCTCAGTTTCATCTTGCGAAAGGCAAGAGCCGCGGCTGCGACGACAGCCGCGGCTCCGATTGCGATCAGCAGATGACGATGAAGCGGAAGGTGGCCCAATGTCTGTTGGATGCCGTGCCCGAAGAGATAACCGAGCGCCGTGAACAGTTGCCCCCACACCAGCGCGGCCACCGCATTCAGGATGATGAATTTTCCGGTCGGTATTCGTGTCGTCCCGATGACGATCGGGCTGATCGTCCGCAACCCGACCAGGAAACGAAACGCAAGGATGAAGCCGGTCGGATATCTTTCCAGAAGCCGGGTTACGCGCGCCAGCGCCGGCCTTTCCATCAGCCGCCGGACCGGGCCCCATCGAGCGGCATAACGGCCGGCGAAGAACCAGAACTGATCGCCGGCGAAGGATCCTGCCGTTGCCGCAAGCGACGCCGACCAATAGGTCAGCAGCCCGCGGTGGGAAATCACGCCGCCAAGGAAGGCGGCTGTTTCGCCTTCGAAGGCTGCGCCCAGAAATATCGCCAGCAGACCGTAGTGCTCGATCAGCAGTTCGATAGACACTCAGCCCGCCTCCAGCTGTCGATTTCGAAGCATCAATTGATAACTAAACCGGCTTCAAATCCCCAAGCAGCGTCGGGATCAGCTCCGACACCGTCGGATGGATCGGCACCGACCATTGCAACGCGGGATAGGTCGTTCCCGCATTCATCGCGTCGATGATGCCGTGGATCACCTCGTCGCCCTCGATGCCGAGGATCGCCGCACCGAGGATTTTTTTTGTCTCGGCGTCTGCGATCACCTTCATGAAGCCCTTGGTCTCGCCGCGCTCGTTGGCGCGGCCGACGCGGCTCATCGGCCGGGTCGAGATCATGATCCTGCGTCCCGAGGCGCGCGCCTGCTTCTCCGTCATGCCGACACGGCCAAGCGGCGGGTCGATATAAAGCGCATAGGCCGGGATGCGGCTCGAGACCTTGCGATCGTCGCCGTCGAGCAGGTTGGCGGCGGCGATCTCGAAATCATTATAGGAAGTGTGGGTGAAGGCGCCGTGGCCGTTACAGTCGCCGAGCGCCCAGATGCCGTCGACATTGGTGGCAAGCCTGTCGTCGACGGTAATAAAGCCGCGTCCGTCGGTGATGACACCGGCGGCATCGAGGCCGAGATCGTCCGTGTTCGGCTTGCGTCCGGTGGCAATCAGCACATGGCTCGCATCGATCCTTGCTGAATCGGTGGCGACCGTTATTCCGTCGCTGCTCTTGGCGAAGGCGATTTCGCTGGCTCCGGTATGAATGTCGATGCCCTCCGAGCGCAGGACATCGGCGATCGCGTCGGATATATCCTCGTCCTCGCGCGATGCGAGCTTCGGGCCATGCTCGATGACGCTGACTTCGGCGCCGAAGCGGCGATACATCTGCGCGAATTCCAGTCCGATATAACTGCCGCCGATCACGGCCAGATGCCGGGGCAGCGTGTCGAGATGGATGATCGAGGTGCTGGTGAGATAGTCGATATCGTTGATCCCGGGCAGGTCGGGGATGACCGGCCGCGCGCCGACATTGAGGAAGATGCGCGGTGCGGTCAACGTCTCGCCGTTGACGCTGACGGTCTTCGGATCCTCGAAACGGGCGTGGCCGTAGATCACGGTCATGCCCTCCATGCCGGCGAGCCAGCCGATCAGGCCGTTGCGGGCGTTCATGGTCACGGTTTCGGCGCGCCCCCTGACCACCTTCATGTCGATGGCGATCTCGCCTGGAATATTGACGCCGTAAGCAGCGCTGTTTCTTGCGACATGGGCGGCGCGGGCGCTGGCGACAAGTGTCTTCGTCGGCATGCAGCCGGCATTGACGCAGGTGCCGCCGAGGAACTTGCGCTCGATCAGGGCGACCTTCATGCCCTTTTCGACCATCCTGGCGGCAAGAAACGGGCCGGCCTGGCCGGCACCGACAACGATCGCGTCGAAACTTTTCATGCGACGGCCCCCACGATCAGCACCGCGCCGATGACGGCGACGGCATCCTCGATGAGAGCGGCCGGCAGATCCTTGCCGAAGGAGGCGGCAAGCCTGCTGCGGACGGCGGCGCCACCATATGTGCCGATGACGGCGCCGATCACACCGGCGATCAGCCCGCCGAAAAGCAGGCTGCTGGCGGCACCGATCGTGGCGCCGGCCAGCGCGCCCGTGACAATCCGGGCACCGAATTGCACCGGCACTTTACGCGACGGCGTGGATGGCAGCTGGTCGGTGATCAGTTCGACGACGGCGAGAAGCGTGAGGATCCACGGCGTCCATTGGTAACCCATGAAGGCAAGCGGCGTCTGCGACACGTCGAACCATCCAAGCGCCGCGCCCCAGGCGACGGCGGCGGGCGCCGTCATGGCGCGAAGCCCGGCAATGACACCAATCAGCAATGCAAGAAGCAGAAACATGCATGATCCCCCTTTTGCCGGCTCTTGCCGTCGTGAGGGAAGGTTGCACATTGTCAGGCGCGTGGCAATTCGCCCTTTCGCGCCAATGCGCTAGTTCGCAAAGGCGGCAATGCCGGTGATCGCCCGACCGATGATCAGCGCGTGGATGTCGTGCGTGCCCTCATAGGTGTTGACCACTTCGAGGTTGACGAGGTGACGGGCAATGCCGAATTCGTCGGAGATGCCGTTGCCACCGAGCATGTCGCGGGCCGCCCGCGCGATCTCCAGCGCCTTGCCGCAGCTGTTGCGCTTGAGGATCGAGGTCAGCTCCACCGGCGGATGGCCTTCCTCCTTCATGCGGCCGAGCCGCAGGCAGCCCTGAAGGCCGAGCGAGATCTCCGCCGCCATGTCGGCGAGCTTCTTCTGGATCAACTGGTTGGCGGCAAGCGGCCGGCCGAACTGCTTGCGCTCCAGCGTGTATTGCCGCGCTCTCGCATAACAATCCTCGGCAGCACCGAGCGCGCCCCAGGCGATGCCGAAACGAGCCGAGTTGAGGCAGGTGAAAGGTCCCTTGAGGCCGGTCACATCAGGCAGAAGGTTTTCCTCAGGCACGAAGACCCCGTCCATCACCACCTCGCCGGTGATCGAAGCGCGCAGGCCCACCTTGCCGTGGATGGCAGGCGCCGAAAGCCCTTTCCAGCCCTTTTCGAGGATGAAGCCGCGGATGAGGCCGTCCTCGGTCTTTGCCCAGACGACGAAGACATCGGCGATCGGCGCGTTGGAGATCCAGGTCTTCGAGCCGGTGAGGCTGTAGCCGCCGTCGACCTTCTTGGCGCGTGTCGCCATCGAGCCGGGGTCGGAGCCGTGATCCGGTTCGGTCAGGCCGAAGCAGCCGATCCACTCGCCAGTGGCGAGTTTCGGCAGGTATTTCAGCTTCTGCGCCTGCGACCCGAAGGTTTCGATCGGCACCATCACGAGCGAGGACTGCACGCTCATCATCGAGCGGTACCCGCTGTCGACCCTCTCGACCTCGCGGGCGATCAGACCGTAGGCGACGTAACCGAGGCCGGCGCCGCCATAATCCGGCGAGATCGTCGGGCCGAGCAAACCGAGTTCGCCCATTTCGCGGAAGATCTCGGGATCGGTCTTTTCATTGCGGAAGGCATCGAGAACGCGGGGCGCCAGCTTCGCCTGCGCATAGGCGTGGGCGGTGTCCTGCACCATGCGCTCTTCGCTGGTCAGCTGCTCCACCAGCCGGAACGGATCGGCCCAGTCGAAAACCTCGCGCGTATGCTGCATGGCGGCGTCTCCTCACCGTGTTAGTTCAGGCTTGCCTCGCTCAAGTTGGCCATAGACCCGCCAGCCGGCTGCGTCAATTAGAGCCTTTCCTGGTCAGCTTGAAACATTCTGCCGGAGCAGGTTTCGTCAGGGCGGAGGCGATTGGCGAAGGGCATACCTCTTGGTACGTCCGAGGCGATCGCCTTTGATCCTGGCGCAAAGATGCCCGGCCCCCGGCCGCACCGCTTCGCCATGAGAAGCGCCAAGTGCGTCCGGCGAGTCTTAAGTCTTGCAGATTTGCCAGGCAAATCTGCGGGAGGGTTGGCTGAAACGGGCCGGCTGATCGACCGGCCGGCTTGGCCGTAGAGCTTGGCTACGACGCGCGCCGGCCGGTCGACCATCGGACTCCGTTTGAGCAAACAGAATGCTTCAAGCTGACCAGGAAAGGCTCTAAGAGCGGCCGAGTCGAAAAGACGGGCTGCGCCATCTTTTCAAAAGCGTCGGCATGATCCACTTTGCCCGCGATCGATTTTGCAACGAGGAGGCTGAAATGTCGTCAAGCGATCTGTTCGTATCGGCCGATGGCACCGAATGGGTCAACCCCGAGCCCGGCGTCGTCAGGCGCATCATGACCTATCTGCCCGAGATGATGATGGTGGAAGTGGCCTTCGAAAGTGGCGCCGTGGGTGCGGCCCATTCGCATCCGCACATTCAGGCCAGCTACGTCGCCGAAGGCAGTTTCGAAGTGACGATCGATGGCCGGACCGAGGTGCTGAAACAGGGCGGCAGCTTCATCGTGCCCCCCAATCTGGTCCATGGCGTCAAGGCGCTGGAAAAGGGCCGACTGATCGATGCATTCACACCGCACCGGGCCGAATTCCTGAAGTAACTGGAGCATGATGCCGAAAACTGCGAGCAGTTTTCGGACGACGTCATGCTTCAATTAAATGTCCGCTCTCCGGCGTGCCGGGCCGGCTGCGGTGACATAGGGCGGCACGAAGCGCGCATCCTCGCCGCGCACCGCCTCGCGCAGGAAGTCGATAACGGCGCGCACGCGCGGCGCCTGTTTCAGGTCGCGGTGGCAGGTGATCCAGTAATGGCGCTTGAGGTCGATTTCCTCGGGCAGCACGCGCACCAGTTCGGGATATCGGCTGGCGAAGAAATAGGGCAGGATGCAGAGGCCGAGGCCGTTTCGGGTGGCGGTCAGCTGCGCGAAGATGCTGGAGCTCTGGAACTGCGGCTTGATGCGCGGATGCACATCGCCGAGATAATCCAGGCCCGGTGCGAAGATCATTTCCTCGATATAGCTGACGAAGGGATGGTTGAGCAGGTCTTCGCGGCAGGTAATCGCAGGCGCCTTTGCCAGATAATCGCGCGAACCATAGACCTGCAGGTGGTAGTCCGTCAGCTTCTCGGCAAAATAGGCCCCGCCTTTCGGCTCGTCGAGCACGACGGAAAGATCGGCTTCCTTGCGCGACAGCGACATGATCTGCTGGATCGTCACCAGTTCGAGCGAGAGATGCGGATGCTGGGCGGCAAACTGCGGCAGCACGGTTGCGAAGAAGAAATTGGCAAAACCCTCCGGCGCGCTCAGCCGCACGAGGCCGCGCTGCGCCATCGAGCCGGCGGCAAGATCGGCGCGCAGCCGCTCGGTCTCCTGCTCCATCTTCTCAGCCGTCTCGACAAAACGCGTGCCCATGGCGGTCAGCACATAGCCGCGCGGATTGCGCTCGAACAGCTTGACCTTGAGGGTGAACTCCAGCCGGTCGATGCGGCGTGAGACGGTGGCGTGGCTGGATCGCAGCTGGCGAGCCGCGGTCGACAGCTGTCCCGTGCGGGCGACGGCTAGAAAAAACTGCAGATCGTCCCAAGTAAACTGCGGTGGATTGTTCATCGCGATCCTCTCTCTGTTCAAAAACGAACAGATACTGTTTGGAATTAGTTGTAAATCACCCGTTGCCTCAGGGCGGAATTTCCGTGATCGTAAGGTGAGGGTCGGTCGTTCTGAGGAGGACGGCTGGCCAAATTTGAACAGATCCGCAATCTGGCCAATCTCTGGGAGGAGAGAATATGCGTAAGAATTTCATTGCATCAGTTGCATTTCTGCTTGCGAGCAGCACTGCGGTGCTCGCGCAGAGCGCGACCGACGGCAAAGTCAAGATCGGCATCCTGAATGACCAGTCGGGTGTCTATGCCGATTTCGGCGGCAAGTCCTCCGTCGAAGCCGCCAAGATGGCGGTCGAGGATTTCGGTGGCAAGGTGCTCGACGTTCCGGTCGAGATCGTCGATGCCGACCACCAGAACAAGCCTGATATCGCTTCCAACATCGCCCGCCAATGGTACGACACCGAGCAGGTGGATGCGATCATGGAACTGACGACCTCGTCCGTGGCGCTCGCCGTGCAGGCGATCGGCAAGGAGAAGAAGAAGATCGACATCGTCACGGGTGCTGCGACGACGGATCTCACCGGCAAGGCCTGTTCGCCTTACGGTTTCCATTGGGCCTACGACACCCATGCACTCGCCGTCGGCACCGGCGGCGCACTCGTCAAGCAGGGCGGCGACAGCTGGTTCTTCCTGACCGCCGACTATGCCTTCGGTTATTCGCTGGAGCAGCAGACCAGCGATTACGTCAAGGCGAGCGGCGGCACCGTCGTCGGCGCCGTCCGCCATCCGCTGTCGAGCCAGGATTTCTCATCCTTCCTGCTGCAGGCGCAATCATCCGGCGCCAAGGTGATCGGCCTTGCCAATGCCGGCCTCGACACCTCGAACGCCATCAAGCAGGCGGCCGAATTCGGCATCACCCAGGGCGGCCAGCATCTGGCGGCGCTGCTGTTCACGCTCGCCGAAGTCCACGGTCTCGGCCTCGATGCGGCGCAGGGGCTGACGTTGACGGAAGGTTATTACTGGAACCGCGACGACGAGAGCCGCGCCTTCGCCAAGAAGTTCTTCGCCCGCACCGGCAAGATGCCGAACATGGTCCATGCCGGCACCTATTCGGCGGTGACGCAATATCTGAAGGCGGTGCAGAAGGCCGGCACCGACGAAACGGAAGCCGTCGCCAAGCAACTGCATGAAATGCCGGTCGACGACGTCTTCGGCCGCGGCGGCACGGTTGGCGCCAACGGCCGCATGATCCACGACATGTACCTGCTGCAGGTCAAAAAGCCGTCCGAAAGCAAGGAGCCGTGGGATTACTTCAACGTGCTCGCCACCATTCCCGGGAAGGAAGCCTATATCGATCCCGCCAAGAGCGGCTGCGATCTGGTGAAGTAAGCACGATGGCGGTTTCCGCAACTGAAACTCTGGCGAAGCCGCGGGTGGTGTTATCCGCCCGCGGCCTGCGTCGCGATTTCGGCGGCTTCACGGCCGTCAAGAATGTCGATCTCGATGTGCATGACGCAAGCGTGCATGCGCTGATCGGCCCGAACGGCGCCGGCAAGACGACGGTCTTCAACTTGCTGACCAAGTTCCTGCAGCCGACCTCAGGCACCATCAGCCTGATGGGCGTTGACATCACCGGAACGCCGCCCGACAAGGTAGCGCGCATGGGGCTGGTCCGCTCTTTCCAGATCTCGGCGGTCTTCCCGCATCTGACCGTTCTCGACAATGTGCGCGTGGCGTTGCAGCGGCCGAACAATCTTTCCACACAGTTCTGGCGGCCGCTTTCGGCACTCGACCGGCTGAACGAGCGCGCCGAGCAACTGCTCGCCAGCGTCGGGCTTTCCAAGGAGCGCGATCACATCGCCGCCGATCTTTCCTATGGCCGCAAGCGCGTGCTGGAGATCGCCACCACGCTGGCATTGGATCCGAAGGTGCTGCTGCTCGACGAGCCGATGGCCGGCATGGGGCAGGAGGATGTCGGCGTCGTCTCATCGATCATCCGCGAGGTCGCCCGCGACCGCGCCGTATTGATGGTCGAGCACAATCTCTCCGTCGTCGCCAATATCTGCCAGCATGTCACCGTACTGCAGCGCGGCGAGATCCTCGCCGAGGGCGACTATGCGACCGTCAGCCAGGACGAGCGCGTGCGTGTGGCCTATATGGGCACGGAGGAGCATTGATGGCCACTCTCCTCGAAGTCCAGGGGCTCAACGCCTGGTACGGCGAAAGCCACGTCCTGCACGGCGTCGACATGCGCGTGGCCGAAGGCGAGACGATCACCATTCTCGGCCGCAACGGCGTCGGCAAGACGACGACGCTGCGCACCATCACCGGCATCGTGCGCTCCCGCAAGGGCAAGATCAGCTTTGACGGCAGCGATATGATGCAGGTGCCGCTGCATAAGACGGCGCATCGGGGCATCGGCTTCGTGCCGGAGGAGCGCGGCATCTTCTCGACGCTCACCGTTTCGGAAAACCTGCTGCTGCCGCCTGTCGTGGCAGGGGGCGGCATGACGCTCGACGAGATCTACGAACTCTTCCCCAATCTCTACGAGCGCCGCGGCAGCCCGGGCACCAAGCTTTCCGGCGGCGAGCAGCAGATGCTGGCGATCGCCCGAATCCTCCGCACCGGCGTCAGGCTGCTCATTCTCGACGAACCGACGGAAGGGCTTGCCCCCGTTATCGTCCAGCGCATTGGCGAGGTGCTGAAGACGCTGAAGGAGCGCGGCATGACGATCCTGCTCGTCGAGCAGAATTTCCGTTTCGCCAGCCGTATTGCCGATCGCTTCTATCTGATGGATCATGGGCAGATGGTGTCGGAATTCCCGGTCGGTGAACTGCCGCAGCGCATGGATACGCTGCACAAGGTTCTGGGAGTATGACCAGATGACGATGATCTTCGGCATTCCCCTGCAGGCGCTGTTCGGCCAGCTGCTGATCGGCCTGATCAACGGCTCGTTCTATGCGCTGCTGAGCCTCGGCCTCGCCATCATCTTCGGCCTGCTCAGGGTGATCAACTTCGCCCATGGCGCGCAATATATGCTCGGCGCCTTCGTCGCCTACCTGCTGCTGACCTATGCCGGCATCGGTTACTGGCCGTCATTGATCCTGGCGCCCGTTATCGTCGGCCTTGCCGGCGCTATCATCGAGCGGCTGTTCCTGCGCCGGCTCTACGATCTCGATCCGCTCTACGGCCTGCTCTTCACCTTCGGGCTGGCGCTCGCGGTCGAGGGCACCTTCCGCTATCTCTACGGCTCTTCCGGCCAGCCCTATGCGACGCCGGCAGCCCTTGCCGGCGGGGCCAACCTCGGCTTCATGTTCCTGCCGATCTATCGCGGCTGGGTGGTAGTCGTCTCGCTCGTCGTCTGCCTCGGCACCTGGCTGCTGATAGAGAAGACCAAGCTCGGCGCCTATCTCCGCGCCGCGACCGAAAACGCCGTGCTGGTGCAGGTCTTCGGCGTCAATGTGCCGGTGCTCCTGACGCTCACCTACGCGCTCGGCGCGGGCCTCGCCGCCTTTGCCGGCGTGCTGGCGGCGCCGATCTATCAGGTCTCGCCGCTGATGGGCTCGAACATGATCATCGTCGTCTTCGCCGTCGTCGTTGTCGGCGGCATGGGATCGATCATGGGCGCGATCATCACCGGTTATGTGCTCGGCATCGCCGAGGGCCTGACCAAGGTCTTCTATCCCGAGGCGTCCAACATCGTGATCTTCGTCATCATGGCGATCGTGCTTCTCATCAGGCCCGCGGGCCTCTTCGGACGGGATGCTTGACATGGCTGACATCACCGAAACCATCCAAACGGAAAAAAGCCGAACCGCCCTTTCGGTGCAGGCGGGTTTCCTGCTCGCCGGGCTGCTGCTTCTGCTGTTGGCGCCGTTTTTCTTCTATCCGATCTTCCTGATGAAGCTGCTCTGCTTCGCGCTCTTTGCCTGCGCCTTCAACCTGCTGCTCGGCTATACCGGCCTGCTGTCCTTCGGCCACGCCACCTTCTTCGGCGGAGCTGCCTATTTCACCGCCTATACGGTGAAGGAATGGGGCCTGCCGCCGGAACTCGGCATCCTGATCGGCGTGGCGGGTGCGGCGTTTCTTGGCCTCGTCATGGGTTTCTTCGCCATCCGCCGCCAGGGCATCTATTTCGCGATGATCACGCTGGCGCTGTCGCAGATGTTCTTCTTCTTCTGCCTGCAGGCGGAGTTCACCGAAGGCGAGGACGGTATCCAGTCGGTGCCGCGCGGCCATCTCTTCGGCTTCATCGATCTGAACAGCTCGACCAACATGTATTATTTCGTACTGGCTGTCTTTCTCGTCGGCATCCTGATCATCTGGCGCTTCATCAATTCGCCCTTCGGCATGATTCTGAAATCGATCCGCGAAAACGAGCAGCGGGCGATCTCGCTCGGCTATTCCGTGGCGCGCTACAAGCTCGGCGCCTTCGTCATGTCGGCAGCGCTTGCCGGGCTCGCGGGAGCGGTGAAATCGATCGTCTTCCAGTTCGCGACGCTGACCGATGTCGCCTGGCAGATGTCGGGCGAGGTGATCCTGATGACGCTGCTTGGCGGCATCGGCACGCTGATCGGCCCGCTGTTCGGCGCCGGACTGGTGGTGGTGCTGGAAAACTACCTCGCCACCTCGGAATTCCCGGTGACGATCATCACCGGCATCGTCTTCATGGTCTGCGTACTGATCTTCCGCCGCGGCATCATTGGCGAATTCTACGCCTCGCGGCTAGGGCGGAAACTGGGCTTCGTCTATCGCCGCTGAACGGGCGGACCTCTCTCTTCTCGGGAAAGAAACCCTCTATCCCGGGAAAAGAGACGGGCGGCGGCGCTGCGACTCTTCCTCTCCCCGTGGCGCGGGGAGAGGAAAGCGGCAAGCATCTGGAGTCTCGTGCGGGGCATGGATCGTTACGACTATATCATCATCGGGGCAGGCAGCGCCGGCTGCGTGCTCGCCAACCGGCTGTCCGCCGATGGTCGGAGCCGGGTGCTTCTGCTCGAAGCCGGCGGCAGCGACAACTATCACTGGATCCATATCCCGGTCGGTTATCTCTATTGCATCAACAATCCGCGCACCGACTGGTGCTTCACCACGGCGCCGGAAGCGGGGTTGAATGGCCGGGCGCTGAGCTATCCGCGCGGCAAGGTGCTCGGCGGCTGTTCGTCGATCAACGGCATGATTTATATGCGCGGCCAAGCGCGCGACTACGACCTCTGGCGGCAGATGGGCTGCAGTGGCTGGGGCTGGGACGATGTGCTGCCCTTCTTTCGCAAGTCCGAGGATTTCTATCGCGGCGAAGACGAGATGCATGGCGCCGGCGGCGAATGGCGCATCGAGAAAGCACGCGTGCGCTGGGCCGTGCTCGACGCCTTCCAGCAGGCGGCCAGGGAAGCGGGCATCCCGGAGACAGCGGATTTCAACCGTGGCAGCAACGAGGGTTCCGGCTATTTCGACGTCAACCAGCGTTCCGGCATTCGCTGGAACACCTCGAAGGCCTTTCTGCGCCCGGCGATGCGGCGCTCCAACCTGACGGTGCTCACCAAGGCACAGGTCCGGCGGCTGCTGGTAGAGGAGGGCGCTGTCACCGGCGTCGAATTCCAGCATCGCGGCGTGTCGAAACGCGCTTATGCGGCGAGGGAAACCGTCCTTTCAGCGGGTTCGATCGGTTCGCCGCATATCCTGGAACTGTCAGGTATCGGCAGGGGAGAGGTTCTCAGACAGGCAGGCGTCGATGTCGTCACCGAGGTCAAGGGTGTCGGCGAGAACCTGCAGGACCATCTGCAGCTGCGTCTCGCCTATAAAGTGACGGGGGTTCCGACGCTGAACGAGAAGGCGACGAAGCTGATCGGCAAGGCGGCGATCGGGCTCGAATATCTCGTCCGCCGCTCCGGGCCGATGGCGATGGCGCCGAGCCAGCTCGGCATCTTCACCCGATCAGGCCCGGACCGGGAAACGCCTGATCTGCAATATCATGTGCAGCCGGTATCACTGGAAAAGTTCGGCGATCCCGTCCATCCTTTCCCGGCAATCACCGCGAGCGTCTGCAATCTGAGGCCGGAAAGCCGCGGTTCGGTCCACCTGTCCAGCCCGGATTTTGCCGCCCAGCCGACGATCAGCCCGAAATACCTCTCGACGCAGCGCGATCGTGACATAGCTGTCCGTTCAATACGGTTGACGCGCAGGATCGTCGCGCAGCCTTCGTTTGCCCGTTACAGGCCGGAGGAATTCAAGCCGGGGCCTGCCTATCAGACGGAGGCCGATCTGGAGCGGGCGGCGGGCGAGATCGGCACGACGATCTTCCATCCCGTCGGCACCTGCCGCATGGGCGCCGACAGGGACAGCGTCGTCGATCCCAGGCTGAGGCTCCGGGCGCTCGGCAAGCTGAGGATCGCCGACGCCTCGGTGATGCCGTCGATCACCTCGGGCAACACCAATTCGCCGACCATCATGATCGCCGAAAAGGCGGCAGCGATGATCCTCGAAGACAATCGATAGGAGAAGACCATGGCAAGGATCGCATTCATCGGCCTCGGCAACATGGGTGGGCCGATGGCGGCCAATCTGGTCAAATCGGGTCACGAGGTCCTCGGCTTCGATCTCGCGGCTTCGGTGCTGAAGGCCGCCGAGGAGAGTGGCGTCAAGCCGGCAAGCCATGCCAGCCAGGCGGTCAAGGACGCGGAGATCATCATTACCATGCTGCCGCAGGGCAGACACGTGCTGACGGCCTGGACCGATATCCTGCAGTCCGCCGCGCAAGGCACGCTGGTCATCGATTGCTCGACCATCGATGTCGAAAGCAGCCGCAAGGCGCATGAGATGGCCAAGGCCGCAAGCTGCCTGTCGCTCGACGCACCGGTCTCCGGCGGCACGGGCGGGGCGAGCGCCGGCACGCTGACCTTCATGGCCGGCGGCTCGGAAGAGGCCTTCGCCAGGGCAAAACCAATCCTCGAGGCCATGGGAAAGAAGATCGTCCATTGCGGCGAGGCGGGTGCGGGCCAGGCAGCGAAGATCTGTAACAACATGATCCTCGGCATTTCGATGGTGGGCGTCTGCGAGGCCTTCGTGCTCGCCGAAAAGCTTGGTCTCTCGCATCAGGCGCTGTTCGACGTTGCATCGACCTCGTCGGGCCAGTGCTGGTCGATCAATACCTATTGCCCGGTGCCCGGACCGGTGCCGACCTCGCCTGCGAATAATGACTACAAACCGGGTTTTGCCGCAGCACTGATGCTGAAGGATCTCAGGCTTTCACAAGAAGCGGCACTGGCGAGCGGCGCCTCCACCCCGCTCGGCGCGGAAGCCGCGCAGCTTTATGCGCTCTTCGAAAAGCAGGGCAATGGCGGAAGGGACTTTTCCGCCATCATCGAGATGTTCCGCGAGAAGGCGTGAGCGGCACTCAGCGTTCCCAATAGGCGCCGATGCTCATCCTCTGGCGGTCGTGGCCGCGCTCGGTCTTCAGGAAGTCGCGGATGCGCTTGGCTTCCGCCCTTTCGCAGCCGGCCCAGACGAACGTATTGGCATCGGCTTCGAGCAGCGCTTTCTTGATGGATTTTTCGATCAAGCCCATCGTGCCGGCAGGTTTGCCGTTTCGATGCATCCAGGTGACATCGAGAATGCCCGCCGAGGGCAAGGGCTGTTCTTCCGCGACGCTGTCGATTTCAAGGAAGATCGTGAGCCGCCTTCCCGCGGGGATCTCGGCGGCGATGCGGGAGATGGCGGGCAGCGCCGTCTCGTCACCGGCAAGGATAATCGACGTTGCGTCGGGAACCCCGCCGCCGCCCGGCCCGAGGGCGCCGGCGATGTCGCCCGGCTTGGCGTTGATCGCCCATTCGGCGCCGGGCATGTTCTCGCCCTCATGCAGAACGAAATCGATCTCCATCTCGCCACGCTCCACATCGATGCTGCGGATCGTATAGATGCGCACGGTCAGTGCGTCGTCACCGCTCGCCCAGTGGATGCGGCCGTCGGTGCGCAATTGCGGCCAGACCGGTGGGCGCCCCTTCGGCGGAATGAGCAGGCGGAAATGCAGGCCGCCATCGGCAAAATGCCTGGTATCGTCGCAGGCGACAGTGACCCGGCGCATATGCGGGGTGATATTTCCAGCGCCGATGACGCGGATTTCGCGCAGATCCGGCAGGCGGTCCGCCTTTGGAGCATCGGACCACGTGAGCTCCAGCGTCTCCTCGCCGGCAAAGCCGAAGAGGTGTTCGGCAAGGATGGCCCGCACATTCTGCAGAGCACGCGCACTCCGGCAGGAGAGCTCGATCGCGAGTGCCTGGCCGTCTCGACTTATATCGGCCGTGCCGATCATCGTCTCGACTGTGACGGCGTCGCCGTTTCGGGTGACGGTGCCGTGCTCGACGAAATGTGTGCAGATCTCGTCGAGCATTCTGCCGGGATCGGCGGTGACTGCGACGCCGGATACTGTAAATCGTTCAGCCATCATTGCTGAACCTCCTTTCGCGAAAGCAGCCAGATGAGATAGGGGCCGCCGATCAGCGCCGCGAAGAGGCCGACCGGCACCTGGTAGGGGTAGATGACGACGCGCGACAGCCAGTCCGCCGCCATCAGCACGCCTGCGCCGAAGAGAAGGCTCGCTGTCAGCTGGTGGCCGGGGGCGCGGAAGCCGGCAAGGCGGGCAAGATGCGGTGCAATGAGACCGGTGAGGCTGAGCGGTCCGACGAGGAAGGAGGCGATCGCCGTCATCAGCGCGGCCAGGATGGCAAGCGCCAGTCGGCTTGCCCCGACGTGAAGGCCGATGGCGCGGCTGGGGCCGGCGCCGAGCGGCAGGATCGTCAGCCAGCGGCTGAGGAAGGGCAGGGGCGCTGTCAGCACGACCAGCGAGATGATGGCCGTCCAGGCTTCGAAGGCGCCGGCGCGGTTGGTCGAGCCGGAAAGCCATGTTAGCAGGATATAGCCGCGCATATCGCCCTGGGCGAGCACCATCGTCACGATCGCCATGGCGAAGGCGCCGATGCCGACGCCGGCGAGCAGCATGCGTTCCGGCGAGAATTGGGCGCGGGCTGATATAGCGATCATCGCAAGGAAGGCGGTTAGCGCGCCGAGCGCCATGGCAAGCAGCATGATGATGGGCGAGGGGAAGCCGAAGAGGAAGAGCGCCACGGTCAGGCCCGCACCGGCACCGCTGCTGACGCCCAGGACCTCAGGGCTGGCGATCGGATTGCCGGTGACGCGCTGCATGATGAAGCCGGCTGCCGCCAGCATGGCCCCGGCCCCGGCCGCAACGATCGTTCGCGGCAGTCGGAAGGGCAGGAGATCGGTCAAGAGCGAGCCGGTCGCGGCATGCCAGCCGTCCTCGGCCGGGCCGACGGTGAGGACGACGGCAAAGATCAGGATGAGGGCAATTAAGAGCGCGCCAAGGGCCAGAAGCGGCTTGGCGAGCCTGTTCAGCGCTGCGGTCGACTGGGCGGCAACGGCCGAAACGGAATGCACACGCGGCAGCAGGAAGAGCAGCAGCGGGCCACCGAGCAGCGCGGTTGCGGCTCCGGTCGGCGCAAGATCGGTGAAGCCGGGGCCGAGGATCTGGGTGAGGCAATCGGTCAGGAAGAGCAGGCCGGCCCCAGTCAGCGGAGCTGTCAGCATCAGTCTGCCAGTGCTGCGCGCGCCGGCAAGCCTTGCGATCGCGGGGGCCGCGAGCCCGACGAAGCCGATCACGCCGACCTCTGCCGTCACTGAGGCGGAAAGCCAGACGGCGAGCGCGACGATCGCCAGCCGGGTCGAATGCAGCGCAAGGCCGAGGCTCCGGGCGCCGCTGTCGTCGAGGGCAAGGATGCGGAGCGGCCGCACCAGGATAAGAGCGGCGGCAAAGCCGAGGATAAGCCGCGGCCCGAGCGAGAGCGCGCCGTTCCAATCCTGCTGACTGAGCGAACCGGCGCCCCAGATATAGATCGACATGGCGTATTCGCCGCGCGCAAGGATCAGCGTGACGCTGAGGGCCGAGGCGATCAGGCTGACGATCAGGCCGGAGAGCGCGACGGTCACCGGATCGAGCCCGCGCCGCCAGCTCAAAGCCAGCACGATGGCGACAGCCGCGAGTCCGCCGCCGAAGGCGGCCATCTCGCGCGAAAATCCGATGAGCAGGGGCGAGAAGCCCATGGCCGCGATCATTGCCAGTTCCGCCCCGGAGGCAATGCCGAGCGTGGAAGCATCGGCAATCGGATTGCGCAGGACACGCTGCAGTAATGTGCCGGAAAGGCCGAGTGCCGCGCCTGCGATCAATGCCAGCATGGCGCGGGGCATGATGCTGTTCCAGAGCAGCACCCCGTTCAGCATGGCGGCGTCGGCATCGCCCTGCGGAACCTCGGGACGCGTTACGATGAGGAGTGCGAAGGCCGTGATGCAGAGTAGGGGCAGCAATATCGCGAACACGGGCGTGCCCGCGCTTCCTGCGGGCTTGGCGCGGCTAACCATTCCATGCATGCGCGAGCCCCTCCGCCAAAAGATCGGCAAAGCGGCCGGCCGCCGGCAGTGCGCCATAGGGGTTGATCGAGCCGAGCATCAGCACGCGTTTCTCGCGCACGGCCGGCAACGCATTCCAGAAGCTGCTGGCAGAGAGCGTGGCGAGCGCATCGGCCGGGTGTGGCGGGATCATCACGATCCAGGCGTCGGGCATCGATGCCAATATCTCGATGCCGACGGGAGCGGCGGCCGAGTAGCTGGTCTGAGCCTGCCAGGCATTGGTGAGACCGACGCGTTTCAACACCTCGCCGAACATGCTGTCGGAGCCGAAGACACGGAAATGCCGGGCATCGCCGAGATTGATCGGGATCACCGGCCGTCGGTCGCCGGCGGCAAAGACCGCCCGGTAGCGGTCGAGCCTGGCTGCAAGCTCTTCGGTCAATTGTCTCGCTGCGGCAAGCTGCAGACGCTCGCCGATTGCCAGCGTGGCCTGTTCAGCGAGAGCGAAGGGGCTGTCGCCGGGTTTGTAGATCGCATGGCTTTCCACAGGCGCGAGCCCACGCATGCGTTCGTCTGCCCAGGCATAGAAGTTCGAGTTGAAGATCAGTTCCGGTCGGGCAAAGCGCAGCGCCTCGAAATTCGGCGTGCCGCGCAGGCCAAGATCGGCGGCCGTTGCCGGCACTTCAGGTGTGACCGCCACCTCGCGGAATTGCCGCAGTTCGGTTGCCGCAACGACATTCGCGCCGATTGCCAGCAGGGTTTCAAGCAGCGCCCAGTCGAGCGTTGCGACGCGCAGGCCCTGCGCCGCCCGCAATCGCGTGGGGGTGGAGAGCGAGGCCGCCGCAGCGGCCAGAAACTGCCTGCGGGAGAAGAACGCCAAAAAAGCCATGGCCTACAACAGATAGCTGACCGGCTCGTTTCGAACCGGATGCGGGAAGACGCCCATGCCGACGCCGAAGATCGACTGCAGCGTGTCGGCCTGCATGATCTCGGTGGGCGTGCCCTCGGCGGTGATCCGGCCGCGATTGAGCGCGATGATCGCGTCGCAATAGCGCGCGGCGAGGTTGATATCGTGCAGCACGATGATGACGGTCAGCCCGCGTTCATGGCTGAGTTCCTTGACCAGCGAGAGAACGCTGGCCTGATGGGCGAGGTCGAGCGCCGACGTCGGCTCGTCGAGCAGCAGGAAGCGGGCGTTCTGCGCCAGCATCATGGCGATCCAGGCGCGCTGGCGTTCGCCGCCGGACATGCTGGCGACGAGACGATCGGCAAAATCCTCGAGCTCGGTGCGGACGATCGCCTCCTCGACCATGTTGCGATCCGTCGCGGTGAAGCGGCCAAGCGTGCCGTGCCAGGGAAAACGGCCGAGCGCCACAAGTTCCCGCACGGTCATCCCGTCGGTCGCCGGCGTGAATTGCGGCATGTAGGCGACGTGGCGGGCAAATTCCCGGCTGCCCCAGTCGCCCGCCGGCTTGCCGTCGAAGGAGATGGCGCCGGATTTCGGCCCGACTTGGCGGGCGACGATCTTCAACAGAGTGCTCTTGCCGGAACCGTTCGGCCCCACCAGTCCGTAAATGCGGCCGCGCTCAAGCGTCAGGTCGATGCCGGACAGGATGTCTTTCGGCCCGATGGCATAATCTATCCGCGAGAGGGCAAGGAAAGGCGAAGGCATCGTCTGCTCCAGGTTCGGCGCTGCAAACGGGTTCGGGAGGGCGGACCCTCCCTTTCCCCACAGGTTCCTGCAAAACTAAACTCAGATTGTCAACTTACCACTTCCTGCTGAGCTTGAAGGTGACGGTGCGGGCATCGCCGTAACCGCAGACGGTCAGCCCGCCGCAACCCTTGACATATTCCTTGTCGAAGAGGTTCGCGACGTTGAGCGAGGCGCCCCAGTTTTCCTTCTCGTAACGGATCGCAGCGTCGACGAGCGTGGCGGCCGGCACCTTCTCGGTATTGGCCTCATCGGCCCAGGACCAGCCCTGATGGCGGACACCGGCGCCAAAGCTCATGCCCTCGAAAGCCCCTGTCGTCAGCGTGTAGTCGATCCAGAGAGAGGCGGCCACCTTCGGGACGATATAGGGTGAATTGCCGACCAGCGCCGGATTGGCGTCGTTCTCCATCACCTCCATGTCGGTATAGGCGAGCGATGCGAGAACCTTCCAGTTCTCGTTGATATTGACCTTGCCTTCGAGTTCGGCACCGCGCGAAACCACTTCGCCGAGCTGGCTCTGGGCGAAGGTCAGGGGATTGGTCACCGTGTTGTTGCGCTTGGTGATGTGGAAGACGGAGGCGGTCAGCGAGCCGTCGATGAAGGCCGGCTCATATTTGATGCCGCCTTCGAACTGCTCACCCTCTTCCGGCTTCAACGCGCCGGAAACACCAGTGCCGACGAGCGGGTTGAAGAATGTCGCGGCGCTGACATAAGGTGTCAGTCCGTTATCGAACTCATAGGCAAGGCCGATGCGGCCGCTGAGCGCGCTGTCGTTGGTGCTGTAGGTCGTGCCGATTTCGGCGTTCTGGTCGATATCGACATAGTCGTAGCGGCCGTTGAGCGTCAGCAGCCAGCCATCGCCGAAATGGATCCGATCCTGGGCGTAGACACCGATCTGGTTCTTGGTCACGACGCCGTCCGCATAGACGAAATTGGCGCCCTGTGTCGTGCCATAGATGGGATCGGTTGCGCTGATCGAATTGGAGCCGCAGCAGGCCTGCCAGTTTTCGAGGCGGTAATAGGTGTAGTCGAGCCCGACGAGAAGATTATGAGTGGCGCCGCCGATTTCGGTCTCGCCTTCGATCCTGTTGTCGATCGAGAAGCTATCGACCCCCGAGCGGCCTTCGAAGCCGATGCGCGCCAACTGATAGTCAGGACCGGTCGGCACGCCGCCGACCCAGCCGTTCAGGTAGGGTCCGATCTCATGCTTGTCGAGGTGGCCGTAGCGGAGGTTTTGCGAGAACTTGATGCCATTGTCGAATTCATGTTCGAATTCGTAACCGATCATCTTCTGCACATAGCTGCCGTCGTCGATGTCAGGCTCGCCATAGAAGGCGTCGCGGTCGATCTTGCCGAACGGCGCATCCTCGACAGTGCCGACATAGGGGAAGAAGCCGTTGCCGGTATGGACCTGGTCGAGGCCGGCGAGGTAGCCCCAGACGGTGAGGCTGGTGCTGTCATCCGGCGCAATGGTGAGCTGCGGCATGATGAAGCCGCGCAGATCCTCGGAAAAATCCGAATAATTGTCGCCGCCGGCAACCTTGCCGGTGATGCGATAACTCATCGTTCCGCTGGAGCCGACCTTGTCGGAGACATCGAAGCCGGTGAAGGCGTTGCCGTTGCTGTTGATGCCGATCTCGGTATAGAAGAGCGGCTCGTCGAGCGGGCGCTTGCGGACGAGATTTACGATGCCGCCGGGGTTTGCTCCGCCGTAAAGCACGGAGGCCGGACCCTTCAGCACCTCGACGCGCTCCAGCATGAAGGGATCGAGTTGGAAGCCGCCGAAGCCATAGCTGAACAGCGTGAGATTATCGAAGAAGACGCCGGTCTGCGTCGCGTCGAAGCCGCGGATATAGAACCAGTCGGTATCGCCGTCGTTGCCAAAAGGCTGCGCGGTGACACCAGGCGTATAGAGCAACACCTCGTCGATCTTGTTGGTGATGCCGCGATCGTCCATTTCCTCCGTGCCGATGACGGAGACGGATTGCGGGATTTCGTTGAGCGGGGTGTCGCTCTTCGAGCCGGCGGAGGAGTTCTTGGCGACATAGCCTTTGACAGGGCTGGTGGCGGTGTCGCCGCCGCCCTGGATGACGATCGGCGCGAGTTCAGTCGAGTTCGCTTCCTGTGCCGCGGCGGAGCCCGCGATCAGACCGGCGACCGCAACGCCTGCCAATAGATTTACCTTGAAAATGAGACCCCTGGTCTGCCCGCTCATATGTCCTATACCCCACTCGTGCCGCGCGATACTTGGCGTGCGGCGAAGCCCTGAATAAGATGAGTGATTAACTCAGTTTTACCGGGGTGGATTGTCGCGATCGGGGAAAATTGAACGTTTTTGGGCAATTCTCCGCGTTGCAAGCAATTGCCCGCTAAGCGTTGCAATCAGGCAACTTGCGCCTTCTTCCAACTCGCCGGCGTAATGCCGACATGCTTGCGGAACACACGGGTAAAATGCGCCTGATCGGCAAAGCCAGTTTCGGCGGCGATTGCGGTCAACGCATTTTCGCTTTCGACAAGCAGCCGCTTGGCCCTATCGAGCCGGGCATTGGTCTGCCATTGATGCGGGGCGATGCCGGTCGAGGCCTTGAAGGCATGGCTGAAGTGCGATTGCGACAGGCCGGTGAGGCCGGCGAGTTCCTCGAGGCGGATATTGCGCAAGCAGTTTTCCTCGATGAATTCGGTGGCGCGGCGAAGCTGCCAGGAGGCCAACTTGCTGCGTTTGCGCGGCATCGCCTTGACAATCTTCAGGACATCGATGATCAGCGCCAATGCCAGGCCGTCGCCATAGAGATCGTGCAGCGGCTCCGGATTGAGGCATTCGGCGGCGACCAGCTGTGCCAGCGACAGCACCCGCTCATCGGAAAACAGAAGCTGCGGACTTTCCAGACGGCGCGGATCGATATCCTCCATTAGCCTGCGGCTGATGGTGTCGGCGTCGAAATGGAGATCGAGATGGCGCACCGAATGCACGTCGGTCAGATCGGCCCAGACTTCCATGCCGGCCGGTACATAGGAGATCGGCCGTTTTTCCGTATCCTGAATTGAACCCTGCGCCTTCGGCGAGAGCCTGATACGCGAATTGCCCGGTCCCCGCTTGTCGAGCATGATGAACAGCCGCGGGTCGCGCGAGACATAATAGCCGCCGGCATAGGAGGCGCATTCCACATCCCAGACATCGGCGACGATGCCGTTCCACAGCCGGCGATGCACACCGCCGATGACGGAGAAGCCCTGGATCTTGTTCTGCATCCGCGGTTGAAACGTCATTTCCACTTCCGCCTCCGGCCATGCGCCGGAGTTAAACTTTCAAATAATACTCAAGTTTATTACCGCAGGCGGAAGCGGATGGCAATTCCCAATCCGGCACCAGATCGGCCCGAATCCGGGGAAAGCGGCGTCAAATCGAATCCTTCGACACAGAGAAGCTGAGGTGGGCATTGCCGAGCATGATGTCTATCTCGCCGGGTTCGGTCAGTTCGATCGCGCCGCTCAACGTGCCCGTCGTGATCAGCGCACCGGCCATTAGCGATGTCTCGGGGCGCACGCCGTCATTGGCATAATCGACGAGCCAGGTGAGAACGTCGCCTTTCGGATGCTGCGCCGGACCATCATAGATCGTGCGGCCGGCATGGGTGACCTTGAGCGGTGTGCCGGCGGCAGTATCGACGACGCTTTTGTCGACCTCCGGGCCGAGCACGTAGCCGCTGTTGCCGAGCCGGTCGGCGACGAACAGCAGAAACGAAACGCTGCCGCTTTCCTTCACGGCGCTGACCAGCAGCTCGGCGCCGAGATAAACAGCGGAAATCGCCTCGACCACCTCGGCGCGGCTGTAGGGAACACCCGCGCGGACCGGCAGGTCGCCGCCGAGACGGACGGCGATCTCGGTCTCGAATTTCAGGCCCGGATACCAGGGAATGTCAGCGCCCGAGACGGCTTTGGCATAGGGATACAACGGAGCGGTGACCGCCTGGCCCTGCGGCGAGACCGTGACTTTCCAGGCATTACTCGAAATATGGTCTGCAGCAGTGAGCAAATTCTGCGCCTCCATCGCCTGATGGAGATCGGCGGGCAGCGCGAAAGTGTCCGTTGCCTCCTGCCGGCCGGCCTTTCGCAGGCTGTGAAGCCTGGCTGCAAGGGTGCGCGGATCGAATCTCTCTGTCATGCTATCTCCTCGACATGATTTTCGAGGTGCCACACTAACGAGAAGGCAGGGACGAACAAGGTCGCTTTTGGAAAGACTCCTATTCCATCGCCGCGTACCAGCGGGTGCGATAGGCGGCCAGCCCCGGGATATCGGTCGGCGGAATATGCGTTTCGGCGCCCGATACCGGCCGGATGCCGGTGAGAAGGGCCGCCCCCTGGCTGGTGCCGGTCGAGCCCGGAAGGGCCATGACTTCGCGGCCGGTCAGGGCGGCCAGCAGCTTGAGATAGGTCCCATTCAGCGCAAAGGGCCCTTCGACGATAATTGCCCCCTTGGCGCTGACCAGTCCGAGGCAGGCATCGGTCATCAAGGCGAGATAGAGACGGGCAGCGGCAGAGCGCTCCTCGCGGCTTGCCTCTTCGGCGCCGATCCAGCGGCTTGCCTTTCCCGGAAAAGGCCCGGAACCGGAGGCGATATTCGGCAGCAGCATCATGCCCTTGCCGATGACGGGACCGATTGCCGCCTGAGCGGCTTTTTCGTCGGCAAGGCCGATCTCGGCCGACAGGATCTCGAATTCCCGGCCGCCCATGAAACGGGAAGAGGGGACGGCCCGGCCATAGGCATCGACATTGGCGAGCGTATCGCGGCTCGGATCGAGATGATCGAGATCGCCGCCGACGCCGAAATTGATGACCCATGTGCCGGTGGAGACGACGGCGAAGGGTGCTTCCCGATGGACCAGATGCGGCAGCAGCGAGGCATTGGAATCGTGAATGCCGCAATAGACCGGCACGGGTGCGGCGAGGCCGAGCTCCGTGGCGATATCCGGCAGGACCGGGCCAAGCGCATCGAAAGCGGAACGGATCGGCGCCATGAGGTCGCGAATGCCAAGCCTGTCGACGAGCGAGGAATAGTGGCCCTCCCTCGGGTTCCAGAGGTCTGTATGGCAGCCGAGCGAGGTCAGCTCATTGGCGGTGACGCCGGTCAGCCGCGCCGTCCAATATTGCGCATAGGTGAGGATGGTCGCCACCTCGGCGAATTCCTCGGCAAACGCGGTCTTCTGGTAGTGCAGCTGCGCACCGACATTGAGACCCATCGCGAGGCGCGGTGAGAAGGTTTCGTCGAAGGAGGGGCGCAGCCCCGTATAGGCGTCGCGGATTTCCTGCGGATATTCGTGTTCATAGTCGATCACCGGCATGGCAAGCACACCGTCTCGGCCAAGGAGTGCTGCGGAAGCGCCATGGGTGGTGATCGAAATGGCGTCGAAGCCGGGCTCGCGCGCAAGGCTCTTCAGCGCATCGAGCGCAAAGGACCAGAGAGCCTCTACGTCGTAATGCGGATAGGGACCGGATTTGATCGCGATGTTCGGCCGTTTCAGGACGGCGATCTCGGCGCCCGTCTCGCTGTCGAGCACGACGACCTTGGCATTGGTCTTGCCGATGTCGAGGACGGCGATGCGGCGATAGGAGGTGGCGTTCATGGCATATGGAAGACGGTGACCAGGTCGCTCTGGACCGGCGAATTATCGGGATTGGTCGCCATGATATCGGCCATGTGAGCCCACCATTTTTTCATGACCGGATGGTCCGGCAGGCTCGCCATCGTGTGGTCGGTAGGCCGCGTCAGCACGCCGAACAACGTGTTGGTCTCACGGTCGAGATGAATGGAATAGTCGCTGGCGCCTGACTTGTGCAGGAGATCGACCAGTTCCGGCCAGATCTCGTCATGCCGCCTGCGGTATTCGGTTTCCATGCCGGGATTGAGCTGCATTTTGAAGGCGTGTTTTTCTAAAGTCATCGGGAGCTCATGACCTTGATGCGGCGGGCGATGATCGGGATGGCGATGGTGATGATCAGAAGCAGGCCGATGAAGATCGACATGACGATGCCGGGCACGTTCAGCAGGCCGAGGCCGAAGGTGACGAGGCCCATGACGAAGGCGGCGATGACGACGCCGACGATCGTGCCGGAGCCGCCGAGGATCGAGATGCCGCCGAGCACGACCATGGTGACGACCTCGAGTTCCCAGCCCTGGGCGATCGACGGCCGGGTCGAGCCGAGGCGTGAGGTCAGGCAGACGGCGGCAACGCCGCTCATGACGCCGGTCAGCAGGAAGAGGATGAATTTGACGCGCTCGACCGGGATGCCGGAGAAGCGGGCCGCGAAGTCATTGTTGCCGATCGCATAGACCTGCCGGCCAAAATTCGTCGCATGCAGCAGCACGGCGAAGAGGATCGCCAGCACGATGAAGAGCACGAATTCGAAGGAGAACACCCAGACGACATAACCCTGGCCGAAATAGGCGAAATCAGCCGGGTATTTGCCATAGGCCTGGTCGCCGAGCACGATATAGGAAATGCCGCGGAAAAGGCTCATCGTGCCGATGGTGACGACGATCGACGGCAATTTCAGCACCGAGACCAGCACGCCGTTGAAGATGCCGCAGGCAAGGCCGGTGCCGATGCCGATCGCGACCAGGCCCGGTGTGCCGATGCCGGCCTGCGCAGCCGCGCCCATCGCCGTCGAGGCGAGCGCGATGATCGCAGCGACCGAGAGGTCGATCTCACCCGATATGACGAGCAGCGCCATGGCGAAGGCGATCATAGCCTTTTCGGTGAAATTGAAAGTGGCGTCCGAGAGGTTCCAGGCGTCGAGGAAATAGGGCGAGGCGAGCGAATTGAAGATGAAGATCAGCACGGCGACGGCAAAAAGCAGCACTTCCCAGCTCGCGAGGATGCGGCGGAAGGGCGTGCCGAGGCGGTCGGGGATGATCCGCTTTTCGTGTGTGGACACGGTGCTCATGCTGCGGCCTCCGCTCTGATCTCGGCTGCGGCGCGGTCGCGCAGGATGATGCGGCCGCGGTTGCGCTCGCGCCTGGCATTGAAGGCGACGGCGAGAATGATGACGGTTCCGGAGATCGCCATCTGTGTGAAGGGTGAAATGCCGATCACCGGCAATGCATTCTTGATGACGCCGAGGAAGAGCGCGCCGAGCACGGTGCCGGCGACCGAGCCGACGCCGCCGGCAATCGAGATGCCGCCGATAACGCAGGCCGCGACGCTGTCGAGCTCGAAGCCGTTGGCGATATCGACATAGGCAACAGCATAACGCGACACCCAGAGATAGCTCGCAAGGCCGGCGAGCGCACCCGACAGAACGAAGGCCAGGAATTTCGTCCAGCCCGTATCGATGCCGGCATAGACGGCCGCAGTCGGATTGCCGCCGGTCGCATAGGCCGAGCGGCCGAACTGGGTGTATCGGAGCAGGACATACATCAGAAGCACGATGACGATGCCGACCCAGCCGAGAACGGGCAGGCCGAGGATCGGCGTGCGCGGCACCGACAGAAAGACCGGCGTCATCTGGTGGGCGTTGACCCACGCTCCGCCCGAGAGCACGAAGGCCATGCCGCGATAGATGGTGAGCGTGCCGAGCGTGACGACGATCGGCGGGATTTCGAGCGCCCAGACCAGGAAGCCGTTGATGGCGCCGAGGCAGGCGCCGATGACGATCGCGGCAAGGATCAGCACGACGAGCGGCAGGTCGGGATAGGCGGCATTCATCATCGCGATCGCCATGCCGGTGAAGGCGAGGTTGGCGGCGACCGACAGGTCGATCGATTTCGTCAGGATAACCGTCATCTGCGCGAGCGCCAGGATGATCAGGATGGAGGTATCGTTGAAAATGCCGGCGAGATTCTCCGGCGTTGCGAAATCGGTAGCGCGTGTCGAAAAGATCGCGATCATCACCACGATGATGAGGAACAGCAGGGTTTCGCGTTTTCTGATCAGTCTTGCCATGCTCTTACCTTATGCATTGCGGGCCTCATGCATTGCCGGTGGCGGCGCGCACCAGCGCTTCCGGCGACAGCTCGGCGCGGTCGAAAATTCCGGCGGCGAGACCTTCCTTCATCACCAGGACGCGGTCCGACATGCCGATGATCTCGGGCAGTTCGGACGAGACCATGATGATCGACAGGCCCTCGGCGGCGAGTTCGCTGATGAAGCCGTGTACGGCTGCCTTCGAACCGATGTCGATGCCCTTTGTGGGTTCATCGAGGATGATGACCTTCGGCGCCGTCGCCAGCCATTTGCCGATGACGACCTTCTGCTGGTTGCCGCCGGAGAGCGTGCCGACCGGGACGGAAAGGGCCGCGGCGCGTAAGTCCAGCCGCTCGGCATATTTGCGGGCGAGCGCGAATTCTTCTGCCGCCCTGAGGAAGCCCCGGCGCGAGGTGCGGGCGAGCGAGGGCAGCGTCATGTTCTGGAAGATCGGCATCGGCAGCGCCAGCCCGTGGCGGCCGCGTTCCTCCGGCACATAGACGATGCCGGCGCGGATCGCATCCTGCGGCGAATGGATGATGATTTCGCTGCCTTCGAGCATCATGGTGCCCGAGAGCGGCCTGGTAATGCCGAAGAGCGATTGGGACAGTTCCGAACGCCCGGCGCCGATCAGGCCGTAAATGCCGAGAATCTCGCCCTGGCGGAGCGTGAAGGAGATGTCGCGGAATTCGGTGCGATGGCTGTAATTGCGGATCTCGAGAACCGGGCCGCCGATGACGACATCGACCTTCGGAAAGGCATTCTCGACGTCGCGGCCGACCATCATGCGGACGATCTCGTCCTGCGGCGTTTCCTTGAGCCGGCCCTGGCCGACAGCGCGGCCGTCGCGGAAGACGACGAAATCGTCGGCGATCTCGTACACTTCGTCGAACTTGTGGCTGATGAAGAGGATCGCCTTGCCTTTTTCCTTCAGGCCACGGACGATGCGGAAGAGATCGTCGATCTCCTTGCGGGAAAGGGCTGCCGTCGGTTCGTCCATGATGACGATGCGGGCCTCGATCGACAGCGCGCGCGCAATCGCCACCAGATGGCGCTGCGCGATCGAGAGGTCCTTCAGCCGGATCGTCGGATCGATATTGCTTTCGAGCGCGGTCAGCAGCGCCTTCGCGCGGCTGTTCATCGCCTGCCAGTCGATGGTGCGCAAACGTGTGCGCGGCGCATGGCCGAGGAAAATGTTTTCGGCAACCGTCAGCTCGTCGAACAGCACGGTTTCCTGATGGATGGCGGTGACGCCGGCGTCGATTGCGGCCTGGGCGCTGGCAAAGGTCACCGGCTGGCCGTCGACCAGGATCTCGCCTTCGTTCGGCCTGTAGATGCCGGTCAGGATCTTGACGAGCGTCGATTTGCCGGCGCCGTTTTCGCCAATCAGCGCGGTGACCGTGCCGGGATGCAGCGCGATGCTGACATTGTCGAGCGCCTTCACGCCCGGGAAGATCTGGGAGATGCCGCGCATTTCCAGAATGGCGGGCGCATCACCGGTTTTGCTGTCCGTGGCGGTTTGTTGAAAGGCGGCGTTCATCAAGCTTCTACCAGTGTCGAATGAGAAATCCCGGCGGCCATCGGGCCGCCGGGCTTTTATGGGTCGGCTCCGGATCAGAAGACCTTGGAGAACTGGTCGATATTCGAAGCATTGTAGACGAAGGGATCGGCCATGGCGGCTTCACCGTTGTCGCCGACCTTGATCTTGCCCATGCGGCCGGCTTCGATCTCGCTGCCCGGCTTGCCGTCGGTCTCGCCCTTGACGAGGCGATAGGCGATCTGCGTTGCGGAGTAGCCGAGATCGATCGGGTTCCAGATGGCGAATTCCTTCGTGGCGCCCGACTTGATCGCGCCGGCCATTTCGGACGGCAGGCCGAGACCGGTGACGTAGACCTTGCCGACCAGGCCCTTGTCTTCGACGACCTTCGATGCGGCGAGAACGCCGACCGTCGTCGGAGCGACGATGACCTTGATGTTCGGGTTTGCCTTCAAGAGGCCCTCGGCTTCACGATAGGACTTGTCCGAGAGGTCGTCGCCATAGACCGTGGTGACGAGGTTGAGACCCGGGAAATCCTTGAGCTGCTTCTTCATCTGGTCGATCCAGATGTTCTGGTTGGTCGAGGTGGTCGTTGCCGACAGGATGGCGAAGTCACCCTTGCCGCCGTCGAGATGGTCCTTGACGAGCGTCAGGCACATCTTGCCGATCAGCTCGTTGGACGACGGGTTGAGCTGAAGGATACGACCTTCAGGTGCGACGCCGGAATCCCAGGAGATGACCTTGATGCCGCGCTGCGTAGCCTTCTTCAGCGCCGGAACGAGCGCGTCGGGATCGTTGGCCGAAACGGCGATGGCGCTGACGCCCTGGGCGATCAGCGAATTGATGACTTCGATCTGGCCTTCGGCCGTCGTCGTCGTCGGACCGGTATAGATGACCTCGACGCCGCCGAGTTCCTTGGCGGCTTCCTGTGCGCCCTTGTTGGCGGCATCGAAGAAGCCGTTGCCGAGCGACTTGACGACGAGACCGATCTTGATGTCGGCAGCACTTGCCGTGCCGGCCATCATGGCGACGGCAAATGCCACGCCGATTGCAAGTTTCTTTGCGAGTTTCATGCTTTCATCCTCCCACTTGATTGACACTCTTCACACCTGGCCGGCGCCTTATGCGACCGACGAGGAATCCTCCTTGATTGCCTGGGTGACCGGGCTCGCGACGATGAGCCTGATGCCGGCATTCTCGATCATCCTGACGGCTTCCTCTGGAATGCCGTCATCGGTGATGATTGTAGACACACGATCGAGCGGGCACAGAATGAGGCTCGACCGGCGATGGAACTTGCTGGAATCGGCCATGACGACCAGTTCGTCGGCCTGATGCATCAGCTTCTGCTCGCTCTGGATGATCAGCGCGTCGGCTTCCATGATGCCGAGCGGGCCGACGCCCTGCGCGCCGATGAAGAAGCGGCGAGCGTAGAAATTGCGGATCGCGTCATTGTCGAAGGGGGAGAGGATCAGGCTCTGCTCGCGATAGATCGCGCCGCCCGGCACCGTTACCGTGTTCTTCGAATGCTTGACCAGATGTTCGGCGATGGCGAAGGAATTGGTCATCACCTGCAGGCGGTGCGCCGCCATGAAATGCACCATCTGGAAGGTGGTCGTGCCACCGTTGATGATGATCGCATCGCCAGGATCGCAAAGCTCGACCGCCTGGCGGGCGATTGCGCGTTTCTTGTCGATGTTGACCGATTCCGAAACGCGGAAAGGGCGCCCGGCGAGATTGCCGAGCTGCGGCGGATGCACGGCCTCGGCGCCGCCGCGCACACGGCGGATCTTGCCCTGAACATGAAGAGCCGCGATGTCGCGCCGGATCGTCGCCTCGGAAGCCTCGGTCAGTTCGGAAATATCCTGAACCGTCACGACGGACTTTTCCTGAACGGCGCTCAGAATGATGCGATGGCGTTCGCGTTCGTGCATGGGGCTCCTCCTTCGATCGTTTATTTCGCACATATGACAATGTGTCAATCAAAAACGATCATAAATTTTCATATTGCGCTGCACAATAATCGAATTTGATCGTTTTCGATTGACAACCTCCGTTTTGATGAGCGATACCGTCAGCGAAAAGCGGCGCGAACTTTGCGTCTCGATGAAGATTTCATATGGGAGGATGACATGGCGGCGAACGTCCGGCTTCTGGAAAACCGGTGGGATGATGCTTACGCGGCAGGCCTCGATGAGCCTGGCAAGCTGCTCTATCGTTCCAACCTGCTCGGCGCCGACAAGCGCATCACCAATTATGGCGGCGGCAACACCTCGGCGAAGGTGCTGGAAACCGATCCGCTGACCGGCGGCAAGGTGAAGGTACTCTGGGTCAAGGGCTCGGGCGGCGACGTCGGCACGATCAAGCTCGACGGTTTCGCGACACTCTACCAGGACAAGCTGGAGTCGCTGAAGGGCATCTACAAGGGTGTCGAGGACGAGGACCGCATGGTCGGCTTCCTGCCGCACTGCACCTTCAACCTGAATGCCCGCGCTGCCTCGATCGACACGCCGCTGCATGGTTTCGTGCCTTTCACTCATGTCGACCATATGCATCCCGACGCGATCATCGCGATTGCCGCGTCGAAGAATTCGAAGGAATTGAAGCAGCAGATCTTCGGCGACGAGATCGGCTGGCTGCCCTGGCGCCGTCCCGGCTTCCAGCTCGGCCTCGACCTCGGCGCTTTCGTTGCCGCAAACCCGAATGCCAAGGGCGTCGTGCTCGAGAGTCACGGCCTCTTCACCTGGGCGAACGATGCCAAGGCCTGCTACGAACTGACGCTCGATATCATCAACAAGGCAATCGTCTGGTTTGTCGAAAAGACCGAAGGCAAGACCATTTTCGGCGGCGCGATCACTGAGAGCCTGGCCGTTGCCGAACGCCGCGCCATCGCCGCCCGGCTGATGCCGGAGATCCGCGGTCGAATCGGCAAGCAGGAGCGCAAGCTCGGGCATTTCGACGATCAGGACGCCGTGCTCGAATTCGTCAATTCCAGCGATCTGCGCCCGCTCGGCGCGCTCGGCACCAGCTGCCCTGACCACTTCCTGCGCACCAAGATCCGCCCGCTGATCGTCGATTTCGACCCGGCGAAGCCGGATGTCGACGCGATCGTCGCTGGTCTCGACAAGGCGCTGGAAGACTACCGCGCCGACTACGCCCGCTATTATAACGACTGCAAGCACGACAATTCGCCCGCCATGCGCGACGCCAATCCGGTCATCTTCCTCGTGCCCGGCGTCGGCATGCTGTCCTTTGCCCGCGACAAGGCGACGGCTCGCATTGCCAGCGAATTCTACGTCAACGCCATCAACGTCATGCGCGGCGCCTCGACGGTCTCGCAATATCAGGGCCTGCCGGAGCAGGAAGCCTTCGACATCGAATACTGGCTGCTCGAAGAAGCCAAGCTGCAGCGCATGCCGAAGCCGAAGAGCCTTGCCGGCCGCGTCGCCTTCGTCACCGGCGGCGCCGGCGGTATCGGCCGGGCGACCGCCGCACGCCTCGTCGGCGAAGGGGCCTGCGTGGTGCTTGCCGATATCGACCAGGCAGCGCTCGAGGGCACTGAAGCCGATTTCGTCAAGAAGTTCGGCGCCGACGCCGTGCGCAGCGTCCGGCTCGACGTCACCAAGGAAGATGCGGTGATCGCCTCCTTCGCGGAAACCTGCGTCGAATTCGGCGGCATCGATATCCTCGTCTCGAATGCCGGCATTGCCTCCTCCGCGCCGATCGAATTGACCGAACTGGCGACGTGGAACCGCAATATCGATATTCTCGCCACCGGCTATTTCCTCGTCTCGCGTGAAGCCTTCCGCCTGTTTCGCCGTCAGGCACTCGGCGGCAACGTCATCTTCGTCGCTTCGAAAAACGGTCTTGCCGCCTCACCGAACGCGTCGGCCTATTGCACCGCAAAGGCTGCCGAAATCCATCTCGCCCGCTGCCTGGCGCTGGAAGGCGCGGATGCCGGCATCCGCGTCAACACCGTCAACCCGGATGCCGTCCTGCGCGGTTCGAAGATCTGGAGCGGCGAATGGCGCGAGCAGCGCGCTGCCTCGTCGAAGATCGAGGTGGACGACCTCGAGGAACATTACCGCAAGCGTTCGATGCTGAAACTCAACGTGTTTCCGGAAGATATCGCCGAGGCGATCTATTTCCTCGCATCGGACCTTTCGGCAAAATCGACCGGCAACATCATCAACGTCGATGCCGGCAACGTGCAGAGTTTTACGCGCTAGAGCAATTCCAGCAACAGTGTGCAGCGGTTTTGCGTCCGGAACGCGTAAAGCAAACGGATAGAGCTATTTCCGGAGGATCACCCATATTGCGTGGATGATCCCCGGCAGATAGCCGCAGAGTGTCAGCAATATATTGAGCCAAAAATGCAGGCCGATCCCGACCTGCAAGAATACGCCAAGGGGCGGCAGGATGATCGCAAGAAGAATGCGGACAACGTCCATCGTAGCTCCTTCGTTGAAGACATTTAAGCGTTTGAACGCGAACCGTGCCCTATGGTTCGCGACCAGGGAGGAATAGATGACAGATTCCAGGATTGCGCCAGATCTGGTCGCGACGGATAACGACACGCGGGCAACCGCGCTGAAAGCCGATTACGAGGCACTGGGCGCGACGCTTGCCCGTCGCGGCGTCGATATCGAGGCGGTCACCCGGAAGGTTGCGGAATTCTTCGTTGCCGTTCCCTCCTGGGGTGTGGGCACCGGCGGCACGCGTTTTGCCCGTTTCCCCGGTACCGGCGAGCCGCGCGGCATCTTCGACAAGCTCGACGATTGCGCTGTCATCAATCAGCTGACGCAGGCGACCCCGAACGTCTCACTGCATATTCCCTGGGACAAGGCGGATGCTAGCGAATTGAAGGCCAAGGGCGAGGCGCTCGGCCTCGGCTTCGATGCGATGAATTCGAACACCTTTTCCGATGCGCCCGGCCAGGCCCATTCCTACAAATACGGCTCGCTCAGCCACACCGATGCGGCAACAAGGGCACAGGCAGTCGAGCACAATCTCGAATGCATCGAAATCGGCAAGGCGCTCGGCTCCAAGACGCTGACAGTCTGGATCGGCGACGGTTCGAACTTCCCCGGCCAGAGCCATTTCACCAAGGCTTTCGAGCGTTACCTTGCCTCGATGGCGGACATCTACAAGGCGCTGCCCGACGACTGGAAGCTGTTCTCCGAGCACAAGATGTACGAGCCGGCCTTCTATTCCACCATCGTGCAGGATTGGGGCACCAACTACCTGATCGCTCAGACGCTCGGCCCCAAGGCCTATTGCCTCGTCGATCTCGGCCACCATGCGCCGAACACCAACATCGAGATGATCGTGGCCCGGCTGATCCAGTTCGGCAAGCTCGGCGGCTTCCACTTCAACGATTCGAAGTATGGTGATGACGATCTCGACGCTGGCGCGATCGATCCCTACCGGCTGTTCCTCGTCTTCAACGAACTGGTGGACGCCGAGCAGCGCGGCGTCAACGATTTCAATCCGGCCCACATGATCGACCAGTCGCACAATGTCACCGACCCGATCGAAAGCCTGATCAACAGCGCCAACGAAATCCGCCGCGCCTATGCGCAGGCGCTGCTCGTCGACCGCCGGGCGCTCGCGGGCTATCAGGACGACAATGACGCGCTGATGGCGTCGGAAACGCTGAAGCGCGCCTATCGCGCCGATGTCGAGCCGATCCTGGCCGAGGCCCGCCGCCGCGCCGGCGGCGCGATCGACCCGATCGCTGTCTTCCGCGCCAGCGGTTATCGCAAGATGGTAGCGGCCGAACGCCCTGCCTCCGCTGCCGGCGGCGGCGGCATCATCTGAACACCCGATTGTTTCGCATGGCCTGAAGCCATGCTGATTAGGGATGGTGGTTGCCGGCAGCGCAGGGGTGACGCGCTGCCGGCAACTTCGCCGTTTACGGCTTCCAGGCCCCGGCGATCTGGCGGGTGGCGATGTTCAGCCGGTTCCAGACATTGATGTTGGCAATGGCGATGACGAGTGCTGCAAGGCTCCTGCCGTCATAATGCCGGGTCGCTTCGTCCCAGACATCATCCGGCACAGGGTCGGCGCGGTCGCTGACGCGGGTCACCGCCTCGGTCAGCGCAAGGGCTGCCCGCTCGGCATCGCTGAAATAGGGCGAGTCGCGCCAGGCGCCGATGGCGAAGAGCCGTTCGTCGGTTTCACCGAGCTTCTTTGCGATGCGGGGATGCCCGTCGACACAGACGCTGCAGCCGTTGATCTGGCTGGCGCGCAGGTTGACGAGTTCGAGCAGCTTGGGCGAAAGGCCGGTTTCGGCCGGCATCTTGCTGAGAGCCGCCAGCGCCTGCATGGCTGCGGGAAGGACGAGGGCGGGATTTCCCATTCTCTCCTGCATGATAAGTCTCCTCTACAGGTTTACTGTTTGACGATCCGCCGGCGCTGTCACATCGGCCGGGGTTCATTCGTCATGGCCTTGACGGGATGCAGCGGAGGAATGTGACAAATGGACGAGAAAAAATGGCTGACCGAAGAGTTCGAGGCGAACAGAGCGCATCTGAGGGCCGCAGCCTATCGCATGCTCGGCTCGGGCAGCGAGGCGGAGGATGCCGTTCAGGAGGCCTGGCTGCGGCTTAGCCGCACCGATACGACAGGGGTCGGCAATCTCGGCGGCTGGCTGACGACGGTGGTGGCGCGCATCTGCCTCGACATGCTGCGTGCCCGCAAGACCCGGCGCGAGGAGCCGCTGGAGGCGCCTGTTCACGCTGGGATCGCCGATCCGGCGAACGATCCCGAGCGCGAAGCCGCCTTTGCCGATTCGGTCGGGCTGGCGCTGCTCGTCGTGCTGCAGACGCTGGCGCCCGCCGAACGTGTCGCCTTCGTGCTGCACGACATGTTCGACCTGCCCTTCGACGAGATTGCGCCGATCATCGGCCGTTCGTCCGCCGCGACCCGCCAGCTCGCAAGCCGCGCCCGCCGCCGAGTGCAGGGGGTGGACGAAGCGCCGGATGTCGATTTCGGCCGTAAACGGACGATCGCCGAGGCCTTTCTGACGGCGTCGCGCAATGGCGATCTGGAGGGATTGATCGCGGTGCTTGCCCCTGACGTCGTCTTCCGGCCGGATGCGACGGCCGCCCGCTTCGGCACCATTGGCGAAATGCGCGGCGCAGCTCACGTGGCCGAAGCCTTCAAGGGGCGGGCGCAGGCGGCAGAAATCGCCATCGTCGACGGTGAGCTTGGATTCGTCGTGGAGATCAAGGGCCAGCTCCGCGTCGTTGTGGCGCTGACGATCGCTGATGGCAGGATCGCCGCGATCGACGCCATCGCCGATCCGGATCACCTGGAACAGCTCGATTATTCGATCCTTCGGAATTGAAAACACACGCGAATTTGCCGGACCTTCGATATAGGCGTGCTTTAGAAGGAGCGCCCCGCTGACATTTCCTGAGCGGTGTCGCCCGCGTCATTTTTCTTGACAGCAGCATCCTCGGCTTTATTCTATTATAAAGATTTATATAACATAACTATGGAATTTTGACCGAGGAGCGATCCCGGTCCGAGACTTCGAAAGGAATGCATTCATGTCCGGCGACCAGGCGAAGAAGCCGCTTCTTCTCACCAATGTCAAACCGATCGCTTTCGGCTCTGACGCAGCAGAGGGGGCGATCGACATTCTCGTCAATGCCGATGGGAGGATCGCCGAGATCGGTTCTTCGCTTTCCGTCTCGCAGGATGTGACGCGCATCGACGGCAAGGGGGCCTTCATTTCGCCGGGCTGGGTCGATCTGCACGTGCATATCTGGCACGGCGGCACCGATATTTCCATCCGCCCGTCCGAATGCGGCGTCGAGCGCGGCGTCACCACGCTGGTCGATGCCGGCTCGGCCGGTGAGGCGAATTTCCATGGCTTTCGGGAATATATCATCGAACCGTCGCGCGAGCGCATTAAGGCTTTCCTGAACCTCGGCTCGATCGGCCTTGTCGCCTGCAACCGCGTCGCCGAACTCAGAGATATAAGAGATATCGATCTCGACCGCATCCTCGAAGTCTATGCCGAAAACAGCGAGCACATCGTCGGCATCAAGGTGCGCGCCAGCCATGTCATCACCGGGTCCTGGGGCGTCACCCCGGTCAAGCTCGGCAAGAAGATCGCCAAGATCTTGAAAGTGCCGATGATGGTGCATGTCGGCGAGCCGCCGGCGCTCTATGACGAAGTGCTAGAGATCCTCGGCCCCGGCGACGTCGTCACGCATTGCTTCAACGGCAAGGCCGGGTCGAGCATCATGGAAGACGAGGATCTCTTCAATCTCGCCGAGCGTTGCGCTTCCGAAGGCATCCGTCTCGACATCGGCCATGGCGGCGCCTCCTTCTCCTTCAAGGTCGCCGAGGCGGCGATCGCCCGCGGGCTTCTGCCGTTCTCGATTTCGACCGATCTGCACGGCCATTCGATGAACTTCCCGGTCTGGGATCTGGCGACGACGATGTCTAAACTCCTCAGCGTCGGCATGCCTTTCGACAAGGTGGTGGAAGCCGTCACCCATGCGCCGGCATCCGTCATCAAGCTGTCGATGGAGAACGGCCTAGCGGTCGGCTCGCAAGCGGAATTCACTATTTTCGATCTGGTCGATTCCGATATCGAGGCGACGGATTCCAACGGCGACGTTTCGGTCCTCAATAAGCTGTTCGAGCCGCGCTATGCGGTAATGGGCGCCGATGCTTTCGCTGCCAGCCGCTATGTGCCGCGGGCGCGCAAGCTGGTGCGCCACAGCCACGGCTATTCCTACAGGTAGGATCCGCGGGCCGGGCGCAATGCTCAGCGGTTGCGCCAGCCCATCAGCTTTTCGATCCGTTCCGCTGAACTGCGCACATGCGCCGTATAGTGGTTCTCGTCGGAAAACGCCTTCTGTTCCGGCAGCACGATGGAAATGGTGGCGACGCACTGGCCATCGCGATCGCATATCGGCGAGGCGATGCAGGCAACCGCATAATCCGATTCCCCTGCCTGGATCGACAGGCGCGACTCGAAGGCCTTGCCGGCGGCTTCCGACAGCGTGCCCGGATCGATCTCGGCGCGGCCGGTCGGTGAAGAGCGGGCGCAGCGCTTGAACAGTTCGATGCGCTCCTCCTCGGCCAGGTGGCCGACGAGCAGGCGGCCGGAGGCCGTCCAGTTCAGTGGGACCCTTGTGCCGACGCGGGATGCCACCTGAAAATGGCTCGGGCCGTCGGCCATGGCCAACACCAGCATATAGTCGCCGTCGCGGCCGCAGACCTGCACGGTTTCGCCGGCCTGGCGGCAGAGATCGTGCATTTCGTGGGTGGCGATGCTCATGAAATCCAGCGACCTGGCATAGGCAAGGCCGTAATGGTAGAGCCGCGCGCCGAGCCAGATCGAGCCGTCCGCCTGGCGTGTCAACATGTTCTTCTCGACGAGATCGTCGACGATGACGTAAACGGTCGACAGCGGCGCCTTCACCGCCTTTGCGATGGCATAGACGCCGGCGGGCGATCCGGTTTCATAAAGATGATCAATCACCTGAAGCGCCCGGTCGATGCCGCTGACGCGCGCGCGGCGCGCACCCTTGCCACCGATCTCGCCGGTAACGCCCTCATCTTCGGAGTAAACTGCGGCTGATGTCTTTCCGTCCAATTCCACGCACCTCATGAAAACGCGATTATGTTACATTACTATGGCATAGCTGTCGCTGTGGCAAATGGCAACATTTCGCGGGTTGCTAGTCGGATTGAGCCGACCAGATGAAGCTCTGTTTTCAATATCACCGGAAATTTAGGATGTGGCGACGACCGCGAGCGTGCTCAGCGCGCGCGGTTGCTCGAGTAGTCATTCCGCGGCGAGACTTGGAACAACAAGCATCAGCCCGAGTTTGACCCCCTGAACCCAGGAGGTCACCATGCCAAATTATCCCACACCGCCTTTCCCATCCCAGAAACAGCCGATGCCAGGTTTTACCGCGCAGATGGACCCTGTCCCCGACCACGGCGAAAAGAGCTATCGCGGTTCCGAGCGGCTGAAGGGCAAGCGGGCGATCATCACCGGCGGCGATAGCGGCATTGGACGGGCTGTGGCAATCGCCTATGCCAGGGAAGGTGCCGATCTGGTGCTCTCCTATCTCGACGAGGATGAGGATGCCGACGAGACGAAACGGCTGGTCGAGCAGGCCGGCCGCAAGGCTATCCTCGTCAGCGGCGACATCCAGGATCCGGCCCACTGCCGGCAGATCGTCGAGACGGCGGTCAAGGAGCTCGGTGGTATCGACATTCTCGTCAACAACGCCGCACATCAGGCGAGCTTCAAGAGCATTGACGAGATCAGCGATGAAGAGTGGGAACTGACCTTCAAGGTCAATATCCATTCGATGTTCTACCTGACCAAGGCAGCCGTCGCCCATATGAAACCCGGCAGCGCCATCATCAACACCGCCTCGATCAATTCGGACAGTCCAAACCCCACGCTGCTTGCCTATGCGACGACCAAGGGCGCGATCCAGAATTTCACCGCTGGCCTTGCGCAGCTTCTGGCCGAGAAAGGCATTCGCGCCAATGCGGTGGCGCCCGGGCCAATCTGGACACCGCTCATCCCTTCGACACTGCCTGAAGAAAGCGTCAGCAATTTCGGCAAGCAGGTGCCGATGAAACGGCCGGGACAGCCGGCCGAGCTTGCGACAGCCTACGTGATGCTGGCCGATCCCTTGTCGAGCTATGTCTCCGGCACGACAATCGCGGTTACCGGCGGCAAACCTATTCTCTAAAGCGCGTCGCGATCGTTCGACCCCTTGCGCTTAAGTCTTTGTTTGACGCTTGCCGTTGTCGCAAAACCGCTGCACACTTTTGCGCGACATGCTTTAAAGCGGCAAGGGCCGCCGTCTGGTTTTGACGGCAGCCCTTGACGGGGGCAGGGAGAGATCCCCAAGCTGTTCAGGTGGCTTCTTCAGCCGAAGCAGGGCACTGCCGGCAGATTGGCGCGGCTTGCGAGTGCTCCGATCATATTGCCCACCGATTTCGAGCGCGGTTCGCGCTTGCGGGCGGCCGTCTCCAGGAGTTGCTTGAAGTCTTCAAGCTTTACGCCGTCGGCGCGCAACACCATGGCGATCAGGGGGTCGCGAAGGGCTTCGGATATCGTCAGGTCATCTCTGGTCTTTGTCATGGTTGTCCTCCTTTCGTGGGCGGTGGCCCGTGTTCCACTTTCCGCTGCCATGCCCTCGGCATTGACTTTCGCGTTTCGTGGTGTTACCGGTAAGTAACAATGCATTTGTTACCGATCGGTCACATTGATGTCAAGGACTACGTCCGCAAAAAAATCAGAAACTTCGAATGAAATCTCCGCAGCCGTTCCAGAAGATCGCATCCCGCCGCGGGAGCGTATCGTCTCGACCGCCTCGGAGCTTTTCCGCGAGCGCGGCATTCGCGGCATCGGCGTCGATGCCATTGCCGATGCGGCTCTGACCAACAAGATGACGCTCTACCGGCATTTCGGCTCGAAGGACGAACTCGTCTGCGAAACGCTTCGCCGCGCCTCCGAAAAGGCGGGTGCCATCTGGCGCGATCTGGAGACGGCCTATCCCGGCAATCCGCGCGCCCAGCTGGACGCCTGGGTGGAGCTGCGGGCGCAATGTCTGAACGGCGAGCCCGCCGGCTGCGATCTCGCCAATGCCGCCATCGAGCTGAAGGGCGAGGGCCATCCAGCCCACGAAATGATCGAGCGGCACAAGGCCGAACAGCGTGATCGCCTGGCCGCGCTCTGTTCGGCGGCCGGCGCGCGCGAACCCCAGCTTCTTGCCGATACATTGACGCTGCTGCTCGAGGGCGCACGTGTCAGCCGTCAGGCCATGGGCGCTGCCGGCTGCTGCGGTCATTTCGCCAAGGCCTGCCACGCGGCGATCGCTTCTTTCGCCTGACCACCGCAAGTGTGTGGGAGGGGAACCTTACCGCTTCCATGCCGTTTTCACACTAACCCGAGGGCAATGTGGAGGCAGGGAGATGAACTACGTCTATCTCAAACGCCTATATGCCAAGCGCGCCGAGCTCGAAGCCAAGCTGGAGCTCCATGATGCGCGCTATTGTTTCGGCGAGGAAGAAGTCGATGACGGCACCGACAGCG
This sequence comes from Rhizobium sophorae, assembly GCF_013087515.1. Taxonomy (GTDB): domain Bacteria; phylum Pseudomonadota; class Alphaproteobacteria; order Rhizobiales; family Rhizobiaceae; genus Rhizobium; species Rhizobium sophorae. The sequence continues at coordinate 95,121 of NZ_JABFCN010000012.1, read as the reverse complement.
ATCTGCGTCAGCGGCTGAGCGAAATTTCCGAGGAAATTGCCACGCTGGAGAGCAGGCCGGGCCGATAACTATTTAATTTGCAACAGATTTTAAGCCGACCGGCATAAAGTCAGTCTGTGCTGGCGCTAAGGATTTCCATCGTCCGTTCGTCGAATATTCCCTGATAGAAATGCTCGATCACCCTGTGGAAGGGCGAACCATGGTCGCTGATCGCGGCAAACAAGGTCATCGACGAGCGCAGCTTGAGGTCGTCGGGTGAACCCAGGATTTCGTGCGCCGATCGGCCGTCCACCGACAGGATCGCCTCGACGCAACGCAGCAGCCGGCTTGAGAGAATGGGATCGGCGAGATAGGCGGCGGCTTCCTCGGCCGAGCGGATCGCATATTTTTCGGCCATCGCGGACGTACCGAGACCGGCGATCTGCGGGAAGATGAACCACATCCAGTGGGACGTCTTGCGTCCGGCCTTCAGCTCTAAGAGCGCCCGCTCGTAGACGCCGTTCTGGGCGTCGATGAAGCGGTGAAGCTTGTAGTCGATGTCGCCGGCCATGGTCCTTTTCCCTTTTCCTGCTGTCGATGCAGCCTGGGCAAAGGTTTCCACGCCCGGCAATATGTTTTGCTATCAGCAAACCCTCTCAGCGTAGGGGCTGCTATCGCGGCAATGGCCGTAGGCCGGATGCGGCGGCATGTTATCGCCGGCCGGGGCGGCAATGGCCGATGTTGTCATCGGGTCCGTATTGCCGGAAGAATATGCGGCAAAACCCGCAAAGCTCAAGAGAACCAGCGCTCCGACCACGACAATGCGCTCGAAGGCCGAAAGTTTCTGGGCGCTGACATGATCTACATAATCGCGCTCGCCTAAACCGGCGGTTTCGTCCTCTTTTACATGGAGGGTCACCATATCCTGGCGACGGCTTAAAGTTTCACAATCTGTCATTTTAATTACTCCTGCAACACATGCGCAGCCGAGTTCTCAGAGCAAACTCTCACCCTCATGCCGAACCGGCTTCGCATGCGGGCAGCATGTGTGTCTTCGATCGTGGCAATTGAAGGGGCGATATCCAAACTCAGTGTTCAAGAAATCGTACCAATAAATGCAAAATATCGTGAAGCTCTGGTTCACCGGAATGATCCGGGGTAGTCCAGAGAGGAACATCTCTCTTCTGGACAGTCCCATGAGCAAATCCTTCGGCGCGATGTCGGTCGCGCAGCTTTCCGTCCTCATTCAAGGTGGCGCGGCCGATCCGGTCGAAGTGGCCGAGGCGGTCTTCGATTCCATCGCGAATTATGCCGACAAGGCGGTCTTCACCACATTGCTCGAAAGCCGGGCGATGGAGGAGGCGCGCGCCTCCTCGAGACGTCTGCGGGAAGGGCGCTCGCTTGGATTGCTGGACGGCATTCCGATTGCCTGGAAGGATCTCTTCGACATTGAAGGCTTGCCGACGACAGCGGGTTCCGTCGTTCTGGCAGAGGATATGCCGGCCAAGCGCGACGCGGCTGTCGTAGCTTTGCTCAGGCAGGCGGGCATGGTCGCCGTCGGACGCACCAATATGAGCGAATTCGCCTTTTCCGGCCTCGGCATCAATCCGCATTACGGCACGCCGGTAAATCCGCGAAGCCTCGATCTCCCGCGCATTCCGGGCGGCTCATCCTCCGGCGCCGGTGTCGCCGTCGCGGCCGGACTGGTGCCGGTCGCCATGGGCACCGATACCGGCGGCTCGGTGCGGATTCCCGCCGCCTTCAACGGCATCGTCGGCTACAAGGCAACGCGCGGCCGCCACGCAATGGCAGGCGTCTATCCGCTGGCAAAGAGCCTGGATTCGCTGGGGCCGCTCTGCCGCAGTGTCAGGGACGCGGTCTGGATCGACGCGGCAATGCGCGGCCTGACGGCGCCCGATGTCGTTGCGCATCCCCTGCAAGGGCTGGAACTCATCGTACCTGAAAATATCGTCTTCGATGGCGCTGAAGTCGGTGTCGTCGCCGCGTTCGAGGCGGCTTTGGGACGTCTTCAAAAGGCCGGCGCCAAGGTTGCCCGCACCATCATTCCCGCCTTCAACGAAATATTCGATCTGATGACGAGATATGGTCCGCTGGTGACGGCGGAGGCTTTCGCACTTCATCAGGAACGCTTGGCCGGACCGGACGCGGACAGGATGGACCACCGCGTCGTCATGCGCACCCGTCTCGGAAGCAAGACGACGCTGCCGGATTACCTAGCGATCCTCGAGGCGCGCAGCCGCCTGATCGCCGATGTCGAGCGCCTCGTCGGCGACCGGCTGCTCGCCTTTCCCACTGTTGCCCATGTCGCTCCGCCGATCGGGCCGCTGGCGCAGGATGACGAGCTGTTCTTCGCGACGAACAACAAGACCTTGCGCAACACCGCGCTCGGCAATTTCCTCGACTGGTGCGGCGTTTCCATTCCCTGCGGCACGGGTGTATCAGGCATGCCTGTTGGACTGCTGCTTTCGGCCACTGCCCATCGCGATGAGGCGCTGCTGGGGATCGCCCTTGCGGCCGAGGCGGTCATCCGCGACAATTTTGCCTGAATTGGCAATTGAACCGCCGGGATTTAGTTGCCATTGATGGCATGAGGAGATCCCGGAGGAAAGCACGTGCAGGTTTTGCAAAACGGACGTTTCGCGGTTTCGACATGGTCGCTGCATCGGCTGCTCGGCGCCGTTCATGCCTATAGTCCCGATCCCGAGAAAAGTGCAGCGGCGAAGGAACCCTATGGCCCCGGCGCCGCGGCGCTGATCGACGTGCCGGCGGCGCTCTCGGCACGCGGCGTCAACCGGCTGGAGGTCTGTTCCTTCCATCTGCCGAGCCTCGACGCCGCCTATATAAGCGAATTGCGCGATGCGATGGCGGCCTCGAACGTACTGTTCCAGACGCTACTCGTCGAGGACGGTGATCCGAGTCATCCGGAGACGGCCGAACGCGACGTTGAATGGATGGCGGAGTGGATCGACATCGCCGCAACCCTTGGGGCTGAGAGGATGCGCGTCATTGCCGGCAAGCAGAAGCCGACGGAGGAAAACCTTACCCGCGCCGCGCGCCATCTGAGTTGGCTGGCCGGAAAGGCCGAAGGCAGCGGCGTGCGTGTTGTCGTCGAGAACTGGTTCGACCTGCTGCCATCGCCCGTCGAAATGAACTGGCTGCTGGACCGGCTGGACGGCAAGGTCGGTCTCAACGGCGACCTCGGCAACTGGGCGGCGCCAGCGAAATACGAGGGCCTTGCCGATATCATGGGCCGGGCGGAAATCTGCCATGCCAAAGCCGATTATGGCACTGCCGGCCTCGATGCCGAGGATTACCGCACGTGCCTGGAGATGTGCGAGAGAGCCGGTTACGACGGTCCCTTCACGCTGATCTACGACTCGCCCTTCTTCCCTGACGAATGGGACGGCATCCTGCTGCAGAAGGCGTTCATCGAGGATTTCCTGCGCGAGGCGCCGGCGCGCAAGACGGCTTAAATCAGCAGCGCTTCTTGCTCATTCCTGGCGCGGGAACCTTTGGTTTTCCTCCAGCACGTTCAGATCCATGTGGTTGCGCATATAGCGCTCCGAGGCTTTCTGCAGCGGCTGGTAGTCCCATGGATAATAGGCCCCATTGCGCAGCGCCGCATAGACCACCCAGCGGCGCGCCTGGCTCTCGCGTACGGCTGCGTCGAAATCGGAAAGGTTCCAGCGCCGGCCGGCCTGTTCGGCAAGCCTTGCCAAGATCTCGGCATGCGCCGGGTCGGCCGCCAGATTGTCGAGCTCCTGTGGATCGGCCTCGAGATTAAACAGCATCGGCGGGTCCTTCTCGCAGAGCGAGAGTTTGTATTGGCCATCCCGAATGCAGACGAGCGGCGCTTCGGAACCCTCTGCGGCATATTCCATCGGCACCGGGCTGCGGCTGCCGGTGCCTTCGGCAAGCGCTGCCAGATCTTCGCCCTCGGTCCACGGCTTCAGCGAGGCGATATCGATCCCGGCAAGACCCGCCAGCGTCGGCGTCACGTCGAGCGTGGAGACAGGCTGATCGATCCGTCTGGGCTTCCAGCCGGGTGCTGCGATCATCAGCGGAACGCGGGCCGATCCTTCGAAGAAGTTCATCTTGAACCAGAGACCGCGGTCGCCGAGCATGTCGCCATGGTCGGAGGCAAAGAGGATGATCGTGTTTTCAGCCATGCGGGTCCGTTCGAGGACGCCGAGAATGTCACCGATCTTCTCGTCGACATAGGAAATATTGGCGAAATAGCCCCGCCTTGCCCGCCTGATCTGCTCATCGCTGATGTCGAAGCCGGCGTGATCGCAGGCTTTCATCAAACGTTGTGAGTGCGGGTCCTGCCGCTCGAAGGCAATCGGCGCAACCGCAGGGTCCAGTGCCGGGCAATCCTCATAGAGGTCCCAGAATTTGCGGCGCGCGACATAGGGGTCGTGCGGGTGGGTGAAGCTGACGGTCAGGCACCAGGGGCGCTCGTCATGACCGCGCGAGAGATCGAACAGTTTGCGGCCGGCGTGGTAGGCGACCTCGTCGTCATATTCCATCTGGTTGGTGATCTCGGCAATACCGGCGCCGGTGACCGAACCCAGATTGTGATACCACCAGTCTATGCGTTCGCCCGGCTTGCTATAGTCAGGCGTCCAGCCGAAATCGGCCGGGTAGATATCCGTCGTCAGGCGTTCCTCGAAGCCATGCAACTGGTCAGGGCCGACGAAATGCATCTTGCCGGAAAGTGCTGTCTGGTATCCTGCAGCGCGCAGATGATGCGCATAGGTCGGAATGTCCGAGGCAAATTCCGCCGCATTGTCATAGACGCGGGTTCGACTCGGCAATTGTCCGGACATGAAGGAGGCCCGCGCCGGTGCGCAGAGCGGGCTTGCCGTATAGGCGTTGGTGAAGCGCACGGAACGCTCTGCCAGTGATTTCAGATGCGGCGCATGCAGAAAATCGGCAGGGCCATCGGGAAAGAAAGTGCCATTCAACTGGTCGACCATCAGGATGAGGATATTCGGACGCACCATGCGAAATTGTCTCCTGTGGTCTCAAAGGCGGGGGAAGGTCTTGCTGGAAGTCGACGCCCACTGCTATTTGCAGATCTTATCAAAACCACTATCATCCTGCTTGTAAAGATGGCTTTTTTTGATGCTTACCAAAAGGAATTTTTATGCCAGACCGTCGGCCTGAGCTGGGATGGATGCGCGTCTTTGCGGAGGTCGCAAGGCTCGGCAGCTTTTCGGCCGCGGCGGCAGTTCTCGGCCTCACGCAGCCCGCCGTCAGCTATCAGATTCGGCGGCTGGAAGAGCAGTTCGGCGTCGCCCTGCTGCGTCGACAGCACCGCGGCGTCGAGTTGACTGAGGAGGGCGAACGCCTTTTCCAGGTCGCGGCCAAGACGGTTGGTGACATCGATGCCCTGGCGCGCAGTTTCCGCGCTGAGGCTCAAAGGCCGGTCGTCAGACTGAGAACCGACTATGCCTTTTCGGGGCTTTGGCTGATCCCGCGCATGCACGGCTTTCGCCTCCTTCACCCCGAAATGGATATACAGATCGTCGCGACCCAGAGGCTTGAGCCCGGCTTTCGTGACGACGCAGATGTGGGGGTGGTTTTCGGCACAAAGGCGGAATTCGGCGCTATCGGATCGCTTCTGCTGAAGGAAGAAGTCGTGCCCGTCTGCACGCGAGGCTTTCTCGATCGCAACGGCCCGTTCGACGATCCGCAGCAGCTTGCCAAGTCGATCCTGATCCATCTCGACTCGCCGATGCCATCGCCCTGGTTCGACTGGCGAAGTTATTTTGCTGAATTCTCCGTCACTCGCGATCTCCATGCCGGCCGCGGTGATGTCAGCTTCAACACTTACTCGCTGGTCGTCCAGGCCGCTCTCAGCGAACAGGGCGTGGCGATCGGCTGGATGGGGCTGGTCGATACGCTTCTGTCCACGCACATGCTGGTGGAAGCCGGGCCGGTTATCGAGGCCCGCGACCGCGGTTACTGGCTGATACCGCCGCGATCGGCAAATGTTGATAGCGAAAGGCTCAGCAACTGGCTGGTGGATGAAGTCGGCAGGACATGACATTCGGACGGAGGCCGGCGCGTCATTGCATCCGGAATATGTTCGCGCTCAGGAGAGAAGCCTTGTCATGACCGACGCCGATCGACATTGTGGCATCGATTCATAGGGAAGGGGCGAAGCATGTCGCGAAGCGTCGGATACGTCGTTGGACTGCTCATGATCCTGTTGGGACTCATCTGGATCGCCCAGGGAAGCGGCTATTTTCCCTATCCCGCGTCCAGTTTCATGATCAACCAAAGCATCTGGGTTCTCTGGGGAATAATAATGGCTGTCGCGGGGCTCGCTGTGACAATCATTGTTTCACGGCTGCGCCGGAGAGGATGAGCCGGCAATCGTCCATGGCTTTGAGGGAATTCGACATCGACAAGTTCCTCGAGCAGAAATATCTGGCGGCTAACGGCCTGTCGAATTGAGGAGAATGGCATGAGCGCAGCTGAAATAGACGGCTTTGCGGACCGGATCAGGCACCACCGGGGCGGCATGATCTCCGCCTGGATCGGTATTCCCGACGCCACGCTCGCCAATCACCTGGCGCAGGAGGCCTTCGACGCCATCGTGCTGGATATGCAGCACGGCATGTGGGACATGCCCTCGGCAGCGAACGCCGTCGCCCAGGTGCGGCTTGCCGGCAAGCCGGCGCTGGCGCGCATACCAGTCGGTGATTTCGCCTCCGCCTCGCGCCTGCTCGATGCCGGCGCCTCCGGCATCATCGCGCCGATGATCAATTCGGTTGAAGACGCGCAAGCCTTCGTCAAGACCACAAAATACCCGCCTCTTGGCGAGCGCAGCTGGGGACCGTCACTGGCGCTCAACCATACAGGGCTGTCGGCCGATGATTATCTGAAGAACGCCAACGCGCTCACCGTTGCCATCGCCATGATCGAGACCCGGGCTGCACTCGAGGCGATCGACGGCATCCTCGGCGTTGCCGGCATCGATGGCATTTTCATCGGTCCTTCCGACCTTTCGATCGCACTCTCGAACGGCGACCAGGTGGCGCCGAACGCCGCCGAGATCGACAGCGCGATGCAGCATGCGGTTTCGCGCTGCCGCGCCCACGGCAAATTCGCCTGCGCCTTCGCCGGCGACGGCGAGCGGGCCGGCGAACTGCTGAAATTCGGCTTCGATCTGGTCATTGCCGGTGCCGAGACCGCGCAGCTGCGCTCCGGCGCCCGCCGCGCCATCAATGCCGCCCGCAGGATCGCTTCGGGAAGTTAGTCGGAGCGCGCTTCATTGCGCAGTTCCCTACCTGACACGCATTTGTTGCGTCGACCCAAGCTTCGCGAAAGCTTTGCCCGGCACAATCTCCCGCAATTGGGGGACCGTCTATGGATGATGCAGTAGCTGAGGATCGCGTACTCGAATTCGGGGCGAGCCGCGTATATATCGGAAAGTATTCCTACGGCGTTTTGGGGACCAAGGTGTTCACCTACGACCAGGGCGCGTCGTTGCGGGTCGGCAGGTTCTGCTCCGTGGCCATGGATGTGAGTATCCTGCTTGGTGGCGAGCATAAGACCAACTGCTTCACGACCTATCCTTTCGGACATGCGAAATTTTTGTCGCAACTCGGCGGCGAGGGGATCAAACAGCCGAGCGGCACGAAGGGCGACGTTGTTATCGGCAACGATGTCTGGATCGGCTTCGGAGCCACCATCCTTTCGGGCGTTACCATCGGCGATGGCGCGGTCATCGCCGCCCGCTCGCATGTTTATAAGGATGTCGAGCCTTTCGAGATCGTGGGCGGTAATCCGGCTCGGCACATAAGATACCGCTTCAATCCTGAAATCCGCGATCTCATGATGCAGCTCAAATGGTGGGAGCTGCCGGATGAGAGCATCAAGCAGATTTCTGAAATCCTCTTCTGCAGCGAGCCCACCAAGGAGCTTCTCGACCTCATGCTGCAGGCATTCCGGGGACAGGGCACCGACGGTGATCGGCAGACGGACGCCGCCTGAAGTTTCTGTCAGGCATTCCATCAGCCGCCCGATTTGACTGCCAGCCAGATCACATGCCGGGCGCCGCGTTTGCGGTTGGCGCGGGTATTGACGACCTCGACGGTAAAGCCGCTATCCTTGAGACGCCGCGTGAAATCGGGGTCCGGACCGGACGACCAGACGGCGAGCACGCCGCCGGGGCGAAGCGCGTCGCGGGCGGCGCGAAGGCCGGCGAAATCGTAGAGCCGATCGTTGGATTTGCGGGTCAGGCCATCAGGGCCGTTATCGACATCGAGCAGGATTGCGTCATAGGCGCCTTTGCCGGCACGGATCGCCTCGCCGACATCGCCCTGATGGATGCCGACGCGCGGATCGTCGAGACAGCCCTTGAAGACCTCGGCCATCGACCCGCGTGCCCAGGCGATCACGGCAGGCACCAGTTCGGCGACGGTGACGCCGGCGTCTTCCGGGAGGACGGCTAGAGCGGCGCGCAGGGTAAAGCCCATGCCGAGACCGCCGATCAAGATCCTTGGCTTCGGATTCATTTTGATCCGATCCCAGGAAAGGCTCGCCAGCGCTTCCTCCGAGCCGCTGAGGCGGCTGTTCATCAGCTCGTTGGCGCCGAGCATTATCGAGAACTCGCCGCCGCGCCGCTTCAGCCGCAATTCGCCGTTTTCACCGGGAATGGTCGCGGAATCGAGCTGGATCCAGGGCAGCATGACGGTATCGCCTCATATGAAAGAGACCGTCCCTAGCATGGGGCGCCAGAAGAGGCCAGCAAGCCGGCCTCAGATCATCCGCATGAAATGATCCTGCTCTAATTCGACGATGTCGTCCTGCGGAACGGCCGAACGGCGGCGAATATCTTCCACCTCATCGGGCCTCAGCCGGGCCTTCGGGTCGTCGAAGCGAACCTCCGGATCAGGCACGGCCGAGAGCAGCAGACGGGTATAGGGATGCAGCGGATTGTCGATCACCTTGGCGACGCTGCCCCATTCGACGATCTGGCCGGCATACATCACGGCGATGTCCTCGGCGACATAGCGGGCGGTGGCGATGTCATGGGTGATGTAGAGCAGGCCGAGATTCATCTCCTGCTTCATCTCGTTCAAGAGGTTCAGCACGCCGAGGCGCACGGAGACGTCGAGCATTGAGGTCGGTTCGTCGGCGACGATCACCTCCGGCTTGACGGCCAAGGCGCGAGCGATGTTGACGCGCTGGCGCTGGCCGCCAGAGAGCTCATGCGGATATTTCGGCGCAACGAGATCAGGGTCGAGCCTGACACGTTCAAGCAGTTCGCGGACCGCGACGTCGATCTTGGCCCCTTTGATCTCCGGGCGATGTAGCTTCAGCGGCCGCCGGAGATGATGGGTGATGGTGTGGGCCGGGTTGAGGGAAGCGAAAGGGTCCTGGAAGATCATCTGCACCGAGCGGCGGTAGCGGGCGATCTCGGCGGATTTTGCCGCCTCGACAGGCCGGCCCTTGTAGAGAATTCGGCCCGATGTCGGCAGATATTCGCGCATCGCCATGCGGGCGCAGGTGGTCTTGCCGCTGCCGGATTCGCCGACGAGTGCCAGCGCCCGGCCGGCATGCAGAGAAAACGAGATGGCGCGGGCGGCATGTACGGCCCCGGAACCATGGCCGAAGGTCTTCGTCACCTTGTCGAGTGCGAGAATGGCGTCGGTCATAACAGCACTCCTCCATGCAGCGAGGGGAAGGAAGCCCAGAGCTTTTTCGTGTAGCCATGCTTGGGCGTCCTGTAGATCGCCTCGGCCGTGTTCTGCTCCACCAGCTGGCCTGACAGCATGATGCCGATGCGGTCGCAGAATTGCACCATCAGCCCGAGATCATGGGTGATGAACAGCACGGAAAAACCGAAGCTGCGGCGCAATTCATTGATGCGCTGCAGGATTTCGCGCTGGACGACGACGTCGAGCGCCGTCGTCGGTTCGTCCATGACGACGAGCTTCGGATTGAGCGCCATGCAGATGGCGATGACGATGCGCTGGCGCATGCCGCCGGAAAACTGGTGCGGATAATCGCGCATGCGGTCCGGCGCAATGTCGACGAGCGTCAGCATCTCGGCGGTGCGCTCGCGGGCTGCAGCGCGGCTCATGCCCTTGTGGGTGCGCAGCATGTCGTAGAATTGCGCCTCGATGCGCAGCACCGGGTTCAGCGAGTTCATCGCGCTCTGGAAGACCATGGCGACCTCGCGCCAGCGGAAGGCGCTGAGCGCCTGCCGGTCGAGGCCGAGCACATCGCGGCCGTCGAGCAGGATGCGGCTCTCCTTGCGGATCAGCGCGGGCGGCTTGTGCAGGCGGCTGATGGCAAAAGCGATGGTGCTCTTGCCGCAGCCGGATTCGCCCGCAAGGCCGAAGACCTCGCCGGGCGCGACATCGAAGCTGACATCGCTAACGGCGCGGAAATCTTTCTCCTCGCCGATATAGTCGATGGTGAGGTTCCTCACCGAGAGCAGCGGCTGCGTCACAGGCGGCCCTCCCCTGTTCGAACGAGCAGGGACCAGCGCTTCAGGTGATTGCCGGTGCGCAGCCGCGGATTGGCGATTTCGTCGACGGCGAAGTTCAGCAATGACATGCCGATGCCGAGGAAGGCGAGCGCGAAGCAGGGGGTGAGAATATCCCACCAGGCGCCGACAGAAAGGGCCGAGGCCTTCTGCGCATTGTAGAGCATGGTGCCCCAGGAGATCGCTCTCGGATCGCCGAGGCCGAGGAATTCCAGTGTCGCCTCGGTGATGATCGCGAAGATGACGCTGCCGATGAAATTGATGCCGACGATTGAAATCACGTTGGGAAAGATTTCGAATGTCATGATGCGCCATTGCGGCTCACCCATCATCTCGGCCGATTTGACGAAATCCTTCTGCTTGACGGAGAGCGTTTCGGCACGAGTGACGCGCGCGCCCCATGCCCAGGAGGTGGCACCAAGGATAAGGGCGATGACGAGAGGGCTTGCCTGGCCGATGAAGGCGGCGAGGACCAGCAGAAGCGGCAAGTTCGGAACGACCAGCACCATGTTGGTGAAGAAGCTGATGATCTCGTCGGTCTTGCCGCCGCGATAGCCGGAGATGATGCCGAGTGCGGTGCCGACGAGTGTAATCAGCAGGCCGGCGCCGAAGCCGACGGCAAGCGAAGTCCGGGCGCCGTAGATCAACCGGGCGAAGACATCCTGGCCGATGCGGGTGGTGCCGAGGATATGATCGAGCGATGGCGGCTGGTGCGGCCGCCCGGTGCGGGCGGCGGGATCGTACTGTGTCAGCAGGGGCGCTGCGATCGCGACGAGGACGATGAAGGCGATGATGACGAGACCGACGAGCGCCTTGCGGTTTCGAAGCAGGGTCTTCATCTCACGCTCCCTTCAGCCGCGGGTCGAGCAGCACATAGCTGACGTCGACGATAAAATTGGCGATCAGCATGGTCGCGGTCATGATGAGCAACTGGCCCTGGATGACGGGGTAATCGCGGGCGAGGATCGCCTGGTAGAGAATGTTGCCGAGGCCGGGGTAATTATAGACGACCTCCGTCACCAGCGAGCCGCCGAGGATGGTGCCGATGGCGATGGCAAGGCTGGAGACAGTTGGCAATAGGGCGTTGCGAGCTGCGTACCAGAGCATCACATGCCGGTCGGAAAGGCCCTTGGCGCGGGCCATGACGATATAGTCCTCGCCGAGCAGGTTGATCATGTTGTTGCGCATGGTGACGGTGAAGCCGCCGATCAGCACGGTGCAGAGCGTCACCATCGGCAAGACGCCGTGATAGGCGAGGCTGCCGATATATTTCAGGCTGAAGGCCGGATCGAGCGCTGGGTCGGCGGCATAACCATTCGGAAACCAGCCGAGCGTGAAGCCGAAGACGAAGAGCACGATCAGCGAGGTGACGACGGCCGGCACCGAGGTCGCGAAGATCGCGCCGACGGAGACGATGACGTCGAACTTGCTGCCGCGGCGCCAGGCGGCGACGATGCCGAGAAAGGTGCCGAGCGCGAAGCTGACGATCGTCGCCGTGCCCATCAGGCCGACGGTCCAGACGAGCGCATGGCCGAGCACCGAGGTGACGGGCAGCGGGAAATACTTGATCGAGCGGCCGAGATCGCCGGTGAAGATGCTGCCGAGATAGGTGAGGTACTGCTGCCAGAGCGGCCCGTCGACGAAACCGAAGGTGAGCTTCAGCGCCTGCAGGCTTTCCGGCGGCAATTCGGTGCCGGCGCTCGAGAACATGATCTGCACGGGATCGCCCGGCATCAGACGCGGCAGGAAGAAATTGATCGTCGCTGCCGCGATGAAGGCTGCCACGTAGAAGACGAGGCGGCGAAGCAGGAAAGCCATGGGGACTCCGTCGTGACGGAGCGGCGCTGTACGCCGCTCCCGAGGATTGCGATGCTTACTTGACCGGCTCGAGAGCAAGCAGGTTCAGCAGGCGTGCCGGATTGGTCCGCGAGATCGACGGATTGACGAAGGGGTTTTCCTTGGTCGACCAGCCGGTGAAGCGCTTGGTGTTGTATTGATACCAGTTCGGATTGTTGAACACCGGAATCATCGGCATGTTTTCGGCGACGATGCGCTGCGCCTTGTTCATGGCGTCCTTCTGCTTGGCAAGGTCGGCGGTATGAGTGAACTCGGTGACGAGTTTTTCGACCTCCGGATTGAACCAGCGCTGCGCGGTGAAGCGGGTCTTGCCCTTGTCCGAGGCGCTGAAGGCGCGCTTATAGGGGTAATAGGGCGAAGCCGATGCCGGCAGGCTGTTGATCGCCGCATCGAAGGTGCCGTTGATGAGGTTGCCGGTCCAGACCGCTTCCTCCGGCGTTTCGATCTTGGCGTCGATGCCGACGGCCTGCATGCCTTCCACGGCGATGTTGACTGTGTCGACCCAGTCCGTCCAGGAGTTCGGGACAATGATGGAGAAGGAGATCTTGCTGCCGTCGGGATTGTCGCGGAAGCCGTCGCCGTCCTGGTCCTTGTAGCCCGCCTCGTCGAGCAGGGCCTTGGCGGCATCGGCATCATAGGTTGCGAACTTGCCGAAGTCGGCCTTGACGGATGGGTCCGCCCAGCTCTTGTAGAGCTCGCCCATCAGGCCGGGGTCTTCGTTCAGCGTCGGATAGCCGTAGCCGGCGACGTCGATCATCGTCTTGCGGTCGAGCGCCATGCCGACGGCACGGCGGAATTTCAGGTCGTTGAAGGCCTTCTTGTTGTTCTCGTTCGCCGTTTCCAAGTTGAACAGAAAGGCGACCATGCTGCTCGGCGAATACCAGTAATGGAAGTGCGCCGGATCCTTGGAAACATAGACATTGTCGATGTCGGGAATGAAGGAGACGCCCCAGTCGAGCGTGCCGTCGGCCGTTGCCGTCAGGATCTGGTTGTTGTCGGCAAGCTGCGGGAAGCGCATGCAATCGACTTTCAGATGGGCATTGTCCCAATAGTGCGGGTTGCGGCACTGGTCATAGGTCTGGCCGGTGAAGCGTGGCACTTCCGTCAGCGGGCCACTGCCGACCGGGGTTTCGTTGGCGAAGGTGACCGGGTCGGAGATGTCCTTCCAGACATGTTCCGGAACGATCGGCAACTGTGAGATCTGCTCGGCGGCAAGCGAGCTCGGATTGGCGAGCGTGAAGCGCACCGTCTGACCGTCGACGGCCTGCACGTCGGTGACGAAGGTCCAGATGCTGACGAAGTCGAGCGCCGGGAATTTCTTCAGGTAATCATAGGTGAACTTGACGTCGGCCGCCGTCAGCGGCTTGCCGTCAGACCATTTCAGGTCTGAGCGCAGCTTGAATTCGATGCTCTTCAGATCATCAGAGAGCTTGAAGCTTTCGGCCAGGCGATAGACCGGCTTGTTGCTGTCGAAGCGGTTGAAGACGACCAGCGGCTCGTAGATGAAATCGAGCGTCGACTGGCGCGCCGAGGTCTGGTTGAACGGGTTGAAGTTGCGAACCCAGGTCGTCGCCGGTTCGATATTCACTGTGAGGACCGTCTGCGCCATGGCCGATCCCGAAAGCAGCGTCAGCGCGGCGGCAAGAAGATATTTTTTCATGTTCTATTCCCCTTTTCTTATGCGGTGAGAGTTGGCGCGCCGGTCAGGAGACCAGCGCGCTTGCAAACATGTTTTCGACTTCTGCGTGGGCGGCGCGGACATCGATCTTGAGATTGCCGAGGCGCGCCTTGCCGGCGACGATCCGCTGCAGGGCGGCGTCCGTCAGCGGGCGGGCGGCCTTGGCGGCGGCTTCGCTTTCCGGGATATCGCCGTGGCTGTGGAGCGCGATGTCAAAGCCTGCGTCGAGCACCTGTTTGACGCGCTCCGGCAGGGTGCCGGAGAGCGACTCCATGAAGATGCAGTCGGAAATCAGCACGCCGTCATAGCCCATATCGTTGCGGATCACGTCGTGCATGATCGGCGAGACCGACGCCGGCAGCTCCGCGTCATAGGCCGAATAGACGACATGGGCGACCATCGCCCATGGCGTATCCTTCAGCGCCACGAAGGGCTTGAAATCGGTGGCGGTAAGCGTCTCGCGGCTGGCATTGACCACCGGACGTTCCTTGTGGGAGTCGAGCGTCGCACGGCCATGGCCGGGAATATGCTTGATGACAGGCATATTGCCGGTCTCGAGCAGGCCATCGACCACCTCGCGGCCGAGGGCAGCGATGAAATCGGGATCAGGGCCGAAGGAGCGGGCGCCGATGACCGCACTCGTCGTCTCGAAGACGAGGTCGAGAACGGGCGAGCATCCGCTGGAAAGACCGAGTTCCGCCATCATCGCGCCCATGGCCTGGGAGGAAAGGCGCAGTGCTTTTTTGCCGAGATCGAAATCGCGGCGTGCAAGTTCGGCAAACTGGCCGAAGCTGCGGAAGAGCGGCCAGGGGCCGGCATCGAGATGCTGAACGCGGCCGCCTTCCTGGTCGGTGAAGACAGGCGCGTCGTCGCGACCGACGGCTTCGCGGAAACGCTCGATCAGCCGCTTCGTCTGCTCCGGCTCGCGCTGATTGCGCCGGCCGACGAACAGGCCGAGCGGATTGGTTTCCCGAAAGAGGGCGAATTCATCATCCGAAATAGTGGGATTCGGAAGGCCGACGAAAAGGGCGAGCGGGGTCGAGGACAATTCTGGTGCTCCGGTATCAAACGGTCATTTCGGCGCGCTTCTCAGCATGCCTTCGTAGATGCCCTTATCGAGGGCGGGGATGATGGTTGCGCCTGCAGTCTTGGAGTAGAAATCGACCGGCCCGGCATCGCCGATGAAGGCATAGGCGTGGCCGAGCGTTTTCATGGCCTGAAGGCAGGCGGAAAAGAGGGCGAGCCCGATGCCCTTGCCGCGGGCGTCGGGATCGACGCCGGTGGGGCCGAAGAAGCCCCGCGCCGTCGTGTCATAGCAGGCAAAGCCGAGCAGCTTGCCTGCTTCAACGGCGATCAGGCAGGCAACGGGCTGGCGGGAGAAGGCGACGGCGACTTCGCTCGCCCAGTTCTCGCTGAACCGTTCGCGAACCCAGCTGACGATAAGATGCAGTTCTGGGGGGAGGGCCGGACGGATGGAGACGCCGACATCGTCGGCTTTGCGTTTCAGGTCGGCGAGCTCAGTGGAATATAGGCTCACAAGCAGGTTTGGCACCTGTCACTCCTCCAGTTATTCCTTTATTGCGGAATATATCCCCTTTTAGTGTCATAGACTTGGCCATCTGGCCGGGCTTGTCAACAAGGTTTTTCAAACGGCCAAAGGCACGACCCGCCGCTGTCCCCAGGGTTTCAACGCAAAGTAGGTGCCGAACGCAAAAACGGCCCGGAAAGACCGGGCCGTTTTCGATTGGCGGAATATTGGTGGAGCGAGCGCCTATTCGCCGTCCTTCCAAAGCGCATGAAAATGCTGCACCGGGCCGTGGCCGGAGCCGACGGTGAGGTGTCCGGCAGCCGCGACCGCGCCGGCGAGGTAATCCTTGGCGATGGCGACGGCCTCCCGCGCCGAGGCGCCCTTGGCGAGCTCGGCCGCCAGCGCGCTGGAGAGGGTGCAGCCGGTGCCGTGGGTGTTCTTGGTCGGCACGCGCCTGGCTTCAAACCAGTGCAGGTCGGCGGCCGTGGCAAGCACGTCAGGGCTCTCGTCGCTGTCGAGATGGCCGCCCTTGACCAGCACTGCGGCCGGGCCAAGCGCCCGCAGACGCTCGGCCTGTTCCGCCATCTCAGCCCGGCTTGTCGCGAGCGGCTGGTGCAGCAGGGCGGCAGCTTCCGGAAGGTTCGGGGTCAGCAGTGTTGCCAGTGGCAGCAGCCGGCGAGTCAATACGTCGACCGCTTCGGGCGCCAGCAGGGCGGCACCACCCTTGGCGATCATGACAGGGTCGACGACGATCGGAATGTCGCGGTGGTCAGTCAGCGCGCCGGCAACAGCGTCGGCGATGCCGGCATTGGCGATCATGCCGATCTTGACGGCATCGACGCGCACATCGGCAAAGACGGCATTGATCTGGTCGGCGACGAATTGCGGCGGCACCAGGTGCACGCCGCTGACGCCTTGCGTGTTCTGGGCCGTCAGCGCGGTCAGCACCGCCATGCCGTAGACGCCGCGGGCGGAAAAGGCCTTGAGATCGGCCTGGATGCCGGCGCCGCCGGAGGGATCGGAGCCGGCGATCGAGAGAACGTTGCGGATCATGCGCGAGCCTTTCGAATTTCTGCAGCGATGCGGCGCGTGGCCGCTTCCGGATCGGGCGTGCCGCAGATGGCGGAAACGACGGCAAGCCCCCTGGCGCCTGCAGCAAACACCTCGGCGACATGATCCGCCTTGAGCCCGCCGATCGCGACCGATGGCACCGGCGAGGCCTTTACCAGCCTTGCAAGGCCGTCAAAGCCGATCGGCTGCTTGTGATCGGCCTTGGTCGGTGTCGCAAACACCGGCCCGACGCCGGTGTAATCGATGAGATCAGGATCGACGGCGTTCGCAAGCACCTCGCTCTCGACCGAAAGACCAAGGATCATCTCGGCACCGACCATCGCCCGCGCTTTGCGCGCATCCATATCCTCCTGGCCGATATGGAGGCCGTCGGCGCCGATGGCGATTGCCGCCTCGACATCATCGTTGATGATGAGGAGGGCGCCGGTCCCATCCAGCGCCTGTTTCAAGGCGCGGCCGGTCTCGATCATCCTGATGGTGCCGGCATGTTTGTCGCGCAGCTGCACCATGGTCGCGCCGCCGGCAACGGCAAGGCGTGCGGTCTCCACCATGCCGATCCCCGCGCAGAGATCGGGGTCGAGGACGAGATAGAGCGAAAGGTCGAAAGCCCTCATGCGGCTGATATCCTTGCCCTGGCGTCAAGCGTTTCGGCGTCGAGCGCAGCCAGCGCATCGAGGAAGCGCCAGGAGAAGGACCCAGGCCCGGCCGCTCCGAGTGCGGCCTCCTCGCCGGCGATGGCGAAGGTTGAAAGTGCTGCGACCGTCGCGCCGAAGATATCATCCGGCACTGTGGCGGCAAAGGCGCCGACGAGGCAGGTGAGCGAGCAGCCGAGCGCGGTAACTCGCGGCATCAAGACCGATCCGCCTTCGATGCGCACGGCCCGCTCGCCGTCGGTGACGAAATCCACGGCGCCGGTAACGGCAACCACCGCTCGCTGACGCTCGGCGAGCCATCGCGCCGAACTTTCCGCCTGCTCGACCGGGTCGCGGCTGTCGACGCCCTGGCCGCGGCTCTCTCCGCCGGCCAGCGCGATGATTTCGGAAGCGTTGCCGCGGATGATGGTCGGACGCAGCGCTAGGAGATCGGCGACCGCATTGCGGCGGAAAGCCGTCGCATAATGCGCGACAGGATCGAGCACCCAGGGCTTGCCGGTTGATGTCGCCACCTTCGCAGCCGCCTGCATGCCGTCGATCCATTGCGTCGACAGCGTGCCGATATTGATTGTCACAGCACTTGCGATCCCGGCGAATTCGCCGGCTTCTTCGGCGGCATGCACCATGGCGGGCGAGGCGCCGGCGGCAAGCAGAACATTCGCGGCGATATTCATGGCGACGTAATTGGTGATGCACTGAACGAGCGGCGGCTTTTCGCGCATCGCCTTCAGCATCGCTCCTGGTGTGGTCCTGGTCTGCATATGGCCCCTTTCAGGCGGGGCGAGCACGGGGCGGTTCGTGCGGGCGATGCCGCGGCCCCGAGCGACTCCCTCCGCCGGCATTATCCGGTTCAGGTTCGAAGGGTGCTTCTCAGCCCGTCTGTCGACGAACGCCCCTGTCTCTCATCGCGATTCTTTTCGCAGAGAACGGAGGTGATGTCATCCCGAAAATGATCGACGCGGCGCAACGATTGTCGACGATTTGAGAAAGGCGATCAGCCGACGATCTGGCCAGCCGCCGCCGACATCCTCGTTCGCGACATTTTAGTCATGTCTCAACCCTTCAATCACGCATGCGCTTCCCTACCGCGATAGACCTCCGGATCGGGGATCGGAACCGCGGCGATCAGTGCGCGGGTGTAGTCATCCCTCGGGTTCTCGAAGATATCCCGCCGTGTGCCGGTTTCGATTATGCGGCCAGCGCGCATGACGGCGACATTGTGCGACATGCGCTCGACCACCGCCATGTCGTGGGAGATGAAGAGATAGGCGAGCCCCATCGTTTCCTGCAGTTCGAGCAGCAGGTCGAGCACCCGGGCGCGGACGGAGACATCAAGCGCTGCGACGCTTTCGTCGGCGACGATCAGCTTTGGCTCAAGCGCGAGCGCCCGGGCGATGCAGATGCGCTGGCGCTGGCCGCCTGAAAACTCGTGCGGGTAGCGCGTCGCCGCATCAGGCGTCAGGCCGACCCGGCGCAGCAGTTCGGCGACGCGGTCCTGCCGTTCACTGTGGTTGCCGATGCCGTGGATGACCATCGGTTCGCCGATCGCCTTGCCGACGGCCATGCGCGGGTCGAGCGAGGCATAGGGATCCTGGAAGATCATGTGCGCCGAGCGGCGCACCGGCCGCATCTCACGCTGGCTGAGGCCGGCGATATTGCGGCCGTCGATCAGAACGTTGCCCTGGAAGGGGATGAGACCGAGCACCGCCTTGCCGGTCGTCGATTTGCCGGAGCCGCTTTCGCCGACGAGGCCGAGCGTTTCACCCGGCAGGATATCGAAGGAAACGCCGTCGACGGCCGCGACCGGCGGTTTGCCCTTGAAAAACCGGCTTGCGGCATTGCCGTAGGTGACGGTGAGGTCGCGCACGTTCAGGACCGGCGTGCGGTCCGGATGCAGCGTCTCGACGGCGCGCTGGGTGATGCGGGGCGGACGGTCGGTGCCTGCAAGCGCGCCGAGCCGCGGGACGGCGGCGAGCAATTGCTGCGTATAGGCCTCCTTCGGCCGCTGGAAGACGGCGAGCGCCGTTCCTTGCTCGACGATCCTGCCATTCTGCATGATGACGACGCGATCGGCCATTTCGGCGACGACGCCCATGTCGTGAGTGATCAGGATGATCGAGGCGCCGAATTCGCGCTTCAACTCGCGCATCAGCCTGAGGATCTGCGCCTGTACGGTGACGTCGAGTGCCGTCGTCGGCTCGTCGGCGATCAGCACCTTCGGCCGGCAGGAGAGCGCCATGGCGATCATCACCCGCTGGCGCATGCCGCCGGAAAGCTCGTGCGGATATTGCTTCAGCCGCCGGGCCGGCTCGGTGATCTGCACGGCATCGAGCATCTTCAGCGCCACCGCCTCGGCATTGTCGCTGCCCTGGTGCGCGCGGATTGCCTCGGTCAGCTGGTTGCCGACCGACATGACCGGGTTCAGCGAGGTCATCGGCTCCTGGAACACCATGGCGATATCGCCGCCACGGACGCTGCGCATGGCCCGGTCGGAAAGTGTGAGCAGGTCGCGCTCGCCAAGCAGCACGCTGCCGGAGGCGACCCGCAGCGAGGCTTTCGGCAAGAGCCCCATGATCGACAGCGAGGTGACCGACTTGCCGGAGCCGGATTCGCCGGCAATGCAGAGCGTTTCGCCGCTTGCAAGCGCGAAGCTGACATCCTGGAGCACCGGCTTGCGGCCTTCGGGCGTGCGGGCATCGACGCTCAGCTTGCGAAGGCTGAGCACCGGTGCTGCGGCGGGCATGGCTTCGTTCACGCGAACACGATCCTCGGGAAGTAGAAGGAGACCACCCAGTTCGGCTGGTCGACGATCTCGCTGATCCGGAGATCGCCGCAGACCGAGCAGAGCAGGTAGGCATCGACGGCGCTCATGCCGTGTTCGGCGCCGAGAAGATCGATCATGCGCATGACGCTTTCGCGCGCCCCGGTCATCAGATCAGGGCCGATGCCTGTCGTCACCTCGTAGCCGGCGCCGTCGAGGTGGCGGGTCACCGGTTCGGTCGTGGTGAAGCGCGGCGTCTGCAGCTTGGCGTCCTTGACGAGCTCGATCGTCGCTTCGACGTTCATCTGGCTTTCGATCGCCGTGCCGCAGACTTCGCCATCGCCCTGGGCGGCATGGGTATCCCCGATCGAGAAGAGGGCGCCTTCGACTTCTATGGGCAGGTAGAGTGTGACACCCGCCGTCAGGTCGCGAATATCCATGTTGCCGCCGACGCGGCGCGGGGGAACGACGGAGTGGGTGCCGGGCTCGGCTGGTGCGACACCGATCGTGCCGGCAAAAGGCTTCAGCGGCACGCGGCCGCCCGGGCCGTAAAGGGCGGGCACCATGCTGGTCGCGTCGTAGGACCAGACATGCAGCGCCGGATCCGTGAAATGGTCGGCAAGCAGGCCGAAGCCCGGAATATTGGCCGTCCAGCCGACGCCCGAGGGAATGAACTTGCGCAGCGTCACCTTCAGCGCATCGCCAGGTTTGGCGCCTTCGATATAGACCGGGCCGGAGACCGGGTTGATCTTGCCGAAATCGAGCGCGTTCAGCGTTTCCAGGGTCGCGTCGCTTCCGAGCTGGCCACCCGATGAATCCATGCATTCGAAGTGGATCGTCTCTCCGGGTTTGGCGACGACGGCGGGGGTGAAATCCTTGTTCCAGCCGAAATTATGCTGGGCGCGGTGGATGGTGTGGGTGCAGGCGATGCACATGTCATGTCTCCCTCGATTTTATGACGCCTTCCCGGCGTGGACCGGGAAGGCATTGTTTCTTAGGGCTTATTGCTTCACGTAGATCGCGTCGTAATTGATAACGCGGGTCGGATCGATGTAGATGTTGTCAGCACCGCCCATGCGCAGCGACTTGGCGACGACGCGGCGTTCGTTGATGACAGGGATCCACGGCGCATCGGCCATGATATCGGTGAAGATCTTGCCCCAGGCGGCGGCGCGCTCGGCTGATTTTGCCGGATCGGACATGGAGTCGGCGGCAACGGCGCGCTTGTCGAGATCGGCGTTGCAGTACCACGACCAGTTCCAGCCGCCCGGAACCGCGCCGGCACAACCGAGGATCGGGCCGTAGAAGTTGGACGGATCCGGGAAGTCGGCGATCCAGGCCATGCCGCCCGACCAGATCATCGGCGCTTCGCCTTCCGTGCCGCCTGCCGAGATGACGTTTGCCTGGGCGAGCGCCCGGACTTCGGCCTTGACGCCGACGGCGGCCAGATCCTGCTGGATCGCCTGGGCGATACGCGGCTGCGGATCGGTGTTTGTGGAGTAGAGCACGGTCTCGAAGCCATCGGGATAGCCGGCTTCGGCAAGCAGCGCCTTGGCTTTCGCCACGTCATAGGCATAGCCGGTGAAGGACTTGTCGTAGCCCGGCATCAGCGGCGGTAGCGGCTGGTTGGCAGGCGTTGCGCGGCCGTTGAGGATGCGGGTGATGCGCTCCTTGTTGATCGCCATGTTCAGCGCCTGGCGAACCTTGACGTTATCGAAGGGCTTCACCTTGGTGTTCAGGGTGATGTAGCCGGTGTGCAGCTGTTCGCCGTCGACGATCATCTGAGCGCCGTCGGCCGAATTCTTGATTTCGAGGAACTTCGCCGGCGGAATGCCGTCGCCGGCGATATCGACCTCGCCCTTCTGCAGGCGCAAGAGCGCCACCAGCGGCTCCTGGCCGACCTCGACCTTGAAGCTGTCGATATAGGGAACACCCTTGACGAAATAATCCTTGTTGCGTTCGAAAACGAGCTGCTGGCCGATCGTCCAATCCTTCAGGATGAAGGTGCCGGAGCCGACGGGCTTCTTGCCGAAGTCGCCGGCGGCCGCCTCGACGGCTTCCTTCGGCACGACCGAGGCGAAGTTGATGGCAAGCACGTGCAGGAAGGTGGCGTCTGGGCGCGAGAGATTGAAGATGACGGTGCTATCGTCAGGCGTCTCGATGCCGGAGAGCGTCGTCGTCTTGCCGCCGGTTTCATCCTCGAAGCCCTTGATGGCGCCGAAGAAGCCGGCGCCGGGGCCTTGCGTCTTCGGGTCGACGGCGCGTTCGATCGAATACTTCACGTCGGAGGCGACGACCTCGCGGCCGTTCGAGAACTTCACGCCCTTGTGCAGCTTGAAGGTATAGGTCAAGCCATCGGGCGAAACGGTGAAGCTTTCCGCAAGCGAGGGAACCGGGTTCGGCGTGCCGGGCGCATAGTCCATCAGGCGGGAAT
Organism: Rhizobium sophorae; assembly: GCF_013087515.1. Classification (GTDB taxonomy): domain Bacteria; phylum Pseudomonadota; class Alphaproteobacteria; order Rhizobiales; family Rhizobiaceae; genus Rhizobium; species Rhizobium sophorae. The sequence continues at coordinate 72,629 of NZ_JABFCN010000012.1, read as the reverse complement.
AAAGGCTCTTGATCATCGACCAGTTGACCCAGTCGTAGCCGATCGCCGGGTCGAGCGTGGTGATGTCGTCCTTGTAGGTGACGACGATATCGCCGCCCTGCTTGGGCGTTTCCTGCGCCATGACGGACAGTGGAGCGAGCGCCACCATCGTTGCCATGGTCGTCTGTTGCAGCCAGCGTTTGAACATCTTGGTTCCCCTTCTTTGGTTGCTGTCAGCGTGTGCGGATGCGCGGATCGATGACCGGCGCGACGAGGTCGGCAAGCAGGTTGCCGATGATGATGGCAAGCGCCGAGGTCAGCGTGACGCCCATGATGATCGGAATGTCGACCTGCTGAATCGCCTGCCAGGCGAGCTGGCCGATGCCGGGCCAGCCATAGACCGCTTCGACCACGACCACGCCACCCATGAACTGGCCGATATCGATACCGATCATGGCGATGATCGGCAGCACGGCATTGGGCAGCGCATGCCGCAGGATGACGCGCTTCGAGGAAAGGCCCTTGGCGCGCGCCGTGCGGACATAATCCTGGTTCAGCACGTCGATCATCGACGAGCGCACCATGCGGGCGTACCAGCCGGCGCCGCAGATGCCGAGTGTGACGGCAGGCAGGACGAGATGCGAGAAGCTGCCGTAGCCGCTCATCGGAAACCAGCCGAGCGTTGCCGCCAGCAGGTAGAGTAGCAGCAGGGCGACGAGAAACTGCGGCGCCGAGGTGCCGACAAAGGAGGCCATCATCACCAGCCGGTCGACGAAGCCGCCACGGCGCACGGCAGCGATGGTGCCGAGCGTCAGGCCGAGCACCACCTCGACGAAGATGCCGGCAAGCATCAGCGTCAGTGTTGCCGGCAGTCGGGCGGCGATCAGCGTCCAGACATCGGTCTTCTGCGCATAGGAGCGGCCGAGATTGCCATGCAACAGATTGCCGAGATAGGTGCCGAACTGGACCAGCAGCGGCTGATCGAGGCCGAGTTCATGGCGGATGTTGGCGACCGTCTGGGCGGTGGCGCTGCGGCCGGCGATCATGCGGGCCGGATCAGCCGGAAGGGCGTAGAGCAGCACGAAGGTGATCGCCGCGACGCCGAGCAGGATGAGGGCCGCCTGCGCCAGCCTGCGGAGCATGAGCGACGCCATCAGCCCCTCCCGCGCTGGGTCGGGTCGAGAATGTCGCGCAGCGCATCGCCAACCAGATTGAAGGAAAGCGCCGTCAGAAGGATGATCGCGCCCGGAATGAAGACCAGCCAGGGGGCGGCCTGGAAATAGCTTTGGCTCTCGAAGATGATGTTGCCCCAGGAGGGCTGCGGCGGCTGGACGCCGACACCGAGGAAGGAGAGTGTGGCCTCGAGCAGCACGGTGGTGGCGATGCCGAGCGTTCCCCAGACGATTGCCGTCGGCACGAGATGCGGCAGGATATGCATGAAGAGCACGCGCATATGGCCGGCGCCCAGCGACCGTTCGGCCATGATGAAATCGCGCTCCACCAGGCCGCGAGTCTCGGTATAGACGATGCGGGCGACCTGCACCCAGTTGACGAGCGCGATCACCATGGCGACGATCCAAAGGCTCGGCTTCAGCAATGCGGCGAGCACGATGGCGAGCAGCAGCGCCGGAAAGGCCATCATCAGATCGGTGAAGCGCATCAGGATGTTGCCCGCCAGTCCGCGGAGATAGCCGGCAACGATGCCGACGATGAGGCCGATCGTCACCGCGATGCCGTTGGCGACAAGGCCGATGATCAGCGAGGTGCGGGCGCCGAAGAGCAGGCGCGAGTAGAGGTCGCGGCCGAGCGTGTCGGTGCCGAGGAGATAGGGGCCTCCCGGCGGCAGCGGCGCGCCTTCGAGCGAAAGACCGTCAAACATCTGCTCGTCTGGACTGAACGGCGCGATCCAGGGCGCTGCGATGGCGAGACCGATGACGAGCGTGACGACGATCAGGCCGAAGAGGGCCGTCGGCTGGCGGATCATCTGTTTCAAGACATGCATCAGCCCGCCTCCGGCAGAGGTTCCGCGCCCGCCAGGATGAAGGCTGATATCTGCTCCATCGGCAGGCGGCGGCGCATGGCGCAATTGCGCAGGATTGCGTAAGCGCTCTCCTCGTCGATGCCGTGTGCGGCCTGAAGCTTTTCGACGGCGGCGTGAACGAGCGGCCGCAGCCGGACGCGCTCTTCGAGATATTGCAGCTTTTCCGCAGTCGTCTTGCGCTCCCGATGAATGGAGACGGCCATGACAAGCGCCGGATAGACGGCCGAGGTGGCGATCGGCTTGGCGATGATCGCGCCGGCGCCCTGTCCGAGCGCCCAGGCGATGCGGCCGGGCGCTTCCGAACCAAGCAAGGCGACAACGGGGCAGGCCGGCGTTTCGCCGTTCCAGGGCAGCAGATCGTCCCAGCCCTGGTCGGCATCGACGATGACGAGATCAGGCAGCACCGCGGCCGAAAGCGGCGCCCATTGCAGCGTTGCGTGGATGCCGAGCAGGCGAAGCTGACGGATCAGCCTTTCGGTGTTGCCGTCCTCGCGATGCAGGACCGTCGCCTGCCAGCCGGTGAAATTGGGTGTCTCTCTCATGACACCACCCTCAGCCGCGGAAAGGCCTGCCGGTTGCGGCCGGTCAGATAGGGGTCGGCAGCGAGCGGCGGCCGCGAGGCGACGACATCGAAGCCGTTGTCGGCGTTGATCCGGCCGAGATGGAAGGGCAGGGCGGCATGATTGGTCTCCCGGTCGATCGCCAACGCGCCGAACAAGGTCGGCCAGGACCGATTGTGGAGCTCGCGCCGGACGGCGTCGGGATCGTCACCGCCGGCAGCGACGATCGCGTCGACGCAGAGCCGGACGGCCGTATAGGCGCTGGCAAAGACGCTGGAGACACGCCGCTCGGCGCCGTGACGCTCGGTGACACGTGCCTTGAAGGCGGCATTTTCGGGGGTCGCGATACTGTCGAAATAGGAGGCGGCGCAAAGCTGGCCGGCGGCAGCACCTGCGGCGATATCGTCGAGTTCGCATTCCATCAGGTCGCAGCTGACCACCGGGCAGTTTTCCGCGCGAAAGGCAGGGTCGCGATCGCCGAGGGCCTTGATCGCCTCCAGGAAGGCGTAGCTCGAGGGACCGATCAGATTGTTGAGGATGAAGCTCGGGCGGCGCTGCGCGATCTCGGCGACGATGCGTTCGACGGCGGTCTCCTCGAGCGGAAGATAGCGTTCGCCCAGCACCTCGCCACCGGCATTGGTAATGAGCTCGCGGGCCAGCCGGTTCATCTCCCAGCCCCAGACGTAGTTGGCGCCGACGAGATAGGGCCTTGCGCCGTAACGCGGGATCAGGTGCTCGAAAAGCGGCAGCAGATGCTGGTTCGGGCAGCCGCCGACATAGATGACATTCTCGTTGGCCTCGAAACCTTCATAGGGGCACATGTACCAGAGCAGGCCATCATGTTTCTCGACCAGCGGGATGACTTCCTTGCGCGCCGCAGACGTGATCGTGCCGACGATATGGCGGCAGTTGGCGCGCAGAAGATGGCGCGCGCCGTCGAGATAGGCGGCAAGATCGGCATGCGGGTCGAAGAAGACGGGCTCGATCGCCAGCCCTTCGACGCCGGCATATTCGGCCATCGCGAAATCGGCGCCGTCGCGCGCGTCACGACCCATCGAGCCGTAGGGCCCGGTGGTTGAAAAGAGGATGCCGATTTTCAGCGCGTCGTTCATGAAGTGACCATATCAAAAACCCCACGACGCTGGTCCCATCGAGCGATGAGGCGTCATGGGGCGAAACTGCCCAGAGACTATCGGAGTCATGTCAACGCGGCCGGCCTTCTGCCTAATCCGCAGGCTTGAGTAAAATACAGGCAGCTTGTCTTTGTCAAGTGTGCTGCGCTGCACTCGCAGTCATTTGATCTTGTTCTCTCAGTAGAGCCGCGAAGGACGATCTTCTAGCTCAAATCATGCAGATCCTTGGTGATCGCCGGGCCGATCGAGAATTCTGAAAAGCGGACCGTCAGGCCACTGCGTTCCGGCGTGCAGGCGGTCGGTCCGACCTCGTAATGCGCTGCTGCCGGGAAGGGCGCTAGCCGCAGCAGCGGCCAGAAGCTGCCGTCGCGCGAGGCCTGGATGCGCATCGCTCCGTTTGCAACGGTGACGCGGATGCGGAAATCCTCCAGTTCCTTGAAGGGTTGTGCCACGGACCAGTCGGACTTGCCGTCGGTGACGACGGTGCTGAGGAAGGCTTCGCCGTCGGTGAACTCGACGCCTGTTTTCACCCAGCGCCTCTCGTCGAGACGCACCATCAGGCCGGCCTGATCATAGAGGGTGCGGAATTCGCCCTGGACGCGGATCTGCGCGGTGAAGCCGTCGGCTGTGGGAAAGCCGAGGAAATGGCCGCTGTCGCGGGTGAAGCCGTAATGGGTCTCCCGCCAGAAATCGGTTTTCTCATCGGTGGTCAGGGTGAGGGCGGCTTCGGTCGCCTGCCAGTGTGCCGGCTCGTTCAGCCATTTTCCTTCGTTGAAATCGATGCTCATGCTGTTTTCCCGTTCCGCTAAAGCCTGACCGCAGGGTGATCGCCTCATCTTGGCATAATGCGCGGCCGTGGTGCAGGCGGGCGCAGCCGAAGATTGTGGGTTTTTGCGGCGTCCCGGTATCCGCCCCCAAGCATAATCCGTCGGTCGTGCTTGACAGGATCGATCCATCTCCTATTCTGTTACAAAAAGATGAATTACATAATTGTGGAACTAAACGGGAGCCCTCATATGAAAACACTGGTCGCATTCCTTCTCGGCACCGCGCTCGTCGCCCTGCCTTCGACGCTCCTTGCCCAGGAAAAGGGCGGCGTCATCAATGTCGCGACGATCGGCGAGCCGCCGACGCTCGATCCGATGTCGTCGACGGCCGATCTCGTCGGCATCGTCACGCAGCACATTTTCGAAACGCTCTACACCTTCGACAAGAGCTGGAACGTCACGCCGCTTCTCGCCGAAAGCCTGCCTGAGATCAGCGCCGACGGCAAAACCTATACGATCAAGCTCAGGACCGGCATCAAGTTCCACGACGATACCGACATGACCTCGGAAGATGTCGTCGCTTCGCTTGGCCGCTGGATGAAGATCGCCTCGCGCGGCAAGCAGGTGGCCGGCTTCATCGACAAGGTCACCGCCGCCGATCCGGCAACCGTGACGATCACGCTGAAGCAGCCCTATGCGCCGCTGACCTCGCTGCTCGCCTTCAACAATTCGGCCGCGATCATCATCCCCTCCGAAAAGCAGGACGAACCGATGAAGGACTTCATCGGCACCGGTCCCTATATGCTGAAGGAGCGCAAGGCCGACCAGTATATCCAGCTCGTCCGCTTCGACGGCTACAAGTCACGCGAAGGCGACAGCAATGGTTATGGCGGCGCCCGCCGCCAGTATCTCGATGAGATCCGCTTCGTGCCGGTGCCGGATCCGAACACCCGCGTCGAGGCAGCCGTTTCCGGCCAGTATGATTATGTCGACTCGATCCCGGTCGAATCCTACGACAAGCTGAAGGCCTCCACCGCCTCGCAGCCGATCATCCTGAAGCCCTTCGGCTATCCCGTCTTTGTCTTCAATACGAAGGAAGGTATTGCCGGGAATGTCGAGGTCCGCAAGGCGATCCGTCAGGCGCTCAGCATGGAAGACATGCTGGCCGCGGCCTTCGGCAGCACGGATTTCTACGCGCTCGACGGCGCCATCTATCCAAAGACCTTTGCCTGGTCGACGGATGCCGGCGTCGAGGGCGCCTATAACGTCGCCGATCCGGAAGGGGCGGCCGCTGCCGCCAAGAAGGCCGGCTACAATGGTGAGCCGATCCGTATCCTGACCAGCCGCCAGTATGAGTTCCACTACAAGATGGCGCAGGTCGCCGCCGAATATCTGAAGCTTGCCGGCTTCACCGTCGATATGCAGGTTGTGGACTGGGCGACGCTGACGCAGCGCCGCACCGATCCGAAGCTCTGGGATATCTACATCACCCATAGCCCCTTCCTGCCGGAGCCGGCGCTGATCGGCTCGCTTTCGACCAGCTCGCCCGGCTGGTGGGATACGCCGGCCCGCAAGGCCGCCGTCGATGCCTTCACCTCGGAAGTCGATCCGAAGAAGCGCGTGGCGCTCTGGGCCGATGTCCAGAAGGCGATCTATGCCGACGCCCCCTTCATGAAGATCGGCGACTTCAACGCCGTTTCGGCAGTGTCGGCCAAGCTTGAAGGCGTCGATCCGGCTCCGTGGCCGTATTTCTGGAATGCTTCGATCAAGAAGTAAGCATCGCCACCGATACCGGCCATTCCTGGTCGGTATCGGTCTTCTTTTTTGCCGCATCTGCAAAGGTTTGCCAGGGATTCATGATACGCTACATCCTCCAGCGCCTGTTCGGCATGATCGTCGTGATGTTTCTCGTCGTCACGATCGTCTTCGTCATCGTGCGGGTGACCCCGGGCGATCCGGCCGCCGTCATGCTCGGGCCGGATGCGACGCCGCAGGATATTGCCGACCTCAGGTCCCGGCTCGGCCTCGATCAGTCGCTCGGCCTGCAATATGTCTATTATCTCGGCCAGATGCTGAGAGGTGATCTCGGCCAGTCGATCTTCCTCAACATGCCTGTCACCTCGGCCTTGCTCGATCGGGCCGAGCCGACCTTCTTCCTGACTTTGTTTTCGCTCGCCATTGCCAGCATCATCGCCCTGCCGATCGGCATCTATGCCGCCTATCGGCGCGGTTCCTTCGTCGACCAGGCGGCAACGACGCTCGCCATGTTTGCAGCCAGCATTCCGAGCTTCTGGCTCGGTCTCATTCTGATGCAGTTCTTCGCCGTCAGGCTCAACCTCTTCCCGGTTTCGGGTTATGGAGGTCCGGGCTCGACCTTTCTCGAGCGCATGTATCACCTGACGCTGCCGGCCTTTGCACTCGGCATTGTCTCCTCGGCGCTGATCCTGCGCTTCACCCGAGCGTCGATGCTCGATGTGCTCGGCGACGATTATATCCGCACGGCCCGCGCCAAGGGGCTGATCGAGCGCCGGGTGATCCTCAAGCACGCGCTGAAGAATGCGCTGATCCCGATCCTGACGGTGATCGGCCTGACGGCAGCAGTGCTGATTTCAGGCGCCGTCGTCACCGAGACGGTCTTCGGCCTGCCGGGTGTCGGCAATCTCGTCGTCTCGGCGGTGCTGCGCCGCGACTATCCGGTCATCCAGGGCGCGCTGCTCGTCATCGCCGCCCTCTACGTGCTGATCAATTTTGCGATCGACATGCTCTATCTGCTGATCGATCCGAGGGTGCGCTACTGATGGCCGATATCGCAATCAAATCAGTCGAAGGCGAAGGCAGCAAATTCGTCAAGCGCCTGCTGAAGCGCAAGACGGTCGCCTTGGGTCTGCTGATCCTGACGATCTTCGTGCTTCTGGCGGTCTTCGCGCCTGTTGTCGCGCCCTATTCGCCGTCGAAGCTTTCCATCGTCAACCGGCTGAAGCCGCCGAGCGGCGCCTTTTTCTTTGGCACAGATGAGTTCGGCCGCGACGTCTTCTCGCGGACGATCTTCGCCGGCCGCCTGTCGCTGCTCGTCGGTGTTGCGGTCGTGACGCTCTCGGCCATAATCGGCGTGACGCTCGGCCTGCTTGCCGGCTTCTTCCAGAAGCTCGACACGCCAATCGCCCGGCTGATCGACGCGATGATGGCGTTTCCGGATATTCTGCTGGCGATCGCGCTCGTCGCCGCCCTCGGCCCGTCGCTGACGACCGTCATCATCGCGCTGTCGATCGTCTATGCGCCGCGCCTTGCCCGCATTGTCCGCGCGTCGACGCTGGTCATTCGTGAACTTCCCTATGTCGAGGCGGCGAGGGCGCTCGGCATTTCCACGTTTCACATCATGACACGGCATGTGCTGCGCAATCTGCTGTCGCCGATCCTGGTGCAGGCTACCTTCCTCTTTGCCAGCGCGATGCTTGCCGAAGCCGGCCTGTCTTTCCTCGGCCTCGGCGTCAGCCCCGAAATTCCGACCTGGGGAACGATGATCGCCGCCGGCCGGCAGTATATCGGCCAGGCCGACTGGATGACGCTGTTCCCGGGTGTCGCCATCATCCTCTCCGTGCTGTCGCTGCAGATGGTCGGCGATGGCCTCAGGGACATGCTCGATCCAAGACTTCGCAAGGATCTTTAATCCGCCGGCCAAGCGTCGGCCCAATCGAAATTCGCCTAATCGAAAATTGCATGACAGGAGTTTGCGTGAATCAGTTTCCCACCGCCGCCGGCAAGGTCGAGAACTCGCCTTACGAACGGCTTGCCGCCCTCGGCATTGCGCTTCCGCCGCCGCCGCCGCCGATCGCCAATTTCGTCACGCATGTGATCGAAGGCAATATGCTTTATCTCTCCGGCCAGGGCCCGCGTGAGGCTGACGGCTTCATGCATGCCGGCAAGGTCGGCGGTGGGGTCAGTGTCGACGAGGCCTACGGCCATGCGCGGCTGACCGGCATCAACCTGCTTGCCGTCATGCAGGATGCGCTGGGTGATCTCTCCCGGGTCAAGCGGGTGGTCAAGCTGCTCGGCATGGTCAATGCCGTGCCTGATTTCGAGGATCATCCAAGCGTCATCAACGGCTGCTCGGATCTGCTGATCGCAGTCTTCGGGCCGGCCGGCGAACATGCCCGCTCGGCCGTCGGCTTCGGCTCACTGCCCGGCAACATCACCGTCGAGATCGAGGCGATCGTCGCCTTGCACGGCTGACGGGAGCTCGACACACTTGATCGACCGCACCATGTTTCGTTTTTCGACCCAGAATTCTGGAGATCTCCATGTCCACTGATATCCGCCCGTCGCTTGGCCTTCGCCCTGTCATCAATGTATCGGGCACGATGACCAGCCTCGGCGCCTCCATCGTCGTTCCCGAAGCGATCAGCGCGATGGCATCGATCCTGCCGCACTTCGTTGAGATCAACGACCTGCAGCGTAAGGCCAGCGCCGTCATCGCAAGGCTGACCGGCGGCGAGGCGGGCTTCGTCACCGCCTCCTGCTCGGCCGGCATTTCGCTGGCCGTCGCCGGCGCGATCACCGGCAACAATCTGTTGGCGATCGAGAGGTTGCCGGATGTCGTGCCGGAGAAGAACGAAGTGCTGGTGCAGATGGGCCATGTCGTCAGTTACGGCGCCCCGGTCGACCAGGCGATCCGGCTTGCCGGCGGCAAGGTCGTGCTTGTCGGGCAGGCGACCTCGACGCATCGCTTCCACATGGAAAACGCCATCACCGACAAGACCGCAGCCGCCGTCTATGTCGTCTCCCACCATGTCGTCGATTACGGCCTTTTGAATCTCAAGGAATTCGTCGAGATCGCCCATGCCAAGGGCGTGCCCGTCATCGTCGATGCGGCCTCGGAATATGATCTCAGGATTTTCCTGGAGCAGGGGGCCGATATCGCGCTTTACTCCGGCCACAAATTCCTCGGCGGTCCGACTTCGGGCATCGTTGCCGGCAAGAAGGAGCTGGTGCGTCATGCTTTCCTGCAGAATATGGGCATCGGCCGCGGCATGAAGGTCGGCAAGGAGAGCATCTTCGGCGTCATGGCGGCGCTCGAAGCCTGGGAAAACCGCGACCATGCCGGCATCCGGGAACGCGAAACCAGCTATCTCAACCTGTGGAAGCGCACGCTCGACGGTCGCCCGGGCCTCACCGCGATGATCGAACCCGACCCGACCAACAATCCCCTCGATCGGCTGCGCCTGATCGTCGATCCCGAGCAGGCCCATATTACCGCCTGGGATCTGGCCGATGCGCTTGCCAAAGGCAGCCCGCCGATCATCGTGCGCGATCATGAGGTGGAGCACCGCTATTTCTACCTCGACCCCTGCAACCTGCACCCCGGCGAGGAGACGATTGTCGCGGAGCGCCTGGCGCAGGAACTCGACAAGGCACGTGCTTCCAACGAGATCATCGCAACGCCGATCGAGAACCGCAGCAGGCACCGCTTCGACGGTGCGCTGCGCTGGCCGGATTGATCCGCCGCCGCTCATCTGTCGCAAGAGGAACCACTATGGCCACTGCCCAAGCGCAACCGATTGAGATGACGACCGACGTTCTTTCCGTCGAAAGGCTGACGACATCCTTCCTGGTGGATGGCGTCTGGAAACCGGTCGTGCGCGATGTTTCCTTCACCGTCGCTCCGGCGGAGACGGTGGCGATCGTCGGCGAATCCGGCTCGGGCAAGAGCGTCACCTCGCTCTCGATCATGCGGCTGCTGCAGGCGGATACGAGCCGCGTCGAGGGCCGTGTCATGCTCGGCGGGCGCGACCTCTTGGCCTTGCCGGAAAATGCCATGCGGCAGGTGCGCGGCAACGAGGTGGCGATGATCTTCCAGGAGCCGATGACATCGCTCAATCCGCTCTTCACCATCGGCGACCAGATATCCGAGGCGCTGCTCTGCCATTCCGATATGACCAAGGCCGATGCCAAAGCCGAGACGATAAGGCTGCTGGAAAAGGTCCGCATCCCTTCGGCCGCCTCGCGCTTCGGCGAATATCCGCATCGCTTCTCCGGCGGCATGCGCCAGCGGGTGATGATTGCCATGGCGCTCGCCAGCCGGCCGAAACTCTTGATCGCCGACGAGCCGACGACGGCGCTCGACGTCACCATCCAGGGCCAGATCCTCGATCTCATCAAGATGCTGCAGGACGAGGAGGGGACCTCCGTTCTCTTCATCACCCATGACATGGGCGTCGTTGCCGAGATCGCCGACAGGACGGTGGTGATGTATCGCGGCGAACAGGTGGAAAGCGGCGCCACCGCCGATATCTTCCACCGCGGCAAACATCCCTATACGAGAGCGCTACTATCAGCCGTGCCGGTGCTCGGCTCGATGCAAGGCCGGCAAAGGCCGCTGCGCTTTCCCGTGGTCAATACCGCAACGGGTGAATCAGACATTCCCGCCGAGGTCACCGATACGGTGGCAGCAACGCCTGTGCTGCAGGTGAAGAACCTCACCAAGCGTTTCGACATCCATTCCGGCCTGTTTGGCCGGCTGACCAGCCGGGTGCATGCCGTCGAAAACGTCTCCTTCGATCTTCATGCCGGTGAGACGCTGTCGCTCGTCGGTGAATCCGGCTGCGGCAAATCAACGACCGGCCGCGCCATCATGCGCCTCATCGAGCCCCAGGCCGGTTCCGTTCTCGTCGAGGGCAGGGAGGTGCTCGGCCTCGACAGGAAGGATCTGCGCGAGATGCGCAAATCCGTGCAGATGATCTTCCAGGATCCCTTTGCCAGCCTCAATCCGCGTATGACGGTCGGTGCTGCGATCGCCGAACCCTATCTCGAACACAGGATGGGCACCGCAAAGCAGGCGAAAGATGTCGTCGCCGATCTGCTGGTGAAGGTCGGTCTCTCCTCGGAGATGGCGGCGCGTTATCCGCATGAATTTTCCGGCGGCCAGCGCCAGCGCATCTGCATCGCCCGCGCGCTCGCCCTGCAGCCGAAGGTCATCGTCGCCGATGAAAGCGTCTCGGCGCTCGACGTCTCGATCAAGGCGCAGGTCATCAACTTGATGCTCGATCTGCAGCAGAGCCTCAACCTCGCCTTCCTGTTCATCTCGCACGATATGGCGGTGGTCGAACGTGTCAGCCACCGTGTGGCAGTGATGTATCTCGGCGAGATCGTCGAGATTGGCCCGCGGGCCGCGGTCTTCGAAAATCCGCAGCATTCCTATACGAAGAAACTCATCGCGGCAGTGCCCGTGCCGGATCCCGACCGCCGCCATGAAAAGCGGATGGTGGCGAATGACGAGATCAAGAGCCCGATGCGCCCGGTCGACTATCAGCCTGCGAGCACTTCTTATCGCGAAGTCGGGCCGGGCCACCTGGTCATGGCCGATCGGTAGACTTGCCATCGCGTTTCGGATCTGACGGGCGCTATTCCATCGCCAGGATCATGTTGCGCACGACGGGGTAGATTTCCCCCTCCCAGCGGCGGCCGCTGAAGACGCCGTAATGTCCGACATTGGCCTGAAGATGATGGCGCTTCAGATGCGGGCGCAGTCCACGACAGAGATCGTGCGCGGCCGACGTCTGGCCGAGCGCGCAGATGTCGTCGCGGCCGCCCTCGACGGTCAAGAGCGCCGTGTTGCGAATCTGGCCCGGGTCGACCTTGCGGCCATGGTGGGTGAGGTCGCCGGTCGCGAGTTCCGCTTTCTGGAAGACGCGTTCGATGGTCTCGATGTAGAATTCCTCGGTGAGGTCGAGCACGGCGAAATATTCGTCATAGAAATTCTTGATCTTGCCGGCCTCGGCGGTCTCGCCCTTCGCCAAATGGTCGTAAAGCTTGCGATGAGCGTCCTGGTGGCGCTGCATGTTCATCGACATGAAGGCGACGAGCTGGAGGAAGCCGGGATAGACCCGCCGTCCCGCACCCCGATAACGCCAGGGAACGCCCGTGATCAGCGAGTTCTCGAACCAGGCGAGCGACTTCGATACGGCAAGCTCGTTGACCTTCGTCGGGCTTTCGCGCGGGTCGATCGGCCCGGCCATCAGCGTCATGGTCCGCGGGGTGGCGGGATGCCGCTCTTCCGACATCACGGCAACGGCGGCCAGCGCCTGCACGCAGGGCTGGCAGACGGCGAGGATATGAGCGCCCGGACCGATTTCCTCCAGGAAATGCATGATATAATCGACATAGTCGTCCATGCCGAAGCGTCCGGCCGACAGCGGCACGTCGCGGGCGTTCGCCCAGTCGGTAATATAGACGTCATGATCGCGCAGCAGGGTTTGCACCGTGCCGCGCAGGAGTGTGGCGAAATGGCCGGACAGCGGGGCGACGACCAGCACCCGCGGCCGCTTTGCATCGGTGTCCGTTGCAAAGCGCAGCAGCGTGCCGAAGGGCATGTCGAGTAAGGTCTCGACGGTGACAGGCACCACGCGATTGCCGATCATGACCGAGTCTATCGCGAAATCCGGACGTTGGTGGGTGATTTCGAAGCGTGAGATCATCTCCAGCGCGGCGGCGAAGTGCCGTCCCATTTCGCTGCCGGATCCCCAGAGCGCTGTCGCGGAGAAGATTTGCAAGCGCCGCGCCAGATCGCGGAGCGGCGCGATGAGATCATCCTGGAACTGATAGGCCTGGTAGAGCATGGCCGAAATCTCCCGCACTGCCGCATCGATGCGGCGGTGCAAAAAATGCTAGTGGAATATATCCTGCCATGCGAGAAGATTATCGAGGAAGAAGCAACATTGTCCGACAAGGATACGAGCCCGATGTCGCAAGCTGCACTGACGATTTCCTCGAAGAACTACTCTTCATGGTCTCTGCGCGGCTGGCTGCTGTGCCGGATGGCGGGGCTGGACTTCGCCGAAGTCCTTGTGGAGATGGATGACGAGGCGCGTCAGGAACTGCTTCTGCTCTCGCCGTCGGTTCTGGTGCCGAGGCTGACCCATGATGACGTGACGGTCTGGGACACGCTGGCGATTGCCGAATATCTCCATGAGGTCGTGCCGGATGCCGGGCTCTGGCCCACTGAGCGCGCGGCGCGCGCCCGCTGCCGGTCGGTCTCGGGCGAGATGCATTCGGGTTTCCATAACCTGCGCTCGGCATTGCCGATGAACCTCAAGGCGCGGCATGCGAGCTTCAAGATATTCTCGGGCGCGCGGCCCGATGTCGAGCGCGTCAAGGCGATCTGGACCGAATGCCTCGAGGCAAGCGGTGGGCCCTGGCTGTTCGGCACCACGCCGACCGTGGCCGATGCGATGTACGCGCCGGTCTGCACCCGCTTCCGCACCTATGCGGTGGAGCTCGAACCGCGGCTTGCAGCCTATGTCGAGACGGTGTTGTCCTGGCCGCTGATGGGTGAATGGACCGAGGGGGCGATGGCCGAGCCGGACGAGATCGTCGAACTGGAAGTCGAGTTCTGACGGAAACGCGGCCGGGCGACTCGACGTCGATTTTCACGGTCCGAATTAAGAGTTGCCTGGAGGATGAGCGGCGCATAAAGCAGATGCAGTGCCAAAAAAGCCGCGAAGCCTGGACCGATGAACAGAGATTATTATTCGAAACTCGGCGGACTGCCGCCGCAAACCGAGCTGCTTTCCAGCAAAGCCGTTTTCACCACGGCCTACGCGGTCATCCCGCGCAGCGTCATGACCGATATCGTCACCAGCGTCCTTCCCCATTGGACGGGGACACGGGCATGGGTTCTCTCCCGGCCGCTCTCCGGCTTCTCCGAGACCTTCTCGCAATATGTGATGGAGGTTCAGCCGGGCGGCGGAAGCGACCGGCCGGAGCCCGACAAGCGAGCCGAAGCGGTCCTGTTCGTCGTTGAAGGCGAGATGACGGTGGAACTCGACGGCGCCAGCCATGCGCTACGCTCCGGTTCGTTCGCCTATATTCCGGCGGGTTCGGTCTGGCGTCTGAAAAACGGTGGTTCGACGGCGGCAAAATTCCACTGGATTCGGAAGGCCTTTCAGGAGGTCGAGGGGCTGGAGCCGCCGCCGGCGATCTTCACGCATGAGGACCGGCACCCCATTTCGGCAATGCCTGATACCGATGGACGCTGGGGGACGACCCGGTTCATCGATCCGGCCGATGTCCGCTACGACATGCACGTGAATATCGTGACTTTGGAGCCGGGTGCCGTGATCCCCTTCATGGAAACCCATGTCATGGAGCATGGTCTCTACGTGCTGGAGGGCAAGGCCGTCTATCGGCTGAACCAGGATTGGGTTGAGGTCGAGGCCGGCGACTTCATGTGGCTGCGCTCCTTCTGCCCGCAGGCATGTTACGCCGGCGGCCCCGGTCGGTTCCGCTATCTGCTCTACAAGGATGTCAACCGTCACATGACACTCTGGTAGGACCGGCGAAGGGACGATGAAGCTCGAAAGCGAACGTCTGATTTTGAGACCCTGGCGACCGCAGGATCGAAAGCCCTTCGCTGCGATCAATGCCGAGCCCGACGTTGTCAGATATCTCAATCCTCTGACTCATGAACAGTCGGATGCGATGCTCGACCGCATCGACCGGCACTTCGAGGATCATGGTTGGGGATTCTGGGCGCTGGAGGAGAAGGCAAGCGGCCAGTTGATCGGCATGTGCGGCCTCGCCAAGGTTTCAGCTACTTTGCCATTTGCCCCGGCAGTCGAAATCGGTTGGCGGCTCTCAGCGTCGCGGCACGGTGCCGGCTATGCGCGCGAGGCCGCGGGGCGGGCCCTCGACTTTGCATTCAACGAGCTGAAGCTTGACCGCATCGTCAGCTTCACAGTGCCCGCAAACAGCAATTCCTGGGGTTTGATGAGGCGACTGGGGATGAACCGGATCGGTGAGTTCAATCATCCCAATTTCGCCGAGGGGCATCCATTGCGTCATCACGTGCTCTACGAGCTGCGATCACCAAACGGTATTTGACCCTCCCACACATCGGCTTAAGCCTAGAGGTGGTGAATTAATAACTAAGCAATTTATGATTGTAAAAGTGGCGTAATCTATCTTATGGAACTGACAAAGATTTAGCCGCGTTTCTGGCTCAGCACACTTCTGCTTCGTCGCTTCATGCTGTTTCTCGTGGCGGCCATCCGGGCGACCTTCGTACTCTCGAATTTGCAGGCTGCGGTGGGCGTCCGACAATCAAAATTGCGATAAAAAGTTCGAGGCGCTTGCCTCGTTGCAGACATTCATCGCGGAGAAGTCGGAACTGTTTTGCTGGGCGCTCGTTAAATCCGCGGCGGGGGAACCAGAGATGACCAGGTCGAAGTTTGAATGGCTTGCGCGGGCTGGATATAGCGCCCGAGGCATTGTGTTTTTGCTCATTGCTGCGCTGGCAGTTTTTTCGAGCTTCGGCGGAAAGGCCGATACCAAATCAGCGCTCGACGCTGTCTTGGAACAGCCATTGGGCCGGGTGTGGCTGGGCTTGATAGGGCTCGGGCTACTCGGCTTTGTAGCATGGCGGCTTGCCCAGTCCATCGCGAACGCGGATAACCATGACCACAGTGTGAAAAGCTACCTGATCCGTGCAGCCCTTCTCGGGAGCGCCGTGACGTACATGGGGTTGGCGATATACGCCTTTCAGGGCGCCCTTGGTTTTGGATCCGGTGGCGACGGCGGAGAAAAGGGCTTGGCAGCCTTGGCCATGTCGCAACCGTTTGGTCGATTTCTGGCTGGTGCGATTGGTCTCGGGTTTGTCGTTGGTGGTGCTGTTACCGCGCTGAAAGGTATCACACGGCGATTTGAGCGATATCTCACGCTCGGTCAAAGCCGACCTCTGCTATTGATTTGCGTCTATGGCCTGGTTTCCCGTGGGGTCGTTTTCGTGATCGTCGGCATCTTCTTTTGCTATGCGGCCTTCACCGTCGATCCGGGCCAGGCGGGAAGCATAAGTGATGCCTTGACCTTCGTGAGACAGCTTCCTTTCGGAGCTGTTCTCTACCTCGTGGTGGCTATCGGCTTGGCGGCGTTCGGGATCTATAATTTGGTCGAGGCACGATATCGAACCGTGTCGACACCAAAACTGTCGCAGGTACGGTCGGAACTGCCACTATCTCGCAACTGAGAAGCATTTGAGAAAAGTCATGTCAACCTTGATGTCCATGACGGCTTTCGCTTCGGCGGCGCTGGTGCTCATGCGCCCAACCCGCGCTTCTGCAGCGAGCGCGTGCGCTTTGAATGCCGCTGCCTCGGTTTACGGGTGGTGGCACTTTTTCATTTAGGGGGAGATCTAACTTGAGTGTCGCGACCACACGCAAGGATTTCGACAGCAGCAGATTTCTTGCAGGGATTGCACGCGGTATTGCTGGAGCATTGCTTTTCGCGCTGCCCATGTTCATGACCATGGAAATGTGGGAGCTCGGCTTCTACATGGACCGCAGCCGCCTGTTTTTCTTGCTGATCGTCAATATTCCCCTCCTCGTTATTCTCTCGGACCGGATCGGATTTGAGCGGACGTCCACCTGGCGACAAGCGATCCGTGACGCAAGCATTGCCTACGGCCTTGGGGTTCTGGGCAGTGCACTGATCCTCATGGCCATGGGGGTTCTGAAATACGACCAATCTCCGCACGAGATTATCGGAATCATCGCCATCCAAGCCATACCTGCCAGCATTGGTGCGATGCTAGGTAGGAGCCAGCTCGGCGGACAATCGGACGGTGGTGACGATGCCAAGGAAGGCGACAGTGATGACCCAGTCCACGAACGGGAAACGAGCTACGCCGGTGAACTATTCCTGATGGCGGTCGGCGCCCTGTTCCTCAACCTCAACGTCGCGCCCACCGAGGAAATGATCTTGCTCTCGTACAAGATGACGCCGTGGCATGGCCTGCTCATGATCGCAGCCTCGCTGGCAGTCATGCATGGGTTCGTTTACGCCCTTTCTTTCAAGGGGAGCCACGATCTCGCCGAGGGTATGCCAAGCTGGCACGCTTTCCTTCGCTTCACCCTGCCGGGCTACGTGATTGCCGGTCTGATCAGTGCCTATTGCCTCTGGACGTTCCACAGAACCGATGACATCGGGTCGACCCAAATCCTTATGGCCGTTGTCGTTCTGAGCTTTCCCGGTGCCATTGGCGCGGCAGCAGCGCGCCTGATCCTGTGAGGCACCATGACAAAAATCTTCAACGACAAAAATGTGGAAGCAGGCGAACCGCATTGGATTGAATGGGCAACGGGCGTCGTCTCGGCCGTAATTGTCCTTGGCGTGATTGCTTGGATTGGCAAGGATGCATTGGTAGACCGTGACTCTTCGCCGAACCTGGTCGGGGTCGTGCTGCAGACCGAAAAGCGCGACGGCGGCTTTCAGGTCCTGTTCGAAATCCGAAACGATTCAAGCGCGACCGCGTCGCAGGTAACCGTCCAGGGCGAGATACGAGAACAGGGTGCGGTGCTTGAAAACGTCGAGACCGTCTTGGACTATGTCCCAGGACACTCGAAAGCCAAAGGTGGGCTGATATTCCAGCAAGACCCCGCCGGGAAAACGTTGACGGTCAGAGCGTCCTCATTTGATGAGCCATAGTCGATTTGTTAGGTTTCGACTTTCATTCAGCGCCCGCGATATCTCCGTAGCCGCCATGCTAGTCAGCACGCCGCGCGACACCGTTCAGTAACTGATAGTCGGCATTCCGACAGGAGACGTCGATTATTCTCGGAGTTTTCGGTCAGTCCGTTCGTCCAAGGGTGGAAAGTGCATCCTGTAGTCTAAGCGCCGCCAACGCCTCGGTTGCCTCATCCGAAGACCATCCCGCTTCCAGCGCCGCAGACAGGACCAGCGACTCCGTTTGAAGCTCAAGCTTTTCATAAAGAGGCTCGATGGCTTCGCGGGCTGTTACAACATGCTGGTCTGGCGGGGTGATGGGTGTGGCGGCAACCGTAGGCATGAAATGCTCCTCCTATTGAACGCTAAGGTTCGAAACCCATTAAGGGCATCCTTGTTCCATTCATATTGCCCTTTTGGCCTTCGAGCGGCGATGCGAAAGATGACGACGCCACATATAACGAAATTTCCTCCACCTCAGAAACGCGCGAATGATGATTGCCGGCGGGATCGTCTTGTGGTCGCCAACAGTCCCCTGCCTGGTGATCGGTGCGTTCGGGTCGAGCAGAAACGCGACCAACGTGCTTGCACTCTGCGCCACTACTTCGAGCTTGTCATCCGATAAATGCAGCCCCTGCTCCCCTTCTGCGAACGTCTGGGTATCGACGACAACGGAACCGCTAAAGACGTAGAAATAGAGGTCTCGGCCTTGTTTCTGCGGGAATTCCACCCGTACCCCAGCGTCTAGCCGTATGTCGAAGAAGTCGATCGCGCTGCGGACATAGAAGGGCGCGCCCTCCCCTTCCGGCCCGACCAGGTGTCGCCAGACGTTTGCCGCGGCAGCCGGCACAGCTCCGTACTGGATCTTCGGCTCGAGATCGACGGTACGAGGGCGAACGAGGATCTGCAGCATTCGCAGGGGCGGATCGGATGCCAGCGTCTCTTCGGAATGCCAGAAGCTGACCCCGGCATTCATCACCATCAGATGATCGGGGTCGATCACCAACCGGCCTGCGGCCCTGTCGTCGTGACGCATGACACCTTCTGGCACCCAGGAAATGATCTCGTCGTTCCGGTGCTCATGCATCGCAACCAGGCGGCCAGGGTCGAGCATGGATTCAACGACCATAGCGAGAGGGCCTTGGCCGTGATCGGTCGGCTTCGGCTTCAACCAGCCCGGCATGTTGACATGCGCGACGAAGCCTCCGGCATCCCGCACCACGAAAGTTCGTGCGCCCTTGATCAGCATCGCATCCTCCATGCTTGCAAGGCAGTGACGGCACCAGACTATTAGCCATCTGCTGGAAGGGCGCGTCAATGGAACAGAGTTTGGCGGACTACGATTGATGCCAGGCGGGAAATCCGATGCGACGTAAGACGCAGACACACAGTGCTATCTCTTGCTGAAAATGCCGATGAATGGCCTTAGTGGCAATTTGAAAAATATCGGGCGCAATCGATTCTTTGACAGGATCTGCAATGACCACCGAGGCACGTAATTCGCATCCCATCTACTTCGTCGGAGCTTTTGCCACGGGCGGGCTCCTGACTTTCATGGTGCACCTCAACGGGGAATTGGCCCGTTATGGCAATCCCCTGTTCTCATCTTGGACCGCACACGGCACCGGCATCATCGCAGCTGTCATTCTTCTTTTGGTGGTCCACCGCCGGCGCAGGCCGACGGTAGGAAAAACCCCCAACGCGCCGTGGTGGGCCTATTTCGGCGGGATATCCGGCGCGGCAACGGTCATTCTGACCTCGACGGCGGTCAACTCGCCGCTCGGGCTCTCCGGCACCTTGGCTTTGGGTTTGGCAGGCCAGGTCGTCTTCAGCGTCGCGGCCGACAGCTGGGGATTGTTCGGTCTGCCAAAGCGGCGCCCAGATAGACGAGACATCGCCGCGCTCGGCTTGGTCGTCACCGGGGCTGCACTCATTATACTGTTTGGGCGAGGTGCGGCGTGACGGTGTTCATTTTCTCTGCGTGCCTGGGCGGTGTGCTCGTTGGCCTCAGTCGTCAGCTCAACGGGCGGCTGAGCATATCGACGACGCCGCTGATCGCATCCTTCTGGAATCATGCCATAGGCTTTGCTGCCCTCACCTGCCTTGGTCTCTTTGTCGGAGGTCTGCTTCCTGCGGGCGTTGCCGAGGCGCCTTGGTATGCCTATTTGGGTGGTCCGATCGGCGTCATCTTCGTGGCGGCGGGCAGTTGGGTCATTGCTCGAATAGGAGCGGTGAATTCGGCTCTGCTGATCATCGGTGGACAGATGGTGACAGGGGTAGCGTTTGATTATATCAGCGCCGTTCCAACGTCGTTTTGGGCGAACGCGACCGGGATCGTTCTCATCGTCGGCGGCATGATGGTCAGCCGGAGACGACGCAAAGGTGACGGCACGCAATAGCTAAGCGCCGTGCCGCGATTCCGGTGCCATTGCTGACCGGGCAATTTCATCGGCCGGACGAAAGCCACGGGGACAGATAGGCGGCGGGAATGGCTCCCCGCCGCGGTTCGTTCAAGTCCGGCCTTCTCAGGCGAGGTATTTCGTAAACCAGTCGACCGTTCGCTGCCAGGCGAGCTTGGCTGCCGCTTCGTCGTAGCGGGGCGTGGAATCATTGTGAAAGCCGTGATTGACGTCAGGATAGACGTAGGCCTCGAATGTTTTTCCGGATGACTTCAGCGCAGCCTCATAGGCCGGCCAGCCTTCGTTGATCCCCTTGTCCAGCCCGGCATAATGGAGAAGCAGCGGCGCCTTGATCTTCGGTACGTCTTCGGCGCGCGGCTGCCGGCCGTAGAAGGGCACGGCTGCGGCAAGCTCCGGATAAGCGACCGCCGCAGCGTTGGCGACGCCGCCGCCATAGCAGAAACCGGTGATGCCGACCTTGCCGGTGGTGAGATCGCTGTGCATCAAAAATTCGACCGCCGCGAAGAAGTCGTTCATCAGCTTTTCCGGGTCGACCTTCTGCTGGAGTTCCCGCCCCTTTTCGTCGTTGCCGGGGTAGCCGCCGACCGAGGTCAGGCCATCCGGCGCAAGTGCGATGAAACCCGCCTTTGCCACGCGCCGCGCCACATCCTCGATATAGGGGTTCAGACCTCTGTTTTCGTGAACGACCACCACGGCCGCGACTTTGCCGGCGGCTTTTGCGGGGCGGACGAGATAGGCGCGGACATCGCCATTTCCCTTTGGCGAGGGATAGGTGATGTATTCGGCTGATATATCGGGATCGGTGAACTCGACCTGGGTCGCCAGCGCATAGTCAGGGCTCAGCGACGAAAGAATGGCGGCTGCCGTCACGCCGCCGACGGCGAATTTGCCGGCCCGGTCGAGAAACTCACGCTTGGTAATTCTCCCGTGGGCGTAATAGTCGTAGAGTTCGAGAAGTTCCTGAGGGAAATCCTTGGCTGTCATACGCGTCATGATGGCTCCTCCTTGCCTCTTTTGTTCTCACACCATCCTACACAGGTAAGCTCGCGACTCTTTTCAATATTTCGAGAGTTTCGCGTGAGCTTGCCGGCTGGGGCAACCGGCGCTGAGCGACTGCCTTGGCTTCGGGAGCATACGCGCTGCGTCCATCCGGCGAACCGCGTCCGGCCAGTCGCTGTAAGCAATCGGTCGCCAGCTATCGATCTATGAAAATTAATTTCATGCTCGTGCTTCGATGCCCGTTTTCTATTGACGCCTCCCGATTTTTGTCCCAACTTAAAGAAAATAAATTACTAAATGGGAACTTGATCGGCATGAAAGTGGGAATCATCGGGCTAGGATTCCGGCTCGGCTACCTCGGCTATGTTTTCAAGGCAATCGATAGCAGCTTCGACATTGTCGGCTATGTGGATCCGGAACCCGCCGGACTTCCCGGATTGACGGAAAAGGGAATTTCAGTCGGCAAGGCCTATGGTTCGCCGGAAGAGCTCCTCGCCTCCGAAAAACTCGATCTGCTGATGATCGGCTCTCCCAATCACCTGCATCTCGACCATATCAGGCTCGGGCTTCAGGCCGGACTCAAGGTCTTCTGCGAAAAGCCGATCGTCACGACCATCGCCGAAAGCATCGAACTTGCCCATCTGATGGCAAAATTCGGCCATGAGCGACTGATGGTCGGTCTCGTGTTGCGCTATTCTCCTCTTTATAAGGATCTCCGCGCCATCCAGGCCGAGGGTAAGCTTGGTCAGATCGTGTCGATCGAGGCCTCCGAACATATCGAGCCTTATCACGGCGCCTTCTTCATGCGCGACTGGCGCCGCTATGAGCGTTATTCCGGCAGCTTCATGCTGGAGAAATGCTGCCACGACCTCGATCTTTACAATGGCGTCGCCGGCGCACGGCCGGAGCGCGTCGCAAGTTTCGGCGGCCGCAAGAGCTTCATTCCGGCAAACGACCCGGCGCGCGAGGGCATCAACGACCTCGAGCTCTTCCACCGCAAGCCGAGCGGATGGATGGGATCGGACAAGGTCTTCGATAGTGATGCCGATATCATCGACTATCAGGTCGCGATCGTCGAATATGCCAATGGCGTCGGCATGAACTTCCACACCAACCTGAACGTGCCCGACCAGTTCCGCCGTTTTGCCATCATGGGGTCGCGCGGCATGGCCGAAGGCGATTTCGTGCGCGGTTATCTCGACGTTCACGAGCAACTGACCGGCAACAAGATCGTCGAAAACAAATATGCCGCCACTGAGCTCTCCCAGCATTACGGCGCCGATGAACAGATGGCGAGCGACCTGCTTGAAAGCGTACGCAGCGGGCTCGAACTTCCTGTTTCCACGCTGAATGCGCTCGAAGCCGGCATTCTCGCTTTGGCGATGGACGAAGCGAGGATGAAGAAAACCGTCGTCGATCTCAGACCGATCTGGGACCGCTTCGACGAAGCCCTTCACGCAAGAGCGGCTTGAGGAGAGCGGCAAGATGAGTGTTCAAAGAAGCACGGTCATCTTCGCCTGGATCCTTCTTCTCCCGGCTGTCCTCTATGTCCTGGCGATCGTCGCCTATCCGTTGGTCGATACGTTCATTCTCTCCTTCACCGATGCGTCTCTCAGGAAGACCACCAATTGGGTCGGCTGGATCAATTACGAGAAGATCTTCAATGAGCGGTTTGCGGAAGTCATCTTCCGGACCTTCATCTGGACGTTCTTCTCGGTCGCCCTGAAAATGGTGATCGGCACCTTCGGCGCATGCATGCTGAATGCCGCCGTACCCGGCCGCTCCTTGTTCCGGCTTTTGACGATGCCGCCATGGATCGTGCCGATGGCCATCGGCATCTTCATGTGGGGCTGGATGTATAATGGCCAGTTCGGCATGATATCAGGCATGCTGCAGCGCTTCGGTCTCGCCGACGGCCCTGTCGCCTTCCTCGCCTATGGAAACACCGCCTTCTGGGCAACGATCATCACCGACGTGTGGATCGGCGTGCCGCTGGTGACGATCTACTTCCTGGCGGCGATCCAATCCATTCCGAAGGATCTCTACGAGGCTGCCTGGACAGACGGCGCCGGCCGCTGGTACCGCTTCCGCCGCATCACCCTGCCACTGATGGTTCCGGCGATCATCACCATGTCGATGCTGTCGCTGATCGCCACCTTCAACTCGTTCGACATCATCTGGATCCTGACGCAAGGCGGACCGAGCGGCGAGACGACGACGATGATCATCGATACCTATCAGACCGCGATCGGCTCGAAGAAATACGGTGAAGGTGCAGCGCGCGCCGTCCTCATCTGCATCTTCCTGTCGCTCTTCTGCTTCGCCTATTTCCGCGTCACCCGCCGCCTCAATCCGGAGAAGCGCGCATGAGCAATGCAGCCATGATCGACCGTTACCGCTGGTGGGAAATCATCCTGATCTATTGTGGCATTGCGATGTTTCTTTTCTTCGTGCTGTCGCCCTTCGTCGAAGGTTTCCTGGTTTCACTGAAGCCGCTCAGCCAGCTCTTCTCCTCGCCCTATCGCTTCTGGCCGGAGAACGGCTCGTTCGAAGCCTACCGGACGATGTGGATCAGCGTGCCGGGCTTCGGGCGCTATATCTTCAATTCGTTTTTCATCTCGACCGTGGTCACGCTGATCGTGCTCTGCCTCGTCATTCCGGCGGCCTATGCCTTCGCGAAGTTCGAATTCAGGGGCATGGGCATCCTGCTCGGTGCCTTCCTGACGGTGAACATGTTCTCCGGCGCCGTGCTTTTGATCCCGCTCTTCCGGCTGATGCGCAGCATGGGCGTGCTCAACACCTATCTCGCCATGATCGTGCCGGGTGTCGCCTTCCTGATCCCCTCGGCGATCTGGCTGCTGCGTACTTACATGATCCGTATTCCGCAGGAACTCAACGAAGCGGCCTACATGGATGGCGCCAGCCATTTCTACACGCTGCGCCGGGTCATCCTGCCCATTGCGATGCCGGGGATCATCGTCGTCGCCATCACCACCTTCATCGGCGCTTACGCCCAGCAATTCATCTTCGCGCTGACGTTCAACTCGAAGACCGAATACATGCCCTTGCCGGTGGGGCTCTTTGCTTACTTCGGCAAGCAGGAGGTCATCTGGAACGAACTGATGGCGGCTTCCTTCGTCGGTATCGCGCCGGCGATGGTCGTCATCTTCTTCCTTCAGCGCTACCTTGTCGGCGGGCTGACCGCCGGTGCGGTGAAACAATAAGACCAAAAAACGAGTGAACAGCTAACACAAGAATGGGAGTCACGACGTGAGCATATCAATCAAGACAGGCCTGATGGCCCTCGCCTTGCTCGGTTCGACGGCATTGACCGCAGTCACTGCCCAGGCGGCCGACAAGGAAATCAGCTGGATCTATTGCGGCGACACGATCGACCCGGTCCACACCAAATATATCAAGCAGTGGGAAGAAAAGAACACCGGCTGGAAGATCGCCCCCGAGGTCGTCGGCTGGGCGCAGTGCCAGGACAAGGCAACGACACTCGCCGCCGCCGGCACGCCGGTCGCGATGGCCTATGTCGGCTCGCGCACGCTGAAGGAATTCGCCCAGAACGACCTGATCGTTCCGGTGCCGATGACGGATGACGAGAAGAAGACCTATTATCCGAACATCGTCGACACGGTGACCTTCGAGGGCACGCAGTGGGGTGTTCCGATCGCCTTCTCCACCAAGGCGCTCTATTGGAACAAGGATCTTTTCAAGCAGGCCGGCCTCGATCCCGAGAAGCCGCCGAAGACCTGGGCTGAAGAAATCGAGATGGCAAAGACCATCAAGGAAAAGACCGGCATCCCGGGCTATGGTCTCCCTGCCAAGACCTTCGACAACACGATGCACCAGTTCATGCATTGGGTTTACACCAACAACGGTAAGGTGATCGATGCCGACGGCAAGGTCACGCTCGACAGCCCTGAGATTCTCGCTGCGCTGAAGGCTTATAAGGACATCGTCCCCTACTCCGAAGAAGGCCCGACGGCCTACGAGCAGAACGAAGTCCGCGCCATCTTCCTCGACGGCAAGGTCGCGATGATCCAGGCAGGCTCTGGCGCAGCCGACCGCCTGAAGGCGACGAAGATCAGCTGGGGCATCACGACGCTGCCGCTCGGCCCCGACGCCAAGGGCCCCGGCACGCTGCTGATCACCGACAGCCTGGCGATCTTCAAGGGTTCGGGGGTCGAGGACAAGGCGACGGAATTCGCCAAGTTCATCACCTCGCCCGATGTGCAGTCGGAATACGAGCTGCAGGGCGGGGCCGGCCTGACGCCGCTGCGTCCCTCCTCCAAGGTCGATGAATTCGTCGCCAAGGATCCTTACTGGAAGCCGCTCATCGAGGGTATCAGCTACGGTGGTCCCGAGCCGCTCTTCACCGACTACAAGGGCTTCCAGAACTCGATGATCGAGATGGTCCAGTCCGTGGTGACGGGCAAGGCCGAGCCGGAAGCCGCACTTAAGAAGGCTGCCGGCGAAATCGAAGCGTTCAAGTAAACCGCTTTGGACTCTTTGGGGTCGCGGGTGCAACAGCCCGCGATCCCTCCCCGATCGAATGTGCGACGAAGGCCGCCGGTGGAGACAGATTTTTGGGACAGCTCTTTCTCAACAAAGTTCAGAAATTCTATGGCGACTACGAAGTTCTGAAGGGCGTGCAGCTCGAGGTAAAGAACGGCGAGTTCGTCGTCTTCGTCGGCCCGTCAGGCTGCGGCAAATCCACCCTGCTGCGCATGATCGCCGGTCTCGACGCGACGAGCGCGGGCGACATCGTCATCGATGGTATCAGGGTCAATGATCTGCCGCCGGTCAAGCGCGGCATCGCCATGGTGTTTCAGTCCTACGCGCTCTACCCCCACATGACCGTCTTCGAAAACATTGCCTTCCCGCTTCGCGTCGAAAGGATGGAAGAGGAAAAGCTCAAGGCCAAGGTGGAAAATGCCGCACGCATCCTTCACCTCGAACAGCGGCTGCAGCAGAAACCCGGCATGTTGTCCGGCGGCCAGCGCCAGCGCGTCGCGATCGGCCGCGCCATCGTGCGCGAACCGAAGATTTTTCTGTTCGACGAGCCGCTTTCCAACCTCGACGCGGCGTTGCGCGCCGACATGCGCATCGAGCTTGCCAAGCTGCACAGGCAGTTGAAGGCGACGATGATCTATGTGACGCACGACCAGGTCGAGGCGATGACGATGGCGGATCGTATCGTCGTGCTGGATTCCGGCGATATCTCCCAGACGGGGGCACCGCTGGAGCTTTATCACAAGCCTGCAAACCAGTTTGTCGCCGGCTTCATCGGCAATCCGAAAATGAATTTTCTTCCTGTGACTTGCAAGGGCGTCGGCGCCAATGGCGTCGAGGTTGATTATCAAGGCCAGACAGCCGTTCTTCCCGTGACGCCGCGCGACGGCATCGCCGGCAAGGCTTTGACGCTCGGCATCCGACCGGAGCATATCCAGCTTGGCGGCGGCGATATCGTCTTCAAGGTGACGCCGACTGTCATCGAGCGCCTCGGAGCAAATACGGTCGCTTACGCCTCGCTCAACGGAGAGTCCGAGAATTTCTGCGCCATGCTGCCGGGCAGCGTCGGGATCCGTGCGGATGCGCCGGTTGCGACCGGCATCAATGCCGCGGATTGCCATCTCTTCGATGAGGCGGGTATTGCCTTCGAGCGGCGCGTCGAGCTGACCGAAATCGATATGAACGTGATCAATCCGACGGCGGCTTGAACCGACTGGCTCCGTGTCGAGGTTCGTCCTATCAGGGATCGGGTCCGGGGGCGACATGACGCGCGAAGCGATTGCGGCCGCCGGAGCTGGAGGTCCATCTCCTTGTAAAGCCGATAGATTCGCTTCGGATTGACGGGCCACCCGTCGCGCTTGAGCAGGACATGAACGCGACGATAACCGTAACGCACTCGCGTCTGGCAGATGTCCCTGATCTTCAGCTTCAACTCGGCCTGCTCGCCGCGCCTGGACTTGTAGACATACAGCGACCGATCGATCTTCAAAACGGAACATGCACGCCGGATCGAGACCTTCCAGTCCACCTTGACCGTGTCGACAAGCTTGCGCTTGCGGGCAGGCCTCAGAGCTTTTTTGACAGCACGTCCTGAAGCATGGCCTTGTCCAGTGACAGGTCCGCGACGATCCGCTTCAGCTTGGCATTCTCCTCTTCGAGCTGCCGCAGCCGCTTCATCTCCGACGGCATCAGCCCAGCGTATTTTTTGCGCCAGTTGTAAAACGTCGCGTCCGAAATTCCCGCCTTGCGGCAGACTTCGCCGATCGGCGTTCCATCTTCCGCTTGCTTCAGCACGAATGCGATCTGCGCTTCCGAAAACTTCGAGGCCTTCATCGAATTCTCCTCTTCTTCCCACCAGGGATCATAAGTGGAAAATTCCAGTTCCAAATGGCCTAATTTATTGGGGGCACGTCAAACCGGACTGGCTCTCCTGCACCGGTCAAGTACTCTCGTCCACAGGAGGGTAGAACGCAGCCTCTTTGTCCCACGGCGATCGTCGCTGGAGTGCGCCTGGAACGGATGTTACTATCGTTTGCACCTGTACTTGACCGGGTGGCAAGCCTGCACGGTGTGCAACACCCTTGTGAAGTCGCTGAGTTGGGGGAATGTATATCGATCATGCATTCAAGCGCGAAGTGTAACCAGAGACGAAAGCGATGGGGATGGCCGAGGAGCCAGAGCGACAGCCGGCACAAGACGTTCGTAAGACCGTCACATTTCTCTTCGCCGATGTCGTAGATTCGTCACGCCTTAGTCTTACCCTTGATCCAGAGACGCTCCACAACCTGTTTGCCCGATACTTTGACAGAATGAACTCTGCTATCCACCGGCACGGTGGAAATGTAGAAAAGTTCATTGGCGACGAGATCATGGCCGTTTTCGGCGAGCCTATGCGTCGCGAGGATGATGCCCTGCGGGCGGTGCGCGCGGCAGTTGAAATGCGCGAAGCGCTCGCTAAGCTGAACAGTGAGCTTGAAGCAAGTTGGGGTGTTCAGCTGGCGCATCGGGTCGGCATCAACACCGGGGAGGTCATTACCGGTGACGACAACCAAGGGCAACGCTTTCTCACCGGCGAGGCTGTGCGCGTGGCGAAGCGTCTCGAAGAGGCCGCGGCGCCTGACGAGATCCTTATTGGAGAGTCGACCCATAAGCTGGTACGCGATGCCGTCTTCGCGAAGATGAGCGGCCCGCGCGCGCTCAAGCACGGCGAAAAATTCCATGCCTTCACAGTGATAAGCATCGCCGCGCATGCCCCCGGCATTCGACGTCGATTCGAGGCGCCGTTCGTCGGACGCGGGCGCGAGCGGGAAATGATCCACACCATTTTTCGCGACGTGATCAGGCACAGAGCCTGTCGCCTATTGACCATCTTGGGCGATGCGGGGGTTGGAAAATCGCGGCTTGTTCTGGAAATCACCGCAAGTCTTCCGAGCGACACACTTGTCGCGCGGGGGCGCTGCCTTCCCTACGGCGAGGGCATTACATATCGACCGCTCGCAGACATTTTCCGAGAGATCACCAACGCCGAGGGCCTGGACCTCGGCAAGCAGTCCGTGGCAAAGATCGCAGAGAACCTTGCTGGGGACAAAAAGGCTGGGCTCATCGCTGAGACCGTGGCTGAACTGCTCGGCTTTGGTGGTGGAAAGCCAGGGAGAGGCGAGGAGACTTTCTGGGCCGTTCGACGTCTGTTGGAGTCACTGGCGCGAGAACGACCGCTCGTGATCGTGGTGGATGATCTCCACTGGGCCGAGTCGATGTTCCTCGACCTGATCGAGCATCTCGTCGATTTGTCGCACGGTTTCCCCATATTGATAGTCGCTATTGCACGACCAGAACTACTTGATACACGCCCCGATTGGGGAAGCGGAAGGTCAAATGCGTCGACGGTCGTGCTTGAACCGCTGAGTGAAGCGGAATCCCGCGAAATGCTTTCAAATCTGCTCGACCATGTGCCGCTACAGCCTTCGGTGGTGTCAACAATTACTGACGCCGCGGACGGCAATCCGCTTTTTGCGGAAGAGTTTGTGGCAATGCTCGTCGATGAGAAGCTGCTTACCCGTGAGAAAGATACTTGGGTCGCGCGCGGCGATCTCTCCGATCCGCCGCGAGTCCCCGCGACAATCGACGCGCTTCTGGGCGCGCGTCTTGACCGCCTTCCAGAGCACGAACGAGCGATCCTTACGATGGCTGCCATCGAAGGCGTGGTGTTTCATCGCAGTGCGGTCGTCGAGCTTGCTCGCCCGGTGCCCAATTCGGTGGTTCATGATGGGCTGCTCGCGCTTGTCCGCCGGGACCTGATCCGTCCGGGTTCGCCGGACTTCTCCGGGGAGGAGGCCTACCACTTCCGACACGTTCTAATCCGCGATGCCGCGTATCGCTCATTGTCGAAACACTTGCGGGCCGAGTTGCATGAACGCTTCGCCGCCTGGCTCGAGATGAAGTCAGAAGGACATCTAAGGGAATTTGATGAGATCGTTGGCTACCACTTCGAGCAGGCTTTTCAGTATCGCGTCGCGCTTGACTCCCAGGATCCTCTCGCCGCTTCGCTAGCGGCCCAGGCAGCCCCGCGGCTCGAGGCGGCAGCTCGGCGGGCACTCGGCCGCAGCCACCTATCCTCGGCCATTACGCTATTGGAGCGGTTGTGCGTAGCGGTACCTCACCTGCTCCTCAAGGACGATTCCCGGCGAAGAACGCTGCTCGCGGAACTAGGCCGCGCACTGATAGAGTGTGGGCGGCTGTCCGAGGCCGAGCGCATACTGCAGGACGCGGAGCGACTTGCTACCATAGCAAACGACGAGCTCGTTGCGTCGCACGTGCTCGTTGAGCAGCACTTTCTCCGACTGCTACGTGTCGAGGAGGGCGGAACCGAGGAAGCCGCGCGGGCGACGACCTTGGTGATGCCGGTATTCGATCGCTACAAAGACAATCTCGGCCTATGCAGAGCAAGGCGGCTCGAGGCATTGCTCTATTGGAACGAAGCACGCGCCGAGGCGGCAGCAGAGGCGTGGAAGCGTGCGGCCGCTCACGCGCGGATCGCCGGCGATCAGCATTTGTACAACGAGATTCAGACGTGGATAGCATCGTCACTTTGGTTCGGTCCGACGCCGGCCAGCATTGGCATCCGCCGCTGCAAGGCAATGCTCAAGGAAGTGCACAACAGTCCCGAATCCGACGCTGCGATCCTCCGTCACCTTGCGGGCTTGTACGGCATGGTTGGCCAATTTGAGCTCGCGCGCGAACTGCTTGCGACGAGCAACGCCGCCTATGCCGAGCTAGGTTTTAAGCTCGACGCGGCAATGTCCCAGAACGAAGCCGTCGTCGAACTTCTCGCTGGTAACCCGGCCGCAGCAGAGGAAAGCCTGCGCACGGGGTATCGCGCGCTCGAGGAGATGGGCGAGAGGATGTTCCGCTCCACGACCGCTGCGTTCCTCGCGCGCGCAGTCCTGGAACAGGGGCGCGACGGGGAGGCCGAGGAGTTCGCCGAGGTGAGCGCCCAGCTGGCTGCAAAGGGCGACCTGCTTTCGCAGATCCTCTGGCGCGGCGTTCGTGCGCGGGTGCTAGCAAGGCGGGCGCAGTATCGGGAAGCCGAGGTTCTGGCTCGCGAGGCCGCGGCGCTCGCCCAGAGGACCGATTTCGTCAACCACCGGGCGGACGCGCTCATGGACTTGGCCGAGGTGCTCAAAGCGTCACTGCGCGTTGACGAGGCCGTTGTTGTCGCCTCCGAGGCGTTCCGTCTCTATGGGCTCAAGGGCAATAACGTCTCCGCGTTCACGACGCAGTCGTGGTTGGCGCAAGTCAAGGACGGCTGATATTGCAAGCAACTCGACTTCGCCGGACCCCCGACATTCGGGCGGCGCCAATCTCCATCAAGAACTTTTACAGTTTTGATAGAAAGTATCCTGCATCCAAATCTTCCTTTCTTTCCTGAGCGGCGGTGGTATTGTATTTCTGCGGCTCCAAGAGTCGTCCTCGGAGAGTAATTTGGAGGGGAAAATCATGGCAGGAGGAAAATTCAACCAGACGGCAAAGCTTAATACAACAAACTATTGGGTCGAATGGCCAGAGGGGCCGCTTTTTCCAAAATTCGACGACAAGATAGACCGCGTCGAGGTATGGCTAATGCAGAAATCCACCGGCGCTATCCAAATGACTTACCAGACCGCGGGTTTCGGACCGAACAGTTGGAGGGCGAATCGGATTTGGTGGCCACGTGTTCAGGTGGCGGGTCAATGGGTTTGGGATGGGGATGGACGTTTCAGGCCAGGGCCGGCGATGGGGTCGGCCGTTCTAATTGCAACATCTTTGTTTGGTTTTGGTAAGCAGAGTTACTTCTGGTGGTCCGAGGAAGTCGAAATTGTTATTGTTCCGTAGCCGGACGACGCATAAGGGACTGACAATCCACTATTTTCTTATGGAGATGATGGAATGAACTCGCAAACGAACGATCCCATTCTCGAATGGAGAAGCAAAGATTTCGTTGGACTTCCGCGAGATGCGGCTCAACAGATCATAGTCACTGCATGGGACGAGAAGAACCGTACTTACCAATACAACATTGTCGCCTATCACGCGCCAATGGAACTTTGGTACGGCGGCCCCGGCATCCTGGTGACGGAGGATGAGGTGCAATACTGGGCCAAGATACCAGGACCTCCCGAACCAACCGTTGATCCAGATGATTGAGAGAACGTCTGGGTTGCAGTCTCTTCAGTATACCGTATCGGGGTTGTAAAAGCAGTCGATCCGCCGTGAATGTGTGCCTAATGCAAGGGAATTCTTGCGCGAAGGGCCCGATCTCTGTCGTCTGCATTTTTGCTTCCGCTGAAACTTTGACTCCATCGACAGGACGGGCAGATGGCGAGCAAGTCTCGAGCCCCCAGCAAAACACCACGTGCGGCAAAACCAAAGAGTGTTCCGGCCTTTACGGTGAACGGCATTGAAAGTCCGCAGCCGTTTCTCGCGGTCCAGCTCTCGGACCCCGCCACTCCGTCCGGCGCCGCGAGAAAGGCCGCGATGTCGCCCGAGGAAGTGTCGGCGCGCGTCCGCGAGTTCAACCTGAAGCCGACGGTCAGCGAGGAGCAACTGTGTGACGCGGTGAACAGCATCAGCGACGCGGCGGTTCCGATCGTCGAATTGCCGGAAGACATCCGCGAGACCATCGCCACCCTCAAGCCGGCACTACGCAGCTTCCACGGCGCGAAGATGTCCCTTGCCTGGTTCACGCTTCTGCCGCTTGCCTCGCCGTGTGCGGACAAGTTCGGTTATATGTCGTCCTGGTTGACGAGGGCGGCAACGCGGCTGCAATTTACGCCGGCTAACCAGGCGCTTCTCGACACCTTGGGCGACTTGATGGCCGACCCAGGCCGCGAGACATCGCCGGATTCGGTCAATCCGGCAGGCTTCACATACGTCGGGCAGTTCATTGATCACGACATTACGCTTGATGTGTCCTCCCCCCTCGACGCCGAGACCGACGCCGAGACCATTCACAACATGCGGACGCCGGCGCTAGACCTCGATTCGCTGTACGGAGACGGACCAGCGTTGCAGCCATTCCTCTACGTCTTTCCCTCGTCCGGTCCCTCGACGGCAATCAAATTTGAGCTCGGCACGAACCGCAACGCCGGGCCAGGCGGTCCGGCCGGCAACGTAGGCGATCAAAGCGGCATGCAAGTGCAAACGGACTTCGACGTGCCACGTGTCCACAATCCGCTGAATCCCGGGGCATCTTCTAACACGGCGATCATCGGCGACCCCCGCAACGATGAGAACCTCATCGTTACGCAGTTCCATCACGCAATGCTTCGGTTCCACAATCAGGTCGTTGATTTACTTGTCGCCGCGAACTTCGGCGGAGACATCTTCACCGAAGCCAAGCGGCTCGTGACACATCATTATCAGTGGGCTGTGGTTTACGACTTCCTAACGCGGATTTGCGGCAGCGCGACGGTGACAAATGCAATCAACACCGTGAACGCGCCGATCAACAGCCCTTTCCGCATGCCTGTCGAGTTTGCCGTGGCGGCCTATCGATTCGGCCACAGTATGGTCCGTGACAATTACTGGGTGAGCTTCCGATTCCCGAACGCCACTATGGCCCAAGTGTTTAAGTTTGCGCGAAATCCGAACTTGCCAGTGCTGTCAAATTGGGTCGTGGACTTCAACGCGTTCTTCGACACAGGAGTACCCGTGCCGGTGAACAACAAGGCCCGCCGAATCGACAGCGTGCTCGCGTCCGAACTCGAGAATCTGCCCGGCTTTGCCGGGATCATGAAGGTCCTCGCACGGCGCAACCTGCAGCGCGGACTGGCGCTCGGCTTGCCGAGCGGTCAGGGCATGGCGAAACACTTTCGAGTTCAACCAATGACATCGGCGCAGCTCACGCAGGGTCTACCGGCCAACGAAATCGCTGCGCTGAATGCAGGCGGCCAAGTGTTGCTCAAGAAGACGCCGCTCTGGTACTACGTCCTGCGTGAGGCCGCAGTGCTTGGCGGCGGCGACCACCTCGGGCCAGTCGGCGGTCGCATCGTAGCACGGACATTCGTCCGGATGCTGAAGCGGGACGGCAACTCGTTCCTGAATGTGATTGGCGGATTCAAGCCAATCCTTCCGTCGAAGGTGTCAGGGACGTTTACGTTTGCAGACTTGCTTATCTTTGCAGGTGTCACGCAGCCTTGAAATGATATCAAACTTGGGAACTGCGACTAGGGAAGTCTGAAGTCTGAGATTTCGAAAGTATCCTTTGCGTCGAGTGTGGCCGCACTTTGCGCCAGTACCAAACAGCCTAACTCGCGCCATCTCCCGCGCAACGTCCGACATCAGGCGCATGGCTGGCGTGCTGCGTGCCACAATAAGCACGGGATCGAGCTGTGCCCAGCCCGGACTTATCCTTGGAGTCGGCTGAGACGGGAGCGGAGGCTGAGTGCGCGCGTGATGCCTTTGAGGCGACCGGTAGAAAGATAGAAGATAGCGCAGGTTCTGTTTTAGTTTAGGCTAAGCGGCCGCGCGACGCGCTCCCGCAGTGTTCCGCAATTGGCGTCACACTTATAGGCCAACACCCCGCTGCGATTTCTTCCGCTTCTAGCCAAGGCCGCTGCGGCGGGAATGGAACCGCCGCGCAGCAGGATGCAATCTCAGTTCTTGACCGTGTCTTCCAGGAAGAAGCGGCCGAGTGGATTCTGATAGAAGTTCTCGATGTTCTTGCGCGTTACGTTGATGAAGGGGCTGTAATAGAGGTCGATCCAGTGCACGTCGGCCTTGGCCGTCTTCTGCATTTCCATGTACATTGCCTCGCGCTTGGCCGGGTCCATCTCGAGGCGGGCATCGACAACAAGCTTCTTGACCCTCTCGTTCTGATAGCGCGTCATGTAGTTCATGTTGGAATCGTGGCCCAGCACGAAGGTAGTTTTCTGGTCCGGGTCGATGACGTCGTAGGTCCAGTACATGACCGAGAGGTCGTAATCGCCCGCGACCAGCATGTCCCAGCTCTGGCTCGCATCGACCTTCTGCAGGTTCGCCGTAACGCCGGCTTTCGCAAGCTGCTGCTGCAACAGGACCGCGATCTGCTCGTCGACCTCGTTGCCGGCGTTCACGACATAGTTCAATACCAGGTCCGCGGCACCGGCATCTGCGAGCATCTGCTTGGCCTTCCCCGGATCATAAGGGCGCTGAAGCGCCTTGTCGTCGTGATAGAGGGCGCCATTGGGGATATAGGAGTTAGCGATCTCGCCCAGGCCGAAGGTAACCGTGTCGACGATCGCTTGCTTGTCGATTGCCATATCGAGGGCCTCGCGCACCTCCTTTTTGGCTAGCGGGCCATGCTCGTGATTGATGAGCAAGTGATCTTCGCGCGTCGAAGTATCCTGCGTGACCACCAGCTCCGGATCCTTCTTCAGTTCGGCCACGCGGGAGAACGGCACGAACAGCGCGGCGTCCAGCTGTCCCGCCTGCACGTTCAGCATGCGCGTATTGTCGTCTGGCACCGAGATCCACTCCACGCCGTCAAGCTTGACGCGATTGGCCTCCCAGAAATTGGGGTTCTTCTCAAGGATGACCCGATCGCCGCGGCGCCACTCCTTGAGCTTGAAAGCGCCCGAAGCGATCGGGTTCTCGGCATAGGCTTCGGCCCCTATGGATTCGAGTCCCTTCTTTGACAGGATCGAAGCGCCTGGCATGGCAAGCGAGGCCACAAACGGTGCCGACAGCGTCTTCAGTTTTACCACCAGAGTACGCGCGTCCTCACCTTGGGTCGCGGTATCGATCACTTGGTAGGATTCACTCCAAACAGAGCCTTCATCATCGCGGATGCGCAGCAGGCTGTAGGCTGCGTCTTCGGCGGTGATGGGTGAGCCGTCCGAGAACTTGGCATCGCGGAGCTTGAAAGTGTAGGTCGTTCCGTCCGGTGAGACCGACCAGCTTTCTGCCAGTCCCGGTTCCAGCAACTTGCCGGACTTGTCGACGCGGATCAGCACATCGTAGACGTTGGAAAACACCCAAAAATCAATGTTCTGGGCCGTCTTGATCGGATCGAAGGTTGTCGAGTCCTCGCGCCGACCAATGGTCAGCACACCCGCCGCCTCTGCGATGCTCGTTCCAATCGACATGCCGGCGATCATGGCCACCAAGCCTACTTTCATCCATTTGTTCTTCATTGCTTTTTCCCCTTTTCGTCTCTGGCTTTGACTGCTTGCCGCTATGCAATTTCCCGAGCGGCTTGCGGCAGAAGTGGCTTGTCCGGGTCGATGTCGGGAATGGCATCGCCGAGGGCGTCGCAGAGAAACTCGTACGGCCCCTGCATGGCCACGTACGGCCCCATGTTCCAATCATCCAACGAGCGCTGCACGGGTGCAGGCCACTCGGGCAAGCGGCCCACGTGACGGTAGTTGAGCAATGTGACAGCCGCCATGTATTCCAGGTGATCCAGCGCACCTTCGGCCTCATGCTTCTGCATCATGGCGACGGTTTCAGAGCCGAGCGCGGCACGCAGCCGCTCAAGTTCGGAGGCCAAGTGAGGTATGCACGCGACCGTATCGGCGAGGATGAGCGAGGCAAGGTTTTCGGGATGCGTCAGCGCATAGTCGATAGCAAGCCATCCGCCCCAGGAGTGCCCCAAGATGTGCACCTTGCCGAGGCCAAGCTCACGCCGCACGATCTCGGTTTCGGCGACATAGCGGTCGATCGTCCAGAGCGAGACGTCATCCGGCCGATCCGACGCACCAGTACCTAATTGGTCGAAGGCAACGACACGACAGCCTTGATCGACCAGGCATAAATGGGCTTCACGCAGATAGTCACAAGGAAGGCCTGGCCCGCCATTGAGGCACAAAACTGTGTTCACACCCTTGCCGAAGCCGTAAGCCCTGATCCTATAGCCATCGACAGCGATGTCGACCTGATCGTCGGGGCTGATATCACGCCACATGGTTTACCCCCATTTCATGAAAGACGCATTGTATCCGCCGACGGACCGCCACGTTCGGCAGTTTATTCCAAAGCTACCCTTTCGCCAGCTATAAGAAGTGATTAAGTTGAGGTGACGACCTGCCCGATAAGTTCAAGGGTCCGGGCGGCGACGTGGCCGACGGCTAAGTGCTAGCTACGCAGACATAGGGATATTCCGACCTGGTGAGCGGCCAAGCGATGACGACGGCCACCCGGCTACCGATCTGCTCGATCAGCCAAGTGTTCACGTGCGGCCTTCTTCTGGATCTTGAGGGTGACACTGCTCGCGTCGACGACTGTCAGGGGGAGTTTCCGCCACGCCTCGAGGGCCGGTTGCCGCCGCTGGCGGACTTCTGCAACTTGCGATCGGGCCTGCGGGACTACTCGACGCTGACCGTCGTGCATGGCGGACAGCCCGAAGGCGTCTTGGGCCGCGACAAGCAATTTCCGCATCCCGTCCGACCT
Source organism: Rhizobium sophorae (assembly GCF_013087515.1). Taxonomy (GTDB): domain Bacteria; phylum Pseudomonadota; class Alphaproteobacteria; order Rhizobiales; family Rhizobiaceae; genus Rhizobium; species Rhizobium sophorae. The sequence goes on along the minus strand of NZ_JABFCN010000012.1, from coordinate 35,312 downwards.
GCTGGAAGATTTCGCGGGCCGTTCGCTGGCTGAGCTTTACGCCGACCGATTGTGTGGACCTGCGGGCATGCAAACCGCGCTTCTGGCTGCTGACACTAGTGAGCCTGTGCATGGCATGATTGGCTACGAAGGCCCCAACTAGGTCGGCTTCTTTCGCCCGCCAAGTCGGTGCCCCGCGCTGCAGGTAAAGGCTGTCACCGAACTGCTGATAGAGTTTCTCAAATAAGCTTTGCACTTTGCGGGCGTCGGTCGCTGAAAGCATGCGACACAATAGATCATCGGCCAATGTGCGCGATCGACCATCATTTGAACGAGCGACCGCTTTCGGAATCTACAGGCAACATGCTAAGACTTGAGGACGTTAAGCGGCCGTTGAAGGCATAGATCGCAAATGTCCGCAATGGGCCGATACTGTTGAAAAACTCTGGAAGAGGCTTTGCCGCGCGCAGCCCCCGAAATGGAATTGCGGAGAGCAGCATTCATCGCTTACCCAAACGCAAGTGGGTTTCACGAAGTGGCCGTAAATGGAATTCCATTCCCAGTCATACGTCCAAAAATCACGTCGAATGCCTTGCGCTAGAGTTTTTCAACACTATCGGCCAATCCCAGACCTTGGCGGCAAGAACTCTAATGTCCGTTTTTCGTGTCGGGCGTCCTCACAGCGGACGGTCGGCCATCGGCCCCAAAGCGGACACTCGCCCGTAGAGACTATGTCTGCCATTGGCGCAACGAAGTCATCCGCCGTGTGCACATCTTGCGATACTAGCGATTACAGCCGCGGCCATCGGCGATCAAGGCCATTTCGCCCTCAATCGGAAGCGGCTCCTACCAAACGAGACCGCGGGCCGCGACATCCTCGACGCGGGTGACGATGCCGCCCCGATGGAAGACCATCGTGTCGAACAGATTGGAGATCACGCAGGTGTGGTTGGGAATGATGAAGAGCTTCTCGCCGATCTGAGGCCGGGGGCCGGTGCAATTCGAAAGATCGATCACGCCGTGTTCTTCCGAGAGGCTGCTAATCCGTGCCTCGGGATAACCGACGATCAGCCCGTAATCGCTGAAACCCTGAAGGTCCGATGTCAGAGCCTTCGACCCGGCATCGATGACGGCGCGGTCGGCGTTTGGCCGTGACACGACGGTCGCCAGCACGTGCATCGCGCAATCGTTCTCGGTGCAATGGCCCATGCGCACCATCTGGCGATCATTATAGATATAGGTGCCAGCGCGGTGTTCCGTGGCCGAGGTGACGAAATGCGCCTCGAAGAGGCTGGGCGTCCCGCCATTGCTGACGATCGGGCAGGTCATGCCTTCCGATGTCAGCTGCTCGAGCGCCTCTGTGATGAAGGCTTCCACGGCGGCGGCCGATTGCGGCTTCGGATAGGTCACGATGCCGCCGAAGGTGAGGCCGTCGGCAGCGGCGATGCGCTTGGCGAGCGATGCCGCCTCCCCCGGTGTCTGCACGCCGCAGCGGCCGCCGCCGGTATCGCATTCGACCAGCACATTCAGCGGCTTGTGGCCGGAGAAATGCGCTGCGAGCCCGTCGACCGTCACTTCGCTGTCGGCGACGACCTTGAGGGCCGAAATCCTCTCATTCAACCTGGCCAGGCGCTCGAGCTTCTGTGGGCCCAGGATGTTGAAGGTGATCAGGATGTCCTCGAAGCCGGCTTCGGCAAAGACTTCGGCCTCCGTCACCTTCTGGCAATTGATGCCCTTGGCGCCTGCGGCAACCTGCGCGACGGCCAAGGCCGGGATCTTGTGCGTCTTGATATGCGGGCGGAAATTCAGCCCGTGCTGATCCATATAGGATTGAACGCGGTCGATGTTTGCAGCCAGCCTGTCTTCGTCGATCACAGGACGCGGCGTCGAGAGATCGGCGATCCTGTCGCCTGCCCTGGCGATGACGGCAAACCGGTTGTCATGCATCTAGGCGGCTCCGCGTTCTGGTCCATGTGGATCGGCGATGATCGGCCATATGGTCTTCGGTGCTCGCCGGTACGGCGTCGTCGCCGGATTATTGGGATAGGGCGTTCCGGCGGAGCAGTAAAGGATCTCGGCCGCGATCTTCGAGAAGGACGCGAAGAAGTGGTTGGTGGATTTGATCACCAGGATCTTCTGCCGGGCGGGGTCGATGCCCATCGCCGAAAAAAGGCTCGGATCGAAGCTTTGAGCGCGTGTCGAATTGAGGATGATGTCGATGCCGTCAAGCACGATATGTGCGGCATCGCCGAAAGGTGCGAGACTCTCGCCGAACTGCATCTCGGCATTCTTCACCAGCTTGACGACCTTGACGGTGCCGTCAACAGGATTGCCGGTTCCGGGCGCCGACTTGGCGCCGAAGCGCAGCGGAATTTCTGCCCCCTCGCCCGCTGCAAAACAAATCTGGACGGCCACCGGATCCCAGATGGTGCCGATCGCGGCACTCGTGACGCCGCGGGCGATCAACTCCCCGAGGATAACCGTCGCATCCCCCGCCGTGCCGCCGCCCGGATTGTCCCAGACGTCGGCAATGACAACAGGCCATCCGGTGGCGGTCATCGCGCGCGAGACGGCTTCCTTCTCGTCGATCTGCGGGACCATGAAGGTGCCGCGCTTCGAAAAGAGCTCGAGGCCAAGTTCGCGCGCCAAAGCCGCGCCCTTTTCCGGCTTATTATCCGTCACGACAAGCAGCTTCGTTCCCATTTCGGGAACGTCGCCCACCATGAAACCGTGGATCACCGAGATCGACAGGACGTCCGGATCATCCTTCTCGATCTGCATGATCTTGTCGACGAAGGAACGCATGGGTTCGCGCGATGTCGGAAAGACGTCGATCATCCGGCAGTCGAACACTGACATATCAGGCTTGATCCGGCCTTCGAGCGTCTCGACCGCAATGCGCCAGAGATCCTCGGCGCGGTCGACGAAGTCCGTATGCGGAAATTCTTTGAAATAGACGGCGAAATTGAGCGCAGCGACACGTTTTGCCGTGAGATGGCTGTGCGGATCAAGCTCGGCACAGATGAGGACATCGGGCCCGACGATCTCGCGGATGCGCGACAGGAGATCGCCTTCGGTATCCTCGTATCCGGCGGCCACCATGGCGCCGTGCAGGCCCATGACAACGGCGTCGACAGGCATTGCCGCGCTGAGTTGGCCGAGGATTTCGTCACGCAATTCCTCGTAGGTCACCCGGTTGACGAGGCCTGCGGGGTCGGCCCAGGTGGCGGTTCCCTCAATCAGTTCCCAACCCTTTTCTCGGGTGACGCGCCTGCCAACGGTGATCGGCGCGGTGCAGAGCGTTGGTGTTTCGGGATGCTGGCCGGGCGGGGCATAGAGAGAGGCTTCGAATGCGCGACGATCCACGCAGATCGGGGAAAAGGTGTTGGTCTCCGTCGCCAATGCTGCCGTGAAAATGCGCAAGAAAGTGGCCTTCGTGTTGTCGGCCCCGCGTCAACCCATCGGGTTTGGCAGGTAGCCGGTGAAACCTGAGATTTTCCAGCGTCCTTGGTGAAGCCTGCAGTAATAGAGCGTCTGCCATTGCAGGACGTCCCGTGTATCGTCGCTCTTGGTAATGCCGCCGTCGAATTTCTTGCGAACGAGGGCCATTTCGCCCTCGATTTCGATGTCCTCAAGCGTCGTCGTGGTGAAGATCGCCGTGCGCGCATCTTCTGCGAAACTCTGCTCGGCGAAATCCTTTGCCTGCCTCAGCCATTCCTGGCGGTAGGCCGACAGCGTCGGAAATGCCAGACGCCACCTGTCGGGGCTGACCTGCTTCTGGGCATCGATACCGATAAAGCCCTCTTCGACGAAGTCATGTTCCACCATCGACCAATCGGCCGCCAGAAACGCATCGATATCGCGCGGAACGAGCATTTCCCAGATGGCATGCCGGGCGCTGTCTGACGGAAAAGGATTCTGGAAAGGATCGCGCATATCAGTCCCGGATTGAAATTCTTTTCATAAATCGCGTTTTTCACTGGTCAAATTCTGCTTTCTATGGTCACTTGTCAACTTATCAAGAAAATAATTTGCAAGGACTTCAGCATGCCGATCAAGCGCTATGGCACTGTTCAAACGGGCGCCGGCGGCAAGGCGCTGCCTTTCGCACGTGCGGTCGAAGCCGACGGATGGCTGTATGTTTCCGGGCAGGTTGCGATGGAAGATGGCGAAATCATCGACGGTAACATCATTGCCCAGACCCACAAGACGATCGCCAATGTCCTGGCGATCCTCGATGAAGCCGGATATGGCGTCGAGGACGTCGTGCGTGTCGGCGTCTGGCTCGATGACCCGCGCGATTTCTGGACCTTCAACAAAATCTATCAGGAGTATTTCGGCGAACATCCGCCGGCACGCGCCTGTGTGCAATCGTCGATGATGGTTGATTGCAAGGTTGAGATCGACTGCGTGGCCTATAAGAAGAAGGATAGATAGAGAACTATCGGGGGGACGGGCTTGGATATCTTTTCGACGCTGCAGGAAGACAAGAGCAGGCTCTCTCCCTCCGAGAGCCGCATCGCGGAGATTATCGTCAACGACTTCGAGTTCGCCGTGAACGCCTCGATCATCGAGCTTGCCGAACGGGCCGAGGTATCACCGCCGACCGTCACGCGCTTTTGCCGGCGGCTCGGTTGCGAGAGTTTCTCCGACTTCAAGGTGCAGCTTGCCCGCACCGCCCATATCGGCGTTCGTTATCTGAAACCGGAATCGAAAAGCACCGATCCGGCCGATGTCGCCCAGGATATCATCACCAAGGCCCAGAACGCGCTCTTTCTCCTGCATCGGTCGCTCGATCTTGCCGCGATCGAAGCCGCCGTTTCGCATATCGCCAAGGCCGATATGATTTATGCGTTCGGGTCGGGCGGCAATTCGTCGATGATCGCCGACGAGCTCCAGAACCGGCTCTTCCGTCTCGGACTTCGCATCACAGCGAGTTCCGACCACAGCATGCAGCTGATGATGGCTGCCGCGGCAAGGCCCGGCGACGTGTTGATCGGCTCGTCCTTCTCAGGGCGCAATACGGAGTTGGTGCGCGCCTTCGAGCTTGCCCGCCAGGCCAAGGTGAAGACGATCGCGCTGACCCAGACGGCCAGCCCGGTTGCCAAGGCCGCCGAAATCGTCGTGGCGATCGACCTTCCCGAGGGCCACAATATCTATCGCCCGACCTCGACGCGCATCGCCTACATCGCGACGATCGATATCTTGTCGAGCCTGGTCGCCTATGCCGTTCAGCCGAAGGCGACGACCACGCTTCGGCGCATCAAGCAACAGCTGGTCATTCACCGTGACGGCGACGACCGGCAATTGCTTGGAGATTGAGGTTCATGAACGGGAGCGACAGGAAATGACGCAGTCGATAGCCATCGTTACCGGCGCTGCAGGCGATATCGGCGCGGCGATCGCCGCACGGCTCGCCGATGACCACGACGTCGTGTTGCTCGCCGATATTGACGGTGCGGCTGCGGCTGCCGTGGCATTGAAGCTCGGGCCGGATAATCGCTTCGTCGCCATCCAATGCGATGTAACCAGCGAGACGAGCATAGCGGAATTGGCAAGACGCGCCGCCGACGTCGGCGTGGTTCGAACCCTGGTCAACAATGCGGGTGCCGCCCGCGCGACCAGCCTGCACGACACGACGCCCGAGATCTGGCGGGCGGACAATGCGCTCAATCTCGAGGCGGCATTCTTATGTTTCCGCGCGTTCGAGCCCATGCTGACGGTTTCGAAGGGTTCCGTCGTCAACATTGCCTCGGTCAACGGCATGCATGTCTTCGGACACCCGGCCTATAGCGCCGCCAAGGCAGGTCTTCTGCATTTCACCCGGCTGGTCGCCGTCGAATACGGCAAGTTCGGCATTCGGTCCAACGCCGTTGCACCCGGCACGGTGAAGACGCAAGCCTGGGAAGCACGCGCGGCCGCCAATCCAAATGTTTTCGAGGAAGCGCGCCGCTGGTATCCGCTGCAGCGGGTCGTCGATCCGAAGGATGTTGCCAATGCCGTGGCCTTCCTCGCCGGCCCCCAGGCCGCCTCCATCACCGGTGTCTGCCTGCCTGTCGATTGCGGCCTCACGGCAGGCCAGGCCGAACTTGCGCGGACCTTCTCGCAATCGGAACATTACTGACATTCAGATGACCGCATGAGCCGCCTTTTCCCCGACGTCTTTCGCAATCCGGCGATCCGCGCCAGCATGATCGCCATTTTCACCTTCGGAATGGCGGGGGCGATGACGGCACCCTATCGTTCGGTCGTGGGTATCCGCGAATTGGGCTTGAGCGACGGCCTCTATTCGTTCCTGAGTTTCGTCTCGGCGGCGGTGAACGTCGTCATCAGCATCCTGCTCGGCAATCTCGCCGACCGGCTTGGCGAGTACCGGTCGACGATGATCGGCGCCTGCCTGTTCGGCATTTTCGGCTACGGCATGGTCTACGCTTTTCCTACAGCGGCCATATTCGTCATCAGCGGGTTGCTGCCCCTGCCGATTTACGGAGCGCTGAACTCGCTGCTGTTTGCCAATGCACGTGCGGCGATGCACGGCATGAACCGAAGCGACATGGTGACGGCCAACTCCGGCGTGCGTGCCATGATCTCGCTGTCCTGGGTGCTGATCCCCGGGATAACCGGCCTGCTGCTGTCTGGCGCATCGAGCATGCTGCCGGCCTACCTCTTTGCCAGCATCTCATGCCTGCTCTGCCAGGGGATCATCGTCTTCGCCCTGCCGAAGCGAGCAGGCACGGAGATGGCAGCAGTTCATCATCTCAGCTATCTTGGCGCGCTTCGCCAGGTGGTTTCGCCACGGATCTCGGCGCATATTTGCGGGGTGGCGCTGATCACCAGCACGCTGCATCTCAATGACGCCCTGCTGCCGTTGATCGCCACCGGTGCTGCGCATGGCAGGCTGAGCGATGTCGGCATTCTGGTCGGCATCGTCGCATTGCTGGAGGTCGTCTTCATCATCGTCTGGTCGCGGATCGCGCGGAAGGCCGGCCAGATGACGGCGCTTGCCGCCGGCACCATTATCTATGCCGTCTTCCTCAGCCTCCTCGGCTTTGCCTCCGAGCCGTGGCACCTCTATGCGCTCACCTTGCTCGCCGGAATCGGAGCGTCGGCGATCATCAGCATTCCGATCACCTATCTGCAGGATCTGATCGCCGATCGGCCGGGGCTCGGCAGCGCCCTGATCTCCGTCAATATCTTTGCGAGCGCCGGGATCGGCGCGCTGGTTTTTGCCGCCGGCACCTATGTGACGGGCTATTCGGGAACCGCGATCCTGAGCGCCGTCACCGGATTGGCGGGGATAGCGATCATCGGCCTCCTGCATAGAGGCAAAGTCCATTAGCCGACGCCATTGGCAAATAGGACGTGAAGAAGAATGGAGCTTTCATCGGTGTACGTCTTGTGACAAGGGTGACGCACCATTTCCTTTGAAGGCGACATGAAGGCGATCTCCGGCACGAATCTCGAGCAGGCCAAGTCTCACAACCGGCGTGTGGTGATCGAGGCTGTCCGCACGAACGGTCCCTTGTCGCGCGCGGCAATCGCCCGGATGACGGCGCTGACTGCCCAGACCGTGTCGAATATCGTCGAGGAACTGGAGAGATCGCACCTTCTCGTTCCATCCGAGGCGCAGAAGCTGGCGCGCGGCCAGCCGATCATCCCCTATTCCATCAATCCGCGCGGCGCCTATTCGATCGGCCTCGAACTTAGCCGCCAGCGCGCAAGCGGGGTCCTGACGGATCTCTCCGGAGCCGTCTGCGCGCGGATCGAGCGGCACGTCGAACATCCGGATCCACAAAGGGCGATGCCGGCTCTCCAAGCAATGGTCGAGGATCTTCAGCAGGCCTTCACATTCGACCGGAACAGGCTGCTCGGCGTCGGGATGGCCCTGCCCGGCCGCTATGCCGATGGCGGCACCACGTCGCTCAGCCCGCAGAGCCTCCCCGACTGGCAGGATTTTCCCGTCGGGCATGAGCTCGAACAGCGGGTCAGGGTGCCGGTGCTGGTCGAGAACGATGCGACGGCAGCGGCAATCGGCGAGCGTCTTCATGGCGTTGCCCGCGGGTTCGGCAGCTTCGTCTATCTGTTTCTCGCCGGCGGGGGTGGCATCGGTGCCGGAATGTTCCTCGACGGCCACCTCTACAAGGGCAGCCGCAACAATGCCGGCGAGATTGGGCATATCATCGTCGAACCGCATGGCAAGCTCTGCAGCTGCGGCAAGCGCGGCTGTCTGGATCGCTATATCTCGCCGGCCGTCGCTTACGAATACATGGGCATTGCCAATGCCGAGGAGCTGTCGCCTGACGAGCTCGACGCGCTAATCGCCCGGGGCGGCGAAGGTCTCGACGCCTGGCTGGATCAGGCCGTCCAGCCGCTGCGGCAGACCGTCGATTTTCTGGAACTTGCCTTCGATCCGCAGACGATCGTGCTCGGCGGCAGCATATCGACATCGCTGATGCTTCGGCTTGCAGAGCGGCTGGAGCCGCTGCACACCCCAATTGATCCCAACCAGAAGCGGACGGTACCTCGGGTGATGATCGGCATGACCGGCAAGGATACGGCAATCCTCGGCGCCGCCGCCCTGCCGATCTTTTCCGAAACTAATCCGCGCTTCGACGTCCTGCAAAAGCCGCTCGGCTAGCAGACACCGCGGCTCTCATCCGCCGGCCGGCAGCCTCGCATCTGACTGCGGCTGGCGACGGGCCAGAGGTCGCGCAAAGATGACGACGTTGCCGAGAAGCGTCAGCGCCAGGCCGATCAGGCCCAGACCGCTCCAGTGGTAGCCCTCGAAGACCGTCGACAACGACAGGGCGACGATCGGGAACAGGACGGTGGCATAGGCAGCGCGTGAGGAGCCGATGCGGGACACCAACATGAGGTAGGTGGTGAAGCCGATCACCGATCCGATTGCCGCGAGATAGAGCAGGGCTGCAAGATAGCTGATGTTGGGCGGTGCCACGATCGGCGTTTGCGTCACGGCAATCAGGAAGAGGAGGATGATCGCGCCATAGGTCATGCCCCAGGCATTGGCGGTCAGCGGTGAGATTCCGACCGCGCTGTTTCGACGCGATGCCATATTGCCCAGCGAGAAGAACAGCGTGCCGAGCGCTGCGAGCCCGATCCCTTTCAGCGTGCCCATATCGAAATCGACGATAACGTCCTGTCCGAAAAGGAGGAGGAGGCCGGTTGCTCCGAGTGCTGCTGCGAGAAGCGTGCGGCCTGTAATGCGGTCGCCGAAGAAGAGGCGCGCATTGATGGCATTGTAGATCGTTGCGAGCGAGAAGATCACGGAGATTAGCCCGGATGGGATAGAGGCGGCAGCGTAGTAGAAACAGATGAAATTGAGGCTGAACAGGCAGAGCGCTTGCGCAAGGATGAAAGGTTGATCGCGCAAGGCAGGGAGCTTGAGCTGCCGCATGACAGCCAGGATGGCGACGAGGATCACGGCTGCGACCGCAAATCTGTAAAAGACAGAGACCAGGACCGGCACGGGGCCGACCTGCATCGCAATGGCGATCCAGGTCGTCCCCCATATGAGGACGGTCGCGATGAAGAGAGCGGCATTTGCCATGGAGTGATCCTCGTTTTCCCGACCAATAGGCAAACCGCGCGCAGCTCTCTTGCAGATTCTTGCTGTTAAATCGATTTCCCCGGACTTCCTGCTCGCCATGCGGGTCGTCCACCAGTATTGTTCGCAAGGCGTGGCCGGGCATGGGGAAGAATTGGTGAAAGATAGCCGCCTTTCGGTTTTCAGGTTTTTGTCGGCATCTCCCCATGCGCGGATGTCGCAATCCATCGATTTGGGTTTCGGGCGATCAGCTGCCATCTGGAGCAATGCACACGACAGGATGAGCTATGAGCGGCCGAACGGTCATACGTTCAGCCTCTATCTCAGAGGTGGCGCCGGAACGCGTCGTCTGGATGGCATCTCCGCCGCGTGCGGCCGTCCCGGAGTCCTGTGCATCATGCCACAGGGGCACTCGTCCGAATGGGAAATCACCGACTTCTTCGAATTCGTCCATCTGTATGTTCCCGACGATCAGATGCGCCGGATGTTTGCCGAGACGTTTGACCGCGATGCTCGGCTCATGGCTCTTCCCGAAGTGACCTTCGCAGATGCACCCGCCCTGGCACACACGCTTCGGCGGATGACGAAAGCGATGTTGGCGGGCGGTCATCTGCTGGCTGAAGAAGCGATGACGCAGGCGATCAACGATTTTTTCGTCGATCCGCGTTTTGGAGGAATGCGTCCCTGCGCGATCAGCGGCGGGCTCGCTCCTCATGTGCGGCGCCGGAGTCTGGAGTATATCGAGGCCCATCTCGGTGGGACAATCCGCTTGCAGGATCTGGCGGCGATCGGGCAGCTTAGCGCGTTTCATTTTCAGCGGATGTTCCGGGCAAGCTACGGCGTGTCCCCGCATGGCTGGGTGGCCCACCGGCGCGTCGAGCGCGCCAAATCGATGTTATCAGGCATGGACCCAATCGCGCAGATCGCTTCGGCCTGCGGCTTCAGCAGCCAGAGCCACATGACGCGGGCATTCAAGTTGGGTACAGGCATCACGCCCTCTGCCTACCGGCAACGACAGTGAAGCCCCTTCGTTCGACCGCACTTGTCTTTTCCGAAACCAATCCGCGCATCGACGTTCTGCAAAAGCCGCTCGGCTAGAGCATTTCCGTTTTTCTTCGAATCACGAAAATGCTCTATCTCTTTGTTTTCACGCAATTCCGAACGCAAAACCGCTGCACACTTTTGCTGGAATTGCTCTCAACCGAGGGCTCTTCGGTCTTCCAGACCTCACTTCACCGCGATGACGACCTTGCCCTTGACGCGTCCCTTTTCCAAATAGTCCAGCGCCTCGTTGGTCTTCTCGAACGGGAAGGCCCGGTCGATGACGGGGCGGATGGCGCCCGCCTCGATAAGCGCGGTGATCTTGCCGAGTTGCGCGCCGTTTGCCGTCATGAAGAGGAAGGAATAGCTGATCCCCCGGCGTTTCGATTTCCGCCTGATGCCGAAGCTCAAGAAGCGCATGACCTGTTGCATCAGCCAGCCGAAACCGTTTTCCCTGGCGAAATCGGGATCGGGCGGACCTGATATCGAGATCAGTTTGCCGCCCGGCTTCAGGACGGCGAGCGATTTCTCCAGCGTCTCCTTGCCGAGGCTGTTCAGCACGACGTCATAACCCTTCAGAACCTTTTCGAAATCGTCCTTCTTGTAATCGACCACCGCGTCGGCGCCGAGGCTTTTCACCAGATCGATATTTGCCGTGCTTGCCGTTGTCGCCACGTGGGCGCCGAGATGTTTGGCAAGCTGGATCGCGATGGTGCCGACGCCGCCGGAGCCCGCATGGATCAGCACCCTCTGCCCCTTCTGCAGCTTGGCGCGCTCGACCAGCGCCTGCCATGCGGTCAGCGCCACAAGCGGAATGGATGCGGCCTCTTCCATGGTGAGATTGGCGGGCTTCAGCGCAACATCGGCAGCGTCGATGGCGATATACTCGGCGAAGGTGCCGATGCGATCCTGGTCAGGACGCGCATAGACCTCGTCACCGGGTTTGAATTGCCGGACATTGGCGCCCACCCGGACCACGACACCAGCGACATCATTGCCGAGCACCAAGGGAAGCCGGTAAGGCAAAATCAGCTTGAACTCTCCGTCCCGGATCTTGGCATCCAGCGGGTTCACGCCAGCGGCATGGATCTCGACCATGACGTCATTCTCGCGCAGCTGCGGTTCAGGGCTCTGGCCGAGCCTGAGGGCGCCGCCCTTCTTGTAGCGATCGATCAGGAATGCTTTCATGAGGGCGAACTTTCGTGTTGCGATGAGCCGACAATGCGGCAGGCAGGATCAATCGGGAAGTTTGTTGAATTTCCGGAGGCTCTTGTCGACGAAGGACTCGGGCAGAAAGCGGCGGATGAAACGCACCTGTCCTGCGGCCTTCCCCGCTGTGTAGCGTCGCTTGGGCGAGGCCGCATTCGCAGCCCGGATGACGGTTGCGGCGACCACCTCGGGCGCGTCGCCTTTTGAGACGATCTCGCGCATCAGCTTCTCCGCGTCGGCGCGCACCGCATCATAGACGGCAAGCGGTCGGTCGGGGCGCGTGATGTTTTCCTCGAAGGAGGTGCGGGTGACGCCTGGTTCGACGAGCACGACGCGGATGCCCTGTGTGCGCACTTCATGATCGAGGGATTCCGAATACCCTTCGATCGCGTGTTTGGTCGCTGCGTAGAGCGCGTTGAAGGGCGCCGGGATCAGCCCGAGGATCGAGCTCAGGTTGACGATCCGGCCGCTCCGCTGCCGCCGCATCACCGGCAACACTGCATTGGTCATGCGCATCGTGCCGAAGACGTTAACGTCGAACACGGCTTTGGCCTGCGCCGTCGTCGATTCCTCGGCGCCGCCGAGCAGGCCGATCCCGGCATTGTTGACGAGAAGATCGATCCGTCCCGTGCGTTTCAGCACCGCGTCGACGACGCCCTGCACGGATTGATCGTCGATGACGTCGCAGACCAGCATGGTGATCCCATCGGCAGTGTCGGCCATCGGCTTTCGGCTGGTGCCGAACACCCGGTAACCGTCGCGCCGCAGCGCCTTCGCCGTCACCAGCCCGATGCCGGAGGAAGCCCCGGTGACCAGGGCAATACCGCGTTCTCTCTTGCTCATTGACGTCTGCCTTCGTTTTTGTCGTGGAACATCGATGCGCATTCTGTTACTATCAAATCGATAGCGAGTCACTACTAAAAAGATATCGACATGAAGAATCTTTCCGAACAGCCCTGCCTGATCGCCCGCAGCCTGGCGCTCGTCGGCGATGCGTGGAGCATGCTGATCATGCGCGACGCCCATGCGGGGCTGACCCGCTTCGATGAATTTCGGAAAAGCCTCGGCATCGTCCCGACAATGCTGACGGGGCGGCTGTCATCGCTGACCGAGGAAGGATTGCTGGAAAAGCGTCGCTATTCAGAGCGTCCGCCGCGCGACGAATATGTGTTGACGGAAGCTGGCCGCGACTTTCTGCCGGTGCTGTTTGCAATCGGCGCCTGGGGCCGCAAGCACCGCGGCGGCGGTGCGGTCACCCGCTTCTTCGACGCTGAGACCGGTACGGAGATTGATCCTGTCACCATCGACCGCGAGACCGGCGCGCCGATTGGAACACGTCCTATTCGTATCGCCGCACCCGAATGCGAGCTGCCCGCGGCAGATGAAGCGGCACCTGATAACGCCCTTTGAAAGCGATGTCAGTATCCCCCGCCATCACCGTCTCCGGCGATGGCAAGGGTAATCCTCAAATCAAAACCCGTGGCCCAATCCGGGCGCTACGACTGCTGCAGCCCGTAGAGCAGCGGCATCAGTCCTGCGAGCGCCCTGAAACGCTCCCACGACTTGGACGAAGGCTTCGTCCAGCCCGTTTCGGCAAGCGCGGAAAGGCGCGGGAAGACGAGGCGGTCGAAAACCGCACGATCCGTCATCGGCTCGGACCAGATGCAGGCCTGGATGCCGAGGAGTTTCTGTTTCTGGCTCGCCGTCCAGCCACCGATGGGGTCGAAATTGTAGAGCTTCTCCGCGTCGGAGGTGCCTGCCCAGCTGGCGCCAGGCTCATCCCAGTCAGGCCTGAGCGCCATGTCGAGGTAGTAGACCTGTCCGGGGCAGACGACGATTTCGTAGCCACGCTCGGCAAGTTCGGCCGAGATCTCGACATTGCGCCAGCTGCAGAGATAGCTTTTTGCCTTGTCGATGACATCGCCATGGGCCGCCTCTTCCCAGCCGCCGGTGATGCAGCCCTTGCTCGCCAGGAAGCGCTGGACGCGGTTCAGGAACTCCGCCTGCAGGATGGCGGCACCCGAGCCGTGGATATCGTCTGCACCGTGGGTATTGGTCACGACGTTCAGGCGCTTGGCATGCGCATCGGCAACCTCGTCGCCCGCCACGCTGCGCAGGCGCTCGAGCGCTTCCGGCGAGCCGGACCACGCGCCGAGCGGTACTTCGTCGGCGCCGAGATGGATGATCTTGAACGGAAAGAGCTCGATGAGTTCCGAAAGGATCGTCTCGATGATCTCATAGGTCTTCTCGCGGGCCGGATTGATGCAATTGTCGGGAAAGCCCTGAACCGAATAATAGCTGCCGACCTCCGCAGGATCGCGCAGCTCCGGTATCGCCTGCAGCATGGCGTAGCAATGGCCCGGGACATCGATCTCCGGCACGATCTCGACGCCGAAGCTCTTGGCATGGGCGACGATGTCGCGGATGGCAGCCTTGGTGTAATAACCGCCGGTCCGGGCCGGGCTCGAACCGAGCAGCGGCGGAACGGCCATACCGTGGCCGCGCCAGGCGCCGATTTCGGTCAGGGCGGGATAGGCGCCTATCTCGACGCGCCAGGCCTCGTCGTCGGAAAGGTGCCAGTGAAAGCGGTTGAGCTTGTTCCAGGCAAGCACCGCCATCAGCTTCTTGACCTCGGCCGCGCCATAGAACTGGCGGGCGACGTCGAGATGCAGGCCGCGCCAACCCATCGACGGCTCATCGATGATCTCGCCGGATGCCGGAAACTGGAAGGCCCCGGGATGCAGCCTTGCACCGCGCCAGATCTGGCCGAGTGTGACGAGGCCGTAGAGGAAGCCAGTCTGGCTGCTTGCCTTGATCGTAATCGTCTCACCCTCGAAGCTCAGCCGATAGGCCTCTGGCCCGAAGCCGGCGGCATCCTTCAGGGCAACCGGTACCGCGCCTTCCGCCTCGCTCCGCACGATGCCTTCGACGGCGAAGAGATGTTCGACCAGCGCTGCGAAACTTCTTGATGCCGCCTCCCCTTCAGCGCTCTGCGCCTGCGGCGCAAAGCCGGCCGGCAAGGGCCGACGGGAAGTGACCGCCACATGGTTCGGCCAGGGGATGATCGATACCTGAACGGGCGCATTGACGGGAACCGGATAGATCTCGGCGCCACGCTTCAAGGGCGCGTTGCTGACCGAAGATCGCGTCGGCTCGATGGTGAGCACGATCGTGCTGCCGTCGGAAAGCGCGAGATAGCCGCTTGTCGCTCCGTCCGTCCAGTGACGGAACTGCCAGCTCAGTGCGTAGACCGAGATCGTCCACGTCTCGCCGGCGCCGAGAACGAAATTGGCCGGCGGCTGGAATTCGGTGAAATTCGAGAGCCGCTGCGAAACCGTGGCGCCTTCGACGCGCCCGGCGGGGTCGACGCGACCCGGGCCGCTGACGCAGAGGGAGAAATTCGAAAGCGGTTCGGTGCCGAGGTTCTTGAGGCGCAGGATGTAGGAAAATTCCTTGCCGTCCGCAGGCGGGTTCCAAAGGGTTTCAAGCCGCAGGGTTTTCGGTCGCGGTGTGGACATGGTCACTCTTTCCTTTTGAAGATCGGGCCTCTTGAAGATCTGGCCTCTTGAAGATCAGGCCTTTTGAAAATCAGGTCTGGAGTATTCCGGCGTAATACCGGGAGCGGAATTGGGGATCGGCATCGCGCCGGCGGCCTTTTCGTAGAAGGCCGAACGCGTGACGTTGCCGATGATCGCGTAGGCCCAGCCTGGTTGCAGCGGTTGCTGCCGCAAAGCCGGCTCCGATGGGGCGGGGTGCATCCTCGCTCAACCTCATCCCGCGATCCCGTTTTTTGAAGTCAATCAAATTGATTTAAGATTGATAGTCAGTTTCCCGCCGACACGTCAATTGCCGATTGGAAATTTCTGTAGCGCCCTCCGGATCGGCTCGACTGGGCATGACCTTCACCGAAAAAATGGCCGGCAAATCGCGCAGCCGAGCCTTCGCCTCACATTTCTGCAAAAAATATCGACGCGTCCCTTCGTGTTAACGATTAAGGTACTTTTAAGTACCATAATTGGCCCAACGATGGCGAATTGACCTTCCCGAACACGGGTCGATAAGCATGAGGCTGCTCGCCACGGCCCGGATTCACCCGGGATGCAACACATCCACCTTCATGAACGGGTCGAATTTCCAATGACGAGCATCAATACGAACAATTCCGCGATGGCTGCCCTTCAGACGCTGCGCAGCATCAATTCCAATCTCGAAACGACACAGAACAGTGTCTCTACCGGCTATCGGGTCGACAGCGCATCCGACAACGCTGCCTATTGGTCGATCGCCACCACGATGCGGTCCGACAACAAGGCGCTTTCGGCTGTGTCCGATGCCCTTGGCCTCGGCGCGGCAAAGGTCGATACTGCCTATACGGCAATGGACAATGCGATCGACGTCGTCGACGAGATCAAATCCAAGCTTGTGGCAGCGACTGAAGACGGTGTGGACAAATCCAAGATCCAGGAAGAAATCACGCAGCTTCAGAATCAGCTGCTGAGCATTGCCCAGTCGGCGTCGTTCTCTGGCGAGAACTGGGTCGCGGGCGAGGACGGCACGAAAAGCGTCGTATCGTCCTTTGTTCGTGACGGCTCCGGCGCCGTTTCCGTCAAGGTGACGGACTATGCCCTGGATACCAGCTCGGCGGGCAATGTGCTGTTCGGCATGAGCGGCGGGTCGATCGAAACCTCCACGGGTATCCTCGGCACCTCGTCGGGCGCGACCGGTTCGGTCTATTCGCTCGACATTACCGACTTCACCACTGGTCAGATCCAGTCGGCGCTCTCGACCGTCGAAGACGCGCTGTCGGCGATGACCTCCGCCGCTGCACAGCTGGGTTCGATCTCGACACGCATCGAATTGCAGGAAGACTTCGTCGGTGCGCTGTCCGATTCAATCGAGTCGGGCGTGGGACGGCTGGTCGATGCCGACATGGAGGAGGAGTCGAGCAGGCTGTCTGCCTTGCAGACACAGCAGCAGCTTGCGATCCAGTCGCTATCGATCGCGAATTCGTCGTCGCAGAATATCCTGTCGCTCTTCCGCAGCTAATCGTCCTGGCTGACGCAAAGTGAGCCGGGCGCATAGCACGCCCGGACCACATTCGCTGATGAAACACCGAGCCTGGCCTTCCCGGTCAGGCCCGGTCGCGTTGGTGACGTATTTGTGTTGGCAGATCCCTATCGCTTCCGTCCTCATCCGAACTATGGTGTCGGCATCGGCGGAATTGCCGCTCCACGTCTTTGTTTGCGGCATGCCGTCGACCGTCTCGATCGTAAACAGGATCGGCCTTAGTCTTCGCACCCTGGGCGGAGAATGCAGCGCGCGGGATCATCGCATGTCGGAACGACTTGAATCTGCCCGCTCTGACGAAACACCCGCCATCGTCTGGCTCGGCTTCATGGCGATGTGCGTCGGCATGTTCATGGCGATCCTCGACGTCCAGGTGGTGGCGACCTCGCTGCCGACCATCCAGTCGGCGCTGGGCATCGATCCGGATCAGATGAGCTGGATACAGACGGCCTATCTCATCGCCGAAGTGGTGGCGATCCCGCTCACCGGCTTCTTGACGCGGTTGCTGACGATGCGATGGCTGTTCGTTAGCGCCATCAGCCTGTTCGTCGCGGCCTCCGCCGGCTGTGCGATGAGCGGCAGCTTCGGGGAGTTGGTCGCCTGGCGGGTGCTTCAGGGCTTTTCCGGCGGAACCCTGATCCCTTCGGTGTTTTCCGCCGTGTTCATTCTCTTCCCGAACGAGCGGCAGGCGCTTGCGACGACGATCGCCGGCGTTCTCGCGGTTTTGGCCCCGACCGTCGGCCCGATCGTCGGCGGGTGGCTGACGCAGACCTACTCCTGGCACTGGTTGTTCCTGATCAACATCCTTCCGGGCATTGCCTCGGCAATCCTGGCGGCACGGTCTTTGCCAAGGCAGGCGACCGATCCGTCCGAACTCAGGCATCTCGACGGTCTGTCGCTTCTGCTGATGGCAACCGCACTGACCACCCTGGAACTCAGCCTGAAAGAGGCGCCGACGAGCGGCTGGATCTCGGCCTATGTCTTAAGTCTGCTGGCCGTCTGTCTTGCATCCGGAGCTGCCTTCGTCTGGCGAACGCTCCGCAGAAACCGTCCGATCGTCGATCTCGGCAATTTCGGCGATCGAAACTTTCTCGTCGGATCGGTTCTGAGCTTCGTGCTCGGCATCGGCCTCTTCGGTTCGGTCTATCTCATGCCGGTCTTTCTCGCTTTCATCAGGGGACACGACGCCCTCCAAATCGGCATGACGATGCTGGTGACCGGCATTGCGCAGCTGATCACGGCGCCGATCGCGGTCGCGCTGGAGAAGCGGATGGACGCGCGATTGCTGTCGGCGGCCGGCTTCGCGCTGTTTGCGATCGGTGTCGGAATGAGCGCTTTTCAGGATCCTCGTTCGGATTATGACGCGATGTTCTGGCCGCAGGTCGTGCGCGGAGTCGCTATCATGTTCTGCCTGCTGCCGCCGACGCGGCTGGCGCTCGGCACTCTGCCGCCGGACCGCATCCCCGACGCGAGCGGTCTTTTCAATCTGATGCGCAATCTCGGCGGCGCTATCGGCATCGCTCTCATCGACACCATCATCTACACGCGCTCGGAACCGCTGGGACAGGGCCTCTGGACCCGTCTTCAAGCCGGCGACGTCGAGGCTGCGACATTCGTCGGCGCACCGCTTCAGACCATATCGGGGCACAGTGGCGGTTTCGACGCGGATACCACCGCGATGCTTGATCCGCTGGTCCAGACCGCGGCAAGCGTCCAGGCGATCAACGAGGCCTGGATGGCAATTGCCGTCCTGACCGGCTGCGCCCTGCTCTCCGTGCCCTTTGCCAGGCGGCCAACGTCGACGTGAAACCAAGGTTGACGAAACCGCTTTAAGGAGAGTCAACTAAGTTGTTGGAAAACCTGGAGCCGAGACTGCGATAGCGCCGCCAGCTGGCAGTCTTCGCCACAAACGCTTATTCTGCGACAAGGTCAGAACCCTACCCTCCGCGATCCTGAGATGGAAGCAACGCATCGGTCAAACGGCTTCTAGGCTAGCTTAGCACTGCGCGTCTCGGCATCGATGAAATAGGCTGCAGCACCTGCCAACAGCAGCAAAGCAGCGAAAATCCCGATGACCAGGCCGAAATCTTCAGTCACAAAAAGACCGATCAACGACGGCGCGAGCAGTCCGCCAAGCCGAGCCATAGCACCGGCGGCACCCATTCCGGTTGCCCTGGACGCAGTAGGATAAAGCTCTGGCGTATAGGCGTAGAGTGCACCCCACGTACCAAGTAGCGCGAAGCTCATGATCAGCAGTGACGACGCTACCAAGAGTGCGGATGAGCCGATGACAAACAAAATGGATCCGATCGCGGAAAGGATGCAAAATGCCACAAGCGTTGGACGCCGCCCCCACTTTTCAACGCCGTAGGCAGCGAGCGCATACCCGGGAATCTGGGCAAGCGCGATCAGCACAAGAAAACCGTAGCCTCGAACGAACCCAAAGCCGTCCCCGGCAAGTTTCGGAGGCATCCAAGTGAAGACACCATAGTAAGAAATGGACACCAGAAACCAAACCGTGAGGATCAGAAGGGTTCGACGCCGGAGAGCGCGGGAGAATATTCCGATACCACGGGTCGGTGTCGCAGGCGCGATATTAACCTCTTGTCCCAGAGCATCGCGGCCATTCACCAGGGCCATCCGGTCGATGATCGCCTTTGCTTCTTCACCCCTCCCATTGCGCAGAAGATAGAGCGGTGATTCCGGCACGAAGAACCGCAGACTGACCCCGATAATCGCCGGAACCGCTGTTACGGCGAAGATAAACCGCCAGGCTTCTGCCACGTTCCATAGACTGAGCAGCCAGGCTGTAAGTGCGACAACCAGGGTTCCGACGGCCCAGAAACCCTCCAGCAGCACCAGCCACCTGCCTCGGTTCTTCGCCGGCAGGAATTCGGCCATCATCGCATAGTCCACTGGCAAGGTCCCGCCGACCGCTGCTCCGGTCAGGAAGCGCATGAACAGGAGGAAGGTGAAGTCTGGCGCGAATATCGACAGGGTGCCAAAGACCGCATCACAGGAGACAGTCGCGATCAGAACGCCGCGGCGGCCGATCCGATCGGCAAGCCTGCCAAATCCCATTGCGCCCAGAAACATGCCAAGAAAAAACACCGTGCCCGTCTGAAGCGCCTGCGGCACCGTAAGTTCGAAGCTCGTGGCAATCGAAGCCGCTGTGAAGCCCACTGCGATGACCTGCATGGCGTCAGCTGCCAGACCAGGCCGAAGATGGCCATCAGCCGTTGCTGATATCGTCCTGCCCCCGCGTGGTTGAGTGCATCGTCGATTGTGATTGTGGTCATTTGTTTTCCATACCCGGCTGCCGTGGTCCGCTCATAGCGCATTCAGCCCAAAAGATCACAACCGCAAGCCGCGATGCCCATTTGCCAGCTTTACCTGGCGTTTTATGACACTCTGCAAGGTGATCCGTTCGTACATCTGATCTGAAGCTTAAGGCCGAAGCCTGAGAGGCCGCTGCCAAGGTTGGGAGGAAAGTGTGTGAGAGGTTTTGGACTGCTTTTTGCGGCAATCGCGCCGTTCCTGCGATGCCAGCAAATCTCGCTCATGCACAAACGAACATTGGCGATGCGACTGCCATGGGCCTGACGGGTTGATGCGGCAGGCCTATGACTTCGGCTTAAAGAACCTATCGGCTTCCTTCATCGCATTCTGCGCCGAGCGGTACAGCGCGCTTACGGCATCGCGCATTTCGGCAAACGCCTGCATGGTTCGTGGCGAAATGTAATCGCCTCTTGCTTCAGCATTGAGCCGCAAAGCCTTCTCGCAATCGGTGGCAATTCTATCCAGCTCCGGGGAAACCCGATAGAGCCGTTCCAAAATCGCGTCGATGTCACCCTTGGCGCGTTCAGACATTCGTTCTGCCATCAAACCCTCACTGCTGTGTCTCTTCCCCTGCCGGAGCCGAAGAACTCCTAAAGCAATGTTCCCTGCTCGGCTTCGTCAGCCACTTTTACGTCCGCGTCGCCACGGCGGCGAAGTTCCGTTTCCGCGCTGAAGCGGACGTCGGCATCCCGATCGCAGGCGAACGCCTGCAATGCGGCAATATCCAGCCGATCCCAGCTTTTGCCACGCGCGGGGCCTGAAGGTACTCGTGGCAAGAGGCCCGGCTCGCTGCTCCATTTCACCAGTTGCTCGAAGGTGGATTCATTCAACATGTCCCGCAAATGGTGTGCGGTTACGTACGCATCGGGCATTGCGCGGTGGGCGGGAAGGCCAATCGCGTGCACCAGTCCCTCGGGCATACGCAGATACCGGAGCATCTGGTTGGAGAACCTCGGCAGTTCAGGCCACAGCCGAAGCGCGCATTTCCACGTACATATCCAGGCCGCTCCGCCGGCAAATCTGGGGGTGCAGTAGCGCTGCTCGAAACTTGCCCTATGTGCAGCCAGTGCCATCACTCCACCTTCCGGTTGTAAGACGCTGGAGGCGATTTCTTTCCAAAAAGGTGCTGTCGCGACCTCCGCGTCGAGGATGTGATGTATTGCCATCGTCTCAGGAGAGATCGGTCGCCCTGGATTTATAAGCAATGATCCGCGCTCATCATCAACCCGCCATCCCCCGTCATGGCTAAGCACGACGTCCTGCCATCCGATCTCGCAAACATCATTCGGGCCATTCCCGGCTGTTTCGAGGTCAACGACCCGGATGCGAGTTTTATGAGCTACAGGTTTTACTAGGATCCCACTGCTCTCAATCAACATATTTGTCTATTCGGCCCCGTGCCGTAAAAGTCCAGATATCACTCGGATACGATGCGACAGGCTTGCCGACGATTGTCGACACCCTCAAGCTATCACATGGCCCATTTAAGATTTCAGCTCGAATTCGCTGACCAGTATTGGTCCGCAATCGACATTTTCATCGGATGGCAGTCCGCAGACAAAAAAAGAGGGCCGACGGAGAACCGTGGCCCATTAATTGTGAAGGTGTAAACCTCCAGAGGGGAACAGCTGAAACGACGGAACTGGGAGGAAAGCCGTCGTGTTGCATCAGCTGTCAACACCATGCTCCTTTTTTGACCAGTTGGAAAACATTTTTTGTGCAATGCAGCTATGCAACGGCGGATCATCCAGCCGAAAGTAGTCCGTGTCAGAGGTTTCGCTCGATTTTACTCGGCGTCGTCGTTCGCCTTTGGGAACAGTTGCAGCACATTTGACCCACTCGGGTGCGCGAGAGTGCGAGCCTTTGGGTGCCGCGAGTTGTTTTCTCCAGCCTTTTGGATAGCTGAAACGAGACCTTCCCGCCGGCGATAATATTCTGGCTTGGCAGGCAGGGTGAGGTCAAACTCTGCAAGCATACGCTCAATAATGTCCATCGCTTCAGCCGCCAGACCAGCATAACCTTCTTGGCGTCGCTCGAAGAAGCCATCGTATCCAGGCCTGGAAAGGTCGAGACTATCCAACGCATAAGAAAGGGTCTTCACCCGGTTCGACAACCACAAAATTTCTTCTGAAAGCTCGGCACTAAAAAGCCCCCAGTTTGCGTCCTGCGGAAGTGCAAGGGTTGGATCGCGAACGTGAAACGCGAATTCGCCTTCATCCATAGGATTGAATTCGGGCATGTCGTGAACGGCCGCATAGCTGGCTCCGACAAAATCGTCCAGGGCCAGCACCGTCAGCATCGCTAGGTTTCTAACCTCGGCTTTCGGGCGCCGGTTGATCCCAGACTTCGCAAGTCGAATGACGATGGGAAGCAAGGAGCCAGCGGCGAACCCGCCAGCGCCGATGAACGCTCCCATTGCCATGATCCCTTGAGTGGTTTCGAAGAACTGCGTCAATAGTCACCTCGTTGAATGGGAGCTGCGAGTTGCGTCGAGAAGCATGCACGGACGGAATCAGCGCTTTCCGTCCCAGTTTGCCTTGAACTTAAATGTTAGGGAACTCCGTTCCCGCCGTGTGGCGCCATGAGCAATCTGACGGCATCATCGTCACCGGCGAGCTCAGTTCCCTTGACGCCTTGGCAATGACCTCTCGGTGCAACTTTCGAATTGAAACATCAAGTGATATCGGCTGGCCCGTCTTTCAAGGACCTAATCGAGATCCGACGATAGTAGTAAGATTTCTCTCAACCATTTGCGTCATCCTCCAGTTCCCTTCTGAAGCCAATCGACGAGATCTCAATGGCCACGGACCTTGACCGCAGTTTTCAAATGCCCCGACGCGATGAGCTTAGCCTCTTCACGATCAGCAACGGTTCCGGCCTGTCGATATCGGCCCTGCCGAACGGCACCCTTTTTGCCATCGAATATAACGACGACAAGGGATCGGTGCAGATCAACCAGATCCAGGGCTCGCCGCTCGCCGGCGGCGTCGGTCGCCTTTATCTGCGCATCGGCGGGGCCGCGCCCGAGGTGGTGGAGCTTGTCGGGCCACGCGCTGTTGGCAGCTTCGGGCACGATGCGACGAGCCTCTCCTGGAGCGGCAAAACGGGCGATATCGGCTACACCGTCCGCCTCGAGCTTCATCCCTCCGAAACGGCCTGGTTCTGGCGTGCCTCCATCCGGCATCTGAAGGATGGGACGCTACCGGTCGATCTGGTGCTGATCCAGGACGTTGGTCTCGGCGATCGCGGCTTCCTGATGAACAGCGAAGCCTATGCCTCGCAATATGTTGATCATCATATCGCCGGTCACGAGACTTTCGGCCCTGTCGTGATGAACCGGCAAAATCTCAAGCAGTCGGGCGCCCGCAACCCCTGGCTCGTGCAGGGCTGTGTCGATGGGGCGGCTGCCTATGCCACCGATGCGATCCAGATGGTGCAGGCGAGCGACCGCCTCGACGACCGGCTGGTCGGGCCTTTCGGCACCAGCCTGCCGAGCAAACGGCGCCAGCAGGAGACGGCGTGCCCCGCTATTCAGTCGAAACCGTGCTCCGCTTCGGCAAAGGGGGCGACCGCGACCTTCTTTGCCGTGTTTGCCGCCGATCATCCCGAGGCGTCGAGCGATGCTGACCTTTCACGGCTTGACGAGCTCGCGGCGACAGACAGTGCGGCCGCCGATATCGAGGAGGTCGCGCCGGTCCGCAGCCTTCTCCAGGATGCTGCTTTGCTGAAGGCCGAGGCGCTGGACAAAAAGGCGATCGGCAAGCTCTATCCGGAGCGGAGCCTGGAAGAGCGCGTCGACGGAAAGCTTCTTTCGTTTTTCGTCTCCGACGGCGTTCTGAACCGTCATGTGGTCCTGCGCGACAAGGAGCTGATTGTGGCGCGCCGTCACGGCGCGATCGTCAGAAGCGGTAAGAATATGCTGCTCGACGATGCGACGCTTGCTTCGACCTGCTGGATGCAGGGCATTTTCGCGGCCCAGCTGACGATCGGCAATACGTCTTTTCATAAGCTCTTTTCCGTCTCCCGCGACCCCTACAATTTGACCCGCGCCAGCGGGCTGCGCATCATGGCGGATGTCGGCGCCGGCTGGCAGCTTCTGGCGGTGCCGTCGGCTTTCGAAATGGGGCTCAGCGATTGCCGCTGGATCTATCGTTGCTCCAAACGCACGATCATCGTGTCGGCAATCGCCTCCGGCGAGGATGCGGCGATGCAGTGGACCGTCACCGTCGAGGGCAAACCGTGTCGCTTCCTGGTGTTCGGCCACGTCGTGCTTGGCGAGCGCGAATATGATGCGGGCGGGAAGATCGAATTCGACACGTCGGGCAAACGCATCCTTTTCCGGCCGGACCCGGCCTGGCTCTGGGGCGAGCGTTATCCCGATGCCGGTTATTGGCTGGTGACCTCGACGCCCGATGCCATCGATGAGATCGGCGGCGACGAATTGCTCTACAATGATGGGATTGCGCGCAACGGCCCCTTCGTGGCGCTTAGATCCAGGCCGACGCAGGCGATCTGCTTCGCCGTCGTCGGCTCGATGACCGATGCGGCGGAAGCCGAGCGACTGGCGCAACGTTATGAGGCCGGCGTCACCGATGAAGCCATGCTTGCACCGGCATCAAAATTCTGGCGGAACACCGTGCGCGGCCTGACGATCGCCAACACCTCACCCGACCTCGTCGCGCAGACGACCCTGCTGCCGTGGCTCGCGCATGACGCGATCGTGCATCTGAGCGTACCACACGGCCTCGAGCAATATACGGGTGCGGCCTGGGGCACACGCGACGCATGCCAAGGCCCCATCGAATTCCTGCTCGCCTATGAGCATGATCGCGAAGCCAAGGAGGTGCTGAAGACCGTCTTCAGCGAACAATACATGGAAAAAGGCGACTGGCCGCAATGGTTCATGCTGGAGCCCTATGCCAACATCCGGGCGGGCGATAGTCACGGCGACATCGTCGTCTGGCCGCTGAAGGCGCTCTGCGACTATATCGAAGCGACCGGCGATCTCGCCATCCTCGACGAGAAGGTCTCCTGGCGTGACGAAAAGACGATGGCCCGGGCGCCGAAGCTCGACACCATTGCGATCCATGTCGAGAAGCTGCTTGATACCGTTCGCGAAACTTTCATCCCGGGAACACACCTGATCCGTTATGGCGAGGGAGACTGGAACGACTCGCTGCAGCCGGCCGATCCGCATCTGCGCGACTGGATGGTCAGCAGCTGGACCGTTGCCCTGCTCTACGAGCAGATCGTCCGTTATTCGGCGATCCTGCGCCGCCTCGGGCACGGCGACAAGGCCAAGGGCTTGAGGAGGATCGCAACGGCGATGCGCCGGGATTTCAACCGCCATCTCGTGCGTGACGGCATCGTTGCCGGCTACGGCATCTTCGATCCAAGCCATGACGGCGTCGAGTTGCTGCTGCATCCGAGCGACCGGCGCACCGGCCTGCATTTCTCGCTGATCTCGATGACGCAGGCGATGCTCGGTGGCCTCTTCACGCCGGTTCAGCGACGCGATCATATGAAGCTGATAGAAGAACATCTGCTCTTCCCCGACGGCGTGCGGCTGATGGAAAAACCGGCGACCTATGCCGGCGGGCCGGAGACGCTGTTTCGGCGGGCCGAATCCTCTTCCTTCTTCGGCCGCGAGATCGGGCTGATGTATGTGCATGCGCATCTGCGCTACTGCGAAACGCTGGCACTGGAAGCCGAGGCGGAAGAGCTCTGGAAGGCGATCGCCGTCGTCAATCCGATTTCGGTCACCACGGCGCTGCCGCATGCATCGCTGCGCCAGCGCAACACCTATTTCAGCAGCAGCGACGCGGCTTTCCATGATCGTTATCAGGCAGCGGCCGAATGGGAGTGCGTCAAGGCGGGAGAGATCGCGGTCGACGGCGGATGGCGCATCTATTCAAGCGGCCCCGGGCTCTACACCAGGAGCTTTGTCGAAAATATCCTGGGCTTCAAACGGCGCTTCGGCCGGCGCAAACGCAAACCGCTCCTGCCCGCGATCCACGCCTCTGCCGATCTGCAAACGGATCACGCCGCCTGGCGGCGGCTGATGACGCCGAAATCTGAGGCGTAACAGTTCAGGACGAGGCGCTGTCTATGCAGTGGCGTCGCGCAGCTCTTCGAAGCGCGCGGCGCTTTTCGACAGGTGGGTTCGGATGGCGCGGCGGGCAGCGGCTTCTTCCCCGTCGCGGATCGCCGTGAATATGGCATGGTGCTCCCGGCGCATGCGCGCCGCATGGCGCTTGCGCTCGGCCGCCGTCATCTTGTCCAGGCGCGCCCATTGCCGCGGCACCATGATGTTGCCGAACGTGTCGAAGAGGCGGCCGTAATAGGAGTTTTGTGTCGCGACCAGAATGGATCTGTGGAAGGCGTAATCCTCTTGCGCGCCATATCCGCCCTCCTCGAGCGCCTTGTCGAGGTCATCGAGACGGTCCTGCATACGGTCGATATCCTCCTGTGTGCGCCGCAGCGCGGCAAGACCGGCGGCTTCGCATTCGACTCCCATGCGCAGCTCCAGCACGCGCAGAACCTCGTCGATCGACTGCAGGTCATTGGGAATGATGGAGAAGGATCTGGGCGTCGGATCGTTCGAGACGAAAGCCCCAAGGCCCTGCCGCGTGGTGATCAGCCCCTTCGCACGCAGCGTGGCGAGCGCTTCGCGAACGATCGTCCGGCTGACGCCGGTCGCCGTCATGATCGCCTGTTCGGTCGGCAGGCGCTGGCCGGGCTTCAGGTCGCCGGACTCGATTCGCGCCGTCAACATATCGGCAAGGTTGCTGCGCAGGTTCGGCGCCTGCTGAAAGGTGTTGAAGACCGCGTTGTCCTTGTCCGTCATCCTGTTTCGATCCTGGTGTCGGGGCGGCTGCGCCGAAACCGATTACCGCGCCAGCCAGCCGCCATCGACGGGCAGCACCGTTCCGTGCACGTAGTCGGACGCCGACGATGCCAGGAAGACGGCGGCACCGCCGAGTTCGGACGGCGTTCCCCAGCGGCCAGCTGGAATGCGGGCGAGGATGGCGGCGTTGCGGTCCGGATCCTCACGCAGCGCCGTCGTGTTGTTGGTGACGAAATAGCCGGGGGCGATGGCGTTGACGTTGACGCCCTTGCCGGCCCATTCGCAGGCCAGCAGCTTGGTCAGTCCGGCGAGGCCACTTTTCGAGGCGGTATAAGACGGAATGCGGATGCCGCCCTGGAAGGAGAGCAGCGAGGCGATGTTGATGATCTTGCCCCTGCCCTTGTCGACCATATGGCGGCCGGCCGCCTGCGACAGGAAGAAGGCGGTCTTCAGATTGACGTCGATCACCGCGTCCCAGTCTTCCTCGGTGAAGTCGAGCGCATCAGCGCGGCGGATGATGCCGGCATTGTTGACGAGGATGTCGAGGCCGCCGAAGGTCTGGATGGTCTCAGTGACGATCCCCTTGACCGGTTCGATGCTGGCGAGATCGGCCTTGACGACATGAAAGCGGCTTCCCGCCTCCTTCACCAGTGCCTCGGTTTCATCCATCGAGGAACGGCCGACTGCGACGATCGATGCACCGGCCTCAGCCAGTGCGGCCGCGATCGCCTGGCCGATACCGGTATTGGCGCCGGTGACGACGGCAGTCCGGCCGGAAAGGTCGAAGGGATTTGCCACGGTGCTCACCTCAGATCCGCGATGGCGAT
Source organism: Rhizobium sophorae (assembly GCF_013087515.1). Lineage (GTDB taxonomy): Bacteria > Pseudomonadota > Alphaproteobacteria > Rhizobiales > Rhizobiaceae > Rhizobium > Rhizobium sophorae. Next base: position 7,438 of record NZ_JABFCN010000012.1, on the reverse strand, counting down.
ATGGTCCATGTCGGTGAAGCTCTTATTGTCGCCGGCCATCGCCCAGATGAAGCTGTAATTCTTGGTGCCGGCGCCCGAATGGATCGACCAGGGCGGCGAAATGACCGCCTGCTCGTTGGCGACAAGCATATGTCGGGTCTGCTGCGGCTCGCCCATGAAGTGGAAGACGCGCTGCTCGGCTTCGAGATCGAAATAGAGATAGGCTTCCATGCGGCGGTCATGCGTATGGGCAGGCATCGTGTTCCAGACGCTGCCCGGCTCGATCATGGTGAAGCCGAGCGTGAGTTGGCAGGACTGGCAGACGTCCGGATGGATGAACTGGTAGATCGACCGCTTGTTGGCCGTCGCGGCTTCGCCCGGCGTCAGGTGACGGGCCTTTTCGCGGGTAAGCAACACGGTCGGGTGCGCTTGATGCGCCGGCGTCGAGACCAGATAGAACTTTGCCGGATTGGCGGCATCCGCGCTCTCGAACCGGATGTCCTTGGCACCCTTGCCGGCATAGAGGCAATCATATTTGGCAAGATCGTAGCGCGTGCCGTCGACAATGATGCGGCCGGCGCCGCCGATGTTCAGGGCGCCGAGTTCACGCTCGGCAAGGAAGGTTTCCTGTCCGATCGCCGTCGGCGCGGTCAGCGTCAGCCCCGGGCCGAGCGGCGTCGCGCCGCCGATGACCATCCGGTCGTAATGGGAATAGGTGAGCCGGATCTCGCCGCTCGCGAAGACTGTTTCCACCAGAAAATGACGCCGCAGCGTCTCCGTGTCGAAATCACGCACCGCCTCGGGATGGGAGGCGTGCCTCACGTCGATCTGCATGTCAATTTTCCTTCCGCTTCATTGTCGCTACGGGTCGTCGCTATTGTGGAGCCGGTCTTGCTGGCCTGTTCCGCTGCGGCGGTATCCATTCGGTTACATAGTTGTACGACAAGTTTGGAGTCAACATGTTTGTCCGTGCGCGCTTGAGGAGACGTCAGGCCGCAAGGGCACGAAGCGAATTCGGGAATAGATAGGAGATTTCCGGAGATGATGACGCCATCACCCAAGCGATGATCGCAAGCGGACGCTTCGGCGCGGTCCGGCATTTTCTGGGGCCAAAACGAAAAAGCCTGCCGCGGGAGGAGGTGCGGCAGGCTTTCGAAAAAAACCGAACGACAGCTGGGAGGAGGAGTGCTGCCATTCCACAGACGACCCTGGGAGGAGGATGGGGCGCCTGTACATCGAAGGGACGCGGGAGGAGGTGCATCGCTTCGATAGAAATAATCATACTTATTTATTGCTCAGTTGATAGGCATTTCTTTGCAGGGCAGCTATGCGTTATGCGAAAAGCGGAAGGCTCAATCACCCTTGACCCACTTGCCGGAAGCACAAAAGCAGAGCGCCCGCTCGGGAGGAAGCAGGCGCTGGGCAAGTCTCGAAGATGCTTGGTCTAAGCTGCCGTTAGCGGGCGATGGCTGCGCGGGCGACGTTGCGGATTTCGCTGCGGCCGATGCCGAGGTCGTCCAGTTCGCGTGCGGACATACGACCCAGTTCAGCGACCGTCTGACGGTACTTGCGCCAGTTATTGAAAGAGCGTGCTACGTTCATGATGATCCCCTTTCGTGGGCTTTCGAAGCTTAGCTGCCAGTCCTTGGCGCTTCGTTCGCTTCGATGAGATGTATATAGTATGGGACATCTGATTATTGCAGCGCCAATGCATCACTGCACCTATGCGGCGCTTGCATGGGTCGCCGTATCTAGTAGCCAATCAGGATTTGAAACGATCGAAGGCCGTCAGCCGCACGACCGGCGGCTCCGCCTCGGCCCATCGGTAAATATCCGATCGCAGATAGGAGAGTTCGTCGTCGAGATCCTCCTCGCCGACTTCGATCCACCAGGACTTCAGGCGGCCGTCGCTGCCGTCCGACCAGCGATAACCCCTCGCCTTCAGATGATCCTTCATCTCGAACGGGCTGTGTTCGGCAAAGATACGGATGCGCGAGCGCTGGCTGGCGCGGTAAAGCTCGGTGAACGGGCTTTCACCGTCGCGCTGCTCTCGATCGAGGATTTCCAGGAGCGCGTGGCAGTCGTCCACGGCGCGATGGCCTTCGTGAAAATATCCGGCCTGACCGACGAGGTAGCCGAGTTTCGTACCCTCGAAGCCGCGGGCGCTCCAATCGACCTCCGAAACGGAGCATGCCCAGGCTTTGCCGCTGAAAATCTTGGAAAAGGCCTCGCAGAACGGCCGGTCGAAACCGGCATTGTGAGCAATGATCAGATCCGCCGGTTCGATCAGACTGCGCAGCGATTGGATATCGATGAGCTGTCCTTCGACCATCGCATCGGTGATACCCGTCAGCCGGGTGATCTCCGGCGGGATCGGCCGGGACGGCTGTTGCAGGCCGCCGTAAATGCCGACGATATCGCCGATCGCGCCATCATCGTCAAAGGTAAAGGCGACGGCGCCGATTTCGATGATCTCGTCGCTGCGGTGGTTGAGACCTGTGGTCTCCGTATCGAGAATGACGCCGAGCCGCGAAAACCCCGGCTGTCTGACTGACGCGACCGGCCGGGCGGCCAGTTTTCTCAAGATGCGGTAGTTGCCGCTCTCTTCCAGCCTCCGCGCCATATCTTCTTGGGAAGAGCCGACCGGCCGCGACGGCGGCCGGCGCGATGGACTGCGCGCCTTGGCTATCGTAGGCGATGCCTTGGCAAACATGTCGAGTTGCGAATCTCTGTGCACGCTCATAGAATCTATATGTCACGGAGACGCGATTGAATCCATCACTCGCGCCAGCCGCCGTGGAGTATCCCCACCTGCTGCCCTCTCCAACGGAAAGGTCAGCCGGCAGACCGCGCCGGGATTGCGGTTGTCGATCGTCACCTCGCCACCGTGCAAACGCAGGATGTCGCGAACGAGATTGAGTCCGAGGCCGGCGCCGCGTCCGTCGTGATGGCGCTTGAAGAAAGGCTCGAATATCCGATCCCGGACATCGGCGGGGATGCCCGGTCCTTCGTCGCTGACCTCGATCCAGTTGCAGCCTGACGTCAGCGAGATGGTACCTTTCCTGCCGCCGTGGTTGATCGCGTTCTGCAGGATGTTCATCAGGGCGCGTTGCAGCGCCAGAGGATCGCCCTCGATCTCGCCGGCGCCGTCGACATCGAACTGCACCGTATAACCGGCGGCAAAGGCCAGCGGCGCCATCTCGATGATGACCTTCCTCGCCAGCTGGCCGAGATCGACCTTGGTGAACTGGACCTTGCCCTGTTTCAGTCGCTGAAGATCGAGCATCTGCTCGGTGAGGACCGCGAGCCTTGCGGCATCTTCCAGGAGGTCGGTCTTGATCGAACTGTGCGGCAGGGATCCAATTCTCGTATTCAGAATGGCGATCGGCGTGCGCAGCTCATGGGCGGCATCGGTCAGAAACCGTTCCTGCCGCTCATAACCCTCGTCGAGACGGCCGAGCGCGCGGTTGACGGCGTGCACCAGCGGCGCGATCTCTTCGGGAATATCGTTTTCCGACAGCCGGCCGCCACGCTGGTCGATATCGATCGTATCGGCCTGGAGCGCGGCCTGGTCGATCCCGACCAGCGACCTTCGCACGACGAGCGGCGTCGCGATCAACGCACCCAACGCCATCACTGCGACGATTGGAATAACAATTTTCGCAAGGACCAGCGAAAGCTTGAGCAGGATGAAGGTGGACGAGTTGGGGCCGTCGGTGCCTGTCAGAAACTGCACCTGTCCCCAATCCGTCGCAATCCACTTTATCCGGGCAGCCGGACGGTCGTGGTCGCCGAGATTCGAGCCGAACTTGGCCTGGCCGACATGATCGAGCGTGTTGCCGATTGCGGCATATTCTTCCGGAATTCGGCCCTCGGTCAAAACATGTCCCTGCATGTCGCGTATGGTGTACCAGAGATCGGGCGCGTCTTTGCGCAGCTGCCGCAAATCCTCGGTCTCCCTCAGGCTCAACTCTCCGGTAGGCTGGCGGAAGACGGCCTGGCGCAGGATCTCGATCGTGCCCTCCGTCGACCTGAATTCGGATATCTTTCCAACTGAAATCAGCACGATCATCACCAGGATGAGCACGACCGATTGCACGGCAAGAAGCCGCCAGAACAGGCGCTTGCGCAGCGAATAGGAGCATCGTTTGCTCATGATGCTTCACGCAGGAGATAACCCACGCCCCGGATAACGTTGATGACCACGCCTGCTTGCGATGCTGCCAGCTTGCGCCGCAACCGCGATATGTGGGAATCGAGCGCGTTCGACTGGATCTCGTCGTCGAAGCCGAAGACCGCTTCCATCAAGGCCGGTCGCGGCACCATGCGACCGGCACGGCGCATGAGGCATTCGAGCACCAGCGCCTCCCGGCGCGGCATTTCCAGACGCAGGCCGGAAACGATGATGTCGCAATAGGTCGGATCGAACGAAAGACGGCCGATCGAGATCAGCGCCGGGCGCAAGGTTTCGGAGCGGCGCATCACGGCGCGCAGCCGCGCCAGAAGTTCGTCGAAGACGAAGGGCTTGGCAAGGTAATCGTCGGCGCCGGTCTCAAGGCCGGTGATCCTGTCTGGAACCTCTCCCTTGGCGGTGATGACGATGATCGGCAACGTCAGCCCCTTCTTGCGGATCTTCGGAATGAGTTCGAGGCCATCGCCGTCGGGCAGTTGCCGATCCAGAAGGACGGCGTCGTAGGCGCCGTCGCCGATCACCAGCTCGGCGTCGCACAGGGTCGAAACGTGATCCATCACCATGTCGTGCCTGGTGAGCGCCCCCCGCAGCGCCACGGCCATTTGAGGTTCATCCTCGATCAGTAATATGCGCATCTCACATTCCTGTCGTGGGGCCTATCGGAGGCCACTATCGGGGTCCGAGGTTGAAACCATATCACCCTCGAGCAAGTCTGCGATGCCTGTTGCGCATCGAACGCCGGATTGCCGCCTCGTAAAGGATTGTATCCGTCATCATGCGCGGCGTTGCTCGATCAATATCATTGGCTGGTACCTGCGGCTGATGCGGTAGACGGCGGCCGGCGGGAGATTGCGCAACGTCCAGCCTATCCTCGTGGCGACAAGGCCGAGGGAGTCGAGGATTTCGACGGGCACCGGGCATTTCGGCCCATAGGTGAACTGATAGAAGGCACCGTATGGCCTGAGATTGGAAAAGCAGCCCTCGAGCAGCGCCCGCACATCGTTGGGCCGCATGGCAAGAAGCGGAAGCCCGCTGACGACGCCGCCGAAGAAGCTTCCGGAAAGCGCCGTCTTCCAGATCTGCCGGACGTCCAGCCGCAGCACCCTGGCGTCGGGAAAGCGGCCTTGAAGCAGCGTGGCGAAATCCCGCTCGTATTCGACCAGCGTCAGATCGCGCTCGGCAATGCCGCGTTCCAAAAGGGCTGCGGTGAAAACGCCGGTGCCCGGGCCGAGCTCGAGGACCGGCCCGGTCAGCGCAGAAATTTCCTTGGTCATCAGGTGCGCGAGGCGGGGACCTGACGGCGTGATCGAGGCGATGCGCAGCGGCGCGCGAAGCCAGGCGAGAAGAAAGCGTCGTCGATCGAAACGTGGCATGGGACCTTCACATTGATGTTCTGATCCCACCTATGAAGCGGCTCAACATTGCAGCAGTCTGTCACATCGCTGGCGGATCGCCGCTAAGGCGGATATTCATACGACACAGGCTGCAGGTGCATTTTCCAATCGAACGTGATCGGGCGGGAACTGCCGTCCGGCCGTCCCTTGCGTTCCATGGATAGGGGGCTTAGCTGTTAGATCCCGGCCCCCCCTCGAGTAGGCAAATAGGCGGCGAGCGACCGAAGGAGAATGCATGCCTGGTGACAAAAAAGGTGCCGACGAGGATGTCGTCATCATCGGCGCCGGTGCCGCCGGCATTGCCGCCGCCCGCCGCCTGCAGGCAATCCGCCCGGGTCTTTCCATCCTCCTGCTTGAAGCCGGCGACCGTCTCGGCGGGCGCGCCTGGACGGTCGGGCTGCCTGACGCCGATATCGCGCTCGATCTCGGCTGCGGCTGGCTGCATGGTGCGCGGACCAATGCCTGGACTGCAATCGCCGGCGAAGTCGGACTGACGGTCGACCGCACGCCGGCACCCTGGAATGATGGCGGACGGCGGCTTCAGCGGGATGACGCGGAGGCGCGTGCCGCAGGCCAGGCGATCGGCGCCTATTTCGAGCGCCTCGAGAGCCACGAGGGGAATGACGCAGCCATGGCCGATATGCTCGAGCCCGGCAATCCTTGGAACGGCCAGATCCGGGCGGTCGGCACCTATATCACCGGCGCCGAACTGGAGCGGTCGTCGGTTGTCGATTACAACAGATACGATCCCGGCCCTGGTCCTGACTGGCGGGTGCGCGAAGGCTATGGAACGCTGGTCTCGCTTTACGGCAAGCCGGTTCGGGCAAGGCTCGGCACCGAGGTCACGCGCATCGACCATCGTCACGCCGGCCGTATCGGCATCGAGACGAACCAGGGCGTGCTCAGTGCCCGCGCGGTGCTGGTGACCGTGTCGACGAATGTGCTTGCCGCCGGCAAGATCGCCTTCGACCCGCCCTTGCCGGAGAAGATCGAGGCAGCGGCTCAATTACCGCTCGGGCTTGCCGACAAGCTGTTCGTGAGGCTCGCAAATCAGGAGGCGTTGCCGGCGGACACGCATATGCTCGGCTCTACCCGTCGCGGCGCGACCGGCACCTATCAGCTCCGGCCGTTCGGCGCTCCCGTCGTCGAGGCCTATTTCGCCGGCGACCTCGCGCATGATCTGGAGGGGCAAGGCAGAGAGGCTGCCTTCTCCTTCGCTGGAGATGAACTGGCGGCACATTTTGGCGCGGACATCCGCAAGGAGCTATCAGTCGCCGCAATGTCGGCCTGGGCCGCAGCACGCCATATCGGCGGCTCCTATTCCTTCGCCGAGCCCGGCGCCTCCGATCAACGCGGCCGTCTCGCTGCGCCGCATGACGAGCGGATCTTCTTTGCCGGCGAAGCCTGTTCGACGTCGCGTTATTCGACGGCGCACGGCGCCTACGAGACCGGTGTCGCCGCTGCCGATCGGATCGCCGGCTCGTTTTGGTAAATCCGTGATCGTCACCGGCTGCGGCGGCAGGCAGGAATATTTTTTTCTCACTTGGTAGCGCGGGCGGGATTGGTTATGCTCCGCTTGCCCCTGCGTTATCAGCTCAGGGCGCTGTACGTCATCCGGCGGCAAGCGGCCGCCTCAAGCACAATATTGTCATTGTCATTGATTGCAGGAGCCCCGGCTTCTACCCCGACGTTTGCACGTCGGCTGCGGGTATCCGCATGAGGAGGAAGAAATGGATTATCGCAAGCTCGGTCCGAGCGGGACCGTCGTCACCGCCTATTGCCTCGGCACCATGACGTTCGGCGCGGAGGCCGATGAGGCCGCCTCGCACAAGCTGCTCGACGATTATTTCGCCTGGGGCGGCAATTTCATCGA
>NZ_JABFCN010000011.1 GCF_013087515.1 Rhizobium sophorae | reverse complement strand
TCACAAAACAGCCAAAAACGGAATCCCCTCCGATTCAACTAAATCCGGATACGCTCTAGAGTCATCAGCTCTTGTAGGGCGCACAACTCTCTCCCACAACGAGCGAGGGCTGGAAGACGATGTTCCGGGCGTCGGCACGGGACCCGCGATTGATCCGGTCCACGAGCAAACGTAGTGCTTCGTTGGTCATATCGATTACCGGATGCTCTGTGCGCGTAAGACGTGGGCGAAGACCCCCGATGCCGGGAATAGTGTCCGTGGAGGCGATCGAGATATCATCGGGGCATTTAAGGCCGAGATCGGCCAGTGCCCTCATCACGCCAAGAGCCATAACGCCGTTGGCAACATAGATGGCGGTTGGAGGCTCAGGTTGGGTCAGAAGCTCACGCGCGACGGAATAGGCGATATCCTCCCGAAATTCGCCGGCGCGAATATGGTTTGGTGCCGGGGTTAACCCGCGTGCTCGCATGGCTTCCAGCATACCCTCAAGACGGCCGCGGCCGGTCGTTAGATGCAGGGGCCCCGTGATGGTCCCAATCCGTGTATGGCCAAGATCCATCAGGTAGTTGGTGACCTGCCGGGCGGCGGCGACATTGTCGATGGTGATCGTATCTGTGTTCTGCCCCTCGACGGTACGGCCGAAAAGGACAGTCGGGATTGCTTCCCCTTCGCTATCGCGCTGCGGCTGGGTGGAGACGACGTCGACCGGAACCAGGATGATCCCGTCGCAGGACAGCGCTCGGATCCGGGCAAGGATGCGCCGCTCGTTTTCCGGTTTCTCGTCGCTGTTGAACAGGACGAGGGAATAACCCCAGGCAGCCACTGCCGCCTCCGCCGCCCAGACAAGCCGCGCAAAGAACGGGTTCGCGAGGTCGGCAACGACCAGTGCCAGCAACTGGCTGCGACCGCGCTTCAGACTGCGGGCTGCTTGCGAGGGTGCATAATTGAGTTCGCTGATCGCGGCGAGCACGCGGATGCGCAGCTCCGGGCTGACATAGGCCGAGTCATTGACAACCGCCGAGACCGTCGCCGTCGACACCCGTGCCCGAGCCGCTACATCTCTAATGGTCGCCATTCCCCATCCGCATTTCTTCAGAGCTAATCGTTTCGCCAGAATCGATGCGACAAATCGTGAAAATTGTCCATATAGATTAGGAAAATACTTGCGCACTTAACCGAAATCTAGAATGCTAGCAAAACGGTTAGCTGCTGTTCGCTCAGAGAACGCAGTAAATTGGCGTGGGAGGAAGAAACTATGAATTCCCGTATAAAGACATTGTTGATGACGGCCGCGATCTTGGCGGCAATGCCGGCGCACGCCGAAGACAAACCGCTGATCGGTCTCGTTTCCATCGCGGCGACCGAGGCCAACAACGTTCGCTACATCAATGGTGCCAAGAAGGCTGCCGAAGAGCTCGGCTATGACGTTTCCGTCGTCGATGCCGCCGGCAGCGCCGACCAGGCGAACGCAGCCATCCAGAATTTTGCGCAGCGTAGTGCCTTTGCAATCGTCGATCTCGTCTTTCCGGCATCGTCGATCGGCGCCGGTCTCGACGCGGCCAAGCAGGCCAATATTCCTGTCGTGACCTGGGGAGGCGGGCTAGGTCTGAGCGTGGCGGCGACCAACGGTTCCGGAGCGCCGATTGCCGAGCCTGTCATCAAAAAGATGATCGACGACATGGGCGGCAAGGGCGAGCTTCTGGCGCTGACCTACCGCACCGGAGAGGTCTGCCGAAACCGTGAAACGCTGATGGACAAGATGCTGGAGAGCCACGCGGACATCAAGGTGACCAAGAACGAAGTGCGCATCCCCGGATATTTTGAGGACGGCGCACAATATGCAAATGCCTGGCTCGCGTCGCATCCTCCAGGAGCTGGAAAGCTGGCGATCTGGGGCTGCTGGGACGATCCGGCCATCGGTGCGATCGGTTCGCTTCGTTCGCAGGCACGCGACGACGTCATGGTCTATGGCGTCAACGGAAATGCCCAGGCGATCGAAAATATAAAGAACGGTCACATGATCGCGACGGCCTGGGAAGACAGCTACACCGAAGGCTACAATATGGTTAAGCTGCTGGCGGACATCAAAAAAGCCGGTGCGGACTGGAAGCCTCACGCTGTGGAAGTGCCTGCCGTCCTGATTACCAGGGATACGGTGGAGGATTTCCTGAAACAGCACCCGGATACCGTCCAGTAAGCAGGCTTGAACCTTAGATCGGAAGAGAAGCAATGCTTGCGTCCAATCCAGAAAAGGAGGCGTCGATCACGCCTCCGTTTCTTGTTGCCCGTGGCGTTTGGAAAGCCTATGGCCGCGCCCAGGCATTGAAGGGCGTCTCGATGACGCTTCGCGCCGGCGAAATTCACGGACTTGTGGGCGCCAACGGTGCCGGCAAATCGACCTTCATCAAAGTTCTGGCGGGACTAACTCGTGCCGATGCCGGCGAGGTGTTGATAGACGGCAATCCGGTCACCATCGCCACGCCGGCTGCCGCTACCGATCTCGGCATGAGTTTCATCCATCAGGAACTCGCCTTCGTTCCCGGAATGACGGTCTTGGAAAACATCATGCTCGGCCTGCCGAAAAGGACATGGTTCGGGATCGTCGACTGGAAGGCGATTGCCAGGGATGTCGAGCCGGTCGCCCGACGCGTCGGCATCAGCGCCCCGCTGAACGCCAAAGTGAAAGATCTTTCGACGGCGGAGAACTGGCTGATCAACATCTGCCGAGCGCTGATGCGAAACGCGCGGCTGATCGTCATGGACGAGCCGACCGCCTCACTATCCGCGGCCGAAAGCGAAAAGCTGTTCAAGATCATCCAGGACCTCCGAGATTCCGGCGTTTCGATCCTCTACGTCTCGCACCGGCTCGACGAAATTCTCACCCTGTGTGACAGCGTTTCCGTCTTCCGCGACGGTACCTTCGTCACGGTCATCGATAAGCCTGATCTCACGCGTGCCGCGCTTGTCGAGGCGATCGTCGGCGGCGTGGTCGAAAATCTGAGCCATGAAAAGGACGATGCGCGCAAGGATGTGATCCTCTCGGTCGCAGGGCTGACACGGCTGCCGAAAGTCAAGGACGTTTCTTTCGAACTGCATTGCAGCGAAGTGCTCGGCATCGGCGGACTTGTCGGTGCCGGCCGAACGGAGCTGATCCGGCTGATCTACGGCGCCGATCGTGCTGATGCCGGGCTGATGATGCTTGGCGGCAAGGCCTTCCTGCCGAAGACGCCGGCCCACGCGGTCAAGGCCGGGTTGGGGCTCGTGCCGGAAGAGAGACGTGCAGACGGATTGGTGCTGACGAAGAGCGTCGCCTTCAACCTCCAGCTCTCCAACCTCGCCAATATTGTCCGTAGCCCGGCAGTGCCCCTGATCGATTATCGCCGCCGTGAAAGACTTTCATCTCGGATCGTTCGCGATCTCTCGGTCAAGACGCAATCGATCGAGACCCCGGTCGGCCTCCTGTCCGGCGGCAATCAGCAAAAAGTGGTCATCGGCCGCTGGCTTATGCGCCAACCGAAGGTCCTTATTCTCGACGAGCCGACGCGAGGCGTCGACATCGGCGCACGAGCCGACATACATATGCTGATCCGAAATCTCGCCGCTGGCGGCATGGCCGTCATCGTCGTCTCGTCGGAGCCCGACGAGCTGCCCGACCTTTGCGACCGCGTACTCGTCATGGCGGAAGGTCGCGTCGTGCGCGAGCTGACAGGCGCGGGTATAACCCGCAATGCGCTGGTCGAAGCAAGCTATGCTTTCGAAGGCACCGAAAGGAACTGACATGAGCGACCTGGCCGTATCGACCCGAAGGCTTTCACCGGCAACGAAACGAGCGCTCGGGGCCTTCGCCCGCTATGCGACGATCATAGGCCTCTTGGCGATGATCGTTGCCTTTTCGATTCTGTCGCCGCGCGCCTTTCCGACGATCTACAATTTCACCAATGTGTTGAACCAGACCTCGCTTGCGATGATCATCGCCGGCGGTCTGACGCTTGCCGTCATTGTCGGCGAACTCGACCTCTCGATCGGTTTTGCTGCTTCCCTGCACGGGGTATTGGTGACGGGCCTGATCGTCTCCAGCAAACTTCCGATGGGCGTGGCGATCCTGATCGTCATCCTGCTCGGTGGCCTGATCGGCCTCGTCAACGGTTTGATCGTCACCAAGGTCAAGGTCAATTCGGTCATTGCCACGCTCGGCGTTGGCACAATTCTGACAGGATTGTCTTTCGCTTATTCGGCCGGCGTGCCCATCACCGCCGGTGTGCCAGAAGCATTTCTGCAGGTTTCGCTCGGCCGCTGGCTATTCGGTATTCCAAACAATATCGTCATCATGGTCATTGTGCTCGGCGCTCTCTGGCTTCTTGTTGAGCGGACCGCGCTCGGCCAGGAGATCCAGGCGGTCGGCGGTAATCCTTCGGCTGCGCGGCTCGCCGGGATCAACGTGGACCGCATCAAAATCCTGGGTTTCGTCATATCGGGCATGTGCGCGGCGCTGACCGGCATCCTGCTTGCGTCACGGCTTGGCAGCGGCACAACAAGTGCAGCCGATCCCTATCTCCTGACCGCGTTTGCCGCCGTCTTCCTCGGTTCTGCGACGCTGCGCGACGGCGAGTTCCATGTCTTCGGCACCTTCATCGGTGCAATGATCATCGCATTTGGCTTTAACGGCCTCAATATTTTCGGCGCGCCGACCTACTCGCAGTACATTTTTCAAGGCGCCATCCTGATCATCGCCGTCGGGCTCTCCAGCCTCGGCCGCATTCTCTCGCAGCGTTAGGAGCACATGATGTCCAATCATTGGGAGGTCCACGTCATCGAATTTGCACGGTCGAAAGACCAGCCGCTGATCGACCTCGTCAACGGCGCCCCGCCGTCAACAGTGCTCGATCTGCCTTTCGGTTTCGTCCTGGCTCAGAACGGGGGAAAGAATGTGCTGATCGACACCGGTTTTCTCAACGAAGGCAGTGGCGCAGAGTTTTCCAGGAAATTCGGTATTCCCGAATGGATATCGCCGGTGCGCATGCTCGAGGAGCTTGGCGTCAAGGCAGAGGATGTGACCGACATCGTGCTCAGCCACGCCCATTTCGACCATATGGGCTCGATTTCGGCATTCCCCAAGGCGCGGATCTTCATCCAGAAGCGCGAATGGCTGTCCTGGAACGAAGCGATGGCGCTACCGCCACAATACGGTTTCCTGACGGCCATCATCAATCCGGACAACATCCGCTCGGCTTTTGACGCGGCCGTCCAACATCGCCTGACGCTGGTCGATGGCGACAAGGACAATATCCTGCCTGGAATCCATGTCCGCCTTGGCGAAGGCCACACGCTCGGCCAGCAGTTCGTAATTGTCGAAACCGCGCGCGGACGATTGCTGGCGGCGGGCGACTGCATCTATTCGAAGCTCAACCTGACCGGACACAGGCACGACGGCGTCTTTGCGCCCCTGAACAACGGTATTGGCAGCATCTGGAAACAGTTGGAGACCATGGATCGCATCAACGAGGAGATAGCAGGCGACATGTCGCGATTGATCATGATGCACGACAATGATCGCTGGGCGCATCTGCCGCTCGTCAAGGAAATCGAGGGCTTCAAGATCCTCAAGGCGTCCTGAACTTCGGGAGTAGCGGCGAGATCTTCGATACCGCAGGATACTTGCTAAGCGCCCAGATCAAATAAATCCTCGATGCGGAGAGAGTAACCCGCAAAGCCTCGCCGAGCGAAACCTGATAGCCTGCTGTTAAGAAAAATTGATGACTTCAAGTTTAACGCTCCCTTATCGAACGATTATCGAGAGGGGCAGATGAGCGTTAAAGTCCGCAGACCTATTTGGGTAAAAATGACCGGTTACGGGTTCGGGGCCGTCTTGTTCGCGAGCGCCGCCATCGGTGGGCAGGCATGGTACCGGCAGTCGATCGCGAACGACGATGCCCTCCAAAGCAGGGCTCGCAGCGACCTCTCCCTGATCCAGACTGACATGGGCGCGACCCAGAGGGCGGCCGCCGCTCTTGCGTTGGCGCTCGCAAGCGATCCGGATACCGCAAAACTCATTCTAGGCAAGGAGAGAGAAGCCATCCTGACCAAGTATGGTTCTGGTCTTCCAGCGATCGCGAAGGAGGGCGGCTTGCAGTTTGTGACCTTCGTCGATGTGAAGGGCTCGGCCATCGCGCGTCTCCATGCTCCTGACAAATTCGGCGACGACATGACCGGACGCCGCAAGATGGTTGTAAAGGCTCTATCGACTGGCCAGGTGGCTGCAGGGATCGAACCAGGCCGTGCGAGCATTGGCATGTATGCTTCCGCACCGGTCATCCAAGAGGGTAGGGTTGTCGGCGTGGTCGACGTTGGTACGGAATTGTCCAATCCATACTTCGGTCCGATCGCCGATCGTATAGGCGGCGAGATCGCGGTCAATGTGGTCGCAGACGGGAAACTTCAGCTCCAGGCCTCCACACTCGATGGCAAGTCGATGCTGACCGCCGAACAGATTCAATCCGCGTTCGCCGGCAAACCAGTATTCGATGAGATTTCCTCCGGCGGGCGGGATATCCTGGTCCAGGCCGTGCCGTTCACAAACTTTTCCGGCGATCCGCTCGGCGTCTTGGAAATCGGCGCCGACGCAACAGAACTGCTCGCTGCAAGCTCCAGCGCCCTCTGGGCCACTGTTGTAGGAAGCGTGTTCGTGTCGCTTTTGTCTCTGGTCGGCTTCCTCCTGTTTGCTCGCACTTTTTCCAAGGCCATCGGCAAGCTGACCGATACGATGTCGCGTCTCGCTGAAAATGATCTCGACGTCACCATCGAAGGCAAGGATCGGTCGGATGAGATCGGCGCTATGGCCTCGGCCGTCGCGGTGTTCAAGGAAAATGCTGAAAAGGCCCGCACTCTTGAAGTCGAGGCAACCGCAAATCGCCAACAGACGGAAGAGCAGCGTCAGAAGACAGCGGAACTCGATCGCAAGCGGGCCGCGGAAATGGCTCTAGCGACACAGTCGCTCGCCGAGGGCCTTCGGCAGCTCTCGCTCGGGGATTTGACCTATCAGATCGTCAATCCCCTTCCGGCCGATTTCGAGGCGCTCCGCTCCGACTTCAATCAGGCTGTCGGACAGCTTCGCGAGACACTGAGCGCGGTGGCGCGATCGACCACCGCGATTGACAGCGGCTCGCGGGAAATCAGTGCGAGCGCCGACGACCTTTCGAAGCGCACCGAGCAACAGGCAGCGTCGTTGGAGGAAACCGCCGCTGCTCTCGATCAGATCACCACCAATGTCGCGAATTCGACCAAGCGCGCCGACGAGGCGCGAAGCGTCGCCATTCAAGCCAATGAGAATGCCCGCCAGTCAGGTGTTGTCGTTGCTTCCGCCGTAGACGCCATGGGCAAGATCAAACAGTCATCCGACCAGATCTCTAATATCATCGGCGTGATCGACGATATCGCATTCCAAACGAACTTGCTGGCGCTCAATGCCGGCGTAGAAGCGGCGCGGGCCGGCGAGGCTGGAAAGGGCTTTGCCGTCGTGGCTCAGGAAGTCCGCGAACTGGCTCAACGTTCGGCGAAGGCTGCAAAGGAAATCAAGGAACTCATCCGGAATTCCAGCGCGGAAGTGGAAAATGGCGTAACGCTGGTCAGCCAGACTGGCGAGGCGCTCAAGGCTATCGAAGCCTTTATCGTTACGATCAACCAGCACATGGATTCGATCGCAACGTCGGCGCGCGAACAGTCGATTGGTCTTTCGGAGGTCAATACCGCCGTCAACCAGATGGATCAATTTACCCAGCAAAACGCGGCCATGGTCGAGGAGGCGAACGCGGCCAGCGGCACTTTGGCAAACGAGGCAGGCAACCTGCGGAGCCTCGTATCACGCTTTAAATCGGAAACGTTCAGCGCAGCTGCGGCTCCCATTTATCCGCGTGACACAAAGCCTCAACAATCGCCCGTGCGCACGATGATGAAACGGGTTGCGAGCTCGTTCGGGTCAAATGCCGTTAAGGATGAATGGCAGGAGGTCTAAACTGAGGAATGCCGCGCGATGAAAAGGATTATACTGGCCTTACGGGTCCATCGCGCGGTTAGGCTTCATTAACCATAAGCGGCTAAAACGAAGAGATCGGCGCGTTCTCCTCCCTACGCTGTCGAAGCAAGACCTGGGCCTGAGATATGTTCTCGGGCCCCTTTTTATTCTTTCAGCCAGTGCAGCGACAGCCTCAAACGCCCCGCCTATGCGTTCGAGCCGCTCGACGATGGTTCCGGGTTCGAGAAGAGTTCAGTGCCGGCGAAGATCAAGTGTCCTCAGGTCTTATTGGGCCTGATACAACAACACACCTAGCGCCATCACGCCCTCCCTATTCTTCCATATCTTCCCCATCCGCGACGACACGCTTCTTTTTCAAGAGGACCTCCAGTGTGACCGGACGAAGCTCTTGCCCATCGACCCCGACGTCGTACTGGCGAGGGAGAGGCTTCAATCTGCCATGGGAGTGGCCGTGCAGGTTGATCGACTTCTTGCTCATCTGATTCCAAGTCCGAAAAGCGTAATGGCACAGGACGAGATGATGTCGGTCGTGCCGGAGTTCGGCGTAATGCTGTACGCTCTCCCATCCCGGTGAGTTCGTGGTCGTCGTCGGGTCGTTGTTGCCCACAATCAGGTGCTTCCGACCGTTTAGCCTCGCAAGCAGCTCGGCGCACTCGCCACCGCTCGCCGACATGAAGTCTCCCAGATGCCAGACCTCGTCGTCAGTGCCGACGGTCTGGTTCCAGTTCCAGATCAGGGCGTCATCGTGTTCGACCATGTTGGCGAACGGGCGTTTGTCGAGGCGCAGGACGCGCGAGTCTCCGAAATGGGTATCGCCGGTGAAGTAGATCATTTGCAGTAACTGGCGCTTGGTGTTCGGACGTCGATTCCTGGATGTTCCATGTACGACGCGATCGTCGAGGAAAGTGGAACTTCAAACCGCATTATGATCGCCATCTTGATCCTGCTGAGGTCGATCGGGCGCCGAGGCCGAGAACCGTCAAGCGATTGCCGGGTGCCGATCTTGATGGCAACAAAAAAGGCCGGGGCGAAACCGCACCGACCTTTCCGACATCGCTCTCAACACCCGTGCCAGTACATCCGTGGTCAAAAGTAAAAAAGCGACTTCGGCAGTCGCGAACGCTCTCGTGGAACACTCACCAGCAACGCCGATTAACGCCAAATAGTCGAGCACTGTGTTCGTTTCAAGGCCCGTGAAACCGCGCTGCCTCGAGATCCAACCTTTGGGCGTCGAGGATTGCCCCAGAACCATCGGCGGATCAGCGATGCCGTCCGTCGCGGCCGAACTCCTCCGTTGACCTTTGAAATAAGACTGGCAGTCACGGTCACAAGATGTCGATCTCCGGCTGGCCCTCGAGCCGACTGGAAGTCACAGCACTCGAAACTCGATGGATCCAAGCCGATCAGGCCTTTCGCGTTCCTTCGTGTCGCGGTCCACTAAGTGAGCGCACGACTGTTGCCTCGTGCTCAGGCCAAAGAATGTCAGCGCCAGGCTGGCTCCTCAACCCACACTCATTCGTGCCACCGGTCGATCACTTCTTTTACTTCACCGCTAGCGCGATCCTAAAACAGGTCGTCCCACCAACGATGTCGAGATGCAGGATGGCGGGCTGGCCCGCCGATCTAGGGCGCCCACATCAAAATCGATAGTCCGCGCTTGAAACGATCCAATTGCGGTCGTTTGATCGCGCCGAAATTAACGCCAAAAGCGGTCAAGCTGGAAGTGGGTCAGAGCGCAGACCTGGCAATCGGAGCCATGGAACTTCACGAGCGCGCTCGATCGTAGCTACCTTTCCGGTCGCAACGGCCCGGCGTGTCAACTGAGTAAACTCTGTGCTTGGATCGTTGAATAGAGAGTCCGACGGAGTTCCGACCACCATTGTCGTTTCAAACCAAAGCGCCGAATCGGTGAGGTGGCAAACTTCGCCAGTTTTTTTATCCGAAGCGGCCAAAGAGGAGCGCAGCATGGATGCAGGTAGCGGGTTCATCGAGAATGAGATTGCCGCAGAACATAGCCAGGAGGACCCAGCCGTCGTCCGCGCGCGATCGAGAACCACGGAAGGCGGATCACGACGCCGGGCGGAAGATCCATTGTCCGATGCTCTGCCTTTGGTCGCTTGGTGTTGATCTCGAACAGATCTACGGCGATCCGGTCGCGATCTGGAGGAGCTGGGCCACCGACGTCAAGGGCTATGGCATGAAGTGGCGAACTTGATTTCCTTGACTGACACTATGCCCTCCTGGCGACGAGCCGCTTCCATGACGTCCTCGCCATCCGACGGCATCCTCTTAGTGCGTTGCTGTCATATGCGCCGTCGATCGGCTGCAGTCGCCAGCGCCCGGAGCGGCGGGCCGTCGCAACGGTCGAACCCGCGCTGGAAACGATGCCGGCGAGGCCGGAGAAGACCGCCGATGATCAATTGCTGGTGGCAACGAGATCCGATATGTCACAACTGCGCCGCGGCCCTTCCCATGGTTGATACGTATTGTCTTCCGGTCGATACGATCTGTAGCGAGCCGCGCACCGGGCTGCCGCCTGTGCATTCACTTTCGTGCCGACACCTTCGTCGGCTCCGGCGACAATCCGCTTGAACGGCGAAATGCACTCTCGGGTCTCACCGTTATAGGATCGATAGCTGTTGGTCGCGGGATCGAAAGAACGGTAGCGATCCCCACACCAGGCAAGATGCGCGGCCGAAAGTCTGGGCTGCGGTGTCTGAAGTTCGGCTGGCGGGCGAGCCGATTCCGGCCTCGCCGCTGATGCCATGCTCGTCGACGCCTCGGTCACGTAGCTGGAATAGAGAGGCGGAATTCGTTCATAGTGCTGCTGCCGAGGATCGACTTTCATCGGCGTCGTCGTCCATAGATCGCGCGCTGCTAGCTCCTTGAAGGCGTGAGGTTCGGAATCCGCCACGACATAGGAGGCGACAGAAGCGGCAGCCATACAGGCCCCGACCGAGCTTAAGATTCCAAAAGCGACGGATGCGATGGCATTCATTGTCCCGACCCCTGCTGTTGAGCCTGTGGAACCCAGACGCGGCCGGCGGCGCTATCATGAGAATAGATCATGTCCCTCTCCTAAAGCGCCCCGGTGGCCCTCCGCCGCCGGGGCCTGGCTGCTATGCTGTAATGATGTAGACAATGGTGAATGCAGAAGGATCGACGATGACGATCCGGCCATCCGCAAGGATGAAGAAGCGGTAACCTTCATATTGCGGAACGATCTTCACGATGCGCGGCGGCAGCGGTTCCAGCCGTACCTTTTTCGGGATCTTCACCCCGACGGAAACCGTGAAGTCGACTTCATTCACCGGCTCGACATGCACCTCCTTCACCACCGTGCGAATTTCGGTCTGCTGCTCGACGGAGATGTTGACGTTGGTCTTGGTGTTGGACGTCTGAGTGTTCGTGGTGGTCGTGTTGTTGACGTTGGTTTCCGAAGAGCTCTTGTTCGTCATCGACGAGTTCTGGTCGGTCGACTGCTTGGACGCATCGCCGCTCTGCGTGCCTTCTGCAGGCTTGGCATTTTGCGTGCTGCTCTTCGTGCCTGAGGTGGCCGTGCCGCTTGTATCGGTGCTGCTGGACTTGGCGGCGGGCTTCTGGTCGGTCGTGGCGTCGCCGGTGGCTTGGGATCCGGATTTGGTTTCCGTCGAAGACTTGCCGGAGGCCGTTCCGCTCGTCGAAGACTTGTCCTTAGAAGGCTGCTCGGCGCTCTTTTTCATATCCGAGCCCTGGCCAGATTTCTCCTGCGACGACTGGCCCTTGCCTTGCGGGCATGCTCCCGACGCGTCGGGGGTGCAGTCGGTGCCGGTGGTCTTGGAGCCGGACTGCGAACCTGTGTCCGTGCCCGTCTGAGAACCGGACTGAGCCTGGCCGCCGCTCTTGGTGTCCTGCTGGGCTGCTGCTGGCCATGTTGCAAGTGGCGACACACTCAGGGACAGTGCCGCCACGAGCATGGTGAGATGGTTGCTTTTCATGATTACTCTCCGAAGTTTGGGCACACGATGCCGCCCCGCATTCTCATGCGTCATTGCTTGCCCTGATGGTTGGAAGGGGCGGCCGAAGCCGCCCGAAGGTCACTGGATGACCTGGATCACCTTCCGGGAGGAAGGTTCGACAATCACACGCTGGTCGTTGACGATCGCGTATGCATACGTGGGGTCATCGGGAATGGGCGTCACGACCACGGTCTCCGGCAGGGGCTGTCCGACGACTATCTTCTCCTTCACCACGACGCGCGTGGTCGGTGCCGGAGCCTGCTGAACATAGGTCACCACCTGCTGCGGCGGCGGATCGATGACGCTACCTGCCACGCCGCCGACAATGCCGCCGACAGCAGCACCGACCGGGCCGCCGACAATCGCACCCGTTGCGGCACCGCCTACTGCTCCTGTTACAGTCGAAGACTGCGCAAAGGCAGAGGTCGCTGCCAACAGGATGCTCGCGGCGATCCCTACGACTTTGATATTCATCTGTTTTCCTCCTTGGATGCGGTTGGTTCCGCTAGGGAGACAACCGAGAGATGGAGGAAGTGTTCCAGACGTAGGACTTCATGCCGGGGCTTGGACAGACCTTGGTCCTAGCGTAGGATTCGCCTGCCTACTGCATGGGAAAGCGGCTCAGCATCCGGTCCTGGACGTTCTCCCAGCCGACGATCATCGCGGCAAGCGAGATCGCTTTGTCGCGGTCCACAGCCTTGGTTATAAAGCCTTCGAGCAGGACGACAGGGCCGAGCATCCTGATCTCGATGGCACTGCTGTCGATATCCGGATCGGCGGAAAGGGCTGCTTCAATTGTTGCGATGGTCGACGCGGAGCTGTGGCCTTGCGAGCAGCGCTCTTCGTGATTGTAGCTATCGGGGCCGAACTTCATATTCTCCTCCTGTCCCGCCCCTCCACGGATCTTCACGTTACCTCGCATGAGATATGAGCAGCGTGTCCTGACATCGCCAGCCGGACTTAAGTCCGCCTTTCCCTCGGCGCGATCCGGCTTAGATTCTCCCTTGCAAGGACGTCAGGTTCGTGAATCCTTGCAAGACGTCAGGGAGGTTTTAGGATGTTGCCCAACTCCAGTCGGAACCTCCCTGATGACTCCCAACGCCGCTATAAATGCGGAATGCTTTGCGCTTGTAGGACACGGATAGAAATCCGAACGGTCGGCGACCTCGAATCCTTGGCGATCAGCCCGTGCGCCTTCAGTTCCGTAGCTACGCTACCTCCGCTAGGCGCCTTGGCGCCATCTGATTGCTGCTTCCGTTCGATTGGTGGCGCCAAGCTTGGACAGTATTTCGGTCATGTGATGCTTGATCGTTTTCTCCTGGAGGTCCAGACGGCGCGCGATTTGCTTGTTGGTAAGTCCGCCGGCGACCAGTTCTATCACCTCGGTTTCGCGGGGCGTCAGTGAAGCCGGTCTGTCGAGAAGAGTTTTTTCGACCTTGGCGCGCATGCTCGGCGAGATGTACCTCGAGCCTCCGACGACCGTTCGAATGGCCTCGGCAAGTCCGCGTGATCCGATACCCTTGACGATATATCCGGCTGCGCCCCGTCGTAGTGCCGCGACAACAGAGTCGACGTCCTCCGAGGCGGTCAGCATCAGGACCTTTGTCTGTGGGCTTCGTGCCAGGATATCGGAAATCGCGTCGATTCCTCCTCCGGGCATGGACACGTCGAGCACAAGGACGTCGGGCCTGTGGGACGTCGCCAGCGTGGTCGCGTCATCGGCGCTCTCCCCTTCGCCTACAATGACGAAATCATCAATTTCGGACAGAGTGCGGCTCACCCCTTCTCGAAAAAGAGGGTGGTCGTCCACGATCGCTATCGTGATGGCTGTCAAGCTGCACTCTCCATCTCCTCGGGCTAAAGAAAAGCCATCTGTGGTCCATCGACTGGCTGTTCGGCATAGACATGGCAAGCGTTTGGGAAACGTCTAGAGACACTCTATGAGCGACTGAACACTTTTAGTTAGGCCTGCGTTATATCGTGATTTTGCGGGCCCCAGCGAAACGACATGGTATGCTGGTTCAGATATCTGATCGCGTCCGGCTCCGGCGACAGGACTGGTAGAGAATCTGAAAGATTGCGACGCGCTACTGCGTGGGGAAGCGGCTCAGCATCCGGTCCTGAACGTTCTCCTTGCCGCCGATCATCGCCGCAAGCGAGATGCCTTTCTCGCGGTCGGCGGCGTTTGTTATGTAGCCTCCAAGCAGGACCGCGGGGCCGAGATGGCGCTGCTGTCGATATCCAGATCAGCGGAAAGGGCCGCTTCGATCGTCGCGATGGTCGAGGCTGAACTACCGCCTTGGGAGCAACGCTCTTCATGGCTGGCGTTGTCGGAATATCGTCCTCCTGTTCCGTCCCTCCACGGAGCTTCAATTACTTCAATCCTAACATGAGAAGCAGGTCCTGGTGCGCCAGTCAGACTTAGGTCCGTCTTCCCCTCGGCGCTATCTCGCTTAAATCTTCCTCATCCTGTTGAGAGGACACCAGGGAGGTTTTAGCAATGTTGCTGTATCCAGTCAGAACCTCCCTGGTGACGCGCTGTCGATCCAAGTCGGGCGTCGTGGGGAGTTCCCGAGGGTAGCCTTCGTTGAAAAATTCGAGCACAGCCGCCTCATACGATTGCGGCGTGGGCAGGTGCATCTCCAGGCAACAGGAATGGTGTCGGCAGCATTGGGTTCGGGGAGGAAGCCGATCAACGGCGCCTCAGGCGTTCAGTGGAAGGTGGGCAAGCTCGCGACGCGATGCGTTCTTGCGTTCTTGGCTGCCATGGACAACGCGTCCACTATTCTTTCGGGGCTCGCCGGTTTGGTGACGCCCTCCGGGTTTTCGATAAGGCCGGGGTTCACGGTGAAATACACCACCCCAAGTCCGAATCCGGAAAAGAGGGCGCGGGCGATGGACGGTCCCGTGATTCCATCCCCGAGCCGGACGTCGATGATGGCGATGTCTGCTTCGGCGCCGAGCTCCAGAGCCTCCGACATGTTCCCCGCGATGCCAGTGATTTCGAATCCGGCGTCGATCGCGACGTCCTCGATCACCAGAGCGATTTCCGGTTCGTCTTCCACGATAAGCAGGCGCATGGTTCGTCTCCAGGGCGGCTACAAAATCGGCGCGACGCTCTCTGGCGTCGCCAATCGAAAACACTGCCCACCACAAGCGGTTCCACGTGTAGGACTTGAGTCTCAAGTACCCCCAACCAAGGTCCGGGATCCGGATGCCTCGCTGAGATCGCGCGCCCGCGCCCTGTCCACGATCCGCACGACCGAAGTGTCCGAGGACCAGACCTTGATGTCAGGCCCGAACTCTTTCAGTTTCCACCAAAGTACGGCTCTCATATCTAGCCTCTTCTACCAAAGTAGAGGGGTCTACGTCGGACCAAAGTCCGTTTGCGCTCGCAGAACAAAGTTAGAGTGTAGGCGTTGGTGATCTTCCAACAATGTCGGCGGCGGGGATTTGGCCGCTCCGAGTTGAATGTACGAAAAAGGCAGAAATCAAAAAGAGTCCCTTCATCTGTACGAAAGTATCTTTTGGTTGACGTGGCGAGAGATCTGCAATGCTTTCATTTAAAGATGAGGATCGACGCGACACACTTCATTCTGACCAGCCTCTGGTCTCAGTAGTCATCCCGGCCTTCAACGCGTCTAATTATATTGAGCGCACGCTTCGGTCCGCTGTTCGCCAGACCTACGCCGCCCTGGAGATTATCGTTGTCAACGACGGTTCCACGGACAACACCGCAAAACTCGTCGAGCAGATAGCGGTGTCGGACTCTCGGATCCGCCTCCTGTCCACCCCCAACCGCGGTGTCGCCGCCGCGAGGAATACTGGGATCGAGGCATCATCAGGTCGATTCGTTGCATTCCTCGATGCGGACGATCTCTGGCACCCAACGAAAATCGAAAAACAGGTGAACGGGCTCAACCGGTTGCCTTCGCACTGGGCTGCGGTCTACACGCTGCATTACATCATCAACGAGGACGACGAGATCATTCGCCCTGGCAGTTCCGATGTCGCAAGAGGATATATCTACGCCCGGCATCTGAACGTTAAGTATATAGGGAATGGAAGCGCGCTTCTCGTCCGGCGGAACGCCGCGCTTGCGATAGGTGGGTTCGATAGCTCATATGCAGCAGCCGGTCTTGGAGGCTGCGAGGACCTCGATTTCGAGCTCAAGCTAGCCGCACGCTACTTCATCGAAGTCGTTCCCGAACGGCTGGTGGGATATCGAAAGCATCCCGGCAGCATGTCTTCCGATCACCTGCGAATGGGCAAAAGTGCTCTGGAGGTCGTTAAGCGCTCGCTGGCCGCAAATCCGCAGCTCCCCCGATACGCGATCGGAAGTGCAATCGACGCCACCCGAAAATATGCGTTTTGGGAATTCCGACAGGCTCGGAGAAGCTATCTGTCACTCGTGACGCTTCGGCCGATATTACGAAGCGACCCGTGTTTCGTGGTTCGACTTGTGCTCGAGAAGGGTCTGCGCGGAATACAACACTGTCTTCGTCTCGGGACGACCACAGCAAACCATGAATATCAACCGCGAATGAAGATGAAATTCGACGATCATATTGCTCCTTCGCGTCTGGAATGCCCAAAGGAGACCCCGCGATTACGACGTCATCTGATGCGGCTGGCTGCGGTGGATGCCAAGCTGAATTCAGCCCTCGCTCCCCGAGCGAACGGCACCTGAGGAGAGGAATCGCGGGCCTTGGAAGCAGGCCCGCGATGCTTCAATTTATTGGACGACCTCAATCACCGTGCGGGTCTTCGGATTGACGAGCACACGTTTTTTGTTGACGACTACATAACCGTAATCAGGTTGATCGGGGATCGTGTGGATCTCGACCGTGTCAGGAAGCGCCGTACCGACTGCGACGTCACCTTCAAAGGTGACGGATGGCGTTTCCTGTTTTTCGACATAGGTTCTGACCTCGCCAGGAACGACGACCGTCGTCGTCTGCGCGACCGCCGCGCCTCCGAGTGACAGAAACAGCGCTGCGGCAGAGATGACCAGTGTTTTCATGTTGTTAACCTCCCAGGATTTTGAGTGTCCCGGTAAACGCCACCGATACGATATAGTTCCTCCGCTACACGGAGCGCCTGTGGCCCAGCTGGGTAAAGGCATAAATGCCCGTCTCCCTGATTCGCGCCATCACGGAACCGAATCAATGTTCACGCTTGTCAGGAGGTCTCGCGTCATGAATAACTCCCGGATCCAAGCCCATCCGTCCGCTCCGAGCCGGCCGCGTCGTCGACCTGAACCTTGTGGCGGTTTTCCCCGTAGGACAATCGCCACCGGACTAGCTCGTCAGCGCCAGGGCCTTCCTTGATTTCGAGATCAGCCGGGTTCACGTGCTCACCGGTTTCCTGGTCGATGAAGCTCCAATGCACCTCGGCGCCTGTTTTGCGATTGACGAACGTCATCGGCGGTTCTGAAGCCCCGGACAATCCCAAGCGGTCACCGATCTGAGCGAGCACAGGCATCATAGGCGCGATTTGCCATCCCTTCTGGGTCAGGAGGTACTCGAACCTTTCCGGGTTTACCTGATAGCGCCGCCGCTCGATGAGACCATTTGCCTTGAGGTGTCGCTGAGCGTTGCATTGGTCACGCCCGACGACAGTGCGCGTGAAAGGTTTTCGATGAGCGCCGGATAAAAGGGGTTCTGCATATCGGAGACGACGATGCCGATGATATTCGTCCTGCTCCTTGAAAGCATGCTGGCGATGGCATTCGGGTGGTAATCCATTTCGGCCGCGTGCTGCAGATTTTTTTTCCCGCAGATCCGCGGCGATGCTGGCGCCTGGCGTGAAGGCGCGCGAAACGGCGGATTGACTGACGCCGACCATGCGAGCAAGCCCGCGCGCCGTGATAGGCTTGGTTTCATACCGTCATCCGGCGATCCAGCCTTGCGCAGTGTCATCTCTCCTGACCGCTTTCCTCCGAGACCGTAAGTTGTCCGTTCTGGTATTTCAACGGACCACGCAATACCGCACGCTCGGCGATGAGTATGTGGCGATCTCGCTCTTTGTCGACGAACAATGGGAAACCCCGCCCGGCAAGCAGAAATGTGGACACCGGAGGGGCGCGCCGGGCCGATCCGCGCCGCTTCGGCGCACCGCCGGCCATCGAGCGCGCTCCTGTTCCCGACTGGCTCTCGAAATCGCCGCTCGATTATGCACATAGCAGGCCATCAACTCCGCTTGAGCTCGAATGGTGGTCAATCTAGCGTATGCTCCGTTCGGCCTTATCGTACGATTTCGAACTGCTCTTGTTCCGAGCCCGTTATCTCATGTCGATGTGCGTGTTTCGTTAAGTTGACGATGCCGGATTCGGAGTTCCTCGCAAGTTCCCTCAATCAGCCGGCAGACGACATCGCGGTACGCTTACGACGTTTTCACTGGGCCGTTCACCCGCTGGTTTCGAAGCAATTGCTTCATGTTTTCAAAGCGCTGGCCATGTTCGGCATCTCGACGCAATCCGACAGCCGAACAGAGGATATCGACGACGACGAGGGCCGCGATGCGCGAGATCGTCGGCGTATAGATATCGGTATTGTCGAGCGTCTCGACCAGGATCGCCACATCGCAATGGTCGAGCAGTGGCGAGCGCGATCCGGAAACCGCGATCACTTTGGCGCCGCCATCCTTGGCCACCTTGGCCACCTCAATCATTGCGATCGTGTGCCCGGTATTGGAGAAGATCACCGCAACGTCGCCGGCCTGCATCATGGATGCCGTCATCAATTGCTGGTGGGTGTCGGCCTGTGCGCCGCAAGGCACGCCAAACAGCGGAAACTTTTGCTGCGCATCGAGCGCCACGATGCCGGAGGCACCGAGACCGAAGAACTCGATACTCCGAGCCCCGCTAAGCAGGGCGATGGCTTCACCCAGCGCCTGCGTATCGAGATGGCTGCGCGCCCAATCGAGGCTGGTCATCGTATAGCCGAAGATCTTCTCGACCAGTTCCGCAGTGCTGTCATTCTTCGAAAGCACGGAATGGGTCGCGGTCGTACCGAGCGCCAAGCTATGGGCAAGCCGGAGCTTGAATTCCTGGTAGCCGCTGCAGCCGATCGCCACGCAAAAGCGGATCACCGTCGGCTCGCTGACATCGGAAAGTGCCGCAGCCTCCGCGAGCGCGGCGTTGAGAATGCGGTTGGGATCCTCCAGCACGCGGTTGGCCACCTTGCGCTCGGATTTGCGAAGACCAGGCAGTGCCTGCCGCACGATTTCGAGTATGTTTTGCCCGGTATTGCGGCTGGATATCTCTTCATATGCCATCTGAGATTTCCTGCCACTGTGCACTACGCACCGTCAAGACGAAACTCGATGCCGTAGCGGGCGCGATGAAGCGTGATGGGTGCTTGCTCAGCCGCATTGTCGATCTCATCGGGCGCGATGGTGTTGAATGCGAACATGCCGTAGTGATGGGCGATCATCGCGGCGATGGCGCAGCGACCGGAAAGCGTAATCGCTTCGGCAAGCGTCAGGTTGCCTGCAAAGCCGGACGTTCTCAGCGCCTCCGAGCGGCCATTGACCGGCAGAAGTGCCAGATCGGGCGCAAAGGCCTTGATCTCCTCACTCTGCCCGTCGAACGGCATCGTATCGCCTGAGTGGAAGATTCTCACATTGCCGAAGCCCATGCCGTAGCCGAGAAACCGGTGTTTTCCTGCCTCGTCGCGCTCCAGGGTTTCGTGCGCGGCACGCATGACATGGAGCTCCAGGCTTCCAATCGTTTTACGATCACCGGCATCGACCTCAATCAATCGGCTGGCATCGAGACCGATCCGCTGCATGGCGAACTCACGCGAAGCAGAGGGCACCACGAAGTTCAGCTCAGGCAGGCGTTTTGCCAGCAAGCTCAGCGTCTCGCCGTCCATGTGGTCGCTGTGATGATGCGTGCACAGCACAAGGTCGACCGGCCCGAGCTGATCCGGCGTCAGTGGTGCAGGGACCATCCTCTCATGCGAAAAAGCGGCATCGCGATATTTGACCGCAAGCGAATCCGAGAGATAGGGATCGATGACGATGCGCCGGCCATCCGCATCGATCACGAAACCGGCCTGTCCGAGCCAGTAGAGCGAGACGCCGTCGCCCGGCCCCATCTTGAGCCTAGCCGCGAGCGGTTCGTCGAAGGGGATCGTACGAAGCATGATCATGGGTCAGGCCGTCAGCGCATGCTGTTTCAGGCCGAGCGATTCCATCAGATTGAAGACCGCCATCTCGGTCGCGCGGTTGACACTTTCCTCGGTATAGCCCCCGATATGCGAACTGGCGATGACGTCCGCCCGCGAGGCAAGGCCGGGAAAAGCGGGCGGCTCGGGATCGAACACGTCGACGCAATAGCTCCGCAACTGCTTGGCGTCGAGCGCCTCGATCAACGCGGCCTCATCGACCAGCGAGGAGCGGGCCGTGTTGACCAGGATCAGGCCCGGCTTCACCGCCGCCAGCATATCGCGATTGACCAGCGCGCGGTCCTTGCTCGGTGGGCAATGCAGCGTCAGGATATCGGCTTCCCGGAAAATCTCGTCATGCTTTGCCCAGCGAAAACGTGCGGGATCGATGCCAACGTCGGGACGGGCGGGATCGAAAGCCATCACGTGTGCGCCCATTGCGGCCGCCAGCCGAGCAACCGTGCCGCCGACCGCGCCGCAACCTATGATGCCGATCGTGCGGCCGAAGAATTCGATGCCGCGCCGGCGCGGCCAGTTGCCGGCCTTCAGTCCCTGGTCTGTATGGGGCAGATGGCGCATGGCCGAGAAGATCATGGCGATGGCGAGCTCCGCCACCCCCCGCGCGTTGGCGCCGTCTGCCGTGCGGACTGCGATGCCGCGCGATTTCAACTCGCCAAGCGGCAGGTTGTCGAGACCAGTGCCATTGCGGCTCACGACACAAAGCCTCGACGCAGCGGCGATCACCTTCGGAGACACCGGCTCCACACCTGCAAGCCAGCCTGTGACATCAGGCACCAGCCGCAGCAATTCCGCTTCGTCTGGCAGCTTGCCGGATGTCGCATAGACGATCTCGACGCCCTGGCGGGCCATGCCCTCGATTGCGGGATGCGGCGCTTCGGTCAGCGAGCGCGGCGTGACGAGCACTTTGTGACCCACGGTTCAGCCTTTCGTAACATCGATCGCGATCTTCGAGATGGCGTCGAATTCCGGTCCTCTCGGCGGTATGTCGATATGGAAGACTTCCGCGATCACCTCCGTCCAGCCGTGGATGAAATAGACCCAGCCATCTTCTATCTGGAGGTTGCGCGCCTTCTCCTGCGCCCGGGCCTGGTCGAGAAAGATCAGCTCGCCGCGATAGTTAAGGTCCCAGGCGACGCCGTTTTCGGGAAAAACCACGGCATTCGTCAGCGGCGAACCGGGCGCATCCTTGCCGAGGCCGGTGGCATTGATCACCACGGAGCCCGGCTTCAATCCGGCCACGATCGCGTCATTGCCCGAGGGCTGCGGCGCCAGCACATATTCGACCGGCACGGTCCTGCCCATCGCATTGTGAATGCGCTTGATCTCCTCGATACGGTGCTGGCTGCGATTGGAAACGATGATGCGCGATGGCCTGTCGCCCGCGCGCCGCTTATGCATCATGTGCCATGTCAGCGCGATCGTCGAGCCACCCGCACCGATCGAGAAAAGCTCGGCGCCGGTGCGCTCGAAATA
Source organism: Rhizobium sophorae (assembly GCF_013087515.1). Lineage (GTDB taxonomy): Bacteria > Pseudomonadota > Alphaproteobacteria > Rhizobiales > Rhizobiaceae > Rhizobium > Rhizobium sophorae. The sequence goes on along the minus strand of NZ_JABFCN010000011.1, from coordinate 62,953 downwards.
GCCGTCCGGCAGAAAGGCATCCATCGCCAGGCCCGATGAGATCGGGTCCTTGGCGTGGCAGATAAGCTTGCCGTCGCGCTTGGAGATGCAGCTCGTCTCGTCCATCAGCCGCGCATGCGGATCGATCTCGTCGAACATATTCTTGCAGGCATTGAAGAGATCGATCTTGTGGGTGGTCACCAGCGCGCCCAGCGACATCGGATCGTCGCGGATGAAGGCGACGGCCTGGCGATAGGCTTCGGGCTCGGCATGCGAGGGGAAATCGATGCCCCTGATACCTGCGTCTTTCAGCCCGAGATGATTGGCCCAGGCTGGAAACACCTTCATGATCGAACTCTTGCCCGTGGTCACGCCGATGAAATAGAGCGTCGGCCGGGTTGCCGGAGCATAGAAGTTCATCGTGATCCTCCCCCTCGCTAGTCGAGCCTAGCCATGATGCTGTCGACCAGCGCCTGCGGCCGGGTCAAATAGGCGGTGTTGTCGATGGCCTTCCATCCGCCCCTGCCGTCATCGACGATGCGGCTCTTCATGCCGCCTGCCTTGGCGATGACGTCGTAATCCTGGCCGGAATCGGCGGGATAGGCGAAGGTCATGACCAGCGGCTCGCTGCCGACGTTGACCGAACGATGAATCCAGAACGGCGGCACATAGCAAATCGCCTTGGGGCCGATCTCGACGGTGCGGATATCACCTGCCGGGCTTTCGAGCAGCATGACGCCGAGCCCGCTTTCACCGTAATACATTTCCGGCCGGTTCGGCCGTGCGTGGATATGGCCGCGCGTCATGTGATATTCTCGGCCCACCTTGCCGGGTTCCATGCGGGTGACGCCGATGATGATGTCGCCGGCATTTGCCGAAGGTTTGTAGTCGGTGACTTCATAGGCAACCTCATCGCCGCGCGCGGCGACGACCGCCGCAAACGCTTCGGCGTCCTCATAGAGGCCTTCCAGATCGCGGAATGTCTTCACATAGCGGTTGGTGGCGCCTTTCAGCTGTCCGGCTGCGATGTCGACATATCCGATGCCCGGCTCAAACAAAGCCATTGCTATCCTCCAGTTCGTTTCCGGTAGTTATACTACATAACGGCGATTGAAGCGCAAGTGATGGAGCCCGCCAAACCGCTTCATTTTTGACCGCTGCGACGCAAAATACTGGTTTGCACCGCAATAAGGGTCATCATTGTGCGCGCAGTTCATTAAAGTGGGGGGAGCGGCGGCTTGACGCTGTGAGAAAAATGTATTTTAACTACAAAAAGGAGGCCGCATTGCTTCCATGTCATGGAATCGGAGGAGAAACCCATGAAGATTACCCTATCAGGATGCGTGCTGGCTGCCGTCATGAGTGTTGGCTCGTTCGGCGCTGCACAGGCTGCCGATTGCAAGGTCGGCATCGCGATGTACACGCTCGGCGCTCCCTATTTCGCCGCACAGGTTGCCGCCGCCGAGGACCAGGCCAAAAAGGCCGGTTGCGAAGTGACCAGCGCCGACGGTCAGAACGACATGGCCAAGCAGATCGCCGACGTCGAAGACATGGTTGCCAAGGGCGTCAATCTGCTGATCCTCAACCCGCGTGATCCGGAAGGTCTCGTTGCCGCCGCTGATGCTGCCACCACTGCCGGCGTCAAGGTTGTGGTCATGGATTCCTCGATCAGCACGAAGGCCAATGTCATCACCCAGGTCCGTTCGTCGAATGACCAGAACGGCTACCTCGTCGGCCAGTGGCTTGCCAAGGCCATGCAGGGCAAGCCGATGAGGATCATCCTTCTCTCGGGCGACAAGGGCAATGAAGTCGGCCGCGATCGCCGTCTCGGCGTCTTCAAGGGGCTCGTCGAAGGCCAGTTGGTCAACGAAGGCAAGGTCAGCTTCGAAGTCGTCGGCCAGGGCTGGGGCGGCTGGGCCCACGAAGGCGGTCTCGCTGCCATGGAAGACTTGCTGACCGCGCATCCGGACGCCAATGTCGTGCTCGGTGAGAACGACTCCATGGTGCTTGGCGCGATGAAGGCGCTCGAAGCCCAGGGCAAGACCGACGTGCTGGCGCTCGCCGCTGCCGACGGCCAGAAGGAAGCGCTCGCCCTCATCAAGGATGGGAAATACGGCGCAACCGGCCTCAACGATCCCGATCTCGTGGCCCGCACGGCGGTCGATATCGGCCTTAAGGCGGTGAAGGGCGAACTGCCGGACAACTTCCCGAAGCTCAACCTGACGACGCCTGACGTTATCACCAAGGACAATGTCGACAAGTATTACCGTGCCGACGCTGTCTTTTGACACTCTTCTCCCGAGACGGCTGTACAAGTCGTAGAGATGAGACGGCGGGGCCCAACTCCTCCGTCGTCTCATTGCCTTCTGTCCGGAGCACCACTGTGACCGAACTTGTCAAACTCAAGTCCATCTCCAAGTCGTTTGGCGGCATCCACGCCTTGAAATCGGTGGGTTTCGATGTCCGGCCCGGCGAGGTCCACGCCCTGCTCGGCGAGAACGGCGCCGGCAAGTCCACGCTGATGCGGGTCCTCGGCGGCGAAATGGTTCCCAGCCACGGCGAAGTCGTCATCGATGGCAAGCCGGTCGTCTTCCGCGATCCCCGGGATGCGCGTGCGCTCGGCATTGTCATCATTCATCAGGAACTGGCGTTGGCGCCCGACCTGACCGTAGCGGAAAATATCTTCCTGGGCGAACTGCCCGGTGTCATTTCCCATGCCAGCCTGCGCAAGCGTGCCAAGGACCTTATCGATCGCCTCGGCTTCAAGATCGATCCCGGCCGCATAGCCGGCACGCTCGCGGTTGCCCACCAGCAGGTGGTCGAGATCGCCAAGGCGCTGTCGCGGGATATCAAGATCATCGTCTTCGACGAGCCGACGGCCGTGCTCGCCGCGCAGGATGCGATGAAATTGCATGAGATCATCCGCGGCCTTCGCGATCGGGGCGTGGGCATCGTCTATATCTCGCACCGCCTCGAGGAAGTCTTCGACATTGCCGACCGCATGACCGTGATGAAGGACGGCCAGACTGTCGGCACGGTTGCCACCAGCGATGTCAAGATCGACGACATCATCCGCATGATGGTCGGCCGGCCGATATCGGCCATGTTCCCCGAGCGCGGCAAGCGTGTCATCGGCCAGGAAATGCTCAAGGTCGAACATCTCAATGCTGGGCGCATGGTGCGTGATGTCAGCTTCTCGGTTCGATCAGGCGAGATCGTCGGCCTCGGCGGCCTGATCGGTTCGGGCCGCACGGAAGTCGCCCGCGTTATCTTCGGCGCCGATCCGCTGGAGAGCGGCACGATCACGCTCAAGGGCAAGATGCTCAAGCCGAGATCGCCCAAGGACGCAGTGGAAGCCGGAATTGGCCTGGTGCCGGAGGACCGCAAGCAGCAGGGCGTCATTCTTGACAAGCCGATCCGCGTCAATTCCACCATGGCAAAAATGTCGTCGGTGGTGAATGCCTTCGGCTTCCTCAAGCGGACCCAAGAACGCGCTGATGTCACGGCACTGGGCAAGAGTCTCAGGCTCAAGGCATCGAGCGTGGATGCGCCGGTGTCCAGCCTATCCGGCGGCAACCAGCAGAAGGTCGTGCTGGCCAAGTGGTTCCACGCCGACGGCGATGTCATCATTCTCGACGAACCCACACGCGGCGTCGATGTCGGCGCCAAGAGCGAAATCTATGCGCTGGTCAACAAGCTCGCCGAGGATGGCAAGGCTGTGCTCGTAATCTCGTCCGAGCATCAGGAACTGTTCGGTCTCTGCGATCGCGTGCTCGCCATGGGGCGGGGCCGCATCCGCGGCGAACTGACGCCCGAGACCTATAGCGAAGAAAATCTGCTGGGCCTGTCGATGACAGGCGGCGCACTAACAGCAAATCAGGGTGGCCAGGCATGACAAGCACGACAGACACCGCCATGCAGCCGGAAGAAAAGACCAAGGTCGATTACCGGTCCATCATCCAACGCTTCGGCACGCTCGCGATTTTCCTCGTGCTAGTCGTTGTTGCGACGATATGGTCGGAGAACTTCCTCAGCCGTGGCAATATCCTCAACGTGCTGCGCCAAGTGGCGTCCAGCGCGGGCATCATGGCGGTCGGCATGCTGTTCGTCATTCTGACGCGCGGCATCGACCTCTCCGTCGGTTCCGTCATGGCGCTGGGTTCGGTCCTGACCGGCTATTTCTGTGCAATTTCCGGCTACGGCGCCGTGACCACCATTCTCATGGTTCTCGCCTGCGGCGCACTCTGCGGCCTGGTAAGCGGCGGCTTCATCGCCTATTTGCGGCTACCTTCCTTCGTCATGTCGCTGGCGATGATGGCCATTGCGCGTGGCCTCTCGCTGATCATCTCCGAGGGCCGGCCGATACCGCTCGACGAGGCGGGTGCCGCCTTCAGCCGTTTCGGCTCGGGCTTCCTGTTCGGCATTCCGCAGCCGGTGCTGCTGATGTTCGCCGTCTTCATCGTCGGTGGCGTGGTGCTCAATTTCACCCGCTTCGGCCGCATCGTCACGGCTATCGGCTCCAACGAGGAGGCCGTCCGCCTGTCCGGTATCGCCGTACCGCGCTACATTCTCGCGGTCTATATGATCTCCGGCGTACTAGCGGCGGTTGCTGGCATCATTTCGTCCAGTCGCACCGGGGTGGGTTCGGCGCAGGTCGGCGTCGGCGCCGAGCTCAATGTCATCGCTGCAGTCGTGATCGGCGGCGCGAGCCTCATGGGCGGCAAGGGCGGTGTGATCAACACGCTGCTCGGCGCATTGGTCATGGGCATCATCGCTAATATCATGAACCTCGCCGGCGTGCCGGGCTACCACCAGCAGGTCTATATGGGCGCTATCATCGTCGTCGCCATGCTGTTGCAATACTCGACCGGCTCGTTGAAGCGCTGAGGCTGGAGGGGCAATTCGCATGACCTCCGCCCTCACGCTCGCGATCGATGTCGGCACGGGAAGCGTCCGCGCCGCCCTGGTCGATGGGGCGGGCAGGATCGTCACCATCGCTGCCCGTGAACACGACCAGATCGTGCCGCGCTTCGGTTGGGCCGAACAGCGCCCGGCGGATTGGTGGGCGGGCGTCGTGGCAAGCATCCGCAGTGTGCTTGCCGAAGTGCCGGATGCGAAGAGCCGTATCTCCGTCGTCGTCGCCTGTGGCCAGATGCACGGCACCGTGCTGGTCGATGCCGATGGCCGCCTGATGCGCGACGCGGTGCCGCTGTGGAACGACAAGCGCACGATCGACCTGGTCCGCGATTTCGAGCGTGACAATGCGCCCATCGCCTATCTCGCCGAAAGCGGCAATCCGCCAACGCCGGCCTGGCCAGGCTTCAAGCTCGCCTGGTTGCGAGACCACGATCCGGAAGCCTATGCCAAGGCCACCCACGTCATCATGCCGAAGGACTACATCAACCTCCGTCTGAGCGGCGAAATCGCCATGGATGAAGGCGATGCGTCGTGCTCGTTCCTGATGAACCCCGGGACGCGGGCGTGGTCGCCAGCCATGGTGAAACGCCTTGGCCTCGATGTGTCGAAACTGCCGCCGATCCGCAATCCATTGGAAATCCTCGGGGCCATCACCGAGGCGGCTGCGGCCGAGACCGGCCTCGCCACCGGTACGCCGGTGCTTGTAGGTGGTGCGGATTATCCGGTCGCACTGCTCGGCTCCGGCACGTCGCGACCCGGCCTCGTCTCCGATGTGACTGGCACATCCTGCATCCTGACGCTGATCGCCCGCGCGCCGCTGCTCGATCCCGATATCTCCAACGTTGCGACGGTCGAGGGCAATTGGGGGCCGTTCGTGCTGCTCGAAACCGGCGGCGACGCCATGCGCTGGGCGCGCCGCGCGCTGCATGAGGGCAAGGAAAGCTATGACCAGCTCGTTGCCCGAGCCGACGCCGCACCCGTGGGGTCCGATGGCCTGTTCTTCCTGCCCTTCCTGACCGGAGAACGGCTCGGCACCCATCGCAATGCTCGCGCCCAGTTCTTCGGTCTCGGTGCCGCTCATGGCCTGAGCCATCTCAACCGCGCCATCCTCGAAGGCGTGGCCTTTGCCGGCGCGCGGCATCTCAAGATCATGGAAAATGCGTCCGGCCAGAAGATCGAACGCGCCATCGCCTCCGGCGGCGGTGCCAAGACCGAACTCTGGCTCCGCATCAAGGCGAGCATCTACGGCGTGCCGATCGTGGTGCCCGAGGAGCAGGAATGCGGCATCCTCGGCTGCGCGGCTATGGGCGCGGTCGCGACCGGTGCCATGTCTTCGCTCGATGACGCGATCTCGGCCTATGTCCGCTATGCCGATGAAATTCAGCCTGATCCAGCCTGGCACGAACGCTACAGCCGCATGCAGCCGATCTTCGACAAGCTCTATTTCAATAGCCAGTCGCTCTATGACGATCTCGACGCGCTGGCTGAGACACAATTGCAGGAAGGTTGAGGAAAGAATGTATCTCGAATTGTTCAGCCTCAAGGGCAAGACGGCTGTTGTCACGGGTGCCGCGCGCGGCATCGGCTTTGCCACGGCCGATGCGCTGAGCGAAGCCGGCGCCACGGTCGTCATCACCGACATGAACGGCGAGGCAGCAGCCAAAGCGGCCAAAGAGCTTCGTGCCAAGGGCCGTTCGGTCGACAGCGAGACACTCGACGTCACCGATCCCCGCGCCGTCGAGCGCGTGCATGCGGCGATCGTCGCCAAGCATGGCCGGGTGGATATTCTCGTCAACAATGCCGGCATCGCCATTTCCAACCGTCCTGCCGAGACCATGGACGATCCGACCTGGCTCAAGGTCATCGACGTCAATCTCAACGGCCTGTTCTGGTGCTGCCGCACGTTCGGCAAGGCGATGCTGGAACAGGGCGGCGGAAATATTGTCAATGTCGGCTCGATGTCCGCCGAGATCGTCAACCGGCCGCAGGAACAGGCGCAGTACAATGCATCCAAGGCCGGCGTGCACCACCTGACGCGCTCGCTCGCCGCGGAATGGGCGACGCGCAACGTCCGCGTCAATGCGGTCGCCCCGACCTATATCGAGACCGAACTGACCCGTTACGTTTATGACGACCCCGAAATGATGAAGCATTGGGTCGGCAATACGCCCATGAACCGGATGGGCCAGCCGCCGGAAGTCGCCGCCGTCATCCTGTTTCTCGCATCCGACGCGGCGAGCCTGATGACCGGCTCAATCGTGACCGCCGATGGCGGCTACACTGCCTGGTAATTTGAGGAGGATTTGATGCAAGAGATATTGGATACGTTCCGCAAGGACCTCTATGCGGGCCAGAAGGTGCTGGTTTCGGGCGCCACGAGCGGCATCGGCCTGGCGATTGCGCAGGGCTTTGCCGGCATGGGTGCGGAGGTCGTCGCCACTGGAACGTCACAGGCGAAGCTGGACAAGATCAGGAATGATCCGGCGCTCTCGGGCATCCGGTTCGAGCATCTGGATGTGCGCGATCGGGCGGCAATCGACAAGTTCGTCCCGGCGCTCGACTCGCTCTTTGTGCTGGTCAATGCCGCCGGCATCGTCAAGCCGGATAACGAGTTCAACGAAGATGCCTATCTCGAAGTGATCGACGTCAACATGAACAGCGCGATGCGGCTGGCCATGGCGGCGCATCCGCTGCTCAAGCAGTCGAAAGGCGCCATCATCAATACCGCCTCGATGCTGTCCTATCTCGCCGATGACCGGGTGCCGGCCTATTGCGCGAGCAAGACGGGCATCGTCGGCCTGACACGAGCGCTGGCGCACAAATTCGGCCCAGATGGCATCCGCGTCAATGCGATCGCCCCCGGTTACCACAAGACCGCGATGACTCAGGATCTCTGGTCGGTGCCGGAATATGCCGGCAAGATCAAGCATCGCACCGCGCTCAAGCGCTGGGGCACCGTGGATGATCTCGTCGGAACTTGCCTGTTTCTGGCTTCTCCCGCCGCCCTCTATGTCACCGGCACCACGCTACCCGTCGATGGCGGCTATGTGAACGGCGGCTGGTAGCACAAAACGAATGCCGAGCGGGCGAACTGCGCCCACTCGTCTACAAATGTAAAGTTGATGCACGATTGTGCTTAAAGGAGTTATCTCCATGTCTGGTGGCCGTTCCTTCGGTGGGCCGAACAAATACATCCAGTGCGCCGGCGAACTGACCCGACTCGGTGAACATGCCTCCGGGCTTGGTGACAAGGCGCTCCTGCTGGCCGACCCGTTCGTGTTCGATCAGTATGGCCCGACTCTTAAGGAAAGCATGGAGAGGGCGGGCCTCGCCTACCAGCTCGAGCGCTTCAACGGTGAATGCTCGCAGGGTGAAATCGACCGCGTCACAGCGCTCGTAAAATCTTCGGGCGCGAGTGTCGTCGTCGGCATAGGTGGCGGCAAGACGGCCGATACGGCCAAGATGGCGGCCATCGCGACCGGCGGACGCATTGTCATCGTGCCGACCATCGCTTCCACCGATGCACCTTGCAGTGCGATCGCCGTGCGTTACAGCGATGAGGGCGTCTATCAGGAAGCGCATTTCCTCGGCCGCAATCCCGATATCGTCGTGGTAGATAGCGCGGTGATCGTCCGTGCCCCGGTGCGCTTTCTCGTGGCCGGAATCGGCGACGCTCTCTCGACCTGGTTCGAAGCGCGGTCCAACCTCGATTCCAATTCCAACAATCTCGTCCGACCCAACATGCTGCCGCCGGCCGCCGGCATCGCCATCGCGCGTGCCTGCCATGACGTGCTGATGCGCGATGCGCTGGACGCTAAGCTCGCGGCCGAAAGGGGTGCGCTGACATCAGCCGTCGAAAACCTCATCGAGGCCAACACGCTTCTCTCCGGCCTCGGCTTCGAGAATTGCGGCGTCTCGGCAGCCCACGGCATCCACGATGGCCTGACGGTGCTCGATGAAACCCACGGCTTCTTCCATGGCGAAAAGGTCGCCTTCGGCGTCCTTTGCCTGCTGATGCTCGAAGGCCGGCCGCTCGCTGAGATCAGCGAGATGACCACCTTCTGCCGGTCGCTCGGCCTTCCCACCCGGCTCGCCGACCTCAACCTCGCCTCCGTGAGCCGCGCTGATATCGAGCGGGTCGCGGAAGCAGCCCTCGCCGAGGGTTCGCCCACATGGAAAGTGGCGGTGCCGCTTTCCGTTGCCATTGTTCGCGATGCGATCATCGCTACCGATGCCTTTACCAGCAGCTTCAAGGGCTGACCAATTTTCTTGAAAGACAGGACCACTCCATGCGCGCAGCCGTCATGTATTCACCCGGCGACATCCGCCTCGAAGATATCCCGAAGCCCGAGCTCAAGCCCGGCCATGTCATGCTCCGGGTTGCAGCCGTCGGCGTCTGCGGGTCCGACATTCCTCGCATGCTGATCAAGGGCGCCCACAAGATGCCGATCGTCTGCGGCCATGAATTCTCGGGCCACATTACCGAGATCGGCGAGGGCGTCGAAGGCTTCTCGGTGGGCGAGTTGATGGGCATGCCGCCCATGTTACCCTGCTACAAATGCGACCAGTGCATGACCGGCAATTTCTCCCGCTGCCGGGACTACGATTACTTCGGCTCGCGCCGCGATGGCGCCTATACCGAGTTCGTCGCGGTTCCCGTGAGTAACCTGCTGCGCGCGCCAAAAGGCATGGACCCGCGCGCCACGGCAATGATCGATCCGGCCTCGATCGCGCTGCACGCTATCTGGAAAGCGCCGCCGACCGCCGGCCAGCGCGGTGCGGTCATCGGCTGCGGCCCGATCGGCCTTTTCGCCATCCAGTGGATGAAGCTGATGGGGTGTACGGAAGTCGTCGCGATCGACGTCTCGGACGAGAAACTCGCCCAGGCACGCGAAGCCGGCGCCGATCAGACCTTCCTGGTGACCGGCCAGATTCCGCCCGCTGTCAAATGCGATATCATCGTCGAGGCGGCCGGGCACAATTCGTCCATCAATGTCGCGGCCAAGCTTGCGGCGCCCGGTGGCCATGTCGTCTTCATCGGCATCCCCGTGGGCGACATCACGCTGGAGAACAAGACCTTCCAGCATTTCCTCCGTCAGGAAGTCTCGCTGCACGGCGCGTGGAATTCCTTCGGCGCGCCCTATCCCGGCAAGCAGTGGACGGTGACGCTTGACAGTCTCGCGAGCGGCAGGCTCAAGTGGGAGTTCATGATTACCCATGAGCTTGGCTTGGAGGCGCTTCCGGGAATGTTCGAGAAAATCAAGAACAAGAGCGAATTCTTCTCGAAAATCATGTTCAGGCCGTAAGCCCAGGGAGTCACGTTCGCATGGCCAAACTCCTCGGTCTGGATTTCGGCACCGGCGGCATCCGGGTCGGCGTGTTCGATCTTGAAACACGCCGCATGCTGGGCGAACGCGAGGAGCAATACCAGACCATCTATCCGCGCCCCGGCTGGGCCGAGCAATCGCCGCTCGACTGGTGGGATGCGCTGGGCCGGGCCAGCCGCGGCCTGATGCGCGACCTCGGTTCACCCGAGATATCAGGCATCTGTGCTGCCACCACAGCATCGACCGTCGTGGCCTGCAAGCTCGATGGCGCGCCCTTGCGCCCAGCACTACTCTGGATGGATTGTCGCGCCGCCGATGAAGCCGAGCGCAGTAGCCGGTCGAACAATCCCGTCATGGATTATGCCGGCGGCGCCAATGCATCGGAATGGTTGATCTCCAAGGCCATGTGGCTCGCCCACCATGAGCCGGCGGTCTATGCCGATGCCGACATCATCTGCGAATGCCTCGATTATATTAATTTCATGCTGACCGGCCGATGGGTCGGCTCGCGGATGAACGCTACCTGCAAATGGAACTACGATTCTGTCCAGAAGCGCTTTCCCGCCGAACTCTATGCCGAATTCGGCGTCGAGGGTCTGGAGGCAAAATTGCCGCCTGATATTTTCGCCGTTGGCGCGCCGGTCGAGGTCGTCAGTGCCGCCGCTGCCGATCATCTCGGCCTCGCCAATCGCCCCCTCCTGTCACAGGGCGGCGTCGATGCCCATATCGGCATGGTGGCGGCCGGAACCATGAAATCAGGCGAGATGCTGATGATCGGCGGCACCTCCATAGTCCAGCTCTTCCAGCTCGATAGCCAGCGGCCGATGGATGGCTTCTGGGGTCCCTATCCGCATGCGCTGGTCGACGATCACTGGCTGGTCGAAGCCGGCCAGGTCTCCGCCGGATCGGTGCTGACCTGGTTCGAGAAGAAACTGTTCGAACTCGATGCGGCGGGCAGTGCGGCACTCCGCGAGAAAGCTGCCGCAATACCCGTCGGCGGCACCGGCCTGGTGACGCTCGATTATTTCATGGGCAACCGCACGCCCTATCGCGAGCCGCTATTGCGCGGCGCCGTCATCGGCCTGTCGCTCGGCCATGATCGCGCCAGCCTTTATCGCTCGGCGATCGAAAGCGTGGCGCTGGCCTCGGCCAATGTGCTCAAGCGCGCGGGCGAACTGGAAGTCCCGGTCGAGCGTATCGTCTCGTCGGGCGGCTATGCCAAGAACCGGCTCTGGTTGCAGGCGACTGTCGACGCAATCGGCATGCCCGTCGAACTGCCACGCGAGGCCAATCTCACCATCATTGGCGCGGCTGCCGCGGCTGCCACCGGCTCCGGCCTCGTACCTGATCTCTTCGCGGCGGCCGAAGCAGTTCAACAGGAAGCGACGGTCATCGCGCCCGATCTCGCGGCGCATGAAATCTACAAGCAATTGCTCGGCGAATATCTTGAGGCTACAGAACTGCTGATGCCGCAATCGCGGCGGCTGGCGGCCAGCCAGCTCAGGGGGTAGGCCGAGTGAAACCCGACTGCATCGAACGCGACTTCCAGTTCCGCTCGCTCGCTGCCGGGTAGCTCGTTTTTCTTCGCCACATGAACGGGCAGCTATCTCTCAAGCGTCATCGCACGCCGATTGCCTTTATGTGGGACTCGGGCTTGCAACCAGTACTTATATCCTAAAGTCTATTGCCGGCTACTCAACTAGGCAGCGGCGCTGCCGGGTCGATGAGGTTCTCTTCCCTAAGCTCGGACCATAGCGCTGTCGGGATAGGCCACCGCATAAATTCGAGATTTTGCTCCAGTTCGGCGACGGAACGCGCGCCCGGAATGACGCTGACGACTTGCTTGTGCCCTAGAGGGAACTGAAGTGCGGCAGCGGGGAGGGGAACATTGTGCTTCTCGCAAACAGCATGGAGGCGGGCGACGCGATCCAGGACCGCCGGGGGGGCGATTTTGGTGTTGAATGTCGCATCCTTGACAGGCCCGGTGACAAGAATTCCGGAATTGTAGGGTCCGCCGATGACGATTTTCGTTCCTTTCCTTTCGCAGGCCGGAAAGAGGGTCGCCAGCGGCTCCTGTTCAAGCAGGGTGTAACGCCCGGCCACAAGGAAGTAGTCGAACTGGCCTGCTTCGACGAAGTCGGACAGCATCTGCCATTGGTTGATGCCAACGCCTATCGCCTTGATGACGCCTTGGGATCGCAGGTCATCAAGCGTCGGGTATGCTCCTTCCATCGCTTCCTTGAAGCGGCTGCGCGCAAAGGGGTCTTCGCCCGGCTGAAAATGGATTGCTTCATCGGGATCATGGATGGCGAGCATATCAATGTAATCGGTCTGCAGGCGCTTCAACGACCCCTCGATGGAGCGCAGCACCGCATCACGGGAATAATCGAAATCGGCGCGAAATGGTGGTGCCCCATCCCACAGGACCGGCTTTACTTCACTATCGGGAATAGGGACCAGATCATAACCGACCTTTGATGATATGACGATCTCCGAGCGCGGAAGGCTCTGAATGGCGTCGCCGAGACGGGCTTCGGCCAAGCCGAAGCCGTAGACGGGAGCGGTGTCGAAGTACCGCAGACCATTGTTGAAGGCGGCATGGACCGTATCATGCGCAGCCTTTGGGTCGGTGGCGCGATACATGTTGCCGAGCCCAGTTCCTCCCAACCCCATCGTGGTGATCTGCAATCCCGGTGCGGTCACCGCTCTCGTCTGCATCTTCGACATTGATCTCCTGCCCCTTCCTTTTTGTGCGGCATGGTTTCTGTTTAAGCGAACCGCCCCGGCCCATAGCGATCCATGATAGATGCAAACAGCTTGTCGTACAACACTGTAACCATACACACGGAATTGCGCCGGGCCATGACGTTCTTGTAAATCGCCGTTGGTGCTACGGAACTAGGAGGTCGGCTGGTTGAGCTTACCGATGAAGAGTAGATGTTGCATGGCCGCTATCGATTAAAGGATCAGGGTCGCCCTGAAGTCGTTGACATTGGTCCCGGTGGGCCCTGTTTCGAACAAGTCGCCGATCGCCTTGAAGCCGGAATAGCTGTCATTGGCATCGAGAATGCGACGCGGATCGAGGCCGGCGGCGCGCAGGCGCTTGACGGTCGAACCGTCGGCAAAGGCTCCGGCATTGTTTTCCGAGCCATCGATACCATCCGTGTCGGCGGCGAGGAGATGGATATCGTAACCGTCGAAGGCAAGTGCTGCTGCCAGCGCGAACTCGCCGTTGCGTCCCCCCTTGCCGCCCTTTGAGCGCAATGTCACCGTGGTCTCGCCGCCGGAAAGGATGACTGCGGGCTTGGCGAACGGCCGGTTGCGGCCGGACACTTCCTTGGCGATGGCCGCATGGACGAGTGCCACGTCGCGGGATTCACCCTCGATCGCATCCGACAGGATCGCGGCCTCGATGCCGCTCGCGCGGGCAAGCGCGGCTGCGGCCTCGAGCGATACACCGGCCGAGGCAATGATGTGGTGAGTGTTGCGGGCAAAGGTCGGATCGCCGGGAAGCGGTGCGTCGGCTGCGGCCGAATTGAGGTGATCGATTGCTGCCTGCGGCAGCTCGAGGCCGTACTGGGCGATGATCTCAAGTGCTTCGTGCCGGGTCGAGCGATCCGGCACCGTCGGCCCCGATGCCACATGGGCGGGGTTGTCGCCCGGGATGTCGGAGACGATCAGGCTGACGACGCGGGCCTTGGTCGCCGCCGCCAGCCGCCCGCCCTTGATGGTCGAGAGATGCTTGCGCACGACATTCATCGCCGAGATCGGAGCGCCCGAGGCAAGCAGCATCTCGTTCAGCGCTATCTCGTCTTCGAGCGTCAGTCCTTCCGGCGGAGATGGCAGCAGCGCTGAGCCGCCGCCGCAGACGAGTGCGATGACGAGATCATCGGCGGAGAGATCCTTCACCGTCTCGACCAGCCGCTTCGATGCGGCAAGGCCTGCCGCATCGGGCACAGGATGCGAGGCTTCGATGATCTCGACATGTTCTGTCTCGCAGCCATAGCCGTAGCGGGTGACGACGACGCCTTCGAGCGGGCCATCCCAAAGGCTCTCCAAGGCCCGGGCCATCTGCGCTGCCCCCTTGCCGGCGCCGATGACGATGGTTTTGCCTTGCGGCCTTTCCGGCAGATGCGCCGCGATCCCGGTCAGCGGATCGGCTGCCTTGACGGCGGCATTGAAAAGCGAGGTCAGGAATTTACGGGGCGAGGGGATGGAATGGGTCATGGAATGATTTGCGCTGGGAAGGATCGTCATGCGTAATCGTGCTGCGGTTGCCGTTGCAGGACGCCTTTGAGAATATCGGCCGCCTTTTCGGCAATCATCACGGTTGCGGCATTGGTGTTGGACGAAATCAGCCGCGGCATGACGGAACTGTCGCAGACCCTCAGCCGATCGATTCCGCGGACCTTGAGTTCCGGGTCGACGACGGCGTCGTCGCTGCCACCCATGCGGCAGGTGCCGACGGGATGATAGGCGGAGCGGCCATATTGCCGGGCAAACTGACGGTATTCCTCCTGCGTGCGAATGTTGCCGTCTGGCAGATGCAGCCGCTTGACGAATGGCCGGAAGGCAGGCTGCGACAGGATTTCCTGACTGATCTTGATGCCATCGATGGCTCGTTCGAGATCGTAGGGTTCGGCAAAGGCGTTCGGATCAATCGCCGGCGGCAGGGTCGGATCCTTCGAGCGCAGCGTCACGTGCCCACGCGAACGCGGGCGCACGTGGTAGGAATTTAACGTGCAGCCGTTGCCACCCGGCACGCCGCCAATACCTTCCTCGACGCCTGCGCCGGGCAGGAAATGGAACTGGAGGTCAGGTGTCGTCTCGGCGCGATCGCCCCACCAGAATCCGCCACCCTCGACGATAGTAGATGCCACCGGCCCCTTGCCGAACAGCGCATACTCGATGCCGGCTGCGACTTGCCAATGACGCTTCTTGTAACGGTCGATGCCATGGGAGCCGGTGAGTTCGGCGAGAACGTCGACATCCATGTGATCCTGGAGGTTCTTGCCCACCTGCGGCAGATCTCTGATCACGTCGATATCGAGTGCCCGCAGTTCATCGGCGGGCCCGAGGCCCGAGAGCATCAGCATCTTCGGCGAGCCGATGGCGCCAGATGTCAGAATCACTTCGCGCTCGGCGCGCAACAGCACCGGCCGGCCGTTTTCGATGATCTCGATGCCGACGGCGCAGCCGTTTTCGATAACGATGCGATTGACGGCGGTGTCCGTGCGGACCGTCAGGTTCTTGCGGTGCGCGGCGGGCTTCAGATAGCCGACGGCCGTACTGCTGCGGCGGCCGTTGCGGGTCGTCGTCTGGTAAAAGCCCGCACCGGCCTGTGATCCAGCATTGAAATCGGGATTGAAAGGCAGGCCAGCTTCCTGCGCGGCGCGTACGAAAACGCGTGTCAAGGCGTGCGGGGTCTGCGAGCTGACGCCGAGCGGCCCTTCGGTGCCGTGATGGGCGCCGCCGAACGTGTCGTTACCTTCGGATTTGCGGAAATAGGGACGCACATCCTCATAGCCCCACCCCGTGCATCCCTCGAGATCGCGCCATCCGTCATAATCTTCGGGGCAGCCGCGGGTGAAGACCTGGGCATTGATCGAGCTGCCTCCTCCAAGCACGCGGGCCTGCGGATAGACCATCTTGCGCCCTGCAATCTCGCGCCCGGCGACCGTCTCGTAACCCCAGATAAACGGACCTGCCGTCATCTTGAAGAAGCCGACGGGCAGATGGATGTACATATTGCTGTCGCGCGGGCCGGCCTCCAGCAGGGTCACGGAAACATCCGAATCCTCGCTCAGGCGCGCGGCAAGCACGCATCCCGCCGAGCCGCCCCCGACGATGACGTAATCAGGCATTCTCTCCTCCGTAAGTCCTGAAAACCGGGATTTCCTCGTTGTCCGGGCATCAATCTGCGATCACAATCTCAAGTCTCTTGCCCCGCGTCAAGAGAAAGGGTACGGTTATCGTCTTGAAGGGTTGTCGTACAAATGGTAGGACGATGTCGCTTCAGATAGATGTGCCGGGGAAGAAGGACGGCATCGCTATCTTCGTCATTCAACGGGAGGTTTTCGAATGATTGATAAGATAAATTCGCGTTTCGGCGGCATGAACCGCAGATCATTTCTCGCAACCGTGGCAGCCGGTGCAACTGTGGCCGCTCTGCCCAGGCAGCTCTTTGCAGCCGACAAGCCGACGCTTGTCACGTCCATCCGCTCTCTCTCCAACCCCTATCACGCCGTCTGGAAAACCGGCGCCGAGGCCTTCGCCTCTGCGATCGGCCTCGATCACGTGACGCTGGTTTCCGAAGGCAACAGTGAAAAGGGTATTGCCGACATCAAGGCGATGCTCGCCAAGACCGGCGGCAACATGGTGCTGAACTCCGACCCGAACGACACTCCGGATGCGCGCCCGATCGTCGAGGCCTGCGCCAAGGCTGGCGCCTATGTCGTCACGCAATGGAACAAGCCGAAAGATCTGCACCCGAAGGACTTCAATCCCAATTACGTATCGCATATCGAATTCGACGGCGTCTCGAGCGGCAAGCAGATTGCCGAAATCCTCTTCAAGAGCATCGGCGGCTCCGGCGGCATCATCGCGCTTGGCGGCCAGATCTCGAACACCGCGGCGATCGAGCGCAAGAAGGGCCTGGAAGACGCGCTGGCCGCCAATACCAACATCAAGCTTCTGGATTTCCAGGTTGCCAACTGGAAGTCGTCGGAGGCTTACGATCTGACGGGTAATCTTCTGACGCGCTTCGGCGACGACGTGAAGGGCATCTGGGCTGCTAACGATGACATGGGTACTGGGGCTCTTGAGGCGCTGCGTGCCGAGAATCTTGCCGGTCAAGTGCCGGTCGTCGGTGTGGACGGCATCAAGGCTGCGGTCGATGCTGTGCGCAAAGGTGAATTCGCCTGCACCGTCACCTCCGATCCATACTGGCAGGGCGGCATGGGCCTCGCCATCGGTCTCGCCGCTCTTCAGAAAAAGTTCGACCCCGCCAAGGAGCCGGCCGATCATCGCGAGTTCTACGGCAAGGCTGTGCTGATCGCGAAGGAGAATGTCGAGGAATACTATAAGACCAACATCGACTCGCATCCGACGCTGGACTGGAACGATCTTTGGGGTCGTGTGACAGGCGCGATCCGCGCATAGCAAGTACCATGTCTCCCGCGCAGCAGCGGCTCCTCCCGCGGCTGCCTCCTCGCTGGCAGGCGTAGCGGCGCCTGCCAGCTTTTCCGGATGACGCAACGAGGTGCCGTCTGTTGACCATCAATGCCGAAAACATCAAGACTATGACGAAAAACGAACAGGCAGGTGCCATGCCGACTGTTGGAAGCCGCCTGTTCAGCGGTCCGAATCTCAAGCGTTTGCGCGCCTACGCTCCGGCGCTGGTGCTGATCGCCCTCTGCATTCTCATCACTATCGCCAATCCCAATTTCATCGAGCCTCGCAACCTCGTGCGCGTTGCCAATTCCGCCGCCGTTCCGCTGACGCTCGCCATGGGCCTGACCTTCATCATCCTGCTCGGCAGCATCGACCTCTCGGTCGAAGGCTCGCTTTCGGTCGCGGCGATGGTGACTGTCCTGCTCGCCACCAATGATGCCAATGCCAACGCCTATGGCTGGCTTGCGGTCATCGCGGCGATCGCCGCCAGCACTGTAATGGGCCTCACGACCGGCATCATCCAGACATATCTTAGAATACCATCGTTCATGGCGACGCTCGGCGTCTGGTTCATAGGGCTCGGCATCTCTGTCTACATGCTGGGCGGTTCCGCCGTACGCCTGATGGATCCCTCCATCCGCGATCTGGCGCTCGCCCGCTTTCTCGGACTGCCCTTGGCCGTCTGGGTGGCGCTTGCGGCATTCCTGATCGCCTGCACCGTCCAATATTACACCCGCCTTGGCCGCCACATCATCGCGATCGGCGGTGGTGAGGACGTCGCTGAACTGTCCGGCATCAATCTTCGCCGTGTACGCATCATGGCCTTCGGCCTGGCCGGTTTCTTCTTCGGCATTTCCGGCGTCCTTGCCGCAGCCCAGCTCGGCCGCTCCGATGCCGTCATCGCCGACGGTAGGTTGTTCGCAGCGGTGACCGCGGTGGTGGTCGGCGGCACGGCGCTGACAGGCGGTGAAGGCGGCGTCGTCAATACGCTGGTCGGCGTGCTGATCGTCACAGTTCTCAGCAACGGCATGATCCTGCTCGGCGTCTCGCCCTATGTGCAGCAGACTGTGCAGGGCCTCATGATCATCGCCGCCGTCGCGCTGTCGCTCGACCGCCTGCGCCTCCAGATCGTGAAGTGACCGCCATGTTTTCAGCCAACGATATCTGCAAATCCTTCGCCGGCGTTCACGCATTGAAGAACGTCTCGCTTGAAATCAGGCCGAACGAGGTCGTCGGCCTCATCGGTGAAAACGGTGCCGGAAAATCGACATTGATGCGCATTCTTGCGGGAACGCATCAGCCCGATGGCGGAACGCTCAAGCTCGACGGCCAGCCGTTGAAGCTGCGTAATGCCCGCGATGGTGCGGCCCAAGGCATCGGCATGGTGTTTCAGGAGCAGTCGCTGCTGCTCAACATCTCCGTTGCCGAAAACATCTATCTAGGCCAGGAAAGCCAATTCGTCCGCTTCGGCATTGTCGACTGGAAAGCGATGAGAGCAGCGGCAAAGCGCCAGCTCGACAAGATAGGCGTCGATATCGACGTGACCGCGCGGACGTCGGAACTCACCTTTGCCGCGCGCCAGATGGTCGAACTCGCCAAGGCTTTGACGCTGGAGGAGGCCGTCTCGCGACCGCTCGTGATCCTGCTCGACGAGCCGACCTCGGTCTTGAGCGGCAGCGATATCGACGTGTTGTTCAAGCGCGTCCGCTCGTTGAAATCGCGGGCAAGCTTCGTCTTCGTCTCGCACCGGCTGGATGAAGTGCTGCGTATCTCCGACCGCGTCTACACGATGAAGGACGGACAGGTGGTGGCCGAGCATCTGGCAACCGACGTCACTGGTCCCGAGTTGCATGAGATCATGGTCGGTCGCGGCCTGCAATCGACGTATTACAAGGAAGACAAGCAGTTGCCGCCGAAGAGCGAGATCGTCGTCGATGCCAGCAGGCTGGCGATCGCTGGCGCCTTTCACGATGTCGATCTGCAGATCCATGCGGGCGAGATCGTCGGCATCGCCGGCGTCGTCGGCTCGGGCCGCGAAGAGGTGACGCGAACGATCGGCGGTTTCATGACCCATACCGGCGGAATCTTGAAGATCAACGGCGAGGCGGTGCATTTCCGTACCCCGGAACAGGCGGTTCGCAAGAGCATTGGCTACGTCCCGCGCGAGCGTCGCGTCGAGGGGCTGGTGATGTTCCTGTCGATCGCCGAAAACATCACGCTCGCCGATCTATCCTCGGTGATGCGCGGCGGCGCGATCAACTACCGCCGTGAACGGCAGCTGGCTGCCGACTGGATCAAGCGCCTGCGTATCAAGGCGCCGGGACCTGATATCGCCTGCCGGAAGCTCTCCGGCGGCAACCAGCAGAAGGTGGTCCTGGCGCGCTGGATGACGGCGGGATCGCGGATCCTGATCCTCGATCACCCGACGCGCGGGCTCGATGTCGGGGCCAAGGAAGAAGTCTACGAGCTGGTCCGTGACCTCTCATCGCAGGGTGTCGCGATCCTGCTGATTTCCGATACGCTTGAGGAAACGATCGGCCTGTCGCATCGCGTGCTGGTGATGCGTGACGGCGCCGTTACTGCCCATTTCGATGCTGCGCCGGGAAACAAACCGGATCAGGTCGATCTCGTTCGGGCAATGGTGTGAGGAGAGCGTCATGACAAGCCTCAACAACATGAAATCTCTCCTCGCCGCGGGCTGGATGAAAGGGGCGATACCTCCTGCCTTGCTGGTGGTGCTGGTGCTGATCATCGAACTTGCGGCACCGGGCTTCCTGACCGGAGACACGCTGCTACTTCTTCTCTCCAATACCGCCGTGCTTTTCATCCTGGCGGCTGGTGTCACCTTCGTCATCCTGATCGGCGGCATCGATCTGTCAATCCAGTCGGTGGCGTCGCTGTCGAGCGTCATCCTGGCACAGCTTCTGCCGCAGATCGGCATGCTGGCCTTTCCCGTGGCAATCCTGTCGGGTCTCATTTTCGGGGCGCTGAGTGGCTATGTCCATGTCCGCCTCAAGGTGCCGTCCTTCGTGGCGACGCTGGCGACGGGCGGCGTCGTGGCCGGTATCGCATTGTGGGCCGCTGCCGGCCGGGCGATCACCATCGAGGAGGGCGGACGCGAAAACACCGCCTGGATCAACGGGACGTTTGCCGGGTTGCCGACCGTCATCTGGATTGCCGCGATCATTGGGATCCTCGCCTTTTTCGGCCTCAGATACACGCGCTTCGGCCGTCATAGCCTGGCAATCGGCGCCGGTGAACCGGCGGCGATCGCCGCGGGCATCAATGTCGAACGCACGAAGATCGTCGCCTTTGCGATCTCCGGCATGCTGGCCGCAATTGCCGGGGTCATCCTGGCTGCGCGTCTGTCGAGCGGCTCGCCCAATCTTGCCAATCAGCTGCTGCTGCCGGCAATCGCCGCCGTCATCGTCGGCGGTACTGCCATCACCGGCGGTCTCGGCGGTGTCGCCCGCACGGCGGTCGGTGCGCTGATCATCTCGATCGTGCGCATCGGCATGACCTTCATCGGCATCAACATCTTCGCCGAAAACGTCGTCTTCGGCTCGGTGCTGATCCTCGCCGTCGCCATCACCATTGACCGCAGCAAGATTGCGATCATCAAATGATGGGCCGCGCGCAGACGGCACCAGCAAACAAAAAAGGCCGCGTATTGCAGCGCGGCCTTCGGAAGACGAAGCGACCGTCACATTGTGTCCAGACCGATCAGCTCGATCTTGTAGCCATCCGGATCTTCGACGAAGGCGATATGCGTAGTGCCGTGCTGCATCGGGCCTGGCGGGCGCGGGATCTTGGCACCTTGCTTCTCGAGCGCGGCGCAGACGGCGTAGATGTCGTTGACGCCGAGTGCCAGATGGCCGAATCCCGTGCCGAGTTCATAAGGTTCCTCGCGGCCCCAGTTGTAGGTCAGCTCGATGACGGTGTCCGTCTCCTCGGGACCGTAACCAACGAAGGCATTGGTGAACTTTCCGCCCGGATAATCATCCCTGCGGAGAAGCGTCATGCCGAGCATTTCGGTGTAGAACTTGATCGACCTGTCGAGGTCGAATACGCGGATCATGGTGTGCATATTTCGAAATTGGCCGGACGCTGCGGTCATAATATGGATCCTCCTGCAAGTTATCGTTTTTACACTGGTTTTTAGCGAAAGGCGAGCATTGGAAAAGATCGCCGCACTTGATGTTCGAGACCAGTGTTGTATGATAACCATGTAAGTGACCCAGTTGTCCAGATGTTTTCCCGCCTAACCGGAGCAACAGAATGAATGCCTTCCCGCCCCTTCAGGAAAGAGCGCTTGCAGCCCTCTCTGCCGCAATGCCGGCGGACCTGCTCCTGACGGAAGGCGAGGCGCTGGAGCGCTACAGCCGCGACTGGTCGGGAGAGCATTACGGCCGCCCGCTGGCAGTTGCGAGGCCGCGTTCGGCAGACGAGCTCAGCCGGTTGATGGCGTTTTGCCACGAGCAGAAGATCCATGTCGTTCCGCAGGGCGGCCTCACTGGTCTCGTCGGCGCCGCGGTGCCGAGCTACCCGGGCGGCGAGGTTGTGGTCTCGTTTGAGCGGATGAACAAGGTGCGCTCCGTCAATCCGATCGATTTTGCCATGGTCGTCGAGGCCGGCTGTATTCTCGAAGATGCAAAGCGCCATGCGGAAGCGGCCGACTGTATCCTGCCGATCACTTTCGGCGCGCAGGGTACCTGCAGGATCGGCGGCAACGTCTCGACCAATGCCGGCGGTTTCAACGTGCTGCGCTACGGCATGACCCGCGACCTGGTGCTCGGCCTCGAGGTCGTGCTTGCCGACGGACGGATCTGGAACGGTCTACGCACGCTGCGCAAGGATAACCGCGGCTATGACCTGAAACAGCTTTTCATCGGCAGCGAAGGCACGCTCGGCATCATCACCGCCGTGGCGCTCAAGGTGTTTCCGAAGCCGGAACAGGTGGAAACGGCGCTGGTCGGGCTCGCCTCGGTGGATGATGCCATGCAGCTTTATGCGCGGGCGCGCCGCCAGTGCAGCGACCTGCTGACGGCATTCGAGCTTATCCTGCGCGGCGGCATCGAGATCGCTATTGATGCCCGCGACGATCTTCCAGACCCTCTGAGCAAAGCCTATCCCGTCTATGTACTAATCGAAGCTTCGGCTGCCGGACGCGTCGATCTTCGCGCCTTGCTCGAAGGATTTCTCGGCGATGCCGCCGATCTGGTTCTAGACGGCGTGATTGCCAGCAGCAAGGCGCAGGGCGACCGGCTCTGGTTGCTGCGCGAGATGATGGTCGAGGCTCAGGGCCGCGGTGGGCGATATCTCAGGACCGATGTCTCGGTATCGATATCGAGCCTCGCCGCCTTCGTCAGCGACACGCTCAATGCGCTATCGCAGAAACACCCCGAGGCAATCGCGGTCACTTATGGTCACGTTGGCGACGGCAATATTCATCTGAATATCGTCCCGCCGGCCGGCATGCCGGTCGACCAGTTCGACAGCCTGTTTCATGCCGCCGAAGAGGTGATCTTCGACATCGTCGACAAGCATGGCGGCTCGATCAGTGCCGAACATGGGATCGGCCGCGTCAAGCAGGAGGCGTTTCTGAAACGCGCCGACCCCTTGACGCTGGAGCTTTCGCGCCGGATCAAGGATGCATTCGACCCGAGGCATCTTTTGAGCGAGGGTCGGATACTGGCAAGCGCAGATGGCATGGCAGAGGGGTAGGGAATGACGCTGAAACTCGACAAGGTCAATCGGGGCCCGCATCTGTCGACGCTGGTCGCTAGCTCGATCTCGCGCGAAATCGCGCAGGGACGCCTGATGCCGGGTGATCAGCTGCCGACCGAACAGCAGCTCGCGCAGACCTTCGGTGTCAGCCGCAACGTCGTGCGCGAGGCGATCGCACGGCTGCGGTCCGAGGGCCGGATCTGGTCGCAGCAGGGCCGCGGCGCCTTCGTCGCCGACCAGCCGAATGCCACAACGCTGACGATCGACTACGAAGCCTTGCAGCAGGCTGCGGCTTTCCAGTCGCTGTTCGAGCTGCGCGGCATCCTTGAAGTCGAGGCGGCAGCACTTGCCGCCAAGCGCCGGACGGGGGACGACCTGATGACGATGAAGGATGCGCTGGTGACGATGCGTGACGCGCCATACGGCAGCGTCATGTGGCTAAAGACCGATCTCGAATTCCATAAGACTGTCGCCGCGGCGACCGGCAATCTCTACATGGTCCAGTTCCTGACCTTCGTTTCCGAGCGGGTGCGCGAAAGCATCCTGGCGTCAGGCAACCAGCAGCGCTCCGAGGATCTTGCTGCGGTGACCCTCGGCGAACATCAACGCATTCTCGATGCCATCGAAGCGGGCGACGGCGACAAAGCCCGCGATGCCATGCGAGCGCACCTCCATGGTGCCGCGAACCGTGTCGGGCTGGCCGGAGAACAATCCGAATAATCTGTTGAGGATCTCACATGACTGGAAGACTTGAGGGAAAATCCGCTGTCGTGACGGCAGCCGGACAGGGGATGGGGCGCGCCACCGCGCTGGCCTTTTTGCGTGAAGGTGCCCGCGTCTGCGCAACCGATATCGATGCTGCAAAGCTCGATACGCTGCGCGATCAGGCGGGCGTTACCGCGCGCAAGCTCGATGTGCTGAACCCGGCGGAGATCAGCGCCTTCGCCGAGGAAATCGATGCGCCGGATATCCTCTTCAACTGCGCTGGCTTCGTCCACCACGGTTCGATCCTCGAATGCGACGAGGACGCCTTCGATTTTTCCGTCAACCTGAACATCCGCGCCATGTACCGCATGATCCGCGCCTTCCTGCCCGGCATGATCGCCGGCGGTGGCGGCTCAATCGTCAACATGGCGTCTGTCGCTTCGACGGTGATCGCCGCACCCAACCGCTTTATCTACGGCACGACGAAGGCGGCGGTGATCGGGCTGACGAAGTCGGTGGCGCTCGATTATGTCGCGCAGGGCATCCGCGCCAATGCCATCTGCCCCGGTACCGTCGAAAGTCCTTCGCTGCAGGATCGCATGCGGGCGCTCGGGGACTATGACCAGGCGCGGGCAGGCTTCATCGCCCGCCAGCCGATGGGGCGCCTTGGGACGCCCGAGGAAGTCGCCGAGTTGGCCGTCTATCTCGCCAGCAAGGAATCGGCCTTCATGACCGGCAATGCCATCGTCATCGATGGTGGCTGGGCGAACGCCTGAAGTCAAACCCTACAAACGGACAATGGATATGAAGCTTCTGAGATACGGTCAGCGCGGCGCCGAAAAGCCCGGCATTCTCGACAACAACGGCAAGATCAGGGATCTGAGCGGCCAGGTGGACGACATTGCCGGTGAGAGCCTGACGGCCGCCGGCCTGGCAAAAATCGCCACGATCGATGTCGGGAGCCTGCCCGTCGTTGCAGAACTCGGCCGTCTCGGCCCCTGCGTTTCGCGCACCGGCAAGTTCATCTGCGTCGGCCTGAACTATGCTGACCACGCCGCCGAGACCGGCGCGGCCATTCCCGAAGAACCGATCCTGTTCATGAAGGCGACCAGCGCCATCACCGGGCCGAATGATAATGTGATCATTCCGCGCAAATCGAGGAAGACCGATTGGGAAGTCGAGCTCGGCATCGTCATCGGAGACGAAGCCCGTTATGTCACAGAAGCCGACGCAATGAAGCATGTCGCCGGCTATTGCCTGATCAACGACGTTTCGGAGCGCGAATTCCAGGCCGAGCGAGGCGGACAGTGGACAAAGGGTAAGTCGGCTGACAGCTTCGGCCCGATCGGCCCCTGGATGGTGACGCGCGACGAGATCGCCGATCCCCAGGACCTGAAGATGTGGCTCTCCGTCGACGGCACGATGCGCCAGAACGGCTCGACGAAGACGATGATTTTCGGCGTCTCCTTCCTCGTTCACTATATCTCGCAGTTCATGAGCCTGCAGCCAGGCGATATCATCTCGACGGGCACGCCGCCGGGCGTAGGTCTCGGCATGAAGCCGCCGCTCTTCCTGAAGGCCGGGCAGACGATCAAGCTTGGTATCGAGGGTCTGGGCGAGCAGACGCAGCTGACTGTCGACGCTGCCTGAGAAAAGGTCGGGGAGCGGCCCTGCGGCTCTCCGATCAGCGAAGCTTCATGACGCCAAGCATGCGAAGCGCCGCGCAGGCCGCGCCATAGCCGTTGTCAATATTGGTGATGACGAGGCCCGGCGCGCAGCTTGCCAGCATGGCGTTGAGTGCGGTGCGGCCCTCTTCGGCCGCACCATAGCCGACCGAGGTCGGCACGCAAATCAGGCTGCCGCTGTAAAGGCCGCCGAGGACGCTGGCGAGCGCCGCGTCCATGCCGGCGACGGCGATGACTACAGGAAAGCGGCGGATCTCCTCGATCCTGTCCATCAGCCGCCAGAGCCCGGCGACCCCGACATCGATGATGACGGATGCCTCAACACCTGCGTGGCGAAGCGTACGCTCCGCTTCGCGGGCGGCCGGAGCGTCCGAGGTGCCGGCTGCGACGATCGCGATGGTTCCGGCCGAGGATACCGGCGGAACCGGGCCGAAGAATGCGGTTTGCGACAGCGGACACCACTCTGTAGCGGCCTTCAATTCACCCGGAAGTGCCGCGAACTTTTCGGCGTCGAGACGCGTCAAGAGCAGACCGGCATCCCGCTCGCTGGCACTCTGAAGGATCGCCGCAATCTGCTGTGGTGTCTTGCCGGCACAGAAGACAGCCTCGCTGAGGCCGATGCGCTCGGCCCGGGCGAAATCAAAGACGACATCGCCGCTCATGGCCTGACCCCGACGAAAGCGCTGCCATTGCGGTAGGGTTCGAAGGTCAACGGGCCGTTCCTGTAACCGCGGGGCAGCATGCCGCGCACGTCGTTGCCGACGTCATTCGTGGTTGTTGCCAGTGCCAGCGCATCGCGATCAAGCTCGATGGCGATGCCGCTGCGCCGCACGCGGCAGCGGACGGTTTGCGGCCTGAGCGTCTCGGTCAAGAACGTCTCGATCCGGTGCACGGCCTCCAGCATTTCCGGCTCGATGGCGATCGAGGTTTCGATGCGGCTCGAGAGGCAGGGAGAGGCGGGCAGTTCCGAGAGCGCGCCGAGGCCTGCATCGCGCGCCAGGTGGCGCACACCCTGCTTGCCGATACCGGCCTCAACGAAAGGATGGCGGACGGAGAAATTCTTCGCCGCTTCGAGCCCCGGACGATACTCGCCGAGATCGTCAAGATTGGTCCCGGACAGCAGCTGACGGCTCGACCGGGCGGCAATGGTGCCGTAGAGATTGCTCTTGCAGAAGAAGCAGCGGTTGAGGGGGTTCCTGAGGTAATCCGGATCGGAGAACTCGCCGGCATCGATGATATCGAGGTCGAAGCCTTCGCTCCCCGCCAGCATCTTGACGCGCTCGGTGGCTTCTCCGGGGACCGCAGCCGAGACCGCGTGCATGATGTTCACGCGTGCGGGTCCGAGGAGCCGCGTCGCAATGACCGCCAGCGTCAGCGAGTCGATACCCCCACTGACTGCGATCGAGACGTCGCCGAGCGGGGCGAGACATTCCTCCAGAGCCTTTCTCACAACAGGTCTCCTCTCTTCTTTTTCAACAGGCCTTCGAGAAGTCTCCTCAGGCTGCGGCGTGCCGCGGCACCCGGGGTCGATGTCAGGCTGTCGGCTTCGAGCTTGGCGGTGCGGCCCGAGGGGCGGTCGACGAGCTTGAAGGCGTAGATCTTTCCCGTGTGCTCGACCGTTTCTTGCTCGCGGCTCAGCGTCATCCGCTCCGCCGTCATGGCGCGAACACCGATGGTTGTCGTTTCGTCGAGCATGGCGGCGGCCACATCTCTGCTTTTCGATGGGTCGGCAAGCACCTGGAGATGCGTCATCATCCGGCCTTTCTTGCCGAAGACCGGCATCTGGACGACGTCGCGCACATCCGGGCGGTTGCGCAGCCGGTCCACCGCCTGGGCAATGTCTTCCCCGGTCTGGTCGTCGATCTCGCATTCGAGGACCGCGACCGTGCCGTTGAAGGCGGACACCTCATCGCGGCGCTCGAAAGCCAAGAGCCGCAGGCAGTTGCTGAGGCCGGGAAGCCGCTTGGTGCCGAAGCCGTGGCTTGATGCCTTCAGGACCCTTCGGCCGGGCGCGGTCCCGGTCTTGCAGAGATAGGCAAGAATGGCGGCACCCGTCGGTGTGACGCGCTCGCCGCCGACCCCATCATCGATGACATCGAAATCCTTCAACAGGTGCACGGTCGCGGGCGCCGGAACCGGGAGCAGGCCATGCGCGGTCTTGACCCGGCCGCTTCCGAGCGGGACCGGACCAACGCTCCAATGCGCCGCGCCAAGCTGTGTTATCAGCCAGGCGGCAGAGACGATGTCGGCGATCGAATCCCACGCGCCGACCTCGTGAAAGGCAACGTTTTCCGGCGTTGTGCCGTGGACTTTGGCTTCCGCTTCCGCGAGCTTTTCGAAGACACCGGTCGCGTGACGGATGGTTTCTCCGTCGAGCGCCGAACGGTTCAGGGCATCGCGGATGTCGCGCCAGGCGACATGATCGTGATGCCCTGCATGCGTGCGATCGTACTCCGCATGACCATGATCATGTCCTGCATGACTGTGATCATGGTGCTGGTGGCCGTGATGGTCATGATGATGATTGTGGTCATGCGGGTGATCCGCCCCGTGTTCGGCATGATGCACCTTGAAACGGCTGCCGGTCAGCACGCCGTCGTGATGCGGCAGGAGTTTGCACTCGACGTTTCCGATCAGCGAGTAGAGTTTCAGCGCCGCCTGCAGGCCGGCGTTCAGGTCCGGCCTCAGATCGAGCAAGGCTGCCACGAACATGTCGCCTGCCATGCCGCCGACGGGGTCGAGGTGAATTTCCAGCAAGGTCATCCGTCCTATTTTCCGTCCGCCGCTTCAGTCAGCGAGACACCGTTTGCGGTGGCGATGACATCCGAAAGGGCCGGTACGAAGGATTGGCCATGGCCTGCGGCAACCGCCGTCGCAAAGCTGTTGCGCACGGCAGCGCCAACCGGATTGACCGCCTGCAGCGCCTGGGCCAGCGATGCCAGATAGGACATGTCCTTTAATGCGTTGGCCATGGCGAAACGCTGGGCATTCTCGTTGCGGTTCAGCACGAATTCGAAGAAGGCCTGATAGAAGCCGCAATCCATGCGGCTGCCGCGCAGTACGCTGTCGAACACCTGTGGGGTCAGCCCGGCCTTCGCGGCGATCATCAATGCTTCCGAGTAGATCGCCGAGTAACCCATCGACACGAAGTTGTTGAGCAGCTTCATCGTATGTCCGGTCCCGGCCGGTCCGGTCTCGATGATACGGGCGGCGAAAGCTTCGAGGATCGACCGGGCACGGGCAATTCCATCAGGAGATCCGCCCACCATCACGTCCAGCTTGCCTTCGACCGCTTCCTTCGGCGTACGGGCCAGCGGCGCATCGACGAGAGTGATGCCCTGTTGTGAAAGTTCGGCGGCAAGCTTGATCGTTATGGCAGGGTTGGACGTCGAGCAATCTATGAGCAGCAGCGGTTTGCGAGCAGCGAGCAAACCTTCGGTGCCAGAAATGAGCTGCTGCACCTCTTCGGATCCAGTCACGCAGAGGATCACCGTGTCGGACGCCAGTGCAACTGCCTTCGGCGTTGCGGCTTCCGTGGCGCCGAGCTCCCTCAGCCGGTGGACGGCTTCGCGCCTGCGGTGCGCCATAACGGTCAGAGGCCAGCCCTTGCTCAGGAGATTGGCTGCCATGCCGGAGCCCATTGCGCCGATACCGATGAATCCGATTTTCTCTTTCATGCTTTCCTCCCGGTTGTTTTCGACGCCGCTGCGTGCGGCTTTTGCTTTTTCTACTGGTATGGGGTAGCAACGGCACTATTGGCAGGCCGCCGCCGGACGGCGAGATTGGACTTCGAGACCGAATGAAGGACAGGGATAAGGCCGTTTTCAACATGATCCCGCAGACGTCCAGCCTGCGCAGCGGACTTGCCGAGAGTCTGATCGCGCATATCGAGTCCGGCGATCTGAAGCCCGGCCAACGCTTGCCCACCGAACAAGAGATTATGGAAGCAACCGGCGTCAGTCGGACGATCGTTCGCGAAGCGCTCGCTACGTTGCGCGCCCAGGGCCTGATCACTACGCGCCAAGGCCTCGGCGCGTTTGTTTCGAGCAATTCGGTTCCGCGCTCCTTTTCCATCATCCCGAACGATCTTGAATCGATCGACGAAGTGCTGCGGGTTCTCGAATTGCGTCTCGGCGTAGAATACGAGGCCGCCGGGCTTGCAGCACGGCGCCGGACGCCGGAAGACATTGTCCGCATGCAGGATCGGCTTGACGCCCTCGACCAAGCGATCGCAGCAGGTGGCTATGGGGCGGACGAAGACTTTGCCTTCCATCGTTCCATTCTGGTCGCAACGCAAAATTCCTATTACGGACGTCTGTTCGACACGTTCGGCACGACGATGATACCGCGCCAGTGGGCGCACCTCGATGAGATGACGATTGCGGGACGTCAGAAACATGCCGAGCGGATGCGCAAGGAGCATTATGCGATCTTTACGGCGATCCGCGACGGCAACGAAGCCGCCGCTCGAAAGGCGTTGCGTAATCATTTGTCGAAGAGTACGGCTCGCTTCGAGGAACTGCGAGACGCCAACCTTAAACGCTAGTCGCTTATGCGGCATATCGAGGTACGACATACGGCCCCTCCGGGATGACGGCGACATCCGGGTCTCCGCTTGCCGTGATGCTCCGAGCAATGGCGTTTTGCAGGTTGTCGATCATGCCGACGCCGGTCAGCCTGCGGTCCTCGCCGGCAAGGCCCGTCGTATAGAGTTCGACGCTGCCAAGCCGCATGGGCTTCAATTGCATCTCAGTTTGCCATTCATCGATCTCGGCCAGGCTCTTTGCCGTCAGGGTCGCCAGGAAGCGCTCGGGGCCGAGTTCGACCAGCCGGGCCTGTGCCTCGCGGAATTCCGGTGAGCCGAAACCTTCCGAGCATTCCGAGGCAATGATCAGAGTACCGCCGGGTTTCAGGATATCGAGCGGCGTCACCATGCCCTTGATCGTCTGGTAATAGGTCTTGTCGAGCGGATAGCCGGCCGAGGAGGTGATGACCGTGGAGAATTTCCGGCTGAGCGGGATCTGCGTCGCGGCACTGACGAAATCGACGGCCGCCTGGTGGCTGGCGATGATCTCGCCGAAGGTAACGCAGACGAGGTCACGATCCTCGTCGAGCACGGTGTTCAGCGCATAGACCTCACCGAGCATCCGAACGATTTCCAGTTGCTCCTCGTGCAGCGGATTGCCGATGAGATTGCACTGGACCGCCAGCGGATCTTCCATGAAGCGCGCCGAGTGAAAGGTCCGGATTGTCTCGTGATGGGCAACACCGGGAGCAATGACCTTTCGCCCGCCCGACCAGCCCGCCATGAAATGCGGCTCGACAAGGCCGGTTGCAATGCGAAGATCGGCTTCGGCAAACAACCGGTCGAGCTTGACGGGCGTGTGGCGCGTCTCGGTAAAGCCGAAATCGACATGGGCCGCCTCGTCACGGGCATAGTGGTTTTCGACATGGACGTTTGCCAGAACCCAGGGATCGCCAACGAGCTCCACCAGTTCGTCGCCGAGATTTGGCCGGTGCAGGCCGGTGGCGACGAGCACCGAGATCTTCTCTTGCGGGATGCCGGATGAGATCATCGTTTCGATCATGGGACGCAAGAACAGACCGTTCGGCACCGGCCGGGTAATGTCGCAGATCAGAATGCAGGCGCTTTCGCGGTTCTTCGCAAGGTCGGCCAGAGGTTTCGATGCAACGGGATTGTGCAGCGCCTCGATTATCGCTGCCTTGCTGTCGGCAAGCTTCGGCAGCTGCTGCTTACGGATCACGGTCGGCCGCGCGCCGGGTGGAAGCGTGATGTCGAGATGGCCGTGACCGTAAGAGAGAGCGATCGTGTCCATCGTCACACCTTTTGCGCCACGCCGCCAAGATACAGCTCGCGCATCAGCGACATGTCCTTGAGATCCGAGATCGGGCCTGACGTCGCGATCCGGCCGTTCTGCATCAGATAACCGCGGGTGGCGACGGACAGAGCCAGACCGGCGTTCTGCTCGACCAGCAGAACGGAGGCGTTGAAGGTCTTGCCGATGTCGAGAATGATCGTCTGGATTTCCTTGACGAGCAGCGGGGAAAGCCCGAGCGACGGCTCGTCGAGAAGCAGTACGCGGGGTCTCGCCATCAGGCCGCGGGCGATCGCCAGCATCTGCTGCTGGCCGCCGCTCAGCGAGCCACCCTTCTGCTGCCGTTTGGTCGCAAGGATCGGGAAGAAGCGCTCCATGGTCTTGACGTCGGCTTCCACGGCTTCGGTGTCGCGCCGCGCATAGGCGCCGAGACGCAGGTTTTCCTCGACGGTCATATCGCCGAAGATCCGCCGTCCCTCTGGCACCAGAACGACGCCGCGCTTGGCCATGATATCGGGCGTGCGGCCCGTGACGTTTTCGCCGGCGAAGCTGATGGTGCCCGCCCGCGGTTTGACGAGGCCTACGATGGTGCGCAGCAATGTCGATTTGCCGGCGCCGTTCGGGCCGAGAATGGTGATCACCTCGTTCTCGCCGAGCGTCACGGAGACATCGCGGTTGACGACCGTTGCGCCATACCCGGTCGTCACATTGGAAACATCGAGCAGGTTCACAGCGCACCTCCGAGATAGACTTCGAGCACCTTCGGATTGGAAAGAACGTCCTGCGTCGGGCCATCGGCGATCTTCGATCCGAAATCGAGGACTACAAGCCGTTTGCAGAGCATCTGCATCAGTTTCATGTCGTGATCGATGACGCAGACGCTGATGCCGTGGGCCGGGAACTGCTTGACCAGACCGACCAGCGTTGCGGTTTCCTTGTCGTTGAGGCCCGCCGCCGGTTCGTCGAGCAGGATCAGCGAGGGCCGCGTGGCGAGCGCCAGCGCGATGCCGAGGAGACGCAGATTGCCGAAGGGCAGGACGCCAGCCCGTTCGTTTGCCAGCGCGGTGAGCCCGACGAACTCGAGCAGGCTGGCCGGTGTCGTCCACGGGTAAGGGCGGCTCGTGTCGTGTGCATGTTCGCAGGCGATCTGGACGTTTTCCCAGACTGAAAGGCCGGGGAAGGCCATGGCCTGCTGGAAGGTGTAGCCAATACCGGCGCCCGACACCTCATGAGCAGCGAGACTGGTAATGTCGCACCCACGCCAGCGCACGTGGCCCTCTGTCGGCCTGTAGACGCCGGTGATCACGTTGAAGAGCGTCGTCTTGCCGGAGCCGTTTGGACCGACGATGCCAAGGATCTCCCCCTCTTCGATAGACAGATCGACACCAGATAGCGCGGTGACGCCGCCGAACTGCTTCTTCAGCCCGCTGATTTCGAGGATGGCGTTCATCGGCTTGCCTCCGACGCATGTGTGGCGGTCGCTGCCTGGTGCGACGCCTGCTTCTGCGCGGGGCGGCGAACGATCCTGTTCCAGCCGTCGATGAGGCCGGCGATCAGGCCGTTCGGCAGCAGCAGGATGACGGCGATCAGGCAGACGCCGTAGAGAATGCGGGACTCAACCGGATCGAGGTTCAAGACCTCAGGCAGGAAGGAGACGAGAATGCCGCCTGCGATCGGCCCAAGCAGGAGACGTGCCCCGCCGATCATCACCATCAGCGCGAGGTAGATGCTCGGGAAGGAGGCGAACTGGCTGGGCGAGATGTGCCGCAGGAAATAAGCAAGCAGGACGCCGGATACACCAGCGAAAACGCCGCTGACGATGAAGGCGCCGACCTTGTGGCGGCCGACATTGATGCCGAGCGAGGCTGCCAGTTTTTCGTTTTCACGAATGGCGCGCAGCGTCCGACCGTAGGGTGAATTGATGATCCCCCAGCTGGTGATGGCGCTGAGTGCCACGAAGGCGAGAACGACGAAGTAATAGGGGGTGAGATCATCGGCTCGCCTGCCGAAAAAATTGACCGGCAGCTGCAAGTCCAGCCCGGTCGCGGCACCGGTGAAATCGCCGCCATTGGTCAGAACGATGGTCAGCAACTGGCCGAAGGCAAAGGTCATGATCACGAAATGATGGCCGCTGACGCGCAGTGATGGCACGCCGATGATCGCCGCGAAGGCTGCAGCGGCAATTCCGCCGAGTGGCAGCGCCACCCAGAAGCCGATGCCGGTGTCGCGGGCAAGCAGTGCTGCTGCATAGGCGCCGACGCCGACGAGCGCCGCATGGCCCATGGAGAGGATGCCGGTCTGGCCGAAGAGTACCGACAGTCCGTAGAGGGCGACGATATTGATACCTGCCGAAATGGCCAGCGACAGCATGCGGTTGCTGGCCCCGAGCGCCGGGACGAGGGCAAGGATCGCAAGCACCACGAGGGCCGGGACCAGCGAGCGGAGCGACGAAAGTGAGATGTTCATAGTAGTGCCTTTCGCTCGTCAGGCCATTTTCGGCCCGCTCGTGCCGCCGAACAGACCATTCGGGCGAAAGAGCAGAACCAGGATCATCAGGGCGAAGGAATAGGCGTCGGTCCAGGCGGAGAAGCCGTAGCCGGCGCTGAAGCCTTCGACGATGCCGAGAATGAGGCCGGCAACGACCGCGCCCGTCAGGTTTCCGAGGCCGCCGATCAGCGCCACGGCAAAACCCTTCATGACCATCGTACCGCCGGTGAACGGCGTGATGGGAAAGAGCGCGATCAGCAGAGCGCCGCCGAGACCGGCGAGCGCGCTGCCCAAAACGAAGACGCCGGTGATATACAGGCGAACAGGAATGCCCATAAGTGCCGCCGTATCGCGATCATCAACGGCGGCGCGTAGCGCCCGGCCGTAGCGGCTCCGGGTTACCATGGCGATGGTCAGCGCAACGACGGCGATGGTGACCAGAATGACCATGACCCGCACCGAGGCGATACGCACGCCGCCAATGTCCCAGATCCCGGTGAGCGGACGCGGAATGCTCTTCTGGTTCGGATCGTAGAAGAAGATGACGATGTGCTGCAGCACGACGATCAGACCGAGAGAGACGATGAAGCCGTTGGTTGGGCGCGTCAGCGTGAAGCGAAACAGCCCGCGCTCGAGCACGAAGCCCATGACGCCGACGGCCATAACCGCAAGCATGAGTGCCACGAAGAAGCCGAGGCCGGCCTGGACGGCAAGCCATGTGACGATGCTGCCGACCATCAGGAACTCGCCGTGCGCGAAGTTGATGATGCCGGTCAGACCAAAGATCAAAGTGACTCCGACGGCGATCAGCGTAATGACGCTGGCGATCGACAGACCGTTGAGGATTTGCTGAATGAGAATGTCCACAGCTCTATCCCGCTGTTGCAGGGACCACACCAGGCGGCCCGTTTTCAATGACGAAAGCCCCGCCGGCGCAGGGCCGGCGGGAAGCATGCATCGACAGTTATTCCGCGGGGGCTTCCGCCGGTGGCTGCTGCATCGCGCAGGAGATGTCGCCGCCGGGTGCTGCGGCGCAGACTTCGGTCGCGTGTGTCACTTGGTGGCTCTTGTTGAAGGAGAGATCGTCGGAGACCACGCCCTTATGGTGCAGCGATTCGAGAGCTGCGACGGTCTTGTCCGGATCAAGCGAACCGGCCTTCGTCCAGGCTTCGGCGAGCATGTGGACATAGTCGTAGTAGAGCAGCGAGACAGAGGACGTTACGCCCTTCGGCGCGCCGGCTGCGAAGTAGTTCTTGAAATAGGTTTTCGCATTGGCGTTGGAGGACTCCCCCCAACAGATCGGAACGCAGCTCATGGCAACCGGAACGTCGGCGGTGAGGTTGCGCTCCTTCCAGATGCCCGGGTCGACGCCGAACAGAAAATAGCTCGGCGCAACGCCGAGTTCGAGCGCCTGCGGCAGAGCTGTCAGCGTCGAGTCACCATTGTACCAAAAGTGCACGACGTCAGGATTGAGGCTCTTGGCACGGGTGAGGAAGGGCGAGAAGTCGGTCGTGTCAGGTGGATAGGAGATGACTTCAGGCACTTCCTGGCCTTCGGCCTTCAGCGCCTTGACGTAGTAGGAGGTCAGGAACTGGCCGGTCGCGTCGTTGCCGACGATGACGATGGACTTCTTCAGCGGATGGCCGACGAGCGGCGTCAGCAGGCTGAGAACGCCGCGGGCAGTCGAGCCGGAGCGCTGGAATTCCTGCGGCTCGGACTGGAAGAGGTAATGATCTTCGGCGCTGGGAGCGACCGATTGTGGGTTCAGGATTTTTGCCAGTGTACTGTTCCCGGCAAACTGGATCACTTTGGCAGGCTGGGTGATCTTTGTCATGGCAAGGGTGAAGTCGTGGGTTTCCGAACCGAAGATCGCCGAAACCTTTTCGTCGCGAACCAATTCCTGGGTCGCGGCAATTGCCGTCGATATGTCGGTGCGATCGTCGCGTTTGACCATCTCGACCTTGTAGGTCTTGTCACCAACCTTCACGCCTCCCGCGTCATTGATTTCCTTGACCGCGAGGCCGACGCCAGCCGGCAAGGTATGACCGGCCGAGACGAAGGCGCCGGATTCGGCGGCCACGACACCGATCTTGATGGTGTCTTCGGCCGATGCCATTTGCATAGACGCGCCGAGGCCCAGCGCTAGAGAAATGCCTCCCAAAACAAGCGATCGCACGATCTCATCCTCCCAATCAGATTTTTGCGTACTTACCGGGTTGTCGTACAACCCTGTTTTCTGTTAATTGGGTTGACGGATAATGTCAAGCAAGTCTAACGAGGGTGAGCCGGGCCTTCCGGTCACCGTAGAGGGAGTGAGAAATGCGCATCAAGGAGTTCGGCCGGACGGGCCGAAAGGTCAGCGAGATCGGCTTTGGCGCCTGGGCGATCGGCGCGGCCTGGGGTGAGGTCAACGACGAGGAGGCGCTTGCCGCGTTGCACGCAGCGCTCGACACCGGCGTAACGTTCATCGATACGGCCGATGTCTATGGCGACGGCCATTCCGAACAATTGATCGCCAAGGTCGTGAAGCAACGCCGTGGCGAAAAGCCCTTCATCGCCACCAAGGCAGGCCGACGTCTGCCCGAGCAGTCCGTGGAGGGTTACAGCGTCGAGAACCTGAACAACTGGATCGACCGGAGCCTGAAGAACCTCGAAACAGACTGCCTTGATCTCGTGCAGCTGCATTGCCCGCCAACGGATCTCTACTACCGTCCGGAAGTTTTCGGACAGCTCGATCGTCTGGTGGAGCAGGGCAAGATCCGCAACTACGGCGTCAGCGTCGAGCGGGTCGAGGAGGCGCTGAAGGCGATCGAATATCCTGGCATCGCCAGCATCCAGATCATCTTCAATGCCTTCCGTCAGCGCCCGATCGAACACTTCTTCAAGCAGGCCAGCGAAAAACAGGTCGCCGTCATCGCCCGTGTGCCGCTGGCAAGCGGACTGCTCTCGGGCAAATTCAAGAAGGACACCAAGTTCGAGGCCAATGACCACCGCTTGTTCAATCGCAACGGCGAAGCATTCGATGTCGGCGAAACGTTTTCGGGCGTTCCCTATGAAGTCGGTCTCGACGCAGTGGAGAGGATTCGGCCGTTGGTTTCGGGCGATACCACCATGGCAAAATTCGCGCTCCGCTGGATCCTGATGTTCGACGCGGTGACCGTCGCCATTCCCGGCGCCCGCAATCCGGCGCAGGCAAGTTCGAATGCCGAGGCTGCCGGTCTCCCAGCGATCCCAGATGACGCGATGCAAGAGATCGAGGCGATCTATGAAACCTACATCAAACCATACGTTCATCAGCGCTGGTAGGGAGATTTATACATGACAAGCCCGATCATCGATTCCCATCATCACTTCTGGGATCCGTCCAGCGGTGGCGACTATGGCTGGTTGAGCGGACCCTTCGCGCCGATCAACAGGGTATTCGAGTCCAACGACCTGCGGCCGGCCCTGCAGAAGAATGGCGTCTCGGGGACCGTTCTGGTTCAGACATGGAACGACCTTGGCGAGACCTGGGATTTTATCAGGACGGCAGAGGCGACGGATTTCGTCGCCGGTGTCGTGGGCTGGGTGGACCTGACCGATCCAGAGGTCGGTCAGACGCTCGCCGAGCTCCGGGGATCTCCACAGGGCAGGTGGCTGGTTGGTGTGCGCCACCTGATCCAAACAGAGGACGATCCGAATTGGCTTTTGCGGGATGATGTCAAGGAAGGGCTGAAAGCAGTCGCAGCTGCCGGACTTGCCTATGACCTCGTACCCAACCTGCCGCAGCTGCCGTCCTGCATCGCGACAGTCGAGGCGTTCCCCGGAACGCGTTTCGTCCTCGATCACATCTCGAAGCCAGAGATCCGCAATCGCGGTTTCGACGAGTGGGCGGCGCTGATCCGCAAGTTCAAAGGTCAACGCCATCACGTCTGGTGCAAACTGTCGGGTATGGTGACGGAAGCCAACTGGCAGACATGGACGCCTGAGGATCTGAAGCCTTACGTTCACGAGGTGCTCGACGTGTTCGGCACAGACCGCTGCATGTTCGGAACCGACTGGCCTGTCTGCCTCGTGGCGGCGAGCTATGACAGGGTTGTCGATGCGCTTCGGGAATGCCTGAATGATCTTTCCGATGCCGAGCGGCAGCGGATTTTTGGCCTGAATGCCATCGAGGTCTATCGCCTGCCGGAATTTCAGGAGCGAAAGGCATGAGCGTCACTCCTTCCCAAGGCCGGATCGGCTTTGCCTCTCGCCTCGGCTTCGGAGCAAGCGGCATAGGTACGCTCTACCGTGACGTCAGCGAGGCCCAAGCGGCGGAGGTCCTTGCAGAAGCCTATGACGGTGGGATGCGGTATTTCGACAGCGCACCGCTCTACGGTCATGGTCTCAGCGAGCATCGTCTCGGCAGCTTCCTGCGCACCATCGACAGAAAGACCGTCACCGTTTCCACCAAGGTCGGCCGCTATTTGGTGCCACCCTACGGAGAGACGGTGAATTATGGGCTATGGGCCTCGCCTCTGCGCCTCAAGCCAGTCTTCGACTATAGCTATGCGGGAACGATGCGTTCGCTGGAACAGTCGGCAAGCCGCCTTGGCATTGCCGATTTCGATCTGATTTACATCCACGACGTCGACCGCTTCACGCATGGCGATGCCTATGAGCGGCGTTTCAATGAGGCAATCGAAGGCTGCTACCGGGCTCTTGATGACCTGCGCAAGGCCGGCCATGTCAAAGCGATCGGCGTCGGCGTCAATGAAAGCGATGTCGCGACGCGCTTCATCAGGGTGGGCACGTTCGATGCCGTAATGATGGCCGGGCGCTACACGCTTCTCGATCGCGGTGCAGAGGTGGATCTGTTGCCGGAGGCGAAGCGTCAAGGTGTCGAGATCGTTGTTGCCGGCGTGTTCAACTCGGGGATACTTGCTGCCGGACCGGCAAGTTCCGGAACGACATTCGACTATGGCGCGCCACCGCAAGTGGTGGTCGCCCGAGCGAAAGCGATCGAGGAGGTCTGCAATGGCCACGGCGTGCCGTTGCAGGCAGCGGCGATCCAGTTCCCGTTCCGCGACCCGCAGGTCTCCGCCGCGGTCCTTGGCATGAGTCGCCCGGAGCGGATCGCACAGAACCTCGGCTGGGCCAAGTTTCCCATCCCTGACGCCCTC
Source organism: Rhizobium sophorae (assembly GCF_013087515.1). GTDB lineage: Bacteria > Pseudomonadota > Alphaproteobacteria > Rhizobiales > Rhizobiaceae > Rhizobium > Rhizobium sophorae. The sequence goes on along the minus strand of NZ_JABFCN010000011.1, from coordinate 23,972 downwards.
TGGATCGACGTCGATAAAATGTTTGAGCTGCCGATCCATTGAATGGAGCGGCTTGACGCGTCAGAGCAGGTACCCGTCATTCCGATCACGGGCTTCGGATAGCGCAAAGGCAGTGACACACGTCCGACGCATGATCGCGACATGCCCAGCCATGATTGAGAAGTGGGTCATGACCAAGCCGCGGGTGACGGATCCGGCGGCATTTCTCGTGCTTGCCGCTCCGGGGATTGAAATACGGCGATAAGGCTAAGTCCCGTTTTCGAGAAACGGGATGACTACAAAACCGACGATCGCCGATGCTCGGCCGACTGTAGCGCCCCGCAGTGGATCTCGGTCGGAGCGCGACGACGGCATTCCAAATTCGATGTGTTGATTGCTCATTGGCAACCAGACCGTTCTTGATTGAATAGCCAGCTCCGATTAGGAATCGGAGGACAAGTTGCAGCGAAATGATAGTAATCTCACCGAATGAATCAACAAAAGCCAAGAGCGACGCTACGCACCCTTGCCCAGCATCTCGGCATTTCCGTCACCACGGTTAGCCGGGCACTGAAAGATGGAGCCGAGGTAAACGCCGAGACTATCGATCGAGTTAAGCGCGCGGCTGACAAGCTTGGGTACAGACCCAACACAGGTGGGGTCAATCTTCGCACGGGTCGATCGCAATCGATCGCGATGGTGCTCTCCTTTGAACGTCAGGAGCAGCTTAACATCGTTACCGCATCACTGCTCGTTGGCATTTCCACGGCCATGAAAGCGAGAGGTTATCGCACCGGGATCGTTCCTCATCTGCAACACGACGATCCACTTGACATCGTCCGCAATCTGGCCCGCGAGGGGTCGGTTGATGGAGTGATCATCACCCATACGCGTCCCCAGGATGAACGGGTAAAATACTTGCTCGAGATCGGGATGCCTTTCGTCACGTTTGGCCGGACTGAACTCCTGAGCGCCCACCCGTATGTCGACCTCGACCACGAGCAGATCGGCGCTGACGCGGCAAGATTACTGCTAGACAACGGTCACCCAGCGCCCCTGCTTTTCGCCCCATCGAGCCAGTTCAGCTACAGCCTGCAATTCGTGAAAGGCTGGACGAAGACCTTCAACGCGCGCAACCTGACGGTGCCCGACGAATTGATCCATTTTTCGGCGACGACGCCGCAAAGCGGCGTCGATATGGCGAGGGAGGTATTGCTCCGTCATCCAGAGTCAACAGGCGCTTTTGTCGCGTCTGACGAGGCAGGGCTTGGATTCATCACCGCGATGCAGCAGGCGGGGCGGCAGATCGGCAAGGATTTCGGCCTTATCACCTATGGTGGTGCAAGATTACACGACTTTCTGAGCCCGCCGACGAGCGCCTTCTATTACCCACATGCTGGCATTGCAGACCTGCTTTCCGAGATGCTCGCCCGCGCTATTGATGGCGAAGATTACGCGCAACTACGCCGGGTGGTTCCTGGCGAATTTGTTGATCACGGCAGCCATATCCTGGGCCCTGATCTTCCGTAACGTTATGGATTAACCCTCCACGCCTTAACTCGAAGATGCTCTAAACAAACGCTTTTGTTGTTGACAAACAACTGCGGATCGTTATTCGTAACGTTACGGATGACATGCAGCGCCACTTCGACGTAAGCCGAAAATGGTCGCCGGCATGGTCGTGAGGAGAACGTGCCGCCTGCTACCGGTGTCTGAGCCGTGGGAATAGGTGCCGCAGTGTTGCCGGAAGCAGCGGAGCATCGAAACAAATTTATGAATTGGGATCCCGCAGCGACGCGATACGGCCTCGTTTCGGGAAGGAGAGATCGACTGCCGCGCGGGATCACCCGTCGGCTTGAGAGGAGGACCTAATGAACTGCACAAAGAACAGTCTGGCCCGCAGCGCATCGTCGCTGCTGCTCGCCACAGCAATAAGTCTTGCTACTACTGCGATCGCCCACGCGGATGTTACCTTGACGGCGATGTTCCCCTTCACCAAGGTGGACCCGGATTACGCTCGACTTCAGGAAACCTATGAACGGTTTCACGCTGCAAATCCCGACATCACGATCAATTTCGACTATCTCGATCACGACGCATATCATAACAAGATGCAGGCCTTGGCGATCTCGGGCAACCTGCCTGACATTCTCACGCTTTGGCCCGGAAAGCGCACCGGCTACCTCACGGGCCGCGGCTACGCCAAGGATCTGCGCGACCTGATCAAGCGCGATCGCGTTGACAAGCTCTTGCGCCCTGTGTCTACCCAGGCACAGGCGGCCACCGGCGAGGTTTACGAGATCGGCGTGCCCTTCGTAAACTTTACCAATGTGGTCTACGTGAACCGCAAGCTGTTGAACGAGGTCAAGCTCGACTATCCGAAGACGCTCGGCGAAATGATCGGACAATCGAAGGCCATCCGCGCTGCGGGATATCGTCCGGCCGTCTTCGGCGATCAATCGAGTTGGGTGCTGCAGTCCTGCCTGCTGTCGGTCATGGTCGGTCGCATGGGCACGTCTGAATGGTTTGCCAATGTCCTTAAAGGCACCGAGGGCGCAGCCTTCACGGATGCGCCTTTCGTTGGCGCCCTCAAGAAAATTCGCGAAATGGTTGACGCCGGCTTCATTGATCCCAGTGAGCCGTCTACGACACGCGAACAGGCGCTCTCCGCGTTCGTGAGCGGACGCAGCGTCTACTTTATCGGCGGCATTTGGGAGGTCGTGAACCTCACTTCGGCCTTGCCGCCCGACATGAAGACGGACGTCGAAATTCGTTCGCTTCCAGAAATCGAAGGCGCAACGCTCGCCAATTCCGACTCTTCCTCCGGTCAGCCCTCTACAGGATTTGGCATGTCGGCCAAACTCGACGACGAGAAGAGTGAAGCGGCATGGAAGTGGATCAAGTTCAATCTCGATCCATCGAATAAGGATATTGATGTCAAATACGGAATGCTGCCGATCTACGCGCAAGACGTGGGTGTCGGCGACATGCTGAGCGATCCGTTGGCGAAGAAGAGCTATGCCTTTTCGTCGTCCATCGTCCATGTGCTACCGGTTCTTGATGATCGCCTGGACGCCGAAGGGGTGATGCAGGTCGTCAATGCCGGATTGCAGGAGCTTGTTCTGGGTTCGGTCACGCCAGAGGAACTTGCTGCGAAATACGAAGCTTGGGTCGCTGCGAACGACAGCAACCGAAAGACCAAGTAGACCCCCGAGTGAAACGACCAAGCAGCCTTGGGGAATGCTCCCGCCAAACAATTGGCGGGAGCATTCCACGAAACCTATCCGCATCGATGAGAAGGAGTCTGACGTGGCTTCTGCAGCAAAATCCGATCGCATCAGCTATGCGATACTGACCGCACCGGCCCTGCTCATCTACGGGCTCGTGATCGTCATCCCGGTCGTCTACAGTCTCGTGCTGAGCTTCACCGACTGGGCAGGCGCGGGCATTCCGAACTTCATTGGCTTTACCAATTACGTCGTGATGTTTTCCGATCCGATCTTCTGGTGGGGCCTGCGCAACAACGGCCTTGTCATTCTCGTTTCACTGATCGGCCAGATCCCGCTGGGCTTCTTCCTCGCCTATGTCATTTATCGGCGTCTGGTCCGGGGTGCGGGCTTCTTCGAAGCGGTTATATTTTTTCCGGCGCTGCTAAGCCCCGTGGTGGTGGCCTTGCTGTTCGGCGTTGTCTTCGCTCCGACGGGCCTGGTCTCGCAGATCATCGGCCGCGCGATCAATGACCCGATGTTCTCGCTGACCATATTCAACTCGAAGACCACAGCAATTCTGCCTTACCTGATCGTGCTGCTTTGGATGTATACGGGGATCTATTTCATTATCTTCCTTGCCAACCTCCAAAAGACGAGCCCAGAGATGCTGGAGGCAGCGGTGCTTGACGGCGCAAACGAGTGGCGCATCCTGAAGTCCCTCATCCTGCCGCAGCAGGTCCCTGTATTCCTGACCTCAGCGATCTATGCAGTCGCCGGAAGCCTCAAAAGCTTCGAGATCCTCTGGATCATGACAAATGGCGGTCCGAGCTATTACAGCAGCGTACTCGGCCTCTATATGATCCAGAATACCTTCTCATTCTACAAATACGGCTTCGGCAGCGCCATTTCGGTGGTCCTCATCCTGCTCAGCGTATTTCTGATTTTGGTACTGTCGGCCATCGCCGCGCGGTTCACACGCGCCCATGAAGAAGGGAACCACTAGGATGTCGAGGTTCACATCTAGCCAGGCGATGGTTCCTGTGCCGTTTCGAGTTGCGGCCTACGCGGCACTCGGCTTCTTCACCATATTCACGACGTTTCCGCTTATCTGGCTTACCTATACGTCGTTCAAACCGGAGACGGAGATCGTTTCCAACATGGTGGCCCTGCCGGTCAACTGGACACTGAATAACTATATTCAGGCCTGGAAATTGGGCGAGTTCACTCACCTCTTCGTCAACAGCCTGATCTTCTGCGTGACCACGACCGTGATCGTCGTCTTGTTCTCTATTTCGGCAGCATTCGCCCTTACCAAAATTCCTTCCAGGCTGACCCCGATCATGTTCTCGTTTATCGTCATGGGGCTTCTGGTGACGATCTCGTCGTCGATCGTTCCGCTATTTATCGCCGAAAATTTCCTTGGACTTACCAACACACATCTCGGGATCATCATTCCCTACGTCGCCTTCAACATCTCGTTTGCCGTCTATCTAGCGGCGGCGTTCGTTCGTTCGATTCCCAATGAGTTGATCGAGGCTGCCAAGATGGATGGCGCCGGCTATCTCAGAATTTACGCGGCGATCGTGCTGCCGATGGCGCGACCGATCATCACGACGATCGCCATTTTTACGTTCCATGCCTGCTGGGTGGAATATGTGCTGGTTTACATGCTATCTTCGGACGCAACGATCCGCACCGTGCAGGTCGGGTTGAGTCTCCTCAAGGGGCAGCTCTCATTCAACTTCGGCTTTCTTTTTGCGGCGGTCGTGATCTCCAGCCTGCCGCTGCTCGTCCTCTACCTTCTGTTCAGAAAACACCTTCAGGCAGGATTCTCTATGGGCGCGGTCAAGGGCTAGGCAGCTCGTGTCGTCACTAATTTTCAAAAGCAGGAGTAACGAACATTCTTTGTGTAGAAATCCTTGGACCGCGTCAGGCGCAGGTCTCCCAACGGCCGGAACCGCAAGCCTCCGGCGATATAGTCAAGATCCAGGTCCTAGTCGCGCCCATGTGCACGGAATGGCAATCCTGGCGTTCTGGCAAGCTTTCGTGTGAGCTCGGTCATGAGGCGGTCGGCGTTGTTGTCGATGCTGCACAATCAAAGCGCCTGAAGGTCGGCGACCGCGTCGTTGTCATGCCGCATGCCGGCTGTGGCGTCTGCCCGGCTTGCCGCTCGGGGGAACATATCCACTGCATCTCGCAGCGCGATCTTTTGGACGAGACGGGTTCATCGTCCGGCATCGGCTGTTACGCCGAATTTCTGTTGAAACCGGACTACCTGCTGCAACCTGTCCCTGACGACATCGAGACGCATCACGCCGCAATGGCGATTTGTGCCCTCGGTCCGAGCTTCACGGCGATGCACCGCATGCACGTAACCGCACAGGATACCATGCTGATTTCCGGCTGCGGCGCCGTCGGCCTTGGGGCGATCATCAATGCGCGAACAATTGGCGCACGGGTCATCGCGCTCGAACTGAACCCTTATCGCGCTGCACTGGCGCAGGAGTTGGGCGCAGAGCTGGTCATCGACCCTCGCGCGCCGGACCTTATCGAGCAGGTGCGGGCCGCTAGCGGCGGCTATGGCGTGGATGCTGCCCTCGACACCAGTAACAATGAGGGCGCTCCAGCGGTTGTCCTGGAGTTGCTGCGGGCGCGTGGAAGGCTTGCCTTCGTCACCTGGAGCGGTTCGCTACCCGTCAACCGCATCACCGGCAAGGGCATCGACATATTCGGCGCTTGGCACTGGAACCATGACGTCTTTGCCGAAGAGTTGTTGCAGCGCGTGCGCGATGCCAGGCCGCTTCTCGACAGATTGACCACGCATCGCTTCGCGATGTCGGAGGTCGCGTCTGCCTTTGCTCTTCAGGAAACCGGCAATTGCGGAAAGGTGCTGCTCTATCCGGGCAAAATTGCTCAGGCATGAGGACCTCAGAGACAAGATGCGGCCGGAGAAGCGGCGCCCGCCCGCCAACAGAATCAATTTGGGAGACGATTCATGACGTTTAGACTCGGTGGCTATGGGATCGAATACGGGGGTGATCCCGAAGCTTACGCACGCGCGCATGTCGAATTCGGGTACAACGCGGCCTATATGCCGAACATCAAGCTCGAGAACCGCGATGAAATCGCAGCCCTGGTGAAGAGTTTCGCAGCAGCCGATCTCGTTATTGCCGAGGGAGGGGCCTGGAAAAACCTCATTGCCCGTGATGACGTGACGCGCAAAGCCAATCTCGAATATGCCATGCATCAGCTGGCTCTGGGGGACGAGTTGGGAGCAGGGGCCATTGTCGCCTACCACGGAACCGTCGGTCATCCGGGTGACCCGTGGCAGCTGAGCGACAATTACGACTATGGCCCGCATCCAGACAATCAAAGCGAGGCTGGATTCCAGCGTGCGGTCGATACGGCCCGCTATGTCATCGATATGGTGAAGCCCAAGCGCACCAAGTTCTCATTGGAGATGGTGCCGTGGCTGGTGACCGACACGCCGGAAAACTATCTCAAATTGCTGAAGGCGATAGATCGGCCGCAGTTCGGAGCTCATATCGACGCGGCAAATATGGTCATCTCGCCGCGGCTCTATTTCAATACAGGAAAGATGATCCAAGATTGTTTCGCCCTTCTTGGACCCTGGATCGTTTCGTGCCACGCGAAGGATCTGGTGATGAAAGGCGGACCTGGAACGATCTCTTTCCATTTGGATGAAGTCGTGCCTGGCGAAGGGAATCTCGACTACACGGCTTATATCACGGAGATTGCCAAACTCCAGCGCGAAGTTCCGCTCATGCTCGAGCATTTCGATGTGCCCGGTTATCGGCGTGGCCTCGCGCACATTAAGACGGTCGCCCGAGCCGCGGGTGTCATTCGGTGGTGATACTCGTCGATATGGGCTCGGCGGTGTGGTTCATGACTTGGGAAAAAAATGGCGCTTCCAGCGAAGACCTAATAACATCTGGTGATCGCCGACGTCCCCGAGGCTCCGATCGAGGGGGGGTGAAACGACCCTTTCCTGCATCGTTGCGGCAGGCGGAAAGGGCATGTTCGTAAGGACCGACATATTTTGACTTGGAATGACTTTAGTCGTTCGCCTTCAGCCGAATGCCGGGACCACCAGACCCCGAGTAGTCACCATCGAGGGAATGCTCATCAGCCGCCTGCACAGGGCGCTTCCCCTCGCGTAACGCGCCAGTTCACGGTCCAAACAGAGAATCTGCGCCTTTAAACCGGTATAGACCGCGAGCAGCGTGCCCACCGTGTGGCTCACACGCCCGATATCTCGTTCACAAGCTTCACTCACCAACGCTTCGAACGAGAGGCCATCAAGTCGCCGGGTTTGCGAGCGTACTTTTCGCGAAGAGGTCTCTTCCGGTGAACAAGAACTCTGGAACCGCGGTTCATTTCCAGGTGTGGACGCAATGGTGGGATGCGCCTATGACTATCAAGTCTTCGGTGTATGGAGTGTTGGTTTTGGTGTGGATCAGAACGATCGTATACACGGCCCAGTTAGAGTATCTAACGGCAGCAGAATAGCCTGGCATAGATCTGTCATTGGGGCGTCACCGGTTCGCTTCCCTTCAAGGCGATAGAGCTAGCATCCTATCTTGCGGCCTATCCTCTCGACCGTTATACTGTTTTTGAAAAACAGTATAACGCCGGAGTCGAGCTTATGAAGTCCATCGACCTCATGTATCAGACGATGCTCGCCGAGTTGGGTCAGCGCTCGCTCGACGCCGCTTGGACGGCCGATTTCCCCCCGGAGGGTCGATTCACCCCGGCGAACATCAAGGGACGCAAGTACTGGTACTTCGACATCCCAGATGGACATGGTGGTACCAAACGTCGTTACGTCGGTTCTGCTGATGATCCAGATATCGCGCAACGCGTAGCTGATCATAAGCGGGACAAGGACGATCTACGCGCTCGCAGGCGTTTGGTAAATACCCTGGCCCGCGAAGGCGGGATGATCGCCCCTGACGCTATGTCGGGCGACATCGTCGAGGTTCTTGCCGATGGCGGTCTCTTTCGGCTACGGGGTGTTCTCATCGGCACGGTTGCTTTTCAATGCTACTCAGGACTGCTGGGCGTCCGCCTTCCCATGGCTGCGATCCTGACCGGTGATGCGGACATCGCCCAGGACTACGCCATTAGTCGGGAGGTTGAAGACAGTCTGCCGCCGATCGTTGAGCTGCTGCAGCGCGTCGACGCCAGCTTCCGGCCAGTTCCACATCGATCGGGATCCGTAGCCTCGTCGGCGTTTCAGAATGCCGACGGCTACAGGGTTGAATTCTTGACGTCGAACCGTGGTTCGGATGATTACATTGACCAGCCGGCGAAGATGCCTGCCCTTGGTGGCGCCAGCGCGGATCCACTACGCTTTCTCGACTTCCTCATAAGGGAACCCGTCAGGACGATGCTGCTCCACCGAAGCGGTGTTCCAGTCGTCGTCCCCGATCCGTCCCGGTATGCCGTCCACAAGCTCATAGTCGCCAGCCGCCGACACACTGACGGGCAGGGGCTGGCGAAGCGAGAGAAGGACGTTCGTCAAGCTGCGCTGCTCTTTGAAGCCCTGCAGCAGACAAGGCGATCTGCCGACTTGGCGCTCGTCTACAACGAAGCATGGGAGCGCGGGTCTGCGTGGCAAGAAGGTATTCGAACCGGGGCGGGAATGCTGCCGGCACAAGATGCCGAGCGGCTCCGCACGGTCCTGATCGAGGGCGCAAAAAAAAACCGCGAAGAAATTGAACTTCCGTTTGGAGAGTAGGCTGTCTTTCGCTTCGAAAGCCAAGCAGTTGATTTAATCGAAACCGGCGAGGAGCGATATGTGCAGCGTCATTTTAGCTTCAAGGTGGCCCGGTTAAACTGGATAACCGGCAAAGGTCAGGGCCTTGATGACTTCACGTCTCGGGGCAGATCGAAAACTGCACCTCCAGCTCGCCTCGCTCACGAATGCGCACGGCGAGCTCTTCGACATTCCGATGTCGGCTGTCAAGAGCTGGACCGACTTGCACAACGGCAACTTTCGCGATCGCGCTTTTTCGAAGCTCCATTTTGCATCATCTGGATAAGAGGGCCGCACACCTCAAGCACGGCCGGTCGGCTAAAACCACTTGGGAACGCGCACCCGCGGAACATTGACTAATACCCTGTCCCGATCTGGAGCTTCGGTGGCGGCTCACGATCTAGGCCCGGTATGGGACGAGGTTTAGAACGTGACCGAATAGAACCAACGCACAATTGCGATAAGATGTTTCATCATTTCCCGTGGTTGAGGTCCAATGTCTGAAGTCGATTGGTTAAGCCATCTCCTGCAAATCGTCACCGTAACCGGTCAGCTCGAGGTCAGGTGTGCCTATGGTGCGCCGTGGCGCGTGGCCTGGAGCCGAGCGGCGGCGAACGAGATTCCCTACCACGTCATCGTCAAGGGGCGGGCCATTTTCGCGGATCCGGAGACGAGAACAGCGCGAGAGCTGGTGAGCGGAGATATTCTACCTCACGGTGCGGCGCATGTGCTTCACGACGGTAGTGGGCAAACGCCGATCCCCATCGATGCACCAAATTCCGAAAGCAGCTAGCTCGTTTCGCCGCCATTTCGCCTCGTGCCGGGGGATGAGGCGCCGAGCCTGAAGATTTCCCGTGTGGTCGAGGGCGATGGGGCAGGGCGTAGCCGTCGCATGTTCTGGTCAAACTAGACAAGATCAGAGAGCGGCTTGGCATTGTGAATGTGATTTCTGCCTGGCTGCCGAGCCGGCGAGACCGGCTGGCCCACCATTTGCGCCTGCATGGCAGGATCAGCGCTTGGCTCGATTCGTACGAGTCCAATGATTTTGTGCACGTCGATCCGGTGATGAAGCATCTGCGGACGACCACGTTTCCATTCTTGTGGAGCCAGGCGTTGAAGCCGACGGAATGGAACGAAGCGGAAGTGCGGGTCATGTCCCACGCTAGAAACTTTGGCATGCATGACGGGTATACAGTGCCATTCTGGGGGCCTCAGATGCGTGTTGCCTTCATATCCTTTGGAATCGATGGCCGCATCTTGGCCGAGTTCGAGAGGGATGCGCTGGATTTCGTTGCACTGCGCCTCAATAACTGGCTGAGCGAGAACATCGATGAACGCCGCCTAAGTCAGCCGAAGCCGTCGACAACGCTTTGTCGCCCCAGGAAATCGAAACGCTGCATCTGTCGATGAGAGGCAATAACTACAAGCAGATCGCCTACCTCTCAGGCCTTTCGACGCGGACCGTGGAAGGTTACGTGGCCACCGCTGTAAGGAAGTTGAAGGCCCATAATCGAACGGAAGCAATTCTGCGTGCGCTCGAACTTGGCTATATCAACTCGATCTAATTGCAAGGACACCCACGAGGCTTCTGCTTAACAAGACTCTTCCACCAAGGAGGTGGCGAGATGCTGGAGACGATTGTTGTGAGCGGCTGATGACGTGCCAGATAGTTGGAGACGCCGGTGGCGAAGCCTCATCACCGGTAAAGTGTTCCGCATCCAAGGACGCCAATTTTGGCTATGATGCGCGATCCGGCGAATTGGTCGACATGATCGAAATGGGCATTATTGATCCGGTGAAAGGCGTGCGCACCGCCCTTCAAATGCGGCGTCAGTTGCATCCGTTTCTGTTGACCACAAAAGCAATGATCTCGGAGTTGCTCAAGAAGCCCGCACCCGTGACCGGCTCTGTCCAGGATGGATCGGGTGAATTCGGGGACCTCGAGATGCAGGCCTCTTTCACTGTCCTCCACCCCCTGAACCGAATGAGGCTGGAAACTTTGCCATTTGTTGAGCGCGCCGTTTTTAACATTTTTGTTCCGAAGGTTGGAAGCCTTCAATCGCTCATCGCGCGATTGCGGGTGCCATCCCACGTCTGGCATGCGCAACGGCGTTCGCATCTTACATGCTGAAGCAGCGTAGCCGGTACCGTTGGTTCGGAAACAATTCGTAAAAGACGGAAATGTTCAGAGCATGATCGTGCCACGAACCGGTGAGTTAGTAGCGGGACGTCCTTCGAAGATTCATCGGCGATTGAACAAGAGCAAAGGCGCTTACTCGTGGCTGACATCAATAGACCGTCTTCTCCGATCCGAAAAAATGACAGTGCCTATCAAATCGAATGCAAATTCGCACTCGAGCCCTCACTTACCAGGCTTTTCGAAAAGGCACGCTCCGCCGGCTGGGACCCACAACACATTGCCCTCGCGGTCGCCGCGCTCGGTTGGGAGCTGCTGCTCGACCAACGCGATAGGATGCAACGTGAAGGATGCGGCATTGAACACTAAACTTCATCTGCTCCGCAGGACGGCTTTACCGAAGTCCTCGGTCCGTGCCGGCTGGATTGGAAGTACAGTCCTGCTGCTCACACTCCCGGTCCCCTCGGCTACATATTGCCGTGCCGAGAATGTCATCAGCGTTGCAGAGACCGGTGTCAATGTCACGCGGCATGTCAGGATCGGTCTAAATAAGACGCTTATCGTTGAAACTTCCCCAGGACGCTCATGACATTGTTGTTTCAGATCCTGGCGTGTCTGACGCGATCGTGCGAGCGACGCGCACCATCTTTCTCTTTGGCAAAAAGGTCGGCCAAATAAACATCTTCATCCTCGATGCGAACAAGCGGCTAATGATCAATATCGATATCGCGGTTGAAAGAGACATTGCCAGGCTGGAAACAGATTTGCGTCGTTTGATCCCGGATGCAGCCATCAAGATTGAGATTATTTCCGACAATATTGTTCTCACCGGTACGGTGAGGTCAGCACAAGATTCGGCACAGGCCGCCGATCTTGCATCCGCTTTCGTCAAAGGCGGGCAGGCGACGACGCGCAACCAAAAACGCGTCGAGTGGGGTAGTCAAGGATCCGTCGCCCTCGTTGCGGAAGATCGGCAGGAATCCAAAATCATCAACCTGCTTCGAATCGCAGCCGACGATCAGGCCATGCTTAAAATGACGATAGCGGAGGTAAAGCGAGAGATCCTCAAGCAACTGGGCTTTGGCAATGAATTAAAAAACGCAGGTGACTCAACGATTGCCCAGCTGGGAACGGCATCCTCGGATGCGACCACGGCGACCTCGGGGGCGGCCTATCAGCCCTATTCAGTGGATCCTTCGGCAAGTATGGCCTCTCAACGACACTGAATGCGCTTGAACAAGCGAAAGTGGTTCGAACCTTGGCCGAGCCGACTCTGACCGCTGTCTCGGGTCAATCGGCATCGTTTCAAGCAGGTGGCGAGGTCCTCTTTTCCAACACCGACAGCGACGGCAATACGACCCAAACGCCATACAGCTACGGCATCAGCCTCTCATTCAAACCCATCGTCCTAACGTCCGGTCGGATCAGCCTGCAGATCTCAGCCGAGGTATCCGAACCGGTCACCTCGATCTCCGGTTCATCCCCGACCTACGGGAAGCGTTTGACCAGCACGACCGTCGAACTGCCATCTGGTGGTTCAATCGCTCTGGCGGGGCTAATCCGAGATAATTTCAACAGGAGCTCCAACGGGACGCCGGTCTTGAACAAGATTCCGGGCTTGGCGCATTGTTTCATCTGACAAGCTTTGAGAGAAACGAGACTGAACTCGTGATTATCGCGCCACACGCAATCTGGTTCGCCCGGTCGCGGCAAAAGATTTGAATCGTCCTGATGACAATCTCAGTCCAGCTGATGATGCCACTCACGGGCTACTAGACCGGATCAACAAGCTCTACGGCAACGGCAGAACCTTGGAGCCGACGACGCAATATCACGGGGCCGTCGGCTTCATATACAAGTGACCGTTGCCAACTTTCTGACGTCCGGAAATACCCGGCCTGTCATGCACCCAACCTGCCTCTTCGGTCAGTGCCTTGGCATGCCAGCAGGTGAGCAAGCCCGACAAGAACACGGCGAAACGCAACGGGCTTCCGAGGTTTCGAGCTCAGCTCTCAGGTTGGCATGACTGGACAAGCGGCGCTCCTCACCCTTCCCGAACCACTGATCTCGCTCGCGCACCGGGCGTCCGAGGTCGCACCAGCAGGCACGATCGGTGCTCGGTCGTGGCCCGGAGCGGTCACACTCGTCTGTTTTTACTCAATTTTACGCAGCCTTTACGCTGCTTAACATTGAACCCGCTACCCAGGATGGCGACGTAGTCAGGAACCCGTCCATGGACATCGAGCTGAACGACAATAAATCGCGAAGGTCCCTCCCACCGTGGCGCGGCATCGAGAATCCACTCAGGACACGGTTGCTTTGCCTGATTGCGGGCCTGCTCGCCTCCGGTTCGTCGACGCCGACATTTGCCGACGACAGCTCGACCGCCACTACGTCGCCATTTCAGGTCGGGTCCAGCATCGCTGACACAGGAACCGGATACTCGCTGTTTCGCGGACCGCAGCACGGCTCCAACGACTATTGGATTGAATGCTCTTGTTCGAACGGCGCATTGGCGGTCAGATCGTGTCCTTCCTTGAGATATAAATGCTATTGCGCAGCTAAGCCCTCGATATCTTGCAGCCAATGATCTGCTCGCCCCGCAACCCAGCCATGCTCGGTTCTGAGCGCTTCGGTTCAACGGTGTCTGCCAGGATGCCGGCGTCTTGCGACATTAATCGCGTCGCACCTTCCCCCGATGCCGGCAACGACAGCCTCCCCCCGACGTCCGCCCCTACCGGTACCCTTCATTCGGCGCCTGCCGATTCTGTCGGCAACCTGTTTGTCGGGCAGCGGTCTCGGGTCGTGGACGGTGACGCCCTTTGTTTCTCCTGCCGTCCTGCCCAGGATCAAACCGGCCTTGGGACGATCTGCTCGCGCCGTCTTTCCGACCCTGCAGCACTGCGAGAACGGAGGCGAAATCACACACGATGGGCCCAGGGTCTGGGGATGGGATTGTTGCAGATTGCGAGCGAACACCGTCGGGAGGTTTGGGTTTGCGGCTGAGACTGGCGAGCGTTTTGGCACTGTTCCTGTCGGCTTTGGTTGGGCCTGAAGCGGCCGAACGAAAAATTTCCGATGAGGCCTCAGGGAGAATGGAAAGTGGATACAACCGCGCCGGATCGTTGGCGCCGAGCGCCGCTGCGCCGATCGAACAGCTCCTCGTCGGCGCCGATGGCATAAAGGAGAAATACGATGACTGGGGCGTTGAATGCGCGATCGTCGATGTCGGAAAGCAATGTGCCGCGGGTCAGTTTCATGAAGATCCGAAGAGCGGCGTGGCTGTGTTCGCAATTCAGGTCTACCCTTCTGAAGAGCTGGGTACGAGAGTCCTGATCAGGTTGCCGCTCGGATTGAAGTTGTCGGAAGGCGTGCGTCTAGAGCTCGATACGCAACCCTCAAAACAACATGCAGATGTTGCGACCTGCCTGCCCGAAGGTTGCGTCGTTCTTCTCATCATGCCCGACGGCACCATAGACATTATGAAAGCTGCGCAGGTGCTCACGGTCAGCGCCACTTCGTTTGCTTCAGGTGGAAAGCTGACCTTTCGGATCTCTCTGAAGGGGTTTCCTCGTTCCCTCGAACGGCTGGAGGAACTCCAATGATCGCGACGCTCCCATGGCGGATGCCGTTCCTCTCTCCCAACGGCTGACGGACTTCCGCGCATCGAACCATAGCCCGTGATAGCGCCGATCTCATGAGACACAGGGCCGCGGCGACGGCACACCATCATTCGGCAATCAAACGCTGCCTGTGAAGTTTTCGAATGCAGTGGCCCGAGCAGCTTAAAGTTTCTCGGCGATGTCGGGATGTTTCTGGAGGTTTCCCGCAGACGAAAACGAGAATTGGAAGCCGGCAATGGAAGAAGAAATCAATCATCGAGGTGGGCGATATGGACCATATATTAGTCGTTGATGGCGATCCGGAAATCCGCCGGCTGCTGGCGCGTTATCTTGTCGATCAAGGTTTTCGTGTCACCGCTGTTGGCTGTCGGCAGGAATGCGAGAGGTGGATCGATACCAGCAGGCCTGACCTGATCGTGCTCGACGTCCTGCTTCCGGATGGTTCGGGCCTCGATATCTGCAGGAACCTGCGCGCTAGCCGGTCTCGAATCCCTGTAATTCTGCTGACCGCATTGAAGGAGGAGGTGGATCGTATTATTGGCCTGGAATTCGGAGCGGACGATTATATTGGCAAGCCGTTCAATCCCCGAGAACTCGTGGCAAGGATCAGGGCGGTCTTGCGACGAGCCGCTGACGCTGAGGACGCTGACACCGACGTCAAGGTCTTCAATTTCGCGGAATTCGTCGCTGACACAAGCACCCGGCGGGTTTGTAAGTTGCTTGGCCCGGAAATCGAGTTGACCGCGGCCGAGTTCGACCTTTTGGTGGTCTTTCTTGAGAGGCCGGGCCGACTGTTGTCACGAGACCGGCTGCTTGATCTGACACAAGGGCGCAAGAGCGAGCCTATGGACCGATCAATAGACGTCTTGATGAGCAGGCTGCGACGCAAACTTGGTCAAACCCAAAGTGGCCCCCTTTTCCGGACGATTAGAAATGGCGGTTACCAGTTCACGGTTCCGGTCAAGGCAGGCATCCCTGGCGGGATAGCTAGCATTGCGGCTCTCACCGGCAACGGCAACGTTCGCTCCTTATGAGCGCGCTGGAGATTTTTGTCGTCTCAGCTTGCCAACGAAATTGCCGGTGGCGGTCGTGTTCATCAACCGCCGAGGTCGCAGGTGGTAACCGCCGGTCAGTTGTCCAGCTGCCGCTAGGTGGCAGACGGGTCAGGATTGATTACTTGACCTTACATGCCGGCTCGACGTTGGCTTCGGCATCCGGAAAAAGTATTCGTTATCGAAAACGGTGGCAGCTACAGCTTAAACTGAATAGCCCGCAGTTTCGTAGACACCTTACATTCTTGGCGAAATACGGGGCCACGCGTTAGCCGACAGCTCGATCGACAATAGGTGACGCAACCGGCGGCGTTTTGCGCTCAAGGACTATAGGCGACGGAACACCTTGTGACCGGCGTGACCGCGCGCGCGTCGTGGTATCGCCAGGGTATGGACCGCCGGCGCAATAGTCGTTATTTGCACGCCATGTTGCGATGCTGAAAACGTCGCTGAAACATCATCGCAGATACCCAAGGCTTTTTTAAAGTGAAAAAAGTGCAGCGCAGCTTTGCCGTCGAGTACAAATCAGGTCGGCGAAAACTCAACTCCAAACCGAGCTCGATCTGGGCAGACACGGATCTCAAGTCCGTTGCGCAAGATATGCAGGACGAGGAAATGCCATTTATGTCATTAGCTCCTCATGCACGAAGCACCGGAATGCTTGTATCCGAAGAAGAACAGGCCGGGCCGTTATTGACACTGCCGATCGAGCAAGAGACAAATGCATCGGCTTTACAGGAGACCATAATGGCCGACGAAAAAGATACGACAACCAATGCTGACACGCCGGCCGCCGCGGCGCCCGATGTAGCGAAGAAGGTGCGCAAACCTCGCGCCAAGAAGGTGGTGCCTGAAACCGCCTCAGCCGCCGTTTCTGTGCAACCGGCAGCGGCTTCGGGTGCCAAAGCTGGAAAGCAGACCAGAGGACGCAAAGCAAAGCCTGACGAAGGGGCGACGAGTGCCAAGCGTGTACCTGTCAAACGTGCTCCGAAGGCTGTGTCGATAGCGGCTGCACCGTCGGTGGCGGCAGTTGATGAGGTCGCGGATCTTCTGCAGCTCGAAGAGGAAAACCAGAGACTGCGCAAGCTGCTGACGGAGAAGCTCCGCGCTGAAAATGCCGATCTGCGAAAGCGACTCAACCTCGGTTGATCGGCAGCAGACGGTCAAGCGCTGGCCGCATTCTCATGCTTATTGAAGTGAAGATTTTGGCGGCGGTTCGTTCTGCCGCCAACGTTTTTGCTCGCAGTTTGCATACGCAGTAGAATTTGAGGTCGAATAAAATGGCGTCTCCATGGAAACTTCTTGCTGGGCTGGTGTCACGGCGACGCCAGCAGAAGCAAGAACACGGCTCGACCGATGACGTGAAGCCGGACGTAACAGCCATCGCCAAGCCAGCTGAAACAGCAGCAAACAACGCATTGAACGCCGCAGACTTTCCAGCCGACGAAAAGCCGGCTGCTCACGGCCATTCCGCGGCGGTGTCAGCCGACCCGGACCATGCCGAAGAAGAGGCAAGCAGTGCTGATCACACGACAGATGTCGAAAGCGCCACGCTCGAGAAAGCGGCTGATCCGGCATCATCCAATGACGTCGCCATAGCCGCGCAAGCCGCGCCCAAGCCCTCGCGGATTGACGAAGGTACAGCGCGAAAACGCAGCAGACAGGCCAAGAAGGCGGAAGTCGTTGATGTCGTATCGCAACCATCTCCACGGGTTGGGATCACTTCCGACGATGCAATCAGCCTCGATGGAGAAATCAGGCTGCTGCGGGATCAGTTGGCGAGGAAGCTTCGGCTGCAAAACGCACAACTGAGGAGGATGCTGGATCGGTTCGAACGCTGAATTGTAATTTCTCATAGTACCCAATGGGGCCAAAGCGTTTGGCTCGGAGCGGGGATGAGCCGCGTTGCATAAGGTCGATCGGCCCGGCCGTCGAATGATCGAGCTGGCAGCTGGGCTCTGATATGGGCGTGCTCAATTCCGATTGCGTCTGTCTTTGCCGAAACGACTTGGCGGTCCGTCCGTCCTCCCAATCAGCCCGACGGACTGGTTGGCAGTGCCATACGTGAAGTCATCCTGGCCAGTTTGCCCGACCACGGTCCGACGAACATCGCGTGACGTGACGACAATTGCAAAGGCCACCTCGTGTCGTCGACCACATCGCTGAGAGATTTGAAACGACATAGCTCCGGCTTTGCTTGCCGCCCCGAATAAGAGCGCGATCGACCATTGCGGCCGGCGCTTGACCCATTCTCGTGCCATGCCCGGACGTTCAGGATGAGGATGTCGATTGGCGCGTGATTCTGTCGTATCGCCCGCGGTTGATCTGCGAAGCTGGCGACGGAATCCGGCTCGCGGATCTGCCATGTCTGCCTGCCAGAACCTTCCACTTTGATTGCAGCCATCGCGTCCTGCCCCGGCTTTTGGTCCTGCCAGGCTCGCGCCGCCGGCAACGGCTTTGCCGTCCTCCACTGCGTTTCGGCCCCGCGGGGTGCAGGCAGCGCTTGCAGCCCGGCATTCGGACCGCCGTAGCAGGTCGCGATGGCCGCGACCTCGAAACGGAGGTTCCAACATGAGCAGGCAGCAATCCAATCAACGATCCGATATCTACAGCCGCATCACCAACACGATCATCGCCGATCTCGAACGGGGCGTGCGGCCATGGACCAGACCCTGGACGACGGGACATGCGACAGTCGAGGTCAGCCGGCCACTGCGCCATAACGGCCAACCCTATTCCGGGATCAACGTTCTGCTTCTCTGGTCGCAAGCCATCGCCCGCGGCTTTGCCTCGTCACGCTGGATGACGTTTCGCCAGGCAATCGAACTCGGCGGCGCCGTTCGCAAGGGCGAAACCGGCACGACCGTCGTCTTCGCCAGTTCGTTCATCCGCACCGAGACGACCGAGACGGGCACCGAGATCGAACAGGATGTTCCGTTCCTCAAGGCCTACACGGTGTTCAACATCGATCAGATCGCCGGTCTCAACGGTCGCTTTGACGACGTCGCACCTCACCCCGATCCGCTGAGCCGGATCGGCGATGCCGGCCGCTTCCTTGCCAATACCGGCGCGCTGATCCGCCACGGAGGATCGGCTGCCTATTATGCCGCTCAGCGTGATTACATCCAGATGCCATGCCTGGATGCCTTCCGGGACGATACTTCCTATATCGCCGTCCTCAGCCACGAGATCACGCACTGGACCGCCGCACCGCGACGGCTTGATCGCGATCTCAGCCGCTACGCGAAAGACCGGAGCGAACGCGCCCGCGAGGAACTCGTTGCCGAGCTCGGCAGCGCGTTTCTCTGCGCCGATCTCGGCATCGTTCCCGAGCTCGAACCACGCCCCGACCACGCAGGCTACCTCGATGGCTGGCTGAAGGTTCTGGGCAACGACAAGCGCGCCATCTTCTCGGCGGCAGCACATGCGCAGCGCGCCGTCGACTACCTGCATTCCTTGCAGCCGGAGCTCGACGAGGAGGAGGAGGCGGCGTGAGCCGTCTCTTCCTTCACTCAACTGTCTCTTCCTTCAATCAGGCATGTGAGACGCGGATGCCGATCACCGCAGGACCCGATAGCCTCGCGACCGCTTTTTGCGCAAAAGCGTGAGCAGGAGATCGACGGCTTTTGCCTCGCTATCGAAGACATGGATCTTCTGCTGCCCGCGGCTGCCGATCCGTCCCCAGCTGCGCACCAGCGATGTCCCGCCGAAGAGGTTCGGCTCGATCGACAGCGCGTAAAAACGGGCCATGTTCTTCGATGGATCGATGCGTTCGATGTAAAGACGATAGGGCTGGACTGTCATGCGGGCAGAATCGCAAAGACCAGTTGCTCGCGTCCAACGACATTTGTGAATCGGTCAGGCGTGATCGATTCACGTTGGTGATGTCGCCTCGTCAGATCTGTGACGCAGTGAACAGCCCTGCAAATTCCGGATCGGCATAATAACGCAGCTTGGTGGCCGCGATCGGCCGCTGGCCGGCGATGAACAGCAGCTCACTACTTGCCGGCAGATTGCGCACTTCGTCGGGCGTCAGCAGCGGGCGAGCGACATGCTGCTCGGCGAAGGAGAGGCCGGTCCTTTCCGAGTCGAGCGCGCGCGCCGCCGTGTTGAACACCACGGTCTCCTGGCCAAGCAGATCGGAGACCAGACGGGCGCTGTCGTGATCATTGACGCCGAACACTTGCAGCACGCCGGCGTTGGACAGAAACGTGCCGGCACGCTGGCCATAGGTGGCGCGCAGCTGATGAATGTCCTGGATGATCGGCCAGAGTTGCACACCGTAACCTGCCATCAATCCCATGGCCCGTTCGATCGGCGCCAGATGACCAAGGGCGGCGAACTCGTCGAGCAGATAGAGAACCGGCGGGGTCGATGGATGCGGCGAGGGTGCGGTTCGCGCCATCTCGGTCAGGCTCTGGGCCACCAGCAAACGCAGCCAACGCGAGTAGGCCGCAAGCCTGTCTGGCGGCAAGACCAGGAACACGGTCGCCTTGTCTGCCTTGAGGTCACCGAACCAAAAATCCGATCGCCCCAACACCCCGGTCATGCGCGGACTGTCGAGGAAATGCGTATGTCGCTGGGCTGCCGACAGCACACCGCTGGCTTCGCGATCCGACTTGCCGAGATGACGGTTGGCGGCCCGCGCAATCAGTCCGTTGACCGCGTCACTTGCCTGCATCTCGTCCAGCACGGCACGGAACGCTTCCGGCGCCAGCGTCAGCAAGTGCCTGAGCATGGTCAGCGTACGCCTGTCGTCTGGCTGGCTGGCGATCACATGCAGCAGCAATCCAGCGATCAGCGCCTTGGCTTCCTCGTTCCAATGGGCGTCCCCCGAAAGACCGGGTTCGTCGAACACCAGTGCGTCGGCAAGTGTCGTTGCATTCTCGGCGACGTCGACGCTGTCTTGATCAACGCCGTCCATCGGATTGAAGGCAGCCGAAGGTTTGCCGGTGATGCCAAACGGATCGACGATATGAACCGGCCCGAACTTCTCTCGTGCATCACTGGCGATGATCGCGTTCTCGCCCTTCGGATCAATGCAGATGATCGAGCGGTCGGCGGTCAGAAGGTTCGGGATGATGGTGCCGACGCCCTTGCCGCTGCGCGTCGGCGCCATGGTCAGAAGATGAGCCGGTCCGTCATATCGCAGCAAGCGACCGGAACCTTGCGCGCGGCCGATCAGCAGGCCACTGCCCGCCTTTGTCAGAGGCGCAATCTCTCTTCGGCCGGCAAAGCGCGCAGACCCATGCGTGTCGTCCACCGCCGATCCAAAATGCGTGATCAGCGGCGCGGATAGCAGCCGAATGAGCAGCACGATGGCAAAGGCCATCACCACCCAGTCGCCGATATGCCAGATGACGTCACCCCTGTGGCCGCCGAGGATCACGCGCCTGAGGTAGTCGATCCCGAAGTAGACGGTGAACACGACAAGCAAATAGCCAAATGCACCCATGACAAACGACTTGGCATATCGCAGCGGAAACGTGATGAACGCGACGATCGCCCAGAGCGGATCGCGGGCCGCCATGCGCATCATGTTGCGGAGAGCGATTCTGATCTGGTTGGCATGGATCATCATACCGCACTCCCACTGCCGATATAGCTGATAGACGGCTCATTTGCCTGCGGCTTCAGCAGATCGTCGAACAGATCCCGATCGCCATCGCGCGTGAGGAACTTCGGCAGTTCGGATCTGAGCCAGGCTGCCAGTCCTCCGCCGATCTGAACATCGCGATCATTCTCCAGCCGATGCAGCACAAGTGCGCCGATCAACACCTTGCGGCGCGTATCGATGGCGCGCTCCTGCTTGCCGAGCCGGATCTGCAATGTCTTTCGCTGGGCCTCGAGTTGCGCCAGCCGTTCGCCGATGGATTTACGTGCCACTGTCATTGTCTCCCTTCTCGTCGATGAGCGATTGAACCGGCGCCATCAGGACAATGGCTGTCCCCAATCGCATGCGCAGATGCTGCGACGATGGATGCATGTCGGCTACTCGCAAATCTGCGCGTGGAAGCAACCGGGTGAACGGCTTACGAGGTCATCGGGAGATTGCCGCGCGCTCCCACCAGTGCCCGAAGGAACGAAGCGACGAAGGCACAAGGGCGCACTTACGAGTTGCGGGGCAACTCAAAGCGCGGACCGGCGGCCAGCTCAACAAGGGGAGGGCGATGGCGATTTATCACTTCAGCATGAAGCCGATCGCCCGCAGTGGCGGGCGCAGCGCCGTGGCGTCCGCCGCCTATCGCGCCGCCGTGAGACTGACGAACGAGCGCGATGGGCTGACGCATGACTTTAGCAACAGGACAGGTGTCGAGCATGCCGAGATCGTCTTGCCCGCAGGCGTCAGAGCCGATTGGGCCAGAAAACGATCCGCTCTGTGGAATGCCGCCGAGAGCGCTGAGAAGCGCAGCGACGCCCGGATTGCCCGGGAATTCGAAATCGCGCTGCCGCACGAACTGACGCCGGATCAACGCCTGGTGCTGACGCGGGCGTTTGCGCTGCATCTGGCCGATCGCTATGGCGCTGCCGTCGACTTCGCGATCCATCGGCCGGGCGAGGGAAGCGACATCAGAAACAGCCATGCGCATCTGATGATGACGACGCGTGAGGTGACGGAAGCCGGTCTTGGCGACAAGACTATGCTCGAGCGGGAAAACAGATGGCTTCTCGCCAATCACCTGCCGCCATCGCAGCTGCAGCTGAAGGAACTGCGCCAGGCGTGGGAGCATCTGGCCAACACGCACCTTGAGAGGGCCGGCCTCGATATCCGTATCGACAACCGCTCTCATCTGGAAGCCGGGATCACGATCGAGCCGACCGAACATGTCGGTGTGCATGCGACTGAGATCAATCGGCAGGGTGGGGCAGTCTCGCGCACCCGCATCTCACCGCAATCGGCCGAGCGAAATGCCGAGACCATCCAGAGGCGCCCGGATGAAATCCTGAAGCTGATTACCAACGAGAAGAGCGTCTTCACCCGCTATGACATTGCCAGGGCTCTGCATCGCTACATCAATGACGATCCGCAGACCTTCCAGAATGCTTTTGCCGCGGTCATGGCGTCAAAGGCTCTCGTCGAGTTGAGGCCCGAAAGCACGGGCCTTCGGGGTCGCGATGGCGAGGCACGCTATTCGACGGTCGAGATGGTGGCGATCGAGGGCGCGATCGCCAGCAATGTCATGGCGATGAAGGCGCGCCAAAACCACGGTGTCTTCAAGCGCAATGTCGATGCAGCGATCGCCGAAGAGGACAGATCGATCCAGGCGGGAAATCCTTCACCGGGGCAGGGGCTGTCGGCGGAACAGCGCCATGCGATCGAGCATGTCACGGGTCCCGGTCAGATCGCCGTGGTGATCGGCTTTGCCGGTGCCGGCAAGAGCACGATGCTGGCGGCTGCCCGCCACGCCTGGGAAGCGCAGGGCTATCGTGTTCATGGCGCGGCATTGGCCGGCAAGGCCGCGGAAGGCCTGGAGCAATCGTCCGGGATCGCAAGCCGCACATTGGCATCGTGGGAATATTCCTGGCAGGCTGATCGCAGCCGGCTCAATGCTCGTGACGTCTTCGTCATCGACGAGGGCGGCATGGTCGGCAGCCGGCAGCTCGCCCGCT
This sequence comes from Rhizobium sophorae, assembly GCF_013087515.1. Classification (GTDB taxonomy): domain Bacteria; phylum Pseudomonadota; class Alphaproteobacteria; order Rhizobiales; family Rhizobiaceae; genus Rhizobium; species Rhizobium sophorae. Next base: position 582 of record NZ_JABFCN010000011.1, on the reverse strand, counting down.
TCGTCGACGAGGTCAAACGGGCCGGCGCCAAGCTCGTGCTGGTCGGTGATCATGAACAGCTTCAGGCGATCGGAGCGGGCGCGCCGTTTCGGGCGATCGCGGGAGCCGTCGGCCATGCGCAACTGTCGGAAGTCCGCCGGCAAAAAGCCGATTGGCAGAAGCAGGCTTCGATTGACTTCGCATCTCACCGAACTGCAGCCGGACTGTCGGCCTACGTGGCACGGGGAAGCGTTCATCTGAAGACGGATCGCGCTGAAACCCTGAAGGCGATCATTGCCGATTACGTCGCTGACCGATCGGCACATCCCAACGACACGCGCATTGCGATGGCCCATCGACGCGACGACGTCCGTGCCATCAATGCCGGCATTCGTGCTCGGTTGCAGGATCGCGGTGAGCTGGCAAAGGGCAGCAACCCGTCTGGCGATAAGGGTGAGGAACTGAGTTACCAGACCAGCCATGGGAAGCGATCCTTTGCGCGTGGCGATCGCATCGTCTTCCTGGAGAATGATCGCGACCTCGCCGTCAAGAATGGCATGTTGGGCGAGGTGATCGCCGTCGCGCCGGACGCAATACAGGTTC
>NZ_JABFCN010000010.1 GCF_013087515.1 Rhizobium sophorae | reverse complement strand
GCCATGCTCGCTTTGGCCGCAACAATCCTATGGCTCAGATAAGTGTCCACAGCTCCTAGGTCTTTGTTTTTACGTCTGTCGTTGTCGCAAAACCGCTGCGCACTTTTGCGCGACATGCTCTAGCGGCCGCAACAGAGACCGGTTTCCGGGTCGAAGAGATGCATCGCCTCCTCGTCGAAAAAGAGGATGAGCTTTTCGTTGTCGCGGATCGGTGTGCGTGGCGGCAGGCAGGCCATCAGCCGCTGATTTCCGGCAAGGGCGGTGACGACGAGTTCCGGGCCGGTCAGTTCTGCGACCTCAAGGGTTGCCTCGATCGACAGGCCAGTGCCGTCCGTGCGAAGCGCCTCGGGACGGATGCCGAGGATAAGGTCGCGTCCATTGCCGGCCGTCTGGCGGAACCGGGCGGGCAGAGGCAGGCTGGCATCGGAGCCTGAAAGCGCCAGGCGACCGTCGCGCGCCGTTGCCTTCAGCAGATTCATCGGCGGGGCCCCGACGAAGGTCGCGACATAGAGCGTTGCCGGATGGTTGTAGATCTCCTCCGGCGTGCCCAACTGCTCGATGCGGCCGTCGCGCATGACGGCGATGCGGCTTGCAAGGGTCATCGCCTCGATCTGGTCATGGGTGACATAGACGACCGTGGTCTTCAGCATCTGATGCAGCCGCTTGATCTCGGTACGCATCTCCATGCGCAGCTTGGCATCAAGGTTGGAGAGCGGCTCGTCGAAGAGGAATACCTCAGGCTTACGCACCAGCGCGCGCCCGATCGCGACCCGCTGACGCTGGCCGCCGGAAAGCTGGCTCGGCTTGCGGTCGAGGAGGTTTTCGATCTGCAGGAGCTTTGCGGCGTCGCGCACGGCCCTGTCGCGCTCCTGCGCCGGCACCTTGCGCATTTCAAGACCGAAGCCGATGTTCCGGTGCACCGTCAGGTTTGGATAGAGCGCGTAGGATTGGAAGACCATGGCGATGTCGCGGTCCTTCGGATGCACGCCGAGCACCGAGCGTCCACCGATCCTGATATCGCCGCTCGTCGCCTCGGCAAGGCCGGCGATGATGTTCAGCAGTGTGGACTTGCCGCAGCCGGAGGAGCCGAGCAGCACCAGGAATTCGCCGCTTTCCAACGAGATGTCGATGCCTTTCAGCGTCTCGACGTCGCCATAGGTCTTGCGGATGTCTTGAATTTCGAGCGCGCTCATCGCACGGGCTCCTGAAGAGATGTCGGGCCGCCATAGTTGCGGGGAAGAGTGGAGATGGCGCGCGAGGCAACCTCGGTTCCTGCCATCAGGCAGGAAACCAGCGGCGCATCGCTCGCGAGCGCGGCGAGAAAGGCTGCGTTGAAGACGTCGCCGGCGCCGATCGTATCGACGACCTCGACAACCGGCGCTGCGACCGAAACCAATTGTCCGTCCGGCCCGATCGCCACGGCGCCATCAGGGCCGCGCTTGACGACGACGATCGCGCCTTCCGGCATGTGCGACCGGATTTGACGGGCGGCCTCGATCGGGTCGGCGATACCGGCAAGCGTCGTCGATTCGACTTCGTTCAGCAGTGCGATGCCACTGCGGGAGAGCCAGGCGCGTGTCGCTGCGCAATTATCGTCCGTCCAGCCGTCGAGCGGCCAGCCGGTATCGAGGGCGACGGTAATGCCATGGCCGTCGGCCCAGTCGAAGAACTTGCCGTATTCTTCTGTCAGATCGTCGGTCAGGAACGAGCCGCAGAGAAGGGCATAGCCGCCCTGCAGTCTGGCGCCCTCGATGACGGCGAACACGTCTGCCAGGCTGAAACGCGGCAGGTGGCCCCTCGTCGTGAAGAAGGTGCGCTCGCCGTCCGGATGGGTGATGCCAACGGAGAGCGTCGTTTTCTCAGGACGTACGGACCACTTGTCGGAACGGTGGCCGAAGGCTTCGCTCAGCCAGCGACCGAACTGATCACTGCCGATATTGGCGGCGATCTCGAATTCGACGCCGAGCGCTTGCCAGGCGAGCGCGCTGTTGCCGGCGGCTCCGCCGACCCGCAACTCGTCATGATCGACGATGATTTCCGTCCCGGCTTTCGGCCAGGGGGCGGCCGGTCCAAGGATCAGGTCGACATTGACGTTGCCGATGACTGCAAGCGGCCGCATTCATTCGCTCCGGGTGATTTTGGTGGATCGAACCGGGGTTCCGGCATTCTGGACGCGGGCATCGGCAAAGGCGATCATCAGCCGCTGGGCGACCGGCAGCATGGCGAAGATCGCGGCAAGGCCCGTTGCAGGCGTAAAGCGGATCGTCACAGCGCCGGCGACCGGCGCTTGCCCGGATGCGTCGAACAGGATGACCGGGGCGCCGGTCTCGACGGCGGACACCGCCATTGCCGTCACCAGGTCGGCGGTTTCATCCATGCCACGGAACAGCACGACGCCGACCTCCGGCCCCAGCATCTCCATCGGTCCGTGGCGCAGCTGGCCGCCTTCGAGCGAGAAGCAGGGACGGCGCGACAGCTCGGTCAAACCGAGCGCGAGCGCCTCGGCGATACCCTGCAGCCGGCGGCCTGACGTGACAATGGTTGCGACGTTTTCGAGCGCCGAGAGAGCGGCGGCGATGTCATGATCTTCCGGCGCCTTGAGGGCGGCAAGGGCGGTGTCAGGATCTTCGCCAAGAGCAGAAAGGATCGCCAGATGCAGGGCGAAAGTCACCGTCAGGCTGCGGGTCGCGGCGAAGGCGAGCTCGGTGCCGCCGCTGCCCACCAGCGACGGGGCGGTTCTTGCGAGGAAGGAATTGCCTTCGAGTGTCAGGCCGAAAGTCTCCTCCGTGCCGCCCGTCTCGTTGAACCAGCGTATGACCTCGGCGCTTTCGCCGGATTGTGAGGTGACGAAGATCGTCCTGCCGGCGATCGGCAGCGGCTGGCCGAGCTGTTCGGACAGCGGCAAGGCAACGGCATCGACGCCGAGGGCCCGGTAGAGCGGCTCGACGGCGCGGTTGACGGCATGCGAGCCGCCCATGCCGATGAGCAGCAGCCTGCCGGTCTTTTTCAGCGAAGCGGCGGCCCTCGCCGCCATCGGCTGGGCCGCTTCATAGGAGACGATCGCATCGGCATGCTGGCGCGCCATTTCGTGATCGATCGCGGCAAGTCCGGCCGGCCGGGTTCTTTCTTCTGTCATGTTCATCCCTTGACGCCGCCGCTGGTGAGCCCCGAAATCAGGGCGCGTTGCATGACGAGACCGATCAGCACCGGGGGCAGGGCGGCGAGCACACCTGCCGTCGCGATCAATCCATAATCGGAAACGCGGCCGCCGGCGAGATCGGCAATGGCGACGGTCAAGGTCTTGGCGCGCTGGTCGGAAGTGAAGAGCAGCGCATAGAAGAATTCATCCCAGGCAAGCAGGAAGGCAAAGAGGCTTGACGTCGCCACCACGGGGGCGGCCAACGGCAGCGTGATGATCCTGAGCGTCTGGAAGAGGCCGGCGCCGTCGATCATCGCGGCGGATTCGATCTCGCGCGGGATGGAATCGAAGCCCGACTTCATCAGCCAGGTGGTGAAGGGGGCTAGGATCGTCAAATAAACCAGGGCAAGGCCGAAGACGTTGTTCAGCATGCCGAGACGGGAAAGGCCCATATAGAGCGGCACCGCGAGCGCCACCGGCGGCAGCATGTAGGTGGCGATCACCATTGACAGCGACCATCCCACAGAGGGCGTGCGTGACACCGCCCAGCCGGCCGGAATAGCGAGTGCGATGGCGGCGATCGTCGCCATGCCAGCCACCTCGATGCTGTTGCGCAGCGACGAGGTGAAGGCGGCGCCGGCGCTGTTTTCGAGCGTCGAGAGCAGCACGCCGTAGCGCGAGAAATCCGCCGTCTGCGGCCACCAGCGCAGCGGCTTTGCAGCAAGGTCGGCGGCCGGCGAGATGCTCATGATGAACAGCCACAGGATCGGCGCCAGGATGACGGCGGCAAGCAGCAGCGCGCAGAGGTGGATGAAGGCGGAAAAAAGTGGGCTCTGGCGTTCCATCAGGCTGCACTCCCCGCGGTCCTGCGCACCAGGGCGGCATAGCCGGCAGCAAGCAGCGTCACCAGCAGCGTGACGATCAACGCCAGCGAGGCGCCGGAGCCCGCCCGTTGGAAGGAGAAGGCCTCCTGATAGACGAGGATAGACAGCGTACGCGTGCTGTTGGCCGGGCCGCCGCGGGTCATGACCCAGATGATGTCGAACACCTTGAAGGCTTCGATCGTGCGCAGCACCAGCGCCACCATCAGCGGGCCGGCGAGATAAGGCAGGATGACGAAGCGGAAGCGGGCGAAAGCGCCAGCGCCGTCGACCAGCGAGGCGGCGGTGATGTCGCGCGGCACGGCCTGGAGTGCGGCCAGCGCGATCAGCGCCACCAACGGGAAATTCTTCCAGCAATCGGCGACAATGAGGGCCGCCAGCGCCGTGCCCGGTTCGCCGAGCCAGGAACGGTAGGCCTCCAGCAGGCCGAGTTGAGTGAGTGCGGCGTTCAGCGCACCATATTCGGGATTGTAGATCAGCCGCCAGAGCGTGGCGTTGACGACGGTCGGCAGCGCCCAGGGCAGGATCATCAGGGCGCGAAGCGCGGTGCGACCGCGGAATTGCTGGTTCAGCAGCAGGGCGGCGAGCACGCCGATCACCATTTCGGCGGCGACCGAGACGATCGCGAACCATGCGGTGGTGACGAGCGTGCGCTGGAAATTCGAACCGGAGATCATCTTCACGTAATTGTCGATGCCGACGAAGTTTCCTTCGGTGCCGACCAGCTTGGCGTCGGTGAAGGAGAGACCGACGGTATCGATCAGAGGCCAGCCGATGACGGATATCATGACCACGAGAAGCGGTAGCATCAAAAGCCACGCGCGCGTTGTCAGCCAAGTGCTCGACATCGAGGCGACCCTTATTCTTCATAGGTTCTGGAGACCGGGCGACTGCAGCCGCCGCCCGGGGTTTCATGCGTTGCTCAGAGGCCGCTATTGTCGGCTGCCGACTTCAGCGCGTCCTCGGGCGAGGACTGGCCGAGCAGCGCTTCCTGGATCGCCTGCTGCAGCGCGGTCGAGAGCTCCTGATATTTCGGCGTCGTCGGACGTGGATACATCGCAGCAAGGCCGATCTTGGCGGCGGAGATCAACTCTTCCTGGCCCTTGGTGACCGCTGGGTCCTCATAGGAAGACGCCCAGATCGGCAGGCTGAGCTTGGCATAGGCATTCTGCGTCGCCTGCGAGGTCATGAAGGTGATGTATTTCCAGGCTTCATCGGGATGCTGGCTGGCCGAGGTGATGCCGAGGCCCATGGAGCCGTTGACGGCCGAAGCCTCGCTCTTGCCGGCAATACCCGGCGCCGGCACGACGCCGACCTTGCCCGCGACCTTGCTGTCCTTCGGATTGTTGGCCATGTTGTACATGTAGGTCCAGTTCAGCGCGAAGGCGGCATCGCCGTTTTCGAAGACCTTGCGGACGTCCTCTTCCAGGAATTCCTTGGAGTTCGGATTGGTGAGGCCCGAGGAGTAGCTGGAGACCATGTATTTCAGCGCATCGAGGCCGCCGCCGGTCTGGAAGGCCGGCTTGCCGTCCTTCAGGAAATCGCCGCCATAGGCGCTGACGAGCGTGGTGTAGTCGCAGATCGCGGCTTCGGCCTGCGACCAGCTCCAGGCGATCGGCGTGGCGAGCAGGCCCTTGTCCTTGATCGTCTTTGCCTGCTCGGTCAGTTCGTCCCAGGTCTTGGGCGGGGTCTTGATGCCGGCCTTTTCGAGGATTTCCTTGTTATAGAACAGATATTTGGTGTCGAGGATCCACGGCATGCCGTAATATTTGCCGTCGTATTGCACGGTGGTCCAGGCACCCGGCAGCACGCCCTTCTTCATCTCGTCGGTGACGCGAGAGGAGACGTCGACCAGCACCTTGTTGGTGGCGTATTCGGCGGGCCAGATGACGTCGAAGAGGACAACGTCGTAACCACCGCCCGAACCCTGCGCCAGCACCGTCTTGTCGTGCAGGCCTTCATAGGGAACGAATTCTAGATTGACCTTGATACCGGGATTCGCCTTGGCGAAGGCGTCGGTCATGGCGCGCACATCGGCCTCGCTATAGGCGGCCTGCGCCATGAACAGCGCGTTCAGCGTCGTTTCGGCGAAAGCGTGCGGCGCAAAGGATGCGCCGATCAAGGCCGCACCGAGAAGCGTCTTGTTAAAGGATTTCAGCATTGCAACCTCCAGTTTTTGACATTTACGCATTGCCGAGGGCGGTCCTCCGCCATCGGTGTTCGAGAGGGCACGCGCGAAAGCGTGCCGGTTCGTCGTCTCGGAGCGTTGTCGGAGCTCTTGCCGGCCTCCTGCGTTCCCTGGGACTCTCCGGTCCCTTATTAAGTCAATTGTCTTGACTTATTACTTCGTCAACATTCTATTGGAGTCAAGAGGGAATTGCACATGAATGACAGCCGCCCGATCCGGGCGAAGAGTGGCACCAATCACGAAGGCACCAGCGCCCATAACCGGCGCGTGATGATCGATGCCCTGAGGATCAACGGAGCGCTTTCACGCGCCGATCTGGCGCGGGCGACGCGGCTGACCAAGCAGACGGTGTCCAATATCATCGAGGAACTCGAGCGCGACGGTCTCGTCAGCTCGCAGGAGGCGGTACGGAAGGGCAGGGGCCAGCCCTCGACGCCCTACGGCCTGGTGCCCGAAGGCGCCTTTGCGATCGGCCTGCAGATCGACCGGCATGTGACGCGGGCGGTCGCCGTCGATCTCGTCGGCAGCGTTCTTGTGCGTGACGAGTCCGGCCTCCCGCCTGGAGGTCCATCTAGCGGGACGAGGGTCATCCTCGATCTAGTCGCCGGCGTACGCTCAAAGCTTGCCGGGATCGTCCAGCAATCGGAAAAGCGGCTGGTCGGCCTCGGTGCCGCCATGCCCGGGCCTTTCGGGGTTGCCGGCAGCGGCGACGATCCGTGGATGATGGAGGCCTGGCAGAAATTTCCGTTGTTGGAAACGCTGAGCGCCGGCACCGGGCTCGATGTCGGCCTGCAGAACGATGCGGCGGCGGCGGCGACCGCCGAGCGCATGGTGGGAGCCGCCCATGGCCTCGACCATGCCGTCTGCCTCTTCGTCGGCTATGGCATTGGCGCCGGCCTCATTCTGAATGGCGATCTCTACCGCGGCACCAACGGCAATGCCGGCGAGATCGGTATGGCGTTGTTGTTTGCCGACGGCAAATCGACGCCGCTCGAGCATCGCGCCTCGCTGGCCTCGCTCTATCAGCATCTGTCCGTCGATCCCGCCGATCCTCATCTCCATGCACGCATCAACGATCTTGCCTTGAAAGGCGACCAAAGCATCCACGCCTGGGTCGAAGCAGCGGCAGTGGACCTGCGCTGGAGTATCCATCTCATCGAAACGCTGTTCGATCCGCAGACGGTGATCCTCTGCGGCAGCGCGCCGGAAGCGCTGGTGAGCAGGCTGATTGCGGCAATCGGCCCGCTGCTGCCGTCGATCGCCGAGCGCCGTGGCCGGACGCTGCCGCGCCTGCAGCCCGGCATGGCCGATCCCTGGTCGGTGGCGCTTGGTGCTGCCGCTGGACCGATCAGCCGGGCATTCGATCCGCGTTTTGCGGCGATCCTGAAGGATTCCCTTCAATCATGAGGCCTAAACCCTGGGGTTGCACACCAGTGCAACGGCAAAAATGCGGGTGTTTTTACAAGTTTCGTTGGGTCGGAGCGGCCGAATAAAGGTGCTCTGTCGCAATATAAATAAATATTAAGTATGCCCTAAAATTCCATTTTTTCGAATATAGTTGTAATTTATTGACAACATGCTGAAGCAATCTTTGAAAATTCTCTAAATATTTCTCTGGGATTTGCGAATAACGGCTGCGTGAAGGTTTTATGACATCTGTATTTGGGTTGTTTCATGTCATGTAATATTCATTGGCCGTGGCAATTTGAACCAGCTAATAGGGCGTGCGCTGAAAGTGCGCGTCCCTTTTACGTTCGAGGTTCTCATGCAAGCCAAGCTTCTCGGCGCCGTTGGCGCCCTTCTCGCTACAGCGTTTCTTGCTGGTCCCGCTGCCGCCGCCGATAAGACCAAGATTGACTTCTGGTTCGGCAATTCCGGTGACATCGCAAAACGTGTCCAGGAGCAGTGCGATCGCTTCAACCAGTCGCAGGCCGACTACGAAGTGGTCTGCACCAGCCAGGGCAGCTACGACGCGTCCCTGCAGAACACCATTGCTGCCTTCCGCGCCGGCAAGCAGCCGACCATCGCCCAGGTCTCCGACGCCGGCACTCTCGACATCATGCTTTCCGGCGCCTACTACCCGGCCAACAAGCTGATGACCGACATGGGCTACAATGTCGACTGGAAGGACTACTTCTCCGGTATCTCCGGCTACTACGCGACATCGAAGGGCGAGATGTACTCCTTCCCCTTCAACTCCTCGACCGCTCTTCTCTACTGGAACAAGGACGCCTTCGCCAAGATTGGCAAGGATCATGCTCCGGCGACCTGGAAAGAAGCAGGCGAGGACCTCAAGGCTCTGAAGGATGCAGGCTATGCTTGCCCGCTCGGCTTTGACATCTCCAACAACGAAGTCTGGCAGTACATCGAGCAGTTCGAAGCCGTGAACGGCGAAGCGATCGCCACGAAGAAGAACGGCTTTGAAGGTCTCGACGCCGAGCTGGTGTTCAACAAGAACCCGCTTCTCGTCAGCTACGTCAAGGACCTCAAGTCCTGGTACGACAACAAGCTGGCCGTCATCAAGAACAAGGCTGTCGGTCAGACCTTCGTCGAAGCCTTTGCCGCTGGCGACTGCCAGGTCATCCTGACCTCGGTCGGCGACCACGGCAACGTTGGCCGCACCGCCAAGCAAGGCATGAACTGGGACGTTGCTATGCTCCCGACCTACGGCGATGCGACCCGGCACAGTTCTTATGTCGGCGGCGCTTCGCTCTGGGTTCTGAAGGGTCATTCCGACGCTGAATACAAGGCTGCCGCTGCCTTCTTCAACTTCATTGCCAAGCCGGAAGAAGCGCTGACCTGGTCGACCGTTACCGGCTACATTCCGGTTCGTAACTCCGGCTTCGAATATCTGAAGAAGCAGGGCTTTTACGACAAGGCGCCTTACGCTGGCCGTGAACTCGCCATTCAGAGCCTGACCGCATCGCCTGCTGGCGATGCAGCTCCGCAGGGCATCCGTCTCGGTGGCCTGCTGCAGGTCCGCACCGAAATCGCCAATGGTCTGCAGGCAATCTTCGTCAACAATGCCGATGTCCAGGCTTCGCTCGACAGCGCTGCCGAACGCGGCAATACGCTGCTGCGTCGCTTCCAGCAAACCTACAAGAACGTTCAGCTCCCCTGATCGGTTGATATGAGCCGCACCCGGCCCGCGTTTTGCGCGCCGGGTGCGTCTTTGTAAGTCTCTCATTTGTCGCGGCTGCGAACTCGCCGCCCGCGCCTAACCACATCAGGCCGAAAACGACCACCCATGGAAAAGCGCGTCACTTTCTCCTCAACGACAATCGGGCTGCTCTTCGCATTTCCGATGCTGTTGCTGATCTTCGTCTTCTTCTATTGGCCGAGCGCGCAGGCGCTCTATTGGGCGTTCACGCTCGAGCAGCCATGGGGCGGCGGCAATGCCTGGGTCGGTTTCGACAATTTCAGACAGTTGCTCACCGATCCGATCTATTGGGACTCGATTACCCGCAGCATGATCTTCGGCTTCAGCTCGACGGCCATTGCCATGGGGCTGGCGCTGATCCTGGCGCTTTTGACGGATCGTGAACTGCGTGGTCACAAGGTCTATCGGTCAGTCTTCATCTGGCCTTACGCGATTGCCGCTCCCGCTCTCGGCCTCGCCTTCCGCTTCATCCTGGCGCCGGAGGCCGGCCTTCTGTCCGTCATCAACCACGTCTGGCCCGGCCTCTGGAACCCCGCGCTCGACGGCAAAGATGCGATGATCGCGGTCGTTGTCGCCTTCTCCTGGAAATATGTCGGCTACAACTTCATCTTCTTCCTCTCGGCGCTGCAAGGCATTCCGCGCTCGCTGATCGAGGCCGCCGCAATGGATGGTTCGGGGCCGATGCGCCGGATCTGGGATATCCAGCTGCCCCTGCTGACGCCGACGCTGTTCTTCCTGCTCGTCATCAACATCACCGAAAGCTTCCAGGATTCCTTCGGTATCGTCGATGTCATGACGCAGGGCGGCCCGGCGCGCGCCACCGAGCTCATGGTCTATAAGATCTATTTCGACGGCTTCAGGGGTCTCGATTATTCGGGTGCTGCAGCGCAGTCCATCATCCTGATGGTGCTCGTTGTCCTTCTCACAATCTTCCAGTTCCGCTTCATCGAGCGGCGCGTGCACTACAAGTGAGGTCGCGGACATGATCGAACGCACGCCGATATTCAACTTCATCTGCTATACGCTTCTCGCGCTTGGCATGGTGATCGCGCTTCTGCCTTTCGCCATCGTCATCATCGCGTCGACCCTCGATCTGGAGACGGTCAATCGCGTGCCGCTGCCGCTGATGCCGGGCTCGCATTTCTGGGAAAACGCGCAGACCGCCTGGGTTCGCGCCGATCTCGGCAACAAGCTGTTCCACAGCATCATCTTCGCCGCAACCGTCGGCGCCGGCAAGGTCATGCTGTCTTCCATGGCAGCCTTCTCGATCGTCTACTTCCGCTTCCGCGGCCGGTATGTGATTTTCTGGATCATCTTCATCACGCTGATGCTGCCGCTGGAAGTCCGCATCGTGCCGACCTATTCGATTGCGGCCAACGCGTTGCAGCCGTTCCAGACGATCCTCGAAGTCACCGGCATAAGCTGGCTCGTCGCACAGGTCACCGGCATTCAGATCAAGCTCGAATGGGGCCTGCTGAATTCCTATCCCGGCCTCGTTCTGCCGCTGGTCGCGACCGCGACCGGCACCTTCCTTTACCGGCAGTTCTACCTGACGGTTCCCGACGAGCTGGCCGAGGCCTCGAAGATGGACGGATCGGGTCCGGTCCGGTTCTTCTGGGACATTCTGCTGCCGCTTTCGCGGCCGAACATGATCGCACTCTTCACGATCATGTTCGTCTGGGCCTGGAACCAGTATCTCTGGCCGCTGCTGATCACTACCGATCCGAATTTCGGCATCGCCGTGACGCAGCTCAAGACCCTCATCCCGTCCGAATTCGGCCTGCCCGACTGGAACGTCGCCATGGCCGGAACCCTGATCATCATGTCGCCGCCATTGATCCTCGTCATTCTGATGCAGCGCTGGTTCGTACGCGGCCTTATCTCCACCGAGAAGTGAAGGAGTACTCCCTTGGCACCGATCTCCATTCGTGGCGTGAAGAAAAACTACGGCAAAACCCCCGTCGTTCACGGCGTCGATCTCGACATCCAGTCGGGCGAGTTCATCGTCATCCTCGGCCCCTCCGGCTGCGGCAAGTCCACGTTGCTGCGCATGATCGCCGGCCTCGAGGAAATCACCGGCGGTGAAATCGCCATTGACGGCCGCGTCGTCAACCAGCTGGAGCCGCGCGAGCGGGGCTGTGCCATGGTGTTCCAGAACTATGCGCTTTATCCGCATATGAGCGTTGCCGAGAATATCGGCTACGCCTTGAAGGTGGCCGGTGTCTCGAAGTCGGAGCGTCAGCGGCGCATCGGCGAGGTCGCCAAGGCGCTCAGTCTCGAACCCTTCCTCGAGCGCCGGCCGGCTGCCCTTTCCGGCGGCCAGCGCCAACGCGTCGCCATGGGCCGCGCGATGATCCGCGAGCCGAAGGTGTTTCTCTTCGACGAGCCGTTGTCGAACCTCGACGCCAAGCTGCGCATCGCCATGCGCGCCGAAATCCGCCGCCTGCACCGCCGCCTCAGCGCAACCTCGATCTTCGTCACGCATGACCAGACCGAAGCGATGACGCTGGCCGACCGGCTGGTGGTGATGAACGGCGGCAGGGTGGAGCAGGTCGGCACGCCTGAAGAGGTCTATCATCATCCGGTCTCGCGCTTCGTCGCCGGCTTCGTCGGCACGCCGGCGATGAACTTGCTCGAGGGCACGATCAATGACGAGGGTGTCTTCGTCTACGATCAAAGCCGCAAGGTCGCGCTGCCGCGCGAGCGCGCCGCACCGCTGAAAGGCAAACGCGTAGTGCTCGGCATGCGCGCCGAGGCCGCCCGGCTGGTGGCCCCGGATGCGCCGGGCGCCCTCACCGCAACGGCCGATTTCATCGAAGAACTCGGTGCAAGCCGCGTCGTGCACGCCGATTTCGATGGGCTGCCCTTTGCCGTGGCGCTGACTGAGGCCGTGAAGGTGAAGTCGGGCGATCCGATCGGCATCGCGATCGATTACGACCAGATCCACCTCTATGCTGCCGATACCGGCCGGATCATAGAGAACCCTGTTATGAACAGCGCAGGCGCCGTCCACGCCTAAAGCGGTCTGCGACGATCCTTGCACAGCGTTCGGCGGCTGAGGATGCCAGCCGTTTGCTCGAGGTGAATTGCGCTACCGGTGGATCGGGTCGATCCACGCGACGTCCTCCGGCTTCTCAACCGGCTCGATGTCGAGGTTGACGACGACTGGTTCCTGGCCTGAGCGGACGAGCACGCATTCCAGCGTCTCGTCGCGGCTGGCGTTGATCTCCTGATGCGGCACATAAGGCGGAACATAGATGAAGTCGCCGGGGCCAGCCTCGGCGGTATATTCCAGATGCTCGCCCCAGCGCATGCGGGCCCTGCCCTTGACCACGTAGATGATGCTTTCGAGATCGCCATGGTGATGGGCGCCGGTCTTGGCGTTGGCATGGATCGTCACCGTACCGGCCCAGATCTTTTCGGCGCCGGCGCGTGCATTGTTGATCGCGGTCGCGCGGTTCATGCCCGGTGTCTGGGCGGTGTTCGGATCGAGCGAATTGCCGGGGATGACCTTGACGCCATGTTCGCGCCAGTCGACGTGATGATGCTCTCGGTCCTCGCTCATGTCTTGCCTCCGCCTTCGATTTGGTCAGTCTAGGCGGGAGCCGCATGGCGGCCAAGCGGATTTCCCTTCATGCATCAGAAAGAGCGCCCCGATGAGCCACCTCCCGCAGATCGACTACGACAGTGCTTCCGAAGAGATCCGTGCGGCGCATGACGAGGAAATCAGGCTGCGTGGGCGCATGACCAACATGAAGCGCACGCTCTTACATTCGCCTGTCGCCCATCGCATCTATTCCGAGTGGTTCACGCTGCGGGCAGAGCTCGATCCCGTCATCAGCGACCGGGAGATCTGGATTTTCTCGCATGCCATCTCGAAGGCAGCGAAATCGAAGATCGCCATCAGCTTCTTTCGCAGGGCGCTGATCAACAACGGTTTCAATCCCGATGCGCTGGAGCTTTCCGACGAGGAAGCGCTGCTCGACACCTTCGGCAAGGCGATCGTCGCCGATTCCAACGCTGTTCCCGTCGAACTCTGGGCAAAGCTGAAAGAGCGCTACGAGACCAAGGTGCTGGTCGATCTCGTCGCCTTTGCCGGCATCATGCTGGCCACCGCCGTCTTCAACAATGTCGTCGAGGTCGACTTCGACCCCGAGCTTGAAGCCTTTGCCGAAAGTGCCAGTTCATCCGCATCCTGAAATTTCAGCTATCGAGCGGCAGGATCAGCACATCGCGCGGCGGCACCTCGATGCCACTATTGCCGATATGGTCGATCGGCCAGACTGCCTGGCTTTGCGCAAGTGCTCCTCGGGCGAGCGTCACCTCGGTCTTCTGCGCCGTTCTCGTCGGATTGACGAGCCAGAGGAAGCTGCCATTTTCTCCCTTGTGGATACGGGCGAAGAGGGCGGCATTCGACAACGTTACGTGACGCTTCTTCCCGCTCCATCTCAATAGCTCAGCGAAGAAAGCGCCATTCACCTTACCCTGCGTGCGGTAATAGGCGACGGAGGGATTGGTGCCGATCAGCAGCGTGCGGCCCTTGCCATAGGCGTTTTCGACCACGGCAAGACGACCGTCGGTGAAGTGGCCGCGTCCCGTTCCGCCGGTCAGCCGATAAGACTGGAGGAAGCCGCCACCGTCGACCGCCGCGCCGTCGAGATCGAAATGGATGCGGTCGCCGATATCGGGCATGAATTCGACTTCCTCCTCGCGCGCGCCGAAGACCTCGTCGAGGCCCATGTTCGGCTGCACGGTGCCGACATGGCCACGGTCGCCGAAATAGCCGGGGCATGCCTCGGCAATCAGCGTGCCGCCGTTTTCGACCCAGGCTTTCAGGCGTTTCGCCTGCTCTGATGTGAACATGATCGGATAGGGGAAATAAAGGAAATCATAGGCTGCGATATCGTCGATATGCACCCAGTCCGGCTGCACGCCATTTTCGAGGAAGGCCCGATAGGCCCCCCACATGGCTTCGGGATAGGGTTTCTCCTTGCGGTCGTGGTTCAGGAGGTAATCGAATTCCTGAGTTTCGCGAACGACGAGGATGCCGACTTCGCCGCGCACCGGCTTTGCCTCCCAGAGGGTGGCCTGCGCCTTGTCGTTAGCCCATTTCGCCATGGCGCTTGCCATGTCAGAGCGCGGCGTGCGCGAGCCGTCCATGCCGTAGGAGCCGAAGGCGCCGAAGAGTGGACCATCGAGCAGCGGGCGCCAGCGCAGGTTGATCACGCCGCGGGCGCCGCCGGCAAGTGAGGTCATGCTCCAGAGACGGATATCCTCGGGCTCGGCGACGCGGCCATCTTCCTTGTCGCGGCCGATCACCTGCGGCTGAAGCCAGAGCGGGCCGCCCTGGCGTTCGGCATGCCAGAAGGGCTTGCCGCGGGCGGCGGCGCGGTTGATGTCGACGCCGTACCAGTTCTTCCACGCTTCCGACCCCTTGCGGGCCTGGATCCAGGTGAAGCCGTAAACCTCGACCTTGGAGGCGGCGAGCCAGTCGTCGCAGCCGTTGGCCGCCATGTTGGGAATTGCGCCGGATATGCCGTGGGCAACGATGGTGTTCTTCTGGTCGACGGCGCGGATCGTGTCGATGCGCCATTGCATCTGGTCATAGAAATTGTCGCGTTTGAACTGCAGCCAGTCGATGCATTCGGGATAGGGTGCCATATGCACCGGCGGCTCGATATCCTCCCATTCGGCATAGCTGTAGCGGTACCAGGCCTTGGCCAGGACCTTCAGGCTGCCGTATTTCTTTTCCAGCCATTTGCGAAAGGCAGCCTTGGCATAGGGGCTGTAATCGACATCGGCGGAATAGTTGCACTCGTTCCAGACGTCGTAGCCATAGATCGCCGGATGATCCTTGTAGCGGGTGGCGAGCGCGGTCAGGAATTTGCCCGCTGCTTCCTTCACTTCGGGGCAGTTCAGCGTCAGAGCGCCGGCGCCGCCGCCATTGTTGGAGAAGCCGCCGGTCGCCGACGACACACCCATATAGGAGCCGAGTTTGGTGCCGTCGGCATTGACCTGCAATGCATGAGCATATTTGCGCACTGCCCAGTCCGGCACGGCATGGATCAGCTCGGCGATAACGGTCTTGATGCCGTTTGCGGCGGCAAGGTCCATCTGGCGGTCATATTCTTCCCAGTCGTAGACGCCGGGGGTGGTTTCGATCGCGCTCCACATGAACCAGTGGCGGAAGATGTTGAGGCCGTCTTGCCCAGCGGTGGCGTAGTCACGTTCCCAATCCTCGCGAGGCGGATTCGACTTGCGGAAATAGACGGCGCCGTAGGGCAGCTGGATATCTTTGTTGAGCATTGTCCTGTCCTTCTCTATCGGTGACCGGACATGGCTTCGCCGTCCGGAAAGAAGGCTCCGGCGGTCGGCAATCGAAGATGTCGTCCGGTTGTTCTAAAAAGCGTTGATCTAGCGCGGCCCTCCGGCGAGGAGTTCCAGGGTGCGGATGAGGGCGGAATGGTCGCGTTCGCCGTCGCCATTGGCGATCGCGGCATTCATTAGCTGTTGCGTGGCGGCCGTGTTCGGCAGCGACAGATCGAGTGCGCGGGCGGCATCGACGGCAAGCGTCATATCCTTGCGGTGCAGACGGATGCGGAAGCCGGGCTCAAAGGTCCCCTTGACCATCCGCTCGCCATGCACTTCGAGGATGCGCGAAGCGGCAAAGCCGCCCATCAGCGCAGAGCGCACCTTGGCCGGATCGGCGCCGGCCTTCCGGGCAAAGAGCAGCGCTTCGGCAACCGCCTCGATCGTCAGGCCGACGATGATCTGGTTGGCGACCTTGGCCGTCTGACCGTCGCCGCTACCGCCGACATGGGTGATGTTCTTGCCCATCTTTTCGAAAAGCGACCTGGCGCGTTCGAAAACCTGCTCCTTGCCGCCAACCATGATCGTCAACGAGGCTGCCTTGGCGCCGACCTCACCACCGGAAACGGGAGCATCGAGATAATCGCAACCGAGCGCCTCGATGCGCTTGGCGAAGGTCTTCGTCGCCACCGGCGAGATCGAACTCATGTCGATGACGAGCTTGCCCTGGGAAAGGCCGGAGGCGACGCCGTCTTCACCGAAGAGAACCGCCTCGACGTCTGGTGTATCCGGCAGCATCAGGATGACGATGTCGGAGGCTTGCGCCACCGTCCTGGCGCTGGCGGCAGCTTTGCCGCCCTTGTCGACAAGATGCTGCGAGGCTTCCTTCACGCGGCTCAGATGCAGCGTGTGGCCGGCGTCGATCAGGTGTTCCGCCATCGGGCGGCCCATGACGCCCAGTCCGATAAATCCAATGTTCATGCTGCTCTCGCTGAGTTCAGATAGGGTTTCATCCAGCCGAGGCCCTCGCTGGTGCCGGATTTCGGCTTGTACTCGCAGCCGACCCAGCCGTCGTAGCCGAGACGGTCGAGCTCGGAGAGGATGAAGCCGTAGTTGATCTCGCCGGTGCCGGGTTCGCCCCGGCCGGGATTGTCGGCGATCTGCACATGGGCGATCTTCTCCTTCAGCCTTGTGAAGGTCGGGATCAGGTCGCCCTGCATGATCTGCATGTGGTAGAAGTCATACTGGATATAGAGATTGTCCGAGCCGACCCGGTCGAGGATGTGCTCGGCATGAGTGGTCGTCGATAGGAAGAAACCTGGAATATCGCGCAGATTGATCGGCTCGATCAAAAGCCTGACGCCAGCGTCGGCACAGCGTTTTGCTGCATATTTCAGATTGTCGACCAGCACATTTTCCAGCGTCTCCAGGTTGGCACCTCCAGGCACGAGGCCGGAAATGACATTCACCTGCCGACAATCGA
This sequence comes from Rhizobium sophorae, assembly GCF_013087515.1. Classification (GTDB taxonomy): domain Bacteria; phylum Pseudomonadota; class Alphaproteobacteria; order Rhizobiales; family Rhizobiaceae; genus Rhizobium; species Rhizobium sophorae. Next base: position 50,744 of record NZ_JABFCN010000010.1, on the reverse strand, counting down.
GCGCCTTGGCATAATCGAGCGCCTGCGCGACCCCGTTGCGGAACTCCTCTACGCGGTCCGGCAGGCAGGCAATGCCGCGCTCGCCGCCGGCCCAGTCGCCGGACGGCACGTTGAAGAGCGCCTGTTTCAGGCCGCTCGCCTTCAGCGCCTCGGCGATCTTCTCCTTCGGCTCGGCATAGGGGCCGAGATATTCCAGCGCGCCGAAGCCGTCCTTTGCGGCAGCGGCGAAACGGTCGAGAAAGGGCAGGTCCTGGTAGAGGAAGGAAAGGTTGGCGGAAAATTTCGGCACGGGATCGTCCTTAGATAGTGGCAGGCGCGACGAAACGATGCCGGTGCAGCATGCGCTTGTCGCGAGGGTCGGGATTGGGAACGGCGGAGATGAGGCTCTTGGTGTAGGCCTCTTCGGGAGCGGTGCAGATCTGTTCTGCCTCACCAAGTTCGACGATTTTGCCGCGATGCATGACGGCGACGCGATCGCAAAAATAACGCACGACCGAAATGTCGTGCGAGATGAAGATGAAGCTCAGGTTCAGCCGCTGGCGGATATCGAGCAGCAGGTCGAGGATCTGGCTGCGGATCGAGACGTCGAGCGCCGACGTCGCCTCGTCTGCGATGATGATGCGCGGGTCAAGTGCAAGGGCGCGGGCGATGCCGATGCGCTGGCGCTGGCCGCCGGAGAAGGCATGCGGGTAGCGCTCCATGCCCATCGGATCGAGGCCGACGAGGCGCATCAGTTCGGCGACGCGGTCCTCCAGTGCCTTGCCCTTGGCCAGCCCGTTGACAACAAGCGGATCGCCGATCACCTCCTTGACGGTCATGCGCGGATTGAGCGAGGCGAACGGATCCTGGAAAACCAGGCGGACTTCGCGGTGGAAAGTGCGGAGTTCGCGCTTGGTGAGTTTCGTGACGTCGATCTCGCCGCCGTCCCTGCCGCGATAGGTGATGCTGCCCGATGTCGGCTCGACGGTGCGCAGGATCAGGCGGCCGAGCGTCGTCTTGCCGGAGCCGCTTTCGCCGACGATACCGAGGTTTTCGCCGGGATAGAGATCGAAGCTGGCGTCATCGACGGCGCGCAGCGTGTTTGATTTGCCGTGCCAGCCATAGATCTTACTGAGGTTACGGACGGACAGGATCGGTTGCGGTGCCTGCGGCGACAGCGCCACAGCGGGCAGCCTGCCTTCGACATGGTGGGTGAGCTTGACCGTCGAGGCGAGTAGTTGGCGGGTATAGGGATGTTCGGCGGCGTGGTAGATTGTATCGACCGGCCCGCGCTCGACGATACGGCCGAAGCGCATGACGGCGACGTCGTCTGCCACTTCGGCGACGATCCCCATGTCATGGGTGATGAGCAGCATGGCCATGCCGCGCTCGACCTGCAGGCGTTTGATCAGGTCGAGGATCTCGGCCTGGGTGGTGACGTCGAGCGCCGTCGTCGGTTCGTCGGCGATGAGAATATCGGGATTGCCGGCAAGCGCCATGGCGATCATGGCGCGTTGGCGCATGCCGCCGGAGAATTCGAACGTATAACGGTCGGCCATCTTGTCCGGATTCGGAATTTCGACTTGGCGCAGCAGTTCGACGGTCCTTTCGCGGGCGGCGCGCTGGTCGAGATTGCTGTGCAGGCGCACCGCCTCGATGATCTGCGAGCCGATGGTGTGCACCGGCGACAGCGAGCTCATCGGCTCCTGAAAAATCAGGCCGATGCGGCGGCCGCGGATGGCGCGCATTGCCCGATCCGACGGCTTCAACGCGGCGATATCGGTGATCCCGTCGCCGTTGTTGAGCAGGATGCGGCCGGAAACGATGCGGCCGGGGCTGTCGACGATCTGCAGCAGCGAGCGGGCAGTGACGCTTTTGCCGGAGCCGCTTTCGCCGACGAGGCAGAGCGTCTCACCGCGCTTCAGCTCGAAGCTGACATTTTCGACGGCGTGCAGGATGTGGGTGCGCAGCCTGAAATCGATCGAGAGGTTTTCGACGGAGAGAACGACGTCGTCTGAAAGATCGGTCATGGTTTCCTCCTCAATTGTCATAGGGGTCGGCGGCATCGCGCAGGCCGTCGCCGAAGAAATTGAAGGACAGGACGGCGACGACGACTGCGAGCGACGGCCAGATCAGGAGCCACGGCGCGGTGGCGACGGTGCGGATGTTCTGGGCGTCCTGCAGCAGCACGCCCCAGCTGACGACCGGCGGCTTGAGGCCGATGCCGAGGAAGGACAGCGAGGTCTCGGCGACGATCATGGTCGGCACGGCCAGTGTGACGACCGCAAGGATATGGCTCGTCAGCGAGGGCAGGATATGGCGGAAGATCAGCCGCGTCTCGCTCGATCCGTCCAGCCGGGCGGCAACGACGAAATCCTCGCTGCGCAGTGCCAGGAACCGGCCGCGCACTTCCCGCGCCAGGCTGGTCCAGCCGAGCAGCGAGACGATGATCGTTATGACGAAATAGACATTGACCGGCGACCATGTCAGCGGGATCGCCGCCGCCAGGCCGAGCCACAGTGGGATGGTCGGCATGGCACTGACGACCTCGATGACACGCTGGATCAGCGTATCCACCCAGCCGCCGTAGAAGCCGGAGATCGAGCCGAGCACGACACCCAGGATCAGCGACATCGCGACGCCGACGAGGCCGATCGACATGGATACGCGCGTGCCGTAGACGAGGCGCGAGAAGACGTCGCGGCCGAGCCGGTCGGCGCCAAGCAGATACATCGGGTCGTTCTGGTTGAGGGGGCCGATCAGGTGCCGGTTCATCGGGATCAGCCCCCAGAGGTTATAAGCTGCGCCTTTGACGAAGAAGCCGATCGGGACGACCTTGGTGTCGTCGACGACGAAAGTGCGGCGCAGCGCCACCTTGTCGATCTCGACCTTGTAGCCCTTCACATGGAAATTGAATTCCGAGCTGCCGTCCGGCTTTTCGACGAAGAAGCTGAAGCCCTGCGGCGGGGCATAGGTATATTGCGGTCGCGAGGTCATCGGCAAAGCAGGCGCCAGGAATTCGGCGAAGAGGCCGACCAGATAGAGGAAGAGGATGATAGCGCCGGCCACCATCGCCACTTTCTGGCGGATGAGTTTGCCGGCGACCAGCCGCCAGGGGCCGATCGCGGCGGTCGAGACGGTCTTGCCCTGTTTCAGCGGGCTGATCGAGGGGCCGTCGGCGACGACGTGGAGGGGTCCGGTGTGGTTTCCGAAGGTTTCGTGCGTGCTCATCGCATTCCCCTCAATTGAACCGGATGCGCGGATCGAGCAGCGCCAGTAGCAGATCCGACAGCAGCATGCCGACGAGGGTCAGCGCGCTCAAAAGCAGGATGAAACTGCCGGCGAGATACATGTCCTGCGAGATCAGCGCGCGGAAAAGCAGCGGGCCGGCCGTCGGAAGGTTCAGCACGATGGCGGTGATCGTCACGCCGGAGACGAGATGCGGCAGCACCCAGCCGATCGCCGAGACGAAGGGATTGAGCGCGATTCTGACCGGATATTTGAGGATCACCTTGTATTCCGGCAGTCCCTTGGCGCGGGCGGTGACGACATAGGGCTTGTGCAGTTCGTCGGTCAGGTTGGCGCGCAAGATGCGGATCATCGCTGCCGTTCCGGATGCGCCGATGATGATGATCGGGATCCAGAGATGGGCGAGGAAATCGCCGACCTTGGCGAGGCTCCAGGGCGCCTCGGCATATTCCGGCGAGATCAGTCCGCCGACGCTCTGGCCGAGATATTTATAGGCGATGTACATCAGCGTCAGCGCCAGGATGAAGTTCGGCACCGCAAGGCCGATGAAGCCTAGAAATGTGAAGACATGATCGCCGACGGAGTGGCGGCGGACAGCGGAATAGATGCCGATCGGCAAAGCCACGATCCAGACGAAGAGCAGGCTCAAGAGCGAGATCACCAGCGTCGAGCCCATGCGGCCCCAGATCAGCCCGGAGACGGGCCGGCCCCATTCGAAGGAGTAGCCGAAGTCGCCGCGGCTGACGATGCCCCAGATCCATTTCAGATATTGGATATAGAAGGGGTCGTCGAAGCCGTAGATTTCCTTCAGCCGCTCGATCTGCGCGGGATCGACGGTCTGGCCGCTGTCGCTCATGGTGGCGATCATCGACGTCAGATAGTCACCCGGCGGCAGCTGGATGATCAGGAACGAGATCAGCGACATGCCAAACAAGGTCGGGATCATGTAGAGCACGCGCTTGAAGATATAGCCAAGCATTGAAACGTTTCTCCTCCCGTCGGGAACGCCGTGACGCGCTTCCCCCGGATCTTCACCCGCCTTCGGCCCTCCAGGCCGAAAGCGCTCCTCCGTCGCGTGTCATCTCATTTCCAGGTGAGATGCAGGACCTCCAGCCGATCGATAGCTGGCACCTCCACCTGCGCGCGGCCATTCCCGAAGCTGAAGCTTGCGGCGCGATCGGCAACAACGAGCCAAGCCTTCGCCACCGATCGGCCCTCCGGAATCTCCACCGAAACGGTCTGCGCTGCCAGAGGGTAATTGTCGCGAATCGGGCCTTTCATCATCATCGGATTGGTGAGGTTGAAGAGGCTGAGCGCCAGGCCCTCATCGTTTTCGCGCAACGCCAGATCGACGACGCCCTTGCCCTTGACGGTGACGCGCGGCGTCTTGCCGAGTGCCCAATGGACGGCGTTGGCGATGAGACGGGCGTGGTCGACCGCAAAGACCTCCCAGAAGATCTCGCCGATGTTCCAGGGAATATAGACCGTGCGGCCGCCCTTGCCAGTCTCGCGGGCGATGACGGCAGCACCTTTCGGGTCTTCACGCGGATAGACTTCTTCCATCGGCAGATCGGGAAAGTCGGGTACGTAGAGGAAGGGAGTCTTTGCATCGGCCGACGGCTCGGCGTGGATCAGGCGGGTGCCGCCCATGATGCGTTCGGCGCCGTCGAAACCCCGATTGATCGGGTGATCGCCGGAAAGGGCAACATAGGTGTTCTTGACGATGCCGCGCGGGCCGGAGACGTATCTGGCGCCGAGCACGTCGGCCAGACCGAATTCGTCACGCTTCTTGCCGAATTCGTCACGCAGCGACGTCTCGTAGGAGGAAATGACGCTGCCGCCGCGATCGACATAGGCGCGGATCGCCGCGTTCTGCACATCCGAAAGGCAGGAGGCGTTGGCGAGAATGATCAGCTTGAAGCGGTCGAGGTTTTCATCGGTCAGCACTTGGTCCGAAAGCAGCTCGAAGGGCAGGCGGGCTTCAACGAGGGCGTGGTAGAGACCGAGATCGTGCTTCTCTGCGGAATGCCGTTCTTCCGGCGCCCAGTGGCGCAGCGTCGTCGAGGGATCGATGACGGCGATTTCGGCGGTCGGCTTCATACTTTCCAGCACTGGCTCGACGGCTGCCTGCAGGCCGAATGCGTCGGCCACCGGCTCGACCCAGCGTTTGTCGGGCACGACACCGTTGAACTTGGTGAACCAGGCGTAGAGGCCGTGGGCGGTGCCGTCATTGATCCAGAGCTGCATCTCCTCGCCCGAGGTGACGGCGTCCTTCCAGCGATATTCCTCCTCCGGGCCGATCGAGGTGATCAGTACGACCGGGCGGTCGGGGAAGGTGGCGCGGATGCGCTTGCCGTTGCGGCCAGCCGACCAGCCGAGCTCGAGGCCCTTGCGGCCCTGATGGTCGACGACGAGGAAGGGGCAGTGCCTGGCGATGACCGAGAGGTCGAATTCCATCAGAGACGCGCCGCCCATGTTCGGAATGAAGCTCGCATGCGGACGGATCGCTTTGACGGCATCGTCCCATTGCGCGATCATGTCGGTGAGCACGCGGCGGCGCCATTGCACCCAGGCCTGCCAGGCGGGATCCTCGGCGTCGGGTTTTACAGGCAGGGCGTGGCCGGACATGTCCTTGAAGCGGCGGGCGCTGTCTTCGCTATAATCGACGCCGTGGCCCTGCCAGCGATTGGCGAAGACCGCATCGATATCGTATTTGCGGACGATCTCCTTGACCACCTCAGGCATGAAGACGGTGTTGTAGTCGCCATAGGCATTGGTCACCCAGACATCGGGATAGGCCCAGTGACGGCGCGGCGTGCCGTCGGCATTGATCATCACCCATTCGGGATGGGCTTTGGCGGCATCGTCATGGATAGCATGCGGGTCGACGCGGGCCATGACATGCATATCGAGTTTGCGAGCGGCATCGACGAGCGCGCCGAAGATATCCTTGTCGCCGAGATACTTGCTCACATAATGGTAGGGCACTTCGCTCGGATAATAGGCAATGTAGCCGCCGGCGCTGAGGCAGACCGCGTTCGATTTCGTGCGCTTGAAGACGTCGACCCAGAAGGCCGGGTCGTATTTCTCCGGATCGTCTTCCACGAAGGTCAGCTGGGTCCAGCGGGTCGCCGTCTTGAACCAGTCCGGCGTCCTCAGCATGTGGGTATTCTGTTTTCTGGCATCGAGCATCGTCTTCATCCAATCATCGGCAAAAAAGGGCCTCGGCGCCAACCGGCGGGGCCGGCGCCTAACTAGGCTCCTGGAATAAAGGTCTTCAGACCTTGTAGAACTGCTCCGGCATGGTCGGAGCAGGCGTCGGCCAGCCGAAGGAGTTCGGCATGATCTTCGTGATGTTCTTCATGTTGTTCTTGACAATGCCGTATCCATCGGGCGGCAGCGAAATGCCGAAGACATAGAAATTGTCGGCGGCGCCTTGCAGGATCTGCTTCATGACCTCGCGCTGGCCTGATGCGTCGGAGGTCGCCTTCAGCTTGTCGTAGAGCGCAAGCTGGTTCTTCGTGCTTTCCGGCGGCTCTTCGGCATTGGCATTGGCGCGGTCGCGATACCAGAGTTGCCAGGCCGGGGCATACATGGCGTTGGCATCGGTCGGCACGTAGTAGCGTGGGTCGAGCATGGCGGCGACGCCGCCGTTTGCGCCGAACTGGTGGGCGGTCGCATCGAAATCACGGCCCTGGCGGACGCGCGTCTCCCAGAGCGAACGGTCCATCGAGCGCATCTGCGCATCGATGCCGACCGCCTGGAACATCGGGATCACCAGCTGGAAGAGATCGAGGAAAACGGCGCGCGCCTGGTCGATCTCGAAGATGATTGTCAGGCGGCGGCCCTTTTCGTCGAGGCGGAAGTTCTGGTCGTCGCGCTTCGGCACGATCTGATCGAGCATGGCATTCGCCTTGTCGACGTCATAGGCCGTGAACTGCGTGGCGAGCTGCTCGTTGTAAAGCGGGTCTTCCTTCTTGATCGACGGCTGGGCAGGCGCCCCCTGACCAACAAGCACTGCATCGATCAGCGACTGCCGGTCGAGCGCGGTCGAGAGTGCCGCACGGAAATCCTTGTTCCGGAAGAGCTTCCGCTTGGTCTCGTCATTGTGGTTCAGGTTGAAGATGAAATTCATCACATTGGCCTCGGTCGAGGTCAGTGTGTAGAAATCATAACCGCCCTGCTCACGCGCATCGTAGAGAACCGACTTGTTGTTCGGCGTGGCGATATACTGGTCCATCAGGTCGACTTCGCCCTGCATGGCCTTCAACAGCAGAACCTGCGGGTCGGCGACCATCTGGTAGACGATACGGTCCATATAGGGCAGCTGGTTGCCCTCGGTATCGACCTTCCAATAGTAAGGATTGCGCTCGGCAACGGCGCGTTCGGTGTTTTCGCCGGGCGCTATGGTGAACATCCAGGCATGCACGCAGGGCTTCTTCGAGGAGTTCAGGAAGAAGGCGTTGTCATCCTGGAAACCGGCGGCCGCCTGGAAGGAAGCGATCCAGCTTTCGAAGCCGCGTTGCTTGGCGAGTTCATCGGCCTTCGGATTGAAGTCGATGTGGAACTGCTCGAGATAATGTTTCGGCGTGCGCGTCGTCTGGTCGTTGTTTGCCCAGGCGACCTGCAGCGGGAACAGGCCGTTCGGCTTGTCGAAGGTGACCTTGAAGGTCTGCTCGTCGACGATCTCCAGCTTGGCCGGCTTGCCGCCGGACTTCCAGTGATCCTGGCCGACAAAGGCGACGCGCTTGTCGGTGAAAACGGTGTCGTACCAGAACTTGATGTCGGCGGTGGTATAGGGATGGCCGTCCGACCATTTCATGCCCTTGCGCAGGCGGATCGTATAGACCTTGGACTCGGCGTCGCCCTCAAAGGACTCGGCGACATTCAGCGTTACGCCAGACCAGTCGGGCGTATAGCGCAGCAGCGGCTCGTAGGCTTGATAGCGGAACAGCATCGACAGCGACCCGCCGCCGACGAGCGCCATGTTCCAGTCGCCGCCGTATTTGCCGACGCTTTCGACCGGTTTGACGACGAGCGGATTTTCAGGAAGCCGGTCCTTCAGGGCCGGCAGGGTGCCGCTTGACACCTTCGTTTTCAAGATATCCGCTTCCTTGAAGTCAGCGGCGAAAACCGGCAGGGCCGGCAATATCAGGGCGGCCGATGTCCCGGCCAGAAACGCACGTCGTTTCAGCTTGATCATAGGGATCTCCTCCAAAAATCCGCGCCCTTATCATTATTTTTTGCTGCGGGCTGGGATGAGGGGAAGATTACATTTGGATATTGTTAGGTAAAGCGTTATGTTTCCGTTAGTGTAAAAATTTGCTTTGGTGGCGCGGTTGATATAGCCAGCGTCGCATCAATCGAATGCTGAGGTGTCACGTGGGAAGCAGAGGCCGGGTTACATTGCAGACCATCGCAAAGGAGGTCGGCCTGTCGAAATATGCGGTATCGCGGTCGCTTGCCGGCAAGAGTGGCGTCAGCGAGGAGACGCGCGCACTGATCCGCGAGACGGCGCAGCGCCTTGGCTATACCAAGCCCGCCGGGCAGGGTGCTGCAGGCGAGGTCGCGGTTGTCTTTCACGATCTCGATGCGGTCAACAGTGAGCTCTATATGCAGGTGCAGAACGGTGTGCAGCGCGAGGCTCATCGGCTTGGCATGACGCTGCGCGTACGCTGGACCCATGATTCCGGTCAGCTGGAAGAGCTGGCGCGCAGCTGCGACGGGCTGATGCTCGTCGGTCCACATGCCCGGGAGGCAGTGGCGGCGGTGAGTGCCACCGGCGTTCCGATCGTGCGTTTCGGCTGGGTCGATGCGCTCGAACAGATCGATCATGTGGGTGGCACCGATCATGAGGCAGGGCAGGCGGTGCTGGAGTATCTGGTCGGGCTCGGCCATCGGTCCATCGTGTACGTCTATGGCATGCCGGGCCTGCGGGGCCGCCAGGAGCGGCATTACGGTGCCCGAGAAATCGCCGAACGTTATCCGGATGTTGCGCTTCATGTTATGCAGTTCGACGAAGAGAATGGCTTCAACGCAGCCTTCCGGGCGCTCGCCGAAAAAGGCATCCGGCCGACGGCTTTTTTCTGCGCCCATGACGGGCTTGCCCTGACCGTGGTTTCCGAGTTGCTCGGTCAGGGATACCGCATTCCCGACGATATTTCGGTCGTCGGTTTCGGCGACTACTCGCCGGCGACGCAGATCTCGCCGGCGCTGACGACGGTGAGGATGGAGGGGCAAGAATGCGGGGCGGTCGGGCTGCGGCTTTTGCTCGAGCGCATCGAAAATCCACGCCTGCCGGGCATGCCGGCGCGGCGCATCATGATCGCCTCGCGCATTATCGAGCGCCGCTCGGCCGGACCCTGCAAGGTGGTGGCAAGCGTCGATGCCGCCGAGGTTTAACCGCCGAGCGAAGCAATCGCGGCCTTGACTGCGTCCGCGCCGGGCCTAGTCGGGCGGTATTCCAGACCGACGGCGCCGTCGTAACCGTTGGCGAAGATCCAGCCGAGGCGTCGAGCAAGGTCGATATCGCCGGAGCCCGGTTCGTTGCGGCCAGGGTGATCGGCGACGTGGACGTGGACGATACGGTCGAGACGGCCGTTCAGCACCTCCTCGGTGCGCTCGTCCATCACGGCGGAATGGTAGATGTCGTAGACGATGCCGATCTCGGGGCGAGCGACGTCATCGATGATGTCGAGACCTTCGCGGGTCGAATCGAGGAAATAGCCGACATGGTCGATGCGGATGTTGAGCGGCTCGACGCCGAGGCGAACACCACTGCCTTTGAGGATGTCGGCGCCGGCTCTCAGCGTTTCGGTCAGCGCCCGGCGCTGTTCTTGGCGGGTCAAGCCTGGGACATCGTCGCCCGCCTGGGCAATCAGCACCGGCGCGCCGAGACGCTTCGCGACAGTGACGGATTCGGCAAGGCCTTTCAGCCAGGCCTGCCGGTTGGCAGCGTCGGTCAGCGCGATCATCGGTTCGGCGACGAGGCTGGAGACGGCAAGGCCGGTTTCCTTCAGCGCCGCCTCGATCGCATCCAGATCCCTGCCGGTCCAGCGCCAGAATTCGATCGTCGTCAGGCCGGCCGCATGGGCGCGGCGGATGCGATCGGGAAAGCTGTCACCCTCTTCGGCAAACAGCCATTCTATGCAGGCTGAATAACGTCGCATGAAAACTCCTCCCACATGTTGATGCAGGCATGCGACAGATCGGCGCCTGCCGCAAGAGGGGTCCGGACGCTTGACGCCCGGGTTCATTGGCGGAACACTCGGCACATCAGGCCGGGATCTCCGGCCGTTTGCGGAGGAAGACATGGATCTCGGATTGAAGGGTAAGACTGCCGTCATTACCGGTGCGTCGGTCGGCATCGGGCTGGCGATCGCCGAGGGGCTGGCGGCTGAGGGCGCCGACCTCGTGCTGGCAGCACGCGGCGGCGAACGGCTCGAGGCGGAAGCCGCCCGTATCGCCGAGAAGTACAGCGTCAGCGCCGCCGCTGTCGCGGCCGATGTGGCGACGGTTGCGGGAACCGAGGCGATCATTGCGGCGGCGGCCGAAAAAGGCGGCGCCGATATCCTCATCAACAATGCCGGCACCGGATCGAACGAGACGGTGATGGAGGCGCCCGACGAGAAGTGGCAGGCCTATTGGGACCTGCATGTGATGGCCGCCGTGCGGCTGGCGCGCGGCATCGCGCCGCAGATGAAGGAACGCGGTGGCGGGGTGATCCTGCACAATGCCTCGATCTGCGCCGTCCAGCCGCTCTGGTACGAGCCGATCTACAATGTCAGCAAGTCGGCGCTGATGATGTTTTCGAAGACGCTCTCGACCGAACTCATCAAGGACAATATCCGTGTCAACTGCGTCAATGCCGGCCTGATCCTGACGCCCGACTGGATCAAGACCGCCAAGCAATTGACGGCGGAAACCGGCGGCAACTGGGAAGGCTATCTGCAGAGCGTCGCCAACGAGCACGCCGCCTCCAAACGCTTCGGCACGCCGGAGGAGCTGGCCAACGTCTTCGTCTTCCTGAGTTCGGAGCGTGCGAGCTATTGCATCGGCTCGACCTATTTCGTCGATGGTGGCATGCTGAAGACGATCTGATTGAGGGCGGCTGACAAAGCGCGCGGCGGCCGGTCCTTCTCACGGCTGCCGCGCGAGCCTGTGGACGTTGCCGATACAAGCTATAAATAATAGCTATTTTGTTGTATGTTCACGCTTTTGACGCTATTTGCCTGCTATTGGCAGGATAAATACTGCGATTTCTACAAGGCGACGACGATGCTGACGAAAAAGGGAAAATACGGGCTGAAGGCGCTGGTCGACTTGGCGCGGTTGGCGCCGGGTGAGACCGCCTTCATCAACGACATCGCGGCCCGCAACAATATCCCGAAGAAGTTTCTCGACACGATCCTGCTCGAACTGCGCAATGTCGGCATCCTGCGCTCGAAAAAGGGACCGGGCGGCGGCTATTCCCTCTCGCGGCCGGCAACCGAAATCCGCATCGGCCATGTCATCCGCACGCTCGACGGGCCCTTAGCGCCGATCCGCTGCGCCAGCCGTACGGCTTACGAGGCCTGCGACGACTGTGCCGATCCGGAAACCTGTCAGGTGCGGCGCTCAATGACCGATGTTCGGGACGCGATCGCCGCCATTCTCGACAATATGACCCTCGAGCAATTCGTTGCCGATGGCGGCCGCATCGACGGCGCCAAGGAACAATTCCCGATCTCCGCCGCCAGCTGAATTAGCTGCTGCCGGGCTTCGACCTATATTCACCTGCGGTATGCACCAGGCTATCCCGCGGCAACGATAGCGCGTGAATGCGGGTGTTGCGCCAATGACGGTCGAGATTGAGCCCGATGCTGGCCGATGTTTCCCCTGCAAGTTCGAACATCGCATTTGCGGTGTCGAGCGCCGTTTCCCCGGCAAGGATTTGCGGCCGCCGAGCAGGAGAAATGCGCGTCCTCCATCGCGGCCTCAACGGGATTGACCTGGGCAATGTCGAGTTTGCGGCCAGCCCGTTCCAAGGCTGCCGCCGTTGCTTCGATGCGGATGGCGCGTTCGCCGATTTGCGGAAGGACGCTCGTGCTGCGATCGCCAATTGCGGTCATCAGGTCGCTCCATGCGGCCCGGGCGATGCCCAGGCTGACGCCCGCCTTCAGCAGCAGGCCGAGCGAGATGTCGGTCGAATGTCCGGAGGAGGGGGCAGGGGCAATCGCATCGGCATTGACATGAAGTGTTCCGACGATCGCCGTCGCCGATCCATTGGTGCGCTGGCCGAAGCCGTCCCAATCATCAACCACCTGCACGCCTTCTTCACCGCGTGCGAGGTAGAGCGTCACCGGGCGGCTGGGAGGAGCGGTGGCGGCAGCGGCGATCCAGTCGGCGAAGAGAATACCGGGCACTTGCCGCGTGCGCCCGATCAGGCGGTAGCCCGGGCCTTCGGCCGTCAGTTCGGTCCCGTCGGTGAAGGCGGCGCCCGCGAAGCGGTCGCCAAGCAGCACGCGGGCGTACAGCGATACCTTCAAATCTTCGGCAGCCTGAGTGCGGAGCGTTTCCAGCGCAGAAAAGTGATTTTCCAGCGCCTCGCCGATCGATGCATCGCCCTCAGCGATGATTGCAACGATTTCGGCGAGCAGGGCGTTCGACACGTCGAGCCCTTCATAGTCTGGCGGAACAGTGATTGCCGTCAGCCCCGATAGAGATAGCGCATCAAGCTCGGCAAAAGGCAGGATGCGGTTGATATCGCGTTCGCTCGCCTGATGCCGGAATGCGGCGGCGAGGTCGCGGGCCGTGGATATCGCCTCCTCTTCGCTTTCGATACGATGCGCGGGAGACCTTAGGCTCTCATGAAACTGCGATACCGTTCCCATCGGTCACTCTTTCCTCGACGCATACAGGAGTGAGGGATTAGCCTTCGAATGATAAGGCCGGTTTTTCTACAAAACCCGGGTGCTTTGAATTTTCTTACCAGCTTGATTGCCTTTTCCTTTGCTCTACTTACGGTGAAGTGGGGCTTCCTTGATCGAGAAATGTGATGAGCGACTCTCGTGCTCGCAACAGCGAGGTTTCGAAAATGGCGCGCCAGCCGAGACCGCGTCTGACGTTGGATATTGCCGCTATCCCAACTTATGCGATCGGCGACATTCACGGCCGCTATGACCTGCTTGTGAAAGCCGAGGAGGCGATCCTGCGCGATGGCGCGCGGCTGCCCGAGCGTAAGCTGATCGTCACGCTCGGCGACTATATCGACCGCGGCCCGGAATCGGCACAGGTCATCACCCACCTCATGGAGCCGCCGCCTGATGGATTCGATCGCATCTGCCTTGCCGGCAATCACGAGATCGCCATGCTCGACTATATCGATGGCTGGATCTCCTATCACGATTGGATGCAGATGGGGTCGGCGGAGCTGCTCAAATCCTATGGCCTCGATCCGGAGCATCTGCCGCTGGTCTTCCCCTCCGGCGCGAAGCTCGATGCCTTCATCCGGCAGTCGCTGCCGCGTACGCATATCGATTTCATGCGGGCGATGCCTGTCCTGCTGGAGACCCCGAGCGTGATTTTCGTGCATGCCGGCATCAATCCGAAGCTGCCGCTCAGCGAGCAGACGGACGAGGATTTGGTCCTCATCCGCCAGCGGTTTCTCGAAAGCCGGATACCGTTGCCGAAACTCGTCGTTCACGGTCATACGCCGAACGACGAGCCCGACATACGGCCGAGGCGGCTCAATCTCGATACGCGCGCCTTTCGTAGCGGCAAGCTCACCGTCGCCCGCTTTTGGCAGGGTCAGGTGCATCTGTTTTCCACCTGACTTTCCCACCTCACCATCGAGCGGAGCTTGTCACGAAGCGGATTAAACCGTCTCCTTTTCGATCGGGACGGTCTCGACCGGCTTCTCAGCCGGTCGGTTGCGGCGCCAGCCGCGCAACACGACATAGAAGACCGGTGTCAGGAACAGGCCGAAGATCGTCACGCCGAGCATGCCCGAGAAGACGGCGGTGCCGAGCGACTGGCGCATTTCGGCGCCGGGGCCGGTGGCGATGGCAAGCGGCAGAACACCGAAGATGAAGGCGAATGCCGTCATCAGAATCGGGCGCAACCGAAGATGGCTGGCCTCGATGGCTGCCTCCACCGGCGACTTGCCCTCATCTTCCGCCTGTCTGGCGAACTCGACGATCAGAATGGCGTTCTTGGCCGCAAGACCGATCAGGACGATCAGGCCGATCTGCGTCAGGACGTTGTTGTCCATTCCCCTCAGCGAGACACCGATCAGCGCCGCGAGCACCGCAAGCGGGACGATCAGAATGATGGCAAGCGGCAGAACCCAGCTTTCATATTGCGCCGCCAGCGCCAGGAAGACGAAGACGACAGACAGGGCGAAGATGTAGATGGCGGTGTTGCCGGTGTGGGTTTCCTGATAGGCCAGTTCCGTCCATTCGAAGGTCGTGCCCTGCGGCAGGATCTTGGCTGCCAGCGCTTCCATCTTGGCGATGGCATCACCCGTCGACGTGCCCGGCGTCGGATTGCCCTGAAGCGGCACCGAGACGTACATGTTGTAGCGCTGGACAAGCGCCGGGCCGCTGGCATCCTGGATGTCCATCAAGGTTCCAAGCGGAACCAGCGCGCCGGTCGCCGAGCGGACCTTCAGGGCAAGGATGTCCTCCCGGTCCATGCGGTATTGCCGGTCGGCCTGGGCGCGAACCTGGTAGACACGGCCGAACGCATTGAAATCGTTGACGTAGGCGACGCCGAGATTGATGGAAAGGGCGTTGAAGATATTGGGGATCGGCACATTCAGGAAGCGCGCCTTGTCGCGGTCGATCGCGAGGAAGTATTGCGGGCTGGCATCCGAAAATGTCGTAAAGACGCCGGTCAGCCCCTCGGTCGTTGCCGCCGCACCCATCATCTGGCGGGCGAGGCCGAGGACGCGGGTCATATCGGCGTTTTCGAGATCGGAAATCTGCATCTTGAAGCCGCCGGAATTGCCGACGCCCCGCACGGATGGCGGCGGGATGGCGATGATGAAGGCTTCCTGGATGCTTTGCAGCTTGCCGTAAAGCTCGCCGATGATCTTGTTGGCGTTCTCGCCGCCTTCTTCACGTTCGGCAAAGGATTTGAACGGGACGAAGACGACGCCGGCATTCGAGGCGTTGGTGAACGTCGCCCCGCTGAAGCCGGCAAATTGCACGGCATTGCCGACGCCGGGCACGGTGCGGGCGATATCGCCCACCTGTTTGACGACGGCATCGGTACGCGCAAGCGACGCTCCATCCGGTAGCTGTATGACGATGATCGCGTAACCCTGGTCCATGGTCGGGATAAAACCCGCGGGAACTTTCGTGCTCATGTACCAGGTCGCTCCGAGTAGGCAGGCGAAGGTGACCATCGCGGCTGTCAACCCTACCCAACTGCTGACCAGATGCCGAACGGTCCATGAATAGCCGGAGCTCAGCCGATCGAATCCACGGTTGAAGCCGTCTGCCAGCCCTCTTCCCAGACGGGATGCGACATTCGTGCGCTTGGTTTCATGGTCATGGGTTTTCAGCAATATGCCTGCGAGCGCGGGCGACAGTGTGAGCGAATTCAATGCGGAAATTGCAGTGGTGACGGAGATCGTGACCGCGAACTGCCGGTAGAACTGGCCAGAGATGCCTGGAATGAAGGCTGTCGGTACGAACACGGCGATCAGCACCAGCGAGATGGCGACGACGGCGGTTCCGACTTCGTCCATCGTGACATGGGACGCCTGCTTCGGTGTCATGCCGCGCGCCAGATTGCGCTCGACGTTTTCCACGACCACGATCGCGTCGTCGACGACGATACCGATTGCCAGCACAAGGCCGAACAGGGTGAGCATGTTGAGCGAGAAGCCGAAGGCGAGAAGGACAGCGAAGGTACCGATCAGCGATACCGGGATGGCAATGATCGGAATGATCGCGGTTCGCCAGGATTGCAGGAAGACAAGAACGACGATTGCGACGAGGATGGCCGCTTCGGCAATGGTCCTATAGACCTCGGTGATCGAATCCGAGATGAATTCGGTCGTGTCGTAGACGATACGATATTCCAGACCCGGCGGGAAATTCTGGGATATGTCCTTCATGAGCGTCTGGACCTGATGGGCCGTGTCCAGGGCGTTGGTTCCCGGCCGGGCGAAGATGCCGAGAGCAACTGCGGGATCGTTGTTGAGATAACTGTTGGTGACGTAATCCTGTGCACCGAGTTCGATCCGGGCGACATCCTGCAACTGCACGAGGCGGCCCGATGTCGTCGATTTCACAATGACATATCGGAACTCGCGCACGTCGGAGAAACGGCCATCCGTTCGCACCGTATATTCGAATGCATTCTTGCCGGTGACGGGTGGAGCCCCAATCTTGCCGCCTGATACCTGGACGTTCTGGTCTCTCAACGCGGAGACGACGTCATCGGAGGTCATCCCGTAGGCGGAGAGCTTTTCCGGATCCAGCCAGATTCGCATCGAATACTGGCGCTCGCCAAAGATCTGCACGTCGCCGACGCCGTCAAGGCGCACGAGAACGTCGCGGATGCGGTTGCGGGCATAGTTCGAGACGTAAAGCTGGTCATAGCGGTGCGACGGCGACAGCAGGTGCACCACCATCATCAGATCCGGCGAGCTCTTGTCGGTGGTCACGCCAAGCCGCTGGACTTCTTCGGGAAGACGGGGAAGGGCGATGGAAACGCGGTTCTGGACAAGCACCTGGACCTTGTCGAGATCGGTGCCGAGCTTGAAGGTGATCGTCAGCGACATGGCGCCGTCAGCGCTGGAGTAAGAAGACATGTAAAGCATGTCTTCGACGCCGTTGATCTGTTGCTCGAGCGGCGTCGAAACGGTATCGGCGATCGTCTGCGGGTCGGCACCCGGATAAGAGGTGCGCACGACGATGGTCGGCGGCGCTATCTCAGGATACTGCGATACCGGCAATTGTGTATAGGCAATGCCGCCGACCACGAGAAAAAGGATCGAGATGACGGCCGCAAAGATCGGCCGGTCTACGAAAAAATGAGCAAATCTCATTGTCCGTTCTCCGCGCCGACGGTTTCGGGCGCAGTGTCCTGCCGCTCCTTGGGCAGTTCGGTCATCTGAGGCGTGATCTTTGCACCCGGCCGGGCGCGCATCAGGCCGTTGACGATGATCGTCTCGGTGCCGTCGAGGCCCTCGCGTATCACGCGGTAGCCATAAAGACGCGGTCCAGGTCTCACGGGCTTGGTCGACACCGTGCCGTCTTCGGCGACGACATAGACGACGCGCTCATTCTGGTCCGAGCCTATTGCCTCGTCGGGGACGAGAATGGCCTGGTAGGTGTTGGAGGCTTCGACCTGTATGCGACCGAAGAGGCCGGGCTGAAGGACGAGATCGGGGTTGGGGAAGCGGGCACGCAGACGAATGGTGCCACTCTCATTGTCGACCCGGTTCTCGGCGAAATCGAGCTTCCCCTTGAATGGTTTGGCAGTGGGATCCGAGATCGTGACGGAGACATCCAGTCCGCCACCGCCCAACTGGAGATCCTTGCCCAGTTTGCGCGCCGTGTCGGCGAAATTGAGCAGACGGCGTTCATCGACGTCGAAATAGAAATCGATCGGATCGAGCGAAACGATCGTCGTCAGCACAGTCTGGTCGGTCTGCACGAGGTTGCCGGCAGAGATCAGCCGACGGTCGATGCGGCCGCTGAGCGGCGCTTTGATCTCGGTATATTCCATGTCGAGAGAGGCGCGGTCCGCTGCGGCCTGTGCGCCGCGGACATTGGCCTCGGCCGAATCGAATTCGCGGCGGCGATCATCCAGCGTCTGCGCCGACTGGCTACCGCTCGAAGCAAGCGATTGCGTGCGCTTGTATTGCGCATCGGCAAAGACCAAGGCGGATTGCGCCGATTCGAGTGCCGCCTTTGCCTGATTGAGCGCGGTGACGAACGGCCGTTGGTCGATGACGAAGAGCAGGTCGCCCTGCTTGACCAATGCGCCGTCCTGGAAATGAATTTCCTGCAGGTAACCCCCGACGCGCGAGCGAACGGAGACCTCGTCGACCGGCTCGAAACGGCCGATGAACTCGTCGCTGTCGACAACATCGCGAACGACCGGCTTGGCGACCGTGACGGGTGGTGGCGGCGGGGCGCTCTGGGCCAGCGCGGGGAGGGGCATGAATGCGGCGATACAGCCAAGCACCACCATCTGTCGAAGCGCGTAAGTCATACCGGTCCTCCAATCTCGACGGCCGATTCACTGCCGCCAACCTCAAGATGAAGTGATGCTGTTCATGTCTTGCTGCTTTGAACGAGGGCCTTGGCCCCCGTGATTTCCCCGGCGTTCAATCCCTTGGAAAAGGAAGGCCGGCACGCAATGCACATCAGAAAAATCGTAACCCTATGGAATTGGACTATAAACGGCAGCGGCGAAAAATTGCAAATGCCAATTGGTAACGATTCTGGAATCCATCAAAACGTCACAGAGGGCAATCAGCTCTCGACGATCTCGTCTCTGCCGGGTGGAAGAGCGAACGCCATCGAGCTCCCCAACGCGCGCCTCTGGCGGAGGCTGTTCCTGCCGCAGAATTAGGGCGGAGCTGGACGCGGCTACCGCCTGGCGCTTGTAAACGCCGAAAGGAGAAACTGCAGGATATGCTTGAACCCAGTCTGCGGCATTTTAGCCGCCATGGCTGAATCTGCCGTCCATGCACTTGTGCAGCTTGCATGCTCAATATATCTACCGATATTATAAGTATGCTTATAAATAACGGTCACAGGTTTTCATGAACGCCACTCCGACCCTCGGTTTCCTTCTCCATGACGTCGCACGGCTGCTGCGCAAGCGGTTCGAACAGCGCGCGAAGTGCCTTGGGCTTACCCGGTCGCAATGGCAGACGCTTGCCTATCTCTCGAATAACGAAGGCATCCATCAGGGCGGCCTTGCCGAAATCCTCGAAGTCGAGCCGATCACGCTGGTGCGCATTCTCGACAAGCTCGCCGAACGTGGGCTGATCGAGCGCCGCCAGCACCCCACCGACCGGCGCATCTGGCTACTCTACATGCGCGACGAGGCGCACCCGCTGCTCGCCGAAATGCGCGAGCTCGGCGACACCACCCGCGCGGAAGCGCTGCAAGGCGTCTCGGCCGAGCAGCGCGAGCAGCTCTTCCACATCCTATCCGTAATGAAGACGAACCTGGTTCAGGCATGCCGGACCCCGGTTGACGAGAATGAGACGAACGATGGCTGATCAATCCCCCCTCCGCGTCGTTGCCGACGCCAATGCCAAGACCGAGACTCCTGTCGAAGAAACGCAAGCGAAACAGCAGGAAACGGTAGCCGAAGCGCCTTCATCCAATTCAGCGCCGGCTGCCGCCGTGGCTGCGCCTGGCGGCAACAAGGTCCGCCGCCGGCGCAGTCTCACGCGGCCGATCCTGTTTGCTTTGCTCCCCGTGGCGCTCGTCGTCGGCGGTTATTATTACGTCAATGGCGGCCAGGTGATGTCGACCGACAACGCCTATATCCAGGCTGACATGGTCGGGCTTACCACCGATGTCTCTGGCATCGTCGACCAGATCAATGTGCATGAGAACGAGGCGGTCAAGGCGGGGCAGGTGCTCTTCAGCCTGCGGTCGGATTCTTTCAAGATTGCGCTCGATGGCGCCAAGGCGCAGCTCGGCGCGCAGCGCAACCAGATCATGAATCTCAAGGCCAGCTATCAGCAGTCACTTGCCGAGATCACCCAGGCGCAAGCCGACCTGCCCTATTATCAGGATCAGTTTGACCGGCAGCAAAACCTCGTCAACAACGGCAGCGCGACGCAGTCGGCCTATGACGAAGCCAAGCACAATCTGGAAGCCGCGCAGCAGAAGGTTGCCGTCGCCAAGGCGGAAGCCGCAACGACACTCGCCCAGCTCGGTGGCAATGCCGACCAGCCGGTCGAGGAAAACCCGCTCTACCTGCAGGCCAAGTCGCAGGTCGACAATGCCCAGCGCGAACTCGACCACAGCGTCGTCAAGGCGCCGTTCGACGGCATCGTCACTAATGTCAACGCGCTGCAGGTGGGCTCCTACCTGCAGGCTTCGCAGCAGGCCTTCTCGCTTGTTGCCACCGACCATCTGTGGATCGCCGCCAGCCCGAAGGAAACCGAGCTTACCTATGTCAAGCCCGGCCAGTCGGCCGAGATCTATGTCGACACCTATCCCGGCGTGACCTGGAAGGGCAAGGTCGAGAGCATCAGCCCGGCCTCCGGCTCCAGCTTCTCGCTGCTGCCGGCGCAGAACACCACGGGCAACTGGGTGAAGGTCGTTCAGCGCATTCCGATGCGTGTCAGCATCGGGGACACCGAAGGCAAGCCGCCGCTGCGCGTCGGCATGAGCACGGTGGTCGATGTCGAGACCGGTCATGCCCGCGGCCTGCCTGATTTCGTCAACAAGCTTCTGGGCCGGCCTCAGGGCAAGGATCATGATTAACGCTCCCGCTTCTCCGGCGACTCCGATTGCCAATCGCGGTGCGATCACGGCCTGCGTCATTCTCGCCGTCATCATGCAGGCGCTGGACACGACGATCGCCAACGTGGCGCTGCCCTACATCCAGGGCAGCGTGTCGGCTTCTGCCGACCAGATCAATTGGGTGCTGACTTCCTATATCGTCGCGGCGGCAATCATGACGCCGCCGTCGGGCTTCCTCGCTGCCAAGTTCGGCCGCAAACGCGTGCTGCTCGTCGCCATCGCCGGCTTCGTGGCGGCCTCCGTTCTCTGCGGCCTGGCGCAATCGCTGAACCAGATTGTCGCCTTCCGCCTGCTGCAAGGCTTGTTCGGGGCATCGCTGGTGCCGCTTTCCCAGGGCATCCTCCTCGACATCTATACGGTCGAGGAGCGCGGCTCGGCCATGGCCCTTTTCGGTGTCTCGGTCATGGTCGGGCCGGTACTTGGGCCTGTCATCGGCGGCTGGCTGACCGACAATATCAGCTGGCGGTGGGTGTTTTATATCAACGTGCCGATCGGCGCGCTGGCCTTCATGGGCATCGTCGTCTTCGTCACCGAGACCAAGAGGGATCTGCTCGCCAAACTGGACTGGTTCGGCTTCGGGATGATGAGCCTCGGCATCGCCGCGCTGCAGCTCTTCCTCGACCGCGGAGAGCAGCTCGACTGGTTCTCTTCCGGTGAGATCATGCTCGAGGCGTTGATCTGCGCCTCAGCCTTCTATCTGCTGATCGTGCATACGCTGACTGCGGAGAAATCCTTCGTGAACCCAAAGCTATTCCTCGACCAGAACTTCTCGATCAGCATGATCTTCATCTTCGTGGTCGGCATTACCTATCTCGCCTCACTGGCGCTGATGACGCCCTATCTGCAAACGCTGATGGGCTATCCCGTCATCACCGCCGGCATCGTCATGGGGCCGCGCGGGCTCGGCACCATGCTCTGCATGTTCATCGTCGGGCGGCTGGTCGGCAAGGTCGATACGCGCGCGTTGCTGGCGCTCGGCTTGGGGCTCACCGCATGGGCGATGTACGACATGACCGGCTGGACACCCGACGTCTCGCAATGGACGATCGTCTCGGTCGGCTTCATCCAGGGCGCCGGCCTCGGCTTTCTGTTCGTGCCGCTGACGACGATCGCTTTTTCCACGCTGCCCGCCCAAATGCGCGGCGACGGCACCGGTCTCTACAACCTGTCGCGAAACATCGGCTCGGCGGTCGGAATCTCAATCGTCTCGGCGCTGATCGTCGAGAACACGCAGAGCAATCATGAATCGATCGCGGCCTATGTGACGCCGTTCAACCACGCCTTCAATGCGGTGGCCGCGCAGGGGCTCAGCCCGGTGACGGCGGCCGGCCGCGCCTCGCTCAACGAGATCATCACGCTGCAAGCGACGATCATTGCCTATATGGACGATTTCAAGCTGCTGATGCTAATGTCGCTTGCGGTCATTCCGCTGGTGCTCTTGCTGCGCAAGCCGAAGGCAGCACCCGCCGTCGACCACAACGCGGTGATGGAATGAACTCCAGATTCGCGCAATTCCGGTCGAAAAACCGCTCACACTTTTCGGTATCATGCTTTAGCGAAACGGCTTGCTGAGATAGCGCGATCCCTGGATGCCGAAGCGCCATGGTGCATCGGCATTTTTCGTGATGCCGATGCGTTTTCCCGAGACGATCGGCACGGGTGCCGACACCGCAATCGCATAGGGCGGGCGATCAAGCAGCCTGTCATTGATCGCGATATCGATGCCGAGCGCCTGGCAGAGCTTGCCGGGGCCGCTGCAGAGCGCCGTCAGCATATCGATGCCGCGCCGTTCGATCATCGCAGAAATTCCCGTTTCCGGTTCCAGCGCGCGGATCAGCACGGCCGAGCCCGGATGGCAGACGAAATTCAGGCACCAGTACATGCCGTAGATGCGGTAGATGTAGACGTTGCCCGGCTTGCCGTACATGGCGCCGTTGCGCTTGGTCGGGCCGCGAAAGCTGTGCGAGGCCTCGTCGTCGGGGAAATAGGCTTCGGTCTCGGTGATGCGTCCGCCGACGCCATCCACCGTCAGGTGGCAGCCAAGCAGGTCGCGAGAGACGGTAATCGCATCGCGCTCGAAAAAATTCCTGAGGCTTTCGCCGGTGAGCGTGCCGGTGCCGATCGCACCTGATATGGTTCCACCATCGGTCATGGCCGACGCAGATAACATTCAGCGCGTTCGCCGTCACCCCGAAACAGCTTCATGTTTTTCGGCCGGAGACATCAGCGGCCGGCATTCGGATCGCGCATCGGGATGGAGGAGACGGTGACCGAGACCGGGTCGCTCGCCGGGAAGGAATCTTCCAGACCCTCCTCCAGCTCTTCTTCAAGCAAAGCAGGATCCTTGCTGCGTGCGCCGTCGCTGTGGGCAGGTTCGATGGCTGCGGCGAGCAGAGCCTTGGCGCGCGAGACGGCGGTTTCCGAGGCCAGCCCGGGCGTGCTTCGCAGTGTCACGGCAATGCTGTCTTCGCCTTCGCCGCCGAACTCGACGACGAACCCGTCTTCGGTCTGGTAGACGGTGATATCGTTGAGTGCCATGGCCGTTCTCCGAGGACGCTCATATTAGCAAGGCGCAATTTAGTGAAGCGCGTTTTCGGAATTTTGTCGAGCAAAGACCTTCACCAGCCAGTCGATGAAGACGCGCACGCGCGGCGAAAGCTGGCGGTTGCGGGGGTAGAGCAGGGAAACCGGTGTCGGGGTCAGGGGAAAATCCTGCAGTATCTGGACCAGCGTTCCCGCGGCAAGATCTTCTTCGGCGTGATAGCGTGGGATCTGGATCATGCCGAGGCCCATCCTCGCCGCTGAAATATAGCTTTCGGCGGCGTTGACCGCGACGCTGGCGGGAATGGTGATGTTACGCACCGTGCCGCGGACGGTGAATTCGAGCGGCAGCAGGCTGCCCGTGCCGCTGGAGTGGAAGCCGACCATGCGATGGCCGGCAAGCCGGTCGGGATGCTGCGGCAGGCCGTGGCGGGCGATATAGGCGGGAGAGGCGAGCGTTACTTCATCGAGCATGGCGACACGCCGGGCGACCATGTCGCTATCTTCAGGCGTGCCGACGCGCAGCACGCAATCGATGCCCTCACGCACGAGATCGACCAGCCGATCGCCCTCGCTCATGTAGAATTCGATCTCCGGATAGGTCTCCAGGAAGGACGGCAGGCTCGGCAGCACGAAATGACGGGCGAGCGTGCCGTGAACGTCGACACGCAGCATGCCCTTCGGCTTGGCGCCGGCAAAGGCACCTTCGGCTTCCTCGATATCGGCAAGGATCGACAGGCAGCGTTGGTAATAGGCTTCGCCATCAAGCGTCGGACTGACATGGCGCGTCGTGCGCTGGAGCAGCCGCACGCCGAGGCGGGCTTCCAGCCCCTTGACCGTATCGGTGACAGTCGAGCGCGGCAGACCGGTGTCTTCGGCGGCAAGGGTGAAGCTGCGGCGTTCCACGACACGGCAAAACACGCGCATGGCGTCAAATCTGTCCATCTGTTTGTTCGAGATTTCCGGATAGTGATGCCGAAGAATGCCTGATTATCCGCAAAAGGAAAGGGCGCATCTTCTCTTCATCGAACACGCACTACGGCGCAGAATGAAGGAGAAGAACAATGGCTTCCAACGAAAACAAGGTCGCATTGGTGACCGGCTCATCCCGCGGCATCGGCGCAGCGGTCGCCGAGCGTCTCGCCAAGGACGGTTTCACCGTCGTCATCAATTACTCCGGGAATGCCGCGCCGGCCGAGGAGCTGGCAAAGAAGATCGAGCAGGCCGGCGGCAAGGCGCTGACGGCGAAAGCCGATGTCAGCGATGCCGAAGCCGTCCGCCGCATGTTCGATGCCGCGGAAACCGCTTTCGGCGGCGTCGATGTGCTCGTTAACAATGCCGGCATAATGATGCTCTCTTCGCTTGCCGAGGCCGATGACGCCAATTTCGATCGCCAGATCGGCGTCAATCTGAAGGGCACCTTCAATACGTTGCGCGAGGCTGCCAAGCGTCTGCCTGACGGCGGCCGGGTCGTCAACTTCTCGACATCCGTCGTTGGCCTGAAGCTCGAAACCTACGGCGTTTATGCCGCTACTAAGGCTGCGGTGGAAACGCTGACGGCGATCATGGCCAAGGAGATGCGCGGCCGCAACATCACCGTCAACGCCGTCGCGCCCGGTCCTGTCGCCACCGACCTTTTCCTTAACGGTAAGTCGGATGAACTCATCGCCCGCACGGCGAAAATGAACCCGCTGGAACGCCTCGGCACACCGGAAGACATCGCTTCTGCGGTTGCCTTCCTTGCCGGCCCGGACGGCGGCTGGATCAACGGGCAGACGCTGCGCGCCAATGGCGGCGCGATCTGACGAGACCGGCGGCTTTCGACCGCCGCTCATCCGAATTTTCATTCCTCAATCAACCAATCGAATCCAGAAGGAATAGGATCATGAGCAAGCAAGTCATCGTCATAACCGGCGCTTCCAGCGGTTTTGGCGCTCTCACCGCCCGTGCGCTCGCCAAGGCCGGCCACAGCGTCTATGCCGGCATGCGTGCCACGGAAGGCCGCAATGCTCCCGCCGTCGCCGATGCGGCTGAATTCGCCAAGGACAACAATGTCGATCTGCGCTCGGTCGAACTCGATGTCGCCTCCGACGCGTCGGTTGTATCAGGCATCGCCAGGATCATCGCCGATGCGGGTCGCCTCGACGTCATCATCCACAATGCCGGCCATATGTCCTTCGGCCCGGCCGAAGCCTTCACGCCGGAACAGTTCGCCGAACTCTTCGACATCAACGTGCTCTCCACCCAGCGCGTCAACCGCGCGGCACTCCCCTATCTGCGCAAGCAGGGCAAGGGCCTGGTGGTCTGGGTATCGTCGTCGAGCAGCCGCGGCGGTACGCCTCCCTACCTCTCGCCCTATTTCGCCGCCAAGGCGGCGATGGATTCACTTGCCGTCTCCTATGCCGGCGAGCTTACCCGCTGGGGCATCGAGACCTCGATCATCGTGCCCGGCGCCTTCACCAAGGGTACCAATCACTTCGCCCATTCCGGCTCGCCCGATGATACGGCCCGCACTGCCGAATACAATGAAGGACCCTACAAGGGCGTGCCGGAACAGGCGCTGCGGGGCCTGGCAGCGCTCGAGCCTGCCGACGCCGATGCCGGCGCGGTCGCCGCTGCCATCGTCGGTGTTGTCGGCAAGCCGTTTGGCACCCGGCCATTCCGCGTCCATATCGATCCGTCCGAGGACGGCGCGGAGATCGTCAACGGCGTCGCCGACCGTGTCCGGGCGGAACTGTTCCGCCGCATCGGCCTCGAGGACTTGCTGAAGCCGGCCGCCGGGAATTGAAACCCCGTTCGCCACCGCGCGCGGGACGACCGCGCGGGAACATAGGAGCCAAGCCGTCATCGCAAATATGTGAACGCGGTTGCGGAATTTTCCCTTATAATCGTGCGTGGAGTGCGTATATCTGCTTCATCGCGAGAGAGTGGAATTCCCTGCCGTTCTCCTTGCGAACCTCCAGTGCCTGCCGCGCCCTTGCTACGGTACGACAGGCTTGATGTTCAAAGTTGCAGATTGCGGCCCGTCGAAGGCTTCCCTTGCCTTCCGGGCCGTATTTGTCTCGGCGCTCAACCGTCGTTCAGTCTTGCCTCGACCAGAAGTTTCACCAGCCAGTCGACGAAGACGCGGACCTTGTTGCTGAGGTGGCGGTTCGGCGGATAGACGACATAGAGCGGCAGCGGATCGCGACGCCAGTCCGGCAGCACTCGGACAAGTTCGCCCTTTGCCATCGGCTCGCGCGCCATGAAGATCGGCACCTGCGCGATGCCGAGACCCGTCAGCGCAGCTGTCAGATAGGTGCGGCTGTCGTTGACCGAGGCGATGTAACGCGGACTGGTCTCGATCACCTCGTTGTGCCGGCGGAATTCGAAGGGCAGCGTTCGGTTGTTCTGGGCGCGGAAATAGTTGACCGAGTGATGATCTGCCTCCAGATCCTCCGGCCGCTCGGGCATGCCGAATTTCTGGATGTAGCTCGGCGCAGCACATGTGATCATCTCGACTTCGGAGACCCGCCGCGCAATCAGCGACTGGTCGGCCGGCGTGCCGGCCCGCAGCGCGCAGTCGACATTTTCTGCAAGATAATCGACCGTGCGGTCGCCGACACCGAGGTCGATGCGGATGTCCGGATAACGCTGATAGAAATCGCAAAGTGCCGGAACGACGATCCAATCGGCGAAAGCGCCGGCCATCTCGACGCGCAGCCGCCCGCTCGGCAGGCTCTGCGAATTGGAAAGGCTGCCGTCGAGTTCCTCCAGCTCCGAAATGATATGGGCGGCGCGCTCGTAATAAAGCGCGCCGTCCGTGGTCACCATGACCCGGCGCGTGGTACGATTCAAAAGCTTGGTGCGCAGATGCGCTTCCAGGCCCTGGATGAGATTGGTCACC
This sequence comes from Rhizobium sophorae, assembly GCF_013087515.1. Taxonomy (GTDB): domain Bacteria; phylum Pseudomonadota; class Alphaproteobacteria; order Rhizobiales; family Rhizobiaceae; genus Rhizobium; species Rhizobium sophorae. Next base: position 23,594 of record NZ_JABFCN010000010.1, on the reverse strand, counting down.
GTCGCCTTGGGCATGGCGAGCATGTCGGCGGCGCGGGTGAAATTGCCCGTCTCCACGACGCGGATGAAGACGCGCATTGCCGAGAGCTGATCCATCGGTTTCAAGTCCGCAGTTTGCGTTGCACCATTGTTCGAGATCTGGAACAGTGTTATCGCGATATAGCTTCTTATTCCCTGGTTGGAATAACAATATCTTTTTTGTGCAAAATGCAAGCGGCAGCCGTTGTCTGCTTGTGGCTGACGCAAAAGAGATCCGAACCATGACGGTGGAATGGAAAGATATGATGCTGGATAAGGTGGCCATCGGCCCCGTTTCCGCACGTATCTACATGGGTGCCGATTATGGCAAGGGCCCGCCGATCGTGCTTTACCTGCACGGCGGGGCTTTTCTCGACAGCGACAAAGCGGCCGACCGGCCGGTGGCGATGAGCCTCGCCAAAGCCGGCGCCATCGTCGTCGACGCTGACTACAGCACGCTGTCCGGCAACATATTTCCGAAGGCGCTGGAAGTTTCCTTCTCAGTTTTTACCTATCTCGCCAACAAACGCGCCGGTCTTGGTGACCGAAAGTCGTTGCTTTTCGTCGCCGGTGAAGAGGCCGGCGGCAATATCGCCGCCGGCGTCGCACTGAAGGCACGCGACCAGATGCCGGACGCGCTCGACGGTCAGGTCCTGATTTCGCCGTTGCTCGATCCCTTCATGGGTACCTCCTCGATCCGCAAGGCTGAAGCCATCGGCATGCGTCAGCGCTGGACGGAAGGTTGGAGCCACTATCTGAGCGGCGGCGGTTGCCACCCTTATGCGGCGCCTTGCCTCTGTTCGCGTATTTCAGGCGTCGCGCCGGCGCTGATATTAACCGCGGAGGACGATCCTCTGCACGACGAGACAATTGGTTACGGTGTCCGCCTGAAACAGGCCGGCGTCGGTGTGCGCCAGCATGTCCTTCCCGCCGGGACGGGCTGGCCCTCGCTTTATGGTGGGAAATCCGAGGGAGTGCCCGACTGGCAGGAAAACGTCAGCCGCCATTTCGGAAGCTTCCTTCGGGACGTAAGCGTCCAACCGCAATTGCATTGAAGAAGACTGATATTTCGGCGGCTTAGAGCCGCAAGGAGAGTACTAATGACGTCCAGAAGTAAGCGCTGGGCCCTGTTGGGCGCCGGCATTGGCCTTGTTGCGTCCGTTTCCGGCGCTGCATTGTTTTTCGAATTGCCGATGAGCACGACCGCCACGGCCGCTTCCGTCCCCGCGCAGGCTCCCGCTGTGCCGGTGACGGTTGCCGTCGTCGCGGCGCGCGACGTGACGGCCTGGGAAAGTTTCTCCGGCCGTCTCGAAGCGGTCGACCGGGTGCAGGTGCGTTCCCGTGTCGCCGGCGCCATCCTTTCTGTGGCGTTCCGCGAAGGGGCGCTGGTTAAGCAGGGCGACCTGCTCTTCACCATCGACCCAGCCCCCTATCAGGCGAGCGTGGCGCAGGCGCAAGGCCAGGTCGCTTCGGCCGAAGCCAAGGTCAGCCTGGCGCAGACCGAACTCGACCGCGGCCGCAGGCTTTCCGACAACCGCACCATCTCCCAGAGCGATCTCGACCAGCGCCAGAGTGCGCTGGCCGAGGCCCAGGCGGGGCTGCGTTCGGCGCAGGCTGCACTGCAGTCGGCCCAGCTCGATCTCGATTACACTGAGGTGCGGGCTCCGGTGTCCGGCCGTATCGGCAAGATCGAGGTGACCGCCGGTAACCTCGTGGCGGCCGGGTCGGCCTCGCCGGCGCTGACGACACTCGTTTCGGTCGATCCGATCTATGCGAGCTTCAACGCCAGCGAAGAGATGGTGACGCGTGCGCTTGCCCAGCTTCCGCAGACGGACAGCGCCCTGCCTCCCGTCGAGCAGATCCCGGTCGAGGTCGGCACGTTGACCGACAGCGGCACGCCGATCAAGGGCAAGTTGCAACTGATCGATAACGAGGTCGATGCATCAAGCGGCACGATCGGCGTTCGCGCCGTCTTCGATAATCCGGGCGGGCGTCTCATCCCCGGCCAGTTCGTGCGCGTGCGCATGGGCCAGCCGAAGGCCGAAAACAAGATCGTCATCAGTGACCGCGCCGTCGGCACGGACCAGGACAAGAAGTTCGTCTTCGTCGTCGATGGCGAGAACAAGGTCGCCTATCGGCAGGTCCAGCTCGGCACAGTGGCTGACGGTCAGCGGGTGGTCGAAAGCGGCCTGAACGTCGGCGAGAAGATCGTCGTCAACGGTCTGCAGCGCATCCGTCCAGGCGCAGTCGTCGCACCTCAGATGGAAGAGAAGGTCGCGACCGCGCAGTAAAGACTTTCGCCTTCCCCTGAGGGGGAGGGCGCCAATACTCGAAATGATACGACCCGCCGGCGGCTCCCAAACCGCCGGAGAGGGGCTTTGCATCCATGTTCACCCCGGAGAGGGCTTTGATATGAACATCTCCAGATTCTTTGTCGACCGCCCGGTCTTTGCCGGTGTTCTTTCGGTCCTCATCCTGGTTGCCGGCCTGATCGGCCTGCGCGCGCTGCCGATTTCCGAATATCCAGAGGTCGTGCCGCCGTCGATCGTCGTGCGCGCCACTTATCCCGGCGCCAACCCAAGCGTCATCGCCGAAACGGTGGCGACGCCGCTCGAGGAGCAGATCAACGGCGTCGAGGGCATGCTCTACATGGCCAGCCAGGCGACATCGGACGGTGTGCTCAACGTGACCGTCACCTTTAAGCTCGGCACCGATCCCGACAAGGCGCAGCAGCTCGTGCAGAACCGCGTTTCGCAGGCCGAACCGCGCCTGCCGGCGGAAGTCCGTTCGCTCGGCATCACCACAGTCAAGAGTTCGCCCAACTTCATCATGGTGGTGAACCTCGTCTCCGACGGGAACAATCACGACATCACCTATCTTCGCAACTACGCGACCCTGAACGTCAAGGATCGGCTCGCCCGCATCGCAGGTGTCGGTCAGGTGCAGGTCTTCGGCGCCGGCGACTATTCCATGCGTGTCTGGATCGACCCGCAGAAGGCCGCCGAGCACAATCTTGCCGCCAGTGACATCAGTAGCGCGATCAGTTCCCAGAACATCCAGGCCGCCGCCGGTATCATCGGCGCATCGCCGAGCCAGCCCGGTGTGGACCTTCAGCTCAACGTCAATGCTCAGGGCCGCCTGCGCACGCCCGAGGAGTTCGGCAACATCATCGTCAAGACGGGCGCCAATGGCGAGATCACCCGCCTTCGCGATGTCGCGCGCATCGAGCTCGGAGCTGCGGACTACACGCTGCGTTCGCTGCTCGACGGCAAGCCGGCCGTCGCCGTCGCCGTTCTTCAGGCGCCGGGTTCGAACGCGATCGAGATCGCGGACAACGTGAACGCAACCATGGATCAGCTGCAGCTCGCCATGCCTGAGGGCGTCAAATACGAGATCGTCTACGATACGACGAAATTCGTGCGGGCCTCGATCGAGAAGGTCATCGACACGCTGCTCGAAGCCATCGCGCTCGTCGTCCTCGTCGTCATCCTGTTCCTGCAGACGTGGCGCGCCTCGATCATCCCGCTGATCGCCGTTCCTGTCTCGATCATCGGCACTTTCGCGGTCATGTATGTCTTCGGCTTCTCGATCAACGCGCTCAGTCTGTTCGGACTGGTGCTTGCGATCGGTATCGTCGTCGACGACGCGATCGTGGTGGTCGAAAACGTCGAGCGCAATATCGAGGAGGGTCTGTCGCCGCGGGCTGCCACCTACAAGGCGATGAGGGAAGTCTCCGGTCCGATCGTCGCGATCGCGCTGGTGCTCGTCGCGGTCTTCGTGCCGCTTGCCTTCATCTCCGGTCTGTCGGGTCAGTTCTACCGCCAGTTCGCGCTGACGATCGCGATTTCGACCGTCATCTCCGCCTTCAACTCGCTCACGCTGTCTCCGGCTCTGGCAGCCCTTCTCCTGAAGAGCCATGATCAGCCGAAAGACTGGCTGACGCGGTTCATGGACGCTATCTTCGGCTGGTTCTTCCGCGGCTTCAACCGTGTCTTCGGCGCGGGCTCGAATGCCTACGGCAAGGGCGTTGGCGGGCTGTTGTCGCGCAAGAGCATCGTCATGGTGATCTATCTGGCGCTGGTCGGTGCGACCTACAGCCTGTTCAGCACGGTCCCCGGCGGCTTCGTGCCGTCGCAGGACAAGCAGTATCTGATCGGCTTTGCCCAGTTGCCGGATGCCGCAAGCCTGGACCGCACGGAAGACGTCATCAAGCGCATGACCGACATCGCGCTGGCGCAGCCGGGCGTTGCCAATGCGATTGCCTTCCCGGGGCTGTCGATCAACGGCTTCACCAACTCCTCGAATGCCGGCATCGTCTTTGTGACGCTGAAGGACTTCGAGGAGCGCAAGACGCCTGATTTGTCGGGCGGTGCAATCGCCATGGCGCTGAACCAGAAGTTCGGCGTCATCCAGGATGCCTTCATCGCCATGTTCCCGCCGCCGCCGGTCAATGGTCTCGGCACGACGGGCGGTTTCAAGCTGCAGATCGAGGATCGTGCCGGCCTCGGCAACCAGGCGCTCGACGAGGCGACCAAGGCCGTCCTTGCAAAAGCCTACCAGGCGCCTGAGCTCGCCGGACTGTTCTCCAGCTTCCAGATCAACGTGCCGCAGCTCTATGCCGATCTCGACCGTGCCAAGGCAGAGCAGCTCGGGGTTTCCGTCACGGACGTCTTCCAGACGCTGCAGATCTATCTCGGTTCGCTTTATGTCAACGACTTCAACGCCTTCGGCCGTACCTACAGCGTCCGTGTGCAGGCCGATGCGAAATTCCGCGCCCAGCCGGAAGATATCGGTCAGTTGAAGGTGCGTTCGGCATCGGGTGAGATGATCCCGCTTTCGGCCCTCCTGAAGGTGGAACCGAGCACCGGTCCGGAACGTGCAAACCGCTACAACGGCTTCCTTGCCGCCGATATCAACGGCGGTCCGGCACCGGGCTTCTCGTCCGGTCAGGCGCAGGCGGCAATCGAGAAGATCCTTCGCGAGACCCTTCCCGCGGGCATCGACTTCGAATGGACGGATCTGACCTATCAGCAGATCCTGGCCGGCAATTCGAGCATCGTCGTCTTCCCACTGGCACTGTTGCTCGTCTTCCTGGTACTGGCCGCCCAGTATGAAAGCCTGACGCTGCCGCTTGCGATCATCATGATCGTGCCGATGGGCGTGCTGGCGGCGCTGACCGGCGTCTGGCTCACCGGTGGAGACAACAACATCTTCACCCAGATCGGTCTTGTGGTGCTTGTCGGCCTATCAGCGAAGAACGCGATCCTGATCGTGGAATTCGCCCGCGAACTGGAGTTCGAGGGAAGAACACCGCGGGAGGCCGCGATCGAGGCCAGCCGCCTTCGCCTTCGCCCGATCCTCATGACCTCCCTTGCCTTCATCATGGGTGTCGTGCCGCTCGTCGTCTCCACCGGCGCCGGCGCGGAAATGCGCGCGGCCATGGGTGTCGCGGTCTTCTCGGGCATGATCGGCGTGACCTTCTTCGGCATCTTCATGACGCCGGTGTTCTATGTGCTGCTGCGACGGCTGACGGGCAATCGTCCGCTCATCCAGCATAAGCCGGACGAACACAAGGAAGAAGAGGCGGAGGTCATCCGGCTCGCGGCGGAATAAACGGAATTCAACCTTCCTTTGTCGAGTAAATCGGGCGGGAACTTCGGTTCTCGCCCGTATCGTTTTCAGGGCATGTGACAAAAATGCGTTACGTCCGTCAAAACGGTTTGCAACGATGGGCGAGGGGACTATCAAAGACGGATAACAGTTGGGAGGACTGAATGACGAGTTCGAGAGAAGGTCATGACGGCAGGCGGATCGCCTTTCTCGGCACCGGCCTGATGGGCGCGCCGATGGCTCGCCGGCTGCTTGGCGCGGGCTTTGCCGTCACCGTCTGGAATCGCGATTCCGGCAAGGCCGAACCGCTTGCAGGAGACGGCGCAATCTGCGCGAAAACACCGGCGGATGCCGTTTCCGGCGCCGACGTCGTCATCACCATGCTCACCAACGCCGAGGCGGTGGAGGACGTGTTGTTCGACCGCGGAGCAGCCAATGCGATGGCGCTTGGCACAACGGTCATTGACATGAGTTCGATCGCCCCGCATTTCGCCCGCGATCATTCCACGCGGCTTGCCGACCGCGGCATCCAGCATGTCGACGCGCCGGTATCCGGCGGCGTCGTCGGGGCGCAAGCCGGTACGCTGGCGATCATGGCGGGCGGCGACAACGGGGTGATCGACGGGCTTCAAGATGTCTTCGCGCCGATGGGGCGCGTGACCCGCGTCGGCCCGAGCGGGGCAGGCCAGCTTGCCAAGCTTGCCAACCAGCAGATCGTCGCGGTGACGATCGGCGCCGTCGCCGAAGCGATGATGCTGATCGAAGCGGGCGGCGGCTCGCCGGCGGCCTTCCGGGACGCCATTCGCGGCGGCTTTGCCGAGAGCCGTATCCTCGAACTGCACGGCAAGCGCATGGTCGAACGGCAGTTTACGCCAGGCGGTTCGTCCAGTAACCAGCTGAAGGATCTGAACGCCGCCATGGAGACGGCCAAGACCCTGTCGTTGACGCTGCCGCTGACTTCGGCGGTGCATGCCGAATTCAGCGAATTCGTCGCCAATGGCAATGGCGAAAAGGATCACAGCGGCCTGCTCCTCCATCTCGAAGAGAAGAATGCCCGGCCGGGAGGAAAGAAGTGACGGACAGCCATTCGCCCAAGCGGCGCCTACGTTCGCAAGACTGGTTCGACAATCCCGATCATATCGATATGGCAGCGCTCTATCTCGAGCGCTTCATGAATTACGGCATCACGCCGGAAGAGCTGCGCTCTGGCAAGCCGATCATCGGAATTGCCCAGAGCGGCAGTGATCTAACGCCCTGTAACAGGGTGCATGTCGAGCTTGCCAAGCGTGTGCGCGACGGCATTCGCGATGCCGGCGGCATTCCGATCGAGTTTCCGACCCATCCGATCTTCGAGAATTGCAAGCGCCCGACAGCCGCACTCGACCGCAATCTCGCCTATCTCGGCCTCGTCGAAATCCTCTACGGCTATCCGCTCGACGGTGTCGTGCTGACCACCGGCTGCGACAAGACCACGCCTTCGGCGATCATGGCGGCTTCGACGGTCGATATTCCGGCGATCGTGCTCTCCGGCGGCCCGATGCTCGACGGCTGGCACGAAGGGGAACTGGCGGGCTCCGGCACGGTGATCTGGCGGATGCGGCGGAAATATGCGGCAGGCGAGATCGATCGGGAAGAGTTTCTTCAGGCTGCGCTCGATTCTGCGCCTTCCGTCGGCCACTGCAATACGATGGGCACTGCTTCGACGATGAATGCGCTGGCCGAGGCGCTCGGCCTTTCGCTGACCGGCTGCGGCGCCATTCCGGCCGCTTACCGCGAACGCGGCCAGATGGCCTACCGCACCGGGCGGCGCGCCGTCGAAATCGTGTTCGAGGATATGAAGCCGTCGGATATCCTGACGCGCGAGGCTTTCCTCAATGCGATCCGCACCAATTCGGCGATCGGCGGCTCGACCAACGCGCAGCCGCATCTGGCCGCGATGGCGAAGCACGCCGGCGTCGAACTTCATCCCGATGACTGGCAGGTGTATGGTTTCGATATCCCGCTGCTGGCCAACGTCCAGCCTGCGGGCGCCTATCTCGGCGAGCGCTTTCATCGCGCCGGCGGTACGCCGGCGATCATGTGGGAACTGCTGCAGGCCGGAAAGCTCGATGGCAACTGTCGCACGGTGACGGGCAGGACGATGGCCGAGAACCTGGAGGGCAGGCAAGCGCGCGACCGCGAGGTCATCACGCCGTTCGCTGCGCCGCTGAAGGAGCGGGCAGGCTTCCTCGTTCTCAAGGGCAATCTCTTCGATTTCGCGATCATGAAAATGAGCGTGGTCTCGGAGGATTTCCGCCGGCGCTACCTTCAAGAACCCGGGCATGAGGGCGTCTTCGAGGGCAGGGCGGTGGTCTTCGACGGTTCTGAGGATTATCACAAGCGCATCAACGAACCCGAACTCGGCATCGATGAGAATACCATCCTCGTCATCCGCGGCGCCGGGCCGATCGGCTGGCCGGGTTCGGCTGAGGTCGTCAACATGCAGCCGCCGGATCATCTGCTGAAGCGCGGCATCCGCAGCCTGCCGACGATCGGCGACGGCCGCCAATCAGGTACGGCGGACAGTCCCTCGATCCTCAACGCCTCCCCGGAAAGCGCTGCCGGCGGCGGCCTTGCCTGGCTTCGTACCGGCGATATCATCCGCATCGACTTCAACCACGGGCGCTGCGACATGCTGGTCGAGGACGCCGAGATCGAACGGCGCAAGGGCGACGGCATCCCGCCAGTGCCGGCGGATGCGACGCCATGGCAGCAGATCTATCGCCGCTCGGTTACGCAATTGTCGGACGGCGCGGTTCTGGAGGGATCGACGGAATTCCGCCAGATCGCAAAAAACCCGCCGCGGCACAACCACTGATCTTGACGGTGCCGCAGACTGCAAGTCCTTTGATCCAAAAGGGGAAAGTTCGTAACGAACAGTTCACCTAGTCACTAGTTCGGTCATCTGGACAAGGCTTCATTAATGCCGGCTTGAGACCATATTGCCGTTATGCAAGCTTCTAAGGCTGGGACCGCGTTGCCAGAGAAAAAAGCCACACGATCCGAACACGAGTTTCAGGATCTTCTGCGTCGGCTCGAACTCGCGCTCGATGCATCCCGAATCGGTGTCTGGGAGCACAGCATCGAGCAGGACGGGATCTTGTGGGATGCGCAGATGCATCGTCTCTACGAAACCGGCGAGACTTGCCGGCTGGTGCCGGCCTCGCTTTGGTCGAACGCCATCCATCCCGATGATCGCGAGCGGGCCGAACGCGACTTCGAGCAGGCGATCGCGACGCGGGGCGCCTATAATTCACAATTCCGGATCGTATTGCCGAGTGGCGAAATCCGCCACCTGCGTTCGCGCGCGCATTTCTATGTCGATGCGGAGGGGCTGCCCTCCTTCATCGGCGCCGAATGGGATGTGACGGTCGACGTAATGCTCAATGCGGAACTCGCACGGCAGAAGGTGGTGGCCGAGGCGAGGGCGCTGGCGCTCGAGGAAAGCAATGCGCGCATCGAGCATGTCGCCGATCACGACTATCTCACCGGTCTGCCGAATCGGCGCCTTCTCGACAAGCGGCTGGCGGAGCTGCTGGCCAACAAGAGCATCACCACGCTTGCGGTTCTGCATCTGGACCTCGACCAGTTCAAGCAGATCAACGACAGCCACGGTCATGCGGCGGGCGACGCCGTTCTCAGGGCCGCGGCCCTTCGCATCACCGCTGCCATTCCTGCGAATGGCATGGTTGCCCGTGTCGGTGGCGATGAATTCGTCATCGTGCTGGTCAATTTCACCGATCTCACTGAACTGAAGCAGATCACCGAGGACGTCCAGCGCCGGCTGCGGAAGAAGATCCGCTTCGGCCAGGAGATGCTGCAATCCGGCGCCTCGATCGGCGTTTCCTGGAGCGGCGATCGGCGGGCGCGCAATCTGCTGGCCGAATCCGATCTGGCGCTCTATCAGGCCAAGAAGCTTGGACGCAACCGCGTCGAATTCTTCACGCGGCAATTGCAGGAGGACCTGCGCGCCAAGCGTCGCCTCGCCGAAGAGCTGAAGCTCGGGCTGGAGCGCGGCGAGATCCTTCCTTATTATCAGGTGCAGCTCGACGCCCGAACCCGGGAAGTCATCGGCTTCGAGGCGCTGGCGCGCTGGAAACATCCCGAGAAGGGCGTGCTCGCCCCCGGCATATTCCTGAAGATCGCCGACGAGCACGGGCTTGCGGCGGAGATCGACGCGGCGATCCTCAAAAGCGTTCTCGAAGACCGGCTGTTCTGGCTGTTGCGCGGCCTTGCGGTTCCGCGCATTGCCGTCAATATCTCGGCGTCGCGCCTTGCCGATCCGGCGTTGCTCGACAAGCTGAGGAAACTCAATATCCCGCCCGGCGTGATCGTCTTCGAACTGGTCGAGACGATTTTCCTCGACGATAGCGACGAAAAACTGCTCGATCATATCGGCGATATTAAACAGATGGGCATCGACATCGAGATCGACGACTTCGGGTCCGGCCATGCTTCGCTGATCGGTCTCGTCAAGCTGCGACCGAAGCGGCTAAAGATCGACCGGCAGCTCGTCACCGAGGTCGTCACTTCCGCCGAGCAGCGGCGCGTGGTGGGTTCGATCGTGGAAATCGCCAAGGCGCTCGATGTCGAGGTGATCGCCGAGGGCATCGAGACCGAGGCGCATGCCGTCGTGCTGGCGCAGCTCGGCTGCGATGGCCTGCAGGGTTATGCGTTCGGTTATCCCGCACCGGCGGCCGAGACAGAGCGTCTTTTCTCATCGCCGGCGAGCCGAATCGAAAAGCAGAAGACGGCGATGGGCAGCTGAACGGCTGGTGATCCTTCCGCGGGCGACTGTCGTCGCTCCCCCGGTTTTTTGCCGCGTTGCGGAGGTGATTTCGGACGAATGCTTCTCTCGTCTTTCAAATTGGCAGGGCGGCATCTTTTCGGCGCGGCTTTTTATTCGCATCGGCTGGAAGATAATTGAGGCGCAAGTAATTTTCTTGAGCTTGCAACGGCATTGTTTCATGGTAATGCGGAAACGAAGCTTTCTGTATTGCATCGAAAAATGATTATACGCGTCGTCAAGTCCATGAGCGCGGCTCTCCATCGTTCGCAGGTGCAATCGGGAGCTGGGGCCTGACAATTGCTTTGCCGTTGCCGGGATGGACTTGCGGGACATTTAATCTGGGAAAGTTGCATGAATTCGGAATTTGCCGTTCGTTCGATGCGGCCCGGCGAACTGGAACTCGTGCTCGAATGGGCGCGTCAGGAAGGCTGGAACCCCGGCCTCGACGATTCGCTTGCATTCAACGAGGCCGATCCGTCGGGATTTTTCGTCGGCTCCATCGGTGAAGTCCCCGTCGGCTCGATCTCGGTCGTCAAATATGGCGACACTTTTGCCTTCCTTGGCCTCTACATCGTCCATCCTGATTTTCGCGGCAAGGGTTACGGCAAGGCGATCTGGGCGACGGGCATCGCCAGCGCGGGAGACCGCACGATCGGTCTTGACGGCGTCGCAGCACAGCAGGATAACTACCGCAAGGCCGGCTTCGAACCCGCCTATTCCACTATTCGTTACGGCGGTGTCGCTACTTCCTTGCCGGTCTCGACGCTTGTCGCGCAGCCGGTGCTGGATTCACGCCTCGAAGGCCTGCAGCGATATGATTCGGCGATCTTTCCGCAGCCGCGGGATGCCTTTCTCGCTGCCTGGTGCACCGCCCGAAAGGGCCGTCGTTCGGCGGTGGTGCGCAAGAGCCACAAGATTCGCGGTTACGGCACGATCCGCCGGTGCTACGAGGGCTACAAGATCGGCCCGCTCTTCGCCAACGATGTCGACAGCGCCGCGGCGCTGCTTGCCGAATTGATCCCCGAGGCGAAGGGGGCTGCGGTCTTCATCGACATTCCCGCAGAGAACCGCGACGCGGTTGCGCTTGCCGAAGGCATCGGCCTTCAACCGGTGTTCGAGACGACACGCATGTATCGCGGACCGGCACCGGCCATCCCGCTGAAGCACGTTTTCGGCGTGACGACGCTGGAGCTCGGTTAAAGCCTTTCCTGACGAGGAAAGGCTTTAATCCACGGGTGATGCGGGCACGGTCGGCGACGAAGCTTTCGGACGGCCCTTTTCGGCGATCGCGATGCCGCCCAAGGTCAGCACCAGCGCGATCACATGGAAGGACTGCAGCCTCTCGCCGATCAGGGCGACGGAGAGCAGCGTTCCGAACACCGGCACAAGATTGATGAACAAGCCGGCCCGGTTGGCGCCGATGGCCACGACGCCCTTGATATAGAGGATCTGCGCCACCAGCGACGGGAAGATCGCCGTGTAGAGAGTGATGACCCAGCCGGCCTGGTCCGGCCACTGCGCGGCACCGCGGCCCGCCTCCCAAAGGAGCAGCGGCAGCGAGGTCAGCATGGCGCCGAGCGCCGGGACCGCCATCAGCGTGCGCCAGTCCAGCGGCGGCTTCCAGCGCAGGAAAATCGTGTAGACCGAATAGGCGGCAATGGCGATCAGCATCAGCCCGTCGCCGCGGTTGAGGCTGAGTTGCAGCAGCGTTGCGAGGTCGCCATGCGCGGCGGTCAGAGCGACGCCGATCAGCGTCATGCCGAAGCCGAGACATTGCGCCAGCGAGATGCCGGTACGGAAGAACATAAAATTCAGCAGGAAGATCAGCATTGGGATGCCGGCCTGCTCGATGGCGACGTTGATCGCAGTCGTATATTGCACTGCTGAATAAAGCATGGCGTTGAAAAGGGTGTAGCCGATGACGCCGTAGAAGAGGAGCAGCGGCAGGTTCTTTCTCACTACCGGCCAGTCCTTCCGCAGTTGCGGTACTGAAATTGCGGCGATCATCGCCACGGCGAGGAACCAGCGCAGGAAGGTCAGCATCATCGGGCTGATATGCCCGAGCGCGAGTTTGCCGGCGACGGAGTTGCCGCCCCAGCAGAGGGTGGCGATAACGAGGCAGATATAGGCCGTGGCTTGCAAGAGCGTTCTTCCCGTCTTTCCGCGATCGCCGAGCGGCGTTTTGTGAGGGGAAATAGCCTGTCGGCTGCTGATTTGTCACGTAAAAAGCCCAATCTGCTGTGACAACAGGGTCGCTTTCCAAAAAACAAAGCTTTATAGATGCGCGGGTTTGAGCAGGTGCGCGGTTCCGCGCCGGTAACAGGAAGAGTTGGATGACGAACGTAGTCGTGGTCGGTTCGCAATGGGGTGACGAAGGCAAGGGCAAGATTGTCGACTGGCTTTCGGAGCGTGCGGATATCGTTGTGCGCTATCAGGGCGGACACAATGCCGGCCATACGCTCGTCATCGACGGCACGAGCTATAAGCTCTCGCTGCTGCCGTCCGGCGTCGTGCGCCCGGGCAAGATGGCCGTCATCGGCAACGGTGTCGTCGTCGATCCGCATGCGCTGATCGCCGAGATCGGCCGGCTGGAGGCGCAGGGCGTGACGGTTACGCCTGACAATCTGCGCATTGCAGACAATGCGACGCTCATCCTGTCGCTGCACCGCGAACTCGACGCGATGCGCGAGGATGCGGCGTCGAACAGCGGCACCAAAATCGGTACGACACGCCGCGGCATCGGCCCGGCCTATGAAGACAAAGTCGGCCGCCGCGCCATCCGCGTCATGGATCTTGCCGATCTGGAGAGTCTTTCCGGTAAGGTCGACCGTATTCTGACGCATCACAATGCGCTTCGCCGCGGCCTTGGCGTTGCCGAAGTCAGCCACCAGGCGATCATGGACGAGCTGACCTCGATCGCCGATCGGGTACTGCCCTTCCGTGATACGGTCTGGCTCTTCCTCGACAGGGAGCGCCGCAAGGGCTCCCGCATCCTGTTCGAAGGCGCGCAAGGCACTCTGCTCGACATCGATCACGGCACCTATCCTTTCGTGACCTCGTCGAACACGGTGGCCGGTCAGGCTGCTGCTGGTTCTGGCATGGGACCCGGCTCGCTCGGCTATATCCTCGGCATCACCAAGGCCTATACGACGCGCGTCGGCGAAGGCCCGTTCCCGACGGAGCTGAAGGATGCGATCGGTGAGTTCCTTGGGGAAAAAGGTCATGAGTTCGGCGTGGTGACCGGACGCAAGCGGCGCTGCGGCTGGTTCGACGCCGCACTCGTACGCCAGTCGGTCGCCACCAACGGCATCACGGGCATCGCGCTCACCAAGCTCGACGTACTCGACGGTCTCGAGGAACTGAAGATCTGCGTCGGCTACATGCTCGACGGTGAACAGATTGATCATCTTCCCGCAAGCCAGGGAGCGCAAGCTAGGGTCGAACCGATCTACGTCACCCTGGAGGGATGGAAGGAATCGACCGTCGGCGCCCGCAGTTGGGCGGATCTGCCGGCACAGGCGATCAAATATGTTCGCCAGGTCGAAGAGCTGATCGGGGCACCCGTCGCGCTCCTTTCCACCAGCCCGGAGCGGGATGACACGATACTTGTGACCGATCCGTTTGAGGATTAAGCTCACGGGTCACTGTGGAGGATGGTTCGGTAGGGTGCCGGACTTCTTGAGAAAGTACTGATGGCGGATTTTATTGCAGTTATTCGGCGGGCCGTCGACGGCCTGGCTGAAAATACCCCCGAGATGCGGGTGAAGGTCTACGAACGTGCCCGCGGCGCAGTGCAGCGGCAGCTCGAGAACATGAAGCCGCGTCCGCCGGAAGCCATGCTGCAACGCCAGCTCGAAAAGCTCGAGGCTGCCATCCGCGAAGTGGAAGGCGAACACTCCGAGGCGATGCCGCTCGATGAGCCGGTTGCGGCCGTCGCCGTGTCGGAATCCTTCGAAGAACAAGCGGTTCCCGACGAAAGCGAACCGGCGCCGGAGACGGCTGTCGCGGAGCCGGTCTACGAAGCCTATGCGGAACCGCAGGCCGCCGACGAGCCCGATCAGGTGGAAGCCGGCGCGCCGGAGGAGGCTGAGGCTGAGGAAGAGGTCACCGCCGAGGAGCCCCTTTCCCAGGAAACACTCGTTTCACCTGAAACATCCGTTCCCCCGGAAATCCCTGTTTCCGCCGAGACACCGGTTTTGCCGGAGACATCCGGTCCGGCCGAGACATACTGGCATCCCTCGCAGGAGGAGGAAGCGCCGGCCGAGGAATGGCATGCCGGCGAGGCGCGCGACGTCGCTGCCGAAGAAGTGCCGGCCGAACATGACGGTTGGGAAGCGCCACCTGCCGAGCATCGCGACGAGCAAGCCGACGAAGACCGTACCGACGAGCAGCATCCCCTGGAAGCCGACGAGATCGCGGACGAACCTGCGGCCGTGGAAAGCGAGGAGCCGGAGGCCCACGAGCCCGTCGAGCCGTTGCAGCCGATCACCCGCGGCATAGACCACGCATCCAACCGCCTGGTGGAGCCGGTCGCCGATTTCGATCGTCCGCAGGAGTTCGTCGAGCACAGCCGCGAGGAGCCGTTGCAGGCCGAAGCTGCGGCGCATTTCGACCCCGTCTGGACCGAGCCGGTTGCCGAAACGCCGGCTCCGGCGCCCAAGGATGCGGAGACCGAATGGGCGGAAGAGGAACTCCGGCAATATTCGGAGACGGCGCCGGCGCCGATTACTGCCGATGCTTCGGCGCGCGCCTTCGAGGAGGTGATATCGAGCCTCGAGAAAGTGGCGCCCGCGGCCGTCATGCCGACCGCCAAGGAAAGTTTTTCCTGGGAAACGGCCGCCTTCGACGATCTGCCGCCGATTGAGGCTGGCAATAATAAGAAGACGCCGGTTGCCTCTCATTTCGACGATGTCGATATCTTCGCGGAAGTGCACAATGGCAAGCCGGCGCCCGCTAACGGCGCGCCGAGCGAGGACTGGCGAGAGGCGAAGGCGCTGCGCGGCTACGACCGCCGCGGCTCTGTCGCCGCTGATGACGATGACTCCAATTCGTCGATGGATATCGATCAGATTGTTGCCTCCAAGCTGCAGGGCAAGAGCTTCCGTATGGAGCCGAAGCGCCGCCGCTTTGGTATCGGCACCGTGATCACGCTCATCTTCGCACTCATCCTGATCGGTGGCGGCGCCTATGCCGGCTGGACGAACAGAGAGGCGCTGGTGGCGATGGTCGACGGGCTCGTCAGCTCGGCACCGTCGCAGGCGACCAGGAACGAGGCGGCAACGCCGCCGGATGGCGCGGCGACGCCTGCCCAGCCGGGCGCGGTGACGCCAGCCCAGCCAACCACGCCAGGAGCGCAGAATACGCCAGCGGCGCCGGTGCAGCCGAACCCGCAGGTAGCGTCAGTGAACAATGACGGCGCTGCGGCCAATTCGAAATTCACCCAGCGGCTGCTGACCGATGGAACCGAGGTCGACAGCGGACCGGCGACGGTGCCGGGAACGCCGACCGCGGAAGGAAAATCGGTCGCCGAACAGAATGTCGCGGCAGCCGATACGCCGCCTGCCAGCGCGCAAGGCGATGCGGCACCCGCCGACACGCGGACGTCGAACGGCCCGGTGGCATCGCCGCCGCAGACCGCGCCTGTCGGTTCGTCGCAAAAGATGTTCCTCTATGAGGAGCGCATCGGCCAGAGCTCGCCGACGGCGATCGAGGGATCGGTCGTCTGGAGCGTGCAGCACGAGGCTGGCCAGGATGGCCGGCAGGAGGCGACGGTTCAGGGCAATGTCACGGTTCCCGAGCGCAATCTCTCGGCTCTCGTCACGTTCAAGCGCAATTCCGATCCGTCGCTGCCGGCAAGCCATCTCGTCGAGATCGTCTTCTCGGTGCCGCCGAATTTTGAAGGCGGCAGCATTGACAGCGTCCAGCGCATCTCGATGAAGCGCACGGAGCAGGACCGTGGTGACGCGCTGATCGCGGTTCCGGCCAAGATTACCGACGATTTCCACATGATCGCGCTCAACGACTATCCTGATGCGCGCAAGGCCAATCTCGACCTGATGTCGACTCGCAACTGGATCGATATTCCGATCACCTACCGCAACGGCCGCCGCGCGCTGCTGACGATGGAAAAGGGCGGTACGGGAACGGACGCCTTCAATACCGCGATCAAGGAATGGACTGCGCTCGGAGATGTGTCGACGAGCCAGTGACGGTTCGGCAGCGTCAGCGTTCCCGGATCTTGGCGCGGTGCTGAGGCTGCGGACAAAGATGAATGAAAAAGAAAAGGCGGGCCGCAAGGACCCGCCTTCTTGAATTATATCACACGACAGGTTTATGCCGTGGCTTCGACGACCCGGACGGCCTTGGCGCGTTCCAGGGCTTCTTTGCGGACGGCGTCCTGCACCTTTTCGAAGGCGCGGACCTCGATCTGGCGAACGCGTTCGCGGCTGATGTCGAATTCCGTCGAAAGGTCTTCCAGGGTCACAGGATCCTCGGCGAGACGGCGAGCCTCGAAGATGCGGCGTTCGCGTTCGTTCAGCACGCTCATCGCTTTCGCCAGCATGCGCCGGCGGGTGTCGAGCTCATCCTGTTCGATCAGCACGTCTTCCTGGCTGTCATGGTCATCCACCAGCCAATCCTGCCATTGGCCGCCGTCACCTTCGGCTGCCTTGATCGGTGCGTTCAGCGAGGCGTCGCCGGAGAGGCGGCGGTTCATCGAAATGACCTCCTCCTCCGAGACGTTCAGCTTGGTGGCGATCTCCGAGACGTGCTCCGGCTTCAGGTCGCCATCATCGATTGCCTGGATGCGGCCTTTCAGCCGGCGCAGATTGAAGAACAGGCGCTTCTGGTTGGCGGTCGTGCCCATCTTCACCAGCGACCACGAACGCAGGATATATTCCTGGATCGAAGCCTTGATCCACCACATGGCGTAGGTGGCGAGGCGGAAGCCGCGCTCGGCATCGAACTTCTTGACGGCCTGCATCAGGCCGACATTGCCTTCGGAGACGACTTCGCCGATCGGCAGGCCGTAGCCGCGATAACCCATCGCGATCTTCGCGACGAGGCGAAGATGGCTGGTGACGAGCTTGTGGGCGGCATCGCGGTCACCATGCTCGGCATAACGCTTGGCGAGCATGTATTCCTGCTGCGGTTCCAGCATCGGGAACTTGCGGATTTCGTCGAGGTAACGATTGAGACCGGCTTCACCGGCGGTAATGGACGGCAAGGTATTTCGGGCCATAGTGCACCCTCCTAAAGTGAATTCCGGTTCCCGATGGCAACGCATCCTCGCGTTAGAAAAGGCAAACCGGGACGTGCGGCTCTACTACGAGCCCGCACTAAGTCAATATACAGATAAGTGTGGCGAAACGGCGGTTCAAGGTGCCGCTCACGCAGGTGTGAGTTGGGCAGGCGGCATTCGGAGCCCGGCTTTATCGCCGCAGCGCTTCGACCAATTCGACCATATCATCCGGTAGCGGCACCTCGAAATGCATGATTTCGCCGGTGCGGGGATGCTCGAACTGCAGCATGAAGGCATGCAGCGCCTGACGGCCGAAACCATTGACGACCTTGCGGATCTCTTCAGGCAGGATATTGGCCTTGGTCTTGAAGCCGGCGCCGTAAACGGTGTCGCCGAGCAGCGGATGGCCGATATGGGCCATGTGGACACGGATCTGATGGGTGCGGCCGGTCTCAAGGCGGCACTCGACCAGCGAGGCGAGCGCGGTTGCGTCCGGCTTCTCATGGAAGCGCTCGATCACTTGGTAATGCGTGATCGCCTCGTCGGCGTCCTGACTGTCGGGGCGTTTGACGGCACGGCGCGTGCGGTCGCCGGTGGCGCGGCCGAGCGGCGCGTCGACCGTGCCCGACAGCGAGCGCGGCCGGCCCCAGACGACTGCCTGATAGGCCCGCTCAAGCGGGGTTGTGCGGCCATGGTCGGCAAATT
This sequence comes from Rhizobium sophorae, assembly GCF_013087515.1. Lineage (GTDB taxonomy): Bacteria > Pseudomonadota > Alphaproteobacteria > Rhizobiales > Rhizobiaceae > Rhizobium > Rhizobium sophorae. The sequence goes on along the minus strand of NZ_JABFCN010000010.1, from coordinate 5,194 downwards.
GCAGCGACAGGTGGCGATGGGCAATGTCGTTCTTGGCGACGACCATGACGCCTGTCGTGTCCTTGTCGAGACGGTGGACGATGCCGGGGCGGCGCACGCCGCCAATGCCGGAAAGCGTATCGCTGCAATGGTGGATCAGCGCGTTGACCAGCGTCCCGGTCCAGTTGCCGGATCCGGGATGGACGACGAGACCGGAAGGTTTGGAGATGACGATGACGTCGTCGTCCTCATGGAGAATATCCAGCGGGATGTCCTCGCCCTGCGGCGTCGGGTCTTCCGGCTCGGGCAGCGTGATCTCGAAACTGTCCCCGGTGCGCACCTTGCGCTGCGGGTCGGTGATGGGTTCGCCGCGCAGAAAAACCTGGCCGTCCTTGATCAGCGCCTTGATGCGGCTGCGCGAAAATTCCTCGCCGACCTGCGCCGTCAGCCAGGCGTCCAACCGGCCTTCGGCAGTTTCATCGGCGGTCAGGACTTTTCTATTGCCGGCTGCTTGTTTAAAGGGGTCGCTCAAGACGCTTCTTCTCCGACGTATTTTTTAGAACGGGACGCACAGATGACAGCAATCGAGCCAGACGACCAGGAAGAGAAGCCCCTTGATCCGGCGATGGAAAGCGTCCGGCGCAAGATGGTCCGCCTGCAGATCGTTTCCGGCGCCATCATGTTCGTGAGCCTTATGGCGGTCTTCGGCGCGGTTGTCTACAAGGTGATGCACAGCGAGCCGAAGGAGACGGCGTCCGCTGTTACCGCCTCCGGCGTGCCCTCGGATGCGCCGCTTGCGGCAACCGTTTCCCTGCCGCTCGGCTTCAAGGTGCAGTCCACATCGTTTTCGGCTGGGCAGATCCTGTTCTACGGCGAAACGGTCGAGGGCAAGAACAAAGCGCTGGTCTACGATCTCAGGACCGGCCGCACCGTCGCCGACGTCACTGTTACGGGCAATTGAGGCCGGCATGGCTGCCGTCCCGATCGACATCGACAGCGCCGACGATCCGCGCGTCGCTGAATTCCGCGAGATCCGCGAGCGCGACCTGACAGGCCGAGAGAACCGCTTCATCGCCGAAGGCACGGTCGTGCTGCGCATGCTCGCCGAGGCGCATGCGGCAGGCCGCGGCTTTTTCGCCGAAAAGATCCTGCTGCTGCGCAACCGCGTCGAGGGCGTGCTGCCCATCCTGGAGCGGTTTCCGGCCGATGTGCCGGTCTATGTCGCCGGGGCGGATGTGCTCGATGGCGTCGTCGGTTTTCATCTGCATCGGGGCGTTCTCGCGCTCGGCCGGCGACTGGACCGCGAGGAGGCGGCGCTTCTCGACGCGCTGCCGGAACGGGCGCTGGTGCTCGTCGGCTGCGGCATTTCCAATCACGACAATGCCGGCTCGATGTTCCGCAATGCGGCCGCCTTCCGGGCGGATGCTGTGCTGCTCGACGAAACCTCCTGTGATCCACTCTACCGCAAGGCGCTGCGTGTCTCGGTCGGTTCGGTGCTGAGCGTTCCGCACCGCCGTGGCGGCAAGGCGCTCGATGTCCTCGTGGCGCTTGCCGAACGGGGTTTTACCATCTGGACGCTTTCACCGCACGGCAAGACCGATATCCGCGCCATTCCGGTCTCGACGCGCATGGCGCTCGTCGTCGGTACCGAAGGCGAGGGGTTGCCGGAGGCGCTGCTTGCGCGGTTCCAGAGCGCGCGCATTCCACAGTCGGAGGAACTCGATAGCCTAAATGCCGCGACGGCGACGGGGATCGCGCTGTTTTCCATGGCTTCCGCAATGGGCCGGGTCTAACGCACATCCTCTCGCGCGTCCTATCAGGCGCGCGGGGGATCGGCGAGGATCGCGGTTACCCTGTCGGCAAGGCTGACACGATCGTTCGGGTTCTTTTCCGCAGCTTCGACGAGCAGCGTGCGGATCGGCGAGGAGGGACCCTCGTTCAGGGCGGTCAGCGCCACCATATTGGCGGCGATCGAGGCGATCTCCTCGCGGATCGCACCATCTCGTCCGGCTACGGCTTTTGTCTTTTGCAGGCGCTCGGCCAGGGCGGCGCTGCGTTTGCGGACATCTTCGCCGATTTCAGCCGTGACGATGGCGGTGTCGAGCGCGGACGCGGTCATGTCTTCGGCCGTCATTTCCGCCGGTAGCTCCGCGACCATCCCGGCAAGGCCGGCGTCGCGCAGCACCCGGTTGACCTTGCGGATCTCGGCGTTGGCGGCCTTCAACTGCTCCTTCAACTTGACGATCTCCTGCTGGCGGCGAGCGACCAGGTTTTCCTTTTCTGTGGCGGCTGCGCTCTCGCGGGCGGCCTTATCCTCCAGGCGGATCACCATATGCTGCTGCTGCGTCAGTTTCTGTTCGGCATCCTTGGCGCGCTTCTGCAGCAGGCTGACGTCCTGGCGCAGTGTGTCGCGTTCGTCGCGCAGCGCGTTGACACGGAATTTCAGGCTCTCCGCCTCGGTCTCGCGCGCGGCCAGGTCTATTCTCAGCCCATCGGCCTGTTCACCGAGCTTGCTCAGCCGCGTCCGCATCGCCGCCAGTTCGCTCTCCTTGTTGGCAGCGGACTGCTCGGCAATATGCAGATTGGTCTTCAACTGGCTGATGTAGTTCTCGTCCTTGCGCAGATGCGAGCGCTGGTCGGCCGCCTCGATATGCATCTCGCCGATCTGGGCCTGCAGTTCGCCGATCTCGGCGGCAAGCCTGCCGGCATCGACGGCGAGGGCGTCGTGGCGAAGCTGGAACGACAGGGACTTCTCGCGCTCACGCAGAAGGTCCTGGGTGGTGCGGGCGTTTTCGGCGGCATAGAGCGCGCGCACCATGTCTTTCTGGGCGCGAACCTCCTGCGGGCTCAGCGGCATCGTCGCTTTCAGCCGGTTCTCGGTATACCAGACAATGCGGCGGTGAACGGCGGGCGAGACCAGAAAGACGAGGAAGGCCGCGGTCAGGAAGCCCAATCCGAACAAGAGAGCATATTCGATCACGGCGTGGCCATCGGTAAGAAGGTTGATACGAGGTCAGCCGCGATGATTAAGCACGCGTGACGCGCATGGCAAGGCCGCCGGTGGGGACGGCGGCAGATTCCGGCGGCTTTGCGGCCTCAGAAGGGGTTCCAGGTCGGCGCCTGGGTGATCTTGAGATAGCCGACATTGACGCCGAGGCGAGCACCGACGCCGGTGCGGATCGGCACGACCAGCACGTCGTTGTTCTTGAGCAGCGTCATGCCGAAGCCGGCGATCACATAGGCCGAGCCGCTGACGCCGCCGAAGCGGGCATAGATGCCGTTGACGGAGGGCAGGTCGTAGACCAACATCATCACGCGCGAGCCCTGGCCGCCGTAATCGAGGCCGAGCGAAGGCCCCTGCCAGTAGAGGTTATGTTCGCCGGCGTTCTTGGTGTTCAGCTGGCCTTCGCCATAGGTAAGGCCGGCGATGAAGGCGCCGCCGCCTTCCTGCCCGAGGATATAGCCGTTCGGCAGACCGTATTTCTGGAAGGCACTCTCGACGACCTTGGCAAGTCCGCCGCTGGCAGAGCCGAAGAAGGAGTGGCCGGCGTCGACGATTTCCTGCATCGTGTACTGACCGTTGTCTTGGGCGGCGGCCGGGCCGGCAACCATCAGCGAGGAGAAGATGAGGGCCGAAAGTAACCTGCAGAAGCCGATGAATCGGTGCGGAAATCGAGGGCGCATGGTGTCATCCGTTCGTCGTTTGGCTGAGAGCGGGCAACCGCTCGCGGCGATTGGTGCATTTTGCGCCGATGATCTTAACAATCGGTTTACCAAATATGGTGTCATTATGGCACCGAGTACGATCGCAAACTTCGCGCAATTTTGATGAAGCATATTCCGGGCGCAATGAAATTGCCGCCCATCAGGAGACAATGATGTCCAAGAACCCCAATCTCACCCTGTCCGGCCCGGACCTGGCCGCGCTTCTTTGCAGCCGCGTTTGCCACGATGTCATCTCGCCGGTCGGCGCGATCAATAACGGACTGGAACTCCTGGATGAAGGCGGCGCCGATTCAGATGCGATGGACCTGATCCGCACCAGCGCGCTCAACGCTTCCGTCCGCCTGAAATTCGCACGTCTCGCCTTCGGCGCGTCGGGTTCCGTCGGCGCCTCGATCGACACCGGTGAGGCCGAGCGTGCAGCCAAGGATTTCGCCGTCGCCGAGAAGAAGACCGAGGTGATCTGGAACGGACCGCGCGCTATCGTCGCCAAGAACCGCGTCAAGCTGCTGCTCAATCTCTTCCTCGTTGCCTATTCCGCCATTCCGCGCGGCGGCGTGCTCGAGGTAACACTCGAAAATCCCGAGTTTGATGCGAAGTTCAAGCTCACGGCCAAAGGCAAACTGATGCGCTTGCCGCCGAAGTTCGTCGAGATATCGACCGGCACTATCGAGGAGGCGATCGATGCCCATTCGATCCAGCCCTATTACACCGTGCTTCTGGCGCAGGAGTGCGGAATGACGCTTGATCATAGCGCCAGCGCCGACGAACTGGTGTTCACGGCAGTGGCTGCGGCAGCCTGATTTCGAGCGCGGACCTGTGTCGGCGCCCCGTCCGGTAACGATTCGTTAGCCTGATGGACCTATTCTCCAGGGTTGTAAGAGGCCTCTTGCTGCGACGAATGCGGGGGCAAAGGAGCGGCCATGCAAAGGTTCATGATCACCGATAATTCGGACATCGTCCGCAAGGTCGGCAAGCGCATTCTCTCCGAACTCGACTTTCTCGTCAGCGAGGCCTCCAACGCCGGCGAGGCGCTGCAGCGCTGCCAGGCGGAGCTGCCGGAATATCTGATCGTCGATTCCGGCATGGAAGGCGCCCTCGACCTCATCGCTGCCATCCGTGCCATGGACGGCGGCAAGGAGGTCAAGATCTATTACTGCGTCGTCGAGGCGGATCTGAAGAAACTGATGGCGGGCAAACGGGCCGGTGCCACCGACTTCCTGCTGAAGCCGTTCGATCGCAAGATCCTGACCGCCGTTTTCGGAAACCGCGCGATCGCCGCCTGACAAGCAGATCTCTTTCCGCCGATATTGGCATCGCTGGAGCGTGATGCCGCGTGCAAGCGATTTCGGTCGCCACACTATATCCTAAAGCGCGTCGCGATCCTTCGGATTCGCTTGCCACGCTTTAGGTCTTTGCTTTTCCGCATGTCTTTATCGCAAAACATGGGGTAATCGCGGCGCGATCACCCAGACCATTTTCAAGAGTGATG
>NZ_JABFCN010000001.1 GCF_013087515.1 Rhizobium sophorae | reverse complement strand
ACTGGTCATCCCGAAGAATTAAACGGTCCAAAACACCCATGACTGCCTCCAAAAGACAGTCTTGAATCTGATTTGCTCAGCTTTGGGAATCCCAAGAGTCCACGGCTCCTAGAGCATGAAGTCGTCCGAAAACCGCTCACGCTTTTCGGCATCATGGCGGATGACAGGGACGCAATGCTGTTCGAAAGCATGGTGATCTGCGAATATCTCGAAGAGACGCAGGGCGGCGGCAAGCTCTACTCTGAGGATGCGCTGTCGCGCTTAACAGCGCGCGTGGATCGAATACGGCACGGCGACTCTAGCCGAAGCCTGGCAATTCCTAAACGCCAAGGATCGCACGACCGCAGACGCCAAGCGGGCAGCGTTCCGAAACCGGCTAGAGAGGCTCGAAGATGTGCTTGGCCAGGGGGGCCAACTTCTCTGGATCGACGTTCAGCATGGTCGATGCGGTGTTCGCGCCTCTGTTCCGGTATTTCGACCTCATCAACCCGACCGTGACGCAGATGATATTTCAGGGTCTCCCACGCGTATCCCTATGGCGTGAGGCTTTGGCATTACGAGAGAGCGTCGTCGCGGCCGTGGGTCGGGACTACAGTCACCGTTTCAAGCAACATCTGGTCGAGCACCAAGCGATCTTGGCGGATTGAAGCCCCCCAAGCCTGCCTTCGCTCTCTCGGTATCTTGACCGGGCGGCGCTCCGAAGAGACGCTTGTACTCACGGCTGAATTGCGAGGCGCTCTCATAGCCGACCGCAAATCCCACCTCGGCTGCACTCACCTGGTTCGCGATCATGCGACGGCGGGCCTCGTGGAGCCGGATATATTTCTGATACTGAAGCGGGCTGACGGCGGCAACGGCTTTAAAGCGATCGTAAAACACGGATACGCTCATGCCGGCGAGCGCAGCGACCGCCTTGAAATTGAGGCGCTCGGTGTAATGGTCGCGGATCCAGGCCATGGCCTTTCGGATGTGCATCAGGCGCGAGTCAGATCCGGCAATCTGACGGAGCAGGCCGCCGTGCGGTCCCATCAGCAGCCGAAACATGAGCTCGTGCTCCAGAGACTGAGCCATGACCGGGATTTCGGTTGGGCGATCGAGTAGTTCCAGCAGTCTTTCCCAAGCGCCCAGAAGCGATGCGCTCGCGGTGCTGACGCCGTATCCCGATTCAATCGGCAGCTCTGGTATCGCTGCCATTTCAAGTACGAGATCCGACAGCAGGGCTGGGTCCAAAAACAGACCGATCGCGAGAAACGGTTGATCCTCAGATGCCTCACAGATCTGACCCAACGCAGCGATCTCAGCCGCGACGATCATGCTTTGGCCAGGGCCGTATTCAAACATCTTGTCGCCGATAAACATGCGCTGAGTTCCCTGGATCACCAGGGACGCCGCAGGATCGTAGATCAGCGGGTCGATCTCGGTTGTATGGTCGAGGGTGTAAGCGAACAGTCTCGGCAGTTGAGGACTCTGACGGCCCGCGTGGCGCACCGCCATGGCGCGAATTTTGTCGAGTTCGCTCATCATGGCACCTTTAACTCGATTGCCCAGAATTATCAATCATTCCGGAAAATCAGGCAATCATAGCGGAAGATCTGGCATCGTGGCGGCGCGATTCAAGGCCTATCTTCAGGCTGAACACAGAGGCCGTTGAGGCTTCGAACTCATCCAGAAAGGAACTGCCATGCCCACCCCAACCGAAACTGTTTCGGCTTTTTGCTCCACATTCTTGGAAGACGGCGGAAGGCCAGCCGTCCGTCGCTGGTTCACACCCAACACGCGCTGGGTCAACGAAGGCGTTTCAGTCACGAACGGCGTCGAAGAGGCTATCGCCATGATCGACGGACTGGAGACGTCGTTGGGCATCTCGACGGTCCATATCGACATGCTCGCGATTGCCGCCGACGGATCTCGCGTTCTCACCGAAAGGCTCGACAGGTTCGAGCGTGCCGACGGCAGCGAAATCGGACGCGTGATGATCATGGGCATTTTCGAGATCGAAGGTGACAAGATTGTCGAGTGGCGGGATTATTTCGACGTTACAGCCGTCCAGAAGTTCTCTGCCGCCTGAGACGCCGGCTTGTGAACGACGGGGCTGGACGCGGAGATTATTGTCTCCGCGATCAGCACAACGCGCCCAATTAAACACTCTACGATAGGCCGTAATCCTGCCCGCGGAGATGGGGCGTTGTTCCAAAGATCGACGAAACCCCCGCTACGCTGGTCGTCCCCGCTGATGTCAAATCTTCTGCATTGAGACATGGAAGCTGTTCAATGTGGCATGCGCTCATAGCCCTGGTCTCCGTAATGTTTTCCACGGTTGCCTGGTCGCCGATCATGTCGGGATGCGTCGCTGTTCTTGCTCCAAGCTCACCCCACGCTCCGTCCTCCTCGGGCTTGACCCGAGGATCCACACTCTCGCCTCCACCGGCGGCAGGCATGGATCCCAGGCTCAAGGCCTGGGATGACGGAGGGTGGGGCGGGTTTTGCCGTGCCCGCGCCGGCGCCGCGGATAGGGACCAATGGAGGGAGCCGAACGACGTGATTGTTGCGTTCATGCGATCGAACCCGGACAACCGCGAAGACCATGAAGTCATGCGCGGCTGCCGGGTGCGGGGAATCTACCGGACGGACAAATACAAAGAGCTCGTGATGGAGATCACCCGAAGCGCTCGTTGATCTGCTGCTGTCCGCTGTTGGTGCTTCCGCGCATTGGGCCACCTGTCGGCCCAATGCGGGGGTCGCCAACCACGACCGCAATCGTCAGTAGGGCGAGACGCACGCCCGTCGCGGACCGTTGTAGGGCTGGAACGTGTTGTCGTAAGCCCGGTAAGACCGGTAGCGCGCATAGCACCAGCTCGTATGTCCGTTGCCGCCATTATAGACCGGGCGGTAATAGCGCGGCGCGTAGTAGCGCGGACGGTAAATGGTCGAGCCGTAGTAGCGCGGAGCACCGTAATAGGCCGATCCGTAGTAGCCCCGGTCGTAGTAGCCCTGACCGTAGTAGCCCTGACCGTAGTAGCTTGGGCCATAATATCTCGGCGCCGCCAGCATTCCGCCGATGATTGCGCCGGTCGCGAGCCCGCCGAGTGCCCAAGCCCAATCGTCGTTGTGGTATCCACCCCCACGGTAGCCTCGATAGCCGCCTCGGTATCCACCGCGGTAGCCGCCGCGATAATTTCTGTACTGGACCGGCTGCGCCTCCGAGGCTTCGATCTTCGGCACGGCAATGGTCGGAAACGCCACGGCCGGCGGGACGCTCGTCACCGCCGTCACCAGCGACAGGATAACGATTGCTAACCTTTTCATTGGCTCATCTTTCCTTCGTAAGCGCTGCGCGACGCATGCGGCGCGCAAGGACGTTTCAGCCCTCTCAATGCACTGGTTAATTTTACCCTAAAATAGACTTTGATTCGAGGAATTTCGCAGGAAGGCTTTTCTTCGACGGTGGGGTCGCGGCGAAAGCACGCGCCCACCCTCCGTCATCTCATATGAGCCGGTGCGCGCTCTATGAATCATGCAACGCGGGGCTCATCCATGAGGCCGGCAAAGGCGGTCATCACCTGCGACGCGCCTTTGTCAGCGGTATCCGCCAGAAGCGGCCATATCTTGATGGGAATCGAAATCGCGACCCGTCATTTGTGACGGAATGCCGCTCAGCGTGAGCCTTTCCGGCGTAATTGCATGAGGCTGGTTGCGTAGTGCCCGAGGCAGACGAACAGCGCAACAATGGCGCCCTGGTGCAAAAAGAACCGCAATGCCGCTTCTTCGAAATTCCAGAGATTAAGGGTCATTTCGGCCATAAGGCGCGACCCGGTACCCATTACCATCCAGCTGTGGACGCCGTAGGCGGCTACGGCCAGTGCCAGGGCGCGGAGGATCCAAGTCCTGCCGACGCTGGGGGCGCGAAGTCGCAGCCAGGCGCGCATCGAGGCCATGATCATGGCCCAGCGCATGCCGATGTGGACTGCGACGATCACCAGCGTCCAGTAGGCGGCCTGGGCGTGCAGCTGACGTGCCCCGAACGAGCGCGAAATGATCAAGCTGGTGACCAGCAGGCTTAACACTGTGGCCGCGAGTGCGCCGATGGTGACGATGTTGAGCCAGCCGCGCAGATTCCGGCCACCCTTGCGGGCAGTCGAGCCGTACCAGCGGCGATTGAAGGTGTTGTGGAAGATCAGCAGCGCGAACATGGCCGTGCCGATCAGTTCATGGGCAAGGTTGCCCAGCCAATCATAGGCCAGGGCAGCCAATAGCAGACCACCCGCCACGGCGTTCATGAGCAGGCGAACCTGAAGCGGCATCAGGGCAGATACGCTTCCATGCGATCGCGGGTGAACATGAAATCATTGCTTTCCTGCCCCTGGTGGCAGGCCTCGCAACGTTCCGCGATCGAAGTGCGGTTGACCTGGCCGTTGGTATCGAACTGCTGGAAATGCCAGTCACCGGTGCGCTTCTCCTCCTCGACTTCGAGGCCCCAATCCACGCCCTTTTCCATCACGAAATAGCCGGTTAGGGCACCGGCGTCATAGATCTCCAGTACAAGCCTGGTGCCCGGCGGTAACGGCTGGCCTGCCTTCGCGATGTCGATCGTTTCCCTCAGGGCATAGGCCAGCTCGCCACCTGAGCCGCGCCTGTAATCTCCATACATGACCATCTGCTTGAAATCTTTCGGGAAGGTCGCGCGGTTGGCGGCTGCGGAGGCAAGGCCGGATGCCAGGAGCAGAGCGGCCCCAAGCAGGGCTAGAAGGACCGAACGGAACGACGGCATGGGGATCCTTTCTGGATATGGGAATTGTGACGGATGGCGGCTTCGGAAATGCCGGCGGGCGCCGCTGAAGCGCCCGCCGTTCCGGAAGATCAGGCTTCGACGTCGACCGATTCCATAAACATCGGGCTCATGCGCCCGCCATGCACCATGATGGTGGAGAGCACGGCATTGATCTCGGCCAGATCTTCAGGCGTCAATTCGACACGCAGCGCCCCGAGATTTTCAACCAGGTGGTCGATGTTGCGGGTGCCGGGGATCGGCACGATAAAGGGCTTCTGTGCTCGCAGCCATGCCAGCGCGACCGCAGAAGGTGTGACGCCCTTTTTCGCCGCGAACTGCCTCAGGAAGGTAACGATCGGCATATTCGCCGCCATGTTTTCCGCGCTAAAGCGTTCAAAGTTCGCGCGAAGGTCCGTTTCCGGATCGAACTTGGTCTTGCTGTCGATCCTGCCGGTCAGATACCCCATCCCGAGCGGCCCCCACGGCACGAAGCCGATCCCGAGTTCCTCACATGTCGCCAGGACACCGCTCGTTTCAGGACCGCGCTCCATCATAGAGTATTCCGTCTGCACAGCCGTGACCGCCTGCACGGCATGGGCCCGCCGAATGGTTTTTGCGCTCGCTTCAGACAAACCGAAATGCAGCACCTTGCCTTCCCGGATCAGGTCCTTGACGGCGCCTGCCCGTCCTCGATCGGCACGTTCCTGTCGACGCGATGCTGATAGAACAGATCGATGCGATCTGTCTTGAGGCGCTTCAGCGATGCTTCGGCAACTCGCTTGATGCGTTCCGGCCGGCTGTCCCGAGCGGTCGTGCCGTCGAGGGCGAAGCCGAATTTGGTGGCGATCTTCACCTTGTCGCGGATGGGTGCCAAGGCTTCACCCAACAACTCTTCGTTTGTATGAGGCCCGTAGACTTCGGCTGTGTCGAAGAAGGTCACGCCGTTATCATGTGCGGTGCGCAAAGTTTGGATGCCTTGGGCAATATCGGCCGGTGGGCCGTAGGTGCCACTGATGCTCATGGCGCCGGCGCCGATTTCCGACACCTCCAGAGTTCCCAGTCTACGCGTTTCCATAATCGATCCTGTCTGCGTGGTTGACGTATCCGAGGTCGCGGCCCGGGCCATTGATCCGAGCGGCAGGGTTGCTCCAGTGACGGCCGCCCCCACCACAAAATCTCGTCGTCCGATACTCAGCTCGATCCGTCTTTGCTTATTCATGATCAGTCTCCTGATTGACCGCGACCAAATGGGCGTCGCTTCGCGAAACGCCCTTTTGACGTCGAAAGCGATGACCCCGCTCTTTGCGGCTCATGTTGGCGGTTAGTGATATAAGCCCCACCAGATCATCCGATTAGACGGGAATATCTGCATGGGTTTAGAAATGGAGCTTCTGAATTCGGATGATTGCTCAGCGCTCGACAAATGCCGGTAGGCGTATTGTCGATCGGTCCTAGGCCAGACCCGCCACACCGGCAAAGCGCGGTTATCACCTGCCGATATAGGCGGCCAGTTCGTCGGCCGTCCCATTGGGGAAGGCCTGTTTGAGAAAGTCCAGGAACGCCGAGACGCGCGCGCTGAGCAGCCGCCGTGACGGGTAGAGCGTCCAGAGAGCGATTTCGGGGCCGTCGATATCTCCCCAATTGACCAGAGTGCCATCAGCCAGGTCGTGGCTTACCAGCGAAATGGGAAGGCGTCCCGCACCGACGCCGGCGCGCACTGCATCCCGGACCATGATGAGCGTCGCCAAGGTGAGCACAGGTTCGATCCTGATCGTCGACCGGCCGCCTTCTGTCTTCACCTGCCATGTTTGCCGATCGCCTGCGCCGCGCATGACGCCGGGAGCGGCGTGTCCGCCGGTCGGGCGGGGAAGATCGGGGCTTGCCACCACCACCAGCCGGTCACGGAGAAACACCCGTCCGACCAGGCTTTCGTCGGGATCCGGATTGACCCGGATGACCAGATCGTAGCCCTCCTCGATCATATCGACAGGCCGGTCCTCACTCGTCACCTCAAGCCTCACCTCCGGATATTTGAGGGCAAAGCCGGCGGCGATCCTTCCCATTGCGGTCTGGGAAAAATGCAGAGGTGCGCTGATCCGCAATCTGCCCTTGGGTTTCTAACCGCCGGACGCAATCGCCGACGCCGTCTCGTCCAGTTCGGCAAGCAACGCCCCCGTCCGCTCGAAGAGCGCCCGCCCTTCCTCGGTAAGCTTCAGGTTACGCGCACCCCGTTCAAACAGCCGCAGATCGAGGCTGCTTTCCAACTCGGCGACACGCCGCGACAGGGTTGCCTTCGGCCGACCGGTCGCCCTAGCCGCTTTGCCGAAGCCACCATGGCGGGCAACGAGATTGAAATCGGCAAGCGCAAGAAGATCCATCAGTGTTCCACCAGCGAGACGGCGCGTCCAAAATATCCGTCTATCGGACTACCAGTGAACCACACATATTCGCCGTGTCAAGCAACCCAACACGGAGAAAGACCATGACCATTCTCGTCACCGGCGCCACAGGCAATGTTGGCCGCCAAGTCGTCGAACACCTCGTCAAGCGCGCCGCCGATGTCCGTGCCCTTGTCCGCGACCCGTCGAAAGCCGAATTCCCGGCTGGCGTCAGCGTCGCCCAAGGCGACTTCCTCGACGTCGACTCCCTGCGCAACGCCATGTCAGGCGTGTCGACCCTGTTCCTGCTCAATGCCGTGGTACCGGACGAATTCACCCAGGCTCTGATCGCGCTGAATGTCGCCCGATCGGCCGGCATCGAGCGGATCGTCTATCTCTCGGTGATCCATGCCGACGTCTACGTCAACGTGCCGCATTTCGCCGGAAAGTTCGGCGTCGAGCGGATGATCGAGCAGATGGGTTTCAAGGCGACGATCCTGCGCCCGGCCTACTTCATCCAGAACGATTTGATGGTCAAAGACGTCATCACCGGCTACGGCGCCTACCCGATGCCGATCGGGTCCAAAGGTCTCGCCATGATCGACGTTCGCGATATCGCCGAGATCGCCGCCCTTGAGCTGCTGCGCCGGCAACAGGCTGCGGAGCCGCTGGCGCTCGAGAGGATCAACCTCGTCGGCCCGGAGACACTGACCGGAGCCGATATCGCCGCCATCTGGTCAGACGTGCTCGCCCGTCCGATCCACTACGGCGGCGACAATACCGAGGGCTTCGAGCAGAATCTCAAGCAGTTCATGCCCGCCTGGATGGCCTACGACATGCGGCTGATGGGCGAGCGCTTCCTGACCGACGGGATGCTGCCTGAGGCCGGCGATGTCGAGCGCCTGACAAAGCTGCTCGGACGCCCGCTGCGGTCCTATTCCGCCTTCGCCTCGGAAACCGTTGCCTCCGCCTGAGGCAGCAACAGGGATCTCAAAAGGACGATCACCATGATCTATTCGACCGCCACAGTTCCGGTGAACCCGGAAGGCGAAACCCCTTTGACGCGCGCTGAGGCCTGGCAAGGTCTCGAACGCAAGGCACGCGACGCCCGGCTCTTTCTTCCCGCCGGTCTCTGCACCCGCTGCGATGTCGTGGAGGAAAGCCCGACCCATTTCGTGCGCGAGGCGACGACTGCCGGGCAGGATCTGCGCGAGATCATCACCCTCGAACAGCAAAGCAAGGTCACCTTCTTTCAGGCGGCGGGGCCACGCGAGGGAGCGATCGTCAACGAACTCTTCGAGGATGAAGCAGGTCAGCTGCAGCTGCGCTTCTACTGCTACATCGGGCTGCGCGGCAAGGAGCCGAATGGCCCGGAAGAGCAGGCCGAGCAGGCACAATTCGATGGCGAAACGGGCTACAGGGCCGCCCTGCTATCGACACTGAAGCGGACCCGCGAATTGCTGGCAGAGGGAAAGCTCTAAATATCGTCGCAGCACAAGCAACAGGGCTGCGACCTTTCTCCAGCCTCATCCTGAAGCGCCCCGAAGGGGCCTCGAAGGACGGCGCTGGCCATGGGCCGAGCCGCTTGTCGGTCAAAGCGGACAAGCGTCTTGCCGGCGCACAGGACCGTCATTCCCGGCGAGCGCCGTCAGCTGTCCAAACGACGCTGGATATCGTCGGCCAACAGGGCTGCTTCCTCCTTGATTGCCAATATTGTGCCCGACCGTCTCGAGATCACGAAAGGCAGGCCGGCAAAATAGACGCCAGCGACGCCCGCGAACCAGTTTTCGTACAGTGGTTGGCCTTGTTCATCGAGCAGGTTGGGAACGCGCACCCAGCCGAAATCGCCTCTGAACCCGGTGCACCAGATCACCGTTGTGATCCCCCGCGCAGCGAGATCAATTGATCGGACTGGTGGATTCGGCAGCAGCGCGTCAATCACCTCCGCCGGGTCCGGCTCAGCGCTTGGGGCATCGATCCCGTTGCGGGCGATATACTCGTCGATCTGGCTTCGAAGTCTGGCGGAGCCCTCGTCTGCATGGCGAACATTCGCTTCCGCATCGTCGCTGAACGAGAGGCGGCCGTCGTTAACGCCCGTGAGCCGACCCAGCAAGACAACGCCTTGCGCGCTGAGGGACTGCAGGCTGATCGTATGGAGCGCTCCTTGCAGCGCCCTTCCAGGGATGGGTCCCTGTTGAAGCAGTTCCCTGCGCGTCACATCCATCAGTCCGGTGAGGACCAGCCAGACACTGATGTGACGACCTCGGTACATTCGGGGCAGCCGGCCGACTCGGCCCGTTGCAAGAAACACAGTTCGCCCCGCCTGGACGAGGTCCTCGGCGATTTGGCCGCCCGACTGGGCGCTACCGACTACCAACACGGCTCCTCTGTCGAGACCGGATGCATTGCGGTAGGCCGATGCGTCGATCTGTTGGACTTCGGGTGGCAACAAGGTGGAGAAGGGCGGGCGCACCGGGCAATTCTGGTTGCTGCTCGCGATCACCACATTCCTCGCCCACACGGGGCCGTGCGGAAGGGCGAGCCGATACAGGCCATCGCTCGCTACAAGGTCGGTCACCGGCGTACCGGTTTCCACCGGGAGGCCATGCCGGCCGGCATAGTCCTCCAACAACGCGACAAACTCGCCGCTTGTCATTGCACCGTCGGGATCGGGGCCGACATAGGTATCCCCGGGCATGACCGTCTGGCTGTTCGGTGTGTTTATCCGAAAGGAGTCCCAGCGCTGGGTTCGCCAGGTCTCACCGATGCGACCTCGCTCCAACACTCTATGACGCAAGCCGCGCTGCGTCAGCGCATGACTGACGCCAAGCCCCGCCCAACCGGCGCCGATGACGACGGCATCAAGAATATCCGTTCCGCTCGTCATTACGTTCCCCTCTGATTGTCGCCCTCTTGTACTTTGTGTAATCAGTAAATTCTCCACTTTCTAGTGTGGAGTTGCTTTCAGGTATCCCCGACAAGCTCCCATAGATCGACCTTCTCGGCGCGCCCCTTGACCAGCACCAGGCCAAGCGGGCGGAGGGCGAAGCGATCGGCGACAGCATCGTGAATAGCGGCGCTCACCAGGATCGAGGTGTTGAATTCCTTGTTCAGTCCTTCCAAGCGTGAGGCGACATTGATCGTATCGCCCATGGCGGTGTACTGCTGCCGCGAAATCGCGCCGAAACTGCCGACGACCGCCGGGCCGGTGTGCAATCCAAATCGCGTGATGAGCGCGGGACGGCCATTCCGGCGGTTGGCTTCATTCAAGTCGTCGACCGCCGCTTTCATGGCAAGGGCGCATCGGCAGCCGTTTTCGGCATGTCTGGCATCCGGAACTGGGGCGTTCCACATGACGAAAATGGAATCGCCGAGATATTGCACGACAGTCCCGCCATGGCGCTCGGCGATGGTGTTCAAGAGTTCGAAATAGGCCGAGAGTGTATCGACCACGTCCTCGGGCGAATGTTGCTCGGATATGGTGGTGAAGTCTCTGATGTCGGTGAAGAGCGCGGTCACATCCTGCCGCTGCGCCTTGACGGCGGTTCTTCCCTTGGGATCGATGATCCGCCTGACGACTTCCCGCGGAACATAAAGGGCAAACTGGCTGATGGCGTGGCGGCTTGCCGCCAGCGCGCTCGCCAGCGTGTTGATCTCCGTTATGAAGGAATGAGAGACGCCTTTCTCGCCGACGTCGAGATCGCCGATCCTGCGCGCCTCGTCGGCGAGGCGATAGAGGGAGCGGCTGACCATGCGGGACAGCAGCACCGATGCAGCAAGGCCCGCGATCACGAATGCGCTGGCAATCAGGAGATTGTGCATGAGCAGCCGATTGGCCTCAGCCACCAGATCTTCCAGCGGCACGACGATTGCGGCAACGCTTCCCTTGAACAGACCGGACACGTTGACGGGGGCGATCTGCAGGATCTGGCGTTCGCCATCGAAATCGATCCGCACCACGCCGCCATCTGCAAAGGCCGGATCCCGCCTGAGCCTCGCCACCGTTTCGAGGCTTGTGTCGTAACTGTCTGTCGTCGTATCGACGGCAACGGCGCCATCGGCATTTTTCGACCATATGCCGAGAAGCCTGTTCATGATTGCCGGGTCGGAATGGGCGATCAGATCATCGGCATCATCGATGATGTAGGCGCGCGCCCGCGGCGAAATCTCCTGCGCATCCAGCAGGCGGCTGACAGTCATCAGGTGGATGTTGATGCCGACGACAACCTGACCGTCGTCTCTCATCGGTGCTGCGATCGTCAGCGTTGGAAGCTGCAGCGTTCCCGCAACATAGGGTCCGACGGATACTTCCTTGCCATGCTGGATGACGGATTTGTACCAGGGGCGTTGCCGCGGATCGAATGATGCATAGTCGACGTCACGCTCGGCGATCGGCCTTGCCTGGGGGTCGAGGAAGCGAATTGTCGATATGACGTCCGGGCCTTGTCTGCGTGCGATCGTGCGGATCGCGAAAGCCGTGCCATCGGGTGCTGCGAGGATCCGGCGGACATCCTGCCTTTGCGTGTTGATGACCTGCAGATACGAGCCGTCAGGATAGCCGGTGTAGACGCTCGCTGCGTTGGGGACGTTTCGCAGAACCTCCAGAAAGAATTGCTGTTTCGCCGTGATATCCTGGGGCGGCGGGGAGGCGAGCAGCGGCAGGGTAGAAGCGAGCGCCACCGCCTCGGTGCCGCCATGCAGCGTATTGCGATACCCCTCGATCAGCCGCAGGCTCATCTCACGCATCTGCTGCACGCCCGCATTGACCGCAGCATCGCTTCCTTGCCTGAACGCCAGCCAGATGATCGGCGTCGACGTGAAAAGCAGCGATGCGACGACCAGAACGCCGAGATGCAGTCGTAGGGGTTTGGACCAGTGCACGAGATTTTCCTCGAAATGCGGACACGTCTCAGCACACGAAGCAACTCAACGATGGCAGCTAACCGCTTTTTGAAAACTTACACAAGGTGGTGATATCGGTCACACCGCCGTTGCGCGTTTCGGCAGAACAAGATCGCCGACCGTGTGAGCTGTCGCCGATCATCTCCGCATGCGCCGCTGCCCTTGCTCCAGCCGCCACCCCACGCTCCGTCTTCCTCGGGCTTGACCCGAAGATCCACTCTCGTCTCAATCAGCCGCGGGCATGGATTCCATGCTGAAGGCCTGGAATGACGGAGGGTGGGGCCGTCTTGGCCGGATCCCGGGATTTCGTTTCAGCCTCACGCAATCGAGGCGAAATAGACACGCCTATGCATAAGGAAAGACACCGATGTCGAGAGCGCTCCTGAACCCGCATATGCGACTGAGCTTCACAGCAATTCTTGCTTTATTGGTTATGGGTCTAAGGCCCGCAGCCGGATTGCCGCGGTGCCCTCCTCAGGACGAACTGCTGGAGAAAGCGGAGATCGTGGTTGAGGCGCGCGTGAAATCGCTGTCGATCGGCGAATCCGGTTTGTTGCTGACAGAAAATTTTCCGTCGCGGATGGTGCGGGCAGATTTGGAGATCAAGAGAGTTATCAAAGGCAAATTCCTGGGAAAGGAGGCGACAGTGTACGGCGCCGTGTATCCCCCAGGGCCTTTCAGGGAGTTGACCGCGATGGCGTTATCTTACGGCTTCGACGGCCGTGACACCTTCGAATGGGAGCTTTCGCGCCACGAAATCGGTGATGATGTGGCGTTGTTTTCAATGAACACCTGCAACTATCACAAATTCCCCGACTAGGCACTTGCTCCCCGCTGATCGACGGTGTCACATCGCGATTGGCGCATGTCGACTCACGCCCGCTTCCGCCGCATCTGCGTGACGCTCCGCCAGACGGCA
Source organism: Rhizobium sophorae (assembly GCF_013087515.1). Classification (GTDB taxonomy): domain Bacteria; phylum Pseudomonadota; class Alphaproteobacteria; order Rhizobiales; family Rhizobiaceae; genus Rhizobium; species Rhizobium sophorae. The sequence continues at coordinate 191,840 of NZ_JABFCN010000001.1, read as the reverse complement.
GAAACCAGGAAGTAGAAGGCGCCGAGGCCGGCATAGCCGGCAATGTTGGCGATTGACGGCGGTTCCGGCATTTGCGCCTGGACGATGAAGAAGGCGCCTGCCACAGCGGATTGGCCGCCGCTGAGGATCATCGCCCACTGGCCGCCATTGGTCTTCCAGCGCCGGACAGCGGTTCCAAGCTGCAGCAGGCCGGAAAAGATCGCCCAGAGGCCGAAGACGCCGAGAACCCAGTTCATGCTCATCGTCAGCGCGACGATCACGGCAGCTGTCGTCACCGCGCTGACGGCGACGTTGATTGCCTGGCTGCGGTTGTTTGCCAGGCCGCCATTCCGCGCTGCGTCGACAAGATTGGCGGCGGCATCCCAGGCCGGGTAGAGGATCAGCAAGGCGGCCGCAACGGCAAGCGACTGCTGGCCGGCCGTCAACGCTGCTGCGACCCAGATGGCGGAAAAGGCTGCGCGGGTGAAGTAATAGCGTGTCAGCCACTCTTCCCTGTCGCCGGACGCGACGGTGGTTTGATCGGTGGTCATCATGATCTCTTCCTGAATGTGATGGTGTTGGTCTGATAGGGACGGCTCACCGTCATGAGCGGCGGCGTCCGTCATCGCGATTGGATTTCCTGGGCTTGCGGGAACCGCCCCGGCACCGCCGGTTGCCGTCGAGACGGTGTTCTCCGTCGTTCGGGTCCATCGGCTGCAGTCAGGCGGCATTCCCTGGCAAATCGCCGGTCGAACCGGGGGCGGCCCGGCCGACCGGCGACGACGTGGTCACATGGGCGGGACCACGCCATTTTTCCCGACAAGGACCTGATGGGCGAGGGGACCCGAGGCAGCCTTCTCGGCGGGGATGAAGACGACGGCGCCGGGAACGAGATCGTCCTTGGTGGCTGGAGCGATGGTCACGACCGGCGTGCCGTCCGGAATGGAGATCTTCTTCTCCTTGCCGTGATAGGAGACGGTGACGGTGCGGCCGTCGACGCCCTTGACGGCGTCGGCCACGGTGGCGTTGGTCATGCTGCTGTTGGGCTTGAGGTCCCAACCATAGCTGCCTTCACCGGCGCCCTTCATCGCCGGCGGGAAGATCAGCACTTCAAGCGCGCCGTCGCCGCCGCCTTCGCTGGGCAGGGATGCGATGCCGACGAAGTCGCCCGGCTTGATGTCGGTGACCGCGGCACTTGCGACGCTCGCCAGTTTCCAGCCGTCGGCAAGGGTGACATCGACGGTCTCTCCTTCACGGGTCTTCACCTTGAGAGCGGACCCGCTATAGGTGACGATGCTGCCCCTGACATGGATCTGCTCGGGTTTCTGGTCTTCGGCATGGATGGGCGCCGGCAAGATAGCCGCCGACGCGACAGCGCTAAGCCCCAGCACGAGGGCGGGAAGAATGGTCCTGATCATGTTTGTCTTCCTACTAGTTGGTAGTTTTGCTGGTCGTGTTTGTCGCTCCGGGCGTTCATCCCTCCCGGAGCTTTATCGAGCGGCGGCCGGAGTGAGCCGCTGCAAGGTGGGCGCCAGAATGGTGGCGAAGACCTCCGGGGTTCCGTAAGCCCGGGCTGAAAGCATGGCGCCATGGACGGAGGCCATGAAGGCTTCAGCCTCGACGCGCGGTTCGCTCGACAATGTCAAGCTCCCGTCCTTGGCGCCCCGTTCCATCACCGAGGTCAGCCATGCCGACGCGAAGCGGAAGAAGGCCTTGACCTCGGCCGCGACCTCCGGCGGCAGCGCCGGCAGCTCGCTCGCCAGCAGGGCGCAAACGCAAAAAGGCCGGCTTGCATCCTCGATGCACTGGGCCCAGTGCCCCGCATAGGTTTGGAAAAGCGCCAGGGGATCCTGCACCTGCTGCTCCAGACCCGCGATACCCGCCTCGGCGTCCTGGCGATATCGCACGACAAGCGTGCGCACCAGGTCGGTCTTGCTGGGAAAATGGTGATGGATGCTGGCCTTGCGGATCCCGACGACGGCAGCAATATCGGCATAGCTGAAGCCGTTATAGCCTCCGGTCATGATCAGTGCTCGGGCGGAGGCCAGGATTTCGTCGGAGGTCGTCAAAAGATTGCTCATAGCCTTAATCTACCTTCCAGTAGGAAGGCTGTCAACCGAAACAGATTTTCTGCCGTCAGCGGTCGTCGAGACGGTGACAGGCTTCACTTTGACTTGGATGAAAATGATGGCGGCATCGGTTGTAGTGACCGGCCTTGACTCGCCTCGAGCCACCAGAACATAATCAGAACACCTAATATGCGGGATGGAGTTCTGGATGTGCGGCCGCGTCTATATCAAGACATCGCTTGAGGAGTTGGTGCGCAATTTCGCCTTCGCAGAGCGAGGCGCGATCGATGCGCTCGGGAACCGATTTCCGCGCTACAACGGCGCGCCGACGCTGGATTATCCAATCATCATTCGCGACATGGTCCGCGAGCCTGATATCATGGGGCCGGTGTTCGCCTCGGCGCGCTGGGGTCTGATGCCGGCATGGATGAAGCCGGGAGGGCGTCCGCCGCCGATCAATGCGCGTTGCGAGGGTATCGGTACCAACGGCCTGTTTCGCTCGGCCTACAGGTCGCGCCGTTGCCTGGTGCCGATCAACGGCTTCTTCGAGTGGAAGGATATCTTCGGCACCGGCAAGAGCAAGCAGCCCTATGCGATCGCCATGGCTGACGGCTCGCCCTTTGCGCTCGCCGGCATCTGGGAGATTTGGCGCGACAATGACATAGAGATCCGGAGCTTCGCAATTGTCACCTGCGAACCGAATGAAATGATGGCGCAGATCCATGACCGCATGCCGGTGGTCCTGCATCGTGAGGATTATGAACGCTGGCTATCGCCGGAACCCGATCCGAACGACCTGATGAAGCCGTTCCCGGCGGAACTGATGACCATGTGGCCGATCGGCCGCAACGTGGGTTCGCCCAAGAATGACACGGCTGACATTATCGATCCGATCGACCCCGATCCGGAACCGACGCTGATCTGAATTCACCGGCTCGGGCGGGAGCCATCCATCAACCATGCGGTCAAAGGAATACCTCGCGAGAGGACAGGACGACGCATGCCAGAACAAATCACATGGAAATCGTGGGAACATGTCAGCCACCGGGAAATCAAATACAAATGGCGGCACGCCTGGAAGGAGAAACCCGGTGACGACTACGTCGCTTTTGATGGCGATACCCAGATCGGAAGGATATTCCGGTCACAGACAGGCGGCGGGATCGATAATCGATGGTTCTGGATCGTGGCGGCTGACGGCAGCCATCGACTGGATTGGCCGTCGGCCGGATACGAGGACAGTGCCTATGTCGCCTCAAGACGGCTGGAAATGATCTATGAGAGCATCAAGAGCGGGAAACGCAGGACGGTGCAGCCATGAGCATCGAAGCAGGCAGGCGGGATGTCGGCTTCGCCATCGCGACGGGAGGGTCTCACGCGCCCGACGGTGCAACGGCCCGCAACGCGGTCCTGACGATCGCATCGCCGAACTCCGGCGAGACCGGGCGATGGCCGACCAGCAGCCGGAAGAAGACCGGTCCGTAGATCATGTCGAGCAGCGCCTCCATATCAGGCGGCGGAACGATCTCTCCCCGAGCCAGAGCCTCCTCCAGGATGACACGACCCGCGTTGCGGCTCGACAGGATCACCTGATTGCGGAAGGCCTTGGTGAATTCGCTTTCCGGGTCGGCGGCCGCAAGTGCCATGGTGATCTGCCGCCCGCGCGTGCTCGCAAAGGCAGTCACCAGTCCGCTCATCTGTGCGCTGAGAGCCGCCTGCGCCGTGGCCCCTCCGACCTCCGCTTCCGGTAGCCGGTTGACCAGAAGAGCGGCCATCGCCAGTTCCTGTGCGTTGGCCCAGGAGCGGTAGATCGTCGGCTTGCCGACACCGGACCGCGCCGCCACGGCTTCGATCGTCATGCGGCCAAAACCTTCGGCCATCAGGATTTCATGGGCGGCCTCCAAGGCACGCCTCTGCGCGGCAGCGCTTGGCGGCCGCCCTCGTTTCTTCGGTGTTGCGTTATTCTCTTGACTCATATCATTACGATACGTAACGTTAATAAAGGAACCAGTCAAGGAGGATCATCCATGCCGAGTTTTGCCCGAAAAGTGAGCGCCTACTTCATCGTCAAGGATGCGGCACGGGCCATCGACTTCTACAAGGAGGCTTTCGGCGCCACGGAAGTCTTCCGCATGACCGATCCTTCGGATGGGCGGATCGGCCATGCCGAGCTGCGTTTCGGGGAGACGCTGATGATGCTGGCAGACGAATATCCGGACTTCGGCGCCCTGTCTCCCGATACCATCGGAGGCTCGCCGGTAACCTTCCACATGGACACGGTGTCGACCGACGAAGCACTGGCGCAGGCGCTGTCGGCCGGGGCGACGATGTTGCGCCCGGCGACCGACCAGAGTTTTGGCGAGCGGGTGGCGCAGGTGCTTGATCCCTTCGGTCATCGCTGGATGTTGTCGCAAACCATCGAGCAGGTCACGCCCGAGGAGATGCAACGCCGCTGGAACGAGGACATGTCGGCGTGAGTGCCGCGGCCCTTGCAGCGCTCGAGGCGGCTGAGCGCGCCTTCAACGCGGCGATGGTTTCCAACGATCCCGCCCGGATCGCCGCCTGCATCACGAAGGACTGGGTGCTGGTGACGCCTGAGCGTGGCCCAATCCCTGCACAGGCTATTCTTTCGGCGATTGGATCCGCTGTCCTGAGCCATGACACGATGACCAAGACGACGCATCACGTCCATCTGCTCGGCAATGTCGCCACGGTTACCGGTCGCGGGCAGAACACCGGCATGTTCCGCGGCGAACCGATATCAGCCGACGAATGGATCACCGACGTCTATCACCGGGAGGGTAACAGGTGGCGCTGCGTACTGACCCACCTCAGCCCTGCCAGGAGCGGTGCCTAGCGTGACGGCGCAGAATGCGGTCGCAGCCGGAGCCCCGGGCAAGGTCGTGCTCAAGCGGGGTTTTAAGGCAGGGCCGGGGGACGGTGCAGATCTCTTGATCATGCCCGTTCTCTGGCGGTTGCCCTGGAAGGCAGCGCATACCAAAACATCCGTCTTGACTCTCTCCGTTATCAGAACATAATAAGAACATCGGCGCGGCGGCCGCCATCTGAAAACCGAAGATGTGGAGAGCGGATATGCGCGAGCAGCCGATCGGCGAAGCCGTGGAAGATGATGAGTGGCCTGCAAGTGATGTGATGTGGCCGCCGGAGAAGGAGATTGAGGTCTCCGAGGCGCATGCAAGCCTGGTCAAGGCTGTGGCGGGGAGCCGAGGCGTGAGATTTTTCACGGCCTTCATCATCGACATCCCCAGCGATACCTATCTTGGCGATGTCCAGATGGCGATCGACGAGGCCGCCGGCGAGGCCTGCGGCATCCTGCTGACGAAGCATGTTACCGGCCGTGACGCCGCAACAGGCGAGCCGGTTTTGACCGAGGAAGCCACGCGACCGTTCAAGTTTCCCTGCAGCGAGGGCGTCGCGAAAGCGATGTCGGCATTCTGCGGCAAACTCAAAATGGCGGGCATCTTCCCTTGAGCGCCGCCATGCATCTCCATCTTCAAAGCGATAGAAATACCGTCGCTGGAATGAAGAATCGCTCACTCAGCGCGCGAGCCTGTCGGACGTTGATTTGTCTCTTTCCTCTGAGAATCTCGGACACGACGGACTGAGCGCCGACTTCCGGCACCTCGGACTGGCCAAGATTCCGCTCTTCCATGATGTAACGCAGTGCATCAGCTCCGGTCACCGGAGGCATTGGGCGGTTTTGCTCGTCATAGGCCTCGACAAGGTCTCCCATACGCGATGCAAGCAACGCCAAAGGATGACCCTCGTCGTCGCCGACTTCAGCCAGGATCTCGTCAAGTTGCTCCACGAGACGATCATATTCAGCGTCATTGGTCGGCATGGCAAGAAGAGGGGCTACATGTATCCAGTGCTCACTGACCAGTTTTACAAGTGCGCTCATCGGGCTAAGCCTTCCATGTTCCTTTGTCGTATTCCGCATGGTCCATAATCTTCTGGATATAGACCTTCTTGAATGTGTAATGGACCACCGCAATCAATCGCAGCTTGTTGCCGCCAATGTTGAACACATGGTGCCGTCCGACCTTGTCGGTTGCCGGAAAGAGTGACTTCATGTCAGCTCATTGTACGCCGGACCTGAAGGCTCGCAAAGCGGTGAGGCTTTCTGCCGTCGATCGGGCCGATTTCAAACCGGCGCATGACCTGCAGTCAAAAGCCCTTGATCACCTCCCGACACATCCGTTATGACTACTGTAAATCCAGGCTGCGAAATTTGAATTCAAAGGTAATGTCGACCAAGTCGGCGCTGCCCTCCAATCGTACGCGCCATTCGCCAAGGCTTGCGAGTTGGCCAGCGTCACTGAGCCACCATCTCGGATTTGTCCCGCAGCCCACCCCTTGCTCCGTCCTCCTCGGGCTTGACCCGAGGATCCACGCTGGCCTCTATCGTCAGCGGGCATGGATTCCAGGCTCAAGGCCTGGAATGACGGAGAATGGGGGTGCGTTTCCGCCAAACCCCAGCCGGCGCGCAATCTTCAGCAAGCCAATGCGGTGATTGAAGCACGCGCCTCATGCCCCAGAAATGGTTTCGAACTTCATCTAGGCCCCTTCGTTGCCCGTGTCCGTGATATTGGCATCATACGGCTGTACTGAGTTACCACTCGGCTGCGGGAGGCACGATTTTCGCTCTGATAATGACGGTGAGATGCCAAACCAGATCGCGAGACCGGGCAATAACACGCCGATCAAGACGCCGATGACAGAGTAGATCCAAATCACGCTCCTCTTGCGAGCATCCCATCATAACACCGAGCGTCGTATTTCAACAGGATCGGCGCTCAAGCGGACAAAGCTCGGACTCTAGTTCGAAAGGTACTCTCGAAGGAATGTGCGAACGCTGCGGATCGACTTTCCCGCGGCGTCCGGATTGTATTTTTCGATGTGACCCAACACCCTCCTTCCCACCTTAAACTCCGGCGCGTCGAAATCGTGGTAGGTACCCTTGTAGATATTGAGCTCGATGGGCGGACTGTCGTCACTAAGACTGACAAGCCTCTTCCGGCATCGGTCGGCCGGGCTCCAATTGTCTCGATCGCCAGTCAAAATCAGGATCGGCACCGTCGCATCGCCCTGAGTTGCCGCACAGAGGGGATAGTAGGCAACCGCCGCTTGGAATTTGTGGTCCATCAGCTGTTCGTTGCCTTCGATTTTTGTTCCCTCCAGCGTCGCTGTGCCGCCCGTTGAAAAGCCCATCAAGGCAACACGCCTGATATCAACAAAGCTTTGTTTCGATAAAAAATTCAAAGCGCCATAGGCGTCGAAGACGCGATCGGGGAGATGGCTTTGACACGTGTCCTTGAGGTTACGGGTGGTGAGGCTATCGACGGTGAGCACGACGTAGCCCCATGAGACCAGTCGTTTCGGCCAGAGGTCTTTGATGCTCAGACGCATACCCTCGCATCCGTGCAGGACGACGACCGCCGGGAAGGGGCCGTCACCCCGGGGGCGGGACAGATATCCCAGCAGGGGCGTACCTTGCGGTTGAGAAAGAATTTCTCCCTGTTCTCTCGCCTTGCTTATCCGAAATGGGCTTAGCTTGACGGGCGCGCTTTCGAAGTGAACCAGTTCGTCGGCACCAGCTGGGTCTCCAGCGAACGTGACGCTGAGAAAAGCGACGAGGCAAAGAAAATGTCTCGCGGTTTTCACTGAACTTCTCCACCGTTTGATCAACAGCCGGCGTATTGTACGCCGGAGCTGAAGGCTCGAAAAGCGGTGAGGGGTTTTGCCGCCGATTGGGGCGATTTCAAACCGGCGCATGACCTGCGATCAAAAGCTCTTGATCACCCCCTGACACAGCCGTTATCACTACCGCAATTCCAGGCTACGAGATTTGAATTCGGAGGTGATGCCGACTAAGTCGGCGCCGCCCTCCGATAGTACGCGCCCATTCGCCAAGGCTTGAGAGCCGGCCAGCTGCACTGAGCCACCATCGCGAGTTTGCCGCAGAGCTTGCCTCTTGCTCCGTCATCCTCGGGCTTGTCCCGAGGATCTACGTTGGCCTCCACGGGCAGCGGGCATAGATCCTCGGGACAAGCCCGAGGATGACGGAGGGTGGGGAGCGCGGTTTGCCAAATCCACCGCCGGCGCTTCGTAAGATGTTCCGGTGCCCACTGGGTCGAGCAGGCTGGATTTCAGACTCGATTAGCGCTTGATCACCCCCCGGCAAATCAGTTAAGACTACCGTAAATCCAAGCTGCGAAATTTGAATCCAGAAGGTGATGTCGGCCAGGTCGACGCCGCCCCCGATCGGTGTGTCTGTGACCGTCCGGCCAGCTCCCAGCTCGTCGTTGATCCTCATCCACTTCCGCCTGACCTCTCATCTTCGATCACATCGGGATCGGGCTGGGTAGCGCGCCCCTCTCACAAGGAAAACTGCAATGGACCCTTCGATTGCCCCGGCCTCGCGGGCCGCAGTGGTGACGCCGAATGATAGCGCCATCGTCGGTGCGCGCGCGCTTTATATCGGCACGGCGGGCGATGTTGCCATCGCGCCGCGGCGGGATATGGATCCGGTCATCTTCAGAAACGTGCCGGCCGGGACGATCCTGCCGGTTCACGCGGCGATCGTCGCGCTGAGGGCAGGCTGACAGGCATCGAGGAAAACGTCGCGCTTCTGCGCAACGAGGTGAGCGACGAAAAGGCCAGCGCCCACGACAGCCGCGCCGTGATCCACAAGCGGCTCGACGAGCAGGCCAGGCAGACCGCCCGCCTCGACACCCGGGTGGCGATCAGCGGCGGCGCGGATGTGCAGATCCGCGAGGAGATCAAGAGCCTCAAGGAGACCGTCGAGAAGAACCAGGAGGCGGTCGGGCCGGCGCTTGAAGAGTGGAAGCGGATGAAGACGATCGGCTATGGGATATCGGGGTTGATTGCCTTTGCGGGACTGACGATTGGGGGCATCATTGCCTATGCGAGCGATGGCGCGGTGGCGGCGCTTCGGCATTGGTTGAAGATCAATTGATGGGCTCGATCTGTAATCCCTTGCGAGGAAGACAGGCACTCTTCAAGCAGAGATGACCGATCTCCTTGACCGCAGCACACAGCTCGGCGGATTTTTGATCCGTGGATCGGGGCGACGTTTAGAAAGGTGGAACCCTCATTTGACCTCCTTCGAGCACCAGGGCGTCAGCAGACTCACTCGCCCCAAACCGAAGCAAACAAACCCCTAAATTTTAGACGTCGCTAGCGAACAAAACGGCGCCCTGCTGGTTTTCCTCTCAGGAGGAAACAGTCATGAAGAGCATGAGCAATCGCCAAGTTCGCATTCCCGGCCCACGAGAGCACGATGTTGCGGAACATTGCCGCAAATTCGGGATCGGCCCGGCGGAGGAGAAGAAGCTGAAGAAATTGCTCGGGTCTCGGGCGCCGCTGCATGAAATCCAGGCCAATGCTCCGCCGCGCCAGCCAAGGTGGCGTTAGGTGGGGAGGGGCACGTCGCAAGTAATCATTACACGCCACATTACAGCAATGATTCAAAGATTGAGCGGACCAGAGCAGCGCCGTGAACGCTCGCGAAAGAGGTGCTTTTGCCGGATTGAAATGATCGATTTTGTTTAAAACGCGGGCCGAATGTTCGGCTTGCTCCACTTGGAACTGCTGAAAGCCCCGCTCCGGCGGGGTTTTTCGTTGGCGTTCTAATGTGCCTGTCGGTTTTCGCCCGGCGGGAGCTTATCGGTGTGATGGTCGCAACGTGCCCGGGCAGGTTGTCGATGATCCTCGGCGGAATTTCCGGGGTCGTGGCGTCGTTTCTCTGCCGGGAACTTCCGGCAATATCAGGGGTTTTGCCGGCGGATCGCGCGGCAGGTCTCGTCTCCTGTACCACTGCTACCCCTGCAGTTGCTGCGCGGTCCACTCCAAGCAGTTCACGGAAAGACTTTGCTCCCGGCTATTGGCAGCCGGCGAAGCCATGTTTTCGTCAAATGCGATGGCTCAAGAAGGCACAGCTGCGCGCCCACAAAGCGTGTCAACGCCGAGGTTGCCGCGACAGCATCAGGATGTAGTCGTCGGCGATATCGGCAATCACCATGGCTGCTTCCGCGGCCGTGTATCCCCTGCCGACGGCGTCGCTGACGATTTTCATCACGGCCGGTTCAAGGGCTTCCCGGCAGTCGGACAGGCTTTCGACATGCGGGCATTTTGGACGAAATTCCAAGACGTTGTTCATGGCGCACCCTCCATTTGATCGAGCTCGGGCCCTATGAAGGCAAGCCGGCCTCTCCAGGGAAAGGCGGGCCGCGGTTCCGGCGAGCTGCTTCAGGAACCAGAAGTGTTGTCGTGAAGCTACGATGGCATAGGAGCGGATGTATTCAAGCGGATGCTGATGTTAAGGTAAGCCAGTAGGGTTAATTCGTCCGGCGATGTTGCATCGTGGCATCGGCAGTCGCTAGCGCATCGGCCCCGAAATCGGAATCGATTTTCGGAAAGCACGATGCGTCGATTGAAACTGTTACAGCGTCCTTTGCGTGTCTGAAAGACGCGCAGCGTTGTAATGCCAATGCATGTCATCCAAAGTTGCAGCGGTTTTGGGACGAGGACATGCATTGAACGTCTGCCGGGCCATTCAAGCTTCAGGCGCTGATGCGCCGGCCGGCCTTGTCCGCCTCTTTGCGATTGGCGCCGTGTTTTTCGATGATATCCTTGGCATCCTCGTTGGAAATGCGGTGTTTCTTCGCGAAATAGATGACGTCGTAGGGTGCGTCAGCCCCGGCCGCTTTGGCGGGTTGGAGCTTTTTCGTTGTGTCATTGGTCATGATTTTTCCTTCCATGGAAATGTTGAGTTGGACGTGCCAACGCCGCTCCTCCGGATCGAGGATCGGAGGAGCGGTCGAAGAATTGGCTTCGTGCCGTTTTATCGATGCGCTCGGGCCGTCTTGTGTTTTTCCCAGATCTGCGTCGCCTGCGCCGCGATCCCGGTCTTGTGGAAGCGGAGCAGATGAAGTCCTTCGTTCCGTCGTTTTTCGTCGAAGGCGCTGTTTTCGTAGTCGGAGCCTTCGACAATGCTCTCGCTTTGAAGAACGGCCTTCAATTCCTGCACATAGTGTCCGGTGATGTTGAAAAGGGCTTCATTTTCAGGTGCGTCTGTCATCGTTTTCCCTGTGGGTGGTCGTGTGGCATGGAACGCGATGCTGGTTCAGCAAGCCGCGTTGGTAAGATGCATCAAGCAATCCGCGCCCCTATGGGAAGGCTGGTATCGGACAGCGCTTAGCCGTGTCTGTCTGGAGTTCCATATATCGTGCAGCAAAGCCGCGCCAAGAATCGATAATAGAGGCGCGGCAGGTCTGAAGGCCGCACCTTAAACCACTTGGCTTCCCGATACCACGTCAATCGAAATATCGAAGATGAACAGGCGGGAAGGGCTGTCTTGCTCTCCGCCTTAAGGCAAGCGATCCGGGTTCCCGCTGTTTGCTGCAGCAGGAGAGACCAGGCGTAGATGCGTCTTGGTCTTGCCGGGCGGGTGGCAGGCCTGGCGGAGCTCGGGGAGGGCCATACTTTCATTCAGCATCGCTTCGATCAGCTTCAGGCGGGCGAGCTTCCGTCGTTGATTGTCGTAGAGCCTGTCCAGCAGCGCGTAGGCCGCTCCGGCGGGGGTGCCTTTGAGCGATAGTGTCCGGATCACCCTTTCCTGGTCGGCAATGCGGTGCGCAGCCTTCACGATATGGCGGCGCGCCAGCTTCAGGTCTTTCGGGCGGTATCGCGTGCAAACCATTATGCTTTGCTCCTCTCAGGCGGCAGTGCGGGACGATGGCCATTTCAGCGCGCCGGCGCCATGCGCCTTCCAGCGATCAGCGAAAATCTGCGGCCGTCAGCGTAAAGTTGTTTCCGCGTCGATGCTGATAGGCTCTCGATGCCGCCTCCTGAATGGAAGAACGCGCCGCATCAAAGGCATTGAGATAGGCGGCCTCAGAAGAGTTCTGGGTGATCGCGCTGCCGAGGGCTGCCTCTTCGACCAGAAACCGGACTTCGAACATGCCGTCATAGCCGGTGAAGCGGACACCCTTTCGCGCTTCGTCGAAGCTGCGGCTTCTATTGGGGAAAATAAGTGCCATTGCGGTTATCCTTGGAAGTGGGCTCGGCCGATCTGCGGAACTCGGGCACCGGTGATGATGATGGATGCACGAGGAGCGAGCAGCTTGATGCAGGATGTCCAGCGACCGCCTGCCTGAATGTCAAAGCGTCGGCAGACTTTAGTGGATGGTCTGCACGATAACCCGGTTTTCAAGCAAGGCTTCCGATGTCTTGATCAAGCGCATCGTACCCGTGATAACCTCATCGGAATAGAGCGAATCCGCACGGGATATTTCGTCCGTCATATCGCGGAGAAGTTTGTTGATCTCCAGCAGTGGCGGCACGAATTCCACCAATCCGGCGGCCGCCAACCCGTGCGTCAGGCGTGCGATCGCCTCTCGCAGCTGATCGACCAGCACACGCCTCTCCACCGGCAATGCCGACGACTTTGTGAGGGTCGCTTCATCGTTGAACTGCATGATGCGTATCCTCCTCTATCTAAAATGGGTTCCGCCCCGCCATTATCAATGGCGGTCGCCGAATGAGGTTGCGGTCAGATGGCAAAGAGCGCAAGCTGAATTATCGGCGGGCACGATACGGGCACCGCTGCTTGGGGCGCGCCAGTAAGTCCTGGCGCCAGCGAACCCTAGCCCCAACGAAGGAGGACACCATGTCTTCCACATCAGATCAGTTTTTCGATATCCACAATTTGAGAATGCTGGACCGCATCCTCCGAAAGGCCGGCTTTCGTGGCGGCGAAACCTACGCGACCGATGATGGCGAGATCAGCGCCACAAGTTTCCTCATTCATTGTTTCCAGATGGGGATCGTCGACGAGGCCGCGTTGAAATCGGCTCTGAAAATGTATCTCGCGACACAGTTGAGTTCAGGCCCGCTTCCGCAGGCGATGGAAGACGGTTCCTTGGCCCGATGGCAGGATGACGGCGGCGCCCCGGTGAAAGCCTATCGGATCGCGCGATATACGGCGTCTGGGCGTGCGGACGCCTCGCTGCGGCCGCCAGCTTACCGCTTTCCCAAAACCAGGCTGCCTGAACGATTGTCCGAGATCCCGTGAACGGGCCCGCTGCGACGTCGCCGGCGCCCCAAACGATCGTCACGATGACATGACGAACAAGCAAGAAGACATGTCTGGGATTCCCGCCGATCAAAAGGACCGGGCCAGGAAACGCGGGATCATCGCCCCCGTGCGGAAAAGCGCGACGTCAAGCTCGACCGCCGACGATCTGATAACGCAGGCTCGCCAAGCGCGGTCACCGTCTGCGGAGCAGGGGATCGATAGCGCTGATAAGCAAGCCTATGGTCTGGCGCGTCCACACAAAGGTCCGTTCGACAACGCGACGGCATTCAGCGCTTCCACCTACGACCATGATCTCCCGACGCGGCAGCAATTGGAGGCCGCGCAACGCAGCCAGTCCGACGCGATCAAGCGGCAAGAGGCAAACCGCCAAAAGGGCAAATCCCGCATGCGCGCAAAGACAAACAAGCTGAAATCACCCTGAGCAGGAAGAGAGGAGCGGACGGCGCCCTATGGATTTCTTGCCGACTGAGCGGTGCTTGGCTCCAAGGCCTTTCCGCGCTGGTCGGTCGAAAAGCCCGCCTCAGGCGGGCTTTTCCTGTTTGCGGCAAAAGCTCGTGCGACCGTCAGGCCGCCCCAAACGGCACGGCGACGAAGGTCTTGTTGCCGTCGCGTTCGACGAGCAGCAGCACCGACTTGCGGCCGGCCTTGCCGGCATCGGCAATCGCGGTCTTGACGTCGCGGGCGCTATGAACAGGTCTGTCATTCACCGAGACGATGACATCGCCGGACTGGATGCCGGCGGCAGCCGCAGACTTGTCAGGAGCGACCTTGGCGACCACCGCGCCGTTGACGGAGCGCGGCAGGTTGAGCTGCTGGCGCACGTCGGGCGTGAGATCCGCAAGGCCGATGCCGAGGCTCGGCTGGCCGCTGCTCTGATCTTGAGTGTCGGGGCTTTCGGCCGCCGCCTGCTTCTGGCCTTCCTCATTGGTCCCGACGGTGACGTTGAGCTCGATCGTCTTGCCGTCGCGCCAGACGCTGAGCGCTTCCTTGGCGCCCGGCGCAAGATCGGCGACCAGGCGCGACAGATCCTTCGGCGTCTTGACGCTCTTGCCACCAACCGACGTGACGATATCGCCGGGCTTCAGGCCGGCATGGGCGGCCGGCGTATCGGCGGTGACGGCGGCAACCAGCGCACCGCCGGTCTTGTCGAGGCCGACGGCATCGGCGACATCCTTGGTAACCGGCTGGATCTGCACGCCGAGATAGCCGTGATCGATCGAGCCGTCCTTCTGCAGCTTGGCGACGATCGCCTTGGCCTCGTCGGAAGGAATGGCGAAACCGACACCGACGCTGCCGCCATTCGGCGAATAGATGGCGGTGTTGATGCCGACGACATTGCCGCTGCGGTCGACCAGCGGGCCGCCGGAATTGCCATGGTTGATCGGCGCGTCGATCTGGATGAAATCGTCATAGGGGCCGCTGTGCAGGTCGCGGCCGCGCGCCGAGACGATGCCTGATGTCACCGTGGTGCCGATGCCGAAGGGATTGCCGATCGCCAGAATCTGGTCGCCGAGCTTCAGCCGATCGGAATCGCCCCAGGCAATGGTCTGCAGCGGCTTGCCCGCCTCTATCTTCAACACGGCGACATCGGATTTCGGATCGGTGCCGATCAGCTTGGCCGGAAGCTCCGTGCCGTCGTCGAGCGTCACCTTGATGTCGACGGCATTGTCGATGACATGGTTGTTGGTGACGATCACCCCGTCGGGGCTGATGATGAAGCCGGAGCCGAGCGCCATCGCCTGCTGCGAAGGTCGCTTTTGCGGTGCCTGGCGCGGCAGCGGGATACCCTGATCCTCGAAGAACTGGCGGAACTGCTCGTCCATCGGCGATTCCTGCTCTCCGGCGCTGACATCGGTCGCCTTCATTGTGGTGGTGATGGTGACGACGGCAGGCTTGTCGGCATCGACGATGGAGGCGAAGGAGCCGCTGGGGGCGAGAATGCCGCCGGTATCCGACGGCGCGGCAACGGCATTGGAGGCGTTGATGGCGAAGGGCAGGCAGGCTGCGCCGGCGATGATGGCGGCCCCGACAAGGGCTGCTGTGCGATGGTTCCGGAGGATGTGCGACATGGTGGTGGTCCCTTGGGTGATGATCCCTTGCGAGAACGTTGGCTTTGGATGGCGTCGTGGTTCCATGTCCTGGGACCTGGCGTCGGATGGCGTTTGGCGCCAATTCCTCTTGGGAACGCGCAGTCGTCGAGGGCGGCGACCGGGGGAAGAGAAGAATTGGCGCTGGGGATTCATATGATCCCACCAAGCAGATTTACAAATTAAAGTTTGATCATGTTTATATTGCCGATCTGTAAGATATGACTGGAATTTAATCTTCGCTCCCCGGGGTTGGAGCTTCTCAAAAATCCGGCCTGATGTTGCCCCGCTCGCGTCCTCCGCGATGTTTTCATTCGAAATTAAATGGACTTATTCCCGGAGGCGGTGATCCGTTTGCCGCATGCCTCCGTAATTCGCCGATAGACGAAATTATTGCTCTTTCTAGAAGTTATATTCCGGATTCTGTTGCGAATATAAAATGTTAGTAGACTCTAAATTATTTCTTCTTCAGAAAGTAAAGACCGCGATTCGAGGGCAAGCGAGTCTCGCGGGCTAGATATAACGGGGCGATGAGGGCAGCAGTGGAGCGGGGGCGGAAGGCCAGGCGCGGTGCGCAGGTGAAGTTGAGCGATGTGGCGAAGAAGGTGGGGGTCAGCCCCATCACGATTTCGCGCGCGCTTCGCAATCCTGAAATCGTCTCGGAGGATCTGCGCCAGACCATCCTGCGCACGGTGGAGGAGATGGGGTACATCCCCAATCTTGCCGCCCGGGCGCTGGCCGGCCGCCATAACGGTATCATCGGCGTCATCACACCCGCTTTGCACCAGCACGGCTTCGCCGGCCTGATGATCGGCATCGAGGATTGTTTGCGCGCAACCGAATTCCGCGTCCAATATTCCAATACGCTCCACCATGCCGACGGCGAGGCCGGCGAACTCAAATCCGTCCTGACGCAGAAGCCGGCCGGCGTCATCATCGCCGGCGCCGAATCCTATCGTGATCTTCTGCCGCTGATCGAAAATGCCGCCTGTCCGATCGCCCATATCATCGATCTCAGCCAGGAGCCGACAACGCTGGTCGTCGGTCTCGATCATCATGCGGCAGGCGCCGAACCCACCCGCTTCCTGCTGTCGAGGGGTTATGAGAGGATCGGCTTCATCGGCCGCGGCACGGATATTCGCTCGCGTCGCCGGAAGGAAGGCTATGAGGCCGCGCTGCGGGAAGCGGGCCGTTTCGATCCCGATCTCGCCATTGGCGGAGATGAAGGAAGCAGCACCGGCCTCGGCAGGGAATTGTTTGCCCGCCTGTTGCAGCGCGTGCCGGATATCGATGCCGTCTTTGCCCAAAGCGACGATCTGGCGCTCGGGGTCCTCATCGAATGCGCCGTGCGCGGAATCAGCGTGCCGAAGGATGTCGGCATCTGCGGCTTCAACGATCTGGAATTTTCGGCCTTCACCCAGCCGACGCTGACGACGGTGCAGATTGCACGCTACGATATCGGCCACCGCGTCGCCGACATGCTGCTACGCGCCATTCGCGACGAGCCGCCCGGTGAAGGCAAGGTCGATTGCGGCTTCTCCATCATCCCGCGCGGCTCGACGCGGTAAGTTGGCATGATCTGCCGAATGAAGTGCGACCGTGTGCTCGAACTAGGTATAGCCCAGATTATTCCCTACATGGAATGAATGAGGATCACTGTGCTGAAGAATGGATAACGCCGGACTGTCTCTCGACAGAATGCGCACCTTCGTTCGCGTCGCCGAACGCGGCAATCTGTCGATGGTCGCAAGGGAGCTGGGTGTCGGTCAATCCACCGTAACGCGGCACCTCAATGAGCTTGAAGAGGCTGTCGGCGTGCCGCTTCTCAGCCGAACCACGCGTCGCGTAAGCCTGACCGACGAGGGCAGCCGCTATTATACGAACTGCCTTCAGATATTGCGTCTGGTCGAACAGGCTGCTGAAGAAGCGAGAGATGCCCGTCAGGCGCCCGCCGGTGCTGTTCGACTTTCGTGTACGGCAGCGCTCGGCGTGATGCACGTCACCCGCCTCATATTTGACTTCCAGGACAAGCATCCGGACATCCGGGTTGACCTCAATCTGACGGACGAGCGGATCGACTTGGTTCGCGAAGGCGTCGACGTGGCACTCCGTCTTGGGCCTCTCGCCGACAGTGCCATGAAACTTCATGCGATCGGAGAAAGCCATCGGCTGCTGGTCGGCGCGCCCACCTATTTGTCCGCCCGCGGATGGCCGGAGCGCCCCGCCGATCTGTCACGCTACGAAACCGTCATAATGTCCAATGTGGCGGGGAGCGATCAGCTCGTTCTTTCCTCTCCCGATGGCACAAGCCTGATGATCCCGGTGAGCGGCAAGTTGCGCGTCGATCACGGGCTTGCGGCGCGCAAAGCCCTTGCCGCCGGACGCGGCATTGGGCCCGCACACCTCTGGTTGGTTCACGATCTTCTGGACGACGGTCAGCTCGAGGTCGTGCTTGGCAATTATCGTCCTGCGCCGGTTCCGGTGAGCTTGCTGATCGTTCCGGAGCGCGCAGCCATTGCCCGCGTTCGGCTTCTCGTCGACTTTCTCGTCGCCGAGATTTCCAGATTGCCGGGAATCCGGCCATCGTGATTTAAATCTTGTCGCGCAAAAGTGTGCAGCGGTTTTGCGCTAACGACCTGCGGAAAAACAAAGAGCCAAAGCGCGACAAGCGAATCCGAGATCGCGATGCGCTTTAGAATCCAAAAGATTGTTTATTGCCACGCCACCCCGTCTTCCGTAGATACTGCTCCCAGTTGAGCGTGTCGGGGTTCCGGCGACGGCTCCATTCGAGGTCATGCTCCTTGCCGAAGTATCCATATTCGACAGCATATTCGACCATCCCGAGAATCTCTCGAACGAGAAGTTCGTTGGCGGCAAACTCTGGAAAATAGCGCAGCAGGCCATCTCTGGTGAAAGCGTTTCGATACTCGGCCTTGAGCCCGGTCACACGCTGAAAGGTTTCGACCATCTCCCGCGGAGAAATGATATCCCCAACGATCGGCAGCGTTTTGCCGTTGTAACGCTCTGGGTTTGAGAAAATTTCGAGCACGACCGGCCCGGTCGCCGTCAGCGGATCGACAAAAGGCGCTCGGAAATCTTCGGGAAGATAAATCGGCAGGAGGAGAGTGTCGCCCTCCATGCGGGGCACATAATATTCGAGAAGATTGGTGTAGAAGAACGCCAGCATGACGAAGGAATGAGAGATAGGCAGGCCGCGAATATGGTCTGCAATGCGCGCTTTGTCGGTAAAATGCGGGGCATACTTCGTGCCCCTGCTGATCTTGTCGACATTTTCGAGGGTGCTGAAAACAACATGCCCAACGCCGGCCTCAACTGCGGCATCCGCCAGTTGCCGGCCGAGAGGGGCCTCAATCGTCTCCGGCGGGGCGATCGGCCGTCATCAAAAATGCACCGTCCGCGCCTGCGAAGGCAGCAACGAGGTCTTTTTGACGGCCAAGTTCGAGCGGGACCTTTACGATTTCAGCGCCGAGTTTCTCCAGACGTAAAGCTTCAGGCGAATCCTTTTTCCGGGTTAAAGCACGGACGCGGAAACGTTGGCTCTCAAGGAGTGCCGCGGCGACGCTGCGCCCCTGTTTGCTCGTTGCACCGACAATCGCAATAAGTGGCTTTTCATTTGCGGACATAATGGACCTTTTTCCTGTCGTTGACCGCCGGCGACGTAGCCAGGCATCATTTGCGGGAGAGCGGTCGGCCTGTACCGAGAGCCCACCTCAATGGCGGGCAATCTATCTCAATAGGTTCTATGCCTGTAGATATCTGAAATACATAACATAATGCCATTTTTCGGATAAATGGCGCTGGCCAAGCGCGGATGCAAATCGGTTCGCCATCCCGGATCAGAACGTCGAAACCCGCGCCGGGGATGACCGGAAGCGCCGAAAGCCATCCCTGGACTCTGCCGACATCCAGGATCGCGACGGCGCAAGTTTCGCCCTTGAAACCATTCTCTGGCCTTGGCTCAGACATCTCTTCGCCGATGGCGGCTCTGATGGACTAACGCTGAGAGCTGCATGGCAAAGACGCAAAATTCACCCTGCAGATCGTCAAATAAACCGATAAGGCCAAAGGTTTCGAAGTGCTGCCCAGTCGCCGCAAGATATTACTTTTATTGAATTCTTTTCAACGCAGACTCTTAGCCTGTCTGGCAGATGTATTAATCGTTGTTAAGTACTATTGAATATGGTTAATATTATGTTAGCCTTAAAGAGATCGGAGAGCGTTTAGCGCTTTCAAAGCGGAAATTCGAAACATGAAGCTTTCGAAGATAATATCTCCAGCGATGCCTGAATATAGGTTGAGAAGCTGTTCTCGCCTAAGTCAAACAATACTGTGGATGGTATTTACGGCAATTGCTCCTTTGACGTCAGCAGCGGAAGAGTTACCTGCGCCCACGGAAGCGGTCTCGGTTGTCACAACTGGTGAGACTTCGGCGCGACTGCCTCAATTGTTGCGTGACGTTCTTCGCTCAGGCGATAAATTGGATCTCGCATTTTACGAAAGCTTGGCCTCCGTCGAAGATCGCTGGACGGGCTCACGGGGCACGGTTCCCTGGAACTTTTACCAGCGGCCCGAGCTCACTGGCGAATACGTCGTTGAAGCGGACGGGACGATTTCGCTTCCTCTTTTGGGACGCTTCCCGGTTCGAGGCCTTCCTCCGGCGGATGTGGAGGCGACAATTCTTCCTTCGTACGAAAATTTGGTCGGCAGAAAGGGGTTCGTGAATATCGTCAAGATTGAGCATCAGCCAATTTATATTACCGGACCGGTTCGGAATCCTGGGTCGTTTCGATATGTTGATGGCATGACTGTTCTGCATGCCGTCGCGCAAGCGGGTGGCATGGCGGCGAAGAGTATTGAGCCATGGCAGAGCGTGGAAATTTCACGCCAGATCGAGCGGTTGAAGGCTGGGCTGGCCGACCTGAAGCGGCTTGCGTCGCGAACGGAGGTGCTCAGGGCGAAGCGCGATTCCGTACAAATTGCCAGCATTGGCACACCTGTTCTTGGTCCCGACCCCGATGCTCAACGGTTGCTGGATGATGAGGCATGGCAGCGCCAATTGGTAACGACCAGCAAGGATGCGCAGAGCAGTGCTTACGCAAAATCTGTTGCCAATGCTCAGGCCGATCTCGATCTGCGTCAGGCACGAGTCGGCAATTATGATGCCACCATTCGGGTCCGCCAGGATCGGCTGGCAAGTATCGAGAATTTGGCCAAAAACAAACTTGTCACGAGCATTGAGTTGACCCGGGCACAAAGCGAACTGACCGAGTCGGAAGATCGAAAGCAGCAAGCCGTCATCGATGTCGAGAGCGCAAAGCAACGGCTGGCGGCAGCCAAACAAGACGTTGAGCGCGATCGTATCGAACGCAAGATCGAGATCGAAAAGTCGGCAGCGGATGCCGAAAGAGGCCTATCCACGGCGTTGAAGACGACCGAGAGCGATCTTGAAATTTTCCAGTCCATGGTGTCGTCGAATGATACCTCCGATGTTGAATTCGAAATCGTTCGGCCTGGACCGAATGGTGTCATCGTCGAACCTGCGACCGAAGAAACGGTCTTACAGCCAGGCGATCTGATCAAAGTACATTGAGGCTTAACCACATACTCTTCCCGGTTGGGGAGAGTTTAGTCCTCCTCTCGGCCCAAGAGCTCAGGGGCATCGTCGATTTGCGATTTGTCACGCGGTCCAAAACGCCAAGGAGAGCTTATGTCTACAATCGAAGCTTTACCATCCTCGCATACCTCAATCCCAGTCCAGGGTCCGATGTTCAATTTGCCAAGGACCTCGCTCGTCATTCCAACTTTGAACGAAGCGGAAAACATTAAGCTGCTCTTGCCCCGCATACCGACATGGGTGCATGAAATTATCATCGTCGACGGGCGATCGACAGACGGAACGCCGGATATCGCGCGAAGCATGCGCGATGATGTCAAGATCGTGCTTCAGCCCAAGAAGGGCAAAGGCATCGCATTGCGGACGGGCTTCGAAGCCGCATCTGGTGACATGATCGTGATGCTTGATGCTGACGGGTCGATGGATCCCTATGAAATCATCCTGTTCGTCGCGGCTCTTGTTTCAGGTGCGGATTTCGTCAAGGGTTCCCGCTTTATGCAGGGTGGCGGCACCAGCGATATGACAGTCATCCGCCGTTTCGGCAATCTGGGCCTGACCCTCCTGGTCCGGATGCTCTATGGCAGCTCTTTCAGCGATCTGTGCTACGGCTACATGGGCTTTTGGAGACGGCATGTTCCCTTGCTGCGTGCCGATTGCGACGGCTTCGAAATTGAGACGCTGATCAATTTGCGGGCCCTGAAGAACAAGCTCAAAATCATGGAAGTCGCGAGCTTTGAATCGGAACGTATCTACGGCGTCAGCAATCTGCGTGCCCTTCCGGACGGCTGGCGCGTGCTGAAGACGATCTTCCGGGAACGCGTCAGTACGCCAACGGGCGTCCAAGTCCTCGAGCAGGGCATGTCCTGAGGTCTGGATTCAATGGGCGAGGCCGCATGATGCGCATTTTGATGCTCGGCGCGAGATACCTGCCTTTTGCCGGAGGAACGGAAACCCATGTAAGCGAGGTCGCAATCCGGCTGGTGCGCAAGGGGCATACGGTGACGGTCTTGACGGGCAATCCCGACGGCCTTCTCCCGGCAGCGGAAACGCGAGATGGCGTGCAGATTGTCAGGCTGAAGACGTTTCCCCGTGGGCGGGATTGGTGCTTCGCCCCAGGCGTCTTCAGGGCGGTCGCCGAGGGTGACTGGGACCTGATGCATGTTCAGGGCTACCACACCTTTCTGGCGCCGCTGGGAATGGCCGCCGCATCGCGCAAGGGCCTTCCTTTCGTGGTCACCTTTCACAGCGGTGGCCATTCGTCGCGATTTCGGTCTTCGATCCGGCGCCTCCAACATAGAATGCTTGCGCCTCTGGCCACCAGAGCAGCGCAACTCATTGGCGTGTCGCGGTTCGAAGCGGATCTATTCAGCCAGAATATGGCAATCGCGAGAGACCGGTTCATCGTTATCCCCAATGGCGCGCGCCTGCCGGAAACGTCCGGGCGGCGGCCGGCTTCACCTCGCGACGGGCCGCTGATCGTCTCGCTCGGCAGGCTGGAGCGTTATAAAGGTCATCATCGGGCGCTTGCTGCATTTCATGTGCTGGCAACAAAATTCCCTGATATGCGCCTTCGGATCCTAGGAGAGGGGCCCTATGAGGCGAAGCTGCGTCAGCAGGTGACCGAGCTCGGGCTCGGCAACCGTGTCGAGATCGGGGCAATTCCGCCGACCGACCGGTCCGCAATGGCCGATCTTTTGTCTTCGGCCGCTCTTGTCGTGCTCCTCAGCGATTATGAAGCTCATCCCGTGGCGGTTATGGAGGCGCTTTCGGTCAAGGCTCCCGTACTGACAACCGACACATCCGGCTTTCGGGAGCTGGCTGAGGAGGGCCTCGTGCGATCCGTTCCGCTCAACGCTTCGCCAGACTTCACCGCGCGTGAAATGCTCGCCGCCATGGACGCAGGGCCGATCTCAATCGAGACGAGGTTGCCGGACTGGGACGATTGCACGGACCGGCTGCTGAAGGTGTACAGACGCGTCCTTTCGCATCCGCAGCCTGAACTGCGAACCGGTCCGGCACTGCTTGGAGATTTGAAGCACGATGACCGTTGTTAAGGGGCGGGCTTCTCCAGGCCGGCAGAAGGCCTACCAGGACGGAGCTTATCGTCATGGCTATCCAGAAAGGGTTTCCATTCCACGCGTCGATCTGTGGATCGCAGCATTTCTGGGCCTGCGCAGGCAGGACAGCGCGGTCGGGGACGTTGCCGATCCTTCGTCGCTGGGGATGTCGCCGGTCTTTGCCTTCCTGTGCAGCTGCGCCCTTGTTGTGGCCGCTCTTGCTGCAAATGCCAGTCGGCTGGGAGAGAGCTGGGCGGTTCCCATGTTCTATTGCGCCATCGCCGCGATCTTTCTCCCCGCGGCGGCGCGAATCATCCATCCGGGAGCCAGCCGCCTGGAGCGCTTGGCGCTCATAGTGATCGTCACCTCAGCCCTCTTCGTGGTACGCCTCATCCGCGCGCCCGTCGCCTTCATAGACCATGACGAATTCCTGCACTGGGCGACGGTGAACGACATTCTGGAGGCGGGGCGACTGTTCCTGCCCAATCCGCTTTTGCCGGTCAGCCCGCTCTATCCCGGGCTAGAGCTCATAACGTCCGCCTTGGTCAGCCTCTCCGGACTGTCCGTTTTCGCGGCAGGCCTCATCGTGTTGGCGGCGGCACGGATAATGCTGATGCTCACGCTATTCCTGCTCTTCGAGAAGATCACGGGCTCGGCACGGATCGCCTCTATCGCCTGCCTGATCTACATGGGCTCGTCCGCGTTTTTGCTGTTTGACGTCCACTACTCTTATGAAAGCCTGGCGATCCCCATGCTTGCGGCGGTGCTGTTGGCTTCGGAAAGCCGGCGCATGGAGCGAAGCGACGTGGCAGGCTGGTCGACGGTCGTCGCCCCCATGGTCCTCATCGTGGCACTCGCGGTTACTCATCATCTCACCTCCTATTTTTGCATGGCCCTTCTGTGCGGCACGGCAGTGATGGAATGCCTGAGGCAGGGCGCGTCCTCTATGCAGAGGCAGCGGGCGATCCTGCTGGCCTCGATCGCCGTGATTGCTCCTGTCGCCTGGTCGAAGATCGTCGGTAACCCCACCGGCAGTTACATCCTTCCCGTACTGGCAGGCGGCCTACACGAGGTAGCCCAACTCGTATCGAACTCGACCGCGACACGTAAGCTTTTCGTCTCGGACACGGGAGCCTTGGCGCCTGCGTGGCAGCGTTACCTGACGATGGCGGGCGTCGCGCTGATCTGCCTGGGACTTCTCACCGGCTTTCTCCGCTCGCTCGTTTTCAATGGGCAGCCCCGGAATGCGAGCATCCTCTGGCCGCCGACCAGATGGCGCCTATGGCGGTCAAGCCTTCTCGTTGTCCTCGTTTTGGTGACGCTGGCCTACCCCCTCAGCATCATCTTCCGCCTGACGCGCAGTGGGTGGGAGATCGGCAACCGCATCGGCTCGCTATCTTTCCTCGGCGTCGCAATTGTCGTCGCGGTGGCCGTCGCGGCGTTCTGGCACGGCACGTCGCGTGGCTGGCTGCGCGCAACCGCGCTTGCCGCCGCCGCAACGACGGTGCTGATTGGTGGCGTCATCAGCTCCGAGGGGCCACGTATCCTGGTTCCGGCCGGCTATGAAGTTTCGGCCGACTCCTCGTCGATAGAACCGATGGGGATCAGCGCCGCAAAGTGGACCAGGGAATGGCTGGGCGGCGACCAGCATTTCGCAACCGACCGGATCAATCGCCTGCTCCTGTCCACCTACGGCCGGCAAAAGGTCTCGACCACGCTTGAGAGCGGGCAAGATACAGGCATGGCCATTACCGCAGCCGATCTCGGCCCGATGGAACGCAAGCTGCTGATCGACTCGGGCGTCGGTTTCGTTATGGTCGATCTGCGCATGACCACCGGCCTGCCCGGCGTCGGCGTCTATTTCGACGGCGGCGCGCAGGACCGAAACCACACGGTCCCCCTCCAATCGCCGTCGCTGCTCAAGTTCAATTCCGAGCCCGATGTCGACCGCACCTTCGACAACGGCTTCATGGTCATTTTCGACGTCGGGCGGCTCGGGAAAACACGGCAGCCCGCCGTCCCTGGTAAGCGGACCCGAGAGCCGGTGCAATCCTTGGGACGAACAGACGGAGATTTGCAATGATCGATAACCCTATCGACGCTTTCATGTGCGTCCATTCGCGGGACATCGAATATTTGCTCGAAGCGTCCCTTCGCTCCTACCAGCAGCATTTCCCCGACAAGGGAAACCTGACCATGGTCACCGACAACCCGGCCGCTTTAAGAGCCTTCCTCGACGCGAAGGGTCTCGTGCCTGGCGCATCTGTCACCGGCGACAACGACTGGCTTTCGGCCAGCGAGCTGGAACTTCCCGGCTGGTTTCGGCAGCAGATCATCAAGCTGCGCGCCTTCGAATTCTGCCGGACCGAGCATTTCTGTAATCTCGGCGCGGATACACTGCTGCTGCGGCCCATCGCGAGGACCGATCTGATCGACGGGCGCGAACCGGTTCTCTATTATTCCAGCCACAGGCTTCCCGATCTGCACTATCGTTTCGAGAAGCAACGGTTGCGCAATGTTGCAAAGATCCTCGGCGTCGAGCCGGCCCGGTCTTCTCGCTACGTCGATTTCATCAACGATTTCTTCTGCTTCAAGCGCGAATGGCTCATCGCGCTGAATGACTACATCGCGTCGAAATACGGCTCAAAACCCTACGTCGAGCTGCTCAAGGGTCTCAGCGCGTCAAAAGACCAGGCACGGTTCGGGGAATGGACGCTCTATTCCGCCTTTCTGCTCGATGTGATGCACCAGTCGCCGACGATGCGCGATGCGCGCGGGGCCTATCTGACGCAGATCCACAGCCGCCTCGGCCTCACTCTGAACCGGCTGGACAGCAAGATCGTTCATCTCGTCCAGAAATCCTTCGACCCGAACGTGATACGGCAGAAGCTCATGAAGGTGAACCCGGGCGCCGCTCAGATCATCGGCGCGACGGCATGGGCGGATGCAGGAGCTCGTCCCCGATGATGGCCCGCCGTGTCTTTCTGGGAATCATTCCGCTGTGGGTTCTTGCCGCTGCGTTGGCCGTAACGTGGCTGCCCGAAACCTTTTCGACCTGGGAGAAGGCGGTCCGTCTGGCGCTCTGCGTGCCGCTGATACTGTATTTCCCTGGCCGCATGCTGGTGGACACCATGCGCATCGAGGCCGATACGGTCACAAGGGGGACGCTCGCGGTGTTCCTGAGCTTCGCGACCTGCATTTTTTTAGGGCTTCTGCTGCATGTCGTCGGGCATCTCGATGCGCGAGGCTGGGTCTACGCGCTGGGCCTGACGACTATCGCCGTTCGATGGCTGAATGTCGTTTTGCAGCTCGAAAGACCGGTTCCAGCCATTCCCTGGGCTTGGCCCGGCCGCCGTTTTGGGACCTTCGCTGTTTCCATGATCTTGGCGACGAGTGCCGTCCTCGTGGCGCGCCCGGTCGCGCTTGAACACAAGCCGTTTCATTTCACCGAGCTTTGGATGGTGCCCAAATGGAACTGGACGAACAATGTGGTAACGGTCGGCGTGCGCAATTCGGAAGACGCCAAGACGCTTTACAGTCTTGACCTTGTTCTCGGCGGCACATTGATTGGAAAGATGCCAACCTTCGAACTGGCGCCTTCCTCCAGTCTAACCTTCGAATTCTCCGTACCGACAAAAACGCACCCACCCGCACGGCTGGAAGCCTGGCTCTACAAGGGCGGCGACAGGGGAACGATCTACCGCAAGGTCTGGATGACCACCGACGCGCACCAGTCCCCGCCGCCGACCGGAATAACCCTTCAGTTCGCCCCGGAGCCGAAGAATGGATAATTTCCAGCACCCCGTGTCCGGCAGGCTCACGACGGCGATCGTCATCTGCTGCTATTCCGACAAACGTTGGGACATTCTCAACAAAGCAATCGAGGCGGCAGCGCGCCAGGTCCCGGCCGCGGACGAGATTGTCGTCATCGTCGATCATAATCCGGCACTCGCGCTGCTTCTGCGCGCCAAGCGCTTTGAAACCCCGGTCAGGATCGTCGAGAATATTCATCCGCCCGGCCTCTCCGGTGCCCGCAACACCGGGATCTCTGTCAGCCGCGGCGAGGTCATCCTGTTTCTCGACGACGACGCCGTGTCGGATCAAGATTTGCTGGCGACCTTGGTGCGGCAACTGGAGGATCCCTCGGTTCTGGGCGCCGTCTCCGCTATCCGCCCGTTGTGGGAAACAGACCGTCCGTCCTGGTTTCCCGACGAATTCCTGTGGACCCTCGGCTGCACCTATCGCGGCCTTCATCCGGGGCCGGTGCGCAACCTCATCGGCGCGTCCATGTGCATCCGCCGCGACGTCTTCGATCATACCGGCGGCTTCGATTCCGGCTTGGGCCGAACGGCCAAGGCTTTGCCGCTCGGATGCGAGGAAACCGAACTCTGCATCCGTGCAACCAAAGCCCTGCCATATGGCCGTTTCGTCTTCGAGCCGTCGAGCGGCAGCGATCATGCCATACCCGCCGATCGCGCGACGTGGAAATATTTCCTTCATCGATGCTGGGCCGAAGGGCTTTCAAAGGCCAGCCTGTCGTTGATGGCAGGCCCCGGAGAGGCGCTGGCGTCGGAAAAGACCTATATGACGAGGACGTTGCCCCAAGGGGTTATGCGGGGATTCGCAGATGTGTTGCTTGGGCAGCCGAGCGGCCTTCTTCGCGCCGTCGCGCTGGGCGCCGGCCTGGCGGCCACTGCGGCCGGTTTCGCTCTCGGCCGGACCCGCGCTGCCCTTACGCGACCGTTCACCTCCGTTCCTACTCGCGCTCTCGAACCGGTGGAATAGTCATGATGACCCTCAGCGCCGCCATGACCAAGATCCGCAACCTCCTGATGAATCAGGCGGTTTTGCTCCTCAATGCAGGCATGCTGGGGCTTGGAACGTTGATGACGGCCGTTCTCGGCTTCGTCTACTGGTGGTTCGCGGCGCGTTCCTTCTCGGCCGAGGCTGTCGGGCTCGCCGCCGCCGCCATATCGTTGATGAATCTCCTCGCGAATTTCGGCGAAGTCGGTCTCGGGCCTTTCCTGATGGGCGAGATAGGCCGACAGAAAAGAGCAGGCCCCTTTTTGGCGGGCGCCCTCCTAGCCTCGTTCAGCGCCTCCATCATGGTGGGGCTGATCTATCTTGTTATCGCTGCCTTCACATCGACGCAGCTTGGCTCGATCGTCGGTTCCTCCGCCACCGATCTCTTCTTCGTCGCTTGTTGCGCTCTGACGGCCGTGACCCTCGTGCTCGACCAAGCCCTGGTTGGCCTTCTGCGCAGTGGCCTTCAACTGGCCCGGAATGTCGTCTTCGCCGCCACCAAGCTTCTTCTACTGATCGCTCTCGGCCTGACACTTGGCCGGGCGGCCAGCGGACTGGCGATCTTCACCACCTGGTTTGCCGGGCAGCTTGTCTCGCTGGTCGTCGTGGCCGGGCTTCTTGTTTATGCCGGCAGGCGCGTTTTCCACCGGCCGGAGATCCGCGCCTTCCGCCCGGTGCTCGGACAGGTTTTCGGCCATCATACGCTCAGCATGGCTGTTCAGGCGCCGGCGCTGCTGCTGCCCTTCGTCGTCACGGTGATGCTGTCCGCGGAGATCAACGCCGCCTTCTATGCCGCCTGGACGGTGCTGAACGTCGCGCTTCTCGTCCCTGCGTCACTCGCCTCGGTGTTGTTTGCCATCGCTTTGCGGGAGCCGGAGCTATTTCCTGCGCGCCTGCGCCTGTCGCTCGGCTTGTCGATGCTGGTCTGCGCGGCGACCGCCTTGGCGTTCTTCTTCCTGTCGCGCTTCATGCTCTGGATATTCAATCCGGCCTATGCCGTGATTGCAGGAAATGGCCTCCAGTTTCTTGGCGTTGCCGCTTTCGGAATGGCGTTGAAGTATCATTATCTGGCGGTTCAACGTGTCCGACGGCGCCTGGGTTTTGCCACGCTCGTTCTGACCGGCGGTGCGGTGCTGGAGATCGCGGCCGCCGTCGGTGGTGCGCAATTCGGGATCGCAGGCACAGCTAACTTCTGGGTCATTGCGGTTTCGCTGGAAGGCCTGCTTCTGTGCCCGGCATTGTATTGGGCCACACGGCACACTGCGACGCCGTCCACCATCGCGCCATCAGCGGCTGCCGGTGTTTCGACATACGGCAATTCCCTCGACGAGACAGACCAAATCGGAATTGCGTCGCGGGCGTGAAAGGGAGTTTCTTCGCATGAGACGTATTCGCCATTTCCGGAATTTCGCTATCGGCGCCGCGGCGCTGGCGCTTTTTTGGTCTGCTCAGGTCGGATCTGCGGACGCGCAGTCATCTGTGCAGCAATCTTTCGTCACGACGAAAGAGGGGGGCTTCCTGCTGGACGGCAAGCCATTTCGCGTGGCCGGCGTAAACAACCATTATCTGACATTTGGCTCGTCAGGCGAAGTCACCCGCGTGTTGGACGATGCCACGGCAATGGGTGCCAATGTGGTGCGCACCTTCCTGCAACCGGTTATAGGGTCGCTGGACGGCCAGGTGCCAACGATCTGGAATTCGAAAAGCACGGCCGATTCCAGCAATCTGGGGACCAAGGGCATCTATATGATGAGTTGGGATCCGATAACCAACAAGATGGTTCCCAACGACGGACCTGACGGTCTGCAAAAGGTCGACTACCTCATCGCGGAAGCGGCGAAGCGCAAGCTCAAGCTGATCCTCGCATTCGTCGATTTCTGGGCCTATACGGGCGGTGCCCAGCAGATGAACGCCTGGTATGGGAGTTCGGACAAATACACTTTTTTTGCCGCTGATCCGCGAACCCGACGCGATTACAAGGCATGGGTCCGGCATGTTCTGTCGCGCGTCAACACGATTACTGGTGTGCGCTATTCCGATGACCCCACCATATTTGCCTGGGATCTGGCCAACGAACCTGACATCCATCCCAAACCGCTCCTTCATGAGTGGGTGTCGGAAATGTCAGCCTATGTCAAATCCCTGGCACCGAAACAGCTCGTAACGACGGGCCATGGGAACATGGATCAGAAGCTGTCGGATATGAACATTGCGAGCGTCGATTTCGGCACATGGCATGGCTACCCATCCTACGTCAAAATGAGCCATTCCGATTTCGATGCCCGCATTCGCGAATACTGCGCGATCGCACGAAATATCGGAAAACCGGTGATCCTGGAGGAGTTTGGAATTCCGCGATCCGATCCCGATCAGGCAAATGCCTATGAAACTTGGCTGAACACGATCGCCACGTCGGATTGTGGAGGCTGGGTGGTCTGGCGGCTCACCAGCACGCAGGACTCGGGCCTCTATCCTGAGGACGACCACGACAAATTCGATATCCATAACGATGGAGGCGCTGCTTGGCAGGCTTTGCGCGCCGCCGCCCTCAAGTTTCAATAATCAGGGCTCGCTCGAAGGCGAAAACCGATTTTAAGAGACAATATGCGTGACACGAAGATCGGAAGCGCGCCTGAGAACCGGAACGGTTGCGCGTTCTTTCCCCTAGAACAGGATGATTTAGGCCGGTCGGCCTAAAATCTGAATCCTGTTTCTACAGAGCATGATGTCGTCGAATACCGCTGACATTCTCCGCAACATCGCCGCATACTAATAGACGAGTGATAGCGATCTCGACACGCCGGAGTATTGACCTAAATGCCTCCATATTTTGTTGCGATCTAAACTGGATCTCCAGCTTGGACAAATATTCGCGGTCTATTCTAGGATATCGGGGACAAACCGGAGATTTTGAAGGTCAGCATTTGTTAATATGAACAATGCGGACGGCTCGCCCGCAGAAGCGGTATCGTATAATGAAACTTCATCGGGCTAACCCGATTCGAAATAGGGATTGCGGCAGTGAACTCTTCAGGCTTTCTTCAATCAATCGTCGAAGCCGAATCCCATGATACACGCTTGAATTTCGCCCGCGCCGCGATTTTCCAGCTTTATAGTGCTTGCCTGCCAACCGGTTCTGCGCCGGCTCAGCTTTCCGTCGAACTCTCTCTATCTGAACAAGAAGCAGTCACGCTTGTCGTCCGGCCGTTTGTCCATAGTGTCGAGGCACTTGGCGGGCTTGTGAAATCCCTGTTTTCGACAAAGGCTGAGACCGTACTGCGAGCCGTCCCATGCAGGGTGGAGGATAAGCTTGGATCCGGCATTGGAATGATACTTTTCGTCGACGACGAGCCGATGATTACCATCGGATCTCTCGCGGATAATAGCGGACTGTTTCTCCGGCAAATCGAGCCCGCATCCAGGAATACGTCCGGGGTTCCCACAATCGGTACGGTGGTAGGCCAACGGCTTGCCAGTGTGGTCCCTATTCCGACTGGATCTCTCCATCTGCGTAAGCCGAAATAACGGACTTTGACCAATCAAGGTATCAGCAGGAGACTGCCCGCCGAACGTCCGGATTCCATCTCTTCGCGCGCCTTCGCAACATCGGCCAAACGATATTCGGCGCCGATCTGCGAAACGGGCGTGAGGCAAGGATGACCGGTGCTCCACCTCTGCCGAATCACATCACTTTTCACAAAGCCGTCGGCCGCCGGAATATGGCTGATAAGTGCAATCGGACGGCCGAAATGAGCGGTAACTGCGCGAGCAGGCGGTGATGTTGCAGGACTGGGGTGCGCCTTGACCATCGACCAATGCTTCGGTCGATGGCACTCCGTTCAGAGTCGGTTCTGTCGTTGCCTCACGCATGAAGTCCCGCCAGATATGCGCTGGCAGGTCGCCGCCCGTCACCCCCTTCATCGGCGCGTCATCATCGTTGCCAACCCAGACACCGACGACGAGCGCTTCCGTGAAACCGACGAACCAGGCATCACGATTGTTCTGGCTCGTGCCGGTCTTACCGGCCGCAAACGTGCCGGGATCTGCCCCACGTCCAGTGCCGCGCTCGACCACCAACTGCAGCAGGCCGAGGAGGTCGGACTGGTAGGGCGAAAGATCGACATTCGGCTTTGCTTGTGAGGCAACTCGAAACGTCTTGGGCTGCCCTGCCGCCTGGAAGTCGATGATGCCCCAGGGCCTGACGGGCGCCCTGCCGAGTTGGACGGACGCATAGGCGCTGGTGAGGTTAAGCAGATTTACTTCTGATGCACCAAGCGCCAAAGACGGCGTGTTGGCCAGTGGCGCATCGATGCCGAGTTCACGCGCTGCGGCAATCACATTGTCCAGACCTACCTCTTCGGCAAGCGCCACTGAGGCGGCATTGAGCGATCGCGCGAACGCCTCGGCAAGGGTTACCCAGCCGCGATAATTGCCACCGGAATTTTCTGGCGACCAGCCATCGATGTCAATTGGCGCGTCCAGAACCCGGTCAGACAAGGTGAGCCCAGCCTTCAATGCCGCGTAATAGACGAATAGTTTGAAGGTGGAACCCGGCTGGCGCATCGCAGTGACGGCTCGGTTGAACTGACTTGCCTTGTAGTCGCGCCCACCAACCATCGCAACGACCGCGCCGTCGGGCGTCATCGCAACCAAGGCCGCCTGCGATGCTTCGACTGTCTTTCCCTCACTGTCCAGAGCTCTTTTCACGACCCTTTCGGCGATCTGCTGCAACCGCGGCACCAGCGTGGTGCGCACCGTCGTCGAACCTGGCGAGGAGCCGGCGATTTCGCTTGCTTGCGGTGAAATCCAGTCGGCGAACCAGCTTCCGGAGCGCGGCGTCGGCGTCGTTGGGTGCAGTCTGGCAAAGCTCGTCTTGGCCTCCGCCGCCTGTGGCTCGGTGATCTTGCCATTGGCTGCCATCGCGTCGAGAACGACCAAGGTGCGCTGCCGAGCGCCTTCGAAATTGTCGATCGGATTCCATTGGCTCGGCGCCCGAAGCAACCCCGCCAGCATCGCCGCCTCCGGCAGGTTTAGGGCGCCGATTTCCTTGTTGAAATAGATGCGCGCGGCGGCAGGCATGCCGGTGGCGCCCGCGCCAAGATAGACGCTATTGAGATAGCGCGTCAGAATTTCCGCCTTGCCGAGCTTCCACTCCAGCCAGAAGGCAATGACGACCTCCTGTATCTTTCGTTTTATGGTTCGGTCGCTGTCGAGATATTGCAGCTTGATGAGTTGCTGGGTGATCGTGCTGCCACCCTCCACCACCGAGCCAGCCTCCAAGTTCCGCAGAAGCGCTCTCCCGATGCCCCTGGGGTCGACGCCGAAATGATCCATGAACCGGCGATCCTCGATCGAAAGGACGGCATCGATCAGATGGGGCGGAAACTGGTCGTATCGAGCATATGGCCCTTGATAAGGTCCCTGTCTTACCAATGGCGCGCCGTCGGCGGTTTCCAGCACGACGACCGGCTTTAACGTTCCATCCCGGATTTCGCTCCACGGCACGTCTTTCAGTGCCCACACCAGCATGCTTCCTACGAGGAGGCAGACAAGCAAGGCCAACCCGATAGCGAATTTGCGCCAGCCCGCAATGAACGGAGCGCTTCGTCGACTTTCACGCGGCTTTGAACGCTGACCGCGTCCCACCTTAACCAAAGCACTCGTTATCCACTTATGGGCAGCTGACGCTATTCCAGGCAGCATCGACCTCAGCTTCGTTCTCCAAGATAAGGCGGCCGTCTTGATCTTTGCCAAAACAGAACTTGCTTGCAAATCTTGGCGCAGCGCACGCAATAGAGTCCTGGCGGCCCGTCGAGTGTGGCCGAATGATCCGTTGGGCGGTTGCGAGTCGTCGGTTTGAGTGCTTTGCGGCGAATCCGAGGCGGCCACTTGCGCTGGCGAATTTAATGTCTGATTGCGACCCGAGCTCGAGCTGCTAACGCTTTCACCTGAGGATTCGGGAGAATTGGGCATCGATTACCGCGAAAAGGCCAACGCACATTGACCTTTATAGCCGGGTGATGCGGAGTGTTCCACCGCAAAAGGCCACAACGGTTCCGAGGAGTTTCCGTCTGGCCGAAATGCTGAATTGAGGGGATCCCCGCCGTCATGCGCCGTACTTCGGCCTCATGGCTGCGGCTGGCAAATAGTTCGCCTGCCATGATCTGTTCGGCAGGATTGGCCGGAAGCGAGAGGATGACGCGGGCTTCACCATTGTGCAGGCCGCCGAGTTCGGTGAGCTTGCCGGTCACCATGCCGCCGGCAACCATGCCGCTGGCAACCGTGTTGTTGGTCTCCGGATCGATCAAGATGAATGAGCCAGAAGCCGGTTCGGCTCATAGGGATCGAAAATCGCCGCCTCGTCGAACACCAGCCGGACTTTGCCAATCGCGTTCCTGTAGAGCCGCTGGGCGGCGTTCCAGGTGCCGGTCTTCAGTTCCAGTTGGCTGAGCGGCTGCACCTGAACGCGCTGGCGGCGGCTGCCGCTCTTCAGCCAGTAGCGCTTCCCGGGCTCGATGCGCTCCGGCTGGAGTGCTACGATCTGTGCGTTGAAGGCAAGACCGACCTGCGGCTGGGCTTCGAGCGAGTTTTTCGTTGTCAATGCACGACTTGGGAAGCTACCGACATCAATTCCTCGGAATTCGGTGCCTGGAATGTCTGGAGCCCAGCCTCCAGAACTTCAGTGAAGCTCCAGCGTACGATGCCCTCCCGGTCGATTAGGAACTGACCGACAAGCTGCCCGTGGTCGGCAGTCATCATCTGCTGATCGGCTTCCGTAATCTGATATCCTTCCTTCTTGTTGAGAAATTCGTCCATTGCCATCACGCCCATAGGCTCGGGCAACTCGCCCGGAAGATCGATCAGTATCGCCATGGCCGTGTCGATCCCGACCTCGCGTAGGCCGAAGGCTTGGTGCGAAGCCCGTACCGGGTCGGAAGCAGCAAGAAGATCGGGTATCGGATGGTAACGGAAATAGAGCCGTGCGCGTTCGACCGGGGTGTTTACCACCGCCAGGGATTGGACGCCTTTCTCACGCAGCACCGGGTTGAGATATGCCATGGCCGCGACATGGCGCCGGCAGAACGGACAATGCAGGCCTCGAAACAAACCGATCAACAATGGGCTGCGGCCACGAAAATCATCAAGTGCGATCTTCCCTTCGTGCGAGATCGCATCAAACACAACGTTCGGGACCCGGTCGCCCGGTTGTAGCGGATGGTCGACATAGCGTGTGGACATGGAGAACCTCCTCGCTCGGGGATCAGTCGAGAAAAGGCGCCACGTCAAATGCTTCGAGGTCTAGATTGAGCGTTGCAGGGCCTGACCTCTCGTCTTACCGCACCGCCGGGATCCGATCTAAGAATGGCCTCACATTGGCCCGCGGGCAAGCGGTAAACAGCGAATCGTGAATTGAAAAAGTCCGTTTCCTGCGAATTCTGATTTTTTTAGCGGCCGTAGAGGCCGACACGGAAAATTGAGCTGGGGACCTGCCATTTTTACGTTGAAGCAGCGTGGGGCCGCGTTGCGGAAGTGAAACAGCATCGAGCGGCAACATTCGCTCAAATCACGAATTGGCTGACCTTAAGTCCGGATTTTCGACTTTTTCAACACTATCGGCCGGAAGCGGGCACGGAGCCCTATCGCAAAGTCTCAGTTTGATCGGTTCTCTGGTGAGGGGCCAGTCTTGCTGGCCCCTTATCCCTCATCAGATATCGCTTGCAGCGCTCGACCAGAGGTCGGCCGCTTCGGCTGCCGTCATGCGCCGTACCTCGGCCTCATGGCTGCGGCTGGCGAAGAGTTCGCTCGCCATGATCTGTTCGGCAAGGTCGGCCGGAAGCGAGAGGATGACGCGGGCTTCGCCATTGTGCAGGCCGCCGAGTTCGGTGCGCTTGCCGGTCACCATGCCGCCGGCGACCGTGTTGTTGGTCTCCGGATCGATCAGGATGAAGGAGCCGGAAAGCCGGTTCTGCTCATAGGGATCGAAAATCGCGGCTTCGTCGAAGACGAGCCGGACTTTGCCGATGGCGTTCATATAGAGCCGCTGGGCGGCGTTCCAGGTGCCGGTCTTCAGTTCCAGCTGGCTGAGCGGCTGCACCTGAACGCGCTGGCGGCGGCTGCCGCTCTTCAGCCAGTAGCGTTTGCCGGGCTCGATGCCCTCAGGCTGCAAGGCAACGATCTGCGCGTCGAAGGCAAGGCCGACCTGCGGCTGGGCGTCGATCGAGACGATCATGTCGCCGCGCGCCACGTCGACCTGACGGTCGAGCACCAGGGTGATGGCGTCGCCGGCAACGGCGGCGTTGCGGACGAGATCGAAGGTGACAATCTTCGAGACATTGGCGACCATGCCCGACGGCAGGATCATGACGCTGTCGCCCGGCTTGACCGAGCCGCCGGCAACCGTGCCCTGATAGCCGCGGAAGCTTTCGCCCGGACGCGAGACGCGCTGGACGGACAGGCGGAAGCCGACCGTCTGCGACGAGCGCACGGTCGCAAGCTCCAGCGTCTCCACCAGCGACGGGCCGGTATACCAGGGCATGGCGGCCTGGCCGGAATAGACGACGTTTTCGCCCTTCAGCGCCGACATCGGAATGGCGGTGATCTGCTTGACGCCGAGCGACAGGGCAAACTCGCGGAAGTCATGGCTGATCTTATCGAAGCCGGCACGGTCGTAGCCCGTCAGGTCGATCTTGTTGACGGCAAGCACGAACTGCTTGATCCCGAGCAGCGAGGCAATCGTCGCGTGACGGCGCGTCTGCTCGAGAATGCCGAGGCGGGCGTCAACGAGCAGGATGGCGAGATCGGCGGTCGAGGCGCCGGTCGCCATGTTGCGGGTATATTGCTCGTGGCCGGGCGTATCGGCGACGATGAAGGAGCGCTTGTCGGTCGAGAAGTAGCGATAGGCGACATCGATGGTGATGCCCTGTTCGCGCTCGGCCTGCAGGCCGTCGAGCAAAAGCGCGAAATCGGGCAGGCCGAGATCGTTCTGCTTGCCGGTGGAATCGCGCTGCAGGGTGGCGGCCTGGTCTTCCTTGACCGCCTTGGTGTCCCAGAGCAGGCGGCCGATCAAAGTCGACTTGCCGTCATCGACGCTGCCGCAGGTGATGAGGCGCAGCGGCCTGGTATCGCGCAGGGCCTTGAGCGGCTCGGCGGCGGGCAGGCTGACGACGGTTGCGGCCGAGACGGCGGTTTGGGCTGCGGTCATCTCAGAAATATCCTTCACGCTTCTTCTTTTCCATGGAGCCGGACTGGTCGCGATCGATGGCGCGGCCCTGGCGTTCGGACACCGTTGCAATTTCGAGTTCGGCAATCACCTCTTCGAGGGTGGTCGCCTGTGAGCGGATGGCGCCGGTCAGCGGGAAGTCGCCGAGGGTGCGGAAGCGGATCATGCCTTCCTGGCGGACTTCGCCGGGCAGCAGTTCCAGGCGCGGATCCTCGGCCAGGATCATCATCCCGTCGCGCTCCACGAACGGCCGCTTCTTGGCGTAATAGAGCGGCACCAGCGGAATGTCCTCGGCCTGGATGTAGCGCCAGATATCGACCTCCGTCCAGTTCGACAGCGGGAAGGCGCGCACGCTCTCGCCCTTGCGGATCATGCCGTTATAGATGTTCCAGAGTTCCGGCCGCTGGTTGCGCGGATCCCAGCGATGGTCGGGCGTGCGGAAGGAATAGATCCGCTCCTTGGCGCGGCTGGCTTCCTCATCGCGCCGCGCACCGCCGAATGCGGCATCGAACTGGCCGGCATCGAGCGCCTGACGCAGCCCCTCGGTCTTCATGATGTCGGTGAAGGCGGCCGATCCATGCGTGAACGGCGTGATGTTTTCGGCCTTGCCGCGCGGATTGATGTGTTCGATGAGATCGAGATCGTATTTCTTCGCGGTCTCATCGCGGAAGGCGATCATCTCGGAAAATTTCCAGCCGGTGTTCACATGCAACAGCGGGAAGGGCACGCGGCCGGGATAGAAGGCCTTGCGCGCCAGATGCAGCAACACCGAGGAATCCTTGCCGATCGAATAGAGCATGACTGGACGCTCGAATTCGGCCGCAACCTCGCGGAAGATGTGGATGGATTCATTTTCCAGCGCTTTCAGATGCGGGTCGAGCGGCGCCTTGGCGCTCTGCGGATTGCTGAGTTCCGTATCCGGACGGCTATCGGGCATGTCTTACTCCAGGCTATCGGTCGTTGCGGTTCACCGCAAAACAATTCCTTGATGTTGGCTTTCCCCGGGAATGTTGACTTTCCCAAGGCTGCGGCGGTTGCCGCGCCCTGATTGGGAAAGCCGTGGGGTGATTTACTGTGCGGCGATCGCTGCGGCCTCTTCGGCGACATGCAGGCCGCATTCGCGCGTCTCGTCCTGCTCCCACCACCAGCGGCCGGCGCGTTCCGGCTCGCCGGGCTTGATCGCCCGCGTGCAGGGTTCGCAGCCGATAGAGGGATAACCGCGGGCGTGCAGCGGATTGACCGGCACGCCATTTGCGGAAACGAAGGTCTTGATCGCCTCCAGGTCCCAATCGGCGAGCGGATTGACCTTCAGCAGATGTCGTTCGGCGTCATATTCGGCAAAGGGCGTTTCGGCGCGGTTGGCCGATTGGCCGCGGCGCAGACCGGTGATCCAGATCGCAGCACCTTCAAGGGCACGCGCAAGCGGCTTCAGCTTGCGCACGCCGCAACAGGCATGCCGGGCCTCGACGCTCTCGTAGAAACCGTTGAGGCCGTATTGCGCCGCATAGGCGTCAATATCGGCCTTTTCGGGCTCGAAACGATGGATATGGATGTCATACTGGCTTTCGGTCTCTTCGATCAGCGACAGCGTCTCGGCAAACAGCCGGCCTGTCTGCAGCGTCGCGATATCGATCGGCAGGCGGTGCGTGCCGATCTCGGCGGTGATCACCTGGTCCTCGATGCCGAGTGACGTCGTGAACACCACGCGGCCGCCGAGGCCGGAGACCAGCGATAGCCGTCCGGCGAGATCAAGGCTCGCCAGTCGGTCGTTCAGCGCTTCGGCCTCTGCAATGGGATTGTTAACAGTCATGAGAATCCTGTCCTTTGTTGACGGGAGTATCGCAGTTCGCGCATGGATCGGACAGAAAAAGGGATTTCGAAAGCTGCGGCCGGAGGAGCAAATATCTCTCCGAAGCTGCCGCGATGCAGAAAAGCAGCCGCCTGCGGACGAAAATCCACATCGGCAGCTCGAATGTCTATAGAAATAGTAGAGTTACACGCAGCCTGTCAATCCGAAATCTGAAGTGATGCCGAAAATGGTGCAGAAGGCGTGGTTTTGGCATAGATTAAGAGAGCTTGGCCGAGGGCGAAAAACAAGGCCAAAACGCTTGTCTCTCAAGGCTTTCTCTGGCGCGTTCAAATTCCGTTCATGCTGGTTGTGCCATAGAGGCAAAAGTACTTCCGTAGCAGTGCGGAGATTCGCACTGCCTGTGTGTGTCGATGGTCAAAAATGATTACGCAAAAGGCGAAATATGCGCTGCGGGCGCTCACGGTCTTGGCTGATGCCGATGCCGACGAACCGGTGATGATTTCCGATATCGCGGCGCAGCAGAAGATCCCGAAAAAGTTCCTCGAACAGATCCTGCTCGACCTGAAACATCACGGCGTCGTCGCCAGCCGTCGCGGCAAGCAGGGCGGTTATCTCCTGCTGAAGCCCGCCCACACCATTACCTTCGGCGAGATCCTTCGTATCATCGACGGCCCGATCGCGCCGCTTCCGTGCCTGTCGATCACCGCCTACCGCCGGTGCGACGATTGCGACGGCGAACAGAACTGCCAGATCCGCCACGTCTTCGCCAAGGTCGCCGACGCCACCCGCAAGGTGCTGTTCTCCACCACCATCGCCGATGCCATCGCACCAAAGCACAGCGCCGAAGTCACTCGGTTGCTGGCGTAAGGTCAGGCTTCAGTTGCCGCCCGCCTCCTTCAAGATTTGGTGAAATCCCTTTTCTTCCAGCCGGTATGCTCCACCTGCCTGTCCAATTGGGTAGGGAGGACATCATGTCTATGATTTCAGCACAGCGGCTAGAGCAATTCCAGCAAAAGTCCATAGCGGTTTTGCGTCCGGAATCGCGTGAATACAACGAGATAGAGCATTTCCGTGGTTCGAAGAAAAACGGAAATGCTCTAGTGGCGGCGGCCATACTCTCGGCGTCCCTCGCGACAGGCGCGGCGGCCCATCACGGCTGGTCGTGGGCCGAGGCGGATCAGATCGAACTGCGCGGCACCATCGAGAAGATCGCCATGGGCGGACCGCATCCGACGCTCGATGTTGCCACCGCCGATGATGGCGTCTGGCTCGTCGAACTCGGCAATCCGCGCCAGACGGAACGCTCCGGTTTCGTCGAAGGTGTGGCCAAGCCCGGCGATAAGGTCGTGGCGCTTGGAAACCGTTCGCAGGATCCAAAGGAGAAGCGGCTGAAGGCCGTGCGCCTCACCATCGGCGAAAAGCGCTACGATATCTATCCCGACCGCATCCGGACGAACTGACCCCCGGGCGAACCGAGCTGTGATCGACATTCTCGAATGGCTGTCAGCCACGGCACCTGCGGTCGCGCTCCGGCGCTCCGGAACACTCTACATGTTCATCAACGCCGCCCATATCCTGGCGATCGGGCTACTCATCGGCGCCATCCTGCCGCTCGATCTGAGGCTCGCCGGTTTCTTCCGTAAGGTGCCGGTTGAGATCCTCGCGCCGTTTCTGTCGCGCGCCGCCGGCGTCGGCCTGGTCGCGGCTATTGTCACCGGCTTCTGCCTGTTCAGCGTCCGGGCGGTCGAATATGCCGGCAATCCTGCTTTCCTCGCCAAGCTTTGCCTGGTCGCCCTCGGCCTTCTCAACCTGTCGATCGTGCATCTCGGGCGAGGGTGGAAAATGGTGCTTTCCCTAGGCATCGTCCAGCCTGGCCTGCGCTTCGCCGCCGCCCTGTCGGCCGTGTTGTGGATCGCCGCCGTCATAGCCGGACGGTGGATCGGTTTTTTCTGAAACCGGATAACCGGCTCATCGATCGCTGACGGCCGCGCGCGGATTGACCCACGGCTCCTGGTTCGAGCGTGCCAGCGGCTGCTTGCCGAGGATATGGTCGGCCGCCTTCTCTCCGGTCATGATCGATGGTCCGTTCAGGTTGCCATAGGTGACGTGCGGGAAGATCGAGCTGTCGGCGACGCGCAAGGCCTCGACGCCGATCACCCGCGTTTGCGGATCGACCACCGCCATCGGATCGTCCTTGGCGCCCATCCGGCAGGTGCCGCAGGGGTGGTAGGCGCTTTCCAAATGTTCGCGCAGGAAGGCGTCGATCTCTTCGTCGCTTTGCACGCTTTCGCCCGGCTGGATCTCCGGTCCGCGATAGTCGTTGAAGGCGCTCTGCCCGAAGATCTCGCGGGTGAGGCGCACGCAGTGGCGGAATTTCTCCCAATCCTCGGCATGGCTCATATAGTTGAAGCGCAACACCGGATCGGCCTTGGGGTCGGCGGAGCGCAAGCTGACGCTGCCGCGCGATTTCGACAGGTTGTAGCCGACATGAACCTGGAAGCCGTGGCTCTTCGCCGCCGCCTTGCCGTCATAACTGATCGCCACCGGCAGGAAATGATACTGGATGTCAGGTTGCTTCAGCCCCGGCGCCGAGCGCAGGAAGGCGCAGGCCTCGAATTGGTTGGAGGCGCCGAGCCCGCCGCGCGAGAGCAGCCATTGTGCGCCGGCCACCCCCTGCCAGAACCACGGCAGCCAGGAATAGAGCGACACCGGCTTGGTGCTCACCTGCTGGAAGTAGAATTCCATATGGTCCTGCAGGTTGGCGCCGACGCCCGGCCGGTCGGCCTTCACCGTAATGCCCATATCCTGCAGATGTTGGCCGGGACCGATGCCCGACAGCATCAAGAGCTTCGGCGAATTGAAGGAGGAGGCCGAGACGATCACCTCGCGGTTCGCCTTCACCACTTCTATTCTGCCGTTGCGTTCGATCTCGACGCCGGTCGCCCGCCCGTCCTCGATCACGATCCTCTGCGCAAAGCCGTAGACGATCTTGACATTGTCCCGCTTCAGCGCCGGTTTCAGATAGGCATTGGCGGCAGACCAGCGGCGGCCGCCGAAGATGGTCTGCTCCATCAGACCGAAGCCTTCCTGCTTGCTGCCGTTATAATCTTCCGTCGTCTCGAAGCCCGCTTGTTTGCCAGCCTCGACGAAGGCTTGGAAGAGCGGATTGGTGAAGCCGCCGCGCTGGACATGTAGCGGCCCGTCGGTGCCGCGCCAGCCTTCTTCGCCGCCATGCGAATGTTCCATCCGCTTGAAATAGGGAAGCACATCGGCATAGGCCCAGCCGCTGGCGCCGAGCTCCTCCCAGCGGTTGAAATCCTCGGCATGACCGCGCACATAGACCATGCCGTTGATCGAGGAGGAGCCGCCGATCACCTTGCCGCGCGGCGCGGTGATGCGCCGGTTGTTGAGGTTCGCCTCCGGCTCGGACAGATAACCCCAGTTATATCGCTTCATGCTCATCGGCCAGGCAAGCGCCGCCGGCATCTGGATGAACGGCCCGAAATCGCTGCCACCCGCCTCGATGACGACGACACTGTTCTTGCCGTCTTCCGACAAGCGGTAGGCGAGGGCGGAGCCGGCGGAGCCCGAGCCGATGATGACGAAATCTGCTTGCATAGTCTTGTTCCCTCGAGCTGCCATCATCCGGCTGCTTCTTGTTTTCCCAGAGCCTGCCCCTTATCCGCCTGCCGGCACCTTCTCCCCGCTCGCGGGAGAAGGGGGTATGTCGCACCGGCCTCCTCAACCTCGACGCTCCGTTTGGCACGTCGCCTCTCCCCGTTTTTACGGGGAGAGGGTTAGGGTGAGGGGCAGAGGCAGGGGCAAATGTTTTCTCAATAAGGCGCCACCACCGGCCCCATGCCGACATAAACCGTCTTCAGCTCGGAATAATGCTCCAGCGCGGCCAGCGAATTCTCGCGGCCGAAGCCGGATTGTTTCGAGCCGCCGAAGGGGATTTCCACCGGGCAGAGATTATAGGTGTTGATCCAGAGCGTGCCGGCTTCCAGCCGGTCGACGACGCGGTGGGCGCGGGTGAGGTCGGCGGTGAAGACGCCGCCGGAAAGGCCGAATTCGCTGGCATTGGCGCGCGCGATCACCTCCTCCTCGGCGTCGAAATCGAGTACGCACATGACCGGCCCGAAGATCTCCTCGCGGGCGATGGTCATGTCGTCGGTGACATCGGCAAACACCGTCGGCTGCACATAATAGCCTTCGCCGGAGACATTGTTCGGAATGCCGCCGCCGGCAATCAGCGTTGCGCCCTCGGCCTTGCCCTTCTCGATGTAGGAGATCACCTTCTCGCGCTGTGACCAGGAGACCATCGGCCCGACCTGCGTCGCTTCGTCCATCGGATCGCCGATCAGCATCGCCTCGGTGCGGACCTTCAGCCGCTTGAGGAATTCCTCCTTGACCGCCTTCTGCACGAAGACGCGTGTGCCGTTCGAGCAGACCTGGCCGGTCGAATAGAAATTGCCGAGCATCGCACCGCCGACCGCCGAATCGAGATCGGCGTCGTCGAAGACGATGAGCGGCGACTTGCCGCCGAGCTCCATCGTCACATGCTTGAGGTTGCCGGCAGCCGCCGCCGCCACCCTGCGCCCGGTCGGCACCGAGCCGGTCAGCGACACCTTGGCGACATCGGGATGGTTGACGAGCAGCGGCCCGGTATCGCGGTCGCCCTGGATCACATTGAAGAGCCCCTTCGGCAGTCCCGCCTCATGCAGGATCTCGGCGATCTTCAGCGCGCC
Organism: Rhizobium sophorae; assembly: GCF_013087515.1. Taxonomy (GTDB): domain Bacteria; phylum Pseudomonadota; class Alphaproteobacteria; order Rhizobiales; family Rhizobiaceae; genus Rhizobium; species Rhizobium sophorae. Next base: position 148,289 of record NZ_JABFCN010000001.1, on the reverse strand, counting down.
GAGCGGCGTGTTCTCCGACGGTTTGAATACCATGGCATTGCCGCAGACAAGCGCCGGCGCAGCTTTCCAGCAGGCGATCTGCTGCGGATAGTTCCAGGCGCCGATGCCGGCGCAGACGCCGAGCGGCACCCGCTTGGTATAGGCAAAATCCTGGCCGAGCGGGATCTGCGAGCCGTTGAGGCCGGCCGGCGCAATGCCGCCGAAGAATTCGAAGGCATCCGCACCCGAGGTCGGGTCGGCGACAACAGTCTCCTGGATCGGCTTGCCGGTATCGAGCGTTTCCAGTTCGGAAAGCGCCCGGTTTCTCTCGCGCATGATGTCGGCTGCCCGTCTCAGGATGCGCCCGCGCGCCATCGGGCTCATCGCCGCCCATTCCGGCTGGGCGCGTTTGGCCGCCGCAATCGCCTTTTCGACGATCGCAGGCGTTGCCGCATGCAGCCGGGCGATCACCTCGCCGGTCGCGGGATAGAGGCTCTCGATGACGGTGCCGTCAGTATCCTCGACATATTCGCCGTCGATGAAGTGCGAGGCTTTCGGCTGGGCTTTCATGTCATTTGTCCCTTGAGTGGTTCGATATGGTCGTCCCTTCTCCCCTCGGGAAGAAGGTGGCCCGCAGGGCCGGATGAGGGGGCTGAAATCTCGGCCTTGCCCAATTGCGTCGTCAGATAATCCTCGGTCAGCGCGATCGAGGCTTCAATGCCGATCGGCGCCGATTTCAGACTTTGCCTGATATAGAGCCCGTCGATCATCGCCGCAGCGCCCTCGGCGATGCGTTCTGCGGCGTCGGCGGGCAGCAGCGCCTTGAGGTCGGCCAGCAGATTGGAGCGCAGCCGCCTGGCATAGATCACCAGGAAGCGGCGCGTCTCTTCAGAGCGCTGCGCTTCGGCGTAAAAGGCAAGCCAGGCGGCAATCGTCTCCGATGCGAACTGGTCGGCGTGGAAGCTGACGCGGATGACGGCCGAAAGCCGTTCCCGCGGCGTCCTGGCGGCCTTGAGTGCCGCCACCGTATCGCTGCGCAATTGTCGAAGAAGCGAGCGGATCGTCTCGATCAGCAATTGATCCTTGCTGCCGAAATAATGATGCGCCAGGGCCGGCGATACGCCGGCCCGGCGGGCGATGTCGGACATGGTGACAGCAAGCGAGCCGTGATCGCCGATCACCCGCAGCGCCGCATCGACAAGCGCCTTGCGGCGCACCGGCTCCATTCCGACCTTCGGCAACAAACCACTCCTTGAAATCAGCGGCAGGTTATTTTTGATTGACTGATCAATCAATAAAAATCTTTGCTGATTTGCTCGGATGCAGATCTTTCCCTGCCGAATTGCTGCAACATATTCGAATCTGTCAGGAGGTGCGTCATGGCCGATGTCTTTGAGGGAACGCCGAGATCTTCGCTGCAGTCGAAATGGATCTGGTTTACCGGCCTCGGCGTGCTGCTGCTCGTCTGCGGCCTGATCGCGCTCGGCAATCTGATGCTCGCCACCGTCGTCTCGGTCTATTATGTCGGCATGCTGATGCTGTTCGGCGGCGTGATCTATCTCGTCCATGCCTTCCAGGTGCGCGGCTGGGATCACGTGCTTTTCTGGATACTGAGCGGCCTGCTCTATGTGCTTGCCGGCATCTGCGCCTTCATCAATCCGATCCTGACCTCGGCGGCGCTGACGCTGTTTCTGTCGCTGGCGCTCGTCGTCGCCGGCGTCTTTCGCACCTGGGTCGGCATGCGCATGAAGCCCACCAAGGGCTGGCGCTGGATCGTCGCAAGCGGCGTCATCACCGCCCTTGCGGGTTTCGTCATCGCGCTCGGCTGGCCGGTGAACAGCCTCTGGATCCTCGGCCTGTTCCTGGCCGCCGATCTCATCGTCCAGGGCTCGACGTTGATCGCCTTCGGCCTCGGCATCCGCAGCTGAGGAGAGCAGCCGTTCATTTTTTGACAAGACTATGACAGGGGATTAGACTGAAGGGGTTAGAGGCCGGTCCCACGCAAGCGAACGGCCCGAGTGCGAATGCACCAAGGCACCGGCGAGATCGCCGAGAATGCTGAAAATGGTCATGCGTCCCCCAGAGGCAGGGTTCTGCCTGATCAGAAAAGGGAGGAAGTTCATGCCGATGGTCACCGTTTCCATCTCTCCGCAACAGGCAGCGGGCATCCGCGCCGCTGTCGACAATGGCGGCTACGCCTCGAGCAGTGAGGTTGTCCGCGAGGCTCTGCGCCTCTGGGATACCACCCGCAAGCTCAATGAGTTCCGGGACGATGTTCTTGACGACGGCGCTCCATCCGGCGGCAGATGCGTCGCCGACATGTTCGCCGATCACGAGGCGGAGCGCCGTCGCTCCGCCTGAATAAGCGTTTGATTGCATTTGAAAAATTGAATAGACGCGGAACGCGTGCAAGACCCTTGCGCGTTTCATAAAACTTTCACATTGGCGAAAGAGTTCATTGACCCTTCTGCGGCATGTTCCGGATGAAAAAGAACAAGTCACAGTGGAGATCAGCCACAATGAAGACCGGCCACGTGAAGACTGGGGTGTCCTTGGCTGCCACCGTCGCGCCGGATGTCCTGCGGCGTTACGCCAGCGATCAGATCGTAACCCTTGCCAAGCTCGTGGTCGAGAATGCCTTCCAGCCGATCGTCGAGGCCGGCACCGGCACGGTCTTCGGCTACGAATCCCTGATGCGCGGCCAGGAGCGCATCGGCTACGAAACGCCCATCGACATCCTCGACGAGGCTCACCAGGCCGGCCAGCTGCTGCAGCTCGAACAGATGGTCGCCAGCCGCGCGCTCGCCAAATTCGCGACGCTGTCGAATTTCTCCACTTCGACGCTGTTCCTCAATCTCGACGTCCGGCTCATTCCGCATGGCGAACACCTGGTCGAGAGCCTGCTGCAGCATTTGCGGAAGGCTAATATTCCGCCATCCTCCGTCTGCTTCGAATTCTCCGAGCGTTTCGACAATACCAGCGTGCCGGAATTTTCCGGCCTCGTTTCCAGGCTGCGCAAGGCCGGTTTCAAACTGGCGATAGACGATTTCGGCGTCGGCCACGGCGAGATGAAGCTGCTCTGCGATTATGCCGTCGATTATCTCAAAATCGACCGCCATTTCGTCGCCGAGATCGACCGCAGCCCGCGCAAGCGCCATCTGTTGAAGAGCATCGTCAACATCGCCCATGTGCTCGGCACGCGCGTCATCGCCGAAGGCATCGAGACCGAGGCCGAATTCATCGCCTGCCGCGAATATGGCGTCGACCTCGTCCAGGGCTGGTTCATCTCCCGCCCGACGACGCATATATCGGAGCTGGCGCCGTCCTTTCCGCATCTGCAAGAGCTCGGCAAGAGCAAGCGTGGCAGCCAGTCGCTCGATGAAATCCTCATCCGCAAGCAGATCGAGATGCTGCCGACGGTCTACGAGAACGACAGCATCGACAGCGTCTTCGAACTCTTCCGGCGCAATCCGCGCCAGGCCTTCTTTCCCGTCCTCAACGCCAATGACGAGCCGCGCGGCATCATCCACGAGCATCACCTGAAGGAATATATCTACCAGCCCTTCGGCCGGGATCTCCTGAAGAACAAGATGTATGAGCGCAGCATTTCGCATTTCGTCGAGATGGCGCCGATCGTCGGCCTCGACAGCGACGCCGAGCAGCTGATGGCGATCTTCGCCAATATGGAAGGCAGCAACTGCTTGATCCTGACCGACAATATGCGCTATGCCGGCGTCGTCTCCGCCGCTTCGCTGATCAAGGTCATCAACGAGAAACAGCTGAAGACCGCGCAGGACCAGAACCCGCTGACCGGCCTGCCGGGCAATCGCGCCATCCGCGATTTCATGCGTCAGTCCGGCCGCGACGGCGATGAGCTCCGCCACTTCTGCTATTGCGACTTCGACAATTTCAAGCCGTTCAACGATGCCTATGGCTTCCATCTCGGCGACCATGCGATCTCGCTGTTTGCCGCGCTGATGCGCCGCTATTTCTTCGCCGAGCGCCATTTCCTCGGCCATGTCGGCGGCGACGATTTCTTCATCGGCGTCGTCGGCTGGACCAAGGAAGAGCTGACGGAGATTCTCGACCGGCTGATCAGTGATTTCCATGACGATGTGCGGGATTTCTATTCCGATGAGGATCGCGCCGCCGGCCGCATCCTCGGTCACGATCGCACCGGTGCGGAAGCTTTGTTCCCGCTGATGCGCTGCTCGATCGGCGTCATCGAACTGCCGGAAGGCCTCGTCATCGACGATATAAACCGCGTCAGCGCCGAAATCGCCATCATCAAGTCGGCCGCTAAGGATAGCGACGAAGGCCTGGTCTTCCATCTGCTGGGCGAGGCGAATTGACGCCTCTGCCACATCAAGCCTTCCCAAGCCCGCGGGGCTGATTTACTTCCTGTGCTTTAGACAAAAAGCGAGAGCGGTTCCGCCCACTTCCACCAAAAGCTGAACCGCTCCAGGGAGGAGTCGGTTATGCCATTGCCTCAGGATATGCGTTTCGTCGATCTGCCGTCTTTCGGCGGGCCGGAGGTGATGACGATCGGCAGGCGTCCTCTGCCCGTGCCCGGCGACGGAGAGGTCTTGGTGCGTGCCGAGGCGATCGGCGTCAACAGGCCCGATATTGCCCAGCGCCAGGGCAGCTATCCCCCGCCCAAGGGTGCGAGCCCGATCCTCGGCTTGGAGCTTGCAGGCGAAATTGTCGCCGTCGGCCCCGGCGTCAGCGGCTATGGCGTCGGCGATAAGGTCTGCGGGCTCGCCAATGGCGGCGCCTATGCCGAATATTGCCTGCTGCCGGCAGGCCAGATCCTGCCCTTTCCCAAAGGTTATGATGCGGTGAAGGCGGCAGCTTTGCCTGAAACCTTCTTCACCGTCTGGGCCAATCTCTTCCAGATGGCCGGGCTGACGGAAGGCGAGACGGTGCTGATCCATGGCGGTTCCAGCGGCATCGGCACGACGGCGATCCAGCTCGCCCGTGCCTTCGGCGCTGAAGTCTACGCAACGGCGGGTTCGAAGGAGAAATGCGCGGCCTGTGAAAAGCTTGGCGCCAAACGCGCGATCAATTACAGGAGCGAGGATTTCGCCGAGGTGATCAAGGCCGAGACCGGCCACGGCGTCGATATCATCCTTGACATGATCGGCGCCTCCTATTTCGAGCGCAACATTACCTCGCTGGCCAAAGATGGCTGCTTGTCGATCATCGCCTTCCTCGGCGGCGCGCTCGCCGAAAAGGTCAATCTCTCGCCGATCATGGTCAAGCGTCTGACGGTCACCGGCTCGACCATGCGGCCGCGCACGGCGGAAGAAAAACGCGCCATCCGCGACGACCTGCTCTCCGAGGTCTGGCCGCTGCTGGAAGCCGGCACCGTCGCCCCCGTCATCCACAAGGTCTTTGCCTTCGAAGAGGTCGTCGAAGCCCACCGGCTGCTGGAAGACGGCAGCCATGTCGGCAAGATCATGCTGCGCGTTGGCTAGAGCAATTCCCTGCAAAAGCGCGAAGCGCTTTTGCAGGGAATTGCGCCAAAACAAAGAGATAGGGCGCTCTTAGTGCGTCCTATCGGACGCGCGGCGCGGTAATGTCAGCGACACGCCGACAGCGAGAACACCGGGCAGCGCCATCAGCAGATAGAGCCAGTGCGCTGCCGACAGCGCGCCTGATATGCCGCCGGGATCGACGAGGCCGGCGCCATTGGCGATGACGCCGGCAAAGGCGGCTCCGAACGCCCCACCGAGCGAACTCATTGTCGGGATCGCGGCAGAAGCCTTGTCCTTCTCGTTGTCGGCCACGAGCCTCAAAACCATGGCGACGAGATGCGCCCAGCCGAGACCGATACCGAAGCCCATCATGAACATGCCGATCGCCGCCGGCACGATGAGGAGCGTATGCCCCTCGGGATTGTCCTTGGCGAGGAAGAGGGCGAGGCAAGCGGTCGCCGCCGCCTCGATGAGGGCGCCAATGACGATTGCCCAATAGGCTCGGCCGCCGGTCCAAGAGCCGCTGAGGAAGGCGGCCAAGGTCCAGCCGAGGGCGACGAGCGCCACGAGATAACCCGAGACGATCGCTGGCACCCCATGCAGGGTCTGCAGGAAATAGGGAATGAAGACGTCGCTGACGAGAACGACAGTCACGGCGAGCATCGCCAGGTAAACCCGTGAAATCGGCTGGGAAAGACTGACGGCGCCGGAGGGCAGCAGGCGGTTCGGGCTTCGGCCCTCGATGACGATCATGCCGGCGACCGCGACGACCGAAGCGGCGATCAGCGCGACCTTCGTGGCTGTGGCCTCGATCGCGCCGGCCGCACTCACCATCAGGACGGCGGCAAGCAGCAGCCCGATCTGGGCGACCGGCGTCTTTGCCTGCTCGCGGTCATCCTCGACGTCGGGCAACAGCCGTGGCGCCAGGAACGCCATCAGCAGGCCGAGCGGCACCAGCACGATGAAAGCATAGCGCCAGGCGTGGCCGGATGAAAAGAAGCCGCCGAGCGTCGGCCCGATGACGGTCGAGACCCCCCAGATTGCCGCATAGAGGGTCGATGCCTTCGGCCATAGCGGCTCGGGATAGACGAAGCGGATGAAGGCATAGCCGAGCGCGGCAAGTGCGCCTGTTCCGAGACCCTGCACTGCGCGTCCGATCAGCACCACCGGCATCGACGGTGCGGCTGCGGCAATCAGGCTGCCGGCGCCGAAGACCAGTGCCGCGATCACATAGACGGATCGAAGCCCGATACCGCGCGGCCGCATGGCGACGAAGATCGAGCCGAGCACGGCAGCGGCGACGAACAGGCTGGTGACCCAGGAAAACAACGCGAGGCCGCCGATATCGCGTACGATCGAAGGTGCGATCGTCGCCATGATGTAACTCTCCACAGCGTAAAGCGTTACGCCGCCGGCCAGCATCAGCGTTGCCGGCAGGTGCTCGGGCAGGAAGAGGCGGAAGACGGAGCTGGCGCTGGGAATGACTGCTGTCTGGTCGATATTCGACATGGGAGGACCCCGAGATTTTACTGGCGAAGGATTATTTCCCAAGTTATAAATTGGAAAATTACACGCCGCCTCGAATTAAACAAGACTTTACTTGGAAAAAATGCGCCAGTCCCCAGCCAATCGCATCCTGATCCTGATTAAGACCGACGGGCCGCAGCTCGCCACCGCGATCGGCGATACGCTCGGCATATCGGGCGAGGCCGCCCGCCAGCAGCTGTCGAAGATGGCGGAGGAGGGGCTGGTGGAACCGGTCACCGTTGCTGCTGCCGGCCGTGGTCGGCCGCGCCAGCTCTGGCACCTCACGGCCAGCGGCAACCGTCAGTTCCCGGATGGCCATGCCGAACTGACGGCAAACCTCCTCGGCACGCTCGTCGAACAGCTCGGCCCCGCAGCGCTCGATACGGTCATTTCCGCCCGCGAAGCCGAGACGCTGCAGCGCTACCGGCAGGAGCTCAGCCAGGCGCATGACCTTGCCTCGCGCGTCGAGGCCCTTGCTGGCATCCGCACCCGCGAGGGCTATATGGCCGATCACTGGCAGGAGCCGGACGGATCCTTCATGCTGGTCGAAAACCACTGCCCGATCTGTGCGGCCGCCACCGCCTGCGCCGGCTTCTGCCGCTCCGAACTCGAAACCTTCCGCGCCGTCCTCGACGCCGAGGTCGAGCGCAGCGAACACATCCTCGCCGGCGCCCGTCGCTGCGCCTATCGCATCACGCCGGGTTGACGCCTTTCGATCGGAACGTCGCACGTCGCGCCTGCCGCCTGCTGCTTTCGAGATAGAGCAGCACTCCGATCGATGCGAGACCCGCGGTCGCGCCGACGAAGGCCGTGCCGGAATAATCGGTGATCGCGGTGCCGAAGGCGAAGAGGCCGGCGCTGACGCCAACCCCAATGAACGTGTTCAGCGAGATCAGCGAGGTTCCAAGCCCCGGCCGGTCCGCGATCAGGTCCTGCAGATAGGTGATCGGCACGCTGAGGATCGCTGCCGCCCCGCAGGCATTGAAAAGGAGCAGTGCATAGACGTGCCAGGGTGCGGAAGCAAAGCCGAGCAGCAGCAGATAGACGCAATAGATCAGCGCGCCGAAGGCGAGCACATGCGCGCTTCGGAAGCGGCGCTGCGCAAAACCCCACATCATCATGAACGGCATCTCGAGCAAAGCCGTCAAACCGGCCATGAAGCCGACATCGACCACGGTGCCGCCGGCCGCATGGATGATGATCAGCGGCAGGAGCATGGCGTTCAGCCGCTGCAGCCCGAATAGCATCGCCATGACGATAACGCGCGACAGCACATGCGGCACGAAAATCCGTTTCAGCGAAGCAAAGAAGCCGACTGGATCGGGGGCAGGGCCGCCGGCGCCATTTCCGGGTGCGAAGAAGAAATACAGGCAGAAGCAGGTGCAGCTTGCCAATGCCGCGATCCCATAGGCCGGCGTCATCGATGGCGAACTGACGAGATAGAGGCCGATCAACCCCGGCGCCAGCGCCCATGAGCCGGAAAAGAGCGCCCGCACCGTCGCGGTGATCGCCGCCCCCTGGCCACGGTCCATCTGGTTGGTCCTGGCGCGCAGGCTGGCAAACAGCAGCGAATAGGTGGAATTGCTCATCGGCACCAGCAACAGCGTTGAGAAGATGAAGACCACGGGGCTATGAATGAGCGCGATCGACCCGAAGCCGAGCATGCCGGCGACGGAAAGTCCCAGCACCAGCGGCCGGCGCTCCTTCAGCCTGTCCGACCAGATGCCAAGCGTCAGGCTCGTGGTAACGTTGACGATCGCCGAGAAGAACACCAGTGCCGAATAGGCGCCGTTGCTCAAGCCGAGTTCATTGATCCCGATGATCGACTGATAGGGCGCGGTCGACGCATAGGTGAAGGCGAGCGCGACGAGGGTCACGCTGGGAATGCGGATCCTGTTGTCGCGAAGGATCAAGGAAAAGGTGGATGACATGAGAGCGGTTCCTGATGCACCACTCTTAGTCGCATCTGACCCATCAGAGAAACGATAGTTTTCGATCGCTTCGGTCAATTTATGTGATGAATATTTGGACGATGTGATCGCCGTCTGAGCCCGCGGCGAGGCTGAGCGCCTGGCTCGCCAGGTAAATGCTCGCCGTGCTCATGGCCGATTGACTCTATCAATCTTCTGCCCTTAGTGCTCGCCGGGGTTGATCAATTGGATGGGGACAATGAAATTTCGCTTTATTGGCGCTGTTGCGCTTTCTTTCGCCGTTGCCGGTTGCAGCAGCGTTGGCCCTGACGGTCGGCCGCTCGTTCAACACTTCTTTCGGGATCTTGTGATGAGGGGATGTGGTTTCCAGATGACATGGGAATCGGCGAGACAAGCCACAGATACTTTTAAGCCAGTTATACCGACTGACAGAGAACGCATGACTGACAGAGGCCTCATGAGGGCTGCGATTGCAATTTGCGGCAAGGCGAAACCCGGAAATAAGAGCAAAGCCATCGAAGTCCAGGTTCCTGACAGTGGCGGTGTCCTGCGGAAAATCGTTGTCGAAAGAGAATAGAAAAGCGCAGGCGCTCACCCCACCTTCCGTCTTCCTCGGGCTTGTCCCGAGGACCCACGCTGACCTCCACCAGCAGCGGGCATGGATCCTCGGCTCAAGGCCGAGGATGACGGAATGTGCGGTGACGTCTCCGCCAAACTCACCGCAGGCGCGCCAGGTGCTCCATCAGGCAGGCACTCGCGCGGCCGCCTAACCCTTGCAAAGCGTCAACCCCGTTGGCTTTCGCCGCGTGACGCGTTATGGACTGCGCTATCCCGCCAGCATCCGGATAAAACCTCATGACCAATCCCGTCACCGTCGAAGTCACCCGCGGCCTGCTCGTCGAAAGTCGCCATCGCGGCGCGGTGGCTGTGGTCGATGGCGATGGCAAGCTCGTCTTCTCGCTGGGCGACATCGAAGCCGCGGTCTTCCCGCGCTCGTCCTGCAAGGCGATGCAGGCGCTGCCGCTGGTCGAGAGTGGCGCGGCCGATGCCTATGGCTTCGGCGACAAGGAATTGGCGCTGGCCTGCGCCTCGCATAATGGCGAAGACGAGCATGTGGCGCTGGCCGCGTCCATGCTATCGCGGGCCGGTCGCGATGCCGAGGCGCTGGAATGCGGCGCCCATTGGTCGATGAGTCAAAAGGTCCTGATCCGTCAGGTCCGCGCGCTCGATGCGCCGAACGCGCTGCATAACAATTGCTCGGGAAAACATGCGGGCTTTATCTGCGCCTGCTGCCACCAGGGTATCGATCCAAAGGGCTATATCGGCTACCAGCATCCGCTGCAGGTCGAGATCCGAGCGGCGATGGAAAGCCTGACCGGCGCGGTGCTCGGAGCAGAAAGCTGCGGCACCGATGGCTGCTCCATTCCAACTTATGCCGTGCCGCTGCGCAGCCTGGCTCACGGCTTTGCCAAAATGGCGACCGGCACCGGCCTCGAACCCCTGCGCGCCAAGGCGTCCCGCCGGCTGATCGAAGCCTGCATGGCCGAACCCTTCTACGTCGCCGGCTCCGGTCGCGCCTGCACGGAGTTGATGCAAATCGCCCCCGGCCGGATCTTCGTCAAAACCGGTGCCGAGGGTGTCTTCTGCGCCGCCATCCCCGAAAAGGGCATCGCCATCGCGCTCAAATGCGAGGACGGCACGACCCGTGCTGCCGAAGCCATGGTGGCGGCGGCGCTTGCCCGCTTCTTCGAGACGGAGAGCGAGGTCCATGCGGGCCTGATGGCCCATGCCGCAAAGCCGATGCGCAATTGGAACGGCATCCATGTCGGCGATATCAGGGTCACCTCCGCCTTGGCCGGATGAGTTCGAACCGAATATATAAGTTATGAGAAAAATAAGAATTACCTAATATAAAAAGGGTACGTCCTGCGATCGCGGATGCACCCTTTCGCGGCGACGTGAGCACAGTCCTGGAAGCCATGAGGGCAGGGCATGTTTGCAGGCCGCTATCTCTGGTGGATGCTGATGGGTATCGGCATCTTCATGTTCGCCGCGCTGAGCCTCGATTATATCACCTGGCTCACGATCCAGCTGTCCGGCTGCGGCGATATGGCCGGCGCCTGCGAGCCAGCCCTCCAGCTGATATCGGGCGTGCTCAAACCCGCCTGCATCTGGACCGCGATCGGGGTGCTCTTCATGGCGACGTTGCTCCGTCTTCACGCTCTCTCGCTCACTTGGTTCTGGGGCCCGATCGTCGCCATCTGGTTCGTCGCTTCCACGCCGATCCTCCTTTTTCTGGCGGCGGATGCGGCGGCTCTGACTCGGCCCGCAACCCTGGCGGCGCTGCCCGTCGCCTTGCTGTTTCTGGCGGCTTTCGCAGCCTATCTCATGATTGCCGTCGAGGATGGCGACATGCCGCCGCTTGCAGCCTCGGCGCCGTTGCGCCTCGCACTCCGCCTGACGGCGGTCTACGGCGCGCTTACCGGTGCAGCCTTCATGCCGGAACTGTCGCGGATCGCCGGGACCCTGCTCGATATGCCGGCACTTTCCGTCATCATCGCGCTGGCGCAGCCATATCTGCAGACGATGCTCACCCTTGGAACCGGCAGCATGGCGCCGGCCTATGCCGTGCTGGCGGCCTTCATCGCGGCCCTTGCTGCAAGCCTCCTGCCGCATGCTGCAGCACCTCGGCCCTCCCGCAGCACCATCATGCTGCGGCGATTGCGCCGTTGAGATCGCGATAGGGTTTCAGCCGCTCGGTCGTCATCTCCATGGGGACGATCAGCCCCGCCACCTCGGAAATGCCGAGCACCGGGCAGGGCGAGACGAGGTCGAACTTCTCCTCGGTCAGCAGCACATGGGTTTCGGCCGAACAGCGGGCGATATGCCGCTTGATCGCCGCCTCCTCGAAATCGCCGGTGGAAAGCCCGTGCACCGGATGCGCCGCGGTGACGCCGAGGAAGAAGAGATCGGGGCGGAGCTGCCCGATGGCCGCCATGGCCGCTGCCCCCGTCGCCACCATCGAATGTTTGTAAAGCCGTCCGCCGGTGAGGATCACCTCGGCTGTCGGGTGGTGTTCGAGTTCGGCGGCGATGGTCGGGCTGTGGGTCGCAACCGTCAGCGGCATGCCGCGCGGCAGTTGCCTGGCGATCTCCGCCGTCGTCGTGCCGCCATCGAGGAAGATCATCTGACCGGACTTCACCATCGCCGCCGCCGCCGCCCCCAGCCGCGCCTTGATCTGCGACGAGACGCTGCGCCGCGCGGTGAAATCAGGCAGGTCTGGCGCCAGCGGCATTGCCCCGCCATGCACCCGTTTCAGCAGCCCCTCCGCTGCCATTTCCCTGAGGTCGCGGCGGATCGTGTCTTCCGAAAGCGCGAAATCCTCGGCGACGCGCTTGGCGATCACCTGGCCGTCACGGCGCAGGATGTCGAGAATGAGGGTCTTGCGTTGTGATGTCAGCATCGGATCTCTGCACGAAATTAAACATGATGGCACGATCTTGCACGAAATGACTCGACATTCAAGAAATATCGTGCATTTTCACGAAATCCCGTGCATGAGGCCGGGAGAGTGCTCCCGCATAGAGCGGAGCGAAGGAGTGGATCATGTTGATTTTGATTGCCGGGCCCTATCGGTCGGGAACGGGCGACGACCCGGAAAAGATGGCCGCCAACCTGAAGCGGCTGGAAGCGCCTTCGCACGCGCTGTTTGAAGCCGGCCATGTGCCGATGATCGGCGAATGGGTGGCCCTGCCGATCTGGCACGCCGCCGGCGGCCGGTCGGTCGGCGACGCGCTTTATGAAGAAATCTTCCACCCGGTCGCCGGCCGGCTGCTGCAGCTCTGCGAGGGCGTGCTGCGCCTGCCCGGCGATTCCAAGGGGGCGGATAACGACGTCCGCATCGCCCGGGAGCGCGGCATCCCGGTCTGGCATCGGTTGGAAGATGTGCCGGGCTGCGGCTGAGCGGTTCGCGGCGTTGGCGCGCCTCTACATTGCCCTTCGCTTGCGCTCAGGCCATTCGCGGCTTTGCCGCTCATCCCCTCAACCGACCCTTCGGGCCACCTTCTCCCCGCTGGGGAGAAGAGGGAGCAAGCGGATTGGCTTCGGTTCCACAACAGACGCTTTGAGAGGAAGTGAAGCGCTGCCACAAATCTCTTCTCCCCAGCGGGGAGAAGGTGCCGGCAGGCGGATGAGGGGACCACACGGCACACTATTCATTGCCCTTCGCTCACGCTCAACGCACCTCACTTGTCCTGGAAGATCAAAATCCAATCCCCAGTTCCGGCGCACCGACCGCTGCGCTATAACCCTTGCCGAAAGGGAGTCGAGAACCATGCTGACACTATATTACGCGCCGGGAACCTGCGCGCTCGCAAGCCTTATTGCCCTGGAAGAATCCGGCCTGGCCTTCGAAGTAAAGAAGATCAGCCTCCGCGATGGCGAGCAGCGCTCGCCGGACTATCTGGAGATCAACCCGAAGGGCCGTGTGCCGGCGTTGGTCACCGATTATGGCGTGCTGACGGAAACGCCGGCGATCCTGGCCTATATCGCCCAGAGCGCCCCGGCCGCCAAGCTGGCGCCGCTAGATGATCCCTTCGAATTTGCCAGGCTTCAGTCCTTCAACAGCTATATCTGCTCGACCGTGCATGTGAACCATGCCCATCGCCCGCGCGGCTCGCGCTGGGCCGACGAGCCGGCGGCCATCGAGGCGATGAAGGCCAAGGTGCCGCAGAATATGGCCGATTGTTTCACGCTGATCGAGCAGACGATGTTCGAAGGCCCTTGGGTGATGGGTGAAGCCTATTCGCTCGCCGATCCCTACCTCTTCGTCATGACCGACTGGCTGCCGTCGGACGGCGTCGATCCCGCCCGCTTCGAAAAGGCGAGCGACCACCACGCCCGCATGCTGCAGCGCCCCGCCGTCCAGCGGGCGCTGGCCTACGATCGGGCCTGATCTCTAAAACGGGTAGCAAGCTTCTTCGGCGCCCGGAACAGCCAGGCGCCGATCAGCCGCAGCCGCAATTCCTCGTCGCCGATCACGGCGGCGCGCACCGGCAGATACGCCAGCCGACATAATGATCGGTTTGAAAATAGACGTCGGGCGCCATTTCCAGCAAGTGATCCTTGTCGTCGAGCGAAATCGAGATCACGATCGTCTCGGCATTCTTCACCGCAACGAAGCTCTTGCCGCCGACCTTCAGCGCCCGATTGCCGTAGGAGGTGCTCTCCTCGACATCGGGCAGCCCGGCTTCCGCAGCCAGCCGCTTCAGGCGCTCGAAGATCGCATCGACATCGCCGGCCATGGTTCCGCCCTTTCTGCCAGGGCGAAACCTAGAGCCTTTCCGGGTTAGATTGAAGCATTCTGTTGGCTCAAACGGAGTCGGATGGTCGACCGGCCGGCGCGCGTCGTAGCCCAGCTCTACGGCCAAGCCGGCCGGTCGATCAGCCGGCCCGTTTCAGCCAACCCGAAGGGCCGGGCATCTTTCCGCCAGGATCAAAGGCGATCGGCTCGGACGTACCAAGGGGTATGCCCTTCGCCAATCGCCTTTGTCCTGACGAAAACCTGCTCCGGCAGAATGCTTCAATCTAACCCGGAAAGGCTCTCGCATATTTTCAGGCGTATTTCGCCAGCGGCGGCTTGGCCTCTTTGGGAAAGCCCGTCTGCATCCCGAGCGGTAGATCGGCGATTTCGCGCATCGACATGCGCTCGACCTCGGGATGCCGCAGCGGATCGTCCTTCCAGGCTGGTGCAATTTCTGCGCCTCCCGCCTGAAGGGTAGGTCTCAAGAAAAACTTCAGCAACGACATGGCATGCCTCGCTTTCTCAGTGGCGTAGAAGGATGATCATCGCGCAGCGGCTGGCGCCTGCTAAGCCATGGATTGCCTATGCGTGCAATGTCGGCCTCAACAGGCAGATTTTCAATTGAGAATAACGTTCAGGCGGTATAGAAAAACTATATGAAGAACCTGAACATGGTCCATCTCAACGGCCTGCGGGCGCTGGAAGCCGTCGGCCGTCTCGGATCGCTGCAGGCCGCGGCCGAAGAACTCGGCGTCTCGGTCGGCGCCGTCAGCCAGCAGGTGATCAAGGCCGAAGCCCAGCTCGGTCAGGTGATCTTCGAGCGCACCGCCAGGGGAATGATCGCCACCGAAGCCGGCCGGCCGGTGCTTCTGGCGCTCGACGAGGGTTTTGCCCGTCTTTCGGCGGCGGTATCGATCGCCAGTCGCAAGGACGATACGATCCTGACCATCTCCGTGGCGCCGGTTTTCGCTGCCCGCTGGCTGGTCTGCCGGCTCGATCGTTTCGCCGAGCGTCACCCGGATATCAAGCTGCGGCTGGATGCAACGACCAATCTCGTCAGTCCGGCGCTTTGCGATGTCGATATCGGCATCCGCGTCGGCAACGGCAAGTGGCCGGACGTGAAGGCCGAACTGCTGTTGGCACAGGAGGTCTTTCCCGTCTGCTCCCCGGAGATGGCGGCGAATTTGAAGGAACCCGCCGATATCCTCGCACTGCCTGCGATCATCGACGGCCATGCCATGTTCACCTGGGAGGTCTGGATGCGCGAGGCCGGCCTATCAGGTGCTACGCTTTCGACCCGCCACGTCTTCAACGATGCCTCGCTCTGCCTCGATGCGGCGATCGCCGGCCAGGGCGTCATGCTGGCCTGGCAGACCCTTGCCGCCTTTGCGCTCGCCGAAGGCCGGCTGGTCGCCCCCTTCGGCATTCGCGCCCGTACTGGTTTCGGCCACTACTTCGTCACCGCCGAGGGCACGCGGGAGCCGAAGAAGGTGAGGGATTTCAAGGCCTGGATCCGCGAGGAAATGGCCGGCACGCTCACGCTTTTCCGATAATCCTCAAACCTCGATCGGCTCCTTGGCTCGCGTCGCCTGCATCGCCTTGTAGGCGGGACGGGACTGGCAGCGTTCGATCCAGGTTTTGATATTCGGATGCGCCTGGAAAAGCGCCTTCTCGGTCTGGGCGTAGCGCAGCACCTCGGCGAGGTTGAGATCGGCGACGGTGAAGCGGTCGCCGACGATCCACTGCCTTCCGGCAAGGTGGCCTTCGAGAACCGCCAACGGCCTGCGCAGCGAGCGGCAGGCAACCGCGATCGTCTGTTGGCCGCCTTCGCTGTCTTCGAGCCCGTTATCATAGGTGAGCACGATCTTCACCGTATGCGGCTCGACCTCCGCGGCTGCCCAGATCGTCCACATCGTCAGCAATCCGTCTTCTTCGACGCTTTGGCCGGAAAGCGGCCCGCCATGTCTACGCGCCAGGTAAAGATTGATCGCCAGCGACTCGTGCATGACGAGGTCGCCGTCCCGAATGCTGGGGATCTGCGCCATCGGGTTGACGGTAATGAATTCAGGCGAATGCGTGTTGAGCGGCGCATCCTGAGATAGCGGATCTGCAAGCCGCCTTGCCTGCAGCACCGGCACCGAGCGGAATTCGATCCCAAGCTCCTCCGCCATCCAATAGACGCGTGAGGCGCGCGACCGATAGACCCCGTAGATTGTCAGCATGTCCATATCCCCTCGATGTGTCCGAGAGACCGTAAATGCCGGATCGGCGTGGGAAAAGTCCTTGTGGCTGATGGGATGATGAAAGCTTTTGATGGCCTTCAGGAAATGCGGTTCCGCTCAACGGTCAGCTGTGCATAGGGCGAGCCATCGCCTGCCATTTCGCCGGACACCTTCTTCTCCCATTGGAAGCCTAAAACCGCGCCTTCGGCGGTCTCCTGGAAAATGTTGTCGGTGATGACGGCGGTCCCGGCGCCATCGGCGACCGAGACGGCACATCCCACAGGCGCCTTGCGCACCACATTGCCCGTCACAACGACGTTGCGCAGATACGGACCCCAGCCGATCTGCAGGCCCCAGCGCGGCGCGTCCTCGATCACATTGCCTGAAATCAGCGTGTCGGCCTCCGCCGCGATGCCGATGCCGAAGCCGACCTCGTGCTGGTATGGGCCGCGCAGCGTCAGGTTGCGCACGACATTGCCAGTGACGCTCGCAAGCCTGCCGCCTTCGTCGAAATTGGCGATCGATATGCCGTTAGCCGCCCCGTCGATCATGTTGGCGGAAACGACGGCGCCCTCGAAGGCGAATTCGACATAGATCGCCGTCTCGCCGGACCGCCGGCACTGATTGCTGCTGATCTGGATGTTCGAAGCCGAATTGGCGCGGATCGCCGTAAAGGCGCAATCGGAGATCTGGTTATTCACCACCATCACGCCGTCGGCCCGGAAGATATTGATGCCGTTGCCGTTTTGCCCGGTGCCGCCGTCATTGGCGCGGATGTTGGAGATGCGGTTGCCGGAGACGACCGTGCCGTCCTCCGCCTTCTTCCAGCGATGCACCAGGATGCCGCCATTGCCGCAATCCGAGACTGTATTGCCGGTGACCGAGAGAGTGCTGGAATCCACCGCGTAAAGCCCGGATTGGGCAGCTCCCGAGATGCGGCTGCGCTCGATCCGCCCGCCGCAGCGCTCCAGTTGCAGCCCGTGTTTGCGGCTGCCGCCGATCTCGCAATTGTCGATCAGCACCTCGTCGACGCCGGTAAATTGCAAAAGTCCGCCGGCATAGTCGCCGAGCCAGCGGTTGCCGCCGTCGATGACGAGATTGGAAAGCTCGATCCGCCGCACGTTCTCGGCCGCAAACAGATGGCCTTCGCCGGTATAGACGATCCGCGAGGCGCCGGGTACGCCAGTGATACGCGTATTGTCGGGCAAAGTGAGATTGGAGACCCGGTAGGTGCCGGGCGGCAGGAAGACCGGCACGTTGTCGCGCGCCGCTTGTTCGATCATCTGCTGCAGGTTGCGGGTCTTGCGGTCGCCGATTTCGGGAACGGCGCGATAGTCGACCGCGTCGATCGCCCCGCGCAGATCGGGCTGAGCGGCTGCCGTCAGCGGCGAGGCAAGGGCGCGCGATGCCCCTCCCGCAACGGCCGAGGCAGCGAGGAATAGAAGCATGTCGCGGCGTGAAGGCATCCGGGGATCACTTGTCATAACGCGCCCGTAGCAGGAAACGTGCCAAGCGCGCAGTTTTCTTTTGGCACAAGCTTGGCAAAGGCCGGCGAAATTGCCGTTATGGTCGAGGCCGACGGCAGGATATCGCCGCTTATATTGTCGTCTTGTTCACCCTTTCATTTAAGTAAGCCGAAGGAAATGAGGACTACTTTTAAGGGAATTTCTACGATGACGGGTGCGCGATACGGCCTTTGGCCGGCGGGGAGAATGGCGGCATGCACGAACCGAGTGCCAGGCGATGGGAATCAACCGATGCCCTGACGGCCGAAACGCGGCGTATCGTCGCCGCGACGGAGGCAATGATTGCAGCGACCGCCCACCACCTTTCCAAGGGCATCGAGAATCTGCGCCTCAAGGAAATCGTCCACGAACTTCCGGATTTTCTCTACGTCAAGGATCGTGACAGCCGCTTCGTTTTTGCCAATGCCGTCACCGCCAGCAGCCTTGGTCTGGAGAGCGCTGCGCTGATCACCGGCAAGCGCGATTTCGACCTGTTCGATTTCGAGACGGCGCTCCACCATTTCGATATCGAACAGCAGATCATGGCGACGGGCGAAGCCCGTATCGACATGGAGGAATCCTACACCCTTCCCGGCAGCAGAAGGCCGATATGCCGGCTGACCTCGAAGATACCGCTGCGCAACGATCGCGGCGAAATCATCGGCCTGATCGGTGTTTCCCGTGATATCACCGAACGCAAGCGCCAGGAGGATCTGCATCGCGGCCAGGCGAGCCTGCTCGAAATGATTGCCCGCAACGAGCCGTTGCCGATGATCCTCGAGGCGCTCGTGCTGATGATCGAGGAGCAATTGACAGGGATCGACGGATCGGTGCTGCTGCTCGACAGCGAGGGCACCAGGCTCTATCACGGCGCGTCTCCCAATCTGCCCGGCGGCTACAGCCGCCTCATCGATGGTGTCACGATCGGTCCCAAGGTCGGCTCCTGCGGCACTGCCGCGTGGCGCGGTCAGGCCGTGATCGTCGAGGATGTGATGAGCGATCCGCTCTGGGAGGATTTTCGCGCGTTGATCGCCCCGTTCGGCTTCCGCTCCTGCTGGTCGACGCCGATCGCCACCTCGCAGAACAATGTGCTGGGCACGTTCGCGCTCTACTCCAGGGAAGTCCGCCGTCCCACCGAACACGAGATGACGCTGGTGGCGCTCGCCACCCATATCGCCGGCATCGCCATCGAGCGCAAACGTGTCGACGACCGCATTCATTTCATGGCCCATCATGATGATCTGACGGGCCTGCCGAACCGCGCCTTCCTGAAGGAGCGCCTGGCGAGTATCCTCGACCAGGCCCGGCGCAACAATCGCAAGGTGACCGTCGCCTATATCGATCTCGATAATTTCAAGTACATCAATGACGGCCGCGGCCACGCCGCCGGCGACGAGGTTCTGAAAGAGATTGCCGCCCGCATGGCCAATAGCGTCAGGGCGTCGGATATGGTGGTGCGTCTCGGCGGCGACGAATTCCTTGTGGTGCTCGTTCACCAATCGAGCCATGATGCCG
Source organism: Rhizobium sophorae (assembly GCF_013087515.1). GTDB lineage: Bacteria > Pseudomonadota > Alphaproteobacteria > Rhizobiales > Rhizobiaceae > Rhizobium > Rhizobium sophorae. The sequence continues at coordinate 128,831 of NZ_JABFCN010000001.1, read as the reverse complement.
GCATCACGCGCCGCCTTCGCGATCTGCAGAAGGCGATCAACCGGCCGATCCGCGGCGCGGACGGCGAGATCACCGTTACCTCGAGCATCGGCGTTGCCGCCTTCCCCTTCGATGGCGCGACCTCGGAAGAACTTCTCGCCAATGCCGACCGCGCCATGTACCGCGCCAAGGAGCTCGGCCGGAACACATTGCAACGTCACGATGGCGGCAGCACGCCCGTCGGAATGCCGCTCGGCGAGCACGAGGAATTGCACCAGGCGATTACCGGCGACCAGCTGTTCCTGCAATACCAGCCGCAGGTCGATGTCGCCACCGGCCGCATCACCGGGCTCGAGGCGCTGGTGCGCTGGAACCATCCGGCAAAGGGCAGGGTGCCGCCGGTCAATTTCATTCCGCTCGCCGAAGAGACCGGCCTCATCGTTCCGCTCGGTCTCTGGGTGCTGAACGAGGCCTGCCGCCAGGCGCGTCTTTGGCAAGACATGGGCCTGCCGCCGCTGACGATCGCCGTCAACGTCTCGGCCAAGCAGTTCGCCGATCCGGATTTCGCAACCCATGTCGCCGAGGCGCTGGAGCGTCACCGCCTGCAGTCCCGCTGGCTGGAGCTTGAAGTCACCGAAAGCGTGGTGATGCAGAATGCCGAACGCGCGCTCGCCATGATGGAAACGCTGCGGGGGCTTGGCGTGCGCCTGTCGATCGACGATTTCGGCTCCGGCTATTCCAGCCTGGCGGCGCTGAAGACCTTCCCCTTCGACCGCTTGAAGATGGACCGTTCGCTGGTCGAGGCCCTGCCGGGCGACAAGACCGCCGTCGCCATCGCCTCGGCGGTCATTTCGCTGGCGCAGACGCTGAAGCTCTCGGTTCTCGCCGAAGGCGTCGAAACCGACGCCCAGATGGACTTCCTGCGCCAGGCGCATTGCGAGGAGGCGCAAGGCTTCCGCTTCTCCAGGCCGGTCTCCCCGGAGGAGATCCCGGCATTGCTGCGGGCGCGCAGTCTCTAGAGCATGGCGCCCAAAAGTGTGCAGCGGTTTTGGGAGAACGACATGCACAAAAGGAAACATTGAAAGACGTCGCATCGATCAGGTTTATGTGAGGTCTTTCAAACCTTATTTTGCAAGCTTGCCGATCGCTTCGATCTCATTCGTCCATATGCCCGCTGCATAGTTTGGCGGCAGCCGCGCCAGTTGCGCGGGGTCGTCGATGCCGGTGGAAAAATCGCTGCCGCGATAGGGGCCGAGCAAGAAAACCTCGGTCCCGGCATCCTCCATCCGGTTTAGAAAGCGGTCCGGCCAGCCCCAGAGCCACGGGGCGATATTGATCGGCACCAGCATCATCGCATGTTTGCATTCGTCCGGCAGCAGGCCCGTCCAGCCATAGCCGATATAGCCGAGCAGGCAGCTCTTCAGGCTCTTGCGCGAGGCGGTCTTGATATCGGGCGCCATCAGGCGGAGCACGTCGATCGGCTCGTCACCGCCATAGACGATGATCTCGGCCCGTCTTTCCCGGGAAAGTCCATTGAGGACCGCGGCGAGCTTTTCACCCTCGGAAGGATCGCGGCTCTTGACGTTGATGAGGAAGCGCCGATCCGGAAAACTCGACAGCACCTCTGCAAGCGTCGGCATCATGCCGATGCCCCGGCCGCGAAAGGGAAAGGTCTTGCCGCTATCGGCGGTATAGCCGTAGCCGATGTCGAGCCTCTTCATGTCAGCCATCGAATGCTCGCGGGTGACGCCATGCCCGTCGGTGCGGCAATCGAGCGTCCAGTCGTGAAAAACCGCAAACTGCCCGTCCGTCGTCGGATGCACGTCGATCTCGACGATGTCGGCGCCGGCGGCAAAGCCCGCCTGCATCGACGGAAGTGTGTTTTCCAGATAGTCGTGTTTCGGCGGCAGCATGCGGCTCGCCGTACAGGTGTCGTTCTTGAGAACGGTTTCGTCGAACCGCTGGGCGATGCCGCGATGGGCAAGCAGCACCGGCTTTCCCGGCCGATGTTCGGCGAGCAGGCTGGTATTGTTGAGGTAGATGCCAGCGACTGCAACCGCGATCGCCGCGGCGCAATAGAAAAGCTTCCTGCCCAAAGTTGATCCCCCTCTGGTTGCATCGACGAGCAAGTGCTAGAAAGCGATTCCGGTTGTTCTTGGGCTGTTTTCCGCCTTTTCTATGCTGCGACAACAATGAGTCTGATCGCTATGGAATTTGACGACGACGAGCTTATCCAGTTCGAAGCGCACGGCGCTGCCCCGTTGCCCCGGGCAGCAGTCGACGGTCATGTCGCGCATGACGGCGCCCGTATCTGGTATGCGAGCTATGGCTCTGGCCCACCCGTCATTCTGCTGCATGGCGGCCTCGGCCACAGCGGTAACTGGGGCTACCAGGTCCCGACGCTCGTGCGCCGCGGCCGCCGCGTCGTGCTGATCGACAGCCGCGGCCATGGACGAAGCACCCGCGATTCCCGTCCTTATAGCTATGAGCTGATGGCTTCAGATGTGCTCGCCGTCATGGACGAACTGCATCTCGACAAGGCGGCCATCATCGGCTGGAGCGACGGCGCCTGCATCGCTCTGATCCTGGCCATGGCGGCGCCGTCGCGGGTCGAGGGCGTCTTTTTCTTCGGCTGCAACATGGATCCGAGCGGAACGCGGGAATACGTCGCGACTCCGGTCATCGACCGATGCTTCAGCCGGCACACCAAGGACTATGCCGCATTGTCCACCACGCCGGATGATTTTAATCCATTCGTCGAGGCGGTCAGCCTGATGATGCGGACAGAGCCGAATTATCAGGCCGCCGATTTGAGCCTGATCCGCGTGCCGGTCGCGATCGTGCTTGCCGAGCACGACGAATTCATCAAGCCAGACCATGCCGAATATCTTGCCCGCAGCATTCCGAACGCTGAGATGATCTATCTCACAAGCGTCAGCCATTTCGCGCCGCTGCAGCGGCCGTCGCAATTTAATGCCGCGGTGGAATCCTTCCTCGATGGAATAGGGTCGTGACGATCGCCGTCGTTGAGCCGCGGCGCATTCGCCAGCCGCTTCTTGCTGCCCTCTGGCCTCGCGCCCATTTCCCGCTATCTCTCGTTTCATGAGACCTGATGCGCTGCTTTATCCCGCCCCGGAGGGGCTCTATTGCCCGGAAGGCGGCTTTTATGTCGATCCGGTGCGGCCCGTCGAGCAGGCGCTTGTCACCCATGGCCATTCGGATCATGCCCGCCCGGGCCATGTGAACGTGCTTGCCACCCGCCAGACGCTCGACATCATGCGCCTGCGTTACGGCGACGGTTTTTGCGCCAGCGAGCAGGCGGCAGCCTTCGGCGAGGAACTGCTGGTCAACGGCGTCAAGGTAAGCTTTCATCCGGCCGGTCATGTGCTCGGCTCGGCCCAGATCGCCATCGAGAAGAACGGCACCCGCATCGTCGTCTCCGGCGATTACAAGCGCCGCCCCGACCCGACCTGCGCCGCCTATGAGCCGGTTGCCTGCGATGTCTTCATCACCGAGGCGACCTTCGGCCTGCCGGTCTTCCATCATCCCGATCCGATGGACGAGATCGGCAAGCTGTTGGCGTCGCTGCGTCAATTTCCCGAGCGCACCCATCTCGTCGGCGCCTATGCGCTCGGCAAGGCCCAGCGCGTCATCCGGCTGCTGCGCGATGCCGGTTATGCCGAACCGATCTATATCCACGGCGCCATGGAAAAACTCTGCGACTATTACGTCGAGCAGGGCATCGATCTCGGCGAACTGCTGCCGGCGACGATCGAAAGCCGCGACAAATCCGCCTTCACAGGCGCCGTCGTCATTGGCCCGTCCTCGGCCTTCGCCGATCGCTGGGCCCGCCGCTTCAACGAACCGCTGCCGGCCTTCGCCTCCGGCTGGATGATGGTGCGCCAGCGCGCCAAACAGCTCGGCGTCGAACTGCCCCTCGTCATCTCCGATCATTGCGACTGGCCGGAATTGACGGAAACCATCCGGGAACTGCACCCCGCCGAAGTATGGGTGACCCATGGCCGCGAGGAGGCCTTGGTGCGCTGGTGCCAGCTGCAGGGCATCAAGGCGAAGCCGCTGCATCTGGTGGGTTACGAGGATGAGGGGGATTGACGATGGAGTTTGTCGCTGAAAACCCCTATCCAACCCCTCCCAACAAGGGGGAGGGGCTTCCGTGCCGCGCCCGTCGCATTTCTCGCTCCCTCATTCCTGTCCTCGGGCTCGACCCGAGGGATGTCACAGGAATCCAGCCACCGCGCGTCGGTGCGGTGAAAGACTCATGCGACGTAAAAGGATCTCCCGCGTCCAAGGACTTGGACGCACCGGATTCCTGCAAGCACAGGAATGAGGGAGTACCCCTTGGGCCTCTTCACGCCAGTGGGAGGCACCCATGAAAGCTTTCGCCGACCTGCTCGACCGCCTGGTGCTGACCCCCAGCCGCAACGGCAAACTGAAGCTGCTCACCGACTATTTTCGCGACACGCTGGATCCAGACCGCGGCTACGGCCTTGCCGCCATCGCCGGCACGCTGGAGGTGCGCAACGTCAAGCCGGCCATGCTGCGCGAGCTGGTGCTGGAGCGCATGGATGAGGTGCTGTTTCGCTATTCCTATGATTATGTCGGCGATCTTGCCGAAACCATCTCGCTCGTCTGGGACAATGAGCGGGATATCGACCGTTCGGCCCTTGCCCAGCCGCGTCTCGGCGAGGTCGTCGCCGGCATGAATGCGCTCGGCCGCACCGAAGTGCGCAGCTACGTCCGCGACCTGCTCGACCGGCTGGATTCGTCCGGCCGTTTTGCCTTCATCAAGCTTGCCACCGGCGCCATGCGCATCGGCGTTTCCGCCCGCCTTGCCAAGCAGGCGCTCGCCGATCTCGGCGACAAGGATGTCACCGAGATCGAAACCCTCTGGCATGGCCTGCAGCCGCCTTATGAGACGCTATTCGAATGGCTGGCGGGTGGCGGCGAAAAGCCGGTGCTGGCCACACCGGCGATCTTCCATTCCGTCATGCTCGCCAATGCGGTGGAGGAGGGCGATCTGACCAGTCTCGATCCGGTGAATTACGCCGCCGAATGGAAATGGGACGGCATCCGCGTCCAGCTCTCCCGCTCCGGCGACAGGCGCAAGATCTATTCCCGCTCCGGCGACGACATTTCAGGCGCCTTTCCCGATATTCTCGACGCGATCAATTTTTCCGGCGTCGTCGACGGCGAGCTGCTGGTCGGCGGCACCGCCCGCTCGAACAGCCCGACCCGCACCTTCTCGGACCTGCAGCAGCGCCTGAACCGCAAGACGGTAACGGCAAAGATGCTTGGCGATTACCCCGCCTTCATCCGCACCTATGACCTGCTCTTCGATGGCGATGACGATGTCCGCGGCCGCACCTATGTCGATCGCCGCGACCGGCTGACCGAGATCATCGACCGCGCCCCGCACGATCGTTTCGACCTCTCGCCGCTCGTGCCGTTCTCGTCATGGGAAGAGCTCGATACTCTGCGCGCCGCCCCGCCCGATCCGGTCATCGAAGGCGTGATGATCAAGCGTCGCGACAGCATCTACCAGGCCGGCCGCATGAAGGGCCCCTGGTTCAAGTGGAAGCGCAATCCCTATAATGTCGATGCGGTGCTGATGTATGCCCAGCGCGGCCATGGCAAGCGCTCCAGCTATTATTCCGATTTCACCTTCGGCGTCTGGGCCGATGACGAGGACGGCGAACAGCTGGTGCCCGTCGGCAAGGCCTATTTCGGCTTCACCGATGCCGAGCTCGAGGTGCTCGACAAATTCGTGCGCAACAATACCACCGAGCGTTTCGGCCCGGTGCGCGCCGTGCGCGCCGACAAGGATTTCGGCTTCGTCGTCGAAGTGGCCTTCGAGGGCATCAACCGCTCGACCCGGCACAAATCAGGCGTCGCCATGCGTTTCCCCCGCATCGCCCGCCTTCGCCCCGACAAGCCCTCCTACGAGGCCGACCGGCTGCGCACGCTGATCGCCATGATCGAGGCCAAGCCGGCGTGAAGTTGCAACCTGCGCAACAATGACGCAGGGCAATATTTTCAACACGATGTGTATTGGCGGCAACGATCTTCCGGTGCAGATTTTCCTGGGCATGATGCCGAAAAGTGTGAACGGTTTTCGGACGACATCATGCTCTGTTTAATTCGGAATGGCCGGGGAAATGATGGATGCTGCGTTATGAGCTCGCGTGAACGAAATTCCCTTTTCCTCCAGCGCCGTGCCGTGCTGGCGGGTCTTGCCGGTGCACTTATCCTGCCGCGCATGGCGGCCGCTTTCGATGTCCCGGACGAGCCGCGGCTTGCCAAGCACGACTATGCCAAGGTCCGCCACCATTTCCGCACCAAGCTTTTGCAGAAGGGCCCGGCGCCCGACAAATACGAATCGCTGAATGCGCCTGCCGATGCCGACAAGATCTTCTACCGCTCGGGCTACGGCGAGTTGGAGCTGGCGGCCTGGGTCTCGAAATACAAGCGCGAGCGCGCCGCCAGGCCGGCCGTGCTCTTCCTGCACGGCGGCAATGCCATGGGCATCGGCCACTGGCAGCTGATGAAGCCCTATATGGATGCCGGCTATGTCGTGATGATGCCGTCGCTGCGCGGCGAAAACGGCCAGATGGGCAATTTCTCCGGTTTCTACGACGAGGTCGACGACGTTCTCGCCGCCACCGAACGCCTGGCGCATCTGCCGGGTGTCGACCCCGAACGGCTCTTCATCGCCGGCCACAGCATCGGCGGCACGTTGACCATGCTGACGGCGATGAGCACCCACAAATTCCGCGCCGCCGCGCCGATTTCAGGCAACCCCGATGCCTTCCGCTTCTTCAACCGCTATCCGCAGGATATTCGCTTCGACGATAGCAATGCGCATGAATTCGAGGTGCGTTCGGCGCTATGTTACGCCCACAGCTTCAAATGCCCGGTCCGCGTCGTCCACGGCACCGAGGAGCCGCATTTCAACGACCGCGCCGATCTGCTCGCCCGCCGCGCCCGCGGTGCCGGCGTTCATATCGAGACCGAAACCGTCGCCGGCAACCACACCTCGGCGCTGCCGGCCGAGATCGAACAGAGCATCCGCTTCTTCCACGGGGTGGCGGCCTGACTTTCGCCGCCGCCTTTCTCACCCCAACGCCAGCCTCGCGCCAGCCGCAGATGCCATCGTTCCGGCAGATATCGCTGTCTGCCGATCGTTGATAAGGGTGGTTCCATGAATTTTCTGCGCCGGGTCTTCCCGATTGCCGGGCTCGTGATTGCGGTTGCGTCGCTGAGCGGCTGCAACATCCTCATTCCCGATGTCGCCGCCGATTCGCCCGCCCGCTTCGTCCAGGAAACCTCGCCGGTCTTCTATCAGCCGCCGGGCGTCGATCCGCGCCGGGTGCGGCCGATCCCCGATCAGCCGGTGCCGCAGACGCGCGAGCTCTACAAGACCCAGTTCCACCAGACCTATGGCCTGCCGGTCACCAATCCCGTGCACATGGCAATGTATGGCCAGCTGCGGGACGAGGATTTCACCCTGCCGGCGATCCCGGTCAGCCGCGTACAGCCGCAGTTCCTGCGCCAGGAGGTCGATTATCAGACGGTCGAGCGTCCCGGCACCGTGGTGATCGATACCAAGGCGCGTTTCCTCTATTTCGTCGAGGGCAACGGCAAGGCGATGCGCTACGGCGTCGGCCTCGGGCGCGACGGTTACGCCTGGTCGGGCCGCGGCGTCATCCAGTGGAAGCAGAAATGGCCGCGCTGGACGCCGTCGGTCGAAATGGTCTCGCGCCAGCCTGAGGTTCGCCCCTTCGGGGCGGAGAATGGTGGCATGAATCCGGGGCTGATGAACCCGCTCGGCGCCCGCGCCATGTATATCTTCAAGGACGGGCAGGACACGCTCTACCGAATCCACGGCACGCCCGACTGGCAGTCGATCGGCAAGGCCACCTCGTCGGGCTGCGTGCGCATGCTGAACCAGGACGTCGTCGATCTCTACGACCGCGTTCCCGCCAAGGCCGAGATCGTTGTGATGTAGCGCTGCAACAGCGCTGCTGATATCGTTCGCTTCCGGCCGGACACGTCTGCGTGAAGCTATGGTTTATTTGGCGCAAGCCGATAGATCTCCTCTTGTTGTTATCGGCATCGGACGAATCGCTTTATGCAGCGTCTCGTCCGGCTTCCCGCATCAGAGGAAATCAGTCCCGCGTCATGAGCTTCGATAGACATCTTTCCCGCCGCAGCTTTCTTTCCTTTTCGGCGTTGACCGCAGCCTCGGCGCTCACCGGCTGCGCCTCCTCGGCCAATACCGTGACATCAGGCGATACGACGATCATTTACCGTTCGCCCATGCGCCTGTTCCAGTCCCCGGGTGCGTCGAGCGTGCCGAGTGGGGCCGAACTTGCCGTCATGTATGGCCCGATCGAAGACGGCGGCTTTCTCATTCCAGCCGTTCCTTACGAGCAGATCGATCCGCGCTATTATCGCCAGCGCGTCGTCGATCCCACCGGCCAGCCCCCAGGCACCATCGTCGTCGATACGCCGTCGCGCTTCCTCTATCTCGTCCAGGGCGACGGCATGGCGATGCGTTACGGCGTCGGCATCGGCCGCGAGGGTTTCGCCTGGCAGGGGTCGGGCGTCATCCAGTGGCGTCAAAAATGGCCGCGCTGGAAGCCGCCGAACGAGATGGTCGCCCGCCAGCCGGAACTCGTCAAATATTCGATCGAGAACGGCGGCATGGAGCCGGGTCTGAAGAACCCGCTCGGCGCCCGCGCACTCTATATCTTCTCGAATGGAGAGGACACGCTCTATCGCCTGCACGGCAATCCCGACTGGCGCTCGATCGGCAAGGCCGTCTCGTCGGGCTGCGTGCGGCTGATGAACCAGGATATCATCGATCTCTACGACCGCGTTCCGACCAAGGCGCCCATCGTCGTCTGGCAATGATCGTCACCGAGGCGGCCGCAATTCGGCCCGCCTCGGATCGATCGCTTTTCCCGCGCAAAAGGGTGCTTTGCCCCAGGCAAGCTGGCGCTTTGCCCCCGGGCAAAAGGGTGCTTTCCCCCGAGGCAACAGCTTCATTTTGTGCCCGCAAGAGAATTATTTTCCGAAATACCATTGCTTAATTCGGTAAATATCCTACATGGTGCGTATCGAATTGCTTGCGACCTTTGTCCACGCGCTTGAGCGCTCCGTCAGATATCCTCTCAACATCGATACGGCTTGTCGGATATCTTTCCGCAGGCGAACGCAAACGGTTGAAAAGGAGATCGTTATGAATTCAGGCGTCGTAAAGTGGTTCAATGGCACCAAGGGTTTTGGCTTCATTCAGCCCGATGATGGTTCTACGGACGTTTTTGTCCATATTTCAGCGGTTGAACGCGCCGGCATGCGCGAACTCGTTGAAGGTCAGAAGATCCGCTACGATCTCGTCCGCGACAAGAAGTCCGGCAAGAATTCGGCCGACAACCTTCAGGCCGCATGATTTGTCATTCGCCTACGCTGACCATGAAAATGGCAGCGGGCTAGCCATGTGCTGGCAGCAAGCTGACCACGGATGTACTGGCAGTGAGCTGACCATATCGGCAGCGGGCTGAGTGACTGGAAGAGGTCGGGTCCGAGCCCGGCCTTTTTGCTTTGATCGCAGGCTTTTTCGGAATGCCCGGTCGTTCCCGAATGACCCCGGTCGTTCTGATTGACCGATTGAGCAGCCGAAGAGTCGAAGGGAAGCTGAAATGGGCAGACCAAACTATAAAGTCGGCGACATGATCGTGCTGAAATCCGGCCTCACCCGCACGGCGAAAGCCGACAAGCGGTGCCGGATCTCCAGCATCCTGCCCAACGACCACGGGCATGTGCAATATCGCGTCCAATTCGACGCGGAGAATTTCGAGCGCCGCATCACCGAGGCCGACATCGATACCGGTGAATCTCCGTCGAGGGCTTCCCCTGAGGCGGCAGCCAAGTCCGACGGCGCCGAGCCCTGGCTGAAGTTTTCGAGCATCAAGATCGGGAAGTAGTTCCGGGTTTTTTATTTTGGCCCGGGTTTTTTATTTTGGACAGTGCGGCCCCGCCGCCGCGACAGGAAGGATATCGTTTTGCAGGTACTCGTCAGAGATAACAATGTCGATCAGGCGCTCCGCGTGCTCAAGAAAAAGATGCAGCGGGAAGGCCTGTTCCGGGAAATGAAGGCGCGCAGCGCCTTTGAAAAGCCGTCCGAGAAGCGCGCCCGCGAAAAGGCCGAGGCCATTCGCCGCCAGCGCAAGCTCGCCCGCAAGAAGCTGCAGCGCGAAGGTCTGCTGCCGGCGCCGAAGAAGGTTCTCCGCCCCACCCGCTAATCCCGGGCTTGGCAACACGGCCCAACCGTGGAATCACGGTTCAGCCGTGAATCATGGTTTCTGCCATTGAGCCATGGCTTGCAGCGCCGCGCGTCGTTTCCAGACGCGCCAGGAGGCTGTAACACTTGAATTTCAGCATAATTCCTTGAACCGATTCCGATTTGAGGAACTATGCAGTAACGCCGCCATCACCTGGGAAAGGGGCCTATGACCGCCACCAAGGGAGAATTCTTCAATCCCGCCAAGCTTTCGTCTCGCGACAAGGCGGAAGCGACCGATCACACGGCGCGCGCCATTATCGCCGCCGAGGCATCGGCCCGTGACAAGAAGACGGAGAAGCTGAAGGCGCTTCGCTTGCAGCAGGAGGCCGATGCCGAACCCAAGGCGGCGCCTGCAAAGAAGCGCCGGTCGCCGGTCAAGCCGCGGTCCTGATCTCGGCGCGCATACCGGCTTTACCGGGTTAAACGCGTTCACCCGCCGCCCGTGCCGGCCCGCCCGAGATTGCCCCGCAGCCGATGCAGCATGTCGCGCATCTCGGCCATTTCCTGAAGCGTGCAGCCTGCGGCTTGCCCGATCGCCGTCATGATCGTATCGATCTCCCCTTTCATTGCCTGACCTTGCGGGGTCAGCGACACTATTACCTGCCGTTCGTCGCGCAGGTCGCGGATGCGTTTGATCAGTCCGGTCTGTTCCAGCCGTTTCAACAGCGGCGAGAGCGTGCCGGAATCGAGATCCAGTTGCTCGCCGATCGTCTTGACCGGCAACTCGCCGCGTTCCCACAGCACCAGCATCACCAGATATTGCGGATAGGTCAGGCCGACCCTGTCGAGGATCGGCTTGTAGGCGCGGGTGAAAGCATGCGCCGTTGCGTAGACCGCGAAACACAACTGCTTTTCCAGCCGCTTCTCCTCTTGCGGTATCTCGATCGTCGTCGTCTTGTGCGCTTTCATATCCATCATCCTTGAGGCTTGATTGTCCTCTTTTCGAATTCGAAATGCAATTTGCAAAATTCACTTGCGTACAATTTAATTGTGCGATAATAAAAATCCAACCCGACCGAAGGGCCAACCAAAGGAGATCGTCATGCCTATTCTCTATACGACCAAAGCTTCTGCCACCGGCGGCCGCGCGGGCCGCGCCGTTTCCGAAAACGGCGTTCTGGACGTGACGCTGACCGTTCCCAAGGAACTCGGCGGCGACGGCGCAACCGGCACCAATCCCGAACAACTCTTCGCTGCCGGTTACTCCGCCTGCTTCCTCGGTGCATTGAAATTTGTCGCGGGCCAGCAGAAGGTCAAGATTCCCGAGGACACGACGGTCTCCGCCAAGGTCGGCATCGGCCCGCGCGAAGATGGCGGCGGCTTCGGCATCGAAGTGGCGCTGACGGTCAATATCCCGGGTCTCGACCGCGAAACCGCTGAAAAGCTCGCAGCCGCAGCCCACATCGTCTGCCCCTACAGCCACGCGATGCGCACCTCGACCGAGGTCCCGGTCACTGTCGCCTGATCGGTTTTAATAACTTGGCAGCCGTATCGGCTGCCGCCATCTGCCGCCCGGGTAGGATACTATCCGGCCGGCTTCGGCGCTTCTGCCATCATTCATGAGAGTGCCTGCAGATCCTGCCGCAGCCTTGCGACGCTGCCATCCGGCAGCTTTCCGTCGATCATCGCATGCGTGCTTTCCCAGATCGGCAGCGCTTTTGCCAGCACCGCCTTGCCCTCAGGGGTGAGGCTCAGCAGCCGGCCGCGCCTGTCCCTCGGGTTCTCCATCACCGTCACCCAGCCCTTGCGCTGCAACGGCTTCAGCGCCGCCGTCAGCGTCGTCTGGTCCATGGCGAGCAGGGCGGCGACCGGCCCCATCGGCGGCGGCTCCGGCCGGTTCAGCGACATCATCAGTGAAAACTGCCCGTTGGTCAGCCCGGCCGGCCTCAGCGCATCGTCGAACAGCCGCGCAAGTGCGCGTGCTGCTCGCTGCACATGCAGGCAGAGGCAGGTGTCACGCACCATCAGCGTCGTGGAAAAGGGAATCTCGATCGAATTTGACATGCCTCATTTCTATTGATATCAATGTATTTAGTCAAGGAGAAGGAGATGAGCCGGCTTCACCGGCAAGCGCCGGAGGAGGGCGCATTCCATGCAGAATGAAGTCGTGTCCCGCGAAGAGTGGCTCGAGGCCCGCCGTGCCCTGCTGGCAAAGGAGAAGGAAGCGACGCGGCTGCGCGACAGCGTCAACGCCGCCCGTCTGGCGCTTCCCTGGGTGAAGGTCGACAAGGACTATGTCTTCGAAACGCCGGAGGGAGGCAAGTCGCTCGCCGATCTCTTCGACGGCCGCAGCCAGTTGCTGATCTACCATTTCATGCTTGGCCCGGATTGGGATGCCGGCTGCACCGGCTGCTCCTTCCTGTCCGATCATGTCGATGGCGCCCTGCCGCATCTGAACCATCACGACGTCACCTGGGTCGCCGTTTCGCGCGCGCCGCTCGACAAGATCGCCGCCTATAAGAACCGCATGGGCTGGAAATTTCCTTGGGTCTCTTCCTTCGGCAGCGATTTCAATTTCGATTATCACGTTTCTTTCAGTCCCGAGGATCTTGCCAAAGACAAGGTCTTTTACAATTTCACACCGATGCAGCCGGCTGATGCCAATGACGAACTGCCGGGCCTCAGCGCTTTCTACCGCAACGACAAGGGCGAGGTCTTCCATACCTATTCGAGTTATGCCCGCGGGCCGGAAGAACTGGTCGGCACCCTGATGATCCTCGACCGCGCGCCGAAGGGCCGCAACGAGGACAGCACGATGAATTTCGTGCGCCGCCACGACGAATATGAGGAGGCCGCCAAGGCGCCATCCTGCTGTCACTGAGCCGGAGCATGATGCCGGAAGTGTAAGCGGTTTTGCGTCCGGAATGCGGAAAAACAAACACCACCATCACTCAAGGGAGAAGAGGATGATGAAGACCGCTGAAGTGCTGAAGGAACATTCCTTCCTGGAAAGACTGGTCGGCGACTGGACCGTCACCGCACCCGACATGAGTGGCGGCGAGCCCTGGACGGAGACCGTCCGCTCGCTGCACGGCATCTGGTTCGTCGCAGAAGGGACCGGCCGTATGCCGGACGGCAAGGAGGCGACCAGCATCCTGACGCTCGGCTACAACGACGCAAAAGGCAAGTATGTCGGCAGCTGGATCGGCAGCATGATGGACTATATGTGGGTCTATGAGGGCGAGGTCGACGCGTCAGGCAATGTGCTGGACCTCTATACGACAGGCCCCGACTTCAATGGCGAGGGGCTTGCCGATTACCGCGAGCAGATCACCTTCGTCGACGCCGATCACCGCACCTTCGTCTCCAGCGCCAAGCAGCCGGACGGTTCCTGGAAGCAGTTCATGGAAGCACATTACGCCCGCAAGATCTGACAATCGCGGCGTTCACCCTCGAGAAAGGGGCCTCGCAAAGAGGCCTCCGAAGAGGGGCGTCGAAAAAGGGAGAGTGGGATGTCCGAGACGCATGGAAAGTTCATCTGGTGCGAGTTGATGACCCCCGACACATCGGCTGCTGCGAAATTCTACAGCTCCGTCGTCGGCTGGACGACCTCCGAAATGAAAGTGGAGGGCATGCCCACCTATACGATCTTCGAGATCAACGGCGTCGGCGTCGCCGGGCTGATGGAATTTCCGGCCGAACTCGAGGGTAAGGGCATTCCACCGAACTGGACGGGTTATGTCGACGTCGACGACGTCGATCAGTCGGCCAAGGATTTCGCCGCCAATGGCGGTTCGGTCCGCCGTCCGCCGGAAGACATCCCGACTATCGGCCGCTTCGCCGTCGTCGCCGATCCGGATGGCGCGGTGATCTGCATCATGACGCCGGCGCCGATGGACAAAAGCTGGCCGGAACTGGCCTTCGACGCGCCCGGCAATATCGGCTGGCACGAACTCTATGCCGGCAACGGCAAAGACGCTGTCTCCTTCTATTCCAAGCTGTTCGGCTGGACGAAGGACAGTGAAATGGACATGGGTCCGATGGGCGTCTACTACCTCTTCGCTCACAATGGCCGGCAGATCGGCGGCATGATGACCAAACCGGAAAATATGCCGACGCCCTTCTGGTGCTATTATTTCATCGTGCCGACTCTCGACGCCGCGATCGAACGTGTCACTTCAGGCGGCGGCAAGGTCGTCAACGGCCCGATGGAAGTCCCCGGCGGCAACTGGATCATCCAGGCCACCGACCCGCAGGGTGCCTTTTTCTGCCTGGTGGCACCGAAGCGGTAGGTTTTAGTGCGTCGTTGGCGGCGTGCCGTGGGCCCCCCTCATCCGGCTGCCGCCACCTTCTCCCCTCGGGGGTCCGAAGGACGGGTCGAGACAAGTGGCTCGGCCCCGGCCAGTGCCCGTAGGGCGGATGAGGGGGCTGCACGGCACGCCGCCAATAACAGTCACGCCCATCCTTCATCCCCCAACCGAAGCAAAGAACCCTTCCGGGCTCTCCACCTCCAGCAGCCGCTTCCTCTCGATCAGCCAGAACCGGTTGCCCACCGCCCGCACGAAACTGCGGTCGTGCGATACCAGCAGGCAGCTCGCCTCATGCGCCATCAGCTCGCTCTCCAACGCCTCCTGTCCCTCGATGTCGAGGTGGTTGGTCGGCTCGTCGAGCAGATAGAAGTTCGGCTCCGTCAGCCGCAGCACCAGCATGCCGAGCCGCGCCTTCTGGCCGCCGGAGAGCTGGCCGATCTGTTTTGCCTGCATGTCGATCGTCATGCCGGCGCCGGCCAGCAAGCCCCGCGCCCGCTGGTCGCCGACATCGAAGCGGCGGATGATCGTGCCGATCGGCGTGTCGGTGTCGGCAAGATCGGCAAGCGCCTGGTCGCCATAGCCGAGTACCAGCGAAGGCGTCGCCTTGATGCTGTCGCGCGCCGTCTCCGGTCTTTCGATCGCCTGCTTCAGCATCGACACCAGCCGTGACTTGCCGGCGCCGTTGAGGCCGAGCAGCACGATGCGGTCGCCCTGGCAGATGAATTGCCGGCCGGTCTTGAAGAGCAGCGTTCCATCCGGCGTCGTCACCGCCGCATCCTCCAGCGTCACCAAAACCTTGGCATGCGTGCCGCGATTGGCGAGCCGGATGGCGCCGGCCGAGCGCTCGAGATGCGCCGGTTTTGCGGCGTCCTCCAGCTTCTCCGCCCGCTGCTTGAGCTGCTTCGTCTTGACGACGAGCAGGTCGCTGCCGGAATTGATGCCGATATTGTTGAGCTTTGCCGCCTGCTTGCGCAGCTGCTCCGCCACCTTCATGTCGCGCTCGTAGCGCCGGGCCTCTGACGCATCGGCCTCGTCGAGGGCGGCGCGCGCTCGTGTATAGGGCAGGGCGAAGACCGGTGATTGCTCCGGCCGCAGGAACAGCGTCCGGTTGGTCGTCGCATCGAGGAAGGCGCGATCGTGGCTGGAGAGGATCACCGGCACGTCGCGCGGCAGCGCGTTCAGCCAGCCTTCCAGCTGCGCGATCTTTTCAAGGTCGAGATGGTTGGTCGGCTCGTCGAGCAGAAGCACGTCGGGTTCGCTCACCCAGGTGCGGGCAAGCATGGCAAGCCGCTGCCATCCGCCGCTCAACTGCTTCATTGGCCGGCCGCGCATGGCCTCCGGCACGTCGAGCGATTCCAGCACCACGTCGACCCGCCAGCTTTCGCTTTCGGCCTGATCGGCCGGCAGGGCCTGCAGCACCGCATCGTAGAACGGCGTGTCGAAAAGGGCAGGTGGCACATTCTGCGCGACATGGCCGACGGTTAGCCCGCGCGCCTTGGTGATCTCACCGTCGCTCGGCTCCAGCGCGCCGGTGATGCAGGCAAGCAGCGTCGATTTCCCCCGCCCGTTGGCGGCGACGAGGCCGATGCGGTCGCCGGCATTGACGACGAGATTAAGCTTGGAAAACAAGGGATTGCCCAGCGTCACGCCGAGATTGCGGATATTGATGAGTGTCATGATCGTTCTCTGGTCTTGACCGGGTATCGAGTGCGATCCAAGGGCATTCAGCCATCACGGGATTGCGCGTATCGGATCCGGGAGTTGAGAATAATGCGCGCTATAATTTACGGCGCTGCATTGGCCACGAAGGGCAGACCAGGAAGAGATGTCGAGAAACGGTCTCTGGTCAGCCCTGCAAACGCATTTGCAGGGCGTTGACGGGACCACGCTGGCGAAACTGAAAATAATATTGCATTGCGTGATCCTCCTTTCTCAAAAAAGCTGCGTGATCCAAATAACATTGCCCGCAAAAAGAGGCAAGAGAGCAGCAAGCACGCCGATAGCCGGCCGACGCGAGCTCGCAGGCGATCATACGATAACCTGCTTCCATGCCGACCATCGCCACATCATCCAAATGGTCGGATATAGGATCAATTGATTTAATATCCGTCAGGAGGAAGATGTGGCAAGATCAGAGCCGCAGAGTGCCATGCGGTCTCCGCTCGACACTGTGTTCGGTACGGTCGCAAGGGGTGAGGATCGCCTCCGCAGCGATCTGGACATCGGCCTTGTCGCAGCCTGGGCCGAAGTCGTTCTTGCGAAATAGCCGCGGTGGCGCTGGCATCAGCGATATCGCCCAAGTCCCGATTTATCCACTCCGCCCACCAGCAGCAAGCTCCAGCCGCCGCGTTATCCCGATACTCTCGAGAAACGTCTCGTCGTGGCTGACGACCAGCATCGCCCCATCATAAGCGCGTAGCCCGGCCTCGACCGCTGATATCGAGTCAATGTCGAGATGGTTGGTCGGTTCGTCAAGGATCAACAGCGGCGGGAGTGCCGAGCCGAGGACGCAGGCAAGGCCAGCCCGCAGCAATTGCCCGCCGCTCAGCGTCGATACGGTCTGCAGCGCGGCATCGGCCCTGAACATGAAGCGGGCAAGGGCGGCCCGGCAGGTATTTTCATCGGCCTGCGGATTGATCCGGCGGAAATTGTCGCGGATCGAGGCCGACGGATCGAGCAAGCTCACCTTCTGATCGAGCATCGCGAAAGCGGTTATGACGCCGACCGT
Source organism: Rhizobium sophorae (assembly GCF_013087515.1). Lineage (GTDB taxonomy): Bacteria > Pseudomonadota > Alphaproteobacteria > Rhizobiales > Rhizobiaceae > Rhizobium > Rhizobium sophorae. The sequence continues at coordinate 111,508 of NZ_JABFCN010000001.1, read as the reverse complement.
GCCGGCCCAGGGTTTCAGCGCGCCGGTGACGAGCGCCAGCAAGGTCGTCTTGCCCGAGCCGTTGCGGCCGGTGACGGCGATACGCTCCGGTCCCGTCACGTCGAAGGAGAGATTGCTGATGACAGGATCATCAAGCTGATAGCCCGATGTCACGGCATCCAGCTTCAGTACGATCTTGTTCGCCGGCAGTCCGGTCGGCGGCAGGGTGACCGACAAGGGCTGGAGGATCTCGATCTTCTCGCGCGCTGCTGTTGCCTCTTCCATTGCCTGGGCGCGCCGACGGTCGGCGAGGCGGGAATTATCGCCACCCGTCGTTTCGCTCCGCTCCTTCATGCCACCGAGCAAAATGCGCGGTATGCCGCCCTTGGCGGCCATCTTTCGGCCCGCGCTGTCCCGTTGCGCCTGACGTTCCACCGTCGCCTGCGCCTTCCTCGCCACCTCGGTCATGCGTTTTTCGGCTTCAGTGAGATCATGCTGTGCCGCCGCAAGCTCGAGCGCCTTGCGCTCGCGATAATGGCTCCAGTCGCCGCCGTAGCGCGTGGCACCGAGCGACGTCAGTTCGACGATCGCATCGACGCTTTCGAGCAGTTCCCGGTCATGGCTGACGATGATGGCGCCGGCCCGCCAGCCTGACATCAGCGCGATCACCGCCTCGCGGCCTTCGCGATCGAGATTGTTGGTCGGTTCGTCGAGCAACAGGAAATCCGGTTCGGTGAAAACAAGCGCGGCAAGCCCGGCACGGGTGCGCTGCCCGCCGGAGAGTACCGCAAGCGGCGTCTCCGGCGGCGCGTCGAGCCCGGTCCGATTGAGTGCTGCGGCGACGCGCGCCTCCAGCATCCAGTCCGCGGATGCAAGTTCGCTGGCCGTCGCCTCGCCGGCTTCGGCACGGCGAAGAATAGCGAGCGCATCGGTGACGCCGAAGAGATCGGCGACCGTTTCGTGCGGCGCCACCTGAACGCTCTGCCGCAGCACGCCGAGGCTGCCGTTGACGGATACGGTGCCCGAATGCGGCTGGATCTCACCGGAGACGAGTTTGAGCAGCGTCGTCTTGCCGACGCCGTTGCGCCCGACAAGACCGGTACGCTCGGCCCCGAAACTCAGGTCCAGATTGGAAAAGAGCGGCCGGCCGTCAGGTGCGGACCATGAAATTTGAGAGAGAGTGATGGATGCAGGCATGGATATGGATTTCCCCGTTGGCAAGGCGAACTGGCGTTGCGATCGGGTTGAAATCCATTGCGGCACACATCCTGTTGAAATGGTCGATGGCAGATAATTTAAGGAGTAAAGGCTGAACGTTCAAGCAAAAGAGCCGACTTTCCGCCCCGTTTTTCTCGGCGGGCTTCATCCTGAGATTGCCTCTCACCCTAACCCTCTCCCCGTAAAAACGGAGAGAGGGGACGTGCCCTGCGAGAGGTTGGTGGGGAACGGAGAGGTCGCGGCTTGTCCCCTTCGCCCGCGAGCGGGGTCCGAAGGACGGGTCGAGACCCGTGGCTCGACCCCGGTCGGTGCCGGCAGGGGATGAGGGCTGCACGACGCGCCACTGACGACATGCCTAAAGCAGAGAAGACATTCAGCCCTACCGCTTCAAACTCCCCAATATCCCGCGCACCAGCGCCCGGCCGACCTGCGTCGCCACCGTGCGCGCCACGCTCTTCATCGCCGCTTCGACCACCGTTTCGCGCTGGTAGCCGGAAGTCCTGCCGCGCGATTGGCCGCGGCCCTGGTTGTCGTCGTCATTGCCGCCGCCGAAGCCCGGCAGGTTCCAGCCGGAGGTCGTGCCGCCCTGTTGCTGTGGTGCTTCTTCCTGCGCTCGCTTGGCGGCCTCGGCATCGGCTGCCTTCTTCGCCCGTGCGGCCAGCAGTTCGAAGGCGGATTCGCGGTCGATATCCTCGTCATAGACGCCGAGAACAGGGCTCCTGTCCATGATCTGCCGGCGCTCGTCATCCGTCACCGGGCCGACACGGCCGGATGGCGGGCGGATCAGCGTGCGCTCGACGATCGAAGGCGCGCCCTTGGCTTCCAGCGTCGAGACCAGCGCCTCGCCGGTGCCGAGATTGGTGATGACGGTGGCGCAATCGAAGGCCGGGTTCGCCCGGAATGTATCGGCCGCCGTCCTCACTGCCTTCTGCTCCCGCGGCGAATAGGCGCGCAAGGCGTGCTGCGCCCGGTTGCCGAGCTGGGCGAGCACCGTTTCCGGCACGTCCAGCGGGTTCTGCGTCACGAAATAGACGCCGACGCCCTTGGAACGGATCAGCCGCACCACCTGCTCGACGCGTTCGGTCAGCACCTTCGGCGCGTCGTTGAAGAGCAGGTGCGCCTCGTCGAAGAAGAAGACGAGCTTCGGCTTCTCCGGATCGCCCACCTCGGGCAGTTCCTCGAAGAGTTCCGAGAGCAGCCAGAGCAGGAAAGTGGCGTAAAGCCGCGGGTTCATCATCAGCTTGTCGGCGGCCAGCACCGAGATCTGGCCGTAACCATTATTGCTGGTGCGCATGATGTCGGTGATTTTCAGCGCCGGTTCGCCGAAGAAGTGCTCGGCACCTTGCTGTTCGAGAACGAGCAGCGCCCGCTGGATCGAGCCGACCGAGGCCTTGGAGATCAGGCCGTATTGGTTGGAAAGTTGGCTGGCGTTCTCGCCCATATAGTTCAGCAGCGAGCTGAAATCCTTGAGGTCGAGCAACGGCAGCCCGCCCTGGTCGGCGATCTTGAAGGCAATGTTGATGACGCCTTCCTGCGGTTCGGAGGCATCCATCAGGCGGGCGAGCAGCAGCGGTCCCATCTCGGCGATGGTAGTGCGCACCCGGTGGCCCTTCTCGCCGAACAGATCCCAGAAGATCACCGGAAACTGGTCGAATTCGTAGTCGGTAAAGCCAATCTGCTCGGCGCGCTTCGTCAGGAAATCCTTCGGCTCGCCCTTGGCGGCGATGCCGGAAAGATCGCCCTTGATATCGGCCGCAAACACCGGAACGCCGGCCCGCGAGAAGCCTTCGGCTAGCACCTGCAGCGTCACCGTTTTGCCGGTGCCGGTGGCGCCGGTGACGAGGCCGTGGCGATTGCCGAATTTCAGGTCGAGATATTCCGGCTTGTTGATGCTGTCATCGGGATTGCGGCTCGCGCCGATGAAAATCTTGCCTTCCTCGATCATTCGGAATGCTCCCTTGGGGCTCTGCCGCCATTTGTATGAGAAGGCGTGCTTCTGCCGCCTTCATCGAACCATCGTTTCCCTGTTATAAGCAGGCATGCGCATGCGGACAACTGTTTGCATTGAAAGCAAAACCGGACAAAGTGCGGCCCGGGGAGGGGTCGGCTTGAGTTACGGTCGAATCTCGATTAACGTTGACGTTAACGTCAAAAAACAGGAGGCTGACGATGAATGAAATTGTGACCCAGATCGCCGATCGCGTGGGTATTGCGCCTGATCTGGCCGAAAAGGCGCTCGGCATGATGCTCGGCTTTCTGCAGCGCGAGGCCGCCGATGGCCCGGTCGCCAAGATGATCGAAGCGATCCCCGGCGGCGCCGATCTCGTCGCCCAGTTCAACGGCGCCGGTGCCGGCGGCGGCGGTCTGCTCGGCGGGCTGATGAGCTCGCTCGGCGGCGGCGGCATCATGGGGCTCGGCCAGCAGCTGATGGGCGAAGGCCTCGGCATGGGCGAGATCACCTCGCTTGCCAAGGAAACCATCGCGATCGCCAAGCAATATGCCGGCGAAGAGGTGGTCGACGAGGTCGTCGCTTCCGTCCCAGGCCTCAGCCAGTTCGTCTGAGACGAGGGATCGGCAGGAGCCTCGCTTTGTCGCGGGGCTCACTGTTCTCGCCACACCATGGTGAAAAGCAAGCGCTGTCCCTATGGAAGGAGAGCTCGTGACCGTCTGGCGCCCGTCGCAGCAGATCAGGGTGAAGGTGATCGGCCTCGCCTGGCGGAAAGACCAGTTGCTTGCCGCCGAAGTGGAGGATGACAGCGGCCGCATCAAGGGCGTTCGCCCGCTCGGCGGCGCGATCGAATTCGGCGAAAGCCGCGAAGAGGCCCTGCACCGCGAATTCGGCGAGGAGCTCGAGACCGATATCCGTATCGTCGGCCCCTGGCATCTGCTTGAAAACATCTACCAGCATCATGGCGCGACCGGGCACGAATTCATCTTCGCTGCCGATATCGAACTGGCCGATGCATCGCTCTATGAGCGCGATGAAATCCGTTACCGCGAACTCGATGAGACGGCGGCGACGGCGCGCTGGTTCGGCCGTGACAGGTTGCGGGACGCCGGCATCGATCTCTATCCGACAGGCCTCGACAGGCTGCTGTCGCGCTGGCGCGATTGAGCCGGAGATCGCCCGCTCTGAGGCGCCATATTCCGATCGCCAAACTTTGATCGTCCGCCCCCGCTTCCGCGGGGAACAATGAGGTCATCCTGCTGTTTCTGTCGCATCGCTGAAACCATAGGGAATAGCATCATGCGTATGTTTCTTGCAGCAGCCTCGATCATTCTCCTCGGCTTCGCCGCTCCGGCTTTCTCCCAGGCGCTTGCTGATATGGACTCTAGCGGCCGCTTCGGCGGCATGCCACCCGGCACGGTGCCGGGGGCGGAATCCAGCGGCGGGCTCATCATTCCGCTCGATTCAATCGAAACCGGTGATATCACCGTCGTCATTCCGCCGGATCGGCCCACTTGCCCACGGCCCGGAACGCGTCAGTACCGCGCGGCCGAGCGCAACGGTACCCTAAGCGACGCCTGCCTGACGCGATAGTCCCGGATTGGAAAGCAGAACCGTCTCTATTTGCCGTTTCTGTGCAATAAAACGCCGAGTTCATGCCACTGCCGCCTGTCGCGCTGGATCAGTTCGTCGGCGCAGGGCGGTCCCATGCTGCCCGGCGCGTAAGTGTCGGGCACGCTCTGATCCCCAGCCCAGATGTCGAGGAAGGGTTGCACCGCCGCCCATCCGGCCTCGATGCCGTCGGCGCGCTGGAACAGGGTCTGGTCGCCGATGAAGAGATCGTAGAGCAGCGATTCATAGCCGGTCGTCTTGGCGATATCGAATTTGTCGGCATAGCGGAAGTCGAGGGAAACAGGCACGGTATCGACGGAAAGCCCCGGCGATTTGATCGAGATTTCCATGCTCATGCCCTCGTCGGGCTGCACCTGGATCACCAGCCGGTTTGGCGGCAGGCGACTATTGACTTCGGTCTCGCGAAACTGCGCAAACGGCACCGGCTGGAAGGTGATAACGATCTCGGTGTCACGCGCCGTCAGCGCCTTGCCAGTCCTGAGATAGAAGGGCACACCGGCCCAGCGCCAGGTATCGGCATAGAGTTTCAGCGCCACGAAGGTCTCGGTCCTGCTGTCGGGCGAGACGTCCTTGGTGTCGCGATAGGCCGGAAGCTCGGCGCCATTGAGCGGGCCTGCGCCATAGGCGCCGCGCACGCCATGCGTCTTGGCCTCCTCAGGCGTATAGATGCGCAGCGCCTTCAGCACCTTGCTCTTCTCGTTGCGGATTGCTTCGGCATCGAAGCTGTTCGGCGGTTCCATGGCGATCATCGCCAGCAGTTGGAAGAGATGGTTCGGCACCATGTCGCGCAGCGCGCCGGTTGCATCGTAGAATTTGCCGCGGCTGCCGACATCGACGATCTCGGCGGCGGTGATCTGCACATGGTCGATATAGCGGCTGTTCCACAAGGACTCGATCATCATATTGGCAAAGCGCGCCGTCATAAGGTTCTGCACCGTCTCCTTGCCGAGGAAATGGTCGAGCCGGTAGACTTGGCTTTCTTCGACCTGGGCGAGAATCTGCGCATTGAGCGCCTGCGCCGAGGCGAGATCGGTGCCGAACGGCTTCTCAATGGCGACGCGGCGGAAGACGCCGTCGCTTTCATCGGTCAACCCGTGGGCGGCGAGCTTCTCGACGATCGTGCCGAAAAAGGATGGCGGGACGGCGAGATAAAAAGCGGCATTGGCATTCGGCCCCAGCCGCTTGCCGATCTCGACGAAAATATCGTCCTTGGTGAAATCGCCGGACGTATAGGAAATGCGCTGGCGCAGGCTTTCCCAGGCTTCGTCCTTCACCGTCTGTTCCTCGCCGTGCAGATGGCTCAGGAACGCGTCGAGCCGCCCGCGCAGGAACTCGTCGTCACCCGGCTCGATGCCGATGCCGAGAATGTGGAGATCCTCGCCGACCAGGCGGCTGCGCGTCAGATTGATGATTGCCGGCACCAGCAGGCGGCGCGTCAGGTCTCCCGTGGCGCCGAAGATGACGAGGGTGACCGGCGGGGTAGGGGCAGCGTCCATGTGTCATCTCCTTGGATTTTCCGGCCGACTATAATGCGCGCCAGCTTTGCCGCAACCTAGGCGGCGAGGGATAACAGGCATTTGACACCATCTGGGCGTTCGAGCTCGCGTGACCTTGGTTGGGCGCGGCCGATTACCCTTTCACGGCCACGATGAAAATCCTCGGAAACCGCAGCAGCACCCGCCCGTCCGACATCTTGGGATAGGCCTTTTCCACCCGCTCCAGGTATTCGGCCAGGAATGCCTCGCGATGCTCCTCGCCGGCATGGGCGAGATAGGGCATCAGTCCGGTTCCCTTCACCCATTCGACAATCGCTGCAGCATCCGCCATTGGGTGATTGTAGACGGTGTGCCAGATATCGACACGCGAGGATTTGGCGATCAGTCGGCTGTAATAGATGGACGGCGGCGGCAGCGGCTTGCGGCGCACGCTCTTCGCCTCGAAGGAGGATTTCCACGGGCCGGCATGGGCGGTCTCCTCCATCGTCAGATGCGAGGGTTCGCCGAGATTGTCGGGCATCTGCACGGCCAGGACGCCGCCTTCGGAAAGCCCGTCCATCAGCCGGTCGAAGATATCGAGATGATCGGGCAGCCATTGGAAGACGGCATTGGCAAACAGCAGATCCGCGGGCTCAGTCGGCTGCCAGATGCCGAGATCAGCCTCGACGAAGGCTGTGCCCGGCAGCCTTTTGCGCGCCGCCTCCAGCATGTTGATGTCGCTGTCGAGGCCGGAGACGCCGGCAGCCCCATAACGCTCGATGATGAGTTCGGTGGAATTGCCCGGCCCGCAGCCGAGGTCGATGGCGCGACGAAGACTCTGCAACGGCACCTGTGCCAGAAGATCTCGCGCCGGTCGCGTGCGTTCGTCCTCGAATTTCACATATTGGCTGGCGGACCATGCCATGGCGGTACCTCCTGGTGTCGGACCACGTCTTCCATGCGGATGGTGTCGATGTTGCTGCCGTCGATCTTGACGGCACGGGCCAAGCCGTCACCCTCGATCTTCAGACACAAGTATTTTGTCGACGCGCCTCCCGTCGAGATCGATGACCTCGAAGCGCCATCCACCTCTCGTGAAGCTCTCGCCCAATTCGGGCAGATGTTTCAGCTCTTCCAACACCAGGCCGGCGACAGTCTGATATTCCAGATCGTCATCGAGCCTGAGGTTTAAGAATTCAGCGAATTCGTCAATCGGCGTCCAGCCCGACACGAGATAAGAGCCGTCGTCTCGACGAGCGATGGCCTGTTCATCGACAGATCCCTCCTGCAGAGCCCCCATGATTGCTTCCAAAATGTCACCTGACGAAACAATCCCCTCGAAGTGGCCGTACTCGTCGAAAACCAGCACCATGTGAACGGGCGATTTCCGGATGGCTTCAATGACATTGATGGCAGTTGAAAGGTCTGAAACCACCGGGACATCTTGCGTCAGAGCCTTGATGTCGACACTGCCGTGTTCGGACATCGAGTCGTAGAAGTCCTTGACCGGAAGAATGCCGATCACCTCGTCCGAACTGCCTTTTCGAACGGGCAACCGCGACCGCTTCGTCCTGTGCAACTGGGTCCGAATTTCATCGAGGCTGTCGTCAATATCAATGATTTCCACGTCCCGTCGGGGCGTCATAAGCGCTCGGGCGGTGCGGTCCGCCAGCCGCATGACGCCTGAGATCATCGCCGACTCTTCGCTTTCGATAACGCCAGCCGACTGCGCCTCTGCCAGAACAGTTTTGATCTCTGCATCGGAGACATTGTCGCCACCTTTTCCTGCCTGGCCCAAGAGCTTCAGCACAAGATTTCCGGAGGCGTTCAGAAGCCACACGAGTGGCAGCGCGATTTTTGACAGGACTGCCATGGCGGGTGCGACCTTTGCCGCAACCGCTTCGGGTTCTCGCAATGCGATCTGCTTGGGAACAAGTTCGCCGATGATCAGCGAAAGATATGTGATTGCCACAACGACTGAACCGACGCCAATGGCATCAGCGGCCGTCGATGACATCCCTTGTGCTTCCAGCCATCCGCTCAGGCGAGCGCCGAGCGTGGCCCCCGAGAAAGCGCCGGATAGAACGCCGACCAGCGTGATGCCGATCTGCACCGTGGAGAGAAAACGACCGGGGTTTTCGGCAAGCTTGATCGCTTGAGCGGCACCCTTGCTCCCGTTGTCGGAGAGAACTTTTAGGCGGGCTGTTCGCGAGGACACAACGGCCAGCTCCGACATGGCAAGCACACCATTCAGGATGGTGAGAAACGCCACAATTCCAATTTCCAGAAACACAGGGACCCTATTCGTTGAGGTTATAATGCCGCATTCGTCAGGCGAAGCGACGAGGCATTCGAAGGGACGCTACTATAGACGCATCGCCTATCGTCTTTCTATCATCGTGTTGACATCAGTGCAGCTTCCATCAGGCCGCTCGTCTGAAGTGAAAGTCAGAGGCATCGGTAAAATCGGGTAGGCCCGCGCGGCCACCGGTCATTGACAATGGTCTGGGAAGCGGTCCTCTCTGCGGGAGGCTTGATATGCCTGAGGCGAGGCGGAGGTCATCGCACCGTCTACAATGGTCGCCTGCTTCCTCGGCCGGGAGATCCCGGTTGGAATGGGCGGAGCTTGTACTGGATGGGTCGCTGTCAGGCATGTCGCAATTTTGACGGTGAAACAGTGCTGACGCAAGAGGCGCCGAACGAAAATCCTTATAGCGTCTTGATGTGACAGTTTCGCCAACGGATTGCTTGTGAATGCGGCGCGAGACGCCGTGGGGTTTTACGAAGCGCTCGGATGGGCTGTCATTGAGGCCGGTCATGAAAACCCTGTGCTGACAAAGGAATTGCGAACCAGGCCTCAATGGTGAAGTATTGCGCTGACCGCGAGCTGCTCTGACGTTCTCGTGGAACCTCTCCAAAAACGACGAGGTCACAATGCTCATCATCTTTGGCGGTCTGCCTGGCAGCGGAAAGACGACGATTGCCCGCGCTTTGGCTGAGCGGTTGAATGCGGTCCATGTGCGCGTCGATACCATCGAGCAAGCAATCCGTGCCTCCGGAATTTCCGATGATGCCGGGCCTGCAGTCTATATCGTGGCTTACGGTATTGCGGGAGACAATCTGACCCTCGGCAGGACCGTCATCGCCGACTCCGTAAACCCGCTTCGGATAACCAGGTCAGCGTGGCTTTCGGTCGCGCAAGCGGCCGGGGTAACAGCGGCCGAGGTCGAGGTCGTTTGCTCGGACAAAGCCGAGCACCGCAAGCGTGCTGAAACACGCCTCACCGACGTCGAAGGTCTGGTGAAGCCGACATGGCAAGAGATTTCCGAAAGAGCCTATGACGAATGGCCCGATGCAATCGTCATCGACACGGCTTCGAAAACGGTCGACGCGGCTTTGGATGAACTGGTGAGTCGATTGAAATCGCTTGATGCGATGAATGAATGATCTCGTTTCCGAGTCGACACGTGAGGCGAGGCGGATCTCATCGCAATGTCCTATAGCCGCCGCCTTCCTGGGCGGTGATTCCGGTTTTGTCTGCCCAGTGGCCTCGTCTGTTTGTACGCCCGGCGTGGCTGATGGTAGCTTTGCCGGTGATTTCCGCAAAATCCTATCGTCGGATAGACAGGTCCCCTGTCGCCAATTCTGCCCGGCAAGCCTCACCAAAATCGAGGAGAAAGTTCATCTCGCCGGAACGCGCGAGATCGCGGATTTCAGAGAGTGAGCGATTTGGCGTCAAATAGGTCTCGACGATCCTTACCATTGCCAGTTCGGCTCCATCCACGACCGGACGGGATGCGATCAGACGCATGTGGGCGACCAATGCATAAAGCAGCACGAGGTCGGAGACGTCGTCCTTCTGGTGGCTTATTGCGTCGCCATAAAGCCGCGTGGCTTCGGTGATGAAATCGGAAAACAGCTTTTCGCGTTTGGCAATCTCGGCCTCGCGTTGTTTTTCCTTCACCTGTGACCGATGCGTCATCCAGGTGGAGGCAAACGAGGTCAGGCTGCCAATCGCGATGCCTGCGAGCCCCATCAGAGCAGAGATGTATGCGTCCATGAGATTTCTCCTCTCGGACGAGCCAGCGCGGGCACCAGATCAAAGACAGAGTGGTTGCCCGCGAGCCTCAAACCCTATTCGGCAAGCGGAGGACCCACCCACACACCTGATGGTATCGCAGGGATACAATTCGCCAATCCGTCGAGCATGCCTTGCAAGACGGCCTCGGTCAGCTGCTCCATCTTGTCGCTGGGGCCGACGAGGCGGTCCGCCAGCAGCAAAGTTAGACCATGCATTTGGGACCAAAAAACGAGAATCGCCCCATCGAACATGCGGGTATTGGCCTCGACATCTGCGATGGGGCGCCCGAGAGCGCCGTCGGAAATCGCGTCAACGATAAGGGCCTTCATGTTGTAGGCCGCAGTTCTTTCGATTGCGGGACGCCCATCGTCCTGGCCACCAAGGTAGCCGCCGAACATCAATCGGTAGAGCGCTGGATTGTTGACGCCGCCGCAGACATACGCGCGCGCCATAGCTGCCAGCCGTTCGCGCGGACTGTCGAGTTCCTTGGTCGCTTCAGCCATCCGCTTCGCCAACAGTTCAAACCCAACCGCCGAGACGGCTGCCAGCAATTCGCGCTTGTCGGCGAAGTGTTTGTACGGGGCGTTGTGACTGACGCCCGCCCGACGTGCGAGCTCGCGAAGCGAAAACTCCGTGCTTTGAGACTCGCTGAGGACGTCAAGGGCGGCCTCTACGATCGCCCTGTGCAGGTCGCCATGGTGGTACGGGCGCGGGTCTTTCGGGGAAATGTCTTGGGTCATGCCATCCATTTAGAATGTTAAGTTGCTCGCGTCAACATTCTGCCGAGCGTATGTTGACATTGTCTACTCTAGCACTTAAGTGGGCGATGTCAACATACGCTGCGGCCGATCTGGAACGGCAGTGGGATCAACAACCGAGGTAAACTGCATGGCCGCTCAACATCCCGTCAAAAACAACAGGCACCGCATAGCGGAGCGTCCGCCATTCGAGCGTATCGCGCTGTTGTTGCAAGGCGGAGGGGCGCTCGGTTCATATCAGGCCGGCGTCTATCAAGCATTGGCCGAAGCCGGTCTGCATCCTGACTGGGTCGCCGGCATCTCTATCGGTGCCATCAACAGTGCCCTGATTGCGGGCAATCCGCCTGAAAGACGAGTGGAGGCGCTCAGGAGCTTCTGGGAGACGGTAACCGCCCCGGCTCACGGGTTTCCCACTCTGTTTTCGGCGATGCTAGGGGCGATGGGGCTCCAGGGTGATTTCGCGCGTGGCCTGCTCAATCAGGCACATGCCTTCGCCACCCTTATGGACGGCGCCGCGGGCTTCTTCGGGCCCCGTCCGGTGCCACCATTCTTTTCATCCGCCGGCAGCATCGAGGCGGAAAGCTTCTACGACGTCGCACCGCTGAAGGCGACGCTGGAACGGCTGGTGGACTTCGACCGCATCAATACAGGGGCCATGCGTTTCAGCGTCGGCGCCGTCAACGTACGCACCGGCAACTTCGAGTATTTCGATACCACGACGCACGATATCCGCCCCGAACATATCATGGCGAGCGGCTCCCTGCCGCCTGGCTTCCCGGCGACGAGGATCGACGGCGAGTGTTACTGGGACGGCGGCCTCATCTCCAACACGCCGCTGCAATGGGTCCTCGATAACGCGCCGCGCCAGGACACGCTGGCCTTTCAGGTCGATCTCTGGAGCGCGAGTGGCGAGTTCCCGCGTGACCTTCTCGGAATCGAACTGCGGCAGAAGGATATCCGCTTCTCAAGCCGCACACGCGCGGCGACCGACCATTTCAAGACGCAGCAGCGGCTGCGCCGCGCACTCGGCCATCTGGTCGAACTCGTCCCGCAGGACGCACTGCTGCAAGCCGATCCCGAGATCAAGCTGCTCGTCGATCAGGCCGACGAGAAGGTCTACAACATCGTCCAGCTCATATATCGCGCCAAGAAATACGAAGCGAGCTCCAAGGATTACGAGTTCTCCCGGCTGACGATGGAGGAGCACTGGGCCTCCGGCTACAACGACGCCCTTCAAACATTGCGCCACCCCGAGGTGCTGCAGCGGCCCGGCACGCCGGACGGCGTCGCCATTTTCGACTTCGATTGAGATTTCACCCAAAGAGAAGAGCACGACCATGAAGATCGCCGCAGTCCGCGAAAACGCCTTCGCGATGCCGCTCAACAATCCGGCCTATCCGAGGCCACCCTACAAATTCTACAACCGCGAATTTGTAGTCATCAACTACCGGACCGATCCGGAGACCCTGCGCGCCGTCGTGCCGGAGCCGCTGGAAGTGATCGGCGACACCGTCGCCTATGAATTCATCCGCATGCCGGATTCCACGGGTTTTGGCGACTATACGGAAACCGGGCAGGTCATTCCGGTGCGCTTCACGACGCCGTCGGGCAAGGTGCAGGAAGGCAGCTACGTGCATGCCATGTATCTTGACGACAACTCTCCGATCGCCGGCGGCCGCGAGATCTGGGGCTTTCCGAAGAAGCTGGCGACGCCGAAGCTGTCTCACGAGCAGGAGACGCTCGTCGGGACGCTCCACTACGGCTCGGTTCTCTGCGTGAGGGCGACCATGGGCTACAAGCATCGCGAGCTCCCGCTTGAGCCGCTGGCCAAGGCAATGGCGAAGCCCGCCTTCGTGCTGAAGGTCATCCCGCACGTCGACGGTTCGCCCCGGATTTGCGAACTCGTGCGCTACTATCTCGAGGATGTGACCCTGAAGGGCGCATGGGCCGGGCCGGCAGCCCTGCAATTGTTCGAACACGCAATGTGCGACGTCGCGCGTCTACCCGTGAGCGAAGTCACCTCGGCCAACCATTACGTCGCCGACCTGACGCTCGGCCTCGGCGAGGTCGTATTCGACTACCTCCAACACGACTGATCTCCCGCAACTGAAAGGAACTATCCATGTCTCGATTTGATGGAAGAGTAGCGATTGTCACCGGAGCCGCGAGCGGCATCGGCAAGGAAATCGCGCTTCGCTTCGCAGCCGAAGGCGCCATTCCCGTGATCGCCGACCTCAATCTCGACGCCGCGAAGGCAACGGCCGCCGAGATCAAGGAGAAGGGCGGCGATGCCTTCGCCGTGGCGATGAACGTCGCCGACGAAGAGCAGGTGGAAAAGGCAGTTGGCGAGGTGATCGCCAGGTTCGGCAAGATCGACGTGCTGGTCAGCAACGCCGGCATCCAGATCGTCAAGCCGCTGGTCGACTTTCCCTTTGCGGACTGGAGAAAGCTGCTTTCGATCCATCTCGACGGCGCCTTTCTGACCACTCGCGCCTGCCTCAAGCACATGTATGCCGCCAATTACGGCCGGGTGATTTACATGGGCTCCGTGCACTCCAAGGAAGCCTCGAAGCTGAAGGCGCCCTATGTCACGGCCAAGCACGGACTGATCGGACTGGCCAAGGTACTGGCAAAGGAAGGGGCCGAACACAACGTCACGGCCAACGTGGTCTGCCCCGGCTTCGTGCGCACGCCGCTCGTTGACAAACAGATCCCCGAGCAGGCGCGGGAGCTCGGCATCAGCGAGGAGCAGGTGGTCAAGACGGTGATGCTAAAGGAGACGGTCGACGGCGAGTTTACCAGCACCGATGACGTGGCAGACGCTGTTCTCTACTTCGCCGCAGCCAGGTCCAATGCCGTGACCGGTCAGTCGCTGGTCGTGAGCCACGGCTGGTTCATGCAGTAGGAACGATTGCGGACAGACGAACGACACCCTTTGCGGCGCCGTGCGACAGAAACGCTCCACCAACCCCGGACCAACTCCACCTCGCGACGAGCCGCAGCGCGCTCGCGCTATCTCGTTTAGAGCAATTCCAGCAAAAGTGTGCAGCGGTTTTGCGTCGGAATTGCGTGAAAACAAAGAGATAGAGCATTTTTATGATTCGAAGAAAACGGAAATGCTCTAGTATCAAAGGAAATGAACATGGAAGTCTTTAATGGTTTGCGGCGGGCCTTCACGAAGGCCCGGCGACCTTCGGTGGCCACGAGTCGCTCTGTCGACGGCGCATGCGTGCATGGAGTGCCTGCGATACTGCGGAACGCTGTCCAGACTACTGCGCTCGGCATGTGCTTGGGATTCGCCGCACTGCCGATAGCCCGAGCGGATGAGCCGAGCCCGCCGGTAAAACGGGCGATCAGCGACGAGGCCGCGACCGCCGTTTCGCAGATGGGAAAGACGCTCCTTGCCAGGGACCTGACGATCACGGCGAGAACGATCAGCATTTACCTGGATCAGTCGGGACAACCGCTTCACATCTTCCATACGATGAAAATCACCGTGCGCCGTCCCGACCGGATCGCCGTCGAGTTTACCGGCGATGATGGCAGGCACGATCTGTTCTACGACGGCAAGTCGGCCTCGGTCTTCTTTCCCGACAGCAAGAAATACGCAACGATCCCGGCCTCGGGCGACATACCATCTGCGCTCAACGAGGTGGCAACCAAGCTGGACGTCGATTTTCCGCTCGGCGCCCTTTTTGCAGACTTTCCGGACAAGGTCCTGTTGGGCGATGCCTTGGCCGCCTGGCAGGTGGGAACGGCTACCGTCGACGGCGTCGAGTGCCGGCATCTGTTTTTCTCTCAGAAGTCCGGCATCGATCTGGAATTGTGGGTCGAGAAAAATGCCGCGGCGACGCCGCATCGTCTGGTCGTCACCTACCCGCTGCTGCAGGGCCAACCAAGCTTCGTCGCCGAATTCACGAGCTGGAAGGCCAACCCCCCTCTGTCCGACTCCGAATTCACCTTTGAACCTCCCGCCGATGTGAAAAAGATCGACCTGACACCAGCCGTCGCGTCGGGAACGAAAGGAGGCAAGTGATGAACTATCTGAAGCGCACCTGCTTTGCCTTTCTCGCTTTCACGGCCATTACATCGGACGCGGCCTTCGGTCAGTTTGGGCCGCCGCCCGGCGGTCCACCGCCCCTGCGGTCTGGAGGACCACCCCATTTCCCGTCTGGCGGGTCGCCGCGTTTCCCGTCGGGAGGGCCGGGAGGGCCGCCACATCCGCAGATGGGTGGCATACGGCGTCCGCCGATGGCCCACGGCCGCCCGCCGATGCGCGTGCAGAACCGTCCACCGGTGAACCCTCGCACTCGTGTGCCAAATGTCGCTGGCGCAAAGGGGCGCTTGGCGGAGGGGCCTGGCCGCGGACGGGGCAACCTGTCCGGAAATATCCGCAACACGCCGAATTCGGGCGGTAACATCAACGGTAACCGCGCCTTCATGAACTCCGGCGGCAATATCGTCGCAAAGGACTCCGGCAACCTCACTGTCAGCAATTCCGGCGATCTCAAGGTCTCTGGCAACGGCAACGGATACTTTGGCCGTGGATATTATGGTCGCGGAGACCACGGCGTCGGCGACTATGGTCACGGAGAGTATGGCGGTGAATATGGGCGTGGATACTATCGCCGCGAAGCCTACGTCCTGGGCGGGTATGCGGCAGGCGTCGCCGTCGGTGCTGCGGCCGCCTCGGGCACAGGCGGAACGACGTATTCTTCCTATGGAGATCAGTCCGGATCTACTGCGAGTTCCTCTGGCGCAGCGTCCTCGAGTTCGTCCCAGGGCAGCACTCCGGGCTCTGCTAACGGGGCGTCGTCGGGTTCGTCTCGCGGGGGTTCTTCGGGTTCGTCTCACGCCAGGTCTTCAGGCTCATCTGGCGAGGAATATGCGAGATCTTCCGATCAGAGCCGCTCCAGCTCGCCCGTTGGCGGCGGAGAGGGCGGGACGAACCAGAGCGGCGGCAACAGCAGCTCCCAGTCTGTGAATCCTTTGATTGCCGGCCTATTTGAGAGCCTGCCGCCGGAGGGCACGACATGGACGTCGGAAGATGCGGTCGGTTGGCTTCAGGCTGCGGCCGCCAATCTACGGATCGTCTATAAGATCCAGGGAAACATCTCGGTCACGGGCGAAGTCCCGCCCTCGGATTACAATCGCGTGCCTGGCGGAAATTAGATTCAGCTCAGCATGGGGAAGAGGCAAAAGCTGGATACGTCGCACGACGTATCCGGCCTTTGCCAGCATCGAAAACTGCCCGGCTCCGTCCGCTCTGAGGCACCTCGCCAAATCAGGCCATTCGTTCCGAACGCCGCAGAAGCCCGTTCATAACGAGGTCAATGTGCGCCTCCATAAGCGCCCTGCCGTCGATCGGCCTTCGATCGGCAAGCATGAGATGCCAGACGGCGACCTGAAAAATCGAACTTGCGAGCACGTCCGGCGTATCGGCGGCCGTATCTTGTCTCAACTCTCCCGATTTCACGCCTTCCTCGACCAGGGTCGTGAGGGCTGCCAGCGTCGGTGCGATGAATAGCTCATGACGGCAGTCGACCATTTTGGGAAGACGAGTTCCTTCGGCGACGGACAAGCGCAGGAGTTCTCTAGTCCTTCGGTCGTTGGCCGTGTTTTCATAAGTGATAAGCAGCAGGTCGCGGATCCTATCGGCGCAGGATCCCCGAAGGCAGCCGATGGCGGTCGACGGGTCTGCGGATGACGTCGATGCGTGGCGAAACATCTCCTGGAAAAGAACGTCCTTGGTCGGGAAATAGAGGTAGACCGTTCCCTTTGTTATCCGCAGTCGAGTTGCGATGTCTTCAACTCGCGTTGCCGCATAACCTTTTGCCGCGAACTCCTCGAACGCGGCCTCCAGTATTTCATGGGGACGCAGCGCCTTCCGTTCCGCCCGCGATGTTTTCTTTCCCACTCTTTTCATCACATCCCATTGGTTTTCTCTGGTGGGCACACCTGTGGTGGCCCGCACAGGACCCTTGGTGATACCGCTCACCTTGATGGATATTGCGGGGCGTCGACACTTCCGATCGCAGATGTTGACATCGTCTACTTTAACAGAGAAGTTGACTGTGTCAACATGGGGCGATGACTGTCACACCTCGGCGAAGAATATTGAGCGCGTCTTGCAATCTAAGGGCAGCCAGCGCCTTCGTCGCCTCGTCGGCGGGCCATCCGGCCTCCATTGCCGCCGACAGCAGGGTGGCCTCGGTGTGAAGCTCCAGTCTCTCGTAGAGGGGCTCAAGCGCCTCTCGGGCGGTTACAACGTGCTCGTCTGGAGGCGTGATAGTAGTCGGAGATACCGTCGGCATACTGCGTCCCCTCCCTAAGGTTTTGGAACCTTGAAATTAGTGAATGGCCGCCGACGCCGGTGCGAACATGACCAGCTTCGGAGAGCCAGCACTCATGAGCAAAAGGTAAAACAAAGTGTGTAGGTCCGCCAGCATACTTGTGTATGCGGAGATTATACGGAGGCAGTATACAGGCGGACTGCTAGCTAGGAACCCATGCCTTGCTCAGCCACTCGTCTCGAGTATGAAGCGTCCATACGTTGCTCCTTTCCTAGCCGGCGCGCACGCCGTCGCTTGTCCGGGACGAGGTCTATTTGATGTCATTGTCCGTAGAGCGCGCCGAAGGCCTCTCATCGCGAGAGAGCGGGTGGTGGTCTGATTTCTGGCAGCGGGCTCGATGAAGGACGCGTAAACCCCCGTATAAGTCGTCTCCTCCTCTTCGCTACCCGATCCTTCCTCAAGATCAATAGCGGGTCGAGCGGCGTCCTGTTACGGTCAGGGTACTTTCTCCCGCGCGGCAATGTCATCAAGTTCACGAAGGCGTTCATCACGCCTCGTGATGCCTGCACCAAGAACAGACTTGAGGGCGGATCCCCAGCGATAGGTGGCCGGCGAGAAGATGGGTCGGACCGTTTGCCTCTTCGTCCTCCGCGTTCCTTCTAAGGATTGAGACCATGACACATGAACTCCACCGCATCCAAATCGAGCTGGTCCCACTGGCGCTGTTTCCCAGCGCATATGGGGAAGCTGGGCCTTGCGCTCCAGGCTCTCCGCTCCACACGCCGCCCGATATTTCATCATGGCCGCCTGCGGACTTGGAGGCTCATTTGATGATGTTTTCCGTCACGCCACGCGAAACGATCAACTCTCCCTGGGGACAAGCTTTGCACCCCTGGAGATCTGCCTTTACCCTTTACGTTGCTGGAACCCAGTTCGGTCTTTTCTGCTACTCCGTCGGGCTTGTCCGGCTTTTAGAGGACTTCGGGATCTCTGCCCTTCAGTGATTTCCGTGACCATGCATTAAGCCGGAGCCGCGGCTTGGGTCCAGAATTGAGGATCATCGAGCTTGGTGCCTAGCACCTTTTAGCTGGCGCAGACATGTTGATGCTCTCGTCCCCTCGTCCAGTTTCCGGTCGCGCGATTTCGCACAGCGATCGATGCGCTTGTTGCTTTCGCCATTGCCGCCCCATCGGCCTGATGGCGGCGGCGTGAAGGTGAATCCAGCCTACCTGATCTCGTGATGGAGAAGAGAGGCCCTGCCACGAGAGCTTCAGCCAGTTGTTGGTCCTACGCAGTTTCCCAACATTGCCATTTGGTCGGCATGCTTTGCGCCAGCGGTTTCGTCTCGTTCGAGAGGCAGGGTGAACAGAAACACTGCCCCACGAGGTTCATTAGCGGTGGCCCACATCCGGCCCCCGTGAGCCTCGATGATCGAACGGCAGATCGCCAGGCCCATACCCATGCCGTTGGATTTGGTCGTGTAGAAGGCCTCAAAAAGACGGTCCATAGTCTGCGGGTCCAGGCCTGGACCCGAGTCGCGCACCCCGACGACCACGCCTCCTGAGGCCTCTGTCTCGGTGCTGATCAGCAACTCGCGCTCTTCCGCATTCATGCCGCTCATCGCCTCGATGGCGTTCATGATCAGGTTTAGGATCACCTGTTGCAGCTGGACGCGATCTCCTTGCACGGACGGGAGGCTCGTCGCCAATTCGGTCTGCAGCGTGACCCCTTGGCGGAGCACTTCACTGCCGGTCAAGGCAACCACGTGACGAATGGCTTCATTGAGGTCGAACTGCCCCTTGCGAGGGGGCTCCTTCTTGACCAGGGCACGGATCCGGCCAATGACATCGCCGGCTCGATTGGCGTTCTCGACGATCCGGCCAAGCGCCTGAGCCACCTCCTCCAGATTCGGCGGATGGCTACCGAGCCAGCGCAAGGCCGCCTGGGCGTTGGTGAGCGACGCGGCGAGCGGCTGATTGACTTCATGGGCGATGGAGGCCGTGAGCTGCCCCATTGTGGCGACGCGGTTTGCGTGGGCCAGTTGCCCCTGCGCCTCGCGCAAGGCTTCCTCGCTCTCCCGTAACGCCTCTTCGGCCTGCCGGCGCTCCGTTAAATCGAGGACGAAAGAGACACCTTCGTTCCTGCTTTCTTCTAGCAGTGCGCCGCCGATCAGCACGGGCAGACGGCTGCCATCTTTCCGAAAGTACTCCTTCTCGAAGGGTTGGACTGCCCCGATCATCTTCAGCTCTGCGACGGTCCGCGCGTCGCGGTCGCGCCATTCGGCCGGCGTCAGGTCCGTCCAGCATAGCCGACCCGAGGCAAGATCCTCTCGGTCGTATCCCACCATGCGGAGGAACGCGTCGTTGGCCTCAAGAATGCGACCTTCGATATCCCAGATGACGATCCCGATGATGTTGGCCTTGACGAGGCGACGGATCTTGGCTTCGCGTTCAGCGAGATCGCGGTACAGCCGGGTATTCTCCAGTGAGATCGCTGCCTGAGAGGCGAGCAGCTTCAGCACCGCGATCCGGGCCGGCGCGAAGACCCGAGGGGCGAGGTTGTTCTCAAGATAGAGTACCCCGGTCAGTTGGCCCTGATTGAACAACGGCACACAGAGAATAGAACGAGCATGGTGCTGACAAATATAGGGGTCCGCGGAAAATGGATTCTGAGCTGAGGCGTCGTCGAGAACCACGCTTTCGTTTGTGCGCAAGACATAATGAAGGAGCGATTGCGGCAGCGTGATCGCTGTCACGATCTCGTCGCGCATCTGCACCACGACGGTTTCGCCGCCAGTCGTGGCCTCCGCCGTGACCCTTGACTCATCGCCACGGGGCAGGATCAACAGGCCGCGCTCGGCGCCCGCCTGCTCGACGGCGGTGCGCAAGACCGTGTCGATCAGCTTTTGATGGACAATCTCGCCCGACACGGCTTGCGAGATTTTGATAACGGTTGCGAGATCGAGTTGCTCGACCGGTGCACCAATGGTGCTTGTTGGAGCGGGAGCGCGTTCTTCCCCTCTCAGGTCAGGATAGAGTTGGTCGAGTTGCCGCACCTTACCGTCTGCGCCCCAGCGTAGATAGCAGCCACGCGCGTTGCGGAGATAGAGACGAGTAAAGTCCTCGAAGCCTCCCTGCGCATAAAAGCGGGCGGCGAGTTCATATGCGAGGGCTTCATGATGAATGAAGCCGTTTGCGCGCGCCGAGCGGATCGCTTGTTCGTAAAGACGCACGGCATCGATTTCGCGGCCTTCAAGGCGTGCTATCTCGGCGCCGACCAGCGCGGCTCGGTTTTCGAAGTTCTCCGGGCAATTCTTCGCATAGATCTGAAGCTGTCGGTGGTGTGCAACGAGAGCCTCCATATGCCGCGCCCGCTGGTCAACTAGAGCATAGTCGCAGCATGCGGCGCGGGCCAAGGCACCGTAGAAATGATGTTCCGGCGTTTCTTCGAAATGCGACACCGATGTCCATGGTAGCCTCTGCGCCCGCAATGACGCATCGATCGCCGCCTCATAGTCGCCCGCAAAGAACCGCGCCTGGAGTTTTCTGACAAAGTAGCAGGTTTCCGCAAGATTCGGATTTTCGGAAAACCGGCGTTCGATCTCAAGTTCGTCAAATCCGTCGTCGTCAAAGGAGCCGAATCTCCGGGTCAACCCGCGCAGCGTCCGGACGAGCCCGAGCTGCGCGCTGACGAGGTCTATGACGAACTGGAACCGCACCTTCTGCGCAAATGTGAGGCCAATCTCCGCTTGGCGTTGCACTTCCATAAGCGGATCTCCCGCTGCCAGCAGGTTCGAATTCAAACTGGCATAGCTATATCCGGCAAACGTGAGGTCGCCGCTCTGGTCGGCAATTTCAAGCGCTCGCCGCAACATGTCGCGGCCGATTCGGACATGTCTCGTCCATGGTATGACGTGAGCCCCGAAGTCTTTGTAAGTCCTGGCCTGAAAGCGCTTCAGGTCGTGCTTTTCGACCAGTTGGCAGCCTAGCTGACCGAAGCGGAAACCGGCCTCATAGTCGCCGAAGCGCGGCCCGGCAATATAGCCAAGCGACACATAGTGGTAGCAGGAGCCGTCGCTGTTGCCGCGCTCGAGGCTCAGATTCACGGCCAGGCAGATTGCCATGCATGCCAGGTTCGCGTCGGTATGCCATACCGCCCCAACGAGCCGGGTGAGAATATCCAGCGTCGCGGAGGATGCTGGGTCGCTCATCAACGGGAGATCAATGAGCTCCTTGATCGCGCGGCTCCCGAGCTGCGACCAGATCCGGTCGTATTCGCGCCGAACCTCCTCGTCGGGGGGATGCGGCGACCAGTCGATGCCGAGATACTGCCTCAGGTAGTCGAGACCGACCGCGGCGGAGCGACTGGTCTGACCGAGCGCAGCATAGAGATCGATGCGCAGGCAGGCGACAGCAGCTTGATCGTCGGTGCAGACAGCAACATTGGAAAGCTCTGCTAACCGCTCCTCCGCGGCCGCCAGCGCGCCAAGGAGGAACTCGCATTCGGCTCGGTTCAGCTCAAGGGCGAACGCCAGTTGGTGCTGGCGCTCCCAGGCGTCTCCCGAAAGCAGTAACGTGCCGGCAACAAAATAGTTGAGCGCCGAGGCGTATGCCGTCGAGGCCTTGGCGCGCTTGCCGGCCAGCAGATTGAGCTCGGCCAGTTGCTCGCGCTCCTCAGCTGAGGTGATAAGTGCGGCTCCGCGATTGAGCTGGCTGACAATTTCGAAAACAGAATCGTCAATCAGCGCCGGCGCAGTGTTCGCCGCAAGCAGTCTCCCTATGCGAAGGTGCAACTCGCCGCGTCGCTCCTCCGGGATCAGCGAATAGGCGGCTTCCTGAACGCGATCGTGGACGAACCGGTAGGCGCCTGCCAGACGCTCGAGCAGTTCATGAGCGACGGCAGGCCATAGGCCCCCAGGGACTTGCTCCTCCGGGATCCCGAGCACCAGGGAAAGCATCCTGGTATTTGCGATGGTTCCCAGACAAGCGAACTGCTGCAACGCCTCCCGCGTTTGGGGCGGCAGGCGTGCGAGCTTGCCGACCATGAGGTGCACGACGTTGTCGGTGTATCCCTTGGCATGAATGCGCTCGAGATCCCAGGACCAGCATGCCGCGTCATGATCGAAGGTGAGCATCCCCTCTTCGGCGAGGGAAAACAGGAACTGACGGACGAAGAACGGATTGCCGCCGGTCTTGTCGTGCATCATTTGTGCGAGCGGGGCTGCACGATCGGGCTGACAGTGGAGCGCATCCGCAATCAACTGCCGGAGATAGTCTTTAGTAAGCGGCGCAAGCGTGATCTCCGAGACCTTGCCGCCGGCGGTCTTGATCGCGTCAAGCTTCCGCATCAGCGGATGGGCGGCGGTGACTTCGTTGTCGCGATAGGCACCGATCAGCATGAGCTGCTGCATATCCGACTGGGTCAGCAGATCTTCCAGCAGGTCGAGCGTCGCCGCGTCGAGCCATTGGAGATCGTCGAGGAACAGCGCCAGCGGATGTTCGGGTCGGGCAAAGACGCTGATGAACCGCCGGAATATCAGCTGGAATCGCCGTTGCGCGTCCTGTGGCGGAAGTTCAGCGACCGGCGGCTGGTCGCCGATGATGAGCTTCAGTTCGGGGACGAGATCGACCATCAGCTGTCCGTTGGGTCCGAGCGTCGCGATCAGCGCCTCGCGCCACGGTGCCAAATCGGCCTCGCTCTTCGCGAGGAGCCCTTTGAGCAGGCCCTGAAAGGCCTGCGCCAGGGTCGCATAAGGGATGTCGTGCTTGTACTGGTCGAATTTGCCTGATGCGAACAGCCCGCGCGGCGGCACCAGAACTTTGTGGAGTTCATTGACCACCGCCGACTTGCCGATGCCGGAATAGCCAGAGACCAACACCAACTCCGGCGCCCCGCTCAACACCACGCGGTCGAAGGCAGTGAGCAAGGTCTCGACCTCGTGCTCCCGCCCGTATAGCTTCTCGGGAACCAGCAGGCGGTCCGGGATATCGCGTTCGCCGAGCGGGAATGC
This sequence comes from Rhizobium sophorae, assembly GCF_013087515.1. Taxonomy (GTDB): domain Bacteria; phylum Pseudomonadota; class Alphaproteobacteria; order Rhizobiales; family Rhizobiaceae; genus Rhizobium; species Rhizobium sophorae. The sequence continues at coordinate 88,114 of NZ_JABFCN010000001.1, read as the reverse complement.
GTCAATCCGGCCCTGCATTTCCCATTGGCTGAGACAGCGGCTCAGATCGTGCTCGACGCCGCCTGCGGTCTGGTATCGTTCCTCGGCCGTCTTGGCGAGCAGCTTCATGACGATGGCCGAGACTGCCGGTGAAACATCCACCACCCGCTCGTTGGGCGGTGTCGGCTGCCGTGCGATGTGGCAATGCACCCATTCCATTGGGTCGGAGGCGGAAAAGGGCAGGCTCCCGGTCAGTATTTCGTAGAGGGTCACGCCGAGCGCATAAAGGTCGCTGCGGGAGTCGATCGAGCGGTTCATGCGCCCGGTCTGCTCGGGGGCCATGTAGGCAAGCGTTCCGGCGACTACTTCGGGCGGCTCGAGCGCCTGCCGCTCGCGGGAGAGGTGCGAGGCGATCCCGAAGCCGGTTAGCCGCACCTCGGCGCCCGTGCCCGTTACCAGGATATTGGCCGGCTTGATGTCCTTGTGGACGAGACCGCGCTGGTGGGCCCTGCCGAGCGCAGCGGCGATGCCAATCGCGAGGCGCAAGAAAAGCTCCGTTTCCATTGCCGTTCCGAGCCGCCGGGCGAGCGGCTCGCTGCCCGGATCTTCAAGCACCAGCATGGTCCGGCTGCCTTCGCGCACCAACTCAAGCGGTCGCACCGCCCACGCGCTATCGAGCTCATCCTTCAATCCATATTCATGGTCGAGGCGGCCGAGGCTCGAAGGTGTCGGGTGCTCAAGGGCCGAAAGCACGACCAGTACCGGGTTCCACTTGCCGTCGGCCCCCCGGCGCCGTTCCCGGTGGAACACGCGATCACCGTCCTCCCAAAGAACCTCCAAACTGCCATCTCCACCAACGCCGAAGAAAGAGGATGTGCCTGCTTGCCGACTTCGTCATCTCGCCTGTCGCATCTGGCACTGCCACTTTCGTTTCGGAGATCCGTCCCATCAAATTGGCCACAGCGAGCACATATGACGAACCGCAACCACTTCCTCACCTTCTTACCACATCTCGCCTGTTCGTCCCAACAACGAGCGGCCCACACCCGCCCGTTCGATACGTGGTCCACCTCTATGAAAGACCGCCCAGCGGCTGCTGGGCGGTCGGGCGGATCGTGGACCCGCAGAGCTTCGAATGGAGGGAGCGCCGAAGCTTGGTGGTAGCAACGGGGGGATTCGCTACCTGCCTGTCCCGAGGCACGAGCAGAGACTAGCGATGGAAGGGACGACGGGAAATTATACCGTGGTTTCGTCTTGCGATACTTTGGAATACCGGCACCGATACCCATCAGCGAAATTCTGCTCAGGGAGTCATGTCGGCGAAGTCATCCTGGGCCCTCCAACAATGACTGGGGCGATGGTCTGAGCTATTGGAGTCGAAAGTGTCTTGCCGGCACTGAGGCCAAAAAGAAGCCTCCCGCTGGGGTGGGAGGCCAAAGGCGGGCCGGATCGGTGGCGATACGGCCTCCTGGGAGGAGGGGAGGAAATGAACCCACACGATAGAGGAGGGCTCCCGCCCGGGCTATTGGCCACCCGGAAGGATCGGTTACCAATAAGGAGGGGGTGACCTATACGGGCAGCCAAGACCTTTATGAGTGCGTTTGCGGCTTTCCCGGCGCGAGCATCAGCTTGTCAGCCATACGCGCGAGTTCGGGCAGGGATCTGGTGCCCATCTTCTGCATGACCTGGCTGCGGTGAACCTTCACGGTAATCTCGCTCACGCCTAGATCGCCGGCAATCTGCTTGTTGAGCCGTCCGGTCACCACCAAAGCCATCACCTCGCGCTCCCGCGGGGTCAGGCTATCGAAACGCGCCCGCACCGTCGCCAATGCCTTTTCATTTTCAAGCCACACGCGGTCGCGCGCCAGGCCGACGTGAACGGCGTCGAGCAAATCCTGGTCTCGGAACGGTTTCGTCAGGAACTCGACCGCGCCCCCTTTCATCGCCTGGACAGACATGGGAATGTCGCCGTGCCCGGTGATGAAGACGATCGGCAGCTGAATATTTTCTCGCGACAGCTCGAGCTGAAAATCAAGACCGCTTTGTCCCGGAAGCCGGACATCGAGCACGAGACAGGTCGGTCCGTTGGGTCGCCCAGACCTGAGGAAGTCGCCCACCGAAGCGAGGAGATTGACGGCAAAGCCGACGGAACGCAGCAGACTGCCCAGCGCCTCGCGGACTTCCGGGTCATCATCAATGACAATGATGGTTGCTGGCGCCTCGGTCAAATGTCAGAGCCCCCAAGGTGAATCGGCGTTTTGGGATGTATACTATCTACCCCCACTGCAGCAGCAGCGGGCGAAGCCCAACCAGCAGAGCGCCAGTCACGCGATGAAAACACTCCTCCTCTCTCCTTCACTAGTGCCGAAACGGGTTTCTTTCGCACACCAGAATGCGCGATAATTACCTCGGCCACAAGGCTAGATGCGGGCGCCCCCGAGAGCGCTTGCGTCCTGCAATCTGCCATGGCGTGCCGATGCGCCACATGGCCGGCGTCTACCGTCACAAGGGGGCGCGTGCCGCAAGTATCGGGCGGCGCGAGGCAAGCAAACCTCTAGCACTAGCGACGCTGTGCCGAGTGATCGAGCACAAATTGCGTACGATCGAAAAGAAGTCCTTCACCGGAATATTCTAATCGGGACGAGGGTGTTTTGGGACAGATGCCCCGCTCGTTGCCGCAAGTCTTAGACCCTCTATACGATCGTATAGCTTGCGCTGCCTTTGTCGCCGCTCAATACTAAATCCATCCAGCCAAGCGCGCCACAACGCTAATTCGGCACGACGCCGATCGCGAAGTCGGGAGGCGGCAGTGCCAACCAAAAAACCTCTGATTGCGATCGTCGACGACGACGAGTCGATGCGGGAGGCTATCAAGGGGCTCATGAGGTCGATGGGATTCGACGCCGAGACCTTTTCATCCGCGGATGATTTCTTGAGATTCCCTCATATCCGCCGCACGGACTGCCTCGTGACGGACATCAATATGCCCGGAATGAGCGGGCTTGATCTGCACCGCCGGCTCGTGGCGCTGGGCAAGAACATTCCGACTGTTCTGATCACCGCTTTTCCCGAAAAGAATGTGCGCGCGTCTGCGTTGGGCGCGGACATCGTCGGCTGCCTGACAAAACCGTTTGGCGAACAGGTTTTGCTTGATTGCATCCGTTCTGCGCTGGCTCTGAGTAGCGAGGGCGAAAGCGGTTCATGAGGTTGCAAGACCCTTCCTGGGAAAAGGGTCGGTACCAACTAGGCGGGCGCGGGAACCCAGCGCATCCAATCTAAAGCCACCCTCCTGAAAATCCCGCGCGACGCAATCCGATCAACAGGGGCTTGCATTGACGCATGATGCTCCAGAGCAAACCGGTCCGGTAGTTTTCGATCATCAGCACCACCGGACCTTGGTCAATACCAAAGTGATAGGGACTTATCCACCATCCGGTGGGACTGTTTTCCACGGCATAGGTCTGGTTGAACGACGGTTTGAAACCGTAAAGTCGCGTCATGCCGAGCTTCATTCGCGCAAACTTGAGCACTGTCGGTACGACGATCTCCGGCGCGAACGGCCGCGAGGCGACAACGACCCACGGCGCGACGGTGCCATCGTCAGGTCCGAAGGGCGCGCCTCGGGCGTTGTAGTCGAAGAACTCCCGATCGACGCCATTGATCGCCCGCTTACCCCAACCTGGTCCGTCGCAGGCAGTAAACCCCCAACAATATTCCCCATAACCCCCAAAACCCATTGGGTTGCGAATTGCGTATTCCTGCTGCACGAACGATGCCTGCCGGCTGTTTTCAAAGTAGTCGCTGTGGTGCTGGCGCATGAACTCGTCACGAATGCCTCGAAAGTCTACCCACATGTGCGACAACTGGTGGGTAAAAAGCGGCCCCGAGTAAAGCAATTCGCGACCATAGAAGTTTCGCCATTCATAGCTCGCGGTGTAGGCGGCGTAACTCTCCGGTGGCAATGGATGGGTTGGCGATCCCAACCCGAGAATGTACAGCAGCAGACCCTCATCGTAACCGCGCCAGCGATAGGGAATAAACCCGCTTTCCGGGTGCCAGCCATGCGTCAAAGTGGGGCCGCCATCGCAAGCCCACATCCAGTCGGCTCGCTCGTAAAGCGCCGTCGCAAGCTGGCGGATTTCTGCCTCATCGGCCGTATCGCCATCAAAATAGGTCGCTGCGGTCAGGGCGCCGGCGAACAGGAAAGCCGAGTCGATAGTGGACAATTCGCATTGCCAGGCCCCGGCGGCCCGTTTCGATGTCCAGAAAATGATAGAAAAACCCCCTGTACCCGGATGCATCGGGCTCCGGCCCCTGCGGGCATTCCATCAAAAACCGCAAGCGCTTGCGGGTGATCTTTGCAGCAAATTCGCGAATGATTAACCCACGCTCGACAACAACGGGAATTGTCGCCAGAGCCATGCCAATTGCCGCGATGCTTGCCGGGGCGTTCGGTTCGGTTTTGTCGCGAACCAGACCGTTGTCCGGGTTCGTGCATTGGAGATAGTATAGCAAGGTGGTGAACTGCAGCCGCCCCAGGTCCTGGTTGGCAAACGGTCGAGGGAGCGGTCGGTCGACATGATTTCGGGCATGGTTGCTAACCAATTACGGCGCGGATGTCGTGCGTGCCCCAAAACCCGCCGATCCAAACGCTCCCACCCTCGCCGTGGGCGCCGACTTTGATCTTTCCCATCCTATCAGCTGTGTCTCCAAACTGGAATAGCCACTGCGCCCTCTGCCAAGCCTTGCTGGTTAAGGCTTCCTGCACATCCATAATCCCCCCAACCGAGGAAGATTAAGCTCGATAGACTCCGAAATCTGGTGGAGTGGGCTAAACCAAAGGAGGAAATGAGCATACCAGAATTCAGAAAGTCTTCCCTGAGTATTATGGACTGAGATAGCGCTTTCAGACTAGCCTCAAAGGTGCCAACTGCAGGGAATGCCCGCACCAAAGGAAGCACAGTATGACTGACACGCTGGAGCAGAATGATCCTGCCATCGAAGAACTGATGAAAGACGCAATAACCAGTTACATGCTGGACAGTTTCGAAGTTGAGGATCGGTTGAAGGCGGCCGTCCAGAAGATGGCCGTGGAACTGCTTGCTGAAGAGTTGGCTGCTCTGAGGGAGAAGGTTGCGAAGGCCAAGTCGTCGTATATCCAGGTCGGAGATGTGTTGACCGCGGCTTAGGCTAAGGTCGGTTGGATATTCCCAACCTCGGACAGGGGAGGCGTTCCGCGAGCGGTGCACCCCAATCCTGGGTATTTTTGATTTGAGTGCGGAAGTCACCCGTACGGTCGCCAGCAAAACATCAGCCCCAGTTCAAGCATCTTCGCCAAAATGTCAGCACGTCGCCGGGCGCGAGGCTCGGGACGTTTTATTAGACAGGCCGAGTCCTACCCCACGCTTCTGTTGGTATAGCGAGGATACTATTCGCCAATCTGTCGAGCATGCCTTGCAAGACGCTTTCGGTCAGCGCCTTCGTGCGGCCGTGTTCGGAATGGGCCGCCCGAGCTCGCTGTCGCTTATCGCATTCACCAAAAGCGCTCTTATGTTCTCTGCCGCAGTTCTTTCGACAGCGGGGCGCCCGTTGTCCTGGCCGGCGAGATAGCCTCTGAACACAATCTGTAGAGCGCAGGATTGTTGACGCCGCCGCAAAACGTAGGCGCGCGCTATAGCTGCCAGCCGCTCGCGCGGACTGTCGAGTTCCTTCGTCGCGTCGCTCATTTGCTTCGCAAGGAGCTCAAATCCCACCGCCGAACGGCGGCCAGCAATTCGCGCTTGTCGGCGAAGTGTTGCTACGGGCGTCTGTAACTGACGCCCGCGCGTCGGGCGAGCTCCCGAAGCGAAAATTCCGTGCTCTGGGACTCGCTGAGGACATCGAGTGCGGCCTCGACGATCGCCCTGTGCAGGTCACCAGGGTGATCCGGGCGCGGCGCTGTCGTGGAAATGTCCTGGGTCATATTCGTCCATTTAGGTTTTAAGTTGCCCGTGTCAACATTCTTGCCCGTCATATGTTGACGGCGCCCACTTTTGCCTTTAAGTGGGCGTTGTCAACATCGGGCGATGGCCTGTTACACACAGCAGATTGAAGCCGGCCGATTAACAATGCGGCTCTCTTCGCAAACCGTACCGGAGCAAAAAATGCAGTCCTTTCGATTGCTGGGAATTGGTCTCGCCTGCGCAGTTCTGGCTGCCTGCGAGGAGAAAGCTGAAGTGGCGCCGCCGCCGCAGCACGTCCGCGTCGTTGCGGCGTCGAACGCGCAGTATCAACCGGGTGCAGAAATCACCGGCGAGGTGAAGGCAAGGGTTCAGACCGAACTCTCCTTTCGCGTCAGCGGCCGGGTTCTTGAGAGAAGGGTCGACGTCGGATCGCATGTCCACGCTGGCGACGTCCTTGCCCGGCTCAACGACACGGAACAACAGGCGGACGTCAGCGTCGCCCGTGCGGCGCTTGAGTCGGCGCAGGCCGTCACCAGGCAGAAGACACTCGCCTTCGACCGGGCGAAGTCGCTCCTGCAGTCGCAGGCTGTTCCGCGGGCGGTCTTTGACGATGCGCAGAAGGAGCTGCTGAGTGCGCAGGCTTCCCTCGAGGCCGCCGAGGCCGCGCTCGCGACGGCAGAGGACGCGCTGTCCTACACTGAGTTGAAGGCCGCCGCGGACGGCATCATCACGGCGCGCGGAATCGAAGCCGGGCAGGTGGTGTCAGCAGCGCAGTCGGCCTTTACGCTCGCCCATGACGGACCACGGGATGCGGTGTTCGATGTCTTCGAGGCCTTCTTTCTGGATGGCCGGCCGCTGAACGATGTCGAGGTCGCACCGGTCTCGGACCCATCGCTCGACGTTGATGCCAGCATACGCGAGGTTTCGCCCGTCATTGACGCGAAGGCAGGCACGATCCGGATCAAGGTGGGGCTCCAGGAGGTCGCGCAATGGCCGCTCGGCACGCCTGTGGTCGGCAAGCTGCGGGCCTCACCGCGCGACGGAATCGTGCTGCCCTACACCGCGATCGCATCGGCCGAAGGCGAACCCGCCGTGTGGCTCGTCAACACCCAAAACCATTCCGTTTCGCTCCGCAAGATATCGGTCGCCCGATACCGCCAGAGCGATTTCGTCGTCACCGGCGGCGTCGCCGTACAAGACCTGATCGTCACCGAAGGCGGAAAATTTCTCAAGGAAGGCCAGGCAGTCGCCTGGGAAGGCAAGTGAGATGACCCTCAATCGCATATATACCGCTCTCCCGCTTCTTCTGTCAGTGTCATTGCTTGCAGGCTGCGATCAGAACTCCGTCGCAGGGGAGGCGGCGACGCCGCGTCCAGTCAAAGTTGTCATGGCTACGGCCGAACAGGCCAAAATCGCAAGCTCGCCCGGCGTGGTGCGGGCACGCATCGAGACTGACCTGGCGTTTCGGACGCTCGGGCGAATGGTCTCTCGCAAGGTCGATGTTGGCGACCTGGTGCGCAAGGGCGCTGTCCTGGCGGAAATCGATCCCCTCACTCTTCAGCTCGCAGTCAGGAGCGCGGAAGCCGAACTGCGCAACGCCCAGGCGCAGTTGGAGAACGCCGCGACGACGGAAACCCGCAAGCGAAAGCTTATGCAAAGCAGCGCAGCAAGCATTGCAGATCATGATCTTGCCGAACAGCAGCTCAAATCGGCTGCCGCCAATGTCGCGAAAGCGACGGCCAGCCTTGCCAAGGCGCATGAGCAGCTCGGCTATGCCGAGCTGAGGGCCGAGTTCGATGGCGTCGTGACCGCCACGTCCGCAGAAATGGGACAGACGGTTTCGGCCGGCCAGCCGGTCTTGAAACTGGCACGCCTCGAGCAGCGCGACGTGGTCGTCGACGTGCCGGAAGCGCAGTTCAGTCGCGTTCGCCTGGACGACCGCTTCAACGTCGCTCTTCAGCTCGACAACAGGATCCAGGCCATTGGCGTCGTCCGCGAGATCGCGCCGCAGGCCGACGCCAATACCCGCACCTATCGGCTGAAGATCGGGATCGATCAGGCGCCGGACATCTTCCGCCTTGGCGCCGTGGTCACCGCGACGCCGCTTGCTGGAGAAAGGAAGCAGGCGATCACGCTGCCGCTCTCCGCCATCCGCCACGAAGGCGGTGGCAGCCAGGTATGGGTGGTGGATCGCGCCAGGGCCGAGGTCGTCCTGAGGACGGTTGAACTCGATGGCCCGGCATCCGCCCCCCGTTCCGTCCTGGTTCAAGCGGGCCTGCGGGAAGGCGAAGAGATCGTCATCGCCGGCGTTGATGAACTCACCGATGGACAGAAAGTGCAACTCGGACAGGAGCCACGCCCGTGAATAAATTCAACCTTTCTAACTGGGCGCTCGAGCATCGTTCTCTCGTCTGGTACTTCATGATCATGTTCGCGGTGGCGGGCGCCTTTGCCTATCTCGGCCTCGGCCGCGAGGAGGATCCGTCCTTCACGATCAAGACGATGGTGATCCAGGCCCAGTGGCCAGGTGCTTCTGCCCAGGAGGTGACGCAGCAGGTTACCGACCGCATCGAAAAGAAGCTCCAGGAGCTCGACAAGCTGGAACATACCCGCAGCATTACGACTGCCGGTCAAACGATCGTCTTCGTCGATTTGCTTCCGGATACGAATGCGCGGGACGTAAAGCCCACCTGGTCGCGGGTGCGCAACCTGATCGACGATATCAAGCACGAATTCCCCCAAGGCGTGGTCGGACCCTTCTTCGATGACCAGTTCGGCGACGTTTATGGCAATATTTTTGCCTTCACGGCAGACGGCCTCAGTCAGAGGGAACTGCGTGATTTCGCCGAGAATGCCCGAACGCAGATCCTCAACATCCCCGACGTCGGCAAGGTCGACATCGTCGGCGCGCAGGATGAGGTGATCTACCTTGAGTTCTCCACCCGCAAGATCGCCGCCCTCGGCATCGACCGCTCCGCCATCATTGCCACGCTGCAGGCGCAGAACGCCGTCACCCAGTCCGGCTTTGTCGAAACCGGGCCGGAACGGGTCGCTTTGCGGGTCAGCGGGCGCTTCATCTCCGAAGACACCTTGCGTGGGATCAATCCTCGGGTCAACGACCGCTTCTTCCCGCTGACCGACGTCGCCACGGTCACCCGCGGCTATGTTGACCCGCCGACGTCGCTCTTCCGCTTCAACGGAAAGCCCGCCATCGGGCTTGCGATCGGCATGAAGACGGGCGGCAATGTGCTTGCCTTCGGCGAAGCGCTTGAGAAGACGATGAGCAAAATCACCCAGGAGCTCCCGGTCGGCGTCTCCGTCGAACAGGTATCCGACCAACCGAAGGTGGTTGAGGAGGCCGTCGGCGGCTTCACGAAAGCCCTGTTCGAGGCAGTCGCGATCGTGCTCGCGATCAGCTTCATCAGTCTGGGGATGAGGGCCGGCCTGGTGGTGGCGATCGCGATCCCGCTCGTTCTCGCCATCACCTTCATGGTCATGTTCTACACCGGCATATCGCTCCAGCGCATCTCGCTCGGAGCGCTGATCATCGCGCTCGGTCTCCTCGTCGATGACGCCATGATCGCCGTCGAGATGATGGTTGCACGGCTGGAAGCGGGCGACAGTCTGACGAAGGCCGCCACCTACGTCTACACATCCACCGCCTTCCCGATGCTGACAGGCACGCTCGTCACTGTCGCGGGTTTCATCCCCGTCGCTTTCAACAAGAGCAATGCCGGCGAGTTCACCTTCACCCTTTTCGTCGTCATTGGGGTTTCGCTGATCGTTTCGTGGGTGGTCGCGGTTTTGTTCACGCCTCTCATTGGCGTGACCATTCTACCGAAGACAATGAAGAAGCACGCCGAGCACAAGGGCCGTTTTGCCAAGATTTTTTCCAGCCTGCTGCAATTCTGCCTGCGTTGGCGCTGGATGACGATCGTGGCAACAGTCGTTCTCTTTGCTGGATCGATCGCCGGCCTGTCGATGGTGCAACAGCAGTTTTTCCCGAGCTCCGACCGTCCGGAACTGATCGTCGACTGGAACCTGCCGCAGAACAGTTCGATTGCCGAAACGAGCCGCCAGATGGCCCAGTTCGAGCAGGAGATGCTGGCTGGCAACCCTGGCATCGAGCATTGGTCGACATATGTTGGCAGGGGTGCGCCGCGCTTCGTTCTTTCCTTCGACGTGCAGCCGGCTGACGTTTCTTTCGGCCAGACGGTCATTGTCACCAAGGGGCTCGACGTTCGCGACAAGCTGAAGCAGCAGATGGAAACCTACCTTCAGAAGACGTTTCCGGGGACGGACGCTTACGTGAAGCTCCTGGACATCGGGCCTCCGGTTGGCAAGCCGATCCAGTACCGTGTGTCCGGCGAAAATCTGCAGACGGTGCGCGACCTGGCACAGAAGCTGGGCTCGATCGTCGGCACCTATCCGTCTCTCAGGAACCTTGCCTTCGACTGGAACGAGCCGGCTCGCGTCGTGAAGATTGACGTGCTGCAGGACAAGGCCCGACAGCTCGGCGTCTCGTCTGAGGACATCGCAATGGCGCTCAACACCGTCGTACAAGGAAATGCCGTCACCCAGGTCCGGGATGACATCTATCTGGTCGATGTCATCGGCCGTGCCGCGGAAAAGGAGCGGGGCTCGATCGACACCCTGCTTGACCTGCAACTGCAGAGCAGCAGCGGTCAATCCGTCCCGCTGTCATCGGTCGCAACCTTCCACTATGAGCTCGAACAGCCGACGATCTGGCGGCGCGACAGAATTCCGACCATCACGATCAAGGCCGGGATCGGCGATGCGACGCAGCCGGCGACCGTTGTAAAGGCGCTCTCCGACAAGGTTTTGGCTTTCGAAAAGACGATGCCGGCCGGGTATTCCGTGAAGGTCGGCGGCGCAGTCGAGGAAAGCGCCAAGTCGCAGGGTCCGATCGCGAAGGTGGCGCCGGCCATGTTCGTCATCATGGCGACGCTGCTGATGATCCAGCTTCAGAGCTTCCACAGACTGTTCCTGGTCTTCTCGGTAGCGCCGCTGGCCCTCATCGGCGTCGTCGTGGCGCTGCTTGCCAGCAACTCGCCGCTTGGGTTCGTCGCGCTCCTGGGCGTGCTCGCGCTGGTCGGCATCCTCATCCGCAACTCGGTGATCCTGATCGTGCAGATCGAGGAGTTGCGTGCAGAGGGAATGTCGGCGTGGAAGGCGGTGGTGGAGGCGACCGAGCACCGCATGCGGCCGATCATGCTCACTGCCGCGGCCGCAACGCTCGCCCTGATCCCTATCTCGCATGAGATTTTCTGGGGTCCCATGGCTTACGCGATGATGGGTGGGATTGTCGTCGGAACGGCACTGACGCTTCTCTTCCTGCCGGCGCTCTACGTCGCATGGTTCCGGATTCCTCGCGAAGCCGAGCAGCACTGAGATGACCATATCGCACTCACTCCCTGGGCCCATTGCCCAGGGTCTCACCGGGTTTGGGTTTGGGTTCGCCAAGGCGATCGCTGCTCGCTTGGGCCGCGCCCTCCCGGTCCTTGTGGCCCTATCACTCGTTACATCGGGTTGCGCCAACCGGGTGCAGGATGTCCTGCAGCCTCTCGCCGTGACCCCGACCGGCACAAGCCGGGTCACCATGCTGGTCGCCACGACACGTAAGCCTTCGGAGAATCCCGGCAAACTCTTTTCCGGCGACCGCGGGACGGCGATTTCCCTTAACAGCGTCGACGTATCCATCCCGCCCGACCGGAACCGCAAGGCCGGAGAGGTGCAGTGGCCGTCCCGCATGCCGCCCAACCCGCAAAAGGAGTTTGCGGTCACGCAGGTTGCCAAGGTGCAATCCGAGCGCCAGGCTTTTGACTGGTACCGGAAGAATAGAAACACGAAGCATCAGGTCATCATTTTCGTGCATGGCTTCAACAACACCTACGCCGACGCTGTCTTTCGCTTCGCGCAGATCGTCCATGACTCCGGAACCGACGCCGCACCGATCCTCTTCACCTGGCCATCAAGGGGCCGTGTCTTCGACTACCTCTACGACAAGGAGAGCGCCAACTATTCGCGTCGCGCTCTGGAGGATCTGATCCTCCAGGCTGCGAAAAGTCCCGACGTCTCCGATGTGACGATCCTTGCCCATTCCATCGGCGGCTGGCTTGCGGCCGAGGCGCTGCGCGGCGTCGCCATGCGCGAGAAATCAATCCCGACGAAGGTCAAGAACGTCGTTCTCGCGTCCCCGGACATCGACATCGATGTCTTCCGTCGCCAGTTCACCGAGATGGGGCCGAAACGGCCGCACTTTGTGATCTTGACGTCGACACGCGACAAGGCGCTGGAGGTCTCCGGCTGGCTATCTGGTGGCATCGACCGCGTCGGCGGATCCGATCTTAGACCCTACGCGCCTCTTCTCGACGAACTCGGCGTTTCGGTCATCGACACCAGCGCCATCGCGACGAACGATCCGCTCGGCCACAACGCCTTCGCCGACAGTCCCGAGATCGTGCGCCTGCTCGGGCGGCGGCTGGCAGGGCAGAGCCTCGAGGGCGGAAAGACAAGCGTTGCCGATCAGATCGGGATGACAGCGGCCAATTTCGCCGGCTCGGCAGCGCGTGTAGCCGTTGCGGCTCCAGTCGCAGTCATCAGCCCGGAGGCGCGAGAAATCCTGAGGCGGGAACTCTCCTCGAATGAGGGGAAGATGGTGGATGGCCAGATTGCTTACTGATCGTCAGCCGCCTCGATCAGGCGCCGCCTGAGACCCGTCCAGCATGCGGACCAGATAGGATTGGCAAATGGAAGTTGGCACGACTGTAAAAGACCAGCCGCAGGCTGGCTACATGTCCTCGATCATTGAAGCCGGCACGGCAGCGTGCCGGCTGTACGGCCCCTCGAAAACAAACGTCGCCGATATCGCTCGACTGCTGGGGAAGTCGCCGGCAAGTGTGTACAAAATCTTCCCCTCCAAGGCGGCGATTTGGGATGCTATTGCCGGGAATTTCTTCGAAACTGATCTCACCTTCACCCCATCTGCCGACGGCGAGCTTACCAGTGCGGCGCGCCGGCTGAAAGAAACCGCGCTCGGACAGCACCGCCTGATGCTGCAGGCACGTCACGGCGACAGCCGGATGTTCGACCTCGTTGTTCTTGCCGCAGAAGGCAGTTGGCCATCCTTCGGAGACCATCTGAAGCGATTTCAGGCGCATGTTGGGGAGCTCGTTTGCACCGGCATCGCGACTAAAGAGTTCGTTCCGAGAAACATTGAGGCGGCCGCATCCTGCTTTTGCGCCTCAATCATCTCCTTATGGGACCCCAGAATTATTGGCACCCTGCATTCGAGCCGCTGTGAGCTATCAGCTCATGCACTCGCTTCCTTCGCAGTTGCAGCTCTCAGCCAAGTTCCCCCACGCGAGGAGAGCATGGCCGCGGAATGACGCCCCCAGATGCGGCCGTTAGGCCGCGAGGATGGTGATCCCGTAAGCATTGGCCGCCGCCGTCATCCGGGCGATGGTTTCTGCCGAAGGGGTAACTTTCGGCGGCTCGGTTGCGCCTTCCGCTTCGATGAACTCGGCCATCTCATGATCGACGACCGCGGAAAAGACCACGGGGACGGTTCCGCGGTTGGAATAGCCATGCACCATGAAGGGCGGGATGGTGACGATGTCGCCGGCGCTGGCTTCGATCTCTTCGGGGCCGCTGTCGCTCAGGCGCCAGATCGTCAGCTTGCCCTCGATGATGCGGAACACTTCCGGGCTCGCATGCGCATGTTTCGGCGTCCGGCTGCCTGATGGCACTGTGACGTCGAAGATATTGAGCCAGGCACCGCTGGTTCTAAGCCGCCGCTCGACCCGCTCGCCGAGGACGAAAAACCGCTTGGCCTCGTCGCTCGCAGGCAATTTCACAAATGAGTTGGACATCATGTCTCTTTCTTTTTCTTACAGGGCTTTTTCTTACAGGGCTTTTTCTTGCGGGCGCAGCCGTTAGACCTTTGCGACGCCTTTGACAACCCGCCCTGTCGTTGGGGGACATCGCCGAACGCCTTCAAAGAAGCGGGCCACATCAGCTGAAGCGCTGAACAAACGGCTCCGTTGCCAGGGGTTCAGCGCTGCTCGCGCGCCACTGCGTCACGAGACCGTCAGACCCGATATCGGTACTTCGGGGCGTTTCCGCAAGGTCCGTCAATGCCGCATCAGCTATGCGGAAATGAAGGAGGCCGGAAGGGTTCGAAAGGCTCTGCGCCTGTAATACCGCCGACACAGAAGGGGCGCATAGAACGCGGCGGCCGTTCTTGGGGCCGTCCTTCCACGCCGTCCCGGCATTTACATTGATCATTCACATTGATGGAGCGCATCCATGTCCTCTCTTCCCGTCGTCGGCGCCGCCATGACGCTCGATGAAGTCGAACTTCACCGTGATTGGCTCTTCGAAAAGCCCCGCGATCTCGAATTGCAGAGCTTCATCGATACCGAGATTCTGAATGGAGACTGGGCGCCGCTTACCGCCCGCGCCAGGCGGCTTCTCGACGGTCATGGCGGCCGCCTCGGCATTCACGGCCCGTTCTGGGGCTTCACCATCGCCTCGGAAGATCCCGATATCCGCGCCGTCGTCACAAGGCGCCTGCTGCAGGGCCTCGATGTTTGCGCCGCCATCAGCGCGACCCATATGGTCATCCACAGCCCTTATACGTCCTGGTCCTACAACAATCTGGACGACAATGCCGGCGCCCGCGAAGCCTTGACCGAGCGCACGCACATGACGCTCCGCGACGCCGTCAGGCGTGCCGAGGATATCGGCTGCACCATGGTCATCGAGAACATCGAGGACAAAGATCCGCACATTCGCGTGGCGCTTGCCGAGAGCTTCAACTCGCCCGCCGTCGCCGTCTCGATCGATACCGGCCACGCCCATTATGCCCATGGCTATACCGGTGCGCCGCCGGTCGATTACTACGTCAAGGCCGCCGGCAATCGCCTCCAGCATGTCCACCTGCAGGATGCCGACGGATATGCTGACCGCCACTGGAGCCTCGGCGAAGGCACGATCCGCTGGCATGCCGTCTTCGCGGCCCTTGCCAAGCTCGAAAGCAACCCGCGCCTCATCATCGAGATCAAGGACAAGTCGAAGATCCCGGCCTCCGCTGCCTATCTCGCTTCGATTGGGGTGGCTGAATAAGGCCAGTTGCAAAACGAGAGGTCTGGGAAACACTACCTTATCGGAGCACTGAGGCTGCTATTCCCTCTTCTCCCCAGCGGGGGTCCGAAGGGCGGGTTGAGACCCGCGGCTCGACCCCGGTCGGTGGCCCGCAGGGCGGATGAGGGGGCCGCACGGCACACCATTCATTGCCCTTCGCCTGCGCTCAGTGCATTCGCGGCTTTGCCGCTCACCCCCTCATCGCCTCGCTATGGCTCCGGCACTTCTCCCCGCTGGGGAGAAGAGGTATGTGGCTGCGCTTTGCTCCCTCCCTTGCCCGCGACCGGCGGGGAGGGCGGAGTTCCCTCATGAAAAGCGGGTAATCACGCTGATCCCAGTGGCCTCAGCCTTGTCGAGCGCCATCAGCGCCGGCACGGCCTCCGCGAGGCTGATGCGGCGCCCGATCAGCTTCTGCGGCGCGATCTTGCCGGCCGCAAGCATCGACAGCATGGCGTCGTAGCGCCAGGCCTGCATGCCGTGGCTGCCGTAGATTTCCAGCTCGTGGCCGATCACTTGCGCCATCGGAATCTGCGGTGTCGCATTCTCGCCGAGCATCAGTCCCACCTGCACATGCCGCCCGCGACGGCGCAGGTTCTTGATCGAGTTGAAGCAGGTGACGGGATGGCCGAGCGCGTCGATCGAGACATGCGCGCCGCCCTTGGTGATCTCGCGCACGGCCTCCGCAACGTCGGCGACGCCGGATGCGTTGACCGTCGCCACCGCCCCGCACTCCCGCGCAAAGGCGAGCTTCTCCTCGGAAATGTCGATGCCGATCGCATTCGCTCCGAGCGCCGTCGCGATCATGATCGCCGACAGGCCGACGCCGCCGCAGCCATGCACGGCGATCCATTCGCCAGGCCCGGTGCGCGCCTGGTCGGCGACGGCGCGAAAAGAGGTGGCGAAGCGGCAGCCGAGGCTTGCCGCCGTCGCATCATCGATCGTATCGGGCAGGTGCACCAGATTGGTATCGGCATAATCGATCGCCACATATTCGGCGAACGACCCCCAATGGGTGAAGCCCGGCTGGAACTGGTTCGGGCAGACCTGCTGGTTGCCGGAATGGCATTCGCTGCAATGGCCGCAGCCGGAAACGAAGGGCACGGTCACCCGGTCGCCCACCTTGAAGCGCATCACGCCGCGGCCGGTGGCGACGATCCGCCCGGCAAGCTCATGTCCCGGCACATGCGGCAGGCGGATATCCGGGTCGTGGCCCATCCAGCCGTGCCAGTCGCTGCGGCAGAGCCCGCTCGCGCCGACCGATATGACGACACCATCCTCGGTTGGTGTCGGATCGGGCAGGGTGCGAATCTCGGGCGCCTGTTCGAAGGCTTCGTAGAACATGGCTTTCATCGGCGTCTTCCCCTAACTGCGTCTTCCATCCATCATCGCATGTGGCAGCCAGCCGTTCCAACATTCCATTCCATCATTTTTGCTGATGCACCCATCGCTGAAGGCCGGCTCGCCGCGCACGAATATTGCGGCCCGACGCTGTTCCCCGGCATTTTCTTGCTTCCGTCTTTCCGGCCCGGATTTGTCCTTGACCGGGCTTGCCGCGGAGGCTTTTGCTTTGCCGGCTTTATAGGGAGGGCAGCATGGCCGTCGATACATCACCCCGTTCAACCACCTGGACTCATGTCGATGGAGAGTGGCTTCCCGGCAATCCGCCGCTGATCGGGCCGACCTCGCACGCCATGTGGCTCGGCTCCACGGTCTTCGACGGCGCCCGCTGGTTCGACGGCATCGCGCCGGATCTCGACCTGCACTGCCAGCGCATCAACCGCTCCGCGCTCGCCATGGGTTTGAAGCCGGTAAAGACGGCGGAGGAGATCGCGACGCTCGCCTGGGAAGGCGTTGCGAAATTCGATGGCGCGACGGCGATCTATATCAAGCCGATGTATTGGGGCGAACACGGTGCGCCCGGCAGCGTCGTCTCCGTCGACGCGGAATCGACCCGCTTCGCGCTCTGCCTGTTCGAGGCGCCGATGGGCGGCCATGGCGGCACCAGCCTCACCGTCTCGCCCTATCGCCGCCCGTCGCCGGAAACGGCGATGACCGAGGCAAAGACCGGCTCGCTCTATCCAAACAGCGGCCGCATGATCTCTGAGGCACGCAGCCGCGGTTTCGACAATGCGCTGGTGCGCGACCTGAACGGCAATGTCGTCGAGACCGCCTCTTCGAACGTCTTCATGGTCAAGGACGGCGTGGTGATGACACCGGCCGCCAACCGCACCTTCCTCGCCGGCATCACCCGCGCCCGGGTCATCGGCCTGCTGCGCCAGGCCGGTTTCGACGTCCACGAAGCAGCCCTCTCCGTCGAGGATTTCATGCAAGCCGACGAGATCTTCACCACCGGCAACTATTCCAAAGTCGTCGGCGTCACCCGCCTCGACGACCGCAACCTGCAGGAAGGCCCGGTCACCCGCAAAGCGCTGGAACTCTACATGGACTGGGCCCACGGCAGGAGTGAGAGCGAAGAGTGAGCAGCGGTTCCGCGCAGCCGAAGCAATCGATCCAGTGAATCGATTGCAGCTGCGAACGCCCGGAGCGCAAGCGTAGGGCAGGGGCGGTTCCCCGGGCAGAATCGAGATCTGCATCCACCACCCCTCTGCCCTGCCGATCTCACCGGGGGAGATGCCCGGCAGGGCAGAAGGGGCGCTGCACCCACCGACATACCAACCGCCCACTTGCATAAAATGCATGGCAGGTCTGCCCGAAACGGTTTCGTCTTCCCCCATCTTTTCGCCATAGTGGCGCCGAAATTCCGTAAGCGGGGGGGAAGAGGCTATGACTGTGCTGTTCGACGAACAAGGCGAAATCATCCGCGAACTGGGTGTCGCCGCCGATATCGACCCTGAGCGCGAGATCGAACGGCGAACCGCTTTCCTCAAGGATTATCTCGTCGCCTCGGGCATGCGCGGCTACGTCCTCGGCATCAGCGGCGGCGTCGATTCGCTGACGGCGGCGCTGCTGGCTCAAAAGGCAGTGCACGAGCTGCGTGACAGCGGCCATGCGGCCGAATTCATCGCCTTGCGCCTTCCCTATGGTGTCCAGGCGGACGAGGCAGATGCGGTGAGGGCGCTGGAAACGATTGGCGCCGACCGCTCGATGGTGGTCAACATCAAGGCGCCGGCGGATGCGATGCTTGCCGCCGCACAGGACGGCGGCCTCGCCTTTGCCGATGCCGGCCGTCAGGATTTCATCCTCGGCAATATCAAGGCGCGCCAGCGTATGATCGCTCAGTTCGCCCTTGCCGGGGCGCTGGGCAGCCTCGTCATCGGCACCGATCATGCGGCCGAGGCGGTCATGGGCTTCTTCACCAAGTTCGGCGATGGCGCCGCCGATATCCTGCCGCTCGCCGGCCTCAACAAGCGCCGCGTCCGCCTGCTGGCAAAGCGCCTCGGTGCCCCGGACGAGCTGGTCTTCAAGGTGCCGACCGCCGATCTTGAGGACCAGCGGCCGCTGCGCCCCGACGAGGAGGCCTATGGCGTCAGCTATGACGAGATCGACGATTTCCTCGAAGGCAAGCCGGTCGGCGAGATCGCCCGCCGCCGCATCCTCGCCGCCTATCGGGCGACCGCCCACAAGCGCGCTTTGCCGGTGGCTGTCAGCGCGCTTTGATGCTCGTCCGGCCGAGGCGGTGTGGGCCTGCGGTGTGAAAGAGACGCCATCCGCATGTTCGCGGCATCGCCTTTAATCCGAGGCGGATGCCTTCGCATCCCTCGGCCGCACCATCCAAGCATAGGCCGCACCGGCGAGAAGCAGCACGGAGGTGCCGAGGAACACTGCCCGCATGCCGATATGCCCGCCGATAAAACCGCCGAGGATCGGGCCGGCCACCTGGCCGACATATTGCGAGGAAATCGAGAGCCCGAGAATGCCGCCGGCCGCACTGTCCGGGACGCTGTGGCGGATGACGGCGGCAATGCAGGGCAGAAGCCCGCCGAGCGCTGCGCCCATCAGGAAACGCAGGATGATCAGCTGCCAGGAGCTGGTGACGAAGGCCTGCGGGATCAGCAGCAGCCCGGCGACGGCGAGCGCGCCTGATATCACCGGCCAATGGCCGATCCTGTCGGCAAGCTTGCCGAGCCATGAGGCCGAAAGAATGCTGCCGAGGGCGGCGGCCGACATGACGACGCCTGAGACCATCGTCACCTGGGTTTCGACGGGCACGATCTGCGCGACATAGACGGTGATGATCGGCTCGATCGACATGTTGGCGAACATCAACAGCATCCCGGTCGCCAGCATGGCGATGACAGGTCCCTTGTCGGCGATGGATTTCCAGCCGCCGCTGGCCTTGGCAGCCTGCTTGCGGGCCGGCGATTTCTCTTCCTTGATCAGCAAGGCCGTGGCGAGAAAGGCGAGGAAGATCATGCCGCCGGCGGCGAGGAATGTGCCGCGGATGCCGATGATGGGCGGCAGCGCGCCGCCGATCAGCGGCCCGACAAGATTGCCGGCCATGATGCCGGAGGAGAGCACGCCGAGCGCCCAGGCCGAACGATCCTTCGGCGTCTGCGTCGCCACCAGCACCATCGAGCCGGAGGCATAGCCGCCGGCAAGCCCGACGAAGAGGCGCAGCGCCACCAGCTGCCAGACATTGCCGGCCATGCCCATCAGCGAGATCGCCAGCGTCATGCCGAGGCTGGCGCGCACCAGCATCAGCTTGCGGCCGTAAATATCGCCAAGCCGGCCCCAGAGCGGCGCAACGAGAGCCGCCGCGAAAAAGGTGGCGCCATATGCGATACCCGACCATTGCACGATGTCAGCATGGTCGCTGACACCGAGTTCCTCGACATAGAGCGGCAGGAAGGGAAGCAGCAGCGTCATCGCCACGATCGTGGTGAAGGAGCCGAGCAACGAGATGGTGAGATTGCGCTTCCAGTAGATCGAGCCCGGCCCGGCGCTGGCGTCCCACTGCGTATCGGTCATTCTCTCGGCCTCGGCATTGATCTGCAAGCACGGGTTCCGCCGCGCCTGATGAAATGATGTGCACGTTGCCGCGGCGAGGAAATCGGCGCGGGTGAAAAAGTCTGAAGATCGAGCTTTTCGAGGTCGAGCGCATAGGCCGTAGCGGTGTATGCGCTCGCCGTTCCAGGGCGAGCACGCGCTGATATAACCGCGCTGGGGCCTATCCTTCAAGACGGCGCTTTCGCATCGCTGACCTGTCTTTGGAAATGAGAGCTGCAATCTGGACCCTCTCCGGCAAAAGTGCTAGAACATAACCGATTGCATGATGCAATCGGTTAATCCAAGGACATTGCCATGAGCGACATGCGCACATCCCGAGAGCAGACCGTCCGTCATCTCTACGTCGCCTATCTCGACGACCGCAAGGATATCGTCGGCGCCATGTTGACGGAGGATTTCACCTTCTCCAGTCCGCGTGACGACCACATCGACCGGGCGACGTATTTCGAGCGCTGCTGGCCGAAGGAACCGGTCTTCCGCGGCTTTGACATCGAATTCCTGGCGATCGACGGCGACGAGGCGGTCGTCCGCTACCGCGCGGAGAAACGGGATGGCGGCAGCTTCCGCAACATAGAGAGCTTTCGCTTCCGCGGCGACAAGATCGCTTCCGTGGATGTCTATTTCGGCCGAAATCTGTAACTACGGCCGAGGCTGTGATCGCCCTGTCTTTACAGGAGCCGCATTGCCGAAGTGCCGATGATGATCATCGACACCGCCACCATTAGCGGCCGCACCGGCAGCCGTTTGACGAGGATCGCGCCGAAGGGAGCGGCGATGACGCCGCCGATGATCAGGCCGATCGCCGAATCGAGTTCCGACCAGCCGAGCGTCAGGATGAAGGTCAGGGAAATCGTCAGCGTCACCGCGAATTCGGTGAAATTGGTCGAGCCGATCACCCGTTTCAGGTCATGGCCGCGGCTGACGAGCGAACTGGTGACAATCGGCCCCCATCCGCCGCCGCCGATCGCATCGAGCACGCCGCCGCAAAACCCGACCGGCGGCACCATCCAGTCGCGAACGTCCCGCTTCGGCGGCGGCCGAAAGGCCTTGTAGAGGATCACCAGCCCGATCGCGATCAGATAGGCCGACACGAAGGGCTCGATCGCCTTGCCGTCGATATTGGAAAGCAGATAGGCGCCGATCGCGCCGCCGATCATGCCGGCCGGTGCAAGCCGCGCCACCAGGCGCCAGTCGACGTTGCGATGATAGGCATGCGAGATGCCCGACGCGGCGGTGGTGAACATTTCCGCCACATGCGTCATGGCGCTGGCATTGGCCGCAGGCACCCCGAAGGCGAGAAGGCTCGTCGTCGACAGTACGCCGAAAGCCATGCCGAGTGCGCCGTCGACGATCTGCGCGCAGAAACCTACGACGATGAAGAAGAAGAAATCCGATGTCATGCGGTCCCCTCAGACGAACGGTAGCATCAGAATAGGCGACTCGGGGAAAAAGTTACGGTCTCAGTCGGCAAGTCCGCGCTGCTTCAGCCGGATGATCTTGAAGAAGCCGTTGGGAAACACCGGCAGGATATCGGTCGCGGCAAAATCGCCGCGGCGCTCGGCCCAGGCGAGGATGCGGTGAATGCGGAAGGCGGAGGACCAGCCGATGTGACGCACCAGCGGCGCCACTGCCGTCTCGATCGCACCCTGCAGACCGGCGCCGTCGCCAAGCTTGCTGGCAAGGATGATTTCGCCGCCTGGCCTCAGCACTCTCGCGCATTCGTCCAGCGCCCGTTCGGGTTCGGGGATGAGCGTGATGACGAAGGGCAGGCAGACGGCATCGAAAGACCGGTCGGCAAAGGTGAGCGCATGCGCATCCATCACCTCCAGCGCCTGCACATGCTCAAGGTTTTCGCGTTTCGCCTTTTCACGCGCCCGCGCGATCATGTGTTTGGAAATGTCGATGCCGGTCACCCGGCAGTGGCGCGGGTAATGCCCGAGCGTCAGGCCGGTGCCGACGCCGATCTCCAGGATGTCGGTGCCGGCCGCAGCGGCGAGGGCTGCAAGCTTGCGGTGGCCATCGCGCAGGATGCCGCGATAAACCCGGTCATAGACCGGCGCCCAGCGCTGATAGATTTTCTGCTGATCTTCCGCCCTGCTGCGAAGCTCTGACATGCCGGCACCTCCCCAGAAAATTCCAGGAAAAGTGAAAAGCGGTTTCCAGGAATTGCATAAAACAAAGATTTCAGCGGTTCTGCGCTTCCATAAAATAGCGCCAGCCGCCGTAAAGGCCAGGCTTTCAACTCCTAAGGGTAGGCTCCGGTTCCCACGAAATGTGACGCAAGGCACAGATTCTCACCCGCGACCGCTTTGGGGGCGCCTGTGCGCATTCCCCAGCCGCCTATTTTGCCGGCATCAGGCCAAGCTGTTTGGAGTCCAGTTCGCTGCCGATCTCGACGGTCTTCTTTTGCTTGTCGTAGACGCAGATCTGGGCGATGCGCCCCTTGGCGCCCTTCGGCTTGCCGGTCACCAGGGCAAGCCCGTAATGCGAGCTGCCGAAGGGATCGACGGTGGCGCTGGGCTTCTCGATCGTGACCGCTGCCTTCTTGCATTTGGCCTCGACGTCGGCGGCGAGCTGCTTCCAGGCGTCATCGGAGGAGGCATGCGCCGCACCTGAGAGCGAAAGCAGCGCGGCGGCAGCGAGAGGCTGGATTATATTCCTGTTCATATCGGATCTCCGTTGATCTTCATAATAGGCAAAGTGGTTTTCGGGGCGGGTATTCCCACTGATTTGCCCAGGCGATTTCTATGCACGACTCCAACCCTGCAACTGAGGCAAATTTTCCTCCGGCCGGTCGTTTTTTGATAATTCGCCGGTTGCCTCTCCCCCTTTCCCCTCCTATGTTCCGCCTCACCTGCCGAGACGCAATCTATTGCCAAGAGGAGATCTGACATGGCTTTCGAATTGCCTGAACTTCCCTATGACTACGAAGCGCTTGCTCCCTTCATGTCGAAGGAAACGCTGGAGTTCCACCACGACAAGCACCACAAGGCCTATGTCGACAACGGCAACAAGCTCGCCGCCGAAGCCGGTCTTTCGGACCTGTCGCTCGAAGACGTCGTCAAGAAGTCCTTCGGCACCAATGCCGGCCTCTTCAACAACGCCGCCCAGCACTACAACCACATCCATTTCTGGAAGTGGATGAAGAAGGGCGGCGGCGGCAACAAGCTGCCGGGCAAGCTCGAAGCCGCCTTTACCTCCGATCTCGGCGGCTACGACAAGTTCAAGGCCGATTTCGCCAATGCCGGCGCCACCCAGTTCGGCTCCGGCTGGGCCTGGGTTTCCGTCAAGAACGGCAGGCTCGAAATCTCCAAGACCCCGAACGGCGAAAACCCGCTCGTTCACGGCGCCACCCCGATCCTCGGCGTCGACGTCTGGGAACACTCCTATTACATCGACTATCGCAACGCCCGCCCGAAATATCTCGAGGCCTTCGTCGACAGCCTGATCAACTGGGACTACGTCCTGGAACGCTACGAAGAAGCCACGAAGTAAGCGGCACCGGCCTCGCCGCCGTGGCGGCGATGTGCCTCAGCCTCTTAGAATTCCGCACCCGGCGCCGCAAACGCCGGGTGTTTCGTTTTCACACGAGGCCGTCATATGCCTGTCATCGGCCGCTCCTAATCACGCCCCTATGTCTTCTTCTTCTCCCTTGTTCCGCTTCGGTATAATCGCCGATCCGCAATATGCGGCGATCGCGCCGCATGCGTCGATGGACCGCTATTACGCCAACAGCCTCGCCAAGGTCGCCGAGGCGATCGAAGTCTTCAACGGCGAGGAGCTGAGCTTCGTCATGACGCTCGGCGATGTCATCGACCGCAGCTTTTCAAGCTTCGACGATATCCTGCCGGTCTATGAGAAGCTCAGGCACGAGGCGCTCTTCCTGCTCGGCAATCACGATTTCTCGGTCTCTGCAGGACATCTGTCCGAAGTCGCCGCGCGTCTCGGCATGCCGTCGCCCTATTACAGCTTCTTGCGCCATGGCTGGCGCTTTATCGTGCTCGACGGCAACGAGGTCAGCATCTTCGCGCCGCCCGAAGGCCATCATGATCGCGCGCTTGCCGCTGAGATGCTGGCCGAGCTGCGGGCCAAGGGTGCGAGGAATGCCCATCGCTGGAATGCCGCGCTGAGCGATGAGCAGTTCGCTTGGCTTGGCGATGAAATCGCAAAGGCGGCCGAGGCCGGCGAGAAGGTGATCGTCATGAATCACTATCCGGTGCATCCGCCCAGTGAGCACGGCATGTGGGACAGCGAGCGCATCGTCGCGCTGCTCGCCTCGCAGGCCAATGTCGTCGCCTATCTCAACGGTCACGACCACGTCGGCAATTACGGTATGGCCGGCGCCTGCCACTTCGTCAATTTCAAGGGCGTGGTCGATACCGAGACGCAAAACGCCTTCGCGATCCTCGAGGTCCATGTCTCCAGCATCGAAATCCGGGGCTTCGGCCGCGAGGTGAGCCGCACGCTGTCCATCTAGCTGATTGCCGGCTCAGCCGGCATCGCCTTCATTTCACTGATGTCGCGCTTCGGTGGTGTCCCGAACATGCGGGCATATTCGCGGCTGAACTGGGAGGCGCTCTCGTAACCCACCTGATAGGCCGCGTTTGCGGCGTTGAACCCATCGGTCACCATCAGCCGCCGGGCCTCGAGTAGCCGCAACTGCTTCTGATACTGCAGCGGCGTCATCGCGGTCAGGATTTTGAAATGCTGATAGAAGGAGGAAGGGCTCATCTTGGCTGCTGCCGCAAGCTTTTCCACCCGGACGGCGTCCGTAAAATTGCCGCGCAACAGGTAGATGGCCTCGGCCACGCGGCGCGTATGGCTGTCCGGCAACGCAAGCTTGCAGATCTCATCGCCATTATTTCCGGAAAGTAGCCAGAAACTGATCTCTCGCATGATTGCCGGATGAAGGATTGGGATCGCTTTGGGCGTCGCGAGCGTCCGGATCAGCCTCAGTATGCAGTCCTGCAGCTCGGGGCCGAATTCTTGTACGAAAACACCCGGCCCGCCGTCGCCTGCCGGCCTCGGCGGTACATCCAGCTCCTCCAGCACCTCGCGCAGGATAGTGACGTCGAGTTCCAGGTTGATGGCGATCATCGGCTGTTCGGCAGTGGCTTTCGTAACCTGTCCGAAGGCCGGCATCTCGACGCTGATGATCAGCGCTTGCATCGCTTCGTAATCGAAAAGGCGGTCTCCGAACATGAGCTGCTTGGCGCCATCGACGATGATGCAGAGCGCCGGTCGGTAGATCGCCGGTTTCGGCATGGAGAGAGTGCTGGAACGCATCAGGAAAAAACCGTCGATAGCGGTGGCAAAGAGCCCGTCACCTCCGCCATGTGCATCCATGTACCCATTGAGCGCCTGCTTCAGATCTGCGGACATCTTCGCCTCCAGTAAACGCGGGGTCGGTCTGCCGCGCCGGTGAGGATGATCTTAATCCCTCAGCCCGGCTGGGCAAGGCGTTGGAGGAATAGGCAAGAAATTGCGGGATTTCGGCATTCAGGATTCCAGGCTTGCGGCGCATAAGCTGGTCTATCAAAACATCAGGAGTACCTGAAATGCCTAACCAGAATTCAACCTCGAAAGTCGCAATCGTTACCGGCGGAAGCCGCGGCCTGGGCCGCAATACGGTCGTCAATCTGGCAAGGAGCGGCGTCGATGTGATCTTGACCTACAATTCGAACCGCGACGAGGCAGAGAAAGTCGTCGCTGAGATCGAGGCGCTGGGCCGCAAGGCCGCCGCACTTCAACTCGATGCCGGCAACGTGGCGGCGTTCGATGCCTTTGTCGAAAGTGTACGGGAGATCCTTAAGGGCTGGGGGCGTGAGCATTTCGATTTTCTCGTCAACAATGCCGGCACCAGCTACCACGCCCCGATTTTGGAGACGACCGAAGCGGAGATGGACAAACTTTACAACCTGCATTTCAAGGGGGTTTTCTTCCTCACGCAGAAGCTCCTGCCGGTGATCGAGGACGGCGGCCGCATCGTCAACCTCTCCAGCGGTCTTGCCCGCGTGGCCATGGTCGGCGCTTCGGCCTACGGCTCGATGAAGGGCGCGGTCGAGGTGCTGACGCGCTACATGGCCAAGGAGCTCGGCCCCCGCGGCATTGCCGTCAATACCGTCGCCCCGGGCGCCATCGAAACCGATTTCAGCGGCGGCATGGTGCGGGACAATCCGGAGATCAACCGTGCGGTCGCCTCCATGACCGCACTGGGCCGCGCTGGCGTGCCCGACGATATCGGGCCGATGATCGCCTCCCTGTTGAGCGATGCCAACCGTTGGGTCAATGCCCAGCGTATCGAGGTTTCCGGCGGCATGTCGCTCTGAATAATCGCGATTGGGCGAATAGCTAGACGGCGATCGGTTTCTCCGTCCAGCCACTCGTCCAGAGTTCCCGCAGCCTATCGCCGTCGCCCTTGAAGAAATCCTCAGCTGCCGCACACCGCTCCACCCGGTCGCTGCGGAAATTGCGGATCGCCTGACGCAATTCGCACCAGGCGACGATATTGGCGGTCTGCGAATAATAGATCAGCGCGACCGGCCGGATCGTCCGTTCGCTGGCTCGGCCAAGCTCGTCGCGGTAGCCGAGCATCAGCTTGCGTTCGTCGCGGATCGCGCGGCGCACGATCGCCAGGTCGAAGCCGGCCGGCTGCGCAATCGAGCCCCAGGCGTAAAGCGCCTTGTTGTCCATCGCCTGACGCAGCGGCGCCGGCACGGCGCCTGATATCTTCCGGTTGACCCGGCGCGCGGCCTGCTTCAGCTCTTCGTCCGCCGTCCGTTCGAGCAGCGCCAGCGACAGCACGATAGCCTCCATCTCCTCGATCGAGAACATCAGCGGCGGCAGGTCGAAGCCCGGCCGCATAATGTAGCCGATGCCGCGCCCGCCTTCGATCGGCACCCGCATTGCCTGAAGGGCTGCGATGTCGCGATAGATCGAGCGCACTGTTACCTCAAGCGTCTCCGCCATCGTCGCCGCCGTCATCGGCTTTCTTGCCAGCCTGAGGATCTGAATGATCTCGAAAAGCCGCGAGGCCTTGCGCATTTTACCTCTCCATCCGTCACGCTCCTGACAATACACTGTCAGTTGGGTTCCCGTATAGAGCCGCCTATCAGATTGAAATCAATCAGGGTCTTTCAAAACGGCTCGCAGAAATCAAGGCGGTAACTGACATGAACTACCATGAAAACCTCTGGCTCTTCTTCACCCTTCTCTTCGGCATCATCATCGTGCCGGGCATGGACATGCTCTTCGTGCTGGCCAATTCGCTGACCGGCGGCGTCAAGCGCGGGCTGGCAGCGACCGGCGGCATCATGGCCGGCGGCGCCGTGCATTCTGCCTATGGCGCGGCCGGCGTCGGCGTGCTTGTCACCATGCTGCCGCAGCTTTTCAACGTGCTGCTCTTTGCCGGCGTTGCCTACATGATCTGGATCGGCATTTCGCTGATCCGCAGTTCGATCACAGTCGAGGCGGTTGGGCCGGGAACGGCGCGCTCCAGCTGGCGGGCCTTCCGCCAGGGGGCCGTCACCTGTCTGGTTAACCCGAAGGCCTATATCTTCATGTTCGCCGTCTACCCGCAGTTCCTCAGGCCGGAATATGGCCCGATCTGGTTGCAGGGGCTGATCATGGGCGTCATGACTGTCGTCACCCAGTTCGCCATCTACGGCACGCTGGCGATGACGGCCGGCCGCAGCCGCGACCTGCTCATCGCCAACCCTGACGTTACGGCCTTTGTCGGCCGCTTCGCCGGACTGCTGCTGGTTGCGGTCTCCGCCTTCAGCCTTTGGCAAGGGTGGAAGAGCGCTTGAGCGCCGCTGCATGTCGCCCGGAAGTGTCCAGCGGTTCCCGGCGACATGCATAAAGCAGAGAACTGCCTATCACGTTGTTTTTATGATGATCCGGCAAAACGTGACTGCCCGGATGCATGGATTTTGTCATGCTGCCGGTGCAGATTGGCCATCGGCCAGTTTGGCCGAGGAAAAAGGGAGAGCAATATGAATTGGAAAGCAGTAGCGGGGGCCGTGGTGATGGCCGGCGCAGCCTTCGGTTCGGTGACCGCCGCCGACGGTACCCATGAGTCCCGCAATGCGCTGATGAAGCAGATCGGCGGTTCGGCCGGGGCCCTGGCAGCCATCGCCAAGGGTACCAAGCCCTATGACGCCGAAGCGGTGAAGGCGGCGCTGACGACGATCGCCACTACGGCCAAGGCCTTCCCCGACCAGTTCAAGCCGGGCACGGAGACGGGCGACGAAGCGGCAAGCCCGAAGATCTGGGAAAACATGGACGACTTCAAGGCCCGCGCCGCCAAGCTCTCCACTGACGCCGAAACTGCGCTGGCTCAGCTTCCGGCAGATCCTGCGGCCGTCGGCGCCACGATGAACACGCTCGGTGCCAATTGCGCCGGCTGTCACAAGGCCTATCGCCTCGGCAAGTGAGCGATAGGCCATTTCGTCTGGAGCAATTCCAGCAAAAGTGTGCAGCGGTTTGCGTCCGGAATTGCGTAAAGTACTGGATCCGCGCCGGCCTTGCCGCCGGCGCGGATCGCCTTATTCTCCGCCTGCGCGGACCGGTCGCGGGATCCATCGCAAGGAAATGTTGACAACAGGGGAGGCGGCGCATGGTCCGCAGGTTCATCCGGTCATTGCTCTGTCTGATCGGCATCGCCGTCCTCGGCGGGGGCGCCTTCTATCTCGTCACCGCACCCGATCCGCTGCCGGAGAGCCATTGGGCGGGACTCGGCGCGCCGGATCCGGCAAATGGTCAGATGGTTTTCTGGGCGGGCGGCTGCGTCAGCTGTCATGCGGCACCCGGTTCCGAAGGTGATGCCAAGCTGACACTTGCAGGCGGCCTGGCGCTGAAGAGCCCTTTCGGGACATTCCACGTGCCGAACATCTCACCCGATGAAAAGGCCGGCATCGGCGGCTGGACACTTGCTGAGTTCGGCAACGCGATGAAGCGCGGCGTCGGCCCGGGCGGACAGCATCTCTACCCGTCTTTTCCTTATGGCTCTTATTCCCGCATGAGCGACAAGGACGTCAATGATCTCTTCGCCTTCCTGAAAACCCTGCCGAAGAGCGCCAACGCCGCACCGCCGCATGAACTGCCGTTTCCCTTCAACATCCGGCTGGCGCTGGGCGGCTGGAAATTCCTCTATCTCAACGACCAGCCGCGCGTCGCCCTGGCAAAGAGCGACGACAAGATCAAGCGCGGGCAATATCTCGTCGAAGGCCCCGGCCATTGCGGCGAATGCCATACGCCGCGTGATGCGCTCGGCGGCTTCAAGGCCGATATGTGGCTTGCCGGCGCGCCCAATCCCGAAGGCAAGGGCCGCATACCCGATATCACCCCGGCCTCCGAGAGCATCGGCGGCTGGAGCGAGGCCGATATCGCCAGCTACCTCGAAACCGGCTTCACCCCCGATTTCGATTCCGTCGGCGGCTCGATGGTCGATGTGCAGCAGAACATCGCCCATCTGCCGGCCTCCGACCGCGAGGCGATCGCCGCTTATCTGAAGGCCGTGCCGGGTCATTAGCGATGGCGGGGAGCCGATCGTTTAGCGCGCTCTAGCAGCGCTCGACGCCCTTTGCCGCCAGGATGTCGTCAACAGCTGTCGACGTCAGAAATTTCGACAGCTGTTGGGCAGCTTCTGCATCCGTTGAATCGGCGCTGATGCCGATGGCGAAGTCGATGTAACTTTGGAGTTCTGCCGGAAACTGACCGACAAGCATGACCTCGGGAGCGGCGGCGAGAATCGACGTCACGGGAACGACCCCAAGCTCGGCTTCCCCACGGCCGACGGCCGGCGCCGTCTGCCCTCCTGATATGGCCACCAGCTTGGGCTTGACCTCATTGGCTATTCCCAAGCTTTCCAGCAAACCGGAGAAGTAGCCGCCGCTGGTTCCGTCACTGGCGTAGGCGATGGATCTGGCGCTCTTCAACGCATGCGCAAATGCTTCGACGGACCCGATGTCGAGCGGTCGGCTGCCGGCCTTGGCCGCCACCCCCATAGCTATCCGGCCGAACGCGACCTCGCTCCCCGCCTTGATTTTTCCCAAGGCGGTCAGATCCTGAACCAGGTTCGGATTGGTGATGACGAGATCAAAAGCTTCCCCCGCTTCGATCTGCTTCTTTACAGCAGGATTGAGCGCCCATTGGGCCGCAACTGTGAATCCCCTGGCCGTTTCGAACTGGGATAGGAGAGGAAGAACGGCGGGCCGGACCGCAATAGCACCAAAAAGCCGGATTTGCTGATTCATGGGCTAACCTGCAAACGGTTGAAACGACCTTCCTTGCGATTCCCAGTGACCCGATGGCATCCATCGTGTCGGTTGCCGAAACAAACCGACACTCAATGGATCATACAAGAGTCATACTGGGAACGCACTTATCGAACGCCCTTCTCAAGCGATCGACTGCATGTAGCGCATGCCGGTCACCGGACGCGGGGTGAAATCCAGCTGTTCGTAGAAGCGGTGCGCCAGCACGTTTCCTGTGGCGGCGCTGACGGAGAGGTAGCCGCAGCCGGCATTGCGGGCGGTCTCACGCGCCCGGTCGACGAGCAACTGGCCGGTGCCGTGGCCGCGATGGCCGTCACGCACGAAGAGGTGGTGCAGGTCCATGCCGCGCTTGCCTTCCTGCGCCCTGTAGAGCGGCACGAGAATGGCGTAGCCGATCAGTCCTTCGCTGGTCTCGGCGACGAGCGCATTGATCCAGGGCAGGGGGCCGAAGAGGTCGCGCTCCAACTGCTCCGGCGTTGTCGCAGAAGCGTCGCCGTGATGGGCCGCAAGCAGGGCGATCATCTCGCCGAGTTCGGGCAGGTCGCGCGGCTTGGCGGCGCGGATCGTCACCACCGATGGGCGCATCAGTGAAATTTCGCTGTCTTCGATTTCGGTCATGGTCTTCGCGTCCTTTGATATTCTGCCGTCAGGACGCTGCCGATACAACAAAGCCGCCTGACGGCGGCTTGTTGACAATATGATCTTGTCCGGCCGCCCCTTACAGGTACAGCCAAAAATACGAGCGGCTCTGGTGCGCGTTCTTGATCATGGACCATAGATCGTCGGAAACGCGGGTTTTGTCAATGGCGGATCAAGCCCATCACAAGCTTTGAGCCCCAGCTTCACTCTTGATAGTATACCCCCCTATGCTATATGAGAACCAATCATGTCCCACACCACCCTGCAGAAAAAGAAGCTCGTCGCCCGCATCAGCCGCCTGAAGGGGCAGATGGAGGCGGTCGAGCGCGCGCTCGAGGCCGAGCGCCCCTGCGGCGAAATCCTGCAGCTGCTCGCCTCGATCCGCGGCGCCCTGACCGGGCTGACCGGCGAGGTGCTGGACGATCACCTGCGCGAACATGTGCTGAATGCCGCTGACGATGCGGCGAGGGTCGAGGCGGTCGAGGAAATATCGGAAGTGTTGAGAACCTATATCCGCTAGAGCAATTCCAGGAAAAGTGTGAAGCGGTTTTCCCAGGAATTGCGCAAAACCGAAAGCTTAGAGGGGTTCTGCGTTTCCATGAAAAGCTGAACCGCTCTAAGCGCGGCGACGAAGGAGCCTGTCATGAGTGCCGGAATCGACAAAGCTGGAATTGATGCCCTGGAACACGATCACGTCTTCCTCGGCACCGATCATGCGCGCAATGAGCGGCGCATCTGGCTGGTGATCGCGCTGACGGCAGTAATGATGGTGGCGGAAATCGCTGCCGGCACCATCTACGGCTCCATGGCGCTGGTCGCCGATGGCTGGCACATGTCGACCCATGCGAGCGCCTTGCTGATTTCCGCACTCGCCTATCTCTTCGCCCGCCGGCAGGCACGCAATCCACGTTTCACCTTCGGCACAGGCAAGCTCGGCGATCTCGCCGGCTTCGCCAGCGCCATCGTCCTCGCGCTGATTGCCCTGCTGATGGCATGGGAGAGCCTGCTGCGCCTTTCAAATCCGGTGCCGATCGGCTTTACCCAGGCGATCGCCGTGGCAGTCATCGGCCTTGCCGTCAATCTGATAAGCGCCTGGCTGCTTGCCGGCGGCGGCCATGTCGCGCATGGCAATCATGCGCACCATTACCATGGCCATCATCATCATCACGGGCATGGCAATCATGCCCACGCCCATCACGGCCATGGCGACCATGCCCACCACGCAAAGACCGGCGACAACAATATCCGCGCCGCCTATCTGCATGTCATCGCCGATGCCCTGACCTCCGTGCTCGCAATAGCGGCGCTGACGTTTGGCAGTCTTTACGGCTGGCTCTGGCTCGATCCCCTGATGGGCATCGTCGGCGGGTTGGTCATCGCCAACTGGTCCTGGAGCCTGATGAGATCCTCGGGCGGCGTTCTTCTCGATGTCGTTCCCGAAGGCGAGACGCTGCCCGCGGAAATCCGCGGCGCCATCGAGACGGAGGACGACCGGATCACCGATCTGCATGTCTGGCAGGTCGGCCCCGGCCATCATGCCGCAATCGTCGCCGTCCTCACCTCGCAGCCGCGCGACCCGGCTTTCTACAAAGGCAGGCTTTCGGCGCTGGAAGAGCTGTCGCATGTGACGGTTGAGGTCACGCGCGCTGCCTGATCGGTGTGGGCGGATGATAAGGTCGCGGTGGGGATAACTATCGGTGCCGCCAAACCTTCACAGCCGAAATCAGAAGGATCACGGCGAGGGCTGGAAGCAGAAGACCATTCGGCACGAGGCCGAGCAGCCGCCCGCCGATGAAGGTTCCAACGATCGATCCCGCAGCCATCACCAACAAGAAGGTCTTGTTGCGACCGAGAACCGAAAAACTCTGATCCCGGCTATACCGCGTGAAGCCAACCAGCATTGTCGGCAGGCTCACGGCCAGGGAGAGGCTGCCGGCGAGTTTGATATCCGCACCGAAGAGCAGCACCAGCGTCGGAATCAGCAGCTCGCCTCCCGCCACGCCGAGTAGGGATGCGACAATCCCGATGACGAAGCCCGCGACAACGCCGGCAATCATCTGGGCATTTCCAGTCAGGAAAGGCTGACCCGCTGTCGCATCATGGCCAATGACCAAGACGATAGCGATTGCGACGAGCAGCGCTGCAATCACCTTGTATAGCGTTTCCGATTTCAGCCGTGTTGCCCATCCTGCTCCGAACCATGCGCCCAGCAAGCTTCCGGCAAGGAGATTGACTACGGCCGGCCAATTCCCGGCAATCGTTCCAAAAGGTACCGTTGCTGCCCGGAACGGCAGGGCGGATGCAACGACAACGAGACTCATGGCCTTATTGAGAATGACCGCTTCGAGCGCAGCGAAGTTGAAAAGCCCGATCAGGAGCGGCAGCCGAAATTCGGCGCCGCCGAGGCCGATCAAGCCCCCGAGAGCGCCAATAATTCCACCGCCACCAAACGCCATAGGAAGGGCGCGCGGTTTGGAAGATGGAGCGACCGTTTCCTGAGACACTGTTGTAGCCCATTGAAGATATCGCTTCTTCTAGCTGGATATTTCCGGGTTCGCCAGTTAGAGCCTTTCCGGGTTAGCTTGAAGCATTCTGTTGGCTCAAACGGAGTCGGATGGTCGACCGGCCGGCGCGCGTCGTAGTCAGCTCTACGGCCAAGCCGGCCGGTCGATCAGCCGGCCCGTTTCAGCCAACCCGAAGGGCCGGGCATCTTTCCGCCAGGGCAGAGGCGATCGGCTCGGACGTACCAAGGGGTATGCCCATCGCCAATCGCCTCTGCCCTGACGAAAACCTGCTCCGGCAGAATGCTGCAATCTAACCCGGAAAGGCTCTAGAACCGCCGCGGGAACCAGATGCCGCCGCAATCGCCCTTTAGCTCTGTGCGCCTCACCGCCGGAGGATTTCATGGATCTCAGTTTGACCCGCCGCACGCTGCTCGGCTCGGCCCTTTGCCTACCTGCGCTGGCGCTTCCCGCCAGTGCCGAGGAAGGGGCCAAGGAGAATACCGGCGAGGGCGACGACAATATCGAACACCGCCTTGCCGCATTGGAAAAACGCACCGGCGGCCGTCTCGGCGTCTCGGTGCTCGATACCGAGACGAGCATCTCCTTCGGCTATCGCGGCAGCGAGTCCTTTCCGATGTGCAGCACCTTCAAGGCGCTGGCCGCGGCTTTCGTGCTTGCCCGTGCCGACAAGGGCGAGGAGAACCTCGACCGGCGGGTGAGCTACGGCAAGGACAAGCTCGTCGATTATTCGCCGCTCAGCGAAAAACACGCCGGAACCGATGGCATGACCCTTGCCGAACTCTGCGAGGCGGCGGTGACGGTCAGCGACAATACGGCCGGCAACCTGTTGCTCGAAAGTTTCGGCGGTCCGGCGGGGCTGACCGATTGGCTGCGCTCGATCGGTGACGGCACGACGCGTCTCGACCGCACCGAGCCAACGTTGAACGAGGGCAGGAAGGGCGATCCGCGCGATACGACGACACCGGATGCGATGCTCGACACGCTCGGCAACCTGACGCTCGGCTCGGTCCTGGCCGAGGCCTCCTCAGACAGGCTGATTGCCTGGCTGGTGGCGAGCACGACAGGCAAGGAGCGGCTCAGGGCCGGCCTGCCGGCCGATTGGAAGGTCGGCGACAAGACCGGCACCGGCCCGAATGGCTCTCTCGGCGATATCGCGGTGATCTGGCCGCCGGATCGCGGCCCTATCGTCGCAGCCGTCTACATCGCCGAGGCGACCGCGTCGGCGAAGGAGCTCAACCCAGTCTTTGCCGAGGTTGGGCGTATGATCGTCGAGATGGTTTGAACTGGAGAAAGCTGAAGCGGGTTTCCCGCGAGTGTATGCAATCGCTGAGAACAGCCCCTCATCCGCCTGCCGGCACCTTCTCCCCGCGCGCGGGGCGAAGGGACATGCCGCACCGGCTTCCTCCTACCGCGGCGCCGCCTTTGACACGTCCCCTCTCCCCGCGAGCGGGGGTTAGGGTGTGGGGCTGCCATTGGCGCGAACCGAAGAGCCTTGAGCCATCAAGGCAGCGTATAGGCGATCACGTAATCGCCGGGCGTCGTGCCGACCGAGCCGTGGCCGCCGGCGACCATGACGACATATTGTTTGTTGTCATCAGCCGTATAGGTCATCGGCGTCGCCTGGCCGCCGGCGGGAAGCCGCGCCTGCCAGAGCTCTCTGCCGTTCGTCACGTCATAGGCGCGCAGGTAGTTGTCGACCGCGGCCCCCAGGAAGGCAACTCCACCCTTGGTCAGCATCGGCCCGCCGATGCCGGGAACGCCCACCTTGAAGGGCAGGGGCAATGGCGTCATGTCGCGCACGGTGCCGTTCTTGTGCATATAGGCGATCTTGCCGGTGCGCAGATCGACGCCGGCGACATAGCCCCAGGGCGGCGCCTGGCAGGGGATCTGCAGGAGACCGAGGAAGGGACCCATGAAGACGCCGTAGGGCGCGCCGTCATTGCGGTTCAGCCCCTGTTCGCTGCCCTTCTCGTCCTGGCCTCTCGGCGGAATATCGGCAGCCGGCACCAGGCGCGAGGTGAAGGCGAGATAGGTCGGCATGCCGAACATGATCTGCCGCTCCGGATCAACCGCCACCGAGCCCCAGTTGAAGGTGCCGAAATTGCCGGGATAGACGATCGTCCCTTTGAGCGAAGGCGGCGTATAACGGCCCTCATAGTGGTAGCGATGGAAGTCGATGCGGCAGGCGAGCTGGTCGAACAGCGACACGCCCCACATGTCCTTTTCCTTCAGCGGCTCGGGCGAGAAGGTGAGGTCGGAAATCGGCTGCGTCGGCGAGGTGTGGTCGCCGGTGATCGCGCCGCCCGGCGCCGGGACTTCCTTGACCGGTATGATCGGCTCGCCGCTGCGCCGGTCGAGCACATAGAGGTCGCCCTGTTTGGTCGGGCCGACCAGGGCCGGAACCACGGTGCCGTCCTGCTTCGTCAGGTCGATCAGCGCCGGCTGGGCCGGCACGTCCATGTCCCAGAGATCGTGATGCACCGTCTGGCGCACCCAGCGCAACTGCCCGGTGGCGATATCGAGCGCGACGATCGAGGAGGAGAATTTCTCGACATTGTCGCTGCGGCCTATGCCGAGCTGGTCGGGCACCTGGTTGCCGAGCGGAATGTAGACCATGCCGAGTGCCTCGTCGACGCTGAAGACCGACCAGCTGTTCGGCGAGTTGGTCGTATAGGTCTGGCCGTCGGCGAGCGGCGTCGTCACGTCGGGATTACCGGAATCCCAGTTCCAGATGAGCGCGCCGGTGTTGATGTCGAAGGCGCGGATGACGCCGGATTGTTCCTCAGTCGAATAATTGTCGTTCACCGCCCCGCCGACGATGATCTTGCCCGCCACCGCGACCGGCGGCGAGGTGGAGTAATAATAGCCGGCCGGGTTGTAGCGCATGCCGGTTTCCAGATGCAGCACGCCCTGGTCGGCAAAGCTGGTGCAGACCTTCCCGTCCGCGGCATCGAGTGCGATCAGCCGGGCGTCGGAGGTCGGCAGGTAGACACGCTCGGCGCAGGGCTGGCCGGCGGCAACGGCGGGATCGGCATAATAGGTGACGCCGCGGCAGGTCTGATGCTGCCGGTCGGGGTTCATGCCGGAGTTGGCGTCGTATTTCCATTTCTCCTTGCCGGTCTTGGCGTCGAGCGCGATCGCCCAGTTATGCGGAGTGCAGAGATAGAGCGTGTCCTTCACCTTGAGCGGTGTCACCTGATAGGTCGTCTCGCTGATATCCTCCGGCCGCTTGACGTCGCCGGTCTGGTATCGCCACGCTTCCTTGAGGGTGGAGACGTTCTCGGCGGTGATCTGGTCGAGTGGCGAATAGCGCTGGCCGAAGGGCGTGCGGCCATATTGATGCCATTCTCCATCCGGCACGCTGCCGCCGAAGGCGGGGTTGGCGGCGACCGTATCCTTAGGCAGCTCGCCGGCGAGATCATGCGGGTCAGTCGTCATCGAATAAAGGGCAACGAGGATGGCGAGGATGACGGGCACGGCGAGCGGCCAGGGGTTCGCGGCGTAGGTGATGCCCGTCGGGCTGCGCAGGCCGAGCGGCCGGCGGATCCATGGCGTCAGCAGCCAGAGCCCGAGCAGGATGATCATGCCGCCGCGGGGCCCAAGCTGCCACCAGTCGAAGCCGACCTCCCAGATCGCCCAGGCAAGTGCTGCGACGACGAGTACCGCATAGACCCAGAGCGCCACCGCCTTGCGCATCAGAAGCAGCCCGGCGGTAATCAGGAACATCAGCCCGGCGAACAGATAGAAGACGCTGCCGCCGAGCGTAACGAGCCAGAGCCCGCCGCCGCCGAGAGTGAGCCCGATGATGATGAAGAAGATGGAGGTGACGATGATCGCCATAAGGCTGTCTCCCGCTGAGGTTAGCCGGGGTGAAGGATCGGCGGAAAAGTCCCGCCGATCAGCCAGATAGCGCAAAGGAGATGCCTTTCAACGGCCACAATTGCCGCAGGCTGCGATGAGGCTTTCTTGGGCCTTTGCGGTTCGCTAGGGATTTTCGCTCACGTCCCGCAGAAAGTCGCAAGCACCCGTTCGCTGGGCTTCGGCGGCTCCCTATAGGCGGCAAAGCCGGGCTGGTCCTCATAGGGTTTCGAAAGCACGGCGAGCAGCGCCTCGAACAGCGAGAAATCGCCGTTCTCGACGGCGGCCTCGATCGCCTGTTCGACCCGGTGATTACGCGGAATGAAGGCGGGATTGACGCTGCGCATCGCAACGGCGCGCTCACTGGCCGTCTGTGGATCGCGTGAGAGCCGCTCGCGCCACAGCGTAAGCCATGCGCCGCCGGCTTCCGGCTCGCGGAAACTCGCCGCAAATTCAGGCTCTGCGGCATCATCGCCGGCAAGATCCGACAGCCGCCGGAAGGCCAGGGTGAAATCGGCACCCTGCGCCTGCATCAGCGACAGCAGCGCCTGCACCAAGTCGAGATCGCCGTCCTCTTCACTGGCAAGCCCGATCTTATCTCGCATCCCGGCCAGCCAGTGCGCCTGGAACCGTTCGCCGTAACTCTTTATCACCGCATTGGCCTTGTCGACCGCACTGTCGGGTTCGGCGTCGATCAGCGGCAGCAGCGTTTCGCCGAGCCTTGCGAGGTTCCATTGGCCGATGCCGGGCTGGTTGGCATAGGCGTAACGCCCATGCTGGTCGATCGACGAAAAGACGGTCGCCGGATCATAGGCATCCATGAAGGCGCAGGGGCCGAAGTCGATCGTCTCGCCGGAGACGGTCATATTGTCGGTGTTCATCACGCCATGGACGAAACCGACATGCAGCCAGCGAGCAATCAGCGCCGCCTGGCGTTCGGAGACGGCTTCGAAAAGCGCGAGATAGGGGTTCTCGGCCTCTTTCAGCGCGGGATAGTGCCGGTCGATCACATAGTCGGCCAGAGCCCGTACGCCATCGGTGTCGCCCCTGGCCGCGAAGTACTGGAACGTGCCGACGCGGATATGGCTGGCCGCGACGCGGGTGAAGACCGCGCCCGGCAGCACCTCTTCGCGATAGACCGGCTCGCCTGTCGTCACCGCCGCCAGCGCCCGCGTGGCCGGAATGCCGAGCGCAAACATCGCCTCGCTGATGATATATTCGCGCAAGACCGGCCCGATTGCCGCCCGCCCATCGCCGCGGCGCGAAAAAGGCGTTGGCCCGGCGCCCTTCAGCTGGATGTCGTAGCGCTTGCCGCTGCGGTCGATGACCTCGCCGAGAAGGATCGCCCGCCCGTCACCGAGCTGCGGCGAGAAGCCGCCGAACTGATGTCCCGCATAGGCCATCGCCAGCGGTTCGGCTCCTTCGGGAACGAGATTGCCGGAAAAGATCGCCGCGCCGTCGCGGCGCAAGGCCTCGACGTCGAGCCCAAGCTCGGCAGCGAGCGGCTCGTTGAGCTTGATCAGCCAGGGCTCCGCCACTGCGGTCGGCGCTTGGGCCGCAAAGAAGCGCTGCGGCAAGCCGACATAGCTGTTGTCGAACGGAAAGGCCGCGCCGGGCCGGTTTATCTGCAGGGCGGAGGTCATGGTTCATAGGTAGGGCTAGGATGCATGCCGCGCAAGCCGGGGGATGACGACCTTCACGAAGAACAGACCCATGCAAGGAATCGTGACCTGCCTTTACCTCTCGTCAAAGCAGCTTTGCCATAAACGACATAGCGCCGCCATGAACGCAGGCGTATAGCAAATCGTCTCCCCTTGGCTTTGCGCCATGTCATCCCCCGCGGCCCTGCTGCCTTGTGTGCTCCGCCGCGCCACCGCGAGTGATCCCGGACGATGTCGGATCAGATTTACCAGGCGCCGATGGTTCGGCGCGCCACGCCCAATTTCCGGGTGATCGCGATGATTGTCGCGAGTGCGATGCTGATGGAAAATATCGATGCGACCGTGCTTGCGACCGCGCTGCCCACCATGGCGCGCGATTTCGGCGTCAGCGCCCCGGCCATGTCGATCGCCCTGACCTCCTATCTCTTGAGCCTTGCGATCTTCATTCCGGCAAGCGGCCGGATGGCCGACAGTTTCGGCTCCCGCACCGTTTTCCGCTCGGCCATCGCTGTCTTCGTCGTCGGCTCCATCCTTTGCGCCCTGGCGCCGACGCTGTCCTTCCTGGTGCTGGCGCGGCTGCTGCAGGGTATCGGCGGTGCGATGATGATGCCGGTCGGGCGCCTGGTGCTGATGCGCAGCGTCGACCGCAAGGATATGGTCAGCGCCATGTCCTGGCTGCTCGTGCCGGCGCTGATCGGCCCGATCGTCGGCCCGCCGCTCGGCGGCTTCATCGTCACCTATCTCGACTGGCGCTGGATCTTTTATATCAACGTGCCGATCGGCATCATCGGCATGATCTTCGTCTCGATCTACATCGAAGAGGTGAAGGGCAAGGCAAGCGGTCCGTTCGATACGATCGGCTTCATCCTCTCGGGCATCTCGCTCGGCTCGCTGCTCTTCGGCTTTGAAATGTCGAGCCATGAAGGGGAGGGCGCCTTCTCGATCTTCCTGATCGCCATCGGCCTGCTTTTCGGCATCGGCTATCTCAGGCATGCCCGCAAGCACCCGTCGCCGATCATGGATTTCTCGCTGATGAAGGTGCCGAGCTTCGGCACGTCGGTCATCGCCGGTTCGCTGACCCGCATCACGCAAGGGGCGCAGCCCTTCCTGCTGCCGCTGCTCTTCCAGATCGGCTTCGGCCTGTCTGCGGCCGCGGCCGGCCAGATCATCATCGCGACCGCGCTTGGCGCTCTTGCCATGAAGCCGATGGCGAAGTTTGTCTTCCGCCGGCTGGGCTTCCGCAGGAGCCTCATCCTCAACGGCATCCTCGGGACGATTGGCTATGGCCTCTGTGCTGCCTTCCGGCCGGACTGGCCGATGCCGCTGATCTTCGTCGTCCTGGTGCTCAGCGCCTTCTTCCTGTCGTTCCAGTTCACCGCCTATAACACCATTGCCTATGACGAGATCAGCAAGGAGCGGATGAGCTCAGCCACCAGCTTCTACACCACCTTCCAGCAGCTGATGCTGTCGCTCGGCATCTGCATCGGCGCCTTGGCGCTGCACGGCTCTATGGCCTTCAACGGCGCCGAAACGCCGGCCCTTGGCGATTTCTCGGCCGCCTTCATCGTCGTCACAATCATCTCGATCACCGCCACCTTCTGGAACCTGCGCTTCTCGCCGACCGCCGGCGAGGAGATCACCGGCTACAAGGCCAAACGGACGAAAGGCGCCGTCGCCAAAGGCTGACGCCGCCTTTCTTTTCGTCAGAAGCCGATCGGCTCCCGCAGCCGCCTGCGTCGCAAGGGCCGGCCCTCGCGCCGGTCCGCCTCGAGCCCGTAGGTCATCGGGCCGTCGAAGCTCCCGAAGGCGAGATCGCTATCCTGCAGCGCCACCTCCACGGTCGCCTCAGGCTCAGTGCGCCTTTGCCGTCCCGTGATCGCAAGCCACAGATCATGCCAGCGGTGCTCACGCATCATCGTGCCCCCAATCGTCATTCTCTCCTCCCTCTCAGGTCGTTACGCCGCCTGCGGCAGGCATGCCTCGCAAATCGCCGCGACATGGCGCTGGTCGGTGCCGCAGCAGCCGCCAAGCACGCTGAGCGCTGGCATGCGGTCGATGAGCTTGCGGTAGCGGCGGCCGAGATCTTCGGGATCGCCGGCATCCAGCGTCTCGCTATTGTCGAGCTGCTCATGGCTCATGGTCGAGGCATTGGCGCGGATGCCGGATATACGTTTCACCCAGGCGCTTCCGTGATCGAGCGCTGTTTCGAAATGCGTCGGGTGGGCGCAATTGATCATGTAATAGGCCGGCGCCCCGCCGGTCATCGCGTCGGTCGTCTCGATGGCCTCCTGAAGGCTGCGGCCCGTCACCAGCCGGCCATCCGTCTCCAGCGTGAAGGAAATGGCCGAGGGCATGCCGAGCGCCTGTGCCGCCCGCGCCACGCCGATCGCCTCGTCGATATTGGTCAGCGTGAAGGCGCTCACCATATCCGCCTCGGTGCCGGCGAAAGCCCCGATCTGGAAGGCGTGGTAGTCTTCCGCCTCGGCGGCATCCATGACGCCCGCCTTGTAGCCGTCGCCGCGCGGGCCGATCGCGCCGCTGATGACGATCGGCTGCTCCGGCCGCTCATAGGCGCTGCGCAAGCCGACGAGCAGGTCGACCGCTTCCTCGTTGACCGCCTTCAGGGCTTCGCTGGTATAGCCGAGCTTCTGCCCCCAGTCCGGGTTGGCCCGCCATGTGGCGGTATCGAGCACGAAGCCCGTGCCGTGCCGCCGTGCGACGTCGAGATAACGGCGATAGTAATTCCGCATGCGCTGCCGCCCGTCCTCGGAAGCCAGCAATACGAAGGCGGCGAAATGCGGAAGATCGATCCCTTCCTGAAAGATCATCGTCGTTTCCATGCCGCCATCGGTAATGAAGGTGCCGCCTTTGAGCTGCGGTAAACCGTTTCTGTACTTTGCCATTGTTGAAGCCTCTCCCTCGCGACACCCGATTGGCTGCCGTCGATGAGTGATGTTCTGGCGCTTAATTCGCTGCCAAACTAGGCGACTTGCGGTATACTGCCGGCGGTTTTGGTTTTTGCAGATTGATATCAATCGCTTGCTTCAACCGATCTTGCCGGGGGCGGAGGCAGATCTGATCGTGCAACACCGAAAACTGTACCGCCGGTACAGGAGGGGAACATGCGAAAGGGCGAGGAAACGCGGACCCGCATCCTCGATGTGGCCGAAGCGGCGGTCTTGCAGAAGGGTTTCGGCGGCACCTCCATCGAGGAACTGATCGCCGAGACCGGCATCACCAAGAGCGGCTTCTTCTATCACTTCAGGGACAAGAACGAGCTCGCCAAGGCGCTGCTCAACCGCTACATCGAAAATGACGAGCGCATCTACGACGAGATCTTCAGCCGCGCGCGCGAGCTGACCGGCGATCCGCTGCAATCCTTCCTGCTCGGCCTGAAGCTGCTGTCCGAATTGCTCTCCGACCTGCCGAACGGCCATCCCGGCTGCCTCGTGGCGACCGTCTGCTATTACGAGCGGTTGTTCGACCGGGAGATACAGGAGACCAACCGGAATGCGGTGCTTGCCTGGCGGCGCCGTTTCGGCCGCATGCTCCGCGAGATCGTGGAGATCTATCCGCCGCGCGAACCCGTCGACGTCGACCAGCTCGCCGACATGGTGTCCTCCGTCCTGGAAGGCGGGATCGTTTTGTCGAAGACGCTGAAGGAACCGAACACGCTGGCCGAACAGGTGCTGATGCTCCGTACCTTCGTGAAAATGCTCTTCCTGCCGGTGGCGGAGATGCCGAGGGCCTAAAGCAACTCCAGCAAAAGTGGGAAGCGGCTTTGCGTCGGGAATTGCGCTTACAACCTCAGTCGCCGTCCTCCAGCGCCGCCGCCATTTCGGCGAGCTTGCGCACGGTGTTGAGGTTGCGCGATGTTCCAGGCTTCAGCGCCGCCAGTTTCAGCCTTGAGCGGCCGGATCCATTGGGATAGTGCACATAGATTTCCCGGCCGGCGAGTTTCGCCTCCTCGCCGTCGGGGGCCACCATCTTCTCCAGCGCATCGCCGGGCGCCTTCTCGGGCAGGAAATAGACGAGCAGGAAATTCGGCTTGGCGTGGGGAAAGGCTGCGTCGGCGGCAATCTTGTCGAGCTCTTTCCGGCTGCGCACCATCACGCCTGGCCGCTTGCCCATCTTCTTGCCGAGCGCCTCGTCGAGCCGCTCCTCCACCGTCTTTTCCGCCTCATCCGAACGGAAAAGCACGTTGCCGCTCTGGATATAGGTTTTCACATCGGAAAAGCCGAGGCCTTCGCAGATCGCCTTCAACTCGGCCATCGGCAGAGCGCCGGTGCCGCCGACGTTCACCGCGCGAAGGAGGGCGATGTAGACGGGCATTTCGTTGTCTCCCAGAGCTCTGTGATGCCCCACCGCACCTTTCACATCTTGCCGGCAACCTTGATCGCAAACGCATACTCAAACGCGATCTCTTCCAGCCGCTGGAAGCGGCCCGAGGCGCCGCCGTGGCCGGCGTCCATATTGGTCTTGAGCAGGATCGGCGCGCTGCCGGTCGTCTGGTCGCGCAGCTTGGCCACCCACTTGGCCGGCTCCCAATAGGTGACGCGCGGGTCGGTCAGGCCGCCGAGCGCCAGGATCGGCGGGTAGGCTTTTGCGCCGACATTGTCATAGGGCGAGTAGGATGCGATCTGCTCGTATTCTTCCTTGCTGTCGATCGGATTGCCCCATTCCGGCCATTCCGGCGGGGTGAGCGGCAAAGTGTCGTCGAGCATGGTGTTGAGAACGTCGACGAAGGGAACGGCGGCAATGAGACCGGCGAACTTCTCCGGCGCCATGTTGGCAACCGCGCCCATCAGCATGCCGCCGGCCGACCCGCCCTCGGCGATGATCTTCGCGTAAGAGGTGAACTTCTGTTGATTCAGATAATCGGCCGCTGCGACGAAGTCCTTGAAGGTATTCGTCTTCTTGTCCATCTTCCCATCTTCGTACCAGGCAAATCCCTTGTCCTTGCCGCCGCGGATATGGGCAATCGCATAGACGAAGCCGCGATCGGCGAGCGACAGGCAGTTGGTGTTGAAGCCGGCTGGAATGGTGATGCCGTAAGCGCCATAGCCGTAGAGCAGGCAGGGCGCGCTGCCGTCGAGCGGGGTATCCTTGCGATAGAGCAGGGTGACCGGCACCATCTCGCCATCCCAGGCCGGGGCAAAGACGCGGCGGGTGACATAGTCGTCGGGATTGTGGCCGGACGGCACTTCCTGCGTCTTCAACAGCGTGCGCTCGCGCGTCACCATGTTGTAATCGTAGAGCTGTGATGGCGTCGTCATCGAGGAATAGGAGAAGCGGATGATATCGGTGTCGTATTCGGCCGCGCCCTGCAGTCCCAGCGAATAGGCTTCCTCCGCGA
This sequence comes from Rhizobium sophorae, assembly GCF_013087515.1. Lineage (GTDB taxonomy): Bacteria > Pseudomonadota > Alphaproteobacteria > Rhizobiales > Rhizobiaceae > Rhizobium > Rhizobium sophorae. The sequence continues at coordinate 43,744 of NZ_JABFCN010000001.1, read as the reverse complement.
AGGCGATCGCATGTTCCTCGCCGGTTGCCCGGTCGCGGATCATGATCTGCGGCAGCCCGTCCTTGCGCTCCAGCCACAGAAGATGGCGGGCATAGGCCATGTGGCTAATGATGAGTGTGCCGGGCTTATGCGGCACCACCTCGCGCCAGTTTTCCTTGCCCGGCTTATCAACCGGCGCTTCCATGATCTTGAAATCCTTGGCGCCGCCGTCATTGGTGAGGATGTAGAAGACGTCGCCGCCCTCGGTCAGCGAATATTCGATGCCTTCCTCGCGCGCCGCCACCAGCTTCGGCTCGGCTGTGAGGTCCTTGGTCGACAGCAGCCGGTATTCGCTGGTCTCGTGGTCGTGAATGTCGATATAGATGAAGTCGTCGAGCAGCGAGCCGCCGACGCCCATGAAGAAGCCGGCATCGGCTTCCTCATAGACCAGCCTGTCTTCGGACTGCGGCCGGCCGAGAATGTGGTGGAACACCTTCGACGGCCGGTGGTTCTCGTCGAGCGCCGAATAGAAGAAGCTCTTGCCATCAGGCGCCCAGACGCCGCCGCCGCCGGTATTCTCGATCCGGTCCTCGAGGTCTTGCCCCGTCGAGAGGTCGCGCACCTGCAGCGTGAAGAATTCCGAACCCTTGTCGTCATAGCCCCAGATGCCGCGGCTGTGGTCGCTGGTATGGTCGAGGCCGGCGAGGCGGAAATAGGCCTTGCCGGCGGCCTCCTTGTCGCCGTCGAGCAGCACCGTGCGGATCGTCTCGTCGGCAACATTGCCATCGCGGGCGATGCGGAAATAACGCGGCTGTTCGCCGCCTGTCACATAGAAGGTGCCGTAGGCATAGGCGCCATCCTTCATCGGCACCGAGCTGTCGTCTTCCTTGATGCGGCCGCGCATTTCGGCAAACAGTGCCTTCTGCAGTGGCTTGGTGTCTTCCATCGCCGCATTCATATAGACGTTTTCGGCTTCGAGATGGCGGCGGATCTCAGGATCGAGGATCGACGGATCCTTGAACATCGCCTGCCAGTTGTCGGCGCGCAGCCACGCATAGTCGTCCGTGCGGGTGATGCCGTGGCGCGTATCGGAGATCGGCTTCTTCGGTGCGGCAGGCGGTGTCGGCAGGCTTTTGAAAACGGACAAGGAATGGCTCCGGTGGGAATGTCGGGTTGGCAAGAGATAGAGGTGCACTGGCCCCGGATCAAGCGGTAAGGGTGCGCCAAGGGTACAGGTGCCCTTCCACAGACAAGGAGGACGCTCAGCCCATTTTGCCTTGATGTCACCACAATATTTAAGAAAGTCCGCTCTCGTCGCGCGAAATTTGCACACGCCAAGCCTCCGGCAAGCTGCCCGGGGCAGGGTGAAGAATGGACAACAGTAAGGGATTTCTCCGCAATGCCGAAACGTCTGGTCCTGTTTCTATCCCTCGCAAGCCTTGCTGCTCCCGCCTTTGCCGTTGATCCCGCCATCAAGAAGCAGCTGGAAAAACTCGATCCCTCGACCCGCCTGGAACAGAGCTGCGACACCGAGGCGATGAGCCGCATCAACAAGGACAGCACCGGCTTCAAGCCCGACAAGGTGATCGCCTACACCTTCAAAGACCCGATCCTCGGCGACAATTCGCTGGACGCGCCGGGCGCTGTCTTCCGCAGCAAAGGCGACTGGTACCATCTCTCCTACAATTGCATCACCGGTCCGCAGCATATCAACGTGCGCGAGCTCAATTACGAGATCGGCGAGAAGGTGCCGCGCGAGAAGTGGAACAAGTATTATCTTTATGATTGATGCTGGCCTGTCCGGGCGGCTGCGGTGACATCCGGCCGCATGGCGCCGGGGGAGAGCCGCCGCTAAAATCGGCAGCTCGAATCATAGAAACCCCATTGTATGAACCGCATCCTGCTCGCTTCGGCGTTCCTTCTCGTCAGCATCCCCGCTGCATTCGCGGACGGAATTCCGTCAGCGCCGCCGGCCACGGCAGTTGTCAGGCCGGCCCCGAAGGCGCCGGCGCCAAGACTCGTCGAGCCGCATCTGCATATCGCGCGTTCCAATGTCGTCGGCCATGCCCGCGTTGCTCTGACCTTCGATGCCTGCATGGGGCAGGCGGACGAGCGCATCCTGTCGACGCTGGTGCGTGAACGCATCCCGGCAACGATCTTTGTCACGGCGCGCTGGCTGAAGCGCAATCCCGCTGCCGTCGCCGTGTTTCTGCAGAACCCCGATCTCTTCGAACTCGAAAACCACGGCCAGAACCATATTCCGGCCGTCAACACGCCGACGCTGATCTATGGCATCGCGTCTGCCGGCTCGCCGCAGGCGGTGCGACAGGAGGTCGAAGGCGGCGCTGCTGCGATGGTCGCGGCCGGCATCCCGGCGCCGCACTGGTTCCGCGGCTCGACAGCCAAATATGATCTTTCCGCCATCGGCGAGATCCGCGCCATGGGCTATCGCATTGCCGGCTATTCCGTAAACGGCGACGGCGGTTCGCTGCTGGGTGCTGTTATCACCGAAAAGCGCATCTCCTCGGCCAAGGACGGCGATGTCGTCCTCTCCCACGTCAACCAGCCGACCCATGCAGCCGGCGAGGGGGTGGCGAAGGCGCTTGTCGATCTCAAAGCCAAGGGAACGGAGTTCGTTCGCTTGCAGGACGTCGAGGATACCGGCGACGATAAGACGACGGAGTGATTGAGGGCGTGCCGTGGGGCACCCACCCTCTGCCCTGCCGGGCATCTCCCCCACAAGGAGGGAGATTGGCTGGGCGCGGTGGCTTCCCTAAACAAGGGGCCGTCACGTGAATCGTCGATTTAGACCAGGGCGAGGCATGGCTTCTTGCCGATCTCCCCTTGTGGGGGAGATGGCCGCCAGACCAGAGGTGTGCCCCACGGCACAGTCAATGTGAGGTTTACCTCAGCTCCTTCCCGGCCCGCGCCATACCCTCTCCAAAACGCGCCAAACCCGGCCCATCCCTGTCGAGCGCAAAATCCTCGAACCAATCCCGTTGCATGCCGGCCAGCATGGCGCCGATCATCTGCGCGGCGAGGTAGGAAAAGGTAATGCCGTTGCCGCCGTAGCCATAGGCAGCAAACACATGCGGCGTCTCCGGGACCGGGCCGATCAGCGGCAGACCGTCGACCGTCTCGCCGAAGGTGCCGCACCAGGCGTGTTCCACCCGCGTATCCGCTTTCGGCCACAGCCGCTTCATCTTCTCCTGGATGGCTATGGTCTTTGCCGGCAGCTTGCGGTCGCGCGCCTCCGCATCAATCGTCTCGTCATCCTCGCCGCCGGCGACGATGCGATTGTCAGCCGTCGTGCGCATGTAAAGATAGGGGTGGCTATCCTCCCAGATCAGCGCCCTGTCGCGCCAGAAATTTGCCGGGTCCTGCGGCACGGTGGCGAGCGCCCAGCTTGAACTCGAGCGGTGCAGCTTCGGCATGTCGAGACCCGGCATCGAATAGCCGGTCGCCAGCACGACATGCCGCGCCTCGATGACCTGGCCTCCATCGGTCTCTGCCGTGATGTGATCGCCTTCGCTGTGAAGCGCGGTCACGGAAGCGTTGACCAGCCGCGCGCCGCGCCGCACCGTCATCTCGATCAAGGCCCAGGTTAGATGCAGCGGATCGCACTCCGCCGAACCCGGCGAATAGATCGCGCCATCCCGGTCGAGCTCGAATTGTGTAAAGAGATCGGGATGTTCGAGATAGACGCCGGGAAGGCCGGCCCGGCGGCGAAGCTGGCGCTCCTCCAAGAGGTCGCGCGCGCCTTCGCGGCCGTCGGCCAGATAGAGCGTGTTGCGCGACCGGAAGCCGCAGGCGATGCCGTTGGCGGCGATCAGCTTGGAAAGGCCGGCGACCGCGGCACCGCTGCGGCGGTAGATCCCGGCCGCGCGCTCGAAGCCGTAATAGTCCTCGAGTTCGGTGAGCGTGCTGTCGATTTCCCATTGCAGCATCGCCGTGCTCGCCGCGGTGCTGCCGAAACCGGGCTCCTCCCGGTCAATGAGCGCCACGGAAAAACCGCGCGCCGTCAAATGTTCGGCAACCAAGGCACCGGTAATGCCGCCGCCGATCACGGCGACGTCGGTGGAAAAGCTCTGCTCGATCGGCCGCCATTCCGGCCTTATGCCGCTTTTTCCCCAGAGAGAACGGCCGCTGACCATCTGGTCGTGATCGGATTCGTTGAGATCGAGATCAGCTGCCACGAACGTTTCCCCGGTTGATTATTTCGGCAATTGCGGCTGCGGCTTTTCCTCAATCAGCAATTCGTCGATAATAGTCATGACGATCAGCGAAAGCGGCAGCGCCAGCATGGCGCCGACGGCACCCCACATCCATGTCCAGAACAGGATGGCGAGGAAGACGACGAAGGGATTGATTTCCAGCCGCCGTCCCATCACCGCCGGGAAGATCAGGTTCTCCATGAGGAGATGCACCGTGAAGAAGGCTGCGGCCGGCATCAGGCCGATGAGGAGGCCATCATGGGTCAGGATGCCGGCGACCGCAACGGCAAGCGTCATCAGTGTGATGCCGAGATAGGGGATGAAGCTCGACAGGAAGGCGAAGAAGCCCCAGAGCACCGGGGCCGACAGCCCGCCGGCATAGGCGATGACAGTCATGACCACGCCGAGCCCGACATAGATCAACGAGGCCGTCGCGAAATAGAAGCCGAGCACCTGCTCGACGGCATTGATGACTCGGATGGCCGCCAGACGCTGCGTGCGGGTGCGGAAGGTCATGATGATCGTCTTGCGCAGGTTGACCCGACCAGCGAGGAAGAACAGCAGCGCCGCAAAGAAGATCATCCCCTGTATCAGGGCCGGCGTCAGGTTAGTCGTCACCACGTGCAGCACGCTGCCGGTGTTTTCGAGCAGCGCACCGATCGACATCGATCCGCTTTCGAATGTCGCCGGCGTGATATGCAGCCATCTGATGCGCTCCAGATAAGGCATCAGGCGGTCTATGGTGCGTTCGGCGAAGGCCGGACCCTCATTGGCAAGTGTCATCAGCGGGTCGGCGAGCGAGTTGATCAGCAGGAAGATCACCAGCGCCACGCTGCTTGATAGCATGAAGGCGTTGGCAAGCCGCGGCACGCCCATCTTGCTGAGCTTTTCTGCCGCCATGCCGAGGATCATGCCGACCACGACGGCCAGCGTGATCGGGATGAGGATCAGCGACATGAAATAGACGGCGGCAAGGAAGAGAATGCCGAAGATGCCGATGATCGCCCAGGCCATGGTGACATCGAGCCCGTCCTTTTCCAGACGGTGCAGCGGGGGGGGCGGCAGATCTTCCGCAGCCTCCTTCAGCGACTGTGCCCAGGCGCTGGTATGGCGTTCGCCGATCGCGATCTTCTTTGCTTGTTTGCGGATGCCATTGGCAATACCCATGCGGTGAGGTCCCCGAAGCCCCATTGCTTCCTCACGGAAACGCGCTGACAGGGTTCCGGTTCCGTGACGGGAATGACCGACCGGTACGCTGCATGCCGCATGTCTTTGCGCCGACGGCATTGCTCCATGGCGTGAGCGCCTGCAACAGATATGGCTGACCTGCAGTAACCTGGAAATTACGCTGAAAGCGTCAGGCCGATGCCCCAGGGATCCCTGAGGAATACGCCGCCGTCGCGCTTCTCGCTTTTGATCTCCAGCGCATCGAGCTTGGAGACCGCCGCATCCAGCGTCGCCTTGTCGTTGAAACGGATCTTGTAGTCCGAAAGCCCGGTCATATTGCCGGCGCGTGCCATGGCACCGCGGCTGTTCCAGATATTGGCGCCGAGATGGTGGTGGTATCCGCCGCTCGCAAAGAAGCTCGCGCCCGGATAACGCGCCATCAGCTTGAGGCCGAGGACATCGCGGTAAAAGGCGTCCGCTTGTGGAATATCGCCGACCTGCAGATGCAGGTGGCCGATCGCCGTCCCTGCAGCCATGCCGTCCCAGCGCTCATCAGGCGCGCTGTTGTAGAGCGCCTGCAGGTCGAGGCGCAGCGTCGCCATCTCCACCATGCCGTCCTCATGGAATTTCCATTGTTCGTGCGGCCGGTCGGCATAGATCTCGATGCCGTTGCCTTCGGGGTCGGAAAGATAGATCGCCTCGCTGACGAGATGGTCCGAGGCGCCCTCGAGCGCGACGTTGTTCTGTGCCGCATAACGCAGCCAGCGTGCGAGTTCGGTCCGGTCCGGCATCAGGAAGGCGGTGTGGAAAAGGCCAGCGGCATTGCGCGGCGCGATCATGGCATTCTTTGCGGTGGTCAGCGTCAGCAAAGGAAGATCGCCGACACCCAGCACTTCGCCGCTGGCCGTCTTCTCGATCACCTTCAGGCCGAGCATCGATTGGTAGAAGCCGGAAACCAGACCGAGGTCGGTGACGACCAGATGCGACTGGTCGATATAGGCGGGCCGCGTCAGCGCATAGGAAGTTTCGGTCGTCATGGATGGGTCTCCTGCCTCTGAATTGGCCTGTAAGATAGAAGGCGTACCGGCGGTGGCGGCAAACATGCCGCCGGTGGCAAGGCCGAGGAAGTTTCGCCGGTTCATTCGCCTCTGATCTCCCCTCGGCTGCCGTACTTGATCGCTATATGGCGCATCCCGATTGTTCACAGAAGACCTGTTTTTGAGGATGAAGCGTTGAGCAGATGTTGACGATGCCTTGCGCCCACTTGATCGCGATCAATGCGCTCATATCTCCATCAGAGGAAACTTATGCATCTCAGTCATGGAGGGAAGCCATGTACAGGAAGATCATCGTAGCGATCGCGCTCGGCGGCATCGACAAGGGAGAAAAAATCCTCCGCAAGGCCGCGTCTCTGCTCGACGCAGGCGGCGAGATCATCGCGCTCAATGTCGTCGAGGATGTGCCGAGTTATGTCGCGATCGAACTGCCGGCCAATATGGTCGAGGACGTCATGAAGGACAGCCGCGGGCAACTGGAAGCTCTGGTCGCCGCAGCCGGTGTTGCGGCAACTGTCGAGATCCGCAACGGCCCGCCCGCCAAAGCGATCATCTCGGCCGCCGAAAGCCACGGCGCAGACCTGATTATCGTCGCCTCGCACGTTCCCGATTTTTCCAACTACTTCATCGGCGCCACCGCCGATCGGGTCGTGCGCCATGCCAAATGCTCGGTGCTGGTCGACCGGCAGAAGGTTTGACTTTACACCCCGCTGCCTGTCACGAAGATTTACCGCCCGTCCGTTTTGCCGCAGTTGCGCGCCCGTCCGTTCGATGCGACGATTGCAATCGGGTATGAAACGGATTGGCGTGCATGGGCGAGTTCAACGGCATTCGCTGGGCTTATGATAGATATGAATTGATCGCCGACGGTATCGTCCACGGCGTCGGTCTTGTGCTGGCGCTGATCGGGGCCACCGTGCTGATCTTCTACGCCACCGTCTGGAGCTCCTATGGCGCGCTCGCCGCCGCCTGGATCTATGGCGTCGGACTGGTGCTGACGCTCGCCATTTCCTTTTCCTACAATGCCTGGCCGGTCTCGCGCACGAAATGGTATCTGCGCCGCTTCGATCATTCGGCGATCTTCCTCTTGATCGCCGCCACCTATACGCCCTTCCTCGAACGTGGCGCCGACGATCCGCTGCTCTTGTTCATGCTGGTTGCGATCTGGCTGTTTGCCGCCGTCGGCATCGTCTTGAAATGCGCCTTTCCCGGGCGTTTCGACCGTCTTGCCATCCTGCTTTATCTCGCCATGGGCTGGAGCGGCGTGCTCGTAGCCGAGCCCGTCGCCTCGCGCATTCCCGCCGCCTCGATGCTGCTGATCGTCATCGGCGGCGTCATCTATTCACTTGGCGTCATCTTCCATGTCTGGGAGAAGCTGCGCTTCCAGAACGCCATCTGGCATGGTTTTGTCGTCACTGCCGCGGCGGTGCATTATTCGGCCGTCTTCACCTGTTTCAGCCTGTCGGCGCCGGGCCTCTGAACGACTGATGTGCCCGAGGCCGTTCCTATTTCGCATCCGCCGTTTACATCTTCCCAGGCGGGGCGTATGCCCGCCTTCGCAAACAATATGAACCCGAGCATCATGACTGACGCTGTCCTCCTCCGCGACGCCACAGAAGCCGATCTTTCCGCCATTCGCGATATCTATAATCACGCCGTCGAGCACACGACGGCGATCTGGAACGATACGCTCGTCGATCTCGAAAACCGGCTGGAATGGTTCAGGGCGCGCCAGGCGCGCGGCTTTCCCGTCATCGTCGCCGAAATGTCGGGCAAGGTCGCAGGCTACGCCTCCTATGGCGACTGGCGGCCCTTCGACGGCTACCGCCACACGGTCGAGCATTCCGTCTATGTCGACAAGGATTGCCGGGGTGGCGGCATCGGCGAGCGCCTGATGCGGGAATTGATCGCGCGTGCTGTGGCCGGCAATATCCATGTGATGGTCGCCGGTATCGAGGCGGAGAACACCGCCTCGGTCAGGCTGCACGAAAAGCTCGGCTTCCGCATCGCCGGCAGATTTTCCGAGGTCGGCACCAAATTCGGCCGCTGGCTGGACCTTACCTGCATGGAGCTTCGCCTGCCCGGCAAGGCGGATTGATCCACCTGCCAGGTAAGGTGGATACCACCTGCCAAGAAAAGCCGGACAGCAATCCATTGTGAACGGCGCTCGCCATCTTTTTATTGTAGTCTGAGCTGTGTAAGAAATGGAAGGCTGCTTCGCGAAAGGCGGCCTGAAAGCGTCATCTAAGCGTCATGGGGGTGAACTGTTCAATGGCAATGCACGGATCGTCACTCGGTCTCCTTGCCCTCGTCCTTTTGGCATTTCCGCCGGTTGCCGCACGGGCCGCCGATTGCGGCAGCCTAGCCTCGCCGAAGCTCGACTGGCAGGAATGCACCAAGAAGAACCTGATGCTGCAGGGCAGTGACCTCGAAGGCGCCAATCTCTTCGGCACCGATTTCTCGCTGACCGATCTCGCCGGCGCCAACGTCAAATCCGCCAATCTGGAGAAAGCGACGCTGGTGCGCGCCTCTCTCGAGGGTGCACACGCCGAAGGCGCCAATTTCGCCAAGATCGAGGCCTACCGATCCACCTTCGCCAAAGTCGCCGCCGAGGGCGCGTCCTTTGCTGGCGCCGAACTGCAGCGCGCCAATTTCGCCGGCGCCCAGCTCTCCGGCGCGAGTTTCGAAAAGGCTGAACTCGGCCGCGCCGATTTCGACAAGGCGGTGCTGACGGGGGTGAAATTCTCTTTCGCCAATCTCTCCCGCGCCGATCTCTCCAAGGCCACCTTCGAAGGCCCGGCGACCTTCGAGCGCGCCTTCATGTTCCTGACCCGCATCGAAGGCCTCGACCTCTCGGCCGCCGCCGGGCTCGAACAGGCGCAGATCGACCTTGCCTGCGGCGATGCCTCGACCAAGCTGCCGGCAGGCCTTTCGGCACCCTCGAGTTGGCCATGCCCTGCCGATCACGATTGATTGGGGCTTTCGCGCGATACAGAGCGGTTGGTAAGGCCCTATGGGCAACAATGGCTGGCGGATACGCAGCCATCTGCTGGGACTGTCGGATTCGATTTAGTGCAATCGCAACTCGCCCGTGACGCGACGCCATTCGTTCGGTCCGATCAGCCGCTGGTGGCTATAGCGAACGGAATGCAGCGGCCCGTCAAGCTTGGACTGCCAGAAATCCAGGAATCTGTGCATTTCCGGAAAGTCGGGGGCGAGATCGTAATCCTGCCAGACATAGGTCTGCAGAACCGACTCAAAATCCGGCATGCGGTAGAGGATGTGCGCGGTGGTAAGGCCGTAACCGTTGAGCTGGCGCTCTATGTCCGATGAAAATTCCATGCTTCATCTCCGTTTCGCGATAACGAGAAGGTGGCGCATATTTTTGCCTCCATCAACTGGTTTCTCAACGCGGAAACAGTGTTTGTTGTTCCTTCTCAGTATGTTAGCAGCCATTTCCGGCGAGTGCTAATTTTTTTCGCCACCCCCTTGAAATGGAAAAACCGCAAAACCAGATCATTCCGCGCAAAACGCTCGACAGAGGTTTGCACCCGCCCGGACCGGTCATCCGGTCCGGCCAGGGAACAACGTCATTATTGTTTGTCCATTGGAGGAAAACATGTCGTTCCGACCGCTTCATGATCGCATTCTCGTCCGCCGGCTCGATTCCGAGGAAAAGACCAAGGGCGGCATCATCATCCCTGATACCGCCAAGGAAAAGCCGCAGGAAGGCGAGGTTATCGCCGTCGGCCCCGGCGCACGCAACGACGCCGGCCAGATCCAGGCGCTCGACGTCAAGCCCGGCGATCGCATTCTGTTCGGCAAGTGGTCCGGCACCGAGATCAAGATCAACGGTGAAGATCTGCTGATCATGAAGGAAAGCGATGTCATGGGCATTATCGAGGCCCAGGCCGCCGAAAAGATCGCCGCCTGAGGCGTTCTCAGCGCACTAGTCAAGAAAAGCTGCCTATCGAAGGAGTGAAAGAATGGCTGCGAAAGAAGTCAAATTCCATACCGATGCCCGTGAACGCTTGCTGCGTGGGGTCGATGTGCTGGCCAATGCCGTGAAGGTGACGCTCGGCCCGAAAGGGCGCAACGTCGTCATCGACAAGTCCTTCGGCGCGCCGCGCATCACCAAGGACGGCGTTTCGGTCGCCAAGGAAATCGAGCTCGAAGACAAGTTCGAAAACATGGGCGCCCAGATGCTGCGCGAAGTCGCCTCGAAGACCAACGATCTCGCCGGTGACGGCACCACGACTGCAACGGTGCTGGCCCAGGCGATCGTCAAGGAAGGGGCCAAGGCGGTCGCTTCCGGCATGAACCCGATGGACCTCAAGCGTGGCATCGACATCGCCGTCGACGCCGTTGTCAAGGAACTGAAGACCAACGCCCGCAAGATCTCCAACAATTCCGAAATCGCCCAGGTCGGCACGATCTCCGCCAACGGTGATTCCGAGATCGGTCGTTACCTCGCTGAAGCAATGGAAAAGGTCGGCAATGAGGGTGTCATCACCGTCGAGGAAGCCAAGACCGCCGAAACCGAACTCGAAGTCGTCGAGGGCATGCAGTTCGACCGCGGCTACCTCAGCCCCTACTTCGTCACCAACCAGGACAAGATGCGGGTCGAGCTCGAGGACCCCTATATTCTCATTCATGAGAAGAAGCTCTCGAACCTGCAGTCGATGCTGCCAGTTCTCGAAGCCGTCGTCCAATCCGGCAAGCCGCTCCTCATCATCGCTGAAGACGTCGAAGGCGAGGCCCTCGCAACACTCGTCGTCAACAAGCTGCGCGGCGGCTTGAAGATCGCTGCCGTCAAGGCCCCCGGCTTCGGCGACCGCCGCAAGGCCATGCTCGAAGACATCGCTATCCTGACCGGCGGTACCGTCATCTCCGAAGATCTCGGCATCAAGCTCGAGAACGTGACGCTCAATATGCTCGGCCGTGCCAAGAAGGTGTCGATCGAGAAGGAAAACACCACCATCATCGACGGTGCTGGCTCGAAGGCGGAGCTTGACGGTCGCACGGCTCAGATCCGCGCCCAGATCGAAGAAACCACCTCCGACTACGACCGGGAGAAGCTGCAGGAGCGCCTCGCCAAGCTGGCCGGCGGCGTTGCCGTCATCCGTGTCGGCGGCTCGACGGAAGTCGAGGTGAAGGAGAAAAAGGATCGCGTCGACGACGCGCTTCATGCAACCCGTGCCGCCGTCGAAGAGGGCATCTTGCCCGGCGGTGGCGTTGCCCTTCTGCGCGCCGTCAAGGCGCTCGATAATCTCAGCGTGGCCAACCAGGACCAGCGCGTCGGCATCGAGATTGTGCGCCGCGCAATCGAAGCCCCGGTACGGCAGATCGCCGAAAACGCCGGCGCAGAAGGCTCGATCGTGGTCGGCAAGCTGCGCGAGAAAGGCGAATTCTCCTATGGCTGGAATGCCCAGACCGGCGAATATGGCGATCTCTATGCGCAGGGCGTTATCGATCCGGCGAAAGTGGTGCGCACCGCGCTTCAGGATGCCGCCTCCGTTGCCGGTCTTCTGGTGACGACGGAAGCGATGATCGCCGAGAAGCCCAAGAAGGAGGCCGCTCCGGCCATGCCCGCCGGCCCCGGCATGGACTTCTAAGCGATCGCTCGGCCCGCCCTGCTCTTAAGGGCGGGCCTCCCCACGCACTATCGAATGAACCAAGTTCCATCGGTCAACATCAGTGGAGCCAAGCTATGAGAAAGGAAAGCACCAGCAATTCCATACAGCAGGAAGCCACGGCGGCAATCAGCGCGGCGCATCTGGTTTATCCGGCCAAACATTTCAGTCACCCACGTGACGTGCTTACCGCCGCCGACATCGGCAATGACGAGAAGCGGGCCATTCTGGCTTCATGGGCATCCGATATTTTCGCGATCGAATCCGCACCGGCCCTTCGCCTTTATCCCGGGGCGGAAAGAGCTGTTTCCTATGACGAAATCCTTGAAGCGCTGAAGACGTTGGACAAGGACGATCGGCAAGCTGAGAAGCAAGCTGCGTCGACTTCCTCGACGGCCCGCAGGACCCTTCGCCGAAAACTGCCGACACGCCGGCTTCCTGGTTTTGGCTTGTGCAGCTATTGGAAGGGGGGGACGGCGCCGACAGCTATTCGAAACCTGACCTCTCCCATCTGACCTGCCGCGCGCCTCGTAAGGACGCAGGCATGATTTTTGCCGACGACTCTTTGCTCAACAGAGGAGGTTACAATGGCTCGATCTGGCCACATGACAATGCCTTGATCGCCAGCGGCCTTGCCCGCTATGGCTACCGCGTCGAAGCCGCGCGGATATTCGAGGGGTTGTTTGCCGCCTCGACCTATATCGACCTGCGGCGGCTCCCCGAACTCCTCTGCGGCCTGCCGCGCCAGCGGGCACGAGGGCCGACCTTCTATCCGGTCGCCTGCTCGCCTCAAGCATGGGCGGCAGCCGCTCCTTTGCCGCTGCTGCAATCCTGTCTTGGCCTCGACTTCGACCCGAATGGCTTGCACATCAGCTTCAACGTACCGAGGCTTCCCCCATTCCTCGACGAGGTGATCTTACGACGCCTGTCGATCGGTATTGGCTCGGCTGACGTCGCCATTCGCAGGTCGGGACGCCAGGTCGTGGTCGATGTGATGGACCGCCACGGCAATGTTCAGGTGCTCACGATAGCATGACGGATCAGTGGGGGAGGCGAGTCATCCGGCTCTCCTATTCCGGTTCCTCTTCATCCGAACTCAGCAAATCAACAAGCGCAGCAACCCTGCCTGTTGGCAGAGGCCGGCCTTCACCCATCAAGGCTTCGTCGTTGCTGGCCCACGCAAATGCCTCGGCGAGTTCAGCCTGGGTGGCGCCTGTCGCGATGACCTCGGCCACGAGCGTTTCATCGGCGGGCCCGAGGACGGCGATGACGTCCTTTGAAGTCATTGTCATAACCATTTCTCCTCTCTCAAGCTCAGCCCAGATATGGTGGTGCCTTCGAAGAAAGCAATTTTTTCGCTGAGAAATTCTCTCCTCTTGAAACGGTAAACTGCTGAATTATATCAGTATTGTCGATCGCCGAGCAGGGATCGACAGGTCCAGGAGACGCCTGTCGCTCTTGGCGTCTCCTGTATCCATGTTGCTTGTAAGGAGGATATGGCTATGAGGACAAACCTCGATTTCTCTCCCCTGTTCCGGTCGAGCATCGGCTTCGAGCGGATGTTGAACGCACTCGACGCTGCAAGCCGCGCCGAGACAATCGACAACTGGCCGCCTTACGATATCGTCAAAGCCGGCGAGGACGAATACCGCATTGCCATGGCCGTGGCGGGCTTCTCGCAGGACGAACTGGCGATCATCCAAGAGCAGAACATGCTCGTCGTCTCAGGGCAGAAGGCGAACGGCGAAGATGTTCAATACCTGCATCGCGGCATTGCTGGTCGAAGCTTCCAGCGTCGGTTCGAATTGGCCGACCACGTCAAGGTCGTGGATGCCGGCCTCGTCAACGGTCTGCTGACCATCGACCTCAAGCGTGAAATTCCTGAAGAGATGAAGCCGCGCCAGATCGAGATCGGAACTGGAAATGCAATGCCGAAGGCCGAGACCAAGCAGATCGACGCCGAGACGCAGGCAGCCTGAGCCGTCAGGAATGCCCAAGAACCACCAGAAAGGAGTAAGCCATGAGTGTTCGTGATTTGATTCCTTGGGGCCGCAACAACGGCCACCAGGTTCCGAGTCTCCTCCGCGAGGACGACCATGATCCTTTCCTGTCGCTCCATCGCGAGGTCAACCGTCTGTTCGACGATGCTTTCCGCAGCTTCGGCTCTGGCCTGCCGTCACTGCGGGGCGCCAGCGGTTTCGGTGCCGGCTGGCCGAGTGTCGAGATCTCCGACACCGATAAGGATATCAAGGTGACGGCCGAAGTCCCCGGCCTTGAGGAAAAGGACATCGAGGTCATTCTCGATGATGGCGTTCTGACGCTGAAGGGTGAAAAGCGTTCGGAGACGGAAGACAAGGAGAAGCAGTTCTCGGAGCGCTACTATGGCCGCTTCGAGCGACGCATCCCACTCGCGACCGAGGTCAAGGAAGATCAGGTCGACGCGACCTTCAAGAACGGCGTCCTGACCGTCACCTTGCCCAAGAGCGAAAAGGCGCAGTCACAGGTCAGGCGCATCGCCATCAGAACCTGATCGAAACAAGTGCGGCGGCCGACCACCTGGCGGCCGCCGCTACCATGTCGACCATGGTGGCACGGAAATTTCCGTCGCGCTTAGTCTCCTCATGGCCGCCGCGGGATCGGATCCCGATCGCAGGTTCAGGCCTATTTCCCCGCCTCGAACACCATCGAGTGGCCGTTGATGCAATAACGCAGGCCGGTCGGCGGCGGGCCGTCGGGAAAGACGTGGCCGAGATGGGCGTCGCAGCTGCCGCAGCGGATTTCGGTGCGCACCATGCCAAAGGCCGTGTCGCGATGCTCCGTCACCGCTTCGGGCGATACCGCTTCGAAATAGCTCGGCCAGCCGCAGCCGGCATCGAATTTCGTGTCGGAGCGGAAAAGCGGCGCATTGCAGCCGACGCAGCGGTAAAGCCCCGTCTCGAAGGAATCCCAATAGGGGCCGGTAAAGGCGCGTTCGGTGCCGTGCTGGCGCGTGATGCGGTATTGCTCAGGCGTGAGCTGCTCTTTCCATTCGGCGTCGGTCTTGTGGATCTTGGCGGTCGTCGCAGTGTCGGACATGAGGTGCTCCTTTCGCCGAGGGGCGGGTTCCGTTTCGCGAGAAAATGTGGTGCGCCGTGTTCAGTTCATCAAGTCTCCCGCGGCACGCCATGAGATTGGCGGCATACCCAATTAGGGGAAGAGGCTTGCTTTTACATCCGTTAGGGGCTTTCTGTTAGGGTTAATGTTGCGTGCATTGGAGAAACACTGGTGTTTGAAACAGCAATCGTCCTGCTCTACGGCCTTGTGGCCGTGGCCGCCATGGCGGTCACGCTGTTGGAAGGCTGGGCCAACCATGACGGTTTGACGTTCCATCGTCTCGCTGGGCTCCTCGCTTGCCTGCTCTGGCCGCTGACGCTTCTTGTCTTCATCCTCCACGGTTGCATCGTCCGGCTGCTGACGCGTCTTTCCAGATCGACGGCCTGATCGGCTTTGAACATTGCCATGCAGTTGGCTTGCGGCCGAAATCACTTGAGACGCTCCCCCGTTTCGCCTAAGCCAGAAGACAGGCCGGTTTTCTCCGGCTTTTCGTCTGTTGCCATTACAGCGCCGCGCGCCTTGTCGGACGTGCAAAAGCCTGTAACATTTTGAATCATGCAGTAGAGGAGGGGACATGGCCGATGTCACGGCTCTGACATTTCTGGCCTTGTGTCTGCCGCTCGCCGGCGCTCTTGCCGCCCCCTTCGTCATCCGCATCTTCGGCGCAAACGGTGCCTGGCTCCTGGCGATCGCTCCCTTGCTCGCCTTCCTGCATTTCCTGCGTTTCATTCCCAAGATCGCGCGCGGCGAGGTCGTCACCGGCGGCTATTCCTGGGTGCCGAGCTTTCATCTCTCCTTTTCCTGGTTCCTCGACGGCCTGTCGCTGGCTTTCGCGCTGCTGATCACCGGCATCGGCACCCTGATCGTGCTTTATGCCGGCGCTTATCTCAAGGGACACAAGGATCAGGGCCGCTTCTTCTCCTTCATCTTCCTCTTCATGGGCGCGATGCTCGGCGTCGTCGTTTCCGACAGTTTCCTGATGCTCTTCGTCTTCTGGGAACTGACATCGATCACGTCCTTCCTGCTGATCGGCTTCGATCACGAGCGTGAAGCCGCTCGTCGCGCCGCCCTGCAGGCGCTTGTTGTGACCGGTGGGGGAGGGCTCTGCCTGTTGGCCGGTCTGCTGCTGCTCTGGAACATCTCGGGCGTCACTGAGATGTCGCGGCTCATCGGCGCAGGCGATGTCGTGCGCCAAAGCCCGCTCTATCTACCTGCCCTCATCTTGGTCCTCGGCGGCGCCTTCACCAAGTCGGCCCAGTTTCCCTTTCACTTCTGGCTGCCGAACGCCATGGAGGCGCCGACGCCGGTTTCGGCCTATCTGCATTCGGCCACCATGGTGAAGGCAGGCGTCTATCTGCTGATGCGGCTCAACCCCGTCATGGGGGCAACCCCTGCCTGGGAAATCCTTCTGCCCTTCTTTGGCGGCCTTACGCTGGTGGTCGGCACCGCGCTTGCCATCCGCCAGACAGACCTGAAGCTCAAACTCGCCCATACTACCGTCTCCTCGCTCGGCCTGCTCGTTATGCTGATCGGCTTCGGCTCGGACCATGCGATCGAGGCGGCGGCGCTCTATCTGGTGGCGCATTCCCTCTTCAAGGGCGCGCTCTTCATGGTCGCAGGCATCATCGATCATGAGACCGGCACGCGCGATATCACCAGGCTCAGCGGCCTGATGCGGGCGATGCCGCTCACCTGGATCATCGCGCTTGCGGCCGCCTTCTCCATGGCCGGCCTGCCGCCCTTCTTCGGCTTCCTCGCCAAGGAGGAGATCTATACCGCACTCGTCGGCGGCGATGTCCGCGCGCTCACCTTCACCGGCATTACCGTCTTCGGCAATGCGCTGATGTTTGCCGTCGCCTTTGCCGTGGCGCTGAAACCCTTCCTCGGCCAACCGGTGGAGACGCCGAAACCCCCGCACGAAGCGCCCGTCCTTTTGTGGCTCGGCCCGGCGGTTCTCGCCGTCCTCGGCCTGCTCGCGGCGCTCTTTACCGGCTTCACCCATGCCATCCTGTCCTCGCCGATCGCATCCGCCATCCGCCAAACACCTGTCGAAATCGACATTTCGCTGACGCCGCATATCGGCCTGCCCTTGGCGCTCTCCGCCCTGACCGTGCTGCTCGGTATCGGCGTCTACTGGCAACTCTCGCGTGCCCGTTTCCTTATGGCCGTCTTCCTGCGCGCGGCCGGACCTGGGCCGGACCATGGCTTTGATGTCGCTGTATCGGGCCTTGTCCGCTTTTCAGGCCGCGTCATGCGTGTGCTCCAGCCGGGGCGGCTGGAGATCTACGTCACCTGCACCTTCCTCTGCGTTGCCGCCATCCTCATCGTCCCGCTCGTCGTCTATGGCGAGCTGCCGCGTCTGCCGGCCTGGCCGACCGATGTCAGGCTGCATGAATGGGCGGTCTTCCTGATCGCCGCCTTCGGCCTGGCCGCCGTGCTCATCGCCCGCGACCGGCTGACGGCGATCGTTTCGCTCGGCATTCAGGGTTTCGCCGTCGCCATCATCTTCCTGCTGTTCGGCGCGCCGGATCTGTCCTTCACCCAGTTCATGGTCGAAACCCTTTCGGTGGTGATTCTCGCCCTGGTCATGACCAGGCTTCGTCTCTCGCCCGACGATCAGCGGCCGCTCGGCCGCAAGCTCTTCGACGGCGCGCTGGCGCTTGCCTGCGGCCTCGGCTTCACGCTTCTGCTGATGCGGGCAACCGAGGCACCGTTCAACGACGCGCTGACGGCTTTCTTCAACACGTATTCCAAATCGATCGCCCACGGCGCCAATGTCGTCAACGTCATCATCGTCGATTTCCGCGGCACCGACACGCTTGGCGAAATCGCCGTCGTCGCGGTCACCGGCCTTGCCATCCTGGCGCTGATCCGCATCCGCGCCGGAAGCGAGCGCAAGCTTGCCGCCAACGACCCCGCGGCGGAGGGTTGAGCGCGTGAACACCCTCATCTTCCGCACCGCCGCCCCGTTTCTCACCGCGCTGATGCTGCTTTTTTCCGTCTTCGTGCTGCTGCGCGGCCATAACGAGCCGGGCGGCGGCTTCATCGGCGGGCTGATCGCTGCCTCGGGACTAGCGATCTACGGCATTGCCCGCGGCGTTGGCGCCGTTCGCCGGGCGCTGTTTTTCCATCCGCTGTCGATTGCCGGCTTCGGCTTGCTTCTGTCGACCGTGGCCGGTCTTCTCTCCATCCTGTTTGCCGTTCCCTTCATGACCGGCCTCTGGATCTATCCGACGCTTTTCGGCGCCGAGGTGCCGCTGTCCAGCGTCCTGCTTTTCGATGTCGGCGTCTATCTCGTCGTGCTCGGCGCCATCACCTCGATCGCACTGGCGCTCGAGGAAAAGGAGGTGGAATGATGGAGCCGCTTCTCGCGATCCTCGTCGGCCTGTTCTTTGCCGCCGCCATCTATCTGATGCTGTCGAAATTCTCGATCCGGATCATGCTCGGTATTGCCATCCTCGGCAACGCCGTCAACCTGCTGCTCTTTACCGGCGGCCGGCTGACGCGCGAGGTGCCGCCGATCATCCCGGCGGGTCTCGACAGTCTGCCCGCGGGCACGGCCAACCCGCTGCCGCAGGCCCTCATCCTGACGGCCATCGTCATCTCCTTTTCCTTCCTCGCCTTCCTGCTGGTGTTGACCTACCGCGCCTATCAGGACCTCGGCACCGACAACACCAGCGACATGCGCGTCGCCGAGCCCGACGACCGGCCGCTGCCGCCACTGGGGTATTGAGGCGGATGGTTGTGCGGATGCTCACCCCAAGGCAAACACTCTCGTGTGATATTGGAGGCGCCATCTGATGGCCGCCCCCACCTCTACTGTCGATCTCTCCGCCGCCCTGATCACCGCTCCGGTGCCGATCGGTCACTGGCTCGCCATCCTGCCGGTCGCCCACTGCATTACGCTGGGTGCCGTCTTGCTGATGCTGCGCGCCTATCCCCGTCTGCAGGCCTGGCTTGCTATTCCGGGTCTTGCGGCGCTGGCGCTGATCGATGCCGCCCTGCTTGCCAAGGTCGCGACCGACGGGCCGCTGACCATGGTCATGGGCCGCTGGCTGCCGCCTTTCGGCATCGCCTTCACCGTCGATCTCCTCGGTGCGCTGATGGCCTTCACCGCGGCCCTTGCCGCGCTTGCCGGCGGCATCTATGCGCTGGCCGATATCGGCGAAAGCGGCCGCCGATACGGCTTCTTCCCGCTGCTGATGCTGCTGATGGCCGGCGTCACCGGCGCTTTTCTGACCGGCGATATTTTCAATCTCTATGTCTGGTTCGAGGTGCTGCTGATCTCCTCGTTCGGGCTGATCATCCTTGGTTCCGAACGTGAGCAGATCGACGGCGCGCTGAAATATGCGGTGCTCAATCTGATTGCCACGACCCTGTTTCTGGTCGGCGTCGGCATTCTCTATGCCGCCTTCGGCACGCTCAATATGGCCGATATCGCTGCAAAAACCGGGGATTTGCGCGGCACGGCGCCGCTGATGACGCTGGCAAGCCTCTTCCTGCTCGCCTTCGGCATGAAGGCGGCAGCCTTCCCGGTCAATTTCTGGCTGCCCGCCGCCTACCATACGCCGCGTATCGTGGTCTCCGCGCTGTTTGCCGGCCTGCTCACCAAGGTGGGCATCTACGCGCTGATCCGGGTGATGGTCATGCTGTTGCCGATGGAGCGCCAGGAATTGAGCCCGGTGATCGCGCTTGCCGCCGCCGCGACCATTCTCGTCGGCGCTCTCGGCGCGCTCGCCGAAAACGATATCCGCAGGCTGTTCGGCTATGTCGTCATATCGGGCATCGGCAACATGCTCGCCGGCGTCGCGCTCGGCGGCCTTGGCGGCATCAGCGGCGCGGTATTCTACGCGCTTCATTCCATGGTGCTGATGACCGCACTTTATCTTGCCGCCGGCGAGATCGCCCGGCGCGGCGGCGGCTTTTCACTGTCGGCCCTCGGCGGGCTCTACAGGCAAAGCGGCGGCTTCGCCGCGCTCTCCCTCGCGCTCTTCCTTGCCGCCTGCGGCCTGCCGCCCTTTTCCGGCTTCTGGCCGAAAGTCATTCTCGTCAAGGCCTCGTTCGATCTCGGTGCCTGGTGGTTGGCGGCCTCAATCCTCCTCGGCGGCTTTCTGACGACCATTGCCTTCGGCCGTCTCTTCCTGCTCGCCTATTGGCGCCCGGCTCCGATAGCCCCGACGCCGATAGCTTTGGCGTCGACAGCCCTGAGGTCTCCCGGTGCCAGGTGGCGCACGGGCCTGCCGCTCGCGGCACTGACAGCGCTGGTCGTCGGTTTTGGCATCCTGCCGGAACAGTTGCTGGCGCTGTCGCAATCGGCCGCCGCCGGCCTGGCCCATCCCCAGGCCTATCTTCATTCGGTCTTCCCGGAAGGAGGCGCGCCGTGATCTTCTTCCTCTTCAACCTGTTGCTTGCCATTGCCTGGGTCGCCGTTACCGGCAGCGCCTCGCTGCACAATCTCGTCCTCGGCTTGCTGCTCGGGGCCTTGGCGCTGGTCATCATCCGCGAATCCTTCGGCGGCAAGGGGCATATCCCCCGCGTTCTCCCATTGCTCTCGCTCGCCGCTCTGTTCCTCAAGGAATTGTCGCTGTCGGCCTGGAAGGTTACGGTCACCGTCCTCTCGCCCGATATGAAGCTGAAGCCCGGCATCTTCGCCTTCCAGTTGACGGTAACGAGCGATTTCGAAATCACTTTGCTCGCAAACCTCATCACGCTGACACCCGGCACGCTGTCGGTCGACGTCTCGCCCGATCGCCGCACGCTCTATGTCCACGCGCTCGATTGTTCCGATCCCGAGACCACCAAGCGTGATATCGCCAACGGTTTCGAACGCAAGATCATGGAGGCCTTCCGGTGATCACACCTGCCGCCATCGTCGCGGTCGCATCCTCGGCCGCACTCGTCATCCTCGGCCTGGCGTTGATTCTGAGCGTCTGGCGTGTCGTTGCCGGCCCGACATTGCCGGACCGGATCCTCGCCCTCGACATGCTGACCGGCATCGCCATTGGCTTCATCGCCGTCATCGCGGTCAAGACCAGGTTTTCGCTCTATATCGATATCGCCATCTCGCTCGGCCTCGTCGGTTTCCTGGCGACCGTCGCCTTCGCCCGATTTGTGCTGTCGCGCGGCAACATCAAATCGAAGCCGCCCGCCGCTGCGGCAAATGGCAACACGCAAAAGCGCCGGGCAGGGGGGAAAAAGCGATGATCGATTATATCGTTGCTACCGTCACCGCCCTGCTTTTGACCGTCGGTGCGCTCTTTGCGCTTGCGGCGGCGATCGGCCTGGTCCGGCTGCCCGATCTTTATACGCGCATGCATTCGGCCTCGAAGGCGGGGACTGTTGGCTCCGGCCTGTTGCTCCTTGCCGCCGGCCTCTATTCAGAGGAGCCGGCGATTCTCGCCCGCGCCATTGCCGGTTTCGTCTTCTTCCTGCTGACGGCGCCGGTGTCTGCTCACCTGCTTGCCAGAGCTGCCCATCGTTCGGGATATGATCTCGGTGCGCTCTCGGTCCGTGACGATATCAGGGATCGTTGAGCCTATGCTGTTCGCGACTTTACCAGATTTATGCAAAACTTATGCACAGGAAGCTGTGAGTAAAGCTTGCCGAAGAGCCCCTCAATTCTTCATCTGTCATTTTTTCTCAAGAAAAACGACAAATAATAATTGGCCTTTCGACCAAACGATGGTATTTGAAAATGCAAGTAGAGTTCTGATTGTGAATTGCAATCGTACTGCTTCCAAGTCCCTCAGTTTTGATTTTTAATGTCTAAACTGAGGCCATCGCCTGGGGCATGACGTAGTGGTTTCCAGTCAGGCAGTATAAGAACAGGTCACGCTCTTCGGAATCTAGGGGTGGATTTCGCGTTTTTCGAAACAGAAGGTCGCTTCCTGTGCTTTTGCTGTTCGCTTCTACGAGGCGGGTCTTTGGCGTGTCAGTCAAAGACCGTTTGAGCATGCTAACAGGAGAAAGAATATGACGGATATAGCGACCGGCAATGCGCCGGAGCTGCTTGTGGAACTGACCGCCGACATCGTCGCGGCTTATGTCAGCAACCATGTTGTACCGGTCAGCGACCTGGCCAATCTGATTTCCGACGTGCATTCGGCACTGAGCAACACGTCCGTACCGCAGCCTGCTGCGGCGATCGTCGAAAAGCAGAAGCCTGCAGTTTCTGTCCGCAAGTCCGTACAGGACGAGCAGATCACGTGTTTGGAATGCGGCGGCAACTTCAAATCCCTCAAGCGTCACCTAATGACGCATCACAGCCTCTCGCCGGAAGAATACCGCGAGAAGTGGGACCTGCCGACCGATTACCCGATGGTGGCGCCCGCTTATGCTGAAGCGCGTTCGCGCCTGGCAAAGGAGATGGGTCTCGGGCAGCGCCGCAAGCGCGGCCGCGGCTGAGCTTTTTCAAAGGCATCGACGAAAAAAGCCGGGTCTTGTGCCCGGCTTTTTTGTGTGCCTTTTCAAGGCGAGGAAAATAATCTCGCTGGAGCCTTTCCAGGAAAAGTGCGAAGAGGTTTTCTCAGGAGTTGCCTAAAACGCGAGGTGGGAGCGGTTCTGCGTTTCTATCAAAAGCTGATCCGCCCTGGCATTCCAAGCCTTCGCAGCTGATTCGGACGGTCGCCAAGATAGTGTGGGCAACCCTGTCTTATGCTTTGCCGACAGGCTTAGAATGTATTCCTATACTATCAGCAAGTGTTAATGTATTCGATGTGCCGAGGCAGGCGCTGGCCGAATCGATCGGCTGTGGCTCTGAAAGCCCATCCGCCATCGTCACGTTCAAGCCACGGCGCGAACTCTTGCCTCTTCGCGGATCCTGTTCACCATCGAGCGAAGTCCGTTCGAGCGCTGTGACGACAGGTTTTCCACCAAGCCGATCTTCGAGAATATCTCGAAGGCATCGAGCCCGGCGATCTCGGATGCGGTCTTACCGGAATAGGTGGCAAGCACGATGGCCACGAGGCCGCGTACGATATGGGCGTCGGAATCACCCTCGAAGCTCATGACGGGATTGTCGGCATCGCCCGTCGTATGCGTCACCAGCCAGACCTGGCTGGCGCAGCCCATCACCTTGTTTTCCGAAGTGCGCTTCTCCTCGGCCAAATCGGGCAGCGCTTTGCCGAGTTCGATGACATAGCGGTAGCGGTCTTCCCAATCGTCCAGGAAAGCGAAGTCGTCGATGATCTGGTCGAGGGATGCCATGGAGAAGCCTTTCACTGTTAAAGCAGTTCCAGCAAAAGTGCGCAGCGGTTTTGCGTCCGGAATGCGTCAGGAAATGCTCTAAGACTGCATATAGGTGAAAGACCGGCAGATTTGAACCGCTAAAGCAATTCCAGGAAAAGTGTGAAGCGGTTTTCCGTCCGGAATTGCGTAAACAAAAGACCGAACACTTCCAGGCGATGCACGAAGCGGTTTTGCCGGAATTGCGTAAACTGAGATAGAAAAACGCCGTGAGGGATGGGCATCCTCACGGCGCAGCAATATGCTGAATTAAACAGGGCAGGCACGTCAGGCATGGGGCATCTCCGCGTCATGCGGACCACCGATGCAAGCTGGTTGAGGGTCAGGTCGCCGGCTTCGGTGTCGGCAGCGGAATAGCGCCGGTCACCACCGTCTCAGGAGAGGCATCGTCCTCGACCGGTGGACGGTAAGGCATCGGCTGGTTGAGCGCAGCCTTGGCCTCGCGTACCTTTTCCTGGACGGCCGGCGTGGCGAGGGAAGGCATATTGAGCGCCACCGGCATCTGCGGTTCGGCAGGCCTTGCGGTCGCAGGCGCCTCATCCGTGAACTGGCTGTCGAGAAGTTCGTAGGCAACGCGGGCGCCTTCACGCGCCCGGTAGCCAAGTGCGGTCAGGGTCTCCGTGCCCTTGACGCAGACCTCGGGCTTCTCCGAGCACATGCCGGTCAAATAGTCATAGGCGCCGCTTGCCGCCGTGAACGCGTCGGACAGTTGCAATTGCGGGCCGTTGGCGAGCTTGTCGGAACTCTCCGGGCCGAAGACGGAAAGAAGCACGAGCACGAGGCCAAACCAGAAGGATCCTTTGATCAGAAACCACATTGTCGTCGCCCATCCTGTTTTCCCCGTCCGGTTCTTGTTGCCGAATCAGGCCGGTTGTCCGGTGTGTTTTCACCCTACCGCCAAGTTGCGAATGCCGCTTTTCGAAACTCACGCGCATTTGCGGCAAATTTAGTTCAAATTTTAGCGAACAGCATTTGAGCCGCATTTTAGTCGAATGCGAGCGATCGCCGTTAAGCATCAGGGCAGCACCTGCTTGCAATTGCAGGACTTTTGCCGGCTCGCCTTGCCACAGGAGTTAACGCAATGCTGAAATATGAGGAAAATCCGTCGCTTACCCCCTATTAACCACAAAAGGCAAAGAGCCTTCCAGATGCTTCAAAACGAGAATTTCAGCCGTTTCAGGCTGTGAACATCGCTTTTGCCTTATCCTTTCTTTAAGTCGCCAAGGCCTATTGTCCGGATCGACAGACAGCCTTTTGGGCGGGTATTGCGTGCGTGTATTGAGTAACATTGGCGGCTGGATGACGGCCCTCGTAGACCGGGCAGCGACAAGCTGGCTCTCCCGGACGGGCGGCGGTGAAGCCGTGCGCCAACGCGAGCTTGCGATCTTGCGCCGCCTCGTGCTGCTCTCGTCGGCTGCTCTCGTTGCCGCTCCTATCGGCCTTTCGGCGGTCACCAGTCCGGCCGTGGCGCTGCCGGCAGGTGTCGCCATGGTCTGCGCCGCCTTTCTCTTTTCCGCCGTCGGCAGCATCGCGCTAGCCCGTCAGGGTTCGTCTGCCGGTATCGCCACGCAGTCGGCCGAGGATTTCTTCCTTGCCGCCACCCCGGGCCTCGTCTTCTTCCTCGACCCGCATGGCAGTGTGGCGACCGTCGGCGGTCGCGACCGGCGCGATTTCCTCGCCTGGATGCGCGATCCGAAGGGCAGGGGCTTCCTTGAGCAGGTGCATGTCTCCGACCGCATCCTTTTCCTGCAGGCGCTCGATGGCCTGCGCCGGGGCGAGGATGCTCAGAGCGTCGACCTGCGCCTCGACCGGCCCTCGGTCTCGCGTGATCAACGCCAGTTCGCCTATCTGAGAATGGACATGACGGCCCGGCGCGATGCCGACGGCGAACTTGCCGCCATCATTGCCCAGCTGCGCGACGTCTCCGTCGAGCAGCAGTTGCGTGACGAAGCCCAGAATCGCGCGGCGGATGCCGAATCGGCAAACGACGCCAAGTCGCGCTTCCTCGCCGCCGTCAGCCATGAGCTGCGCACGCCGCTGAACGCTATTCTCGGTTTTTCCGATATCCTGATCGGCGAATATTTCGGCAAGTTCGAAAACGACCGTCAGCGCGAATATGTCGGCCTGGTTCGCGAATCCGGCGCGCATCTGCTGTCCGTCGTCAACACCATGCTCGATATGAGCAAGATCGAAGCCGGCCGCTACGAGCTGATCCTCGAAGCCTTCGACATATCGAGCTCCGTCAAATCCTGCGAATCGATGCTGGCATTGCAGGCGAAGACCAAGGGCCTCACGTTGACGAGCCGTATTCAGCGCGGCGTCGGCGAGGTCGTCGCCGATCAGCGCGCCATCCAGCAGATCCTCATCAATCTCGTCGGCAATGCCATAAAGTTCACCGAGGCCGGCGGCGTCGTCTCGGTCGATGCGGCAGCGCGCGACGGCATCCTCAAGCTGACGGTCAGCGACACCGGCATCGGCATCCCGGCCGACAAGCTGGCATTGCTCGGCCAGCCCTTCGTTCAGATCCAGAATGATTACACCCGCCGGTTCGAAGGCTCCGGCCTCGGTCTGTCCCTGGTCAAGGGGCTGGTAGCGCTGCATGGCGGGTATTTCGCCATCGCCAGCCAGCCGGGCGAAGGCACGATCATCACCATCGAGATCGCGGTGGACGGCTCGGGTGCTCAGCACGCCGAAGACGCCGGCCATGGCGCGACTGTCGAGTTTCCGCCGCGGCTGAAGGGCGCGGTCAACACAGGCGCAGAATTGAAAGAGGGGCGTTTCGATGGCCGCGCGCAAGCGAAAATCGCCTAGGGGAAAAAGGGGACGGCAGCAGCCGGGCCTTCTGATGTCAGGCGCTGCCGCCCTCGGCGGGCTCGGCCTGCAGGGCGCCTCCGTGCTCGGCGGGCTCGGCCTGCAGGGCGCATCCGTGCTCGGCGGCGTCATCGGCCGCAATCCGTCGGTCGCCGGCGGCGCGATCACCTTCGCCGTCATCTTCTCCTTCGTCGCCGCCAATGCACTCTGGTATCAGCCGGGCCTGCATCCACATCCGATCTTCCGCACCCGCGATCCGCAATCTCCGACCGTGCTCGGCGCCCGCCGGCCGGCCGAGGAGCAACAGGGTGACGTCACCACCTTCCGGATCGAACGGCCGCAGGATACCGCCACCACCAACGCGACACCGGCGCCTGCCGCACCCGGCCAGCAGCCGAGCCAGCTCGTCATGGACATCCAGCAGCAGCTGGTGCGCCGCGGCCTCTATAATGGCATTCCGGACGGCATCATTGGCCCCCGCACCAGCGCAGCCATTCTCTTCTTCGAGGAGACCGTCGGCATGACCCAGACCGGCGATCCGACGCCGGAGGTATTGGCGGCGCTGAAGACCGATGCCGCCGGCCCCTCGACCGTGCCCGCCGAAAAGCCGCCGGAGGATGTAAGCTCGAAGGCAGCGGCTGAAGACCCGGTGGCAGCGGCGATCCGCAACGCCGAGAAGACCGTCAAAACGGTTCCATCGGCGGCAAAACAGGTTCCATCAAGCCAAATCACCAATGTCGACCTGGTGTTGAAGATCCAGAAGGGTCTTTCCAACATGGCCTATGCCAATGTCGGCGTCGACGGCGTCGCCGGCGAGCAGACCCGCGCGGCCATCCGCCATTTTCAGAAGCACTACAACCTGCCCGAAGATGGCGAGCCGAACCAGGCGGTGCTGAAGAAACTCAAGGAAATCGGCGCGATCTAGGTTCTGCGCCTCGCAAAACGGCGCCAGGTCAGTCATGGCAAGGCCTTCCTGCACCGCATCGCCGGATGCATCGAGAGTGCCGCACATGGCAAGCGTCCCTCGGACCAGCGTCTCAATCCTGAAGCAATGTCAGACGCGAAGGGGCCGTTAGTTATTTTTCTGTCGAGCTAAGCTTGTTAAGCGTCGCGGTCGAATCGCCATTCCTATTCGCCTCGAAGCTCCAACCGGACGGCTGAAGATGAGTAGGTCCGCTATCCCGATTGCGGACCCGACAGCTGACGCCGGCCGCCGGGCCAAATCCTCCTTCCAAACAACGTTTAGGTGCGACTCTGTACGATTTCGTACAAAAGTTGTTGCGCAATGCAGCTTTTAAGCGCAGTCTTATATATGACGTCAGCCACGTAAGGGCGCTGACGTTTGGAAGATCGTCGTGCTTTCGCCCCAGAGAGCACGATGACCAACCAAAATATAAGCACGTTCAAGAACCATTTGTTGTGTGCCCTTGCCCCTGAAGATCGGCGCCTGCTTGCCCCCAGTCTGGAGAGAATGCAGCTCAACCTTCGTCAGTCGCTCGAAAAGGCGCATCAGCCGATCAACTTCGTCTATTTTTTCGAGGCGGGTCTTGGTTCGGTGGTGGCAAGCAAAGAGGGCGGTTCAACCGTCGAGGTCGGCCTGTTCGGCCGGGATGGCATGACTGGCACGTCGCTGGTCCAGGGCGATACAGAAAGCCCGTTTGACTGCTTCGTCCAGATGGGTGGCTCGGCACTTCGTATTTCTGCCGACAATCTTCAAGAAGCGATGTCTCAGAGCCCCGCGTTAACTGAACTTTTGATGCATTATGCCCGTACGCTCGGTATCCAAACCACCTACACCGCTCTTGCAAACGGTCAGATCAAACTGGAAGAGCGGCTGGCGCGATGGATCCTCATGGTTCACGACCGCGTCAATGGCGACAGCTTCTATGTGACCCATGAATTTCTTGCGATGATGCTTGGCGTGCGTAGGCCGGGTGTAACAGTGGCCCTGCAAATTCTCGAAGCGAAGCACTTCATCAAATCGCAACGTGGGGAAATTCTCGTCCTGGATCGCACTGGGCTGATGCACCTCTGCCAAGGCACTTATGGCCCGGCTGAGATAGAATACGAACGGCTGACCGGCATTCCTCTTGGCAAATCGAAGCCGGTTCCGAATGATGCCGCGCCGTTGATACGGCCTGCCTGATCGACAACTGAACGCATTTGACGTCGGCAACCCTTAAGGATGATGCGTGACCTCATTTTACAATCACCATGTCGACGAGACCGCTTCGACAGTGCTCCTGATCGCCTTCCAGGAGGCCTGCGCCCGGCATGACATCTCGCCCGATAGCGAAGACGGCTCGGATCTCTTGACCGTTCTTTTGTATGCCTTTCAAAAGGGGACGACGACCAAGGATGCGCTGGTCGGCCTCGTGTTAAATCTCATTGGCAAATGAAAGGGAAAATCCCGCCCGTCTCGTCCCGGTCGGTAGATCACCTTTTGAGACGATGCGCGGCCCGGTCGGAGGCATCCCGATCAGATCGGTGCAGATTGAGAATCCGGATCGCGTCCATTCTGGCGATGGCGTGTTTCTGCACAAAATAGTCAAGTTCATAGGCATCGGACACCTTTTTCCGATCCTGTGCGGGTTTGATCACCGTGACAGTCATCATTTTCTCCTCCTATACCAAATCAGTTGATTCAACTTATCAGGGTCGTGACTCGACCGGTGGAATGGTACGGAATGAGACAATGCATGGAGGGGGAGCTACAATTCAGCTTCCGCGGACAGGCGTCGAGCCTGAGCGCGTCTTCGATGGTCAACATTCCAATGCGCCGCATATCTTCAAAAATAGGCCCGGAAAAACGATACACAGGCGACGGCCCTCTTTGATCCACTTCATCACGGAATGCGGGCGACAGCATTGAGAGCATGATGCCGCTGACCCGATCGGGCCTAAGATCATCTGGATCTTGCGCCGCTACGATGCCGCCCTCAACAGCCTGTAATGCGTCGTCATCGCCTGTCCCTCGACATCCACCACCTCTTCGATCGGCCCGGTCTCGCGGGCCATCGCCACGCGATAGCGCTTCGGCGCCATACCCGTCATCCTTTTGAAGGCGTTGCTGAAGGCGCTTTCGGATGTGTAGCCGAGCGAAAGCGCCAGCGCCGAAACCGGCATGCTGCCCTCCCGCAGCTCGCGTTCGGCAAGGCGCATGCGCCAGCCGATCAGATAGGTGAGCGGCGCAACCCCCGCCACGGTCTTGAACCGCAGCGCAAAACTCGTGCGCGACATGCCGGCCGCCTTTGCCAGTTCGCCAAGCTGCCAGGACCGGCCGGGATCGCCATGCATCAGCCGCAGCGCGGGCGCAATGCGATCGTCGCCGAAGGCGCGGAGCCACCCGACCGTCAATGGCGCCGAGCTCATGATGTGCGCCCTCAGCACCTGCACGAACATCAATTGCGCAAGCTGGGTCGAGGCGAGCAGGGCGCCTGGCCGCTTCGCCGCCATCTCCCGCACCAGCTGGTCGAGCAGCCAGCGCAGCACGCCGGCTTCGGCAAGGGCGGCGCGCACATGAATGATCGGCGGCAGCACCTCGGACAGCAGCTCCATGCCCTGCGGCCCGAGCGCGATGTGGCCGCCGAGATAGTGGAAATCCTCGCCAACGCCGTGGCGTGCTATGCCGTCGACCTTCTCCTTGAAGGCGCCAACCGCATCGGCGGGCGCAACGGCAAGGTCGCTCGCCAGGACGAACGAAAACCGGCCGTTCAGAAGCGCAACGTCGCCTGCCTCGAGCAGAATGGGTTCACTGTCATTGTCGAGGCAAAGCCAGCAGCGCCCTTTGGCGACCGCGCTGATCTTTATCCGGTTCGGCTGGGGGAAACGCAGCGCCCAGGCGCCGCCGGCGATCAGCCCGCCCGACACGAGGCAGCGTGCATCGAGCAGATTGAGCATTTCGGAAAGCGGATCACTGGTCATTTTTGAACGATGAAGCAGGAAATCGGGATTTGCAAGCATTCAGAATCCCATTTATCGGGCTTACATAAGGCCATCAGGCAACAACGGAGGGCACGTCATGTCCACCCCACAAGCTCCCATCGGTTCCGGTTTCGGTGCGGCATCAACCGCCGCCGACGTGATTGCCGGGCACGATCTTTCAGGCAAGGTCGCGATCGTCACCGGCGGCTATTCCGGTCTTGGCCTCGAGACGGCGCGTGTGCTCGCCGAAGCCGGCGCCAGGGTTGTCGTCCCCGCCCGCAATCTCGAAAAAGCCAAGGCGGCCGTGCAAAGCATTCCCGGCCTTGCGGTGGAAAAGCTCGATCTGATGGACCTCAGCTCGATCGACGATTTTGCCGATCGCTTCCTCGCTAGCGGCGAGCCCCTGCATTTGCTCGTCAACAATGCTGCCGTCATGGCGAACCCGTTGACGCGTGATGCCCGCGGCTACGAATCGCAGTTCTCCACCAATCATCTCGGCCATTTCCAGCTCACTGCCCGCCTCTGGCCGGCGCTGGTGGAGGCCGAGGGTGCGCGCGTCGTCGCAGTCTCCTCGCGCGGCCACATCTTCTCCGGTGTCGATTTCGACGATCCGAATTTCGAGAACCGCGAATACGCGCCCTATCTCGCCTATGGCCAGTCGAAGTCGGCAAATGCTCTCTTTGCGGTCTCGCTGGACGCTTTGGGGGCGAAACACGGCGTCAGAGCCTTCTCGCTGCATCCGGGCGGTATCGTCACCACCAATCTGGTGCGCCATCAGTCGAGCGACTTCCTCAAGGCGAGCGGCTATGTCGACCAGGATGGCAAGCCGGTCATCGATCCGGAAAACAACAAGAAGACGATTGAGCAGGGGGCGTCGACCATCGTCTGGTGCGCCGTCAGCGAGAAGCTTGAGGGTCTCGGCGGCGTCTATTGTGAGAACTGCGATATCGCCATCGCCGTCCCCGGTGATTCGACCGAGATGCTCGGTGTCCGTCCTTGGGCAACCAATCCGGAATTTGCCGAACGTCTCTGGCAGCTGAGCGAGCGGCTGACGGGCTTCACCGCCAGCTGATGGGTCGCCACACGGCCGGTCCACGGTCACGGAGTCCGCTTTCCCTACAACCTAAGTCTAAGGTGCTGCCGCTGTTTGCAACTTATTAACCATGTTGCCTGAAGCTTTTCTGATTGGGGCGGGGGAGCGTCGGTCATGCATGCGCTGAAGGCGATAGACGATCTGGCTGGAGAACCGGCGGTCGAAGCGGGAGGGCCGGATCGCGAGGCGTTGCGCCACATCCTGTTGCGACTTGCCGAAGAAGCCTCCACCCTTGGCATTGATCTCGTCGATATCGCCGGCGCCATCCAGGACATGGCGGGAATGTCGGCCCGGCATGCCTCCGCCTTCGATCATGTCACCCGCACCGCGCTTTCGATTGCCGAGACCAACCGCTCGGTCGCCGTGTCGCTGCGCGAGACCGACCGCACGGCGGCCGAAGCCCGTCACATGCTGAAAGAATCAGCTGACCGCCTGACGGGCTCCGTCGCCGAGATCGGTCACATGGTCCAGTCCTCCAACGAGATCAGCGCGGAGATAGCTGGCTTCTCCAAGTCGCTTGCCGATGTCGACAATATCGCCGAGGAGATCAGCACCATCGCCCGCCAGACCAACCTGCTGGCGCTGAACGCCGCGATCGAGGCGGCGCGCGCCGGCGATGCGGGCAAGGGTTTTGCGGTCGTCGCCGCCGAGGTCCGGGCTCTTTCGTTGCAGACCTCGAAGGCGACCGGCTCCATCCAGCAGACGCTGGACGAACTGCGCGTGAAGATCGACCGGCTGTCGGCCGTCGGCACCGTTGCGCGCGACAGTGCCGCCGGCGTGCGTGACAAGTCGGAGGCGATGCGCGGCGCCTTCGAAAGCATGGAACATGTCATCACCCGCATCCTCGACAGTTCGACTGTCATGGCCAACACCACCGAGGCGGTCGACCAGCAATGCGCCGGCTTCGTCGAGAAACTCGGCGAGATGTCGGCCGAGGTCGCCGGCTCGAATGTCAGGCTGCAGCAAGCGGCAAAACGCGTCGACAGCGTCGTCGGCCTCTCGGAAACCCTGATCCAGCTGACGGCGAGCGCCGGCGTCAAGACCGCCGACAGCCGTTGGATCGAGGAAGCGCAGTCGGTGGCAAGACAGATTTCCGGCGCCTTCGAACGCGCCGTCGCGGAAGGCCAGATTGGGCTCGATGCTCTTTTCGACCGACGGTATCGGCCGATACCGGGCTCCGATCCGGCACAGATGATGGCAGCCTTCACCGAACTCACCGACCGCCTGCTGCCGCCGATCCAGGAACCCGTCACAACCTTGGACGAGCGCATCGCCTTCTGCGCGGCGATCGACGAGAACGGCTATCTGCCGACCCACAACCGGAAATTCTCGCAAACCCAGCGGCCTGGCGACACCGTCTGGAACACCGCCAATTGCCGCAATCGCCGCATCTTCGCCGATCGTGTCGGCCTTGCCGCAGGCCGCAGCACCGCGCCTTTCCTCGTCCAGACCTATCGGCGCGACATGGGCGGCGGCAACTTCGTGATGATGAAGGATATCTCCGCTCCGATCACCGTCCGCGGTCGGCATTGGGGAGGCCTGCGGCTGGCAGTCAAGGTCTGACTCGGCGTTCAAGATTTGACTGCGGGTTGCCGCCGCCCGCGCCAGTCTAAAGCATGTCGCAATCTCGTCTCGGGCTTTAAGTCTTTATTTTTCCGCATGTCGTTATCGCGCGACATGCTTTATACCGCCCCAATGAGATTACGCGCCGACATCTTCGTTTCCGCTCTCCTGCGCCGCGTCTTTGCCAGCGGCGATTTCGCCGCCATCGAAAAGAAGGGTGCGGAGGAAGCAGGTGCTATCTTCATCCGTCAGCACTTCCGCGACGGCCTGGAAACGCTTTACGCGCCGGCGCCGCAGTCCGCTTTCGACGAGGGCCAGGCCGGCGACCGCCTGTTCGAGATCCGCGTGTCGCGCAGCGATCCTGAAGCGGTACGCGCGATGCTGGAGCGCGAACGCAAATTCGACCCCGATCTCTGGATCGTCGAGCTGGAGGCGGAGGAACTGGGGGACATGATCCCGCTTGCGAAGGGCGGTTGAGAGCCAAGGCGCTCGTCAGCTCAGCGTCATGTCGAACCGCTCATATTATGCGGCCAAAGCATGTCGCACAAAAGTGAGCAGCGGTTTTG
Source organism: Rhizobium sophorae (assembly GCF_013087515.1). Taxonomy (GTDB): domain Bacteria; phylum Pseudomonadota; class Alphaproteobacteria; order Rhizobiales; family Rhizobiaceae; genus Rhizobium; species Rhizobium sophorae. The sequence continues at coordinate 10,402 of NZ_JABFCN010000001.1, read as the reverse complement.
CGACAACGGCATGCGTAAAAAAAGACCTAAGCGCGATGAGCGGATCTGAAAGATCGCGACGCGTTTTAGTCAGTCAACCCGCAGCTCAGCGACACCGCCGCCCCATGACGCGCATGTCGCGCTGCGGCGGCGCCTGGCGGATGAAGCGATAGTCGGGCGTTGCCGCCGGTGCGGGCGTATCGGTCGCTTCCGGCTTATAGGTGTAGCGATCGGCACGCCGCCAGGCTTCGACGCGTTCGTCGCATTCTTCCGGGTCGAGCGCATCGAGCACCATCCAGCCGCGGGTGACGTTGTGCTGCTGTTCGGCAAGGTGCGGATAGAGCCTTTCGAGCACGAAGACGGCATCGAGAAAGCCCATGCCGAGGCTGGTCAGCGTCGTGGCGAGCTGCTGGCCGGAAAGATCGAGCATGATGCGCTCGGCAAGCCAGCGGCTGGCGGAAAGCGCATCGGCAAGTGCGGTTGCGAAATGCGTCGCCTCGCGCGAGCGGGCAAAGCGCACCAGCAGCGCCTCCTGAATGTCGGTGAGCGTGCGCAGACCGAGCCTGTCCTCGTCGGCACGGCCGAGATGGCCGGCAAGCCCGAGGATGCGTTCGCGCAACACCTCTTCATTGGCAACCCGCTGTTCCTCCAGGGCATCCGCCTCGTTGGTCTCGGCCGGTGCCGGCGAAAGCGGCACCGCCGGCGATTTCATGACCGGCGCCGATGCGGCCGCGGACCGCGGCTGGCTCTGGCGCAGCGCCACCAAAGCATCGATGACCTTCGGCGAGAGTGAATCGCGACTGACGATCGCCTTGACATGCGCTGCACCCTGCATGCGCGCGATGGTGATCAGCGTATCGTCGGCGATTGCCTTTGAGGCGGCAAGAAAAGGGGCTGCGATCTCGATCGGCTGGTTGCCGATAAACAGCGCCACGGCGGCCGGCATGTTCTCGCATTGGGACAGCGCCGCGACCGCCTGGCGCTTGGCCTCGTCGGAGGAGGCTTGAAACAGCGGCATGAAAAGTTCGGCGAATTGGCGCAGTTCGGACCGTGTCGGATGAGACAGGTTCTCGAAACTGCTGACAGTCGCCATTAATACCACGTCCTTTTTCCTGACGGCCAAGGGGCCTTCTAGGTCTCGAAACCGGTCACGCACAAAAACACCCCGAAAACGCAGAACAAGGGGACCAAGGCCGATATGCGCTGGCGGAACGCATGTCAGGCCATACGGTTATGAACAAATCCTACACCGATACGGTTAATGCATGCTGAAGATTTTATTAAAATGCAACAGAAATATACACGCTAAGCGTGTCGCGGTATGGTTAGCCGGCAATATAAAAAAGCGCGGTTGGAAGGCGTGTTGCGAAGTCTGCGCATCGCCGCCGCGATGGTTGAAAAACTCAGGCGACCCTGTGATCGCGCAGCGCGTGCAGCAGCTTTTCGCGGCTGCAGTAACCGGCCTGATATAGGTCGAGTGCTGCGGATGCCGCGAATTGCGCGTCGACGCTTTTGATGTCGATGCGCCGTTCCGAGCACCAGGCATCGAGCGCACTGCTCAGCACGTCGAGATCTTGAGGCGAGAAAGATGAATTCACCAGCAAAGACATCGCTTGCCCTCCGCATTCCGGCAAGAACGTGGAAAATCCGCGATCGGTCGGAGCCCGGAAACGTGTGACCGACAGGAGAGAACATACGCGCATCTGAACGCCTCGCAATTAAATATTTTCATGATGTATTTTTGCAACATCGCCATTTCCCCGGAAGGCGGATTGCAACGCCGTTGCCAACTATATGAATTGTTTCTAATTTTATCCGTTGATTCCAGCCGGCCGTTTGCGCGGGCGGCGTGAAACCAAATCAACTCTTCGAGCGTTAAAGAGGAAGTGACGTGAACTGTGTTTGGCATCCCCCGAACATTAGTAAACTGTTAACTGTCATCTGTCTCAATTCGGATAGGAACGACGCGATTTGAGTATTTGGATCGTTGAAACTCCGCATCACGGTATTTCAATCAGGTGCCGTGGGAAAGGCGCGAATGCCCTCGGTCCGGTCATCCCGGCACTGCAGGACGCGCCGGCCCGCACATTGGCGGGCAGGGTGAAATCCATCGCAACTTCATCCGTCTCGGGCAGTGCATGGAGACGAGAATGGCAATAGTAGTCGCATTGGCGGATCGGCGGCCGCGGGCGCCGCGTCGCCCGGACAAAGAGCCCCGCGAAGCCAAGATCCTTTGGTTCACCGGCGTCCGCTACGAGCGGTTGACCGAGAGCCCGAAACATCGTCCGGCGCCCGCGCCGCGCGTCAACAAGAAGTAACCGCTCTTCAACCTCAGCGAGCGGCGAATTCCTCGCAGCCGGCTTCCGTCAGGAAGTTGCGCGCAGCCTCATCGAAGCTCGCCTGCGGCGCCAGAGTCCGCAGCACGGCATAACCGTCCGGCCGTGCCATTTCCACCAGGATCGCCTGCTCCAGCTCCTGCGGCAAGTTTTTGCGCAGGTCGGTCAGCTGGATGGGACTGCCGGCCAGCACATCAAGCGCGCCGCCCACCGATGTCCTGTCGTTCATGCTGAAGACCTCGTTGGAGGCGCTGTCGTAGATCGCGATCGACCAGAAGGGCACATTGCCCTTGGCGGTGAAATGCACCGGCGCATCCTCGACGTCGAAGGAGCAGACGGCGGTGCGCAGGAAGGGGTCGCCATTGGCAAGGCCAGCCTCATCATATCGGTCGCCGAGCAGGTAGAAATTGTTGAGGTCGCCCTCCGCCTCCACGCGGGTCGCCGCATCTTTGCCGGTGAAATGCGGCAGCGACAGGATGATGACGAGATGCAGCAGAGCTGCGCCGAAAAGGCCGGTCAGGACGGCGAAGAATATCCTAAGCATTGCCGCATCCGGTCTTGGTGAGCTTCGGCATGGCGAGGTCGATCACCCCGGAACTGCCGGCGGTCGGTGTGTCGAACAGCGTCAGTACCAGCCGGAAAGTACCGGCCTCTGGCAAGGCCAGCCAGTTGCCCGGCTGTGCGGCAGCTGAGATCTCGACCGAGAAACTGCTGTCTTGATTGCGCAGCACCGTCCAGGAATTGAGCGCTGAGGGATGTCCGGTCTTCACCGCCGCCGGATTGCCGCCATTGTCGGCGGTAAAGAGGGTCCAGAGCCGGGCAGGCGGCGTCTGCCCGCTGATGCGGTAGCGGCAGCCGGCATTCAGTCGCGCGCCTTCGTCGTCGACGCTCGCCGTGAAGGTCAGGCCCTCGGCGCTGCCATAGAGCAGCTTGCCGGCGCGCGCCCGGTGCGACTTGGCATAGGGATCGGCCTCGACCGTCTGCAACGCTGGAAAGGCCTCCCAGGCGCCGAGCTTGATCGCTCCAAAACCCTGTGTCGCGTCCAGCGCATAAAGCGAAATCATGATCCCGCCGCCGAAGGCGACGATCAGCGTGATCGCGATAAAGAGGGGGAATCGAAACACGTTATGACCTTGGAAACCATATCGGATGAAAGGGTTACCACTGATTCTGGCAGGGTGGAATGCCGGGCAGTGACATAGGCGCCGATTGATCCACGGTCATGCCAAGTGTGGCAAAGCCGTCATGCCGCGGCCGGCGACGGCAAACCACGCCGACGCATCGATGACGGCGGATGCTGATTTGAGATCTGGACGTGGGGCGTGGCGGGCTATTCCACGCTCGCGACCTTCGCCGGCGCCAGCGGGGCGGCATCCTTCAGCTTCTCGGCGAGCCTCTTGAGGATGCCGGTCGATTGAACCGACAGCATGCGCGGCCGGATGAGTTGCGGCAATCCGTCCTGCGGCTTGGCGGCGGCGGTCTTGGCGAGGTCCTTTTCCGAGGGCAGGGGGTTTTCGACGCCGGGGATAGCGCGCAGCGTGACGCCCTGATGGGCGTAATCCATGGCGCGCTTGAAAGTCATCGCCGGCAGCGAACCGCCGGTCATCTCGTTGGTCGAGGTGTAGTCGTCATTGCCGAACCAGACGGCGCAGGTGTAATTGCCGGTGAAGCCGACGAACCAGGCGTCGCGATAGGCCTGGGTCGTGCCGGTCTTGCCGGCCGTCAGGATGCCGTTGTCGAGGGCCGCTTTGCGCGCCGTGCCGACATAGGGAACGCGCGACAGCATCTGGTTCATATAGGCATCGGCCTGTTCGGAGAGCACACGCTTCGGCGCCGGCTCGTCGCGGTCGAAATCGTAGAGCACGTCGCCGTCGTAATCGAGAATCTGGGTGATGCCGTGGCGGCGCGACTGGTAGCCGCCGGCCGGGAAGGTGGCATAGGCGGTCGCCTGGTCGAGCACCGTCACCTCGGAGGTGCCGATCGGGATGGTAACGTCGTCGCGGATCGGGGTTTCGACGCCGAGGTTTTTCGCCATCGCCCGGATCGGCTGAATACCGAGTTTTTCCTTGGCGAGCCGCACCGGGATCGTGTTGATCGACTGGGCGATCGCGGTCTCGAGTGTTATGCGGCCGACATAGCGATTGGCATAATTGTGCGGGCTCCAATTGCCCCAGTAGATCGGCGCATCGACAATGGTCGTCTGCGGCGTCATCCCGCTCTCCATCGCCACCGCATAGGTGTAGACCTTGAAGGAGGAACCCGGCTGGCGCAGCGCCCTGGTGGCGCGGTTGAACTGGCTCTCGCCGTAATCCCGGCCGCCGACCATGGCGCGCACGGCGCCGCCGTTTTCGATCATCACCATCGCGCCCTGCTTGGCGTGATAGGCCTCGCCATATTCGCGCAGCGACGTCTCGACCGAATCCTCCGCCGCCTGCTGGATGCCCATGTCGATCGTCGTGCGCACGATCAGCGAATGCTGGTGGAAGCGCGCCGAAAGCCGCTGCACCTCGTCGAAAGCCCAGTCGAGGAAGAAATCGGGTGATTCCACCTCGTTGCGGTCGACGACGGTGGCCGGATTGCGCCTGGCTGCGATCACCTGGCCCTCGGTCATCAGCCCGCTCTGCACCAGATTGGTCAGCACTTCATTGGCGCGGGCACGCGCCGCCGGCAGGTTGACGTGTGGCGCATATTTCGCCGGCGCCTTGAACAGGCCGGCAAGCATGGCGGATTCAGCGAGATTCACATCGGTGATGTTCTTGCCGAAATAGAATTGCGCCGCTGCGGCTGCGCCAAAAGTGCCGCCGCCCATATAGGCGCGGTCGAGATAGGTGGAGAGGATTTCCTTCTTGGAAAGGTTCGCCTCGAGCCAAAGCGCCAGGAACGCCTCGGTGACCTTGCGGTCGATCGAGCGTTCGTTCGACAGGAACAGGTTCTTGGCGAGCTGCTGGGTCAGCGTCGAGCCGCCTTGGACGACTTCGCCGGCGCGCGCATTCTCGCTCATGGCGCGGAAGAGGCCGATGAAATCGATGCCGAAATGGTCGAAGAAGCGCCGGTCCTCGGTGGCGATTACCGATTTGATCAGCGAATCCGGCAGCTCGTCGATCGGCACGGAATTCTGGTGGATCACGCCGCGATGGCCGATAACGTTGCCATAGCGGTCGGTAAAGGTGACGGCGAAATCGCCGCGGTTGCGCCAGTCCTCCTTGGTCGCCTCGAAGGCGGGCTGGGCAAGCAGCAGCATCAGCACCGAGCCGGCCGCTCCGAGCGTCAGTCCTTCACCGGCGAGTTCGAAGACCATGCGCTTCCAGCCGCGCACGCGGAAGCGGCGGAAGAAAATGGTGATGTCTTCCCAGATCTCGGCGGCGCGGAAGCCGGCGTTCCAGACGGTCGAATCGATCCAGGAATCGATGCGCAGCAGAATGTGACGGCTCTTCGCCGGCCGCTTTTCCGCCGCCTCGTTCGCCGCTTTTCCAGGCCCTTTTTTTAGCCCGTTTTCTGGCCCATTTCCTGGGTTGTCCGGATCCTGCACGTCCTGTATTCCCGCCTGATCGCGTTTCGGTCATATCCGACGAAAGCGCGAGGCCCGCATATGGCCGCAAAGCTCTCCGATACCAGAGAGAATTCTCCGAGTATCAGGAGTATGCTGAAGGATTGATTGATTTTGCGGCTGATAACAAGAGAGATGCATCAGGGTCACGCGAATTTGCGGGTCGCTGTTGCAAGAAACGAACGATGAACGATCTGCCCTTCTGGAAGAGCAAGACGCTTGCCGAAATGACCGTTGCCGAGTGGGAAAGCCTTTGCGACGGCTGCGGCCTCTGTTGTCTCAACAAGATCGAGGAATGGGATAGCGGCGATATCTATTTCACCTCGGTCAGCTGCAAGCTGCTCGATGGCGAAAGCTGTCGCTGCTCCAGCTATGAGAACCGCTGGGATTTCGTGCCGGACTGCGTGCAGCTGACCAAGGAGAACGTGCCCGACATCGCCTGGCTGCCGCCCACCTGCGGCTACCGGCTGGTCAACGAAGGCCGCGACCTCTACTGGTGGCACCCGCTCGTTTCCGGCGACCCTGAGACCGTCCATGCCGCCGGCATTTCCGCGCGCGGCCGCACGATCAATGAAAATGAGATCGATATCGACGATCTCGAGGACTACGTCGTCGACTGGCCGCTGACCGTGGGCGAGGTGAAGGACGACGAGGAAGCCTAGAACAGGATGATTTTAGGCCGGTCGGCCCAAATCTGAGTCCTATTCGAAGTTAAAGTGTTAGAGCATGATGTCGTCGGAAACCACTCACACTTTTCGGCGTCATGCTCTAGGCGGGCTCAGGACTTTATTGCCGCGAGGAAGCGCCGAAGCTCCATCTCTACATAGGTATCCACCGGTCCGTCTGCGCCAAAACCCCACCATAGCAGCGATCCCTGCCATTGCGACAGCATCAGCCGGGCGATCGTCTCCGGCGCCTTTGCCGATCCGAAACATCGGGCGATCGCCGCCGTCAGTGCCGTTCCCCAGGCCGCCCCTCGGGCGCGCAGCACCGGATCGCGGAAGTCCTCGCGAAGCACCAGCAGTCCCTCGCCATAGGCGGCGGCATTGTCGCCATAATCCTGCGACAGGCCGACGAGCAGCGTGATGGCGCCTTCCGGCGTTTTAGGGACGGTCTCGGCAAGCCGTGTCGTTTCCGCATCCAGCTTGTCCCAGGCATAAAGCAGCGCGGCGCGCAGCATCGCCGCTTTCGTCGCGAAACGCTGCACCAGTGTCGAGCCCGAAAGTCCGCTGGCTTTCGCCACCGCCGCAAAGGTCGCCGCATCCGGCCCCTCGGCCTGGATCAGCGCCAGCACCATGGCGAGAAGCTGTTCATCGGACAGTGTGCGGCGTCGCGGCATGAAATTCCTCTTGCATTCACCTTGTATATAAACGATCATTCGTTTATATACAAGGTGCGCCGGATGAATTAGGCGCACTCCGTTCTAGCGTGGAGGATCGAGAAGTGACAGCGAACTTGCGGGAGAAAGTGGCCTTGGTGGCGGGTGCGACGCGCGGCGCCGGCCGAGGCATCGCGATGGAACTCGGTGCAGCGGGCGCCACCGTCTATGTAACGGGGCGCACGACGCGCGCTCAGCAATCCGAATATATCCGGCCGGAGACGATTGAAGAGACGGCCGAGTTGGTGACGTCAGCCGGTGGCAAGGGTATCGCCGTGCAGGTGGACCATCTGGTCCAGCAACAGGTCGAGGCATTGATCGCTCGCATCCGCGGCGAAGCCGGCCGGCTCGATATTCTGGTCAACGACATCTGGGGCTGCGAGAAAATGTTCGAATGGGACAAGGCCGTGTGGGAGCATTCGCTGGACAAGGGCCTGCGTATGCTGCATCTCGGCATCGAGACGCATCTGATCACCGCCCATTACGCCCTGCCGCTGATGATCGAGCGGCCGGGCGGGCTGCTGGTGGAGGTGACCGACGGCACGGCCGAGTACAATGCCACCCATTACCGGCTGTCGCCGTTTTACGACCTCGTCAAGACGGGCGTCACCCGCATGGCCTGGGCGCATGCGCAGGATTTGGCGAAACACGGTGCCACCGCCGTTTCGATCACGCCCGGTTGGTTGCGCTCCGAAATGATGCTGGATGCTTATGGTGTTCGCGAGGAGAACTGGCGCGAGGCGACGAAGGTGCAGCCGCATTTCGCCATTTCCGAAACCCCGCGCTTCGTCGGCCGCGCCGTTGCGGCCATCGCCGCCGATCCTGACCGCGCCCGCTGGAACGGCCAGTCGCTGTCGAGCGGCGGAGTGGCCAAGACCTATGGCTTCGACGATATCGACGGTTCGCGGCCGGATTGCTGGCGCTACATGGTGGAAGTGCAGGAGCCCGGCAGACCGGCGGATGTGACAGGCTATCGCTAAAGCATGTCGCGCAAAAGTGTGCAGCGGTTTTGCGACAACGACATGCGTAAAAACAAAGACCTAAAGCACGACAAGCGAATCTGAAAGATCGCGATGCGCTTTAGAACGGTCATCATGCTCTGGAGCAATTCCAGGAACAAAAGGTTAGAGCGGCTCTGCGCTTCCGTGAAAGCTAAACCGCTCTAACGCCCGTTATCGCGCTGTGGCAAGCCGCGCCGCGTCGCGAAATGAGACCAGCCGCTTCGTCTGTTCGTCCCACAGCACCAGCTTGACGCAACGCAGGCTTTCCATGAGCGTGATGCGGCCGATATCGGCAAGCTCAGGATGGTCCCGCAGCACCTCCGGCAGCCGGTAGTAGGGCACCCGGCTCGACAGATGATGCACGTGGTGGATGCCGATATTGCCGGTGATCCAGCGCAGCACCGGCGGCAGGTCATAATGCGAGGCACCGTGCAGGGCTGCATGCTGGAACTGCCAGTCCGGCTCCTTCGACCAATGTGTTTCCTCGAACTGGTGCTGCACGTAGAACAGCCAGACGCCTGCAGCACCGGCCAGAAGCACGATCGGCAGATGCACCAGGAGAAACGGAATGATCCCGATCGCCCAGATCAGCAGCGCGGCGGCCACTGCGATGGCAAGGTTGGTCGCCATTGTTGAGACCCAGGGCAGGGCGCCGGAGCGCATCATGCCGAAAGGCAGGCGCTGCTTGAAGAGGAACAGCCATGCCGGTCCGATCCCGAACATGACGATCGGGTTGCGATAGAGCCGATAGCCGAGCCGGCCCCAGCGCGACAGCGCGTTATATTCGGCGATCGTCAGCGTTTCGATGTCGCCGACGCCGCGCTCGTCCAGGTTCCCGGCCGAGGCGTGGTGTTCCGCATGCGCCCGGCGCCAATAGTCGTAAGGCGTCAGCGTCAGGATGCCGATCGTGCGTCCAACCCAGTCGTCGACGCGGCGATGGGCGAAAAACGAGCCGTGGCCGCAATCATGCTGGATCATGAACAGCCGGAGCAGGAAAGCGGCGGCGGGAAGGACGAGGATCAGGCCGGGCCAGAAGCTGTAATGAACCGCTGCCCATGCGGCAGCCCAGAACAGCGCAAAGGGGACGACGGTCACGGCAAGCTCGAAGGCGCTGCGTCCGGCCCGCGGCTGACGATATCCGGCAAGGATCTTCAACCAGCGCTTTTCAGCGAAAAGCGCGGCTTGCTCCGCGGATCGCTCCGGGTTTTCGTCGGGCTCGCCCAAAGGGGCCACTTGGATTTCCTCGCACTCGCTGCGGCGCGCAGATTCGATCACAGAGTGACGCCGTGAAAGGCGGCAATCGCCGAAAAGCCGAGTGCGATCACCACGGCCGAGCGAATGAGGAAGAGCGGATAGTCGAAGTGGTACATCGTATGAAGAGTGGTCATGGTTGCAGCAATTCCTGTTTTTCTGAAAACATGTCAATGGGTGATGGTGTCACGCCGGAGCGCGGCGCGTCCGACAAGACGCGCTATCACTTGCGCTGTTATGCGCACGGGGGGCGGAGCGGGGGCTCGATAAGAGGTTCTATTTCTTTGGAGCACTGCCCTGCGGGGCGGTTTTGGTCGCCGTCTTCATCTGATTGGCGAATGTGCTTTCCACCTTCGCTGCCTGCTTGTCCTTCTTCGGCTTCCGGACCTCGCGATTGCTTCTTACTTGTCCTTTTGCCATCGATAAAATCTCCCTTTAGATCGAATTTGAAAGCCGCAGCCTGCGTGGTATTCGCCCCGCTTGTCGGTCGCGATCGGAGATCGCGGGATCGTCATGAGGGGCAACCCGACAACACCGGGCCGCAGGGATGGAATGAAAATGATGCCTGCTGAAACCGCATCGCAGTCTGGAGGCGGATGACCGGAGAGGTCATCGAAAGCCAAACCCGACGTTGAGACGGGACGTCACCATGCTTTCGCGATCGGGAAAATGGCGGGGCCGGAAACCCGGTCACCGCAAATGCCGCATCGGCCAAATCAGCGAGCCCTCCTTATAGAGTAAAATTGAGGTGCCATTAAGGCCGCCGCCGCAGGAAAGCCATATTTCCACAGGGGATACGTGCCGCGCAAAAGTGGGCAGCGGCTTTGCGATAACGGCATGCGAAGCAATAAAGCATGTCGCGCAAAAGTGTGCAGCGGTTGTCTAATCGCATTGCCTTGGTCAAGGTTAT